>CAVWPR010000008.1:0-363920 GCA_963756815.1 uncultured Acidimicrobiia bacterium
GAATCCGTAGGGCGACGTCCGCTCGACGTCGGCGGTGAGGCCGTCGAGGGTGCGGACGACGCCGACGACGCGCAGCCGCAGGCGGGGGCCGTGGAAACCCGGGAATCCGGCGTCGCCGAACAGCGACACCAAGTCGGCGGCGCTCCAGGTCCGGGCCCTGATCACCGCGCCCGGCTCGACGTGGAGGAGCCTCGCCGCGAGGTCGGTGAGCGCGATCGCGTCCGGCTCACCGGCGCGCGGCATCCGGCCCCGCAGCACCCGGGCGCGATCCATGGAACGTCCGAGCCGGCCGTCGGGGTCGGAGTAGATGGCGATGTCGGTGATCGGCTGGTGCTCGAGGAACGCGTTCACGAGCAGGCGGCGGCGTGCTCGCCTCCACGAGGCCCGACGCCGCGCAGTTCGCGGCGGAGCGCGGTGATCTGCGACTCGTCGTCGAGCTGGAGCGCCCCGTCGCTGGCGTGGGCCCAGGTCCGGAAGCGGTCGATGCTCGTCGCCGTCCGATGGGCGCCCGCGAGGGCTGTCGGCGACCGCGGCCACCACCACGGCCACGAGCACCGCCAGCGCGACGAGCGAGCCGAGCCGCCGGCGCAGCTCGGCCCGGACGACGCTGCCGGGCACGTTCACGCGCACGCTCCGGATCGCACCCCCTGATCCGACCCGATCGGGCCGGCCGGGGCAAGGGCGACCACAACCCCCTCCGACGGGGTGCCTGCACCCGTCCGGTCCCGGGAGCCGGAGGCCGGGACACGGTAGGTTCGGCGCCGGACGACCAGGGGGTGCGCGGTGCTCGCGCTGAACAACGTGCAGGGGTTCTACGCAGGGATCTTCATCCTGCGCATCGCGGTCGGCATCGTCATGATCGCCCATGGCTACAACCACATCTGGGGCGGCGGGAAGATCGAGGGCACCGCGGGATGGTTCGCGTCGCTCGGGATGAAGCCCGGCATCCTCCACGCCTGGTTGGCGAGCATCACCGAGCTCGTCTGCGGCGGGATGCTGATCCTCGGGTTCCTCCAGCCGCTGGCCGCGGCCGGGGTCATCGGCGTGATGATGGTGGCGCTCATCACCAACCACCTGAAGAACGGCTTCTTCATCTTCCGGCCGGGCGAGGGCTACGAGTACGTGCTCACCCTGATGCTCACGGGGTTCGCGCTCGCCGGGATCGGTGCCGGCAAGTGGTCGATCGACTGGCAGATCGACTCGACGTGGTTGTTCGGTTGGAAGGGCCTGCTCATCGCGGCGGTGTTCGGCGCCGGCGGCGCCGCCACGCTGCTCGCGGTGTACTGGAAGCCCGAGCGGAAGCCGACGGCCTAGCACGCCACGGCGCACGCGGGGGTCTGGTCGCCGCTCCCACGGTCCCGTACCCTGCGCCGACGGCCACGCGGGTGCCGGTGATCGAGGAGTCGCGATGAAGCAACTGACCGGGCTCGACAGCAGCTTCCTCCGCATGGAGACGCCCACCACCTACGGGCACGTGGCGTCGCTCGCGATCTTCGATCCGGCGACCGCCCCGCACGCGCTCGGCTACGAGGACGTCCGCGCGCTCATCGAGTCCCGGCTGCACCTGGTGCCACCGTTCCGGCGCCGGCTCGTCGACGTCCCCCTCGGGATCGACCATCCGTACTGGATCGAGGATCCCGACTTCGACCTCGACTACCACCTGCGCCACATCGCGGTGCCGCCCCCCGGCGACCGCTTCCAGCTGGCCGAGCTCGCGGTCCGCATCGCGGCGCGTCACCTCGATCGCACCCGTCCCCTCTGGGAGATGTACGTGATCGAGGGGCTCGAGGGCGGCTACGTCGCCGAGCTCACGAAGATCCACCACTCCTGCATCGACGGGGTGGCCGGCGCCGAGATCCTCGGGGTGCTGCTCGACATCGAGCCGGAGCCGGCACCGACGCCGCCCCCGTCGACGCCCTGGCAGTGGGAGCGGGAGCCGAGTCAAGGCGAGATGCTGGCGCGCGGTCTCGTCGGTGCGGCGACGCGCCCGCGAGTGGGGCTGCGCCTGGCGCGCAACACGATCCCGGCCTTCGGCACGGTCATGCGCAACTTCGCGCTGAGCGCGCCGGGGGTGAAGCGGCGCGACGACGTCCTCTCGCGGCCCGCGGTCCAGGCGCCCCGTACCGCGCTGAACGGCACCATCACGCCGCACCGGCGGTTCGCGTTCGGCTCGTTGCCGATGAGCTCGGTGAAGAACGTGAAGAACGCGCTCGGTGCGACGGTGAACGACGTGGTGATGGCGCTGTGCGCCGGTGCACTGCGGCGCTGGCTCCTCGACCACGACGCGCTGCCCGACCTCCCGTTGCTCGCGATGGTGCCGGTGTCGGTGCGGGACGAGAGCGAGAAGGGTGCCGGGGGCAACCGCGTCTCGGCGATGGTGGCGGTGCTCCCGACCGACGAGCCCGACGCAGGACGGCGGCTCGAGGCGATGCACGGCGAGATGTCGATCGCGAAGAGCGAGCACGGTGCGCTGCCGGCCGCGCTGCTCCAGGACTTCGCGCAATTCACGCCGCCGTCGGTCCTCGGCACCGCGAGCCGCGTGGCGGCGCGAGCCCGATTGATGGACCGCGTGGGCCTGCCCTTCAACGTCGTGATCTCGAACGTGCCCGGTCCGCAGTTCCCGCTCTACTCGAACGGCGCGCGCATGGAGGGCATCTACCCGATCTCGGCGATCGTCGACGGCGTGGGTCTCAACATGACGCTGATGTCGTACAACGGCAACCTCGACTTCGGGCTCGTCGCCGATCGCGAGATGGTGCCCGACATCTGGTCGCTCATCGACTACCTCGGCGAGGAGCTCGAGACGCTGGAGAAGCTCGCCGCGCCGTGAGCGCGCGCCGCGTCAGGCGTGGGTGAGCGCGGCGGCGAGCAGCGGGACGACCTCGCGGTAGTCGCCGACGATCGTCACGTCGGCCGCGTCGACGACCAGTGCTTCCGGATCGCGGTTGATGGCGAGGATCGTCCCCGCGGTGCGGACGCCGACCATGTGGTTGAACTTCCCGCTCGCACCGATCGAGACGAACAGGCGCGGGGCGATGGTGCGGCCGGTGATCCCGATCTGACGAGCACGCGGCATCCAGCCGCGATCGGTGACCTTGCGCGTCGCCGCGAGCTCGGCGCCCAGCGCCGCCGTCAGCGGGTCGAGGAGCGGGTAGTCGGCGGGGTCGACGCCCTGACCGACGCCGATCACCACCGGCGCGTCCGCGACCAGGTCGAGATCGTCCTCACGGGTGCGGGCACGGATGTGGAGGCGGCTGTGCGCCGTGGTCCGGACGACGGACTCGGTCGGAACGTGCCGGCGCGGCGTCCACGTCGGGAGCACACCGGCGCGCACCGTGGCCATCTGCGGCCGGGTCCGGCAGTGGATCGCGGCCACGAGTCGGCCGCCGAACGCCGGCTTCCAGGCGACGAGCGCGTCGCCGTCCGCGTCGAGCTCCACCGCGTCACCGGTGAGTCCGGTCCCGAGCGCGGCCGCGACGCGGGCGGCCACCTCGCGGCCCCACGCGGTCCCCGGCGCGAGGATCGCCCACGGCGCGGACTCGCGGGCCCAGTCGGTCACCGCCGTCGCCGTGTCCTCCTCGTTCGCCACGCCGATCCCCGTGAACGCGACGACGTGGTCGGCACCCCAGCCTCCGAGGTCGGCCAGGTCGACGGCGTCGAGTGTCAGCGCCACGACCTGGGCGTCGAATCGTGCTGCGGCGCCGAGGAGCTCACGCGTGAGCCCGGCCCGCTGCGGCTCCACGACGACCCCGATGCGATGACCGTGGCCGCCGCGTGCGGCCGGCACCGTGCCGAGGTCGGCGTCGCGATCGTGGCGCGGGTCGAGCGCACCGCGATCGGTGAGGACGGCAACCGCACGCGCGATCTGCTCGGGCAGCGGGAGTCCCGGGTCGTGCCGGCGCAGGCGCGACGTCTCGACGATGCGGGTCGCTCCGACGTGGGTCGGACTCCCGGCTGCGCCCCAGGGTCCGGCACCGAGGTCGGCCGCGCACACCACGGAGATGCGATCCGCCGGAACGGCGGCGCGCCCGACCGGGTCGACCTTGCAGGGGTCGATGAGGCGCTCGGCGGTGGACACGATCGCAGGGAGGTCCACCCGGACCTGGGCCCAGCCGTCGTCGTGCTCGGCGCGGACGTCCAGGGTCGATTCGACGAGCGTGAGGTGGCGCGCGCCCGTGACGAACGGCAGGCCGAGCAGCTCGGCGAGCTCCGGACCCACCTGGCCCGTGTCGGCGTCGACCGAGTTGCGACCGGCCAGCACGAGGTCGAAGGCGCCGAGTCGCTCGATGGTCGCGGCGAGAGCACGCGCCGTCGCGAGCGTGTCCGATCCGGCGAAGGCGGGGTCGGACACCAGCACACCGTGCGCCTCGACGTCGCGGGTCGTCGCCCACGCGATCGCTTCGCGCAGGGTGTCCTCCGCGGCCGGCGGTCCGAGCGTGATCACGGTGACGGTCCCGCCGTGCTCTGCGACGCAGGCCACCGCCTGGGCCACCGCGCGGCGGCAGTAGGCGCTCATCTCCTGCTCCAGGCCGTCGCGCACGAGGCGGCCGTCCGAACCGAGCGTCATGTGCTCGAAGGCGGGGATCTGCTTCACCAGCGCGGCCACGCGGAGCGTCATCGCGCCCGATGATACGGGCGTCAGCGCGCGAGCTCCGCCAGCGCCGCGAGCTGGTCGAGGTAGTGCGCACGCGAGTGGTGGACGAAGCGAACCGCCAGTCCGGTCGCGCCGATGGACTGCATCCGGCCCAGTTGCTCCGCGACCCGGTCGGCCTCGGCCATCGGATCCCACGGCCGGTCGTTCTGCAGGACGATCTCGACGGGCGCCGGTCGGCGCGTCCACGCGTCGGTGTCCTGCGCCCGGGCGATGAGCTCAGCGAGCTCGCCGGTCCGCAGCCCGAAGGGTGCCCACGCGTCGCCGAGCTCGACCGCCCGACGCAGCGAGCGCGCGGTCCGACCACCGATCCAGATGGGAACGCGGTCGCGGACCGCGTGGGGTTCCACCAGCACGTCGGCGAAGGCGAAGTACTCGCCGGAGTAGTGCGGTCGGGACTCGGACAGCGCCGCACGCAACGCGCGCAGCGCGTCGTCCGCACGTGCGCCTCGATCCTCGAACGGAGCTCCCAGCAGGGCGAACTCCTCGGTGAGCGTCCCGGTGCCGACGCCGAGGATCACCCGGCCCCCGCTCACGGCGTCGAGGGTCCCGTACCGCTTGGCGATGGCGAGCGGATGGTGGTAACCGAGGACGAGGACGAACGTCGCGAGCTCGATCGTCGACGTGCGGGCGGCGAGGAAGCCGAAGACGGCGAGTGGGTCCCAATAGGTCCCTCCCCGCACCGCCGCGACGTCGACCGGCACCGCGACGTGCTCGCTGCAGGTGCAGAACTCGTACCCGAGCGTCTCGGCCGCGCCGACGATCTCGGCGATCTCGGCGATGCCGGCCGCCTCCTCCCATCGGGCGTGCGCACCGGGGAGGAGGGTCACGACGGGCGTGACGATGCCGAGTCGCAGGGGGGACGCCACCCCCGATGTCTACCCGCGCGCGCGTCGCGAGGCGGTCAGGCGCGTCCCGACAGGGCCGAGCCGGTCTCGGTCGTCTCCGGCCGGCCGTCGTCGACCTCGAACCACGCCATGACACCCGCACCGCTCGGGCGGATGCCCCATCGCTCGGACATCGATTCGACGAGTGACCGCCCGGCCGGGGTGAGGCGCATCTGATCGGACTCGGCCGGGCGCTCGTCGGAAGGTTCCTCGTCGACGCCGTGGGTCACCTCGACGATCGCGCGGCCGTCGGCGATCGAGCGGACGCGCAGTCGGATCGGAGGGCGCCCGGCGATGAAGGCGTTCGCGACGAGCTCACTCGTGACGAGCACCGCTCGCTCGAGGGTGTCGTCGGAGAGATCGAAGCGACGGAGCGAGACCGCGACGAAACGTCGCGCCGCCGCGACACTCTCGGGGACCGTCGGGAACGCAGTGCTGATCTCGGCGAACCGGGGCCGCGCAGAGTCGTCGTCCATCGTCACCTCGGTACCCGCGCCCGATGCGCCTCAATCGCACGTCGATCGCGCGTCACGTCGTGCGCGACCGAGCCCGGGTGGAGTCCGACGTCGTCATGAGTCACACGCGGTTTCCCCGGAGACGCACCGGGTAGCCGCCATGGACACGAGCGATCGACAAGGAGTCACGACGATGAGTGAGCGAGGCGAAGACCTCAAGGGCCGGGCCAAGGAAGCGGCCGGCAGCCTGACCGACAACGACGACCTGCGCCGCGAGGGCAAGGTCGACCAGACGTCGGCCAAGGTCAAGGACAAGGCCGAGGACGCGGTGGACGCGGTGAAGGACAAGGTCGACCGCGCGCTGCACCGCGACTGACCGCAGCACGGCTTCCTGGACCGACCCGACATGGTGCGTCGCTATCGGCGGCGCACCATGTCGCGGTCCAGCACCGCACGCACGGCCTGCGCACGCGTCGCCACCCCCAACTTCCGGTAGCCCGAACGGATGTGGGCCTTCACCGAGTTCGGCGAGATGGTCAGCGACCGGGCGATGTCGAGGTTGCTCAAGCCCTCGGCGATGAGCACCAGCACCTCGCTCTCCCGCTCGGACAGCCCGTCGGCCCGACCGGGCCAGCCGCGTTCGGGGCTCGTGTGCCGGTCGAGGAGCGGGTCCGCGCTGACCACCTGATGACCGCGGGCCACCTGCTCGAGCGCCGAGACCAGGTGCTCCGCGTCGAGCGCCTTGCTGAGGTAGCCGGTGCAGCCCATCGCGAGCGCCCGGTCCACCAGCGCCTGCTGGAACTGCCACGTGAACACGGCGACCCGATGCACGTCAGGGTCCTTCACCAGCCGTTCGATCTCGTCCATTCCGCCGCCGGCGTGGGCGAACGTGTCGAAGAGGGCGACGTCGACCCGGCGGTCGACGGTGTCGGGCTGCACCGCGGTGTCGACCACCGTCACCCGGTCGTCGAAGCCGGCGAGCATGCGGGCGAGACCCGCCACCACCAACTCGAAATCATTGGTGAGCGCGACGCGAATCGGGGGGCGGGAGTCCATGCTCCGATGTTCTTACCCATCAATCGGCCTCGCAATACCCCTACGGGTGAGGCGCGCGGATTCCGTGGGGTCCAGAGTCATCCGGTGGAGCTGGACGCGGTGCGATGCACGGTGCCATTCGCCGCACTCGACCTGGCGACGGTGGAGGACTTCACCCGCTGGGTGCGTGACCAGGCGGCGTGCGGACCGACGGACGATCGTCGCAGGCTCGTGCTCGACCTCGGGGAGGTCGAGTTCGTCATGGCGGCCGGCGTCCGGGCGCTCTTGGATCTCGAGGCCGAGCTCGGCGACGGCGAGCGAATGCTCGGGGTGATCAATGCGGCGCCGATCGTGACGCGCGTGTTCGCGATCTGCGGTGTGGAGCGTTGGGTCGTCGACGGGTGAGTCCCGGGCGTTTCCGCGTCGCCCGCGCCAGGGAAGAGTCCAGCCATGGACGAGGACCCCGGGCTCACGGCCGCGACCGGATCGCCCGCGATGCCGTCCGAGCGCGAGCGGCGTCGCTTCGCTCGCTACGGCGATGCCGTCTCGGTGCCCGCACTCGTCGACCAGGCGCTCCGGAGTGCGGAGCTGCAGCTGATCGACGCGCGTGAGGCGCTGAAGGACGCACGCCGGCGAGTCGTGCAGCTCGAGGATGCCCTGGAGAGCTGGCGGGCTCTGCGCGACGAGGTCCTGCGCGCCGATCGCGCCGAGACCCGCGCCGTCGCGAACTGACGCCCCGGTCACCGGTTCGAACGGCCCGGTTTGTGCGCCCCGCCGCCCGGGTAGCGGACGGGCCCACGGCTACGCACGGCTGGCGAGGGGAGCGATGGAGCGTCACGTCGACGGCATCGACCTCCCTGCCGACCCCGAGAGCGTCCGGCGAGCTCGGCGTTTCGTGGTCGACGCTGCGGAACGAGCCGGGTTCGAACCCGACGCGATCGACCTCGCCGCCGTGGCGGCCAGCGAGCTGGTGACCAACGCCGTCGTCCACGGCGGCGGCCCGATCACCGTTCGCACGGTGCTGGATCCGTCGTCGTTGCGCGTGGAGGTTCAGGACGCCGGCACGGAGCTCCCCGAACGCAGCGCCACCGACGTGTCGCGTACCGGCGGGCGCGGCTTGACGATCGTCGACGAGTTCTCGCGCGAGTGGGGCTGCACCGTGGTGCACGGCGCATTGGGGAAGTCGGTCTGGTTCACGATGCAGCGTGCGGCGCCCGAGTCGTCCGGCTGAGGACGATCGTCACTTCTTCACCACGCAGGTGTCGCTCGTGAGCCCGGTCGCCGCCGCCGTCACTGTGACGTTTCCGTTCCCCGCCGACCGGGTGAAGGTCGAACTCGACGTCGTCTCGGAGTTCGGGGACGTGATCGCGAGGCTCGTCGGACTCCAAGAGCCTCGGTTGGTCGGGCTCCGCGTCAGGTTCACCGTGCGGGTGGTGCCGCTCTTCGGGTTGAGGTAGGCGTCGTAGGCCGTCACCTTGGTGGTGAACGAGCCGCCGTTGCCCACGGTGACGGTGCCCGAGGCACAGCTCGGCGTTGAGCTCGAGAACTGCAGCTGCGTCGCGCTTCCCGCTACGACGGTGACCGACGTCGAGCCGGAGATCGTGCCGTCGGTGGCGTCGAGGGTCACCGTCTCCGCGGCCTTCAGCGTGATGGGCGTGGCGGTGCCGACACCGTTGAAGAACGTCACGCTGGCGGGGTAGCTCGGCGCCGCGCCCGACGGCGCGTCGGACGGACCCGAGAACGTGATCGTCTTCGATCCCGTGTACGAGGTGTCGGTCGTCGTGCCGTTGGTGGTGGCGGTGAGCGTCACGTTGAACGCGGTGCCGGCGGTCTTGGTCCCGGACAGCGACACGTTGAGGGTGGGGGGATTGGATGTCGTCGCGGAGACGGCGGTCGTCTGTCCCGAGACCCAGTTGGTCCCGATACGCGATTGCACCGTGTAGGAGTAGGTGGTCGACGGGCTGAGCCCGGTGTCGTCGCAGGCCACGGTCGGCGCGCTGACGGTGCAGACGGTGGCGGTGGTCGGCGCGGTGCGGCGCACGACGTACTGCGCCGGGGCCGGGCCGCTGCTCGGCGCCGTCCATGTCACGTGGATCGTCGTGCTGCTCGTCGCGGTGGCGGCGGGCGAGGTCGGCAGGCCGAGCGTGAGGCCGGCCGACGTGCCGGTGGCACTCGGCACCGGGCGTCCACGCCGCGTTGGCCGCGGTCGCGCCGAGCGTGATGCAGGCCACGATCACCGCGGCGACGACGCGCTTCACGACGGCGTCCCGGAGGGTCGACGGCGGCGCACGCCGATGAGCGCGAGACCGGCGACGAGTGCGGCGGCGCCGACGAGCGTCATGGTCCACGACTCGGCGCCGGTGAACGCGAACCCGCCGGTGGAGGCGGACCCGGACCCGTCGGCGTCGGGTCCGAGGGGCTCGCCGGACGCGGTGAAGTGAAGAGGGAACGTCGCGCCCTGGCACGCGTCGGGCGCGCTGGCGGGCATGTGCATGCGGATGGGGATCGTTGCGTCGCCGTGGGGCGGTGCGACGACGTCGCCGGCGAAGGACGACGCCTCGAGATTGGCGGCGGGACAGGCGGGTCCCGCGTCACCGACGGTGACCCCGGCGGCGTGAACGGCGAGCTCGTAGCCGTGCGGGTTGTGCACCGTCACCGGCACCGACACGTCGGCGTTCGGGTAGAGGCCCGAATAGGCGGTGGTGAGCGTGAACTGCTCGTCGGCGGCGTGCGCCGCCGCCGCAGGCAGCGCGATGGCGGTGACGACGATCAGGATGACCAGCAGGGTGCGGCGCACGAGGGTCCTCGAATCGGATCGGCGACGAGGGGCGGAGCCCGGAGGCCCCGCCCCTGCCGCCGGTGATCAGGCGCTGGCGGCCGTGAACGTCACCGGGATGGTGAACGTGGCGCCCTGGCAACCGGTGTCCGACGCGTTCGACATCGCGACACCCGCAGCCGTGAACGTGGCCTGGCCGTTGGCCGCCACCGTCTGGGTGACCGCGGTGTTCGTGAAGGAGACACCGGTGGTCGTGCACGCCGGGTGGCCGGCGTCGGGCACCGCAGCACCGTTCGCGTTCACCGAGGTGATCGCGACCGGGAACGGGTTCGGGTTGTTGACCTTCAGGTACAGGTTCGCCCCGGTGATGCCCGGGTACAGCTGCGCCGTCGTGGTCGCGACGCTCGTGGTGAGGTTCGAGGCCGAGGTCGCGGTCGCGGTACCCGTACCGCCGCCGCCGACGGTCCACGCGGCGAAGGCCGCCGTTGCGGCGAGGGCGCCGGCGGTGCCGATCACGACCGCGACGATGCGGCGGCGTGCCCGGCGTGGCTTGCGCGATGCGGCCTCCGGTGCAAGTGCGTTGTCCATTGATCTCCCCTGGGGGTTGTGACGGCCCCAGCGAGGCCGCAGACGTCACCGCTCGGTCTCGAACGGCACTCCCGGGATCGACATGCGCTTGTCACGGCTTGAGCGCCGTTTACAACTTCTCAGCACGGGGTTTGAAAGGCCCACGACAGTGCGGCCGGAAGCAGCCGAGCCGCCTCTTGTCCCTGGGGGCCGAACGCCCTACCGTCGGCCGGGCGAGGTCGGGGAAGCGACCGGACGCAGCGACGTTGCCGGGTGCACCGATGTGGTGCGCCGGCAGGTGGAGCGCAGGACAGGTGGCCGTGGTTGCCGCTGCCCTTCTCGTGCGGGGCTGCGATGGGCGCTCCCCGGCCTTCGCACCTTCGAGCGGCCGTCGTGACCGCACCCGAGGCGCCGTGCCTACGGCTGGCGCGGGACGCCCGCCGCTTCGAGATCGTCCCCGATGTGGCGGGGGATCGCGACGTGCCAGTTCGAGTGCTCCAGCCGGCTTGCGCGTCACGCGGAACTGCCCGACGGTCTCGCCCTGCGCGGAGACACGCACGAGCCAGATGTCACCGATGTCGTAGACCTGGCCCACGGACGTCGCCCGGCGCGGCTCGAGGGATCCGAGCGGCAACCAGCCGTCGGTGCCGTTCGACACCTCGACCGAGAGGTTGTAGGGCGTCGGGTTGTCGAAGGTGATGTGCGACACGAAATGCGGCGATGCGAGCAGCTGGGTGACGAGCAACACGCCGGCGAGCGCCAGCACGGTCAGGAGGAGGGGTGTCCGTCGAGACCGCAGTTGCGGACTCGCGGGCCCGGCGGACGGGCGCTGAACAGCCGCGGGCGGGGTCACGGCGTCGCTCCTTCGAGGTCGGGTGGAGTCCGCGCCACGGAATCACACCGGCGCCGCCGTTGCAAGCCGCGTCCGCGCGGAGCGTCGCGGACGTGACCACGCCTCGACCGGAGCGCCGGCGGGGAGCCGGAGGTCATCGAGACGAGCGCGGCACCATCCGCAGTGCCTTCTTGGCGAGTAGCCCGACCTGAGCGCTGTGCTCAACGGCGTTTTCCCAGGTCACGCGAGAGCGTGCGCGGCCCACTTATGGGCTGTGGACGCCGCCCCTCGACGCACGTTGCGGTAGATGAATCGTCCTCACCATGCGCCGCGTCTCGTCGGGCGGCACGTCGCCGAACGCGGCGCACGCCATGCTTCGGCGGTGTACGCCGACGCCGACCTCTTGGCGCGGCGCCTCCAAGGGGCGGAGGAGGCGCGTGCCGATCCAGACGTTGCGCCGGTAAGTACTCGGTGGGCGTCATCGTGAGGTGCTTCGCGACCGAGCCGAAGAACACGGCTTCGGCCGCGCCGCCGTGGGTCATGCCGGCGGTGGAATCAGTCGAGAGTCTCGAGCCCCCGAGGGAGACGATCTGGGTTTGGGGTCGTGGCACGGATGCCGCACGCGTGGTCGCCGAACGAGGAACTTGAAGCTGCAGCTGGCTGGGGGCCTTCGGCCCTGGTCGAGCGGCGCGCCACGACGCACGATGTGGACAGCCCGCTTGTCGAGAGGTGATGCCAGATGCCTGTTGCCGACGTTTCTGATCGCACGCTGACCGACCTGCTGTCACTCCAGGGTCGCGCCGCCGTCGTCACGGGCGGAGCCGTCGGCATCGGGTACGCGATCGCGGACCGCCTGGCGGAGGCCGGCGCCGACGTGGTGCTCGGCGACGTCGATGACACTGCTCCTTCCGTTGCGCAGCTCTCCGCCCGACACCCCGACGTCGCGTGCTCGGCACGCGCCTCGATGTCACCGACGGAGGATCGATCGTCGCCGTCGCCGATCTCGCGGTCGCCGAGATTGGCCGTCTCGACATCTGGGTCAACAACGCCGGGATCTATCCGAGCGTCCCGGTGCTCGACATGACCGACGACGATTGGGACCGTGTGCTCGACGTGAATCTGCGCGGCTCGTTCATCGGTGCCCGGGAGGCCGCCCGCCGGATGATCGCCGCGGGCCACGGTGGCGTCATCCTCAACATCAGCTCCACTGCCGGCTACCAGGCGGGCGGCCCGGGCGTCGCCCACTATGTGTCGTCGAAGCACGCGGTGCGCGGGCTCACGAAGAGCCTCGCCGTCGAGCTCGGTTCGGCGGGCATCCGGGTGCTCGCCATCGCGCCCACACTGATCGAGACTCCGGGCATCGAGGCCGGGCGCGAGCAGTTCCGTCGGGCCGGCCTCGGCGACATCATCGACAGCTACGCCGAACGACTGGCACTCGGCCGCGTGGGGGTGGCGGACGACGTCGCTCGGGTCGCGGTGTTCTGCGCCAGCGACCTCGCCATCTTCATGACCGGCAGCACGTTGCTCGTCGACGCCGGCGACGTCGCCCTCTGAGCACGAAGGCGTCGTCAGATGTCCGGAGGCTGCTCGCCGAGGTAGCTCGCCTCGAGCAGAGCCCGGTCAGCGATCAGCTCGGCCACCGTGCCCTGCTGGACCAGGTTTCCGTGCGAGAGGACGTACGCGCGGTCGGCGATGTCGAGGGCGAGGCGCGACGTGCTGTTCGACGAGGAGCACACCACAGCCGGTGTCATCCGCGATGCGGCGGAGCACCGGGAGCAGGTTGCTGACGATGATCGGCGCCAGGCCGAGGCTCATCTCGTCCACCATGAGCAGGCGTGGGTTGTTGGTGAGGGCGCGGCCCAGGGCGAGGATCTGCTGCTCGCCCCCCGAGAGCAGACCGGCGCGTCGGTTCATCAACGGGGCGAGCGCAGGGAAGTAGTCGACGATCTGGTCGGTGCCGGCGCCACCCTTGCGGGTGCTGAGCTTGAGGTTCTCCTTGACGGTCAAGCCGAAGAAGAGCGACCGGTCCTCGGGAACGTGGGCGACCCCCGAACGGGCGATGCGCTGCGCCGGCCGGCCCTTCATCGAGTGCCCGAAGATGTCGGATGTCGCCTCCGAGCAGAGGGAGGAGCCCGGAGACCGTCAGCAGCGTCGTGGTCTTGCCCGCGCCGTTGGGGCCGAGCAACGCCACGACCTCGCGTTCGGCGACAACCAGGTCGAGCTTCCTGACCACCGTGACGCCGTGATAGCCGGCGTCGAGCTGGTCGATCTCGAGCAGCGGAGAGCTCATGGCGGCTCCTCGGAGGACGGGTCGGTGTGGCGCGCCTCGCCGAGGTAGGCGGCGATGACCCGTTCGTCGGCCCGTACCTCGGCCGGCGTGCCCTGCGCGATGAGCTTGCCGAACTCGATCACGTAGAGGTAGTCGCACACGGAGAGCACCAGGCTCATGTCGTGATCGACGAGCAGGATGGCGACCCCGTTGTCGACGACGCGGCGCAGCTGCGCTCCGAGCGCTCGACTCTCGGCCGTGTCGAGGCCGGCCGCGGGTTCGTCCATGCAGACCAACTGGGGCTCGGCCGTGAGCGCTCGGGCGACGCCGACCAGCTTGCGTTGGCCGTGCGACAGGTCGTTCGGCGCCCGGGTGCGGAGGTCCTCCAGGTCGAGCGCGGTGAGGGCCCGTTCGACTGCCGAGGTGTCGCGGGCGCGTCGCGGCCGTACCAGATCGAGCAGGAAGCCGGAGGCGCTCTGGCGCTCGGCCGCGACCTGGAGGTTCTCCGCCACGTCGAGATCGTTGAAGAGCTCGACCGACTGCCACGTTCGGCCGAGGCCGAGCCGGGCCCGCTGGTGGGCCGCGAGTCCCGTGATGTCCCGGTCGGCGAACCGGACGCGGCCCACGACGGGGTGAAGCCGGTGAGCGCGTCGATCAAGGTCGTCTTGCCCGCGCCGTTCGGACCGATCAGCCCCACCAGCTGACCGGACTCGACCGCGATGTCGACGTCGTCGACCGCGCGAAGGCCGCCGTAGGTGACGGCCAGTCCCTCCGTCTCGAGGAGCGCCATCACGCGTCCTCGGGCGGGGCGACGCGGCGACGTGGTGTCTGCGCCGACCTTGTCGCGCGGTTCGAGAGGTAGCGCGCGCCGGCGCGGAACGCGCCGGCGACCCCTTCGGGATTCAGGACCGCGGTGATGATGAGGCCGAGGCCGCCGAGGAAGAGGCTGTACTTCTGGTCGACGTGGAACCATTCATCCAGTGCCGTGAACACGATGCCACCCGTGACGAGGCAACCGCCGAGCACGGCGCCGGTGACGCTGGAGATGCCACCCAGGTACGCGAACGCGAAGATCGTCAGCGACGCGATGCTCCCGAAGGTCAGCCCGGTCACCGAGCCGAAGTTGTACCCGGACAGCGCACCTCCGAGACCGGCGACGAAGGCGGCCAGCCCGAACGCGAGCATCTTGGTCCCGGACACGCTGATGCCGACCGCGGCCGCGGCGCGCTCGTTCGATCGCACCGCGAGCATCTGGCGTCCCGTGACGGACCGCCGCAGGTTGACGACGACCAGGCCGAGCAACACCACGACGATCAGACAGAAGACGCCGAAGAAGGGGTTCGGCAGCTTGCCGTCGCCGAACGTGGTGACGCGGTTCGGGCCGAACACCATCCCGAACAAGCTCGGAGGAGGAACCTTCGCACCGTTCAGTCCGCCGTTCCACGCCGTGTTCTTGAACACGACGTTCTCGACCATGACCGCGAACGCGAGGGTGACGACCGCGAGGTTGACCCCACGAACGCGCAGCGCCGGGATCGCGGTGAGGAGTCCGAAGAGCGCGGCGACCGCGGCACCGGCGAGCGGTCCGATGGGGAAGGGGACGTTCCAATCGGTCACCAGCTTCGAAAGCGTGAAGCCCGGCGACGCCGGCGATCGTCATCTGGGCGAGGGAGATCTGGCCCAGGAATCCCGTGAGGATCACGAGCGACAGGCAGATGACGGTGCCGACCAGCGTGATCGCGATCGCGGTGCGCCACTGCGAGCCGAGCGTGAGCAACCCGACCAGGCACAACCCGCCGGCGAACGCGGCCCGGATCGCCACGTGGTCCGGGCGTGGTGCGAACGGGAGGCGTTCGGTCCCTGCGCCGCGGCTGGGGAGGGAGCGCCCCTGGAAGTACAGGGCCAGCACGATCACGAGGAACGGCAGGGCCTCCTTGACCCCTGGGATCGGTCCGGTCCCGGCATGGGGGAACCAGTCCTTGGTGCCGAGGAATCCCAACCAGGACTGGGTCATCGTGATCCCGAACGCGGCCGCGGTCGTCACCCAGAAGGAGCTGAACCGGCCGAGGAGCGCCGCGGCGAGTGCCGGCACGATCAGCAGCGTGACCGTGAAGGGATCGATGAAGCTGTTGACGGAGGCGGCGAGGATGCCGAAGGCGCCGGTCAGGACGGTCGACAGGATCCAGTTGGTACCGGCGAGCCGGTCGGGCGAGAACCCGATGAGCATCGCGGCCTTCTGGTTCTCGGCCGCGGCGCGGGTGGCGAGGCCGAAGCGCATGTAGCGGAACACCGCCCAGAGCACGGCGGTCACGACCACGACGATGATCGCGAGCGTCAGGTCGTCGTTCGGGATCACGAGCCGGCCGGGGAACCTGACCGGATGCTTGGCGAGGATCGGTTGGACCGCCTGCGCCTGCGACGTGAAGCGGAGGGTCACGATCGCCGGAAGGAGGATGAACAGCCCGATCGACGCGACGGCCTTCGCGACCGGCGGTGCGTCGCGGAGCGGTCGGAAGATCAACAGGTGGAACAGCAGTCCGAGCACGACGGCCGCGAGCAGCGCGACCACCATGGCCGGACCGGCGGCCATCGGTGTCCCCGAGCCGAGATGCGTCGGCCAGCCCGGGAGGTCGACGCCGGTCGCCCCGGCCGCGTGCAGGAGGCCCTCGATCGGGGCGAGTGGGTTCGGCAGGGGCGGGAGGAACACCTCACCCTGGGTGCGCAGGTTGTTGTAGATGTAGGCGACGTACATCGCGGCGGCGCCGTTGGCGAAGTTCACGACGCCGGAGCCCTTGAACGTGAGGACGACACCCAACGCGATGGCCGCGTAGAGCGCGCCCGTCCCGATCCCGCCGAACACGGCCGTCAGCTGATCGTGGTCCGTCACGATGACGACGACGAGCGCGAGGCCGACCGCCGCGGCGATGGTCAGGCGACGCGCGTGGCGCGACCCGCGGGAGCGTCAGTGACCTGATCCCCGTCCGAGGAGGTACGAGGCGCTCGTCGTCGGGCATCACGAGCCTCGTCGATCGGCGGCGTCAGCTCGCGTACGGGTCGATCGGCTTGTTGTTCACTCCGGAGGCGATCGCCGACCACTTGCCGTTCTTGTACAGCATGATGCCCATTTCGGTGCCGCAAAGCGAGACGAAGGGGGTGGAGAACCCGCAGTTCATCGGTCCGGCCACGATCATCATCGGACCCTTGAAGGCCTTGATCGTCGAGAGCAGCGTGGCGGTCGACGCATCCGGTCCCAGCTGGTTGTAGAACTTCGCCGCGGTCATCAGGTTCGCGAAGGTCGGACCGGCGAACCCGGTGTACTCGACGTTCGGCGGGCCGTACTGCTGGATCTTGTCCAGGTAGGTGGTCATGCCGGACGCTTCGTCGGGCACGAAGTAGCTGTATCCGTAGTCCCCGAAGTACCAGCCGTCGGGCACCGTGTCGCTCGAGCCGAGATCGGCGAGGTGCTTGGTCATCGGGGTGCCGAAGCAGAGCCCCGTCGTGACCACCGGCGTCTTGATCCCGAGCGACTTGAGCGTGTCATAGGTGGCGATGCAACCCTGGACGGTGACGATCGGGATGACCAGGTCGGCGGATTCGGCGCCGGCCGCGGTGAGCGCGTTCTGGACGTCGGGAGCGGTCGGCGCGTCGGAGATCTTCTGCAACGTGACGTCCGTGATCCCGTAGCTCTTGAGCTTGGGCACGAGGAGGCTCTCCGCCCCGAACACCTCGGCCTCGCTGTCGCCGTAGACGACCGCGACCTTGTGGATGTCCTTCAGGTACTTGCCGGCGAAGACGGCCATGCCCTGCACGACCCCGGGCCCACCCGGCGTGTAGGCGTACGTGCCCGCGGTGAGGAAGTCGGGGGTCACGACGGGGTTGGCGACCATGACGGGCTTCTTCGCCGCGACGATGTTGTAGAGCGCCTGGTTGCCGACGGTCATCGCTCCGGTGATCACGAGCTTGACGTTGTCGTCGTTCGCGAGGCGCGTCCCGCACTTCTGGCCGTCCTCGTTCGCGATCACGAAGCAGCTCTCGATCTTGATCGGGTGGCCCTGGATCCCGCCGAGCTCGTCGTTCACGTACTTCACCGCGGCGTCGAGACCCTGCGTGGCCTCGGGGAACGCCGGCACACCCCCTTGCTGGTTCACGTAGCCGATGGTCACCGGGGACTTGGCTGGTCGGCCTTGCCCGCGGTCCCACCCGTGTAGGCGAGGGCCCAGTCGTTGGACACCTTCTTCGTGCCGGCGGTCGAGGCCGAGGTGCCCTTCGAGGCCGTGCTCGAGCTGCTGGCGCAGCCGGCGAACACCAGGGTCAACGACCGTCGCGACAGTGAGCCAGGCAAGAGAGACGAGGACGAGACCTACCGATCGTGTGATGGCTCGTGCGCTCAGTGGTCTCGTTCATGACAACCGCCTCTCCCGTCGGAATGCCGGCTGGTTGGTCGGACGCGACTCTTGTCGCGACCCCCTCGCCACGCCAGGGCCAAACGTCCCCCGAAGACCGAGCAGGGGTCGCCGACGCGACGGATCACGCTCGACCGCTCCCGTCCCGAACAACAACTGGCTGCCCCGTGAGCACCAGCCCGGCAGCCCGGCTGCCCACAGCGCTTGCGGGCGGGGAGGCGACACGGGCCGCCGTGACTGGCGCTCACCGATGATTGTCGTCTGCGGGCCCGTCGGCCACCAGAGCCTAAGTGCCCCGTTCTCTTGCACGAGGCCGTGGCCGGACCGTCGAGCGTCTCGCGTGCGTCACGGTCCAGAGCGTCGAACCTGCACCGAACCCGGTCGCGGACGAGAAGTTGTCTGCGTCGCGCCGACGCTGGCAAGGGTTCCGGGGTCATTACCAATCGCAGACGGGCGACAGCGCGCCGTAGACAAGGGCGACGGGCCGGTGGGCGCAGTCTCGGTGAGATCCTCGAAGAATGTGCTATGGAGTGCTGTTCAAGACGAGCGTCGTCGACTGCCGCCGCGAAGCCGCAGTTCAGGCCCGTCACTGCGCTCCAGTCGCAACGCCTTCTTGGCGATGATGTTCTTCTGGATCTCGGTCGCGCCGGCGCCGATCGACGTGTAGCGCTGCCACGAGTAGTTCCGCGCCCAGTGGCCGCCGTCGACCGCGTCCGGCCCGCCCTTGGCGAGCAGACCGGCCGGACCGAGCAGGTCGACGGCGAGCTCGGCGAGCGATCTGCGCGATGGAGGACCACTGCAGCTTGGCGAGCGGGACCTCCGGCCAGTTCGGCTGACCCTTCACGATCTTGGTGAGGGCGCGGTAGTTCAGCAGGCGCGTCAGCTCGATCTCGGCGAAGGCGCGGCCGACGCGATCGCGGAGCAGGGGGTCGCGCAGCGCGTCCGGGTTCACCGAGCGAGCGGCGGCGATCATCGCCCGGAGATCGGCCGCCATCGTGATCGACAGGCCTGCCGTGCCGACGCGTTCGTGGCCGAGCGTGCTCATCGCCACCTGCCAACCTTCGCCCTCGCCCCCGAGTCGGCACTCGACGGGGACGAGCGCGTCGGTGAAGAAGACCTCGTTCAGCATGGTGTCGCCGGTGATGTCGCGGATCGGCCGGCACTCGATCCCGGGAGTGTGCAGGTCGACGATGAACACGGTGATGCCCTCGTGCTTCGCGCCCCGCTCGAACGCGGTCGGGATCCGTGCGCAGCAGGAAGAGTCCCCACCGCGCGAGGTGCGCGGACGAGATCCACGTCTTCTGCCCGTTGACCACGTAGTCGTCGCCGTCGCGCGATCGCGAGCGTGCGCATGTTGGCGAGGTCGGAGCCGGCCTCGGGCTCGCTGAAGCCCTGGCACCAGTGCTCCTCGGCGGAGAGGATGCCGGGCAGCCACCGCGCCTGCTGCTCCGGCGTTCCCCACTGCAGGATCATCGGGCCGATCTGCCAGATGCCGTTCGCGTTGTAGATGCCGGGCGCCTTCACCCGCGCCATCTCCTCGGCGTAGATCGCGTTCTGGACCGGCGTGGCTTCGCGTCCGTGCCAGTCGCGCGGCCAGTTGATGGCCGCCCAGCGGCCGTCGTCGAGACGCCGCTGCCAGTCCTGGCGGCGCGCCTGCGTGCGATCGAAGCCGTCGCCGTCGCTCGGAGCACCGGCGTCGGACCAGTCGGCGAGGAAGCGCGGGAGCTCGGCGTCGAGCCACGCCCGCAGCTCGTCACGGAACGCGATGTCCTCGTCGGTCAGGGCGAAGTCCATGGGGTTGTCAACCTAGACCGCGGCCCCGTAGGCTCGCCCGGCCGGATGGGCCGGGACGCACGGCGGGGACATGGACTTCACGTTCTCGGAAGAGCAGGACGCGCTCCGCGGACGCGGTGCGCGACGTTCATGACCGACTGGGCCGCCCGCTCCGACGCGCGCGACGGGCTCGGCGACCGCCGACTGGCGCGCGGTCGTCGACCTCGGCTGGACCGGCCTGCTCGTCGGACGAGGGCACGGCGGGCTCGGGCTCGGGCTGGTCGACGCGGTCGTCGTGCTCGAGGAGATGGGACGGGTGGCGTTCCCGGGGCCGTTCCTCTCGTCGCTGGTCGCGGCCGACGCGGCGCGTCGGCTCGGACTCGACGACCTCGCCGTCGCCGCTCGCGCGCGGCGAGCATCGGGCACCGTCGCGCTCGAGGAGTCGGGCCACGGCGATCCCGTCGACGCGCGTCCGGACGCGGGCCCGCCGCTCGGGCGCCGCGTGGACGCTCACCGGCGAGAAGCCGCTCGTGCTCGACGGCCCGGACGCCGACGTGGGTGCTCGTGGTCGCGCGGACGCCCGACGGTCTGGCGACGTTCCGGATCGACGCGCCCGACGTGGAGCCGGTGCCGAGCCTCGACCGCAGCCGGCGCGTCGGGCGCCTGGTGCTGCACGACACGCCGGCGGTGCCGGTCGGGCCGCCGCGGCGACCACACCGCCGTCTGGCGCGCGGTCGCCGACGACACCGCGGTCGCGCTCGCGGCGGAGCTCACCGGCGTCTGCGACGCGTCGATCGCGATGGCGATGGACTACGCGGAGCAGCGCGTGCAGTTCGACCGGCCGATCGCGTCGCACCAGGTGATCCAGCACAAGCTCGTCGACATGCTGCACGCGACCGAGCTCGGGCGCGTCGGGGTGCACTACGCCGCCTGGGCATCCGACACCGACGACCCGGACGCGGGGCGCGCGGCGTCGATCGCGAAGGCGCAGATGGGCGAGGCCGCGGTCATGGTCACCGGCGAGAACATCCAGGTGCACGGCGCGGTCGGGTTCACCTGGGAGTCGCGGCGCCGGCGTGCTCTACCAGCGGGCCAAGCAGAACGACGTGCTCGGCGGCGGCCGGTCGTGGCACCGCCAGCGCGTCGCCGACCTCGTGCTCGACGCCGGCTGATGGTGCCGGACCGGACCGAAGGTGACGACGAGTCGACGCGACGCCGTGCGCGAGCACGTGCGCGCCGGCGACGCGCTGCACCTCGTGGTCGGGCACACCCGCTGGAGCGCCGCGGTCGCGCGAGGTGGTCCGGCAGTGGTGGGACCGCGACCCGCGGTTCACGCTCGTGATGCTGAGCCTGTCGAGCCTCGGCGCACTGTTCTTCCGGGGCGGGCTCGTCGAGAAGGTCGTCACCGGCTACTCGGGCGACACGTTCCCGAACTTCACGCCGAACCCGTGGTTCCAGCGGGGCTACACGTCGGGCGCGGTCGACGGTGGAGCACTGGTCGTTCCTCGCGTTCGCGCAGCGGCTCGAGGCGGGCGCCCGCGGGTTGCCGGCGGTCGACCACTCGTTCGATCGCGGGCTCGTCGATGGCGGAGAACGACGCCTTCGCCGAGGTCGACGACGCCGTTCGGCGCGCGTCGGCCTCCTCGCGCCGCTGCAGGCCGACGTCGCGATCCTGCACGCGCCGGTCGCCGACCGTGCCGGCAACGTCGCGGTGGCACCCGCCACTGCTCGAAGGGGTGTGGGGTGCGCTCGGCGCGCGTCGCGGGCGCGATCGTCACCGTGGAGCGCGTCGTCGACGACCTGCGCCCGTGGTCGGACCACGTCCGGATCCCGGCGCACCGCGTGCTCGCGGTCTGCGAGGTGCCGATGGGCGCGCACCCCGGCGGACTGTTCGCCCGGGACCTGCCGGTCGACGGCTACGGCGAGGACTACGACTTCTGGATCGAGGCGCGCGCCGCGTCCCGGCGCGACGACTACGACGAGTGGATCCGCCATTGGGTCCTGGAGCCGGCCGACCAGGCCGAGTACCTCGAGCGCCTCGGCGACGAGCGGGTCGCGCGCGCTGCGGGCCAAGGCGGATCCCGGCGGTCCACGCCGCGTCGCGGCGCGGAGCACGTCGCTGGACCTGGACGCGCCGCCGAACGCCTGGGAGCGTGCGGCGACGTTCGCGGCGCGCCACCTCGCCGAACGCGTCGACGCGCTCGGGGCGCACGCCGTGCTCGCCGGCGCGGGCGTGGCGAACCTCGCGGCCTGGCTCGGCGTGCGACGCGCGCGCGAACAGGGCAGCGCCGTGCAGCTCACCGCGGAGATCGGCCTGTGGGGCTACGAGCCGATGCTCGGGGACCCGTTCGTGCTGAACCACGGCAACTTCCCGACCGCGACGATGCTCGGCGACGCGGCGATGGTGCTCGGCGGCCTCGTGGCGGCGCGGGCACGACGACGATCGGCTGCCTCGGCGGCGCGCAGGTCGACCGCGCCGGCAACATCAACTCGACGCTGATCCCCGACGGTCCGTTCCTCGTCGGGCAGCGGCGGCGGCAACGACGTCGCGTCGGTGGCCGCGGAGAACGTCGTCGTCGCCACGCTCACCCCGGCGCGGACGCCCGAGGCGTGCGGCTACGTGACCTCACCCGGGCGGACGGTGCGCGCCCTCGTCACCGATCTCGGCACGCTCGAGAAGCAGGACGGCGAGCTCGTGCTCACCGCGGTGCCGGACGGCGACGGGCCGGTCGCGGACCGGGTCGCCCGCGCGGTCGGCCGCGTGCGGCTGGGATCTGCGCGGTCGGCGCCGACGGTGGCGGAGCTCGCGCGCGCCGACGCCGGCGAGGTCGCGGCGCTGCGGGGATGGGACCCGCAGGGCTGGTTCCTCCGCGGCTGAGCGCGCCGTCGGCACGGCACCGGTCCGTATCTCCGGCGCGCCGACCGCGCCGTTCACCTCCCGGACGGTGGCGTGCGTTAGGGTCCCGCGTCGATCGACGGGTGAGGAGCCATGGGCCGAGTCGTGCTCGAAGACGTGACCAAGCGTTTCGACGACGTCGTCGCCGTCGACGATCTGACGCTCGAGGTCGAGGACCGGGAGTTCCTGGTGCTGCTCGGGCCGTCGGGCTGCGGCAAGTCGACCGCGCTGCGCATGATCGCCGGGCTCGAGGACCCGAGCGAGGGCACGATCACGATCGGCGACCGCGTCGTCAACGACGTCGAGCCCAAGGACCGCGACATCGCGATGGTGTTCCAGAGCTACGCGCTGTACCCGCACATGACGGTCGCGCCGGAACATCGAGTTCCCGTTGCGGACCCGCAACGTCGACCGAGGAGGAACGGCGAACGGCTCGTCGCCGACGCGGCGGCCGACGCTCGGTCTCGAGGAGCTGCTCGACCGCAAGCCCGCGCAGCTCTCGGGTGGCCAACGTCAACGCGTCGCGCTCGCCCGCGCGATCGTGCGCCGCCCGCTGGCGTTCCTCATGGACGAGCCGCTGTCGAACCTCGACGCGAAGCTGCGGGTGCAGACCCGCGCCGAGCTGATCGAGCTGCAACGCACGCTCGCGACCACGGTCGTCTACGTCACCCACGACCAGGTCGAGGCGATGACGATGGGTCACCGCATCGCGATCATGGAACGCGGCGTGCTCCAGCAGGTCGGCCCGCCGCAGGAGGTCTACGAGCGGCCCGCGAACCTCTTCGTCGCTCGCTTCATCGGGAACCCGCCGATGAACACGGTCAGCGGCGCGTTCGTCGACGAGGACGGCGACGCGTCGCTCGCGGTCGAGTCGAGTCGACTCCCGGTGCCGGCCGGCCACGCCGCCGCGATCCGAGCCGCCGGCGCGCGACGCGTCGTCATCGGCGTCCGCCCCGAGCACCTCCGGCTGGATCGGCGGCGGCGGCCTGCCGGCGACGGTCACGCGTGATCGAGTCGCTCGGCCACGAGCGGCACGTCGTCTGTCGACTCGAGGACGGCCAGATGGTCATCGTGCGCCAGGCGGCGCACGATCGTGCCGCCGACCGTCGGCGAGGCCGTGCACCTCGACCGCGGATCCGGAGCACCTGCACCTGTTCGACGCCGAGACCGAGCTGCCGGATCGGACACCGCCGTGAGCGCCACGGCCGCCGTCACGTCGCCGCGAGCACCGGCCGTCGCGACGGCGCTCGAGTCGGCGCCGGCGTCGCGAGGCGGGCTCGCCTTCCTGCTGCTCCTCCCGTCGCTCGTGATCTTCGGCGTGTTCATCTTCTATCCGTTCTTCAAGAACTTCTACCTCGGCTTCTACCGGACGCCGCCGTTCCCGGGCCTGCCGAAGCGCTACGTCGGCTTCGACCAGTACTCGCGAGGTGCTCGACGTCGAGCGAGTTCCTCAACAGCGTCAAGACGACGGTGCGCGTTCGCGTTCATGACGGTGCCCGACCGGGATCGTGCTCGGCCTCGGCCTTGCGGTCGTCGCGCACCAGAAGCTGAAGGGGCATCGGCGATCTACCGCACGATCTTCTCGTCGACGGTCGCGACCTCGGTCGCGGTCGCGGCGGTGATCTTCGGCACGCTG
The DNA here is from genome assembly GCA_963756815.1 of uncultured Acidimicrobiia bacterium. Taxonomy (GTDB): domain Bacteria; phylum Actinomycetota; class Acidimicrobiia; order IMCC26256; family JAENVU01; genus JAENVU01. The sequence continues at coordinate 24,181 of CAVWPR010000008.1, forward strand.
TTCAACCCGCGTGGTCGGGCTGCTGCCGTGGCTCGGCGTCGAACCCGACGCCCGCCGATCCTCGACAACCCGTCCTGGGCGCTGGCCGCGGTCGCGCTCATCACGGTCTGGCAGACGCTCGGACTCACGTTCATCCTCATGTCGTCGGGGCTCCAGGGCGATCCCCGACGAGCTGCTCGAAGCCGCCGCAGGTCGACGGCGCCGGCGCCTGGACGCGCTTCTGGCAGCGTGACGCTCCCGTTGCTGTCGCCCACGATCTTCTTCGCGGTGGTCGTCGGCGGCGATCTTCGCGTTCCAGACCTTCGGGCAGATCGACCTGCTGACGCAGGGCGGTCCGCTCAAGCGGACCAACGTGCTCACGTACTTCATCTACAACACGCTGCGCACGCGAGAACAACGACGGCAAGGCCGCGGTGCTCGCCATCGCGCTGTTCGTGATCACGCTGGTGCTGACGCGCGGTCCAGATCCGCGTGCTCGAACGGCGGGTGCACTATGGCCGCTGACGACCGTGCGGGCGCCGAGTGCCCGCGCACCTCCGGCGACCACGTCGGGCATCGTCGGCGCGCTACGCGCTGCTCACCGTGCTCGCGCTCGTCGTGATCTTCCCGCTGTACATGACGGTCGTGAACTCACTGCTCACGCCGAGTCAGATCGCGGCACGGCCGCCGACAGTTCTTCCCGTTCCATCCGCAGTGGGACGCGTACTCGCAGGCGTGGACCGACGGCCACATGTCGCAGTTACCTGCTGAACAGCGCGGTCATGACCATCGCTCATCACGGTCGGTCAGGTCGTCACCGCGACGTTCGCCGGCTACGCGTTCGCGTTCCTCGAGTTCCCGTTGAAGCGCACGCTGTTCGTCGTCTTCCTGGCGACGCTGATGGTGCCGTTCGAGATCACGATCGTCACCAACCTGACGACGCGTGACCGATCTCGGGTTGGTACAACACGCTACCCGGGCCTGGTCGTGCCGTTCCTCGCGACCGGCTTCGGTGCGTTCCTGCTGCGCCAGGCGTTCCTGCAGGTCCCGAAGGACCTGCAGGACGCGGCCGCGCTCGACGGCTACGGCCACTGGCGCTTCATGACCCGGGTCGCGGTGCCGCTCGCCCGCCCGGCGATGGCGGCGCTGAGCGTGTTCGCCTTCCTCGGCGCATGGAACCAGTACCTGTGGCCACTCCTGGTGACCAAGGACGATCGCTACCGCACCGTCCAGATCGGTCTGAAGCAGCTGCGCGGCCACGAGCATCGACCAGGTGAACGTCACGTTCGCCGGTGTCGTGATCGCGGCGCTCCCGCTGGTGATCCTGCTCCTGTTCTTCCAGAAGCAGCTGGTGCGCGGCCTCACGGCCGGCGCAGTGAAAGGATGAGTCCCATGATGGAGTCCCGAAAGGTCGACATGTCGAAGTTCAGGATCATGGCCGTCGTCGCTCACCGCGCTCGTCGTGACGCTCGGCGCGTGCGGCGGGCAGCGGCGGCGAGCAGTGGCTCGGGGAACGGCGGTGGTGGCGGCGCGGCGGCGTCGCAGTGCCCGGTCGGCGCGCTGGACAAGGCGTCGGCGTCGGCGCCCGTCGAGATCACGTTCTGGCACGCCATGACGCGTGCGAACGAGGAGGCCCTCCAGCGCCTGATCACCGAGTACGAGGCGCAGCAGCCGAAGGTCAAGGTCAAGCTCGTGAACCAGACCACCTACCGCGACACGTTCGAGAAGTACAAGGCGGGACTGCGCACCGGCGACCTCCCCGACGTCGTGCAGATCGAGGACACCGCGACGCAGCAGATGATCGACACGCAGTCGATCCTGCCGATGCGGCGCGTGCGTCAAGGCCGACAAGTACGACACGTCGGACTTCATCGAGCGGACGCTCGCCTACTACTCGGTCAAGGGCACGCTGTGGCCGATGCCGTTCAACGTGTCGAACCCCGTCCTCTACTACGACAAGAACACGTTCACCGCCGCCGGCCTCGACCCGAACCAGCCGCCGACGACGCTCGACGACGTGACGGAGTACAGCAAGAAGATCAAGGCGACCGGTCAGTACGAGTACGGCTACGGCCTGAAGCTCGACCCGTGGTACATCGAGCAGATGTCGGCCAAGGCCGGCGTGCCGTACGTGAACAACGGCAACGGCCGTGACGCACGGGCGACGAAGGTCGCGTTCGACAACCCGACCGGCCTCGAGATCTTCTCGTGGATGCACGACATGGTCGCCGACAAGCTGGCGGTCACCAACAGCGCCGACGGACCGAGCTCGTTCGACAACCTGCTCGGGATCCGCTCGAAGCGGAACGCGATGAGCATCGACACGTCCGCCGCGCTCGGCACCATCTCCCAGGTCCTCTCGTCCGGCGAGGGTGGAGGCGTGTCCCTCGGCGTCGGTCCGATGCCGGGGCCGAAGGGCGACGGCGGGGTGCTCGTCGGCGGGGCGGCGCTGTACGTCCCGAAGAAGTCCTCGCCGGAGAAGCAGGCGGCCGCCTGGGATCTGATCAAGTTCCTCGACTCGTCGAGCTCCCAGGCCGAGTGGGCCGCCGCCACCGGCTACGTCCCGCTGCGCAAGTCGGCGGCGCAGTCCTCGACCGTCCAGGACCTCTGGCGCAAGGAGCCGGGCTACAAGGTCGCCTACGACCAGCTGATCAACGGGGTGAACAACACCGCCACCGCCGGTCCGGTCATCGGTCCCTACCAGGAGGTGCGCGACGCCGTCCTCGCCGGCGAGCAGCAGATGTTCAGCCAGGGCACGGCGGCCAAGTCGGCTCTCGCGAGCGCGGCGCAGAACGCCGACAAGGCGATCGCCGAGTACAACGCGCGCATCGGCGGCTGACCGCGTCGCCCGATGGCGATCGAGCGTGCGGTCAGCGGGAGAGGATGGTGACGCTGGCGTTGGCACCGCGGCCGACGGTGTGGGCGAGCGCGACGCGCGCGCCGTCGACCTGGCGGGGCCCGGCCGTGCCCCGGAGCTGACGGGTCAGCTCCACCACCTGCCCGAGCGCCGACGCACCGAGGGGCTCACCCTTCGAGAGCAGGCCACCGGACGGGTTGACCGGACGCCGACCGCCCAGCGACGCGTCACCGGCGGCGAGCACCCCGGCCTGGTCGCCGGGCGCGCAGAGCCCGAGCTCCTCCCAGCCGAGCAGCTCGCGCGCGGCGTCGGTGTCCTGCACCTCGGCGACGTCGACGTCGTCGGGACCGATGCCGGCCTCCGCGTAGGCCGCGTCGGCGGCGAGCGTCGTGGGGGGTGTGATCCCGGCGTCGTCGATCCCGGCGAGCGGGGTCGCCTCGCCGAGCACGCTGCCGGGCAGGTGTGACCGCAGGACGGCGGCGTCGAGCCGGACGGTGCCGGGCGTGTCGGCGGCTGCCCGCCGCAACACCACCGCGGCCGCGCCCTCGTTCGGCGAGCACAGCATGTGGAGATGCAGCGGCTCGCACACGACCCGGCTCGCGAGCACCGTCTCGGCAGTGGTCTCCGAGTGGTACATCGCGTCCGGGTTGTGCGCGCCGTGCGCGCGGTTCTTCACCACGACGCGCGCGAGGTCGTCCTTCGTGATCCCGCGTTCACGCATCAGGCGCTGGGCGCGGAGTGCGAAGTACGCGGGTGTGGCTGCGAGCCCGGCTTCCTCGCGCCAGGGCTCGAAGAAGCTCGACCGGATGATGCCCTTGGGCATCTTCTCCATCCCGAAGACGAGCACGGTGTCGTACTGCCCGGCCCGGATCGCGCCGGCCGCGAGCCCGAGCGCGGCGCCGCCGCTCGCGCAACCGGCCTCGACGTCGACGATCGGGATGCCGGTGCGGGCGAGGGCACCGAGCACCTTGTGACCGGCGGCGACGCCGGAGTACGCGGTGCCGCAGAACGCGGCCTGGAAGCCCGGTCGGTCGGTGTGGTCGATGCCCGCGTCGGCGAGCGCGGCGCGGACCGCGGCGACGCCCATGTCGGTGACGGTGCGGTCGTCGAACCGACCGAACGGGTGCAGGCCGATGCCGGCGATCTCGACGGCGGTCACGGCGCGAACTCCCACGTGGTGACGACGGCGCCGTCGGCGTCGGTCCCGAGCTCCGACGATCCGCAGGTGCATCGGCTGTCCGAACGTCCACGACTCGTCGGGATCGGCGAGCCGAGTGATCACGCGGAGCCCTTCCGGCAGCTCGACCACGCCGAAGCCGTAGGGCACCGACCCGAGCGCGCCCGGCGGCAGGGCGGTGACCGTCGTCCAGCCCCAGAGCGTGCCGTGGTCGGACAGCTCGACGTCGACGACTGCCGCCGCACCGCAGTACGGACACTGCTCGAGACGCGGGAAGTGGTGCTGCGCGCACTCGCGGCAGCGGCCGCCGAGCAGGCGCGGCGGGTCCTCGGTGAAGAGCCCGTCGGTCACGGGGCGGCTGCGTCGGTGCGTCGCTCATCACACGACGCCGTCGGCGCGTAGCGCCGTCGATCGTCGTCGGGCTCCAACCCGAGGTCGGCCAGCACCGCGTCGGTGTCGGCCCCCAGGACCGGCGCGCCCGACGGGACCGGGACCGGCTCGCCGACGAACCGCGGGTACGGCGCCTGCTGACGGACCGGGCCGATGACCGGGTCGTCGACGGCCATCAGGTCACCACGCGCGGCGAACTGGGCGTCGGCGAACATGTCGGCGGCGGTGAACGCCGTGGCGACCGGGACGTCGTGCGCCACGCACGCGGCCTCGACCTCGGCGGCGGGACGCGCCGCCGACCAGTCGGCCACGATGCCGTTGATCTCGTCGTTGTGGGCGGCACGGTCGACGAGCTTGGTGAAGCGCGGATCCTCCAGCAGGTCGGGCCGGTCCATCGCCGCGCACAGGCGCGCGAAGTTCGCGTCGGAGCCGGCGACGATGCACACGTACTTGCCGTCGGCGGTGGGGTAGTTGTCGAGCGGCGCGCTGTTCGCGAGCCGGTTGCCCTCCCGGGTCCGCACGATCCCGAGCCGGTCGTAGGCGGCGATCGTCCATTCGAGGATCCGCAGCGCGGCGCCGTACAGCGCGGCATCGACGACGGCGCCCTGGCCGTCGCGTGCGTCGCGCGCGTAGAGCGCCGCCGTGGCCGCCTGGGCCGCGAACACACCGGTGAGGTAGTCGGAGATCGTCACGCCCACGCGCACCGGCGGCCGGTCGGGGTACCCCGTGAGGTGGAGCAGGCCGCCGTACCCGATGCCGACGCGATCCAGGCCGGGCCGCTTCGAGTACGGGCCGTCCTGTCCGAACGTCGAGATGCGGACGGTCACGAGCCGCGGGTCGAGGTCACCCGGCGCGATGTTCCAACGCTCGAGCGTGCCGGGTCGGAAGTTCTCGACGACCACGTCGGCCGTGGCCGCGAGCGACCGGAACAGCTCCTGGCCGCGCGCGGTCCGGAGGTTGAGCGTGACACTGCGCCGGCCGCGTCCTTCGACCGCCCAGAAGAGCGAGTACCCGTCGTCGGTGAACGGCCCGATCTCGCGCATGAAGTCGCCGGTGCCGGGCTGCTCGATCTTGATGACCTCGGCGCCCTGCTCGCCGAGGAGCCCGGCGCAGAACGGCGCGGCGATCCGCGTGCCGAGATCGAGGACACGGAGACCGCTGAGAGGTCCGGGCATCTACTCGCCGGCCTGCTCGGCCTTGACCGCGTCCATGCCACCGGCCCGGCGGGCCTCCGTGCGGCCGGTCGCCTCCGCAGTGTTGCTCACGAACTGGTGGACCATGAAGTGGTACTGCCAGGACTCGCGTTGACCCATGCGGTCGACGGTGTGGTTGATCGTGTCCTTGATGGCCCGGGCGGTGATCGGCGGCACGAGCGCGACGGCCTCGGCCATCGCCTGCGCCTCGGCCGCGAGATCTGCGCGCGGCACGACCCGGTTCACGAGGCCGATCCGCTCGGCGGCCGCGGCGTCGAGCGTGGTCGCGCAGAGCAGGAACTCCTTGGCCCGCCGGGGGCCGAGCTCCCACGGCTCGATGAGCAGCTCGACGCCGACGCCGCTCATCCGGGCGACCGGGTTGGAGAAACGCGCGTCGTCGGCGGCGACGATGAGGTCGCACATCGCCGCGAGCATCAGACCGGCGGCGCTGCACACGCCCTGGACCGCGGCGATCGTGATCTTCGGGCAGTCGCGGATCCGGACGAGCTTGTCCCAGTACATGACCTGCTCGTGGGCGAGCTTGCCCTCGGGCGTGGCTCGCATCGCGGCCCAGTGCTCCTCGCCGGCGAGGATCTCCTTGAGGTCGTGGCCGGCGGAGAAGTGCTTGCCGGCCGCGGCGAGCACGATCACGCGCACGTCGTCGTCCGCCTCGGCGCGGTCGAACGCGGCGTCCAGCTCCGTGATCAGCTGCGAGCTCTGCGCGTTCGCGGCGTCGGGCCGGTCGAGCGTGACCGTCGCGACGGCGCCCGACGACCTCGTACCGAATCGTCTGATCCACGACCACCCCCGAGCCGGCGAATCTAGTGCTGTCGGCGTCGGGCCGGACGCGACGCGATCGTCAGCGAGCGGCGGGCTTCGGCTCGCGCGGCAGGCCGAGGGTGCGCTCGCCGATGACGTTGCGCTGGATCTCGTTCGTGCCCGCCCAGATCGAGCTCGCCTGGTAGTAGAGCCAGGAGCGTTGCCAGTCGCCGTCGACGGGGTTGTCGCGCGCACCGTCCCAGAGCGGTGCGGCGGGCCCGAGGACGGCCATCACGGTGTCGTGCATCCGCTTGCTCATCTCGGACCACCACAGCTTGTTGATGCTGCCGACGGGGCCGGGCGCCTCGCCGCGTGCGGTGCGCGAGACCGAGCGCCAGTTGTGGAGCCGGAACAGCTGGAGCTCGACGAAGGCCTCGGCGAGTCGCGGTGCGAGGCGCGGGTCGTCCCACGCGCCGGTGGCCGCCGCCTCGCGGAGCAGCTCGTCGAGGAGCTGGCTGTGGATCACGAGCTGGCGGGGATTCACGCCGCGCTCGTGGGTGAGCGTCGAGTTGGCGATCCGCCAGCCTTCGTGCTCGGGGCCGATGATGCGGTCCTCGGGCACGAAGACGTCGGTGAAGAAGACCTCGTTGAACTCGGACTCGTCGGTGATCTGGCGCAACGGGCGGACCTCGACGCCGTCGGCGCGCATGTCGACGACGAGATAGGAGATGCCCTTGGACTTGGGTGCGTCGGGGTCGGTGCGCGCGAGGCAGACGCCCCAGTCGGCGAACTGCGCGTAGCTCGTCCACACCTTCTGGCCGTCGAGGACCCACCCGCCGTCGACGCGGCGCGCGCGCGTCGAGAGCGACGACAGGTCGCTGCCCGGCGCCCGGCTCACTGAACAGCTGGCACCAGATCTCCTCGGCCGAGAGGATGCGGGGCAGCCACCGGTCGCGCTGCTCGTCGGTTCCGTGGGCGAGGATCGTCGGGCCGACGAGGTTGATGCCGATGCGGCCGACGAGCTCGGGCGCACGGGCACGCGCCAGCTCCTCGGTGACGATGTAGTGCCCGATCGGGCCCCGCGTCGCGACCGCCGTACGCCTCGGGCCACGCGACGCCGACCCAGCGACCCTCGCGGAGTGCGCCTGCCACTCGCGCCCGAACGCGACCTCGGCGGCGAGGTCGTCGAAGCGGGGCGGCCGGCCGCGCCCGTACTCCCAGGGGAGGTTGGCCCGGAGCCACGTGCGGCACTCGTCGGCGAGCGCCTGCTCGGGCGGCGGTGAGGGTCAGGTCCATGGCGCCCGGAGAATACGTGGGTTTGCGGACCGGTCGGGGAGCCGGACGACCCGGCGCGCGCCTCGGGCTCAGACGATGTTGAACACCGACCGGGTGAACACGTCGGCGACGGCGTTGGTGTCGCGCCCCACGAGGGCGGGATCGAGTGAGGTGAAGGCGAACCATCTGCCGTCGGCCGACATGGCGACGTCGGTGACCGCGGCGACCCGGTCGCCGGTGGTGGTGCGGCTGACGATGCTCCAGTCTTCGCTGCCGTCGGCCGGGCGCTGCGCGGCGACCTGCACGCCGTCGCTGATCAACCGCGCGCCGACGAGGGTGCCGTCGTCGGACAACGCGATATCCATCGGAGACGACGCCGGCAACGGTGTTCCGAACGCTGTCGGCGCCGCGGTCGACGCAGTCTGCACCGCGCCGCTGGTCACCACGCCGTACGTCGAGCCGTCGCCCGAGACGGCGATGCTGGACGCGGTCAGGTCGAACTGGGCCGAGTTGACTCCGAGGTTCGTGTCGCCGATCGCGACCTTCGGGACCGACGATGACCAAGCCGTCACGACGACGCCGCCGTCGCGGGAGATGTCGTAGTCGGTCACCTCGTTCGCGATGGACTGCGGGCCGTACGGCCCGGACGTCGAACCGGACCGGAGATCGCGAACCCACGGCCCTACGGGCTCCGTGGCGAACGTGCCCTCACCGACGGGGAACAACTCGTTGCAATGGAACGCAACGTGGGTGCCGTCGCCGCTGATCTCGTCGCCGAGGCAGTCGGCGACGAAGAGGGACATGCTCGTGCGGACGCTCGCCCAGGTGACCGCGCCGGTCTGGCGGTCCTTGACGTAGACGTCGCGACTGTCGATGGACTGGTTGTCGGCAGCCACCAACGGAGCCGCGGTCACGAAGGCGACATAGCGACCGTCGTCACTGATCGACGGGTCTGCGCTCGCGACCGTGAGCTGCGCCCCGGTCGACGTCGTGCTCACACGCGTCGTCGTGCTCGAGAAGTTGTCGCGGACGAACACGTCCACGACGCCGTTCGTGTCCCCGGGAACGAGGTTCGTGGCCGAGGACACGAAGGCGGTGTACCGGCCGTCGGCGGAGACCGATGGCGCGGAGCTGACGCCGTCGGCCTGAGCGTTCGTGGGTGCGGTGCCGACCGACGAACGGGTCAGGAACGCGCAGCCACTGGTGGCAACCGCGAGCGTCGCGATGATCACGATCGCGCGAAAACCGGCCCGACCTGCCATCCCCACCCTCCCGAGATGTGGCAGCACACGGTAGCGAGAGTCCCCACAGGTTCCATGGGGGTGACCAGGCCTCCGAGGACGGGGCTTGCGACCCTCAAGCCCGGTCCGGCGGGCGCCGATGGTGCGGCGTGGTCCAGCGTCCCGCGCCGTCCGCCCGCGTCCGTCGGGCCGACGGCTTCACCCTCACCGAGATCATGACGGTCGTGCTGCTGATCGGGATCCTGCTGCTCATCGGCATCCCGGCGTTCCTCGGCGCGAAGTCGAAGGCCAACGACCGGTCGGCGCAGGTGAGCATCCGCGAGGCGTTCTCCAATGCGAAGACGATCCTGGCCGACACCGACAGCTACCGCGGGGTGACGCCGGCGTCGCTGGCGCGCGCCGAGACGAGCCTCGCGTTCACAGCGGGGGAGTCGGACGGGCCGGGCCAGGTGTCCGTCGACGGCACCTCTTCGGGCTTGGTGCTCGCGGCGCGCTCGAAGTCGGGTCTGTGCTTCGCGCTCGGCGACGGCGACAGCACCGCCGGCGTCGTGTTCCAGAACCTCGGTCCGTTCGCGCACTGCCGTGCGTCGGACGTCCGCGCCGCGTCGCCGCTGCCGACCTCCGCGCCGACGACGGAGTCGGCGGTCGCCGCGGGCGGGTGGGCCCGCTCGTTCTAGCCCGCGTTCCTGCCGCGGCCGCTCATGGGGTCGTGGCGGGCAGTTCGAGCACGTGCTCGACCGACCGCGTGAACACGTCCCTGACCCCGTTGGTGTCGCCGGGTACGAGTCCGGCGCACGACGCCTGTGCCGCGGGTGCGCCTACGACCGTTGGTCGATGGGGACGTACCGCGTCTCGGTGGGGCCGGTGTAGATCTGACGCGGCCGCCCGATCTTGGTCTTCGGGCTCTCCATCATCTCCTTCCAGTGCGCGATCCAGCCGGGCAGCCGGCCCATCGCGAACAGGACGGTGAACATCTTCGTGGGGAAGCCCATCGCGCGGTAGATCAGGCCCGAGTAGAAGTCGACGTTCGGGTAGAGCTTGCGGTCGACGAAGAACGGGTCGGTGAGCGCGACCTCCTCGAGCCGGCGGGCGATGTCGAGGAGCTCGTCGCGCCGACCGAGCTCGCCGATGACGCGCTCGGCCGTGGCGCTGAGCACGCGCGCACGAGGGTCGTAGTTCTTGTAGACGCGGTGGCCGAAGCCCGACAGCCGGAACCCGGAGTCCGGGTCCTTCGCCAGCTTCACGTACTTGTCGACGTCGCCGCCGTCGCGCTGGATGTTCTGCAGCGTCTCGAGCACGGCCTGGTTGGCGCCGCCGTGCAGCGGACCCCACAGTGCGTTGATGCCGGCCGCCACGCTGGCGAACAGGTTCGCGTCCGACGACCCGACCATGCGGACCGTCGACGTCGAGCAGTTCTGCTCGTGGTCGGCGTGCAGGATCAGCAGCTGCTTGAGCGCGTGCACCATCGTCGGCGTCGCCTCGTACGGCTCCGACGGCACCGCGAACGTCATCGTCAGGAAGTTCTCGATGAGGTCGAGCTGGTTGTCCGGGTACAGGAACGGCTGGCCGATCGACTTCTTGTACGCGTACGCCGCGATCGTCGGGATCTTCGCCATCAGGCGCAGGATCGAGAGCTGCACCTGCTCAGGGACGTGCGGGTCCTCACTGTTCTGGTAGAAGGTCGACAGCGCGCTCACCGCGCTCGACAGGACCGCCATCGGGTGCGCGTCCTTCGGGAACCCGCCGAAGAAGCTCTTGAAGTCCTCGTGCAGGAGCGTGTGCCGGCGGATCCCGAACCGGAACTCGTCGAGCTCGGCGCGTGTGGGCAGGTGGCCGTAGATGAGCAGGTACGACGTCTCGAGGAAGCTCGGGCGAGTCGCGCTCGACGAGGTCCTCGATCGGGATCCCGCGGTAGCGCAGGATGCCCTTGTCGCCGTCGACGAACGTGATGGCCGACTCCGTGGCGCCGGTGTTGACGTAGCCGTAGTCGAGGGTGATGAAGCCGGTCTGGGACCGCAGCTTCGAGATGTCGACGCCGAGCTCGTTCTCGGTGCCTCGCACGACCGGGAGCTCGATCTGCTGGTCACCGTGGCGGAACTGGGCAGGCGACTCGCTCACGTCATCTCCTCGGTTTCGGTGCTCGTACCCGCAATCTATCGAGGTCCGGGTGCGCCGGGCCGGTGCCCCCGCGTGGTCGGTTAGCGTCCGCCGCCGATGGATTTCGACCTGTCCACCGACCAGGCTGCTCTGCGGGACGCGGCGCGTGAGCTGCTCGACGACCGGTGCCCGACCACGCGCGTCCGGACCGTTCACGAGGGTGGCGCCGGGTGGGATGCCGAGCTGTGGGACCGCATGGTGGAGCAGGGCTGGCTCGGCGTCACCGTGGGGGAGGCGGAGGGCGGCCTCGGACTCGGTGCGGTCGAGCTCGGGGTGCTGCTCGAGGAGATCGGGCGCCACGTGGCACCCGTCCCGTTCCTGTCCACCGCGGTCACCATCGAGGTGGCGCGACGCGCCGGCGCCGCCGACCTCGTGGCCGACCTCCTCGGCGGCACCCGCACCGCGTGCATCGCGTGGAGCCAGGGGACCGCGAGTCTGCGAGCGCGCGACGGGCGGCTCTCGGGGCGGTCCGACCCGGTCGCGTTCGCCCCGATCGCCGACCTCGCGCTGGTCGTCGCACCCGACGACGACGGACCGGCGGTGTTCGTCGTCGACCTCGCCGCCGCCGGCCGGCCGCCGACGGAGCCGGCCATGGACCTGACGCGACCGTTGGGCTGGATCGAGCTCGCGGACGCCGACGCGACGCGGCTGGGTGGTGAGGACCTGGCCGAGGTCACGCTCGACCTCGGCGCCACCGCGGTCGCGCTCGAGCTGCTCGGCGCGTCGGACGCGGCGATGACGATGGCGGTGGAGTACGCCAAGGACCGGGTGCAGTTCGGGCGCCCGATCGGCTCGTTCCAGGCGGTCAAGCACCGCTGCGCCGACATGCTCGTCGACGTCGAGGGCATCCGGTCGAGCGCGTACTGGGCCGCCTGGTGCCTGGGCGTCGACGACGCCGACCGCGCGATCGCGGCGTCGACGGCGAAGACCTGGGCCGGTGACGCCTCGAAGCGCGTCATGGCGAGCGCCTTGCAGGTGCACGGTGGCATCGGCTTCACGTGGGAGCACGACCTCCACCTGTTCCTGAAGCGCGCGCAGCTGGATCAGCTGACGTTCGGCGACGCGGCGTGGCACCGGGCGCGGCTCGGCCTGCGCCTGCGCGCCAAGGTCGATGCGGGGATGAGCGTCCTGTGATCGTCGCCGTCCCGAGGACATCGGGTCGTCGGTGACGCGCGGGTGAGCGAGGACCTGGCCGAGCTCGTCGAGATCGGCGATCTCGACGAGATCATCCGCGCCACCGACCGGCTCTGCGACGCGCGCGAGTGGGCCCCGCTCGTCGAGCTCCGTGACCGTTGCCGGCGGGCGGTCGACCGCGGCAAGCAGCTGTGGCCCGCGGCGAACCACGTCGAGTACCGGCTCGCGCTCGAAGCGCCCGGCGAATACGCGGCGCGCATGCTCACCGACGTCGCCGGGCTGTTCGGGCTCGGTCCGCTCGCCGAGGTGGCCGCGGCGCGTCACCCGTGGGCGGAGCTGGCGCCGTTCGCGCCCGGGACGCCGACGGCCGTGATGTGCATGCACGAGCGCGTGATGCGCGGCGAGGACCTCACTGCGATCGAGCTCTCCGGACCGGATCCGCTCGAAGTGCCGCGCGTGCTGTGCGGGTGGGAGCCGGAGTACCCGCTCGCCGAGTACCGGTCCGACGGTGCGTCCTTCCCCTCGCCGCCACCGCTTGCCGGCGGCACGTCCACCGAGGTGGTCGCCGGCGGCGAGCGCATTCCCCATTCGGGTGTGGCCCGTACGTTGCGCGACCTCGTGCACCCGTGGACCGCCGACGGCGACGCGACGACGGTCGCGGTGCGCGGTGACGTTCGCGACGCGATCGGCGCGCTCGACGGTCCCGAGGTCCGGCTGGTCGAGATCGAGGTCGCCGACGCCCTCGCGTGGCTCGGCTGGGCGGGCGCGAGCGGCGGCGCGCACGGGCGGCGCCGCGGCGCGGCGGCGGGGCGACTCGACGCGTGGATGGTCCTGGCGGAGCTCGTGGAGCTCGGTGAGGTCTGGCCGCTCGATCCCGACGAGCTGGGCGAGCGCAGCCGTCGGCTCCGCTGGTACGGGTGGGACGCCGTGGGCATCGGCCCCACCGGCTGGGTGTTGCGCGTCGCCGTCGAGGACCCCTCCCGGGGCCTGGCCTTCGCGCTCATGGCGCACGATCCGATCTGACCGACCGACCCATCGACGGACCGACCGACCGACCGGAGACGCGAGACATGCCGACGCAGACGATCGAGTACCCGTTCGACGACGCCGTCCACCTCGGACATCTCGCTCTGCCGGACGGTGGCGCGACCGGACCGGCGGTGCTGCTCGCCCACGAGGGTCCCGGCCTCGACGACCACGTCCGCGGCCGCGCCGATCGCCTCGCGGCGCTCGGCTACGCCGCGTTCGCGCTCGACTACCACGGCGGTCCGATCGAGATCGGTGCCGCGTTCGAGCGCCTCGGCGTCCTCGCCGGTGACGACGCGCTGACACAACGGCTCGGCCGGGTGGGCCTCGACGTGCTGACGGCCCAGACCGGCGTCGACGCAAGCCGGGTCGCGGCGATGGGCTACTGCTTCGGGGGTGCCCTGGTGATGCAGCTGGCGCGTACGGGGGTGCCGCTCGGCGCGGTCATCGGCTTCCATGCGTCGCTGCCGCCCGGCACCGTGGAGACCAACCGCCGCATCACCGGTCGTGTCCTGATGTGCATGGGAACCGCCGACCCGATCGTGAGCGCGGAGGACCGTCACCGGTTCGAGGCGGCGATGATCGAGGCGGAGACCGTGCAGTGGGGGATGGAGCTCTACGGCGGGGTCGGCCACACCTTCACGAACCCGGAGGCCGACGTCCTCGGGATGCCGGGCATCGCCTTCGACGCGTACGCCGACGCGCGGTCCTGGCGCTCGGCGCTCGACCTGCTCGAGGTGACCGTCGGCCGGCCGTGATGCCGCCGACCGCGCTCAGAGGCGAGCACGGAGGGCGGCGCGGTCGACCTTGCCGGCGGCGAGGGTCGGCAACGCGCTGACGATCTCGACGCGTTCCGGCGTCTTGAAGCGTGCGATCCCGGAGTGCTCGAACCACCGCCGGCACTCGTCGAGGTCGAAGGTGGGCGCGTCGGGATCGGGCACGACGAACACGCAGACGCGCTCGCCCAACCGTTCGTCCGGCTCCGCGACGGCCACTGCGGCGCGCACCGACGGATGCGACTCGGTGACCCGCTCGACCTCGCTCGCGGCGATGTTCTCCCCGCCGCGGATGATCACGTCCTTCTTGCGCCCGATGATCGTCAACCAACCGTCGTCGAGCGTGGCGAGGTCACCGGTGTGGAACCAGCCGCGCGTGACCACATCGCGCGTCTGCGCGGCGTCGAGGTAGCCGGCGAAGAGCTCCGGCCCCTGCACGAGCAGCTCCCCGTCGAGGGCGATCCGGAGCTCCGCCGCGCCGACGACGCGCCCGTCGGTCCGTATCGCGCGCTCCGGCGGGATCGTCGGCGTGTGAGGTGGTGATCGTCGGCGCCTCCGAGGACCCGTACGAGCGCTTGACCACGGCACCGAGCGCGCCGGTCGCCTCCTCCACGAACGCGGGCGTGACGCCGGCCCCGCCCGACGACACCAGTCGCAAGGACGCGACCCGTCGGGGCGAGAAGCCCGGCGCGCCCATCAGGCCGACGAAGAACGTGGGCGGACCGATCATGAACGTGACGCCTTCGCGTTCGATGGTTGCGAGCGCGTCCTCGGGATCCCACCGCTCCATGAAGATGCTGCGCATGCCGGCCGCGCCGGGGACGAGCACGCCGTTGAGGAGCCCGGAGATGTGTGCGAGTGGGGCGGGCATCAACACGACGTCGTCGGCGGTGAGTCCGTGCGCGTCGACCATGACGCGTGCCTTGTGGGCGAGGCCGCGATGAGTGTGGAGCACGCCCTTGGGCGCGCCTTCGGAGCCGCCGGTCCAGATGACGACCGCGACGTCGGACCCGCGCGCGTGCCGGCCGTGGTACTCGGCGCCCGCGGCCAGGTCGGCGACCCGTGACCGCAGATCGTCGCGAGGGAGGTACACCGTCGCGTCGAGCGCGGCGAGGAGACGTTCGACCTCGGCCGCGCCGGCGAGGTGGTGGATCGGTGCGGCCACCGCGCCGAGCTGCCAGCAGGCGCGGTAGAGGCGCGCGACCTCGGGCCAGTTCGGTGCCTGCCACGCGACGACGTCGCCGCGCCGGACGCCGAGCCCGCGCAGACCCGCGGCGAGGGCGGGCGCGTCGCCGACGACGTCGGGCAGCGTCGGGACGTCCCAGGGTCCGCCGGGCCGTCGGTACGACGCGGCGCGCGGGTGTCGGTACGTGGCCCGCACGTCAGAGGCTCCGGACGTCGTCCGTGCGTCACCGCGCCGGTGGGATCCAGGCGTGGCCGCTCGGTACCGCCCCGCGCAGCAGGTTCGTGCCGATGAAGTTCCGCTGGATCTCGACCGTGCCCGCACCGATGCAGAGCCCGCGGATGTCGCGGTAGACGCGCTCGACCGGGTACTCCCGTGAGTAGCCGTATCCGCCCAGCAGCTGGATCGCCTCGTCGCACACGAACTTCGCCGCGAGGTTCGCGGCCGACTTCGCCATCGCGGTCTCGAGCGGCGGTGGTGTGCCGTGCGGGCCGGCGAGGTGGACCGCACGCTTGAGCAGCAACCGGGCCGATTCGAGCTGGGTGCCCATGTCGGCGATCTTCCACTGCAGTCCCTGGAGGTCGGCGAGCGGCCGGCCGCCGACGACCCGCTCGTTCAGGTAGCCGATCGCGTACTCGAGCGCGCCCTGCGCGGCGCCGATGCACATCGCCGCGTTGCCGCACCGCTCGTGGTTGATGTGGCCGATGAGCGTGCGGAACGCCGCGTTGGAGTCGGGCTCGCCGCAGAGCAGCACGTCGCCCGGGTCGACGCGCACGTCGTCGAACGCGAGCTCGGCCTCGCTCGTGGCCCGGAGCCCCATCTTCTCGTGGGTGCCGGCGACGCTCACACCGTCGGCGCTGAGGTCGACGAGCACGGCGCCGATGCCCTTGGTGCCCTCGCTGCCGGGAAACCGGCACCAGACGAGACAGGCCCGGGCCTTGTGGCCGCCGGTGACGTAGTTCTTGTACGCGTTGAGGCGGTAGCCGTCGCCGTCGGGCGTCAGGCGGGCGCGCATGTGTCCGACCGCGGAGCCGGCCTCGGTCTCGGAGATCCCGATGCAGAACAGCGCCTCGCCGGACGCGGCCATGGGGAGCCACCGCTCCTTCATCGCATCGGTGCCCAGGTGCTCGATTGCCCTCGGCGGCCCGTTGAAGATGAGCTGGGCGAGGATCGCGCTCGAGACGTCGGCGCGGGCGAGCTCCTCGAGCACGATGGCGGCTTCGATGTCACCCATCCCCATGCCGCCGTACGCCGGGTCGATGGTGATCCCGAACAGATCGGCCTGGCGGATCGCGTCCCACGAGGCCTGGGGGAACTCCTCGGTCTCGTCGCCGGCGCGGGAGCGGGGCGCGAGCTCGCGGGCGGCGACGTCGCGGGCCAGCGAGCGCAGCGCCTGCTGATCGTCGGTCTCGGCGAAGGGATCCGTCCCGTGACTCGGCATCCCTACTCCGCTCTCGGCCCTGCGGGCCGGGCCGTTCGGGCCCGGCTCCGTCCGGTCGGACTTCCGTCGGGCGAAGTCGGGTCGTCGCTCACGGGCGCACAGTACCGGCGGTGCAGGTGCGGCCGCGGTGGGTGGTCGGAGTCCGTGGCGACTGCGGCACGGGACGAAATCGGTCCTATGCTCCCGACTCGGGACGGGCGGCCGGGCAGGGCGCCGCACGGTGGGACGGCGACGAGGGTGACGATGCGGCGACGAGGAGAGCGAGGCGAGACGCTCGCCGAGGTCCTGGTCTCGACGACCCTGCTCGGGATCATCGGCATCGGCATCATCGGCGCGATCGCGTCCGTGCTCATCTCCACCGACATCGACCGCCGCGTCTCCGCAGGGGAGACCGTGCTCCGCTCCTACGTCGCCGCGATCCAGGCGGCGCACTACGAGCCGTGCGCGACGGGCCGGGAGCTACACGCCGACGCGACGTCGGGCTTCACGCACCAGCCGCGACAACTTCACGGCCGAGGTCACCGACGTCGGCGTACCCGCGATCCGACTCCGACGTCGACCGCGTCGGTCGCCGCCGTCGACCGTGCCAGCTCACGTTCCACGAGCACGTGCGCGCGGTGCCGGATCCCGGCGTGCAGCTGGTCTCCGTCGAGGTCACGAGCACCGGCTCGCGACCGACCACCGAGCGGGTGCAGTTCGTGAAGCGGGACCGGTCGCGACCGTGAGCGCGCCGATCCGACCGTCGGACGACGGCTTCACCCTGCCCGAGCTGCTCGTGGCCATCACGATCCTCGGCATCATCATGGTGGCGATCGGGGCGATGATCACGACGTCGTTCCGACCTCGTCCATCGTCAGCGCCGAGCTCCAGGGCTCCCGAGGACCGAAGGTCGTGTCCCGCTACTGGGTGCCCGACGTCGAGCAGGCGAAGACCTTGACGACCGGCGGAACCGGTGTGGAGCGGGGCGAACCGCGTCGCGACCATCGACGTCGCACGACTTCCCGTCGGCGTTCGACCCGACCGGGCGATGCCGACGACACCGGACCAGACACGCGTCGATCACGTGGTGCGGAGGTCAGCAGGGCCAGCGCGATCCAGCTCGTCCGGTGACGTGTGCGACGCCCGGCGCGCAGCCGCTGCGGAACGTCGTCGTGTCGGATCTCGGACCTGAACGGGAACCCGACGGTCGACAGTCGCGATCGGCGCCGCGCTACACGATCACCGTGACCGTGCCGGACCGCAGCCGGCCCAACGACGAGTACACTTCAACGTGACGGCCACGTCGCAGATCACGACCACGACGAGCACGCCATGACGAGTCGACGTCGCCCCGTCCGCGACCAGCGCGGCGTGAGCCTCGTGCTCGTGCTCGTCACGCTCGTGATCTTCGGGCTGATCGTCCCGGTGCTCGGACAGTTCGGTTCGACGAACGGCGTGTCGGGCTACGTGCTCAAGGGCAACCGCTTCGATCGCTACGCCGCCGAGGCCGGCATGCAGGCCGCGATCAACTGGGCGCAGGGCCAGCGCCAGGCCGGCCGGCAGGGGACACATTGTCCGGACATCACGACCGGCAACCTCAACGACAACGCCGGCACCAATGCGCAGCGATCGGTCACGGTGAAGTGCGCCGGCTTCGACGCACAACGGACTTCCGCGAGGCGACCGCCTCGATGCCGCAGTTCGCGCTGCATGGCGACGCAGGTGCGATCAGGGGCCATGACGTCGCCGGCGAGCGGATCGATGCGCACCGACGGCGCCTGGTGGTCGAGTGGCGTCGATCGATGTGGATCGCCCGGCGGCGATCGATGCGACCGCCGACTACGTCGGCGCACGCGGCTCCTGTTCCGGGACGTCACCGCGTCGCCGTTGGACTGCCGACTCGCGCCGACCGACGACGGCTCGACCTGCCACTGGCCGCGTCGATCCTGCCGATCGCCGTCGATCGACCCGATCCGGATCCGTGTGCCGTGGCACGTCGGCTCGGCACGCGTCGTCGACATCGCATCCGGGACTCCACTGGGACGACGAGCTATCTTCGACGGACTCGGCACGGTGCTGCGGGTGCTCACGTGACGATCTACCTCGCAGCCGGTGGCCCGCACGTCTTCGACTTCTCGTTCTATGGCGGAGCCGACGCACGACTGGACGATCGATCCCGGCGACTCGCGGCACGTCGCTCGTGAGCGAGCACAGTCGGCAAGCCCGACGGCTGCGTGTGCGCAACGCAGCAGCCCGGTGCTGCTTCGCCGGCGACTTCACGATGCACGTCGATGCGCAACGTCGCGCGTCGAGGTCTGCGTGCGGTCGACGCGGGACGCAGCAGGTCTCGATCGCGCAGGTCCGCCAACGGTGACGATCCGGCACGACGCGGCGTCATCGCCGATCATCGGCGTCCGACGCGGCTGCGACGGTCGACACGTTCCGGTCGATTTCGGATCTCCGCCTGCCCGCATCGGCGCCGCTGCCAGCCGTCGATTGCCGACCCGAGTGCACGCCAGTCGTGCTGCGCCGGTCGGCTTCATCAGCGGTCATCTGCACGGCCGACCGCGACCGAGGGCAGTCGTGACGCATGACGTGCCGGACCCGATTCCGGCGGTTCATCTCCAGGCGCGAGCATCGAAGCTGACGCCTCGCGATGAGCACTCGAGGACAACACGGCGACCTCAGCAGCGCGCCGCGTGTGGATCACCGGCCTGCCCGGCCATACGTCCGACTGCTCCCTGACCGACGCTGCAACCGATCGACCGATCGGAACGACTGGCAGTGACGGCCACGACGACGCAGGTCACGTGCAACGTGTCACGGAGCGCATGTGCCGTACTTCCCGGCGGCAACCTGACGGTCCACTACGCGGTCGACACGCGTCCAGAGCCAGCGCAGAGGGCGACCGGACCGTCGAGCCGCGACGTCGACATCGGGCTCGATCACGTGGTCACCGCTGCGTACGACGTTCGTCCGACGCCTGCATATCGCACAGGACGGCCAGACGACAATCCTGATGCTCCGTCGACGGTGGCGCAACGGTGCGCACGCGACGGCACCGTGTATCTGCCGAGCGGAGACGTGACGGCGGACTTCGGACGCGACTGGCACAGCAAGTTCGAGCGTGGACTCATCGTCGGGTCGATCGAAATCCGGAGCCTGCCGAGATCAGGCCGACTTCACTCCGTTCTCGCTGCCCGGCGGCGGCAACTACACGGACCGGCTCGCGACGTTCCAGGCGTTACCTCGGCAGCGACACGAGCCCCGCGCTCGACCGCACGCGTGCGCTTCTGCGACGTGCACCCGGAGCACGGAGTGCCGACGGCGCCCTGTACCGGTGACACCGGCGGTCCCGCGAAGATCCTCGCCTGGGATCCGACGCGGTAGTCAGACGTCGGGCGTGTCGTCGAGGTCCTCGGCGGTGACCACGAGGTCCCAGCGGTCGAGGCAGTCCTCACAGCGGTAGGTGGCGATGTCGCCCTCCGTGTACGGCGACTCCGGGTCGGCCTCCTGCACGAGGTGCGCGCGCCCACCGCAGTCGACGCAGACGATGACCGCGACCGGACCGGCCACGGTCAGGTCGTCGCGACGACGTCGCCCGTCGTCGTCATCTGCAGCGAGCAGGTCTGGTCGAGGCCGAGCACCTGCATGAAGCGCCCCATCGCCAGGTACTTCGCGATGACGAGCGTGAGCTCCACCGTCTCACCGGCGTCGAAGTGCTCGCCGAGTCGAGCGAGCAGCGCGTCGTCGATGCGCGCGCTGTCGGTGCAGAAGCGCGCCGTGTACTCGAGCGCCACCTGCTCGGCGGGGGAGAAGCGCGGATCCGACGGATCGGTGACCGCGGCGAGGTCGTCGTCGGTGACGCCCGCCTCGACCGCCATCGGCGTCCGCCAACCCAGGCAGACGGTGCACTCGTTGATCGTCGCGACGCGCATGCGGACGAGCTCGTGGAGGCGCCAGTCGAGCGTGCTGTTCCACACCGCGGCGTCGAACCCGCCGACCGCCTTGGCGAGGTCGGGTCGGAGCGAGAGCGCCTTGACGACCTCGAGCTGGTCGCCGTCGGGGAGCGGGATGCGTGCCATCGGGGCAGCGTAAACGCGCGGGCCGCGCACCCGGGATCCCTCGCGTCGAACCTGACTACCGTGTCAGGTCGGCGCGTTCGCAGCCCGGAAAGGCGGTCCCGATGGAGACTCCCTACGCGCAGCCCATGAGCATGGAGGAGTGGGAGACCTTCCAGCCCTACGCCATGTGGGCCCACGGGCGTGCGCACGACCCGGTGATCCGTTTCGACAGCTACGTCGACGACAGCCAGGCCAGCTTCCACGTCACCCGGTACGCCGACGCCGAGCGGGTGCTGCGCGACTGGGAGACCTTCTCGAGCTCCATCAACGCCGAGGTCATCGGCCGGTTCATGGGCGACCTCATCCTCGCGATGAACGGCAAGGAGCACCGGCAGTACCGCAACCTCGTGGCCCACGCGTTCCGCGCGTCGGTGCTCGACCGATGGGACGCGCAGCTCGTCCGTCCGATCATCGACGACCTCCTCGACGAGATCGCGCCGCTCGGCCGCGCCGACCTGGTCGCGTCGGTCACGTCCCGGTACCCGGTGCAGGTGATCTGCGGCATCGTCGGCGTGCCGCTCGAGGATCACGAGCAGTTCGCCGCGCTGGGCCGAGGAGATCAACACCGGTCCGTTGGAGCCCGAGCGCGGCCTGGCCGCGTCGCAGGCGATGCGCGACTACCTGTCGACGCTGATCGAGGCGCGGCGGACGGAACCGACCGGCGACCTGCTGTCGGAGCTCGTCCACGCCGAGGTCGACGGCCAGCGCCTCACCGACGAGAAGATCTACGGCTTCCTCCGTCTCCTGCTGCCGGCCGGCGCGGAGACGACCTTCCGCGTCATGGGCAACGCGCTCGACGCGCTGCTCACCCACCCCGACGACCTCGCCCGTGTCGTCGCCGATCCCGACGGGCTCCTTCCGGAGGTCATCGAGGAGACGCTGCGGTGGGAGACGTCGGTGACGATGGTCAGCCGCGTCGCGACGACCGACACGGAGGTCGGCGGCTGCCCGATCCCGAAGGGCTCCGCCGTGAACGTGCTCACCGGCTCCGCCGACCGCGACACGGATCGCTTCGAGGACGCCGACGAGTGGAAGCTCGGTCGCCCGGTGCAGCACCACCTCGCGTTCGGGACCGGACCGCACCAGTGCCTCGGCATGCACCTGGCCCGGCTCGAGCTGCGCGCCGGGCTCGCCGCGATCCTGCGCCGCCTGCCGAACCTCCGCCTCGACCCCGACGCGCCCGCGCCGACGATCCAGGGCTACGCGTTCCGCGGCCCCGACGCCCTGCCGGTGCTCTTCGATCCCAGCTGACGCACTTCGGCGCGCGCGCTGCACGCCCTGGCGTGCAGCGTCGTGTGCGAGAACGGGGACGGGGTCAGGTCGGCGAACCGGGGGCGACCAGGGGCCAGGGCCGCTCCTGCTCGACGATGCGGGCGAGCTCGAGCAGGAGCTGCTCCTGGTGGTGGCGACCCAGCACCTGGAGGCCGACGGGGAGGCCGCGCACGGTGCCGACCGGGATCTGCATCGCCGGGTTCCCGAAGATGTTCGACGGGATGGTGAGCGCACCGTTGTTGCCCGGACCCACGTTCACGCCGTTGACCGTCGTGCCGGCAGCGGACCTTCCTTGCCGAACGCCACGTCGGGATTGGTGGACGCGAGGACGAAGTCGACCTCGTCGAAGATCGCCGCCATCGTCTCGTTCATCCGCACCCGCTGCGCCTCGATGCGGGCGCGGGCCTGGATGTCGTACACCTCGTGCGCGATCTTCATGCCGAACCCGATCTCGAGCGTGAGGTCGTCGGCACACTCGGGGTAGCGGTCGGCGAGCAGCATCACGATCTCGCTCAGCCCGCGAGCGCCCACTCGTAGGAGAGCTCGGGCGTGCGCACCGGGACGTCGACGAGCTCGAGGCCGGCGTCGGCCGCGAGTTGCCGGGCCGCCGCCTCGACCGTGGCCGCGACCTCCGAGTCCACCGCGGCGCTGCCGAGGTCGATCGCGATCGACGGCCTTCTTGCCGCGGAGCGCCTCGCGCAAGCGTGCCGAGCGCCGGCCTCCCAGCCCTCGACCCGCGGGAGCGAGTACGGGTCGCGGTGGTCGAAGCCGTTCGTGTGGTCGAAGTAGCGGGCGATGTCGCGCACCGACCGGCTGAGGCAGCCGCTCACCGCGGTGAGCGACGCCATGATCATGTTCGGACCCTTGGGGATCCGGCCGTACGTGGCCTTGAGGCCCGGCAGACCGGTGAACCCGGCAGGGATGCGGATCGAGCCACCGCCGTCGCCACCGGTCGCGAGCGTCACGAGCCCGCCCGCGACCGCGGCCGCCGAACCGCCCGACGACCCGCCGGGCGTGTGATCGAGGTTCCACGGGTTCTTCGTGGCGCCGTTGAGCTTCGTGTACGTGAGGTTGATGCCGCCGAACTCCGACGCGGTCGTGAGCCCCATCGGGATCGCGCCGGCGGCACGCAGCCGCGCCACCTTCGTGGAGTCGTGGTCGGCGATCTCGTCCCGCAGCGTGAGCGACGCTTCCGTGGCGGGCCAGCCGGCGACGTCGTCGAGCTCCTTCACGCCGATGGGAACGCCACCGAACGGTCGGCTGACGTCCGCGTCCGCCGCCGCCCGCCGGGCCTCGTCGGGATCGAGGTACGAGAACGCGTTGATGTCGGAGCGCTCGATGGCTGCGAGGGTCGCGTCGAGCTCCTCGACGGGGGAGCGCTCGCCGCTGCGGAACGCCTCGACGAGCGAGACGGCATCGCCGGACCAGGGTGTGTCAGCCATGCTCGTGACCCTAGGAGGACAGGGACGGCCCGAGCATCTCCGAGCCGGAGCGAGGACGACGACGAGCGTGACGAGCTCGACTGCCACGGCGCGATCGGCGCCCATCATCATGCGCCACTGCTCGATGGTCGGGAGGCGGAACACGTAGTTGCGTTGCCGGGTCTCGCCCATCGGTGGCCGACGGCTCGGGCGAGTACATGTGGCCCGGGGTAGAGCACGGTGTCGTCGGGCGACCGCGGCCAGACGCTGCGTGAGGCTGTAGTAGAGCTCGTCGGCGTCGCCGCCCGGGCAGGTCGGTGCGCCCGCAGCCGTCGAGGAACAGCGTGTCGCCGGCCACGAGGCGGCCGTCGACGAGGAAGCACTGGCTCCCGGGCGTGTGCCCCGGCGTGTGGACGAGCGTGACCTCGACGTCGCCCGCGCGCACGACGTCGCCGCCGTCGTGCAGCACGAGGTCGGAGTCGGACGCTCCCGTGACCCGCTTGACGCCGAAGGCCTCCTCGCGGTGCACGTGGATCGGAGCGTCGACGCCGTCGAGCGCGAGCAGCTCGGCCACACCCTCGATCTCCCAGCCCATCATCTGCCCGCCCACGTGGTCGGGGTGGTAGTGGGTCACGAGCGCGCCGGTGACGCGCAGGCCGTCGGACGCCGGCGATGTCGACGAGCTCCCCGACCGCGTACGCGGGGTCGACGACGAGCGCCTCGCCCTTCTCTCGGTCGCCGACGAGGTACGCGAAGTTGACCATCTGGCGGGCGATCTGGTCGTCGGTCGCGAAGTCGCGCCCGGCGAGCAGCTGACGGAAGTACAGACGATCGTCGCTCATCCTGAGGCGAGCGTAGAGTGCCCGGAACACGCCCCTGAAGCCGTCCCGCGCCGGACCGTCGTGCCGGGCACCCGACCGAGCGGAGCAGCCGTGGCGAAGCGCATCGAGTACCGGACCTGTCCGCTGTGCGAGGCCACCTGCGGCCTCGAGCTGCACCTCGACGGCGACGACCTCACGCTCGTGCGCGGCGACAAGGAGGACGTGTTCAGCCACGGCTACCTCTGCCCGAAGGGCACGGCGCTCAAGGCGCTCGACGCCGACCCGAATCGCATCCGCACGCCGCAGATCCGTCGCGGCGACACGTGGCACGACGCGACCTGGGACGAGGCGTTCGCCGAGATCGAGGCGCGGCTCGCTCCCGATCATGGAGGAGCACGGGCGGGACGCGGTCGGCGTCTACATGGGCAACCCGAGCGCTCACAACCTGTCCAACATGGTCTACAACCGCGTGCTCAACCAGAGCATCGGCACGAAGAACATCTACAGCGCGAGCACGGTCGACCAGATGCCGAAGCAGGTGAGCGCCGGGCTGATGTTCGGCGGGGCGCTGACCGTGCCGGTCGCCGACGTCGACCGCATGGACTATCTCGTCGTCATGGGTGCGAACCCGTACGCGTCGAACGGCAGCCTGATGACCGCGCCCGACCTCCCGGGCCGGCTCGAGGCGCTGCGGGCGCGGGGCGGCACGCTCGTCGTGATCGACCCACGACGGTCGCAGACGGCCGAGAAGTCCGACGAGCACCTGTTCATCCGTCCGGGCACCGATGCCCACTTCCTCTTCGGGCTCGTCAACGTGCTGCTCACCGAGGACCTCGTGAATCTCGGTGCCTGCGAGGGCCTCGTCTCCGGCCTCGACGAGATCGAGCGGCTGGCGCCGACGTTCACCCCCGAGTCGGTCGCGCCGGTGTGCGGGATCGACGCCGATGTGATCCGCCGCATCGCTCGCGATCTCGCCGGTACCGAGCGCGCCGGTGTCTACGGCCGCATCGGCACGTGCACGCAGGAGTTCGGCACGCTCGCGTCCTGGCTGGTCGACGTCGTCAACGTGCTCGCCGGGAACCTCGACCGCGAGGGCGGGATGATGTTCGCGACGCCGGCGACCTCGGCGGGGCCGACGTCGACCCCCGCCGGCAAGGGCCGGGGCGTGAAGTTCGGTCGCCGGCGGAGTCGGGTGAAGGACCTGCCCGAGTACTTCGGCGAGTACCCGGTCGCGACGCTGGCGGACGAGATCGAGACACCGGGTGACGGGCAGATCCGGGCGATGATCACGATCGCGGGCAACCCGGTCGTCTCCACGCCCGACGCGCGCCGGCTGGACCGCGCCTTCGCGTCGCTCGACTTCATGGTGTCGGTCGACATCTACCGCAACGAGACCACCAAGCACGCCGACGTGATCCTCCCGTCGCCGCGGACGCTGACCAAGAGCCACTACGACCTCGCGCTGTACTCGCTCGCCATCCGCAACGTCGCGAACTACACGCCGCCGACCGTCGAGTGCGTGGGCGACGAGGTCCCCGAGTGGGAGACGATGCTCCGTCTCGCGGCGATCGTGGCCGGCCAGGGGTCCAGCGTCGAGGCCGCGCTCGCGCTCGACGACTTCGCGCTGCTCACGGTGGTGCAGAAGGCGGTGACGCGCAGCGGCGCTCCCGTCGAGGGTCGCGACGCCGGTGAGCTGGTCGAGGCGCTGTCGCCGAACGGGCGCCGGGGACCGGAGCGGATGTTGGACCTGATGCTGCGCACCGGTCCGTACGGCGATCAGTTCGGTGCTCCCGGACACGAGGGCGGGCTGACGCTCGCGGTGCTCGAGGCCAACCCGCACGGTGTGGACCTCGGCCCGCTGCAGCCACGCCTGCCCGAG
Organism: uncultured Acidimicrobiia bacterium; assembly: GCA_963756815.1. Classification (GTDB taxonomy): domain Bacteria; phylum Actinomycetota; class Acidimicrobiia; order IMCC26256; family JAENVU01; genus JAENVU01. The sequence continues at coordinate 50,265 of CAVWPR010000008.1, forward strand.
GTGCTGCGGACGGCGTCGGGCACGATCGAGCTCGCGCCGGAGGCGATCATCGCCGACGTCGAGCAGCGTCTCGTCCCGTCCCTCGCGCGGCGCGCCAATGGCGAGATGGTCCTCGTCGGGCGACGCGATCTCCGGTCGAACAACTCGTGGATGCACAACGTCGAGATCCTGGTGAAGGGCAAGCCGAGGTGCACGCTCCAGATCCACCCGGACGACGCGTCACGGTTCGGGGTGCTCGACGGTGCGCCGACGCGCGTGCGGTCGCGCGTCGGTGAGGTCGAGATCCCGGCCGAGGTGACCGACGGCATCATGCGGGGCGTCGTGAGCATCCCGCACGGGTGGGGCCACGACGCCGAGGGCGCCGACATGGACGTGGCGCTCCGCTACGCCGGCGTGAACAGCAACGTCCTCGCCGACACGGACCTCATGGATCCGCTCTCCGGCAACGCGGTGCTGAACGGCATCCCCGTCACCGTCGAAGCGCTCGTCCCCGCCCCCGCCTGACCCCCTGCCCGACCCCTCCGGCGAATTCGGTGCGCAGCCGGCGCCGAACACGGCGCGATCTGCGCGTCGGTCCGGTGGCTCAGGCGGTGCCGGCGGCCATCTGGGCCATGCCGGTGAGGAACTGGTCGCAGTCGGTGGTCTTGCCGACGACGAGGTCCTTCTGCTGCCAGCCTCCGGGCACGGTCTCGGGCGTGTAGTACTCGAAGCCGTCCGGGTCCTCCATCGCGGCGACGATGTCGGCCGCGCAGTCGGCGGCGGTGACGAACGGTCCGTCGTACAGCCCGGGAAGCTCGCCCGGCTGCTGCTCCCAGATCTCGGTGTCGATCGGTCCGGGCAGCACGAGCTTCACCCGCACGCCGGTGCCGTCGAGATCGATGCGCGCGGACTCGCTCCAGCCCGCCATCGCGAACTTCGACGCGCAGTACGCGGCCTCGTGCGCGATGCCGAGGCGGCCACCCATGCTCGACACGTTGACGATGAGCCCCGAGCCGCGCTCGAGCATGTGTGGCAGGAGCGTCATGGCCATGCGGATCGGCGACGTGAAATTGGTGCGCATCGTGGTGTCGAGATCCTCGGCGGTGAGTGTCTGGGCGAGCTTGCGCTTGCCGATCGCGGCGTTGTTGACGATCGCGTCGACGTGTCCGAACTGCTCGACGGCCTCCTGTGCCACGCGCGTCGCGGTGTCGACGTCACCGAGATCGGCCGACCACATCTGTGAACCGGGCGCGAGGCCCCGGCACGCGGTGAGCACCTGCTCGAGTCGATCGGCGCGGCGCGCCACGAGCCCGACGGTCGCGCCACGCGCGGTCAGCTGGGGTGCGAGCGCCGCACCGATCCCGGACGACGCGCCCGTGACGAGGATGACGGAGTCGTTGAGTTCCATGGGTTCCTTCGGTTCAGCGCTCGACGCGCGTCGGATGGTCGGCGAACGCGAGCAGCTCGTCGTCCCCGGCACTGTCGCCATAGGCCCACAGCTCGGCGGGCGTGCCGGCGAGCCAGGCCTCGAGGCGGCGGACCTTCTCGGCGCCGCGGACGTTGCCGCCCACCAGCCTGCCCGTGAGGACGCCGTCCTCGGCGGCGAGGGAGCAGCTGATGACGTGGTCGACACCGAGCTTCGGGGCGAGCGGTCCGAGGTAGCTGTCGAGCGACGCCGACACGACGACGATCCGGTGGCCCTCGGCGCGGTGCCAGGCCAGGCGCTCGAGCATCTCGGGCCGGAAGCGCTGCGCGGCCCACAGGCGGGATGCGTACGCCGTGCCGGCGGCCGCGACCTCGGCCGCGACCCGACCGGCGAGGAGCCGGCCGATGAGGGCCTCCTTCTCGACGTCGCGGTCGGCGCGTCCGGCCGCCACCCGCATCAGCTGGGGTGAGCGCCCGAGCGCGGCGCGGGCGAACGCACCTCGACCCGCGACGGACGCGAGGAACGGCATCAACGTGTCGCGACGGGCGATGGTGCCGTCGAAGTCGAAGGCGGCGACCTTCAGCTCGGCCGGTGCGTCGCCTCGCTCATGTCCGTCCCCGGGTGACGCCGAGGTCACGACGTCCGCTCTCGGCCCTTCGGGCCGGGCCGCTCGGGCCCCACTCGGCCACCGCGACGGCGGTTCGGGTGCCCGTCGGTCTCGCTCACAGGGGCAGCCGCCGGAAGACGACCCGCGGCACGTGGCGCAGCACCGACATCACGATCCGCAGCTGCGCCGGCACCCAGACGGTGTCGGCGCCCCGACCGAGGCCGGTCACGATCGCCGTCGCGACGGCGTCCGGATCGGTGGCGAGCGGTGCGGCCTCCATCCCGTGGGTCATCTTCGACCGCACGAAGCCGGGGCGGACGACGAGGACCCGCACCCCGCTGCCCTGGAGGCTGTCGCCGAGGCCCTGGCAGAAGGCGTCCAGCCCCGCCTTGCTCGACCCGTAGACGAAGTTGGATCTCCGGGCCCGCTCGCCCGCGACCGACGAGAGCACGACGATCCGTCCGTGGCCCTGTCGTCGCATCGCCCGCGCGAGCGGCACGAGCACCGAGACCGAGCCGGTGTAGTTGGTCTCGACGATGCGGACGGCCTCGTGCGCGTCACGCTCGGCGAGGTCCTGGTCGCCGAGGACCCCGAACGCGACCAGGGCGAGGTCGATGTCGCCGAAGCGGCCGAACACGGTGTCCACGAACGCGCCGTGGGTGTCGAGGGCGAGCGCGTCGAACTCGATGCACTCGACCGTCGTCGCGCCGAGGGCGAGGAGCTCCTTGGCCGCGGGTGCGAACGACTCGGGGTCCCGCCCCGCGAGGACGACGGTCCGGCAGCGGCTCCGGACCAGGGCGCGGGCGGTGGCGAGCGCGATGTCCGAGCCGCCGCCGAGAATGAGGGCCGACTGGACCGAGCCGAGCGCGTCGTTCATGGGATGAGCCTTTCAGAGTCCGAGGCGACGAGCGAGGTCCGACGTCACCACGCCCTCGGGATCGAGTCGGTGCCGGACCGCCTGCCACTCGGGGATCCGCGGATACATGAGGGGCAGGTTCTCGGGGCGTGTCCGGGCGTCCTTGGCGAGGTACACCCGGCCGCCGGCCTCGAGCACGACGTCGTCCATCCGATCGAAGATCACCGGGAGGTCGGGACGACCGACCGGGATGTCGACGGCCAGGGTCCACCCCGGCATCGGGAACGACAGCATCCCCGGGTTCGACGCGCCGAAGCGCTTCAACACCGCGAGGAACGACGGGAGGCTCTCGTTGCTGAGCATCTCGACCACGTGGCGCAGCGCCATCTCCCGGCCGAACGGGACCACCATCTGGTACTGCACGAACCCGCGGCGGCCGTACACGGTCTTCCACTCGTCGACCATGTCGAGGGGGTGGAAGAAGATGCCGAGGTCCTGGATCGACCCGCGGTGACTGACCCGGGTCTTGCGGTACCAGAGCTCGTTGAACGCGCGCACGGTCCATGAGTTCACGAGGCCGTTCGGCATCACGGGCGGCGCCTGCGCGAAGAACCGCGGCGTGAAGGCGTGCGCACGATCGCGTTTCGACTTCGGCAGGTCCTCGAGCCGGGCGTGGTCGCCTTGGCCGAGGATCCCGCGCCCGAGGCGGCGGCCGCGCGCGCTGCAGTCGATCCAGGCGACCGAGTAGTGGTACGCCTCGTCGCTCTCCTCCATGGTCTCGAGCATCGCGTCGAGGTCGGGGCAGCGACTCTCCTCGACGCGGATGAAGCGGGTCTCCACCGGGATGAGCTGGAACGTCGCGTCGACGATCATGCCGGTGAGCCCCATGCCGCCGACCGTCGCCCAGAAGACGTCCGGCGTGCCGTCGGGGGTCACCGTCAGCGTCTCGCCGCCGCCGGTGAGCAGGGTGATCGACAGCACCTTGTTGCCGAACGTCCCGTCGCGGTGATGCCCCTTGCCGTGGACGTCGCTCGCGATCGCGCCGCCGACGGTGACGAGGCGAGTCCCGGGCGTGATCAGGAACCAGCCCCGGGGCACCAGCCACCGCATGAGATCCTGCAGGCTCGTCCCGGCGCGCGCGGTGACGACGCCGCGCTCGAGGTCCGCGGCGACGATCCCCGAGAGCGCGGTGGCGTCGAGGACGAGGCCGCCGGCGTTCTGGGCGGCGTCGCCGTAGGCGCGGCCGAGACCGCGGGCGACGACGCCCCGAGCGGGCGCGGCGCCGAACAGCGCACGCGCGTCCTCCTCGTTGAGCGGCGTGGCCACGTGCGCGCGCGTCGGCGCGGTGCCGCCCCATCCGTCGAGCAGCATCTCGTCCCCGGGCAGCGAGCGCGCGTCAGGCGACATAGAGGCCGATCGCCACGAGCACCACCCACAGCGCTCCGAGTGCCTGCAGCGGGCGGTCCATCAGGACGACGTCCTCGGGCGCGCCGCCCTGACCGCGCTCGACGAGGAGGGCGTACCGCATGAACGCGAGCACGAACGGGACGATCGACACCTCGAACCAGACGATGCCGGTGCGGTGGATCTGGGCGTCGAACGCCCAGAGGCAGTACGCGACCATCGCCACGCCGGACGCCACCGAGCGGACGTAGCCCAGGAACTCGAGCGAGTACTCGTCGAGGGTGGCGCGGTGTCCGGCGCGGTCGACGCCCAGCTCCAGGTGCTCGGCGTGGCGCTTGCCCGCGATCATGAACAGTGAGCCGAAGCTCCCGACGACGATGAACCACACCGAGATCGGGACGTCGACGGCGACTGCGCCCGCGATGAGCCGGAGGACGAATCCGGCCGCGACCATGCCGAGATCGACGACGGCGACGTGCTTCAACCATGCGGAGTACGCGGTGGTGAAGGCGATGTAGACGGCGACCACCAGCGCGAGGCGCCAGTTGGCGAGGAACGAGATGCCCACGCCCGCCGCGAGCAGCAGGATCCCCACCACTCGTGCGGTCCGCACGGGCACGACGCCGGCGGCGATCGGCCGGAACCGCTTCTTGGCGTGGCGGCGGTCGGCCTCGACGTCGAAGGCGTCGTTGAGGAAGTAGGTCCCGCTCGCGGCGAGCGAGAAGGCGACGAACGCGACCAACGTGTCGAGGATCACCGATCCGTGGTCGAGCACCCCAGCGGCAGCGGGAGCCGCGACGACGAGGACGTTCTTGATCCACTGCTTCGGGCGTGCGGTGCGGACGAGGCCCGAGACCAGCGACGCCGACGGTGGTGGCGCCGAGCCCGAATCGGCCCCCGACGTCGTCGGGACGGGGTCGGCCATCAACCGAGACTACTTGTCGTCCGGTTCACCTTCTGCCGCCTCACGATGTCCGAGACGGCGCTCCGACTCCGTGGCCGCCCACGCGAACACGCCTTGTGCCATCACCGACGCCTCGGCCCTGACCCGCTCGCGGTAGACCGCGGCCCGGATGCCGTGGACGGACGTGTCGTCGGGGGCGGCTTGCACGGCGAGCTCCACGAGCTGCGCGGCGAGGCGGAGATCGCCTTCGGCCGCGAGCGCCGCCGCGCGTGAGGCGAGCGCAGGTGCGCCACCGGCGAGCGCGGCGACCTCGGCCGCGAACGTCGCGCTCGGCGCCGGCTTCAGGTGGCTGGGGTCGCCGTCGTACCAGCCGCCGAACAGGCGCCACACATTGCGGATGACGAACTCGGGCTCGTCGTAGATCGGGCCGAGGTACGGACGGTCGAGGAGGTCGGCGGGGGCCTTCACGGCCTGGAGGATCGCGTCGAGCGTCGCGCCGTCGTTCATCATCCGGATGGTCTCGTGGTGGAGGTGCTCGAGGAGCCGGGCGCTGTCGGTGAGCGCGGTCCGGATCCGGTCGGAGCCGACGATCGGCAGGCCGTGACCGGGGAGCAGGACGTCGGCGTCGAGGGTCGCCATCGTGCGGAGCGCGTGGGCCCACTCGATCGCGTAGCGCTGCACCTTCTGGGGGTTGCCGCAGTTGGGCGACGCCCAGATGAACAGGTCGCCCGAGCAGAGCACCCGTCGCTCGGGTGCCCAGAGCCACACGTGGTCGTCCGTCTCGCCTCGCGCGTGGTGGCACTCGATCGTCTCGCCGCCGACCGTGAGGTCGACACGCGTGCGGAAGGTCTCGTCCGGATAGCGGAACTCGGTGGGGAACGTCGGCGCCGCGAGCTGGAACTGCCGCTGGTTGATGATGCCGTTGTACCCCGCCGTCTCCCGATAGCGATCGAAGCGGGCGGTGATCGCCTCGTGCGCGACGACGCGCGGCGCCCGCCACCCGGCGTCGCGGGCGCGCGCCTCGTAGAGCTCGACGCCGAAGCAATGGTCGGTGTGGCCGTGGGTGAACACGGCGGTGTCGAGGCGGACGTCGCGCCAGGCGCGGAGCGAGGCGTGGACCGCGGGCGCGGCGAACCAGCTGCTCGTGTCGGCCAGCACGAGTCCGTCGGCGGTGGCGAGCGCGGCGACGTTGGAGAAGGCGGCCACGAACGCGGTGTCGGGCGCCACCTCGACCAACTCGCCGTTCCACGCGAACAGCTTCTGGCGGGTCACCGGCTCGGCGCCGGTGAAGAGGCGGTCGGCGAGGTCCAGGAGATCGGTCACCCGTCGAGTCTCGCCGATCCTCGAGCCACCCCTCGGCGTCATGGGGCAGACTCCCCTCATGGAGGTCGACATCGTCGTCGAGATCCCACGGGGCTCGCGCAACAAGTACGAGATGGACCACGAGACGGGCGCCATCTGGCTCGACCGGATGCTGTTCACGGCCACGCAGTACCCGGCCGACTACGGCTTCGTCCCCGAGACGCTCGCCGAGGACGGTGATCCGCTCGACGTGCTGGTGCTCCTCGACGAGCCGACCTTCCCGGGCTGTCACATCAAGGTGCGGCCCGTCGGGGTGTTCTGGATGGCCGACGAGGCGGGGCCGGACGCCAAGGTGCTGTGCGTGCCCGCGCACGACCCCCGCTCGCGCGGCTTCACCGACCTCCCGGACCTGCCCGAGTTCCTGCTCGCCGAGATCGAGCACTTCTTCGCCGTGTACAAGGACGTCGAGCCCGAGAAGTCGGTCGAGACGCGCGGTTGGGAGGGTGCCGCGGCCGCGGCGCGGGCGGTCGAGGACGCTCGGGCGCGCTACGCCCGGATCCCACACAGCGACTGAGGCGCCATTCGCGCGCCGACGGCCTCGCGCTCAGGCGGCCGGACGGCGCGGTGCCGGGACCGGACGTTGGGGATCGGTGACCGCGCGTCGGTCCAGACCCACGATCGCGAGCGCGACGGCGATCGCGCCCAGGGCAACGGCGAGACCGTCACCGACGACGGGAGCGGTGTCGGTGCCCGCGCTCAGCGCGTGCACGGTGGCGAGGGCGAAGACCGGGTACGCCGCGAGGTGGATCGTCCGCCACACCTTGTGGGGGAGGGAGGACCGCACGAGTGAGGTGACCTCGATCGCGACCAGGAGGTACATGGCGATCACGCCCCATCCGACCGCGATCGGATGCCAGGGTCCGATGAACGGCACGAGCACGTCGCGCACCCGGAAGCTCACGTACTGGTCGGCGAGCAGCGCGACGACGTGCACGCCGGCGAAGACGACGGCGAGTGCGCCGAGGAAGCGGTGCACGCCGAGCAACCACCAGGCCGACACCCGCCGGCGGAGCACACGCGTCGCGTAGAGCAGCCCCCAGATCATCGAGGCGATCAACAGTCCCCAGGTCACGATGCCGGCGGCTCGGGCCACGTACCAGGTGAGCTGCCCGCCCATCAGCGTGCCGTGGTCACGGGCGAGCACATGCGACCGAACGCACGGACCGCGCCGTCGTCGCGGACGATGAGCGCGCTGACGCCGTGATGGTCGACGATCGCAGCCGCGTGGTCGGGGCCGGCCAGGAAGAGCGTGGTCGCGAGTGCTTCGGCCCACCAGGCCTCCGGTGCGAGCACGGTGACGCCCGCGAGCCCGGACCACGCCGGCCGGCCCGTGGTCGGATCGATGAGGTGGTGACGACGGTCGCCGTCCGCGCCCCAGGCGCGGCGGGTCCGCCAGCTCGAGACGAGCGCCTCGTCGCGGAGCCGGATCGTGCCGAGGTCGCGGCCGCCGAGCGGATGTTCGATCGTCACGGCCCACGGATCCGCGCCGGGCGCGGATCCGGCGACGCGGAGGTCGCCGCCCACGTTGACGCACGCGCCGGTCGCGCCGGCGCTCATCACGAGGTCGACGACCGTGTCCGCCGCGAGGCCCTTGCCGATGCCGCCGCCGTCCAGCTGCACGCCCGCGGGCAGGGTGACCCGCGCACCGCCGACCACGATGCCCGCGCATCCGGGTGCCGGCGAGGCCGGAGCCTGCGCATCGAGCGCTTCGTGGGCCACCGAGAGCATGCGGAAGTCGCGGTCGTACCCGGCGGCGAGCAGCGCAGGGAGGACCGTGGGATCGAACGCACCGTCGGTCCGGTGCCAGGCCTCGATCGAGCGCTCGACGAGTTGCAGCGTCTCGGCGGAGACGGCCACCGGAGCGCCGCCGGCGCGGTTCAACGCGCTGATTTCGCTGTCGCTGCGGAACCGCGACCACTTCGCCTCGAGGGTGTGCAACCGCGCGACCGCCGCGCGTCCGAGGATCTCGGCGACCTCGAGCTCCGGCGCGACGACGATGACATGGGCACGCGTGCCCATGACTTCGACGACGTGCTCAGCTGCCGCCACTGCGCGTGCTGCCGCCGCCGCCGAAGCCCGGGTCGAAGGAACCCGAACCCGACGGCGCCTGGGGCGTGGCCCACCCGGAGTTCGGGTCGACATTGCCGTTGTCGTCGGGCGAAAGCCAGCCGGAGTCGTCGCCGCGACCGTCGTCGCTCGGTGCCTGGTTCGCATCGGGGCTCGGGTTGGAGTTCGAGCTCGGTCCTGCACCGGTGCCGGTGGCCGTCGGGGGCGAGGAGTGCGCGCCGGGGTTGGCGACCGCGACACCCGCGGTCAGCGCGACGAGCGCGCCGACCGACGCGCCGGCGGCGATCGCGCGGCTGCGGTTCATGCGTCGGCCGCGCGGCGACGGGGTGGGGGTCGGCTCGGGGAGGTCGCTCGTCATCGGTCCCCTCGGGTGAAGAAGGACGGACCGGCCGACCGGGCAGGACGCGCAACCTGGGTGGGGAGGGGGGTCTGGCACGCCTGCCTGCGGTGGGCCGGTCCGTTCATGGGTCGATCGTGCCAGGACGACCTGTGAACGACATGAGGTGGAGCGGCGTCCTTGCCAAGTTCTTACCTCCGCGAGCGCACGCCGGTGCTCGGGTGGCGCTAGCGATCACGCTCGTGCTTGCGGCCCGGAATGAGAACGTGTTCTCATACGCGGGTGACCGCTGCCGAGAGCGCCGACGGAGCGCTGGCGCGCAGCCAGGCCGCCCGGCGCCGTCGGGTGATCGACGCGACGCTCGAGCTCGCCGCCGGCGGGGGCTTCGACGCCGTGCAGATGCGAGACGTGGCCGCGGAGGCCGGTGTCGCGCTCGGCACGGTGTACCGGTACTTCGAGAGCAAGGAACGGCTGTTGCTCGAGGCGAACCTCGAGCAGGTGGACGCGCTGCGCACCCGGATCGCGGAGCGTCCGCCGAAGGGCGCGACCGCGGCCGACCGCGTGGTCGACGTGCTCCGCCGGGCCACGCGGACCCAGACCCGTCGGCCGGAGGCAACGGCCGCGATGGTGCGGGCACTGGGCTCGGCCCGGCCCGAGGAGTCCGACGCGGTCGCTCGGGTGAGCGAGGCGATGACGGCGATCATCACGAGTGCGATGCACCAGGGTGCGGCGTCGGAGCGGGACCGGGCGGTGGCGCGGGTGCTGAGTCAGGTCTGGCTGTCGTCGCTCATCGGATGGGTCGGTGGTGTCGACGGGCCGGACGTCGTCGGCGATGACCTCGAGCGCGCCGCTCGCATGCTGATCACGGATCCTTAGGGGGACTGCTGGTGGAGACGAACTTCGCGGACATGTTCGAGGCGGTCGTCGACCTCGTACCCGACCGGACGGCCTGTGTCATCGTCGGTGGTCCGCGCCGCACGTACCGAGAGCTCGAGGACCGGGTCAACCGCATGGCCCACCACCTCGCCGATGCCGGCGTCGGCCCCGGCGACCACGTCGGGATCTACGCGTACAACGGCGTCGCGTGGGTGGAGACCCTGCTCGCCACCTACAAGATCCGAGCGGTGCCCATCAACATCAACTACCGGTACGTCGAGGCCGAGCTCGAGTACCTGTGCACGAACGCCGACATCGTCGCGCTGGTCGCGCAGCAGGAGTTCGCGCCGCGCGTCGCCGCGATCCGCGATCACCTTCCGAAGCTGGCGCACGTCGTCATCGCCGCCGACGACAGCGGCGCCTCCACCGAGGGCCTCGAGTTCGTCGACTACGAGGCGGCGCTCGCCGCAGCATCACCGGCCCGCGACTTCGGGCCTCGCTCCGGTGACGACCTCCACATCATCTACACCGGCGGCACCACGGGCATGCCCAAGGGCGTGATGTGGCGGCAGGAGGACATCTTCTACGCCCTCTGCGGCGGCATCGACGCCTACTCGAACGAGAAGCTGGCGGACCCGTCGGTGCTGAGCCAGAAGGTGGCCGAGGGAGGCGGCGGCGGGATCAACTTCACGCTCGCCCCGATGATGCACGGCGCCGGCGAGGTGACGGTGATCCGCAGCGTGATCCACGGGGACACCGTGGTGCTCACGCCGAAGTTCGACGCCGAGCAGACGTGGCGCGTCATCGAGGCCGAGAAGGTCAACGTGCTCGGCATCACCGGTGACGCGATGGCCCGTCCGCTCGCCGACAAGCTCGAGGAGATGCACGACGACGTCGACCTGTCGTCGCTGTTCTCGATCGGCTCCAGCGCTGCGATCTTCAGCCAATCGATCAAGGACCAGCTGATGGAGCGGCTCCCGAACATCGTCGTCGTCGACTCCGTCGGCGCGACCGAGACCGGGATGAACGGCATCAAGATCGCGGTCAAGGGTGAGCAGCCGCGCGGTGGACCGGCCACGGTGCAGCCATCGCTCGACTCGATCGTCGTCGACGAGGACTACAACCTGCTCACGCCCGGCTCGGGTGAGATCGGACGACTGGCCCGCACGGGCAACATTCCCCTCGGCTACTACAACGATCCCGACCGCAGCGCGCAGGTCTTCTTCGAGCACGAAGGCAAGCGGTACTCGATCCCCGGCGACTTCGCCACGGTCGAGGCCGACGGTCAGGTGACACTGCTCGGTCGCGGCTCGATCATGATCAACACCGGCGGCGAGAAGGTCTTTCCCGAGGAGGTCGAGGGCGTGCTCAAGGCCCACCCCGACGTCTTCGACGTGCTGGTGGTCGGTGTGCCCGACGAGCGGTGGGGCGAGCGCGTCACCGCGGTCGTGCAGGCCCGCGAGGGCAAGGCGCCGTCGGTCGCGGACCTCGACGCGCACTGCCGGACGCAGCTCGCGGCCTACAAGGCGCCGAAGCAGGTGTTCCTCGTCGCTGAGATCCGTCGCGCGCCGAGCGGGAAGCCCGACTACCCGTGGGCCAAGGAGTACGCGAAGGGCGCCGCGACGGCGAAGCTGACGCCACGTAGGGTCGGCCGCCGTGGACACCGCCGACTTCGAGGCCGCCGGCCTCTACGACCCGGCGGCAACGGACGCGCCCGAGCGGCTGGCGCTGATCGAGCACCTCGCGGCGCAGGGTGTGTCGATCGAGCAGATGCGGCGAGCGGATGCGGTCGGTTCGCTGCACTCGGCCGCGTCCGACCTGACGGTCCGGCCCGGCGAGCGACGAACCGTCGAGCAGATCGCGTCCGCGGCGGGCATCAGCGTCGATCTCCTGCGTCGCGTGGTCGTCGCCGCCGGTGTGCGGGTGGCCGACGACGACTTCCGTGATGCCGACGAGCAGACCTTCCGGCTGTTCGCCCTCGGCGCCGAGCTCTTCGGCGACGAGCCGACACTGCGCTTCACACGCGTCATGGGCGCCGCGATGGCCGGTGTGGCCGACGCCGCGATCTCGCTGTTCCTCGTCGCGGTCGAGGATCCGATGCTGCGAGAGGGCTCCGATCCGGTGAGTCGCGCGAAGGCGGCCGAGAGCGCCACCTCCGCGTTGGTCGAGATCCCGCACGTCCTGGACGGGTTCTTCCGGGGTCACGTCGAGCTCGCGATCCGCCGGCAGCGCGCGTCGACCGCCTACGACGCCGGGCCGGGCGCGTTCCGGCTCGCGATCGGGTTCGTCGACCTCGTCGGCTTCACGCCGTTGACCCAGGAGCTGTCGCCGGTCGCCCTCGCCGACATGATCGAGCAGTTCGAGATGACCGCACACGAGATCGTGTCGGCGAGGGGCGGCCGCGTCGTGAAGCACATCGGTGACGAGGTGATGTTCGCCGCGGTCGACCCGGCCGCCGCCGCGCACATCGCGTTGGAGCTCGTGCACGCCTTCGACGACCGCGACGGCGTCGCGCCCCACGCCGGTCTCGCGTACGGCGCGGTGATGGGGCGGGGTGGCGATTACTACGGCTCGGTCGTGAACCTCGGCTCGCGCATCGCCGACATCTCGGTGCCGAACGAGATCCTGGTGACCGAGGACCTGGTGACCGCCGCCGGGTCGGATCCCGAGCTGCGCTTCGAGCCGGCGGGTCGCCGGCAACTGAAGGGGTTCGACGAGCCGGTCGCGCTCTGGTCGCTCGGCTGAACCGTGGTCGGCGTCACGCGAGGACGCCCGACGCCTTCAGCGCCGCGACCTCGGGCTGCGAGAAGCCCCAATCGGCGAGGGCCGTGTCGGTGTCGGCGCCCGGGACGACGGGCGCGCGTTCGACCGCGCCGGGAGTGCGCGAGAACCGAGGCGCCGGTGCGGGCTGGGGCGCGCCGTCGACCTCGGTGAACGTGCTTCGCGCGCGACGTTGTGCGGGTGCGCCCGCGCCTCGTTCATCGTGAGCACGGGCGCGAAGCAGACGTCGTGGCCGGCGAAGAACTCGACCCACTCGGTCGCGCGTCCGAGTGCGGAAGAGCGTCGGCCATCCGCTCCTTGAGCCCGGGCCACTGCCGACTGGTCCATCTGGGTCGCAGGGTCGAGCTCGATGCCGAGCGGGCGCGAGCAGCGCGGGCGAGCTCGGCGTAGAACTGCGGCTCGTAGCTCGCGATCGAGACGTACTCGCCGTCGCTGCGTCTCGTACACGCCGTAGAAGTGCGCGCCACCGTCGAGGAGGTTGGTGCCCCGCTCGTCGGACCAGAAGCCCATCGCGCTGAGGCCGACGAAGACGCTCATCAGCATCGCCGAGCCGTCGACCATCGCCGCGTCGACCACCTGGCCGTCGCCGCTCGTGCCCCGCTCGACGAGCGCGGCGAGGATGCCGAACGCGAGCAGCAGGCCGCCGCCGCCGAAGTCGCCGACGAGGTTGATCGGCGGGACGGGCGGTCCGCCGGCCGACCCGATGTGCGCGAGCACGCCGGCGAGCGCGATGTAGTTGATGTCGTGCCCGACGTCGTTGGCGAGCGGGCCGTCCTGGCCCCAGCCGGTCATCCGGCCGTAGACGAGCCGCGGGTTGCGGGCGCGACACTCGTCCGGCCCGACGCCGAGCCGCTCGGCGACGCCGGGTCGGAAGCCCTCGATGAGGACGTCGGCGCGCTCGCAGAGCCGCAGGACGTTCGCCGACGCCGTCGGGGTGCTTGAGGTCGATGCCGACGCTGCGCCGGTTGCGGTCGAGGCTCGCGTACGGCGACGCCGGCATCGTGCCCGCGCCGGACGCGACCGAGGTCGCGCGGTCGAGCCGGAGCACCTCGGCGCCGAGGTCGCCGAGCGCCATGCCCGCGAACTGCGTCGGCCCGATGTTCGGCAGCTCGATGACCTTGATCCCGCGGAGCGGTCCTCGTCCCATGGATGGTCCTATGCGTCGAGCTTGTAGGCCTTGATCGCGTTCTCGCGGAGGAACTTCGGCCAGACGTGGTCGCGGAAGGCGACGTCGGGCAGCTCGGCGAAGATGCGGTCGTACGTGAGGCCGGCGGGGAAGTAGCCCGACCACATCACCTTGTCGGCGCCGCGGGTGTTCGCGTAGTCGATCGACCTCCTTCGGGTAGTACTTCGGCGCGAACGCGGTGGTCGAGTAGTAGAGGTTCGGCCACTTGAGCATGAGCTTCACCGCGAGGTCGGCCCACGGCTCGGCGCCGTGACGCATCACCACGCGCAGCTCCGGGAAGAACCAGCAGATCTCGTCGAGGTGCGACACGAGCTGGGGCTGGAACGGGATGCGCGGGCCCGGGCACGCCGATCGTGGTCGCGAACGTGACGTCGAGCTCCACGCACTTGGCGTAGATGGGGAAGAACTTCTTGTCGTTCAGCGCCACCTGCGGGTACAGCCCCGCGGGGAACGCGCTCACCGACTTCAGGTCGAACTCGTCCGCGATGCGCTGGATCCGCCGCACCGCGTCCATGCCCTGGTTCGGGTCGACCCCGATGCCGGCGGCGAACCGATCGGGGTGCTCCCGCACGGCGCGGGCGCCGTTGCCGCCGTCGTCGACGTTGGTGATCACCTTGGTGATGCCGTGCCGGTCCATCTCCGCGAGGAGGAAGTCGACCGGGTCGCCGAGCTCGTCGGCCTCGATGTGCACCGGGTCCTTGAACATGTAGCCGGCCGGGAACTCGAGGCTTCCCTCCCCGGATTTCGACTCCGCGTCACGCGTCTGCTTGCGGATGAACTCGTAGAACTTGTGCATCTCCTCGCGCGACTTGGGGATGCCGGTGGCGGTGTCGATGACGCCGCCGGCGTGCGCGGCCTCGTAGGCGGGGTTGTCGACTCACTGGGTGCGGTCCTCGATCTTGAGCAGGCGTATCGGCGTTCTCGCGCAGGAACTTCGGCCAGACGTGGTCGCGGAAGCCGACGTCGGGCAGCTCGCTGAAGATTCGCTCGAGGCTCAGGCCCATCGGGAAGTAGCCCGCGTAGAGCACCTTGTCGGCGCCGCGGGTGTTCGCGAAGTACACGATGTCGTCGGGGTAGTGCTTCGGTGCGAACGCGCTGGTGGAGTAGTAGAGGTTCGGCCACTTGAGCATCAGCTTCATCGCGAGCGCGGTCCACGGCTCGGCGCCGTGGCGCATCACGAACTTGAGCTCGGGGAAGAACCAGCACACCTCGTCGATGTGCGCCACGTCCTGGCACGCCATCGGCACCCGCGGCCCGGGGACGCCGGCGTTGACGAAGATCGGGATGTCGAGCTCCACGCACTTCGCGTAGAGCGGGTACATCTTCTTGTCGTTGATCGGCACCTGGGGGAGCAGACCGGCGGGGAAGCACTGCGCCGAGCGGACGTCGAGCTCGCGTACCGCCGGCGTCGAGCTTGCGCACCGCCTCCATGCCCTCGTTCGGGTCCACGTTGAAGCTGGCGACGAACCGGTCCGGATGCTGCGCGACCGCCTCGCGCGCGACCGGGTTGGTGGAGACGTTGAGCATGCCGACGGTGATGCCGAACCGGTCCATCTCCGCCAGCAGGACCGCCACCGGATCGTCGACCTCGCCGTAGTCGGGGACGTCCTTGAACATGTACTGCGCGGGGAAGGTGAACTGCTCGCGTGCTTCCTTGTCGAGGATCCCGGCGTTCATCTGCGCGTAGTGCTCGTGCTTGCGCTGCTCGGGCGAGGCCGGCACGCCGATCATGGTGTCGACGACGCCGCCGCGCCAGGCGTCGAAGTACGCGTCAGTCATGTCGCTGACCCGCCGGGAGGGCCCGTTGCCTGCGCGCACCACACCGCACCGAGACTCCGGTGCGGTTGTCGGGCTGCTGCGGGTCAGTCATCGAGCTGGAACACCCGCCGCGCGTTGTCGCGCAGGAACTTCGGCCAGACGTGGTCGCGGAACGGCACGTCCGGCATCTCCGTCCAGATGCGCTCGAGCGTGAGTCCCATCGGGAAGTAGCCGGCGTACATCACCTTGTCGGCGCCACGCGTGTTCGCGTAGTGGATGACGTCCTTCGGGTAGTACTTCGGCGCGAACGCGCTGGTGGAGTAGTAGAGGTTCGGCCACTTGAGCATGAGCTTCACCGCGAGGTCGGCCCACGGCTCGCACCCGTGCCGGGTCACGAACTTCAGCTCGGGGAAGAACCAGCACACCTCGTCGATGTGCGCGACGTTCTGGCACTCGAACGGCACCCGCGGCCCGGGCACGCCGGCGCACACGCAGATCGGGATGTCGAGCTCCACGCACTTCGCGTAGAGCGGGATAGAACTTCTTGTCGTTGATCGGCACCTGCGGCGACATGCCCGCGGGGAACGCCGTCGCCGCCTTCGCGCCGAGCTCCTTCACCGCGGCCTCGAGCTCGCGGACGCCCTCCATGCCCCGGTTCGGGTCGACCTCGAAGCTGCCGAAGAAGCGGTCCGGGTGGTCCTTGATGATCCGCTGGGTGCCCTCGTTGTGGTGGCTGGTCCCGAGCATCGCCTTGGCGATCCCGTGGCGGTCCATCTCGGAGAGGACGTAGCCGACCGGGTCGTCCATGTGCTCCTCGAGGTGGGGCACGTTCTTGAACATGTACTGCGCCGGGAACTCGAAGTCCTCCCGGCTCTCACGGTCGAGCAGCTGCTTGCGCAGGAAGTCGTACCAGCGGCGCGGGTCCCCGGTCGGGACGCTGAGCATCAGGTCGATGGCGCCGAAGCTGCGGATCTCGTCAGGCGTCAGGGTCACGGCGGCGGACCCTACCGGCGGATCTGACGCATCGTCAGATTCGCCGGGACGTCGCTACGGCTTCGTCGCTGCGCCCTGCCGCCACGTCGGCACGCTCGGCGCACGGGGCTCGAGCGACCGGAGGTACGTCACGATCTGCTGCACCTGCTCGGCGGTCAGCGTCCCGCCGTAGTCGATGCTCCACGCCGGCATCTCCGTCCCCGGCACCCCGCCGGCGACGAGCGCGGCGATCTGCGCGTCGGACGTGCTCTTCAGGAACTCCTTCGAGTTCAGCGTGGGCGCGCTCCCGCCGGACGCGTTCTTCCCGTGACACTGCGCGCAGCTCGCGGCGAACGTCTGACGGCCGATCGCGGTGTAGCTGATCGTCTGCGAGTGGGCGGCCGCGCGCCGGAGGCTCGGCTCGCGCACGCGGTACGTCACGAAGCCGATGAGGAGCAGCGCCATGAAGACGAGCCCTGCCGCGAGGTAGCGGTTGAGGCTGCGTTCGAGCCATGCCGGCTCGAAGGGCGGCGGTTCGGGTCGTTCGCGCGGCACGTCAGGCCTTCCCGATGCAGCCGGGACCCTTGGGCGGGGTCAGGAAGCGCTTCGCACCTCGGGGCGGTCCCGTGATCTGGACGGCGGTGTCGACGACGACGGTGTCGCCGGCGATGGCCACGTGGTAGCGGTCCATGCCACGCGGCGCGGGCCCGGTGATGTACTCGCCGGCGAGGTCGTAGATCGACCCGTGGCACGGGCACTCGAAGCGGCCGCTGCTGTCGCAGAACGGGACGTGACACCCGAGGTGCGGACACTTCTGCGAGAGCGCGAACAGGTAGTTGTCCGCGTTGACGACGTACATCCGTCCGGCGGGGACGTAGGTGCTGGTTCCCGGCGCGAAGCTCGAGACCGAACCGACGTCGATCCGGGCACCGGTGGATCCGGCCGTCAGCGGACGGAGCGCCTCGTAGCCCGTGTAGGCCGCGGCGCCGACGAGCAGCGCACCGCCCAGCTTCCACCCGTCCCGGAGGAACTTCCGTCGCGGCGTCTCTTCCATGGGAACTCCTAGAACTCGACGTACGAATGGGTCCACGGGGCGATGAACTGCCAGCCCGGTCCGCGGAAGAAGACGCCGATCACGGTGAGCACCACCGCGATCGCGAGCAACGTGCTGAAGAGGAGGACCGCGACCTTCCGGTGACTCGCGCGGGTGTCCGGGTTGCGGTCGATGTACGGCAGGAGCAGCAGGACGAGCACGGCCCCTGCCGGGACGAGGATGCCGGCGACCAGCGGGTCGAAGTGCGAGAGCAGCTCCTGGAGACCGGCGAAGTACCAGGGCGCCTTCGCCGGCTCCGGCGTCACGTTCGGATTCGCGAGACCTCGGAGTGGCGCGCTGAACGTGACGGCGAGTCCGAGCACGACCGCTGCGGTCCCGAGCGCGACCACCACGTGGCGGACGAGGAGGTGCGGCCAGGTGAAGACCGTGTCGTCGACGGGTCGCTCCTCCTCCGTGATCGACTCGCGGTCGACGACGCCGAGCAGGCGGACGCGCCCGCCGTACAGCTCGGGCTGGGCATCGGCCATCGGTGTCGCCGCGGCCGCGGCGGCCGGGCGATCGGTCGCCTCCTCCGCGAACGCGCCGACGCTCGTCCGCTGCACCGCGAAGCCGTCCTTGCGCACGCGCCAGATGTGGACGGCGAGCATCAGCACGAGGAGCGACGGCAGCACCGCGACGTGCAACGCGTAGAAGCGGGTCAGGGTGTTCTGACCCACCTGCGGACCACCGATGAGCAGGTCCTGGGTCTTCCCGCCGACGAGCGGGATGTAGTGCACCAGCCCGGTGCCGACGGTGACCGCCCAGTAGGAGAGCTGGTCCCAGGGGAGCAGGTAGCCGGTGAACGAGAACCCGAGGGTGATCAGCAGCAGCGTCACGCCGATGACCCAGTTGAACTCACGCGGACGCTTGTACGCACCGGCGTAGAAGACACGCAGGAGGTGCAGCAGCACGACGAGGACCATCAGGTGCGCGGCCCAACGATGGATGTTGCGGATCAGCTGGCCGAAGCCCACACCGGTCTTCAGCTTCTGCATGTCGCCGTAGGCCGAGTTCACCGAGGGCGTGTACACGAACATGAGGTACACGCCGGTGGCGAGCAGGATTCCGAAGAGCACCGCGGCGATGAACCCCAGGCGGTACGAGTACCGGTTGCGCAGCACGCGCTTCGGGATCTTCACCGGGTACAGGTGGAGGAAGAAGTTGCTGAACGACTGCAGCGCGCGACCGCGCGGCGTGTCGAGCTGCGCGTGGCGGAACACCGAGCGGTACGCAGCGCTGCGCTTCAGGCGGGCCGTGATCCCGTGATCCACGGATGTGCGGCCGGGTTCCAGCCCGTCTCGTTCGATGTCGGTGTCAGCCACGGGCCAGCTCCCTCGCGTGAACCATCGACAGTGCGCCCGGCGGGCAGCGGTTGACGCACAGGCCGCAGCGGATGCAGAGGTCTTCGTCGAGCAGGAGCACCGACTGCTCGACGTCGCCGAGCCCGACGTGATCGGCGCGGGCGATCGTGATGCAGTTCGGCGGGCACACGTCGACGCACAGCCCGCAGAGGATGCAGAGCTCCGGGGACAACATGACGTTGTCGAAGCACCGCAGGCACCGCAGACCCTCGAGGCGCGCCTGACGCTCGTCGTAGCCGAGCTCGACCTCGCCGAAGCCGACGCGACGGTCCGTCGGCGTCGACGGGATCGCCTGGCGGGGGATCGCGTCGTAGTCGCTGTCGAGCCGCCGGAACCCACTGCGGAGCTCGACCCGGACCGAGCGGTTCGGGGGCGGCGGCGACGCCTCCGACGTGCCGGTGAGGACCCCGTGGATCGATGCGGCGGCGCGCCGGCCGTCGGCGATCGCGTCGATCAGGTTCCGCGGGCCGTGGGCCACGTCGCCGCCGGCCCAGATGCGCGGGTCGGACGAGCGCAGCGAGCCCGGGTCGATCCGGAGGCCGCCGGCGGGAGTGCGCTCGAGGTCGATGCCGGCGAGGAAGTCGACGTCGGCCGCCTGGCCGACCGCGAGGATGACCGTGTCGGCCGGGAGCACCTCCTCGGTGTCCGGCGCGAAGGAAGGGGCGAAGCGCCCGTCGGCGTCGAACACCGAGGTCACCGCGATGGTCTCGAGCCCGGTCAGCCGCCCGTCGCCGACGAAGCGGTGCGGGCCGCGCCGGTAGACGATGCGGATGCCCTCACGCTCCGCCTCGTCGATCTCCTCGGGATCCGCCGGGATCTCGTCTGGGGACTCGAGGGCGACGATCGTCACGTCGCTCACCCCGGCGCGTCGGGCCGCGCGTGCGACGTCGAGCGTCGTCGTCATCGCGCGCCGAGCGTCCTCGTCCGCGGTGGCCGGGCGGGCCACCGCGGCGGGGACCTCACCGCCGTCGGCGGCGGCACGGAGCGCGGTGCGGGCGGCATCGAACGCGACGTTGCCGCCGCCCACGACCACGACCCGGTCGCCGAGGTCGACGTGGAAGCCCTGGTTGACGTTCAGGAGGTACTCGACCGCGCGGAGCACGCCGTCGAGGTCGTGGCCGGGCAGGTCGAGGTCGCGGGCGCGTCCGGTCCCGACCGCGAGGAACAACGCGAGCGTGCCGCTCGAGGAGCGCGTCGATCGAGTGCGTGTCGCCGATCCGGGCATCGGTCTCGACGTCGATGCCGAGCTCGACGATCGCGTCGATCTCCCGCGCGATGAGCGCGCGAGGGAGCCGGTACTCCGGGATGCCGAGCACCATCATCCCGCCGAGGCGGTCCTGCGCCTCGTAGACGGTGACGGGGTGACCGGCGAGCCGGAGGTCGCAGGCGGCGGCGAGTCCGGCGGGTCCGCCGCCGATCACGCCGACGCTGGGCCCGGTGGCCGCGGGGACGTCTCCGTGCGCGGCGTGCCACATCGTGTTCGCGGCGAAGCTCTCCACGCCGAAGCGCTCGGTGACGAACCGCTTGAGCGCGCGGATCGAGACCGGGGCATCGACGCTGCCCCGCCGGCACGCACGCTCGCACGGCGCCGCGCAGACCCGGCCGCACACCGAGGGGAACGGGTTCGGGCCGCGGGCGACGAGGTACGCGTCCTCGAACCGGCCTTCGGCGATCGCGGTGACGTACGCGCCGGCGTCGGTGTGGACGGGGCAGGCCGCGCGGCACGGCTCGTTGTCCCAGAGCCATTGCGCATCGGGGGCCGCGGGTACCGACATCAGATCTGCTTCCGGCGCTGCAGCACACGGAGGCCCCACGCAAGGGCCAGCAGGCCGACGAAGAAGATCGTGGTGGCGACGGCCACCAGGCTGCTCCGGGTCTTGCCGTGCGTCGTGAGCACCGCGTTCGTCCCGTACACGAGGACGCCGATCCCGACGATCGCGATCGCGACCACGGTCAGGACGGCGCGGAGCCATCCGATGGCGGCAGGGGGTTCGAAGTCTTCGCTCATCGGTCAGGTCACCTCGAATGCGGCGCGCATGCCCATGGCGTAGTGGTCGGCGAGGTTGCAGACGATGACGTAGTGGCCGGCGGTCATGTTCTTGATGGTGAAGATGCGGGTGCCGCCGGGTTTGAGGTCGGGGTCGCCGGTCTCGCCGATGTTGTTGTCTTCGCTGACTTTGTCGGCGCCGGTGGTGACGGGGGCGGGTGGGTCGCCGGCGTTGTCGACGGGGATCTGGTCGTAGGGGGTGTCGGTCTTGAGGACGACGGCTTCGTGGACGATGGTGCCGTTGTTCTTGACGACGAAGGTGACGTTGCCGGCGGGGGCGGTGGCGGGGGAGACGGTGAGGGTCATGGGGCCGGCACCGTTGGTGTCACCGAGCGCCACGTTCACCTTCGTCGTGACGACGGGTGGGGTGACGGTGAATGCGGCGCGCATGCCCATGGCGTAGTGGTCGGCGAGGTTGCAGACGATGACGTAGTGGCCGGCGGTCATGTTCTTGATGGTGAAGATGCGGGTGCCGCCGGGTTTGAGGTCGGGGTCGCCGGTCTCGCCGATGTTGTTGTCTTCGCTGACTTTGTCGGCGCCGGTGGTGACGGGGGCGGGTGGGTCGCCGGCGTTGTCGACGGGGATCTGGTCGTAGGGGGTGTCGGTCTTGAGGACGACGGCTTCGTGGACGATGGTGCCGTTGTTCTTGACGACGAAGGTGACGTTGCCGGCGGGGGCGGTGGCGGGGGAGACGGTGAGGGTCATGGGGCCGGCACCGTTGGTGTCACCGAACGCCACGTTCACCTTCGTGGTCGTCGCCGTCCCGGTGGTCGAGGTCCCCGGGATCCTCACGCCGCCCTCGATGGTGTCGGTGCCGGACGTCTTCGGCGCGGTGCTGGTGCAGCCGGCCACCAGTGCGAGCGCACCGACGAGCGCGATGCTCGTCGCGAGGAGCGAGCGGCGGCAGGTCGACCGACGGGCCGCAGCGGAGGGGCCGGTCGGCCAGGTTCCTCCGCCTCCACGAATTCCCACGTGGTCACCATTGCGATCTGGGCGCTCGGTCACCAGAGTCCAAGGTCCCCGCCGACCACGGGGCGAACCATCCACATGTCGGCTCGAACCCCTTCGCCCCCGCCTGCTCGCACGGCGCGGCGACGCTCGGTGTCCTATTCCGGTGGCATCGCCAGGTGGAGGTGGTAGCGGTAGAGCTCCTCGTAGCCGAGACGGCGGTAGAGGGGCTCGCCCATCGTCGAGGCCTGCAGCTGCACGTTGGCGGCGCCGAGGTGGAAGGCCACGTTGGTGACGTGCTGGACCAGCGCCGCAGCCAGTCCGCGCCCTCGAGCCTCCTCGAGCACCGCGACCCAGTAGACGCCGGCGATGCCGTGGCTCTCGTGGAGGAGCGTCGCGCCGACGGGCTCGCCATCGACCCGCGCGAGCACGGCGTAGACGTTCGGCGCGTCGAGCGCACGCGGCCCGTTGAAGTGCGAGGCGCTCGCCTCGGCCGGCATCCCGTACACCGTGTACGCATCGCCGTTGATCCGGGCGAAGTGGTCGACGTCGTCGGGGCCGTCGACCGGGTCGATGGAGACCTCGGACGAGACGTACTGCTCCGGCACGCGGTTCCGGCAGATCATCTGCGGCGCGCCGGGACCGTCGAGGGTCATCATCCCGGCGTCCTCGGCCGCCTCCTGGAGGTCGTCGTCGACGGGGAGCGTGCGGGTCCACACCGAGAACCCCCGACCCCGCTCGGCGAAGAACGCCTCGGCGGTCGCGATCACGTCCACGCCGGGCACGTCGTCGTCGACCCGTCGCACGCCGTTGCAGAACGCCATGAAGTCGGACGACCCGGCGAAGAGCAGCACGCCGTCGCGTTCGACGATCTCGTGCGGCGACTGCCAGCGCGCGTCCTCGCGTGTGAACTCGGTGAGGTTCAGGTGGCCGAGGGTGGCGTCGTCCCAGCGTGTCGTCACGGGCGGCGACGGTAGCCTCCGCGTCCGTGGAGGACGCGTCCTTGACGTGCCAGCGGCCGGCCTGTCGGATCGCGTGACGTGGTGACCGCGCACGGCCGGCGCCCGGCGCTCGACTGGGGTCACGCGACCGAGTTCGAAGACATCGCCGGTGATGTCGCGATCGTCGGCATCGGCGAGACGGCCTACACGAAGGCGTCCGGACGGACCGCCCGCGAGATCGGCGGGGAGGCGGCCGAGCGTGCGATCGCCGACTGCGGTCTCGATCCGGGCGACATCGACGGTCTCACGTACAACGCCGCGTTCGCCGACTTCGACGTCGCCGCGTTCCACGAGCACTTCGGCACGAGTCACGACGTGTGGTCGTCGCCGTGGGGCGGCGGGATGAGCTGGGCCGGCACCGCTCCGGCCCTCGCCGCCGGCAGCGATCGCACGCGGCGAGGCCCGCCACGTGCTCAACGTGTTCCCGGTCGCGTGGGCCACGCAGCGGTCGTCGATGACCGGCGGCCCGGGAGAGGTGCACGCGAGCCAGTCGCTGAAGCAGAACCTCGAGGTGCCGATGGGGTTCTTCCCCCAACCCGTCTACTTCGCGTCGATCATGCGCCGGCACATGCTCGAGTTCGGGACGACGACCGAGCAGTTCGGCGCGATCGCGGTCGCGTGCCGGCACAACGCCAACCACAATCCCGGCGCGGTGATGCACGCGAAGCCGATGGACCTGGACGACTACCTCGGCGTCCGCGGTGCTGGCCGACCCGCTGCGCCTGTTCGACTCGTGCCTGATCTCCGACGGTGGCGCCGCGTACGTGACGACGTCGGTCGAGCGGGCGCGCGACCTGCCGCAGCCGCCGGCCGTCGTCCGGGGCGTCGGGGAGGGGATCTCGGGCACCGGCGGGCACTGGAGCCAGCAGCGCGCGTTCACGAGCACGCCCCAGGTGTTCAGCGCACCGGGCGCGTTCGCGATGGCCGGCATCACGCCGGCCGACGTCGACGTGCTCACGCTCTACGACCCGTTCACCGTCGTCGCGCTCATGCAGATCGAGGACATGGGCTTCTGCACGAAGGGCGAGGGCGGCGCGTTCGTCGAGGGCGACACGCTCTGGTTCGACGGTGAGGACGGGCTCCCGTGCAACACGCACGGTGGCCTGCTGTCGCACGCGTACGTGCTCGGCATCGCGCACGTCGTCGAGATCGTGAAGCAGCTGCGGGGGACCGCACCGGCGCAGGTGCCGGGCTGCGAGGTCGCGGTCTACGGCGGGTACACGGGCCAGCACGCGAGCACGCTCGTCCTCTCGGTGGACCGGTAGCGGTGGCGATCACGCGGGCCGAGTTCCCGCTGCCCGACGTCGACGACGAGCTGACCGCCGGCTACTTCGCGGGCGCGGCGCGCGGCGAGCTCTGCATCCCGCGGTGCACGACGTGCGGTCGCTGGTGCTGGTACCCGGAGGCGGCGTGCCCCGCGTGCGGCGGCGAGCTCGCGTGGACCGCGACGACGGGTCGCGGCACGTTGTTCTCGTGGGTGGTGGTCGAGCGGGCGTTCCTGCCGGCCTTCGCCGAGATGGTGCCGTTCGTGACCGCGCTCGTCGCGCTCGAGGAGGACCCGGCGGTCCGGATCGTGGCGCTGCTCGTCGACGTCGATCCGGCTCGGCCCTCGCGGTCGACCAGCCGATGGCGGTCGTGTTCCGGCCGCTCGCGTTCCCCACGGTGCCCGACCGCGTCGGTCGTCGTCCCGATGTTCACGGTCGCGAGCTCGCGCGTGATCTACGACGGCCTGCGCGTGCTCGACGCGACGCACGATCTCGCCGGCGCGTACTGCTCGAAGCTGCTCACCGACCTCGGCGCCGACGTCGTCGCGGTCGACGATCTCCCCGTCGACCGGCGGGAGCTGTTCACCTACCTGCGGACGTCCCAGACCGTCGGTGCCGGTGCGCGACGTCGACCGGTGCGGGGTTCGACGTCGTGCTCGGCGGGCTGGACGTGCTCGACGACGCCGACGGTCCGGCCCGCTCGTGCGGGTCGGCGATCTCCGCGTTCGGCGGCGGCGGACCGGACTCGGGATCGACCTGCCGGAGCCGGTGCTGCAGGCGCGCTCGGGCTGCCTCGCGACGCACGGCCACATGACCGCGCCGCCGCTGACGGTCGCGGGTGAGCTGGGGGAGTACGTCACCGGCGCGTTCGCCGCGCTCGGGTGCCGCGACCGCGTGGTTCCGGGCGTCGCGCACCGGCGTGCCGGAGACCGTCGACGTGTCGAAGCTCGAGGCGATGCACGTCACCCTGTCGACCGTCCCGACGCTCATGGCGCGGTTCCCGGGCGGCCGGATGGCGAACTTCCGCTTCGTCATGATCCCGGGGAACGAGCCGTGCGGCGACGGCAACTACGTGGGGATCACGACGGTGACGATCCCGCAGTGGCTCGCGCTCCTGCAGGCGATCGGCCGCGAGGACCTGTGCGCCGACGACGAGCTCGTCACGTTCCTCGGTCGGTTCATGCGCGCCGACGAGGTGCACGAGGCCCTGCACGCGTTCACGATGGCGCACACGGCCGAGGAGGTGGTCGAGGTGTGCACCGCGGCGCGGGTGCCGGCCGCGGTCGTCGGCAACGGCGCGCTGCTCCCCGAGTTCGCGCAGCCGAAGGCACGGGGGACGTTCGTGACCCAGCCGGGGGAGTCGTGGATCCGGCCCGCGGGCGCCGTTCCGCTTCTCCGCCGTCCCCGACCGCGAGCTGCGCCCGCGCCTCGCACTTCGGCGCCGACATTGGTGGCTCCAGCGTCACGGAGAGCGCGACCACAACCGCGAAGTCGGCGGCGGAGAGGTCGGCGTCGGGGCGCGGCCGTTCGCCGGGCTCCGGGTGGTCGACTTCACCGCGTTCTGGTCGGGGCCGTTCTCGACCGCGTGGCTGTGCTCGATGGGCGCCGACGTCGTCAAGGTCGAGTCGGTGCAACGGCCCGACGGCCTGCGGTTCAGCGCGACGATCCGCCCGAAGGTCGAGCCGCGCTTCTACGAGATGTCGGCGCTGTGGCACGCGACCAACCTCGGCAAGCGCGGGATCACGCTCGATCTCGGCCATCCCCGACGGGCTCGCGCTGGCGAAGCGGCTGATCGCGACGGCCGACGTCGTCACCGAGAACTTCACGCCGTCGGTGATGGAGGGGTTCGGCCTCGCGTACGACGAGGTGCGGGCGATCAACCCGTCGGTGGTGATGCTGCGGCTGCCGGCGTTCGGCCTCGAAGGACCGTGGCGCGACCGCGGCGGGTTCGCCCAGACGATGGAGCAGATCACCGGGATGGCCTGGCAGACCGGGTACGACGACGGACCGCCGATCATCCCCGGCGGCGTGGTCGACCCGATGGTGGGCACGCACACCGCGCTCGCGCTCGTGGCCGCGCTCGAGCACCGGGACCGGACCGGCGAGGGGCAGCTCGTCGAGATGCCGATGATCGAGGTGGCGGCCGCGGTCACCGCCGAGCAGGTGATCGACGCGTCGATCGGCACGGCCCGATCCCGGGACGGCGCGGCGCGCACGGCGTGTACCGGTGCGCCGGCGACGACCGGTGGGTCGCCGTCGACGAGGCGTCCGATCCGCTCGACGCGGGTGCACGCGTGCCGAGTGGTGCGCGGCGCGCACCGCGGAGGACGCGGCGGCCGAGCTGCTCGCCGCCGGGATCCCGGCTGCCGCCGTGGTGCCCGCCTACGCGGTGCTCGACGACCCGCAGCTCGCCGCGCGCGGGTTCTTCCAGCCGATCGACGCATCCCGACGTCGGCGCGCAGGACTACCCGAGCGTGGCCGATGCGGCTGTCGGCCGGGCCCGACGGTCGCGTGGCGCGGCCCGGCCCCGACGCTCGGGCAGGACACCGACGACGTGCTCGGGAGCTCGGCGTCACCGATGCGGAGCTCGACCGCCTCCGCGCCGAGCACGTCATCGGCACCGAACCCCTCGACCGGGGGCGATGACTGGCGACGGGCCCCGATCGCGACGCCGTGCTGGCGCAGTTCCGCGCCGGCGTCGACGGTGTCGTGCGCGGTCACCGCCGGACTTCGACGACGAGCAGTGGGCGGGCCCCGGCGTGCGGACGACTGGTCCGGTACCGATCTCGCCGGCCACCTCGTCACCGTGATCGGCTGGTACCACGACTGGCTCGACCGCGGCCTCGACGGGTCGGACCGAGCCGGTGTTCCCGATCGCGAGCTCGACGACGCGGACCGCGGCGGCGCTGGCCGCGCTCCCGCCGGGGTCGGGCCCCGATCGCATCGCCGAGTTCGCGGCGTCGGCCGAGCGGTACGCGACGCGCCTGGCACGAGCACTGGGACGTGCCGTTCGGCTATCCGCGCGGCACGGTCACGGCGGGGCTCCACGCCGGGGTGGCCGCGGTCGAGTGGCACGTCCACGCCTGGGACTTCGCCCACGCGGCCGGCCTCGAGTACGTCCCGGCCGCCGCCGACGTCCTGTTCGTCGCCGCGGCGCGGCTGCCAGATGGCGATGCTCGGCGGCTTCCGCGGCCGGGCCGGCGTGCGTGCGGCGAAGCTCGCAGCACGCCGGAACCCGTGGGAGCAACTGCTCCAGCACATGGGCCGGACCTGATCGCGTCACGGGTCCGGTCATCCGGTGACCTGGGCGGGCGCGGGTCGACCGAGATGAACGGGGAACACGTCGCCCGACTCGTCTACTGGCTCATGTACCAGCCGCCGTTGGGGGAGAGGACCTGGCCGGTCACGAACTTGGCCTCGTCGGAGGCGAGGTAGACGGCGGCCCAGGCGATGTCGTCGACGTCGCCCATGCGACCCATCGGGGTCTGCGCGGCGATGAGCGGCTTCAGCGGTCCCAGGTCGTCGGTCATCGACGTCTCGATCCACCCGGGCGCGATGGCGTTGACGCGGATGCTGCGGGTCACGAGCTCGCGTGCGTGCGCGCGGGTCAAGCCGAGGATCCCGGCCTTCGCGGCGCAGTAGGCGGGGGTGCCGGCGCCGCCGCTCGTGCCCATGATCGACCCGAGGTTGATGATGCAACCGCCCGTGCCCATGAGCGGGATCGCGGCGCGGGTGCAGAAGAACGTGCCGTCGAGGTGGACGGCGAGGACGCGGTGCCAGTCGTCGTCGGCGGTGCGCTCGGTCGCGTCGTTGTGCACCGTCGGTGCCTCGCCCGCCATCGTCGACGCCATCTGCGCCATCGCGATGTCGTACCCGCGCTGCACCTCGTCGGGCCGGCCCTCCATCCCGCTGATCCCGGCGTTGTTCACGAGGATGTCGAGCCGGCCGTGGTTGGCCGCGACCTTGGCGAACACCTCGGTGACCGCGGCGCTGTCGGTGACGTCGAGCGCGTACGCGTCGCCGCCGAGCTCGTCGGCCAGCGCGCGGCAATCGGGCTCGGAGAGGTCGGTGACGATCGGCGTGGCGCCCTCGTCACGGAATCGCCGGGCCATCGCGGCCCCGAGCCCACGGGCCGCGCCGGTGATGAGCGCGACCTTCCCTGCCAGCCTGCCTTGGTCCTGTGTCATGGCCGGAATCTAGGGTCACCAGCCGAAGCCGAGGGCCAACGACGGTGCGACGAACGCGCTGCGCCCGAGGCGGGGCCCGAGCGGCCGGCGACGGAGTCGCAGGAGCGGACGAGATGTACGAGTGGTCGCGACGAGCACAAGATGATCCGCGACGCGGTGCGGGACTTCGTGGAGAAGGAGGTCCGGCCCCGGCGCGAGGAGCTCGAGTTCGGGGACACGCCGCCGTACGACGTGATCCGCAAGCTGTACTCGACGTTCGGCATGGGCGAGATGGCGAAGGCGTCCTTCGCCAAGCGCATCGCGAAGGAGCGGCGAGCGAGCCAGGGCGAACCGGAGCCCGAGGCCGACGAGCGGCGACCAGGGCGGCGGCGCGGGCGCCGGCTTCATGCTGATGCCGATCATCGAGCTCTGCCGGTGCTCGCCGGGTCTCGTGACCGCGATGGGCGTGAGCACCGGGCTCGCCGCCGGCACGATCATGAGCCGCGGCACCACCGAGCAGAAGGAGAAGTGGGCGCTCGACCTGCTCACCTTCGACAAGGTCGGTGCCTGGGCCATCACCGAGTCCGATTCGGGCTCGGACGCGTTCGGCCGCATGCAGTCGAGCGCGAAGCGTGACGGTGACGAGTACCTGCTCAACGGCTCGAAGACGTTCATCACCAACGGTCCGTACGCCGACACGACCGTCTTCATCTGCAAGCTCGACGAGGGCAACCCGCCGGCCGAGCGCAAGATCCTGAGCTTCGTGCTCGACAAGGGGATGCCCGGCTTCGAGCAGACCGGCCCGATGCGCAAGATGGGCATGCACTCGTCGCCGACCGGGATGCTCTTCCTGACCGACGTGCGCGTGGGCAAGGACCGCCTGCTCGGCGGGACCGAGGACCGCCCGTACCGCGAAGGCGCCAAGGAGGCGTTCTCGATCGAGCGGACGGGCGTCGCCGCGATGAGCCTCGGGATCATCGAGCGCTGCCTCGAGCTCAGCCTCGACTACGCCAAGACGTGTGTGCGCTTCGGCAAGCCGATCGGGGAGCACCAGCTCATCCAGGAGAAGCTCGCCCGGATGGAGATGCACCGTCTCAACGTCGAGAACCTCGTGTTCCGCACGATCGAGAAGGCGTCGGCCGGCGCGGGGATGCAGCTCTCCGAGGCGTCGGTGATGAAGCTCTACTCGGCCCGCGCCGCGATGGAGGTCGCGCTCGAGGCGGTGCAGCTCTTCGGCGGGAACGGCTACATGGCCGAGTACGAGGTGGAGCAGCTGGCCCGCGACGCCAAGGTCCTCCAGATCTACGCCGGCACCGACGAGATCCAGATCTCCCAGATCGCCCGCAGCCTCCTCGCCTGAGGCCGACACCGGATTCCGGCGCGCGCCCTGCACGGCCTGGCGTGCACGACGGGTGCGAGAACGGCGTGAAATGTCGATGGGGTGGGTCGGGAGGCCCGGTGTAAAGTCGGGGCCTTCGGGCCAACGTCGTCCCGGATCCTGCTGCTGGATGGGCGCGTCCGCGTGCCCCGAACCACGGAAGTGACGACGTCCATGGGTGACCCCGACCTTCGCCGCGGCCGACCCGGCCGTCAGGGCCTCTACGACCCCGATTTCGAGCACGACGCCTGTGGCGTCGCGTTCGTGGTGGACCTCCACGGCCGCAAGAGCCACGAGCGGATCCGCCAGGGCCTCACCGCCCTGTGCAACCTCGACCACCGGGGCGCCTCGGGGAGCGAGGTCAACACCGGCGACGGCGCCGGCATCACGATCCAGGTGCCGGACCGCTTCCTGCGCGAGGCCGTCCCGTTCGACCTGCCGCCGGCCGGCCAGTACGCGACCGGCATCGCGTTCCTGCCCGCCGAGCCCGACGACGCGGCCAAGGCGGTCGCGACCCTCGACGACATCGCCGCGCAGGAGGGCGTCACCGTTCTCGGCTGGCGCGACGTCCCCACCGACCCGTCGATGCTCGGGGCGTCGGCCGCCGCCGCGATGCCGACCTTCCGGCAGTGGTTCGTCGCGAAGGACGACCTCTCCGGCATCGACCTCGACCGGTGGGCCTACGTCGTGCGCAAGCGCGGCGAGCACGAGGCGCAGGTGTACTTCCCGTCGTTGTCGGCCCGGATCGTCGTCTACAAGGGCATGCTCACGACGCACCAGCTCGAGGAGTTCTACCCCGAGCTCGCGGACGAGCGGGTCGAGTCCGCGCTCGCGCTCGTGCACTCGCGGTTCTCCACGAACACGTTCCCGAGCTGGCCGCTCGCGCACCCGTACCGGTACCTCGCGCACAACGGCGAGATCAACACCGTCATGGGGAACCGCAACTGGATGCGGGCACGCGAGGCGCTGCTCGCGAGCGACGTGATCCCCGGCGACCTGGACCGCATCTTCCCGATCTGCACGCCCGGTGCGTCCGACACCGCCACCTTCGACGAGGTGTTCGAGCTCCTCCACCTGGGCGGGCGGTCGCTGCCGCACGCGGTCCTGATGATGATCCCGGAGGCGTGGGAGAACCACGACTCGATGAGCCCGGCGAAGCGCGCGTTCTACCGCTTCCACGCGTCGCTGATGGAGCCGTGGGACGGTCCCGCGTCGATCGCGTTCACCGACGGCACCGTGATGGGTGCGGTGCTCGACCGCAACGGGCTGCGCCCCAGCCGCTACTGGGTGACGAGCGACGACCTCGTGATCATGGCGAGCGAGGCCGGCGTGCTCGACGTCCCGTCGTCCGAGGTCGTGAAGAAGGGCCGCCTGGAGCCGGGCCGCATGTTCCTCGTCGACACGACCCAGGGTCGGATCGTCGACGACGAGGAGCTGAAGGCGGGCCTCGCGGCCGCCGAGCCGTACCGCGAATGGCTCGACGGCGGGCTCGTGCACCTCGACGACCTGCCGCCGCGTGATGTGCTGACACCGGTCCGGGCTTCGCAGGTGCAGCAGCAGCGGATGTTCGGCTGGACCGAGGAGGAGGTGCGGATCCTCGTCACGCCGATGGCGCGCACGGGTGCCGAGCCCATCGGCTCGATGGGGACCGACACGCCGATCGCGGTGCTGTCGAGCCGGCCCCGGATGCTCTACGACTACTTCTCGCAGCTGTTCGCCCAGGTCACGAACCCGCCGCTCGACGCGATCCGCGAGGAGCTCGTCACCAGCCTCGACGGGACGATCGGCCCCGAGGCGAACCTGCTCGACCCCGGTCCGGAGTCGTGCCGCCAGATCGTGCTCCCGCTCCCGGTGATCGACAACGAGGATCTCGCCAAGCTCCGATACATCGACGAGGACGGCGGCGTCGAGGGCTACGTGCCGGTCACGATCGACGCGCTGTACCCGGTGCGCGAGGACGGCGTCGGGCTGCGCGACGCGATCGAGTCGATCCGGGCCCAGGTCGAGCGCGGCGATCGCCGACGGCGCCGACCTCGTGATCCTCTCCGATCGCTACGCCACCGAGGAGCTGGCGCCGATCCCGAGCCTGCTCATCACCGCCGCGGTCCATCACCATCTGATCCGGGAGAAGACCCGGACGCGCGTCGGGCTCGTGATCGAGACCGGCGAGGCGCGGGAGGTGCACCACATCGCCCTGCTGCTCGGATACGGCGCGGCGGCGGTGAACCCGTATCTCGTGTTCGACGTGCTGCGCGACCTGTGTCAGCAGGGCGACCTGTCGATCAGTCCGCACCACGCGGCGAAGAACTACATCAAGGCCGCGGGCAAGGGCGTCCTCAAGGTCATGTCGAAGATGGGCATCTCGACGGTCGCGTCGTACACGGGCGCACAGGTCTTCGAGGCGATCGGTCTCGGCCAGGAGCTCGTCGACGAGTACTTCACCGGCACCACGAGCCGGCTCGGTGGCGTCGGGCTCGACGTGATCGCGTCGGAGGCCGCGGCCCGTCACCACGACGCGTACCCCGAGCGGCCGAGCGAGCTCGCGCACCGCGAGCTGCGGATCGGCGGCCAGTACCAGTGGCGGCGCGAAGGGGAGTACCACGTCTTCAACCCGGAGACGGTGTTCAAGCTCCAGCACGCCACCCGCAGCGGCCGGTACGAGATCTTCAAGCAGTACACGCAGATGGTCGACGACCAGGCGAAGCAGCTCGCCACGTTGCGCGGGCTGTTCGCGCTCCAGGAGGGCGTGCGGCCTCCGGTGCCGATCGAGGAGGTCGAGCCGGTCAGCGAGATCGTGAAGCGGTTCTCCACCGGCGCGATGAGCTACGGCTCCATCTCGGCCGAGGCGCACGAGACGCTCGCGATCGCGATGAACCGTCTCGGCGGGAAGTCGAACACCGGTGAGGGCGGCGAGGACGCGGTCCGGTTCACGCCCGACGCCAACGGCGATCTCCGTCGCAGCGCGATCAAGCAGGTGGCGAGCGGTCGGTTCGGCGTCACGAGCGAGTACCTGGTGAACGCCGACGACCTGCAGATCAAGATGGCCCAGGGCGCCAAGCCCGGCGAGGGGGGCCAGCTCCCCGGGCACAAGGTGTACCCGTGGATCGCGCGGACCCGGCACTCGACGCCGGGGGTGGGGCTCATCAGCCCGCCGCCGCACCACGACATCTATTCCATCGAGGACCTCGCCCAGCTGATCCACGACCTCAAGAACTCCAACCCGCGCGCCCGCGTGCACGTGAAGCTCGTCGCCGAGGTGGGGGTCGGCACGGTGGCGGCCGGCGTGAGCAAGGCGCACGCCGACGTCGTGCTGATCTCCGGTCACGACGGCGGTACCGGCGCATCGCCGCTCACGTCGCTGAAGCACGCGGGCGCGCCGTGGGAGCTCGGCCTCGCCGAGACGCAGCAGACGTTGCTGCTCAACGGATTGCGCGACCGCATCGTCGTGCAGACCGACGGGCAGCTGAAGACCGGCCGTGACGTCGTCGTGGCCGCGCTGCTCGGCGCCGAGGAGTTCGGGTTCGCGTCGGCGCCGCTCGTGGTGAGCGGGTGCATCATGATGCGCGTCTGCCACCTCGACACGTGTCCCGTCGGGGTCGCGACGCAGAACCCCGAGCTGCGCAAGAAGTTCACCGGCCAGCCGGAGTTCGTCGTCAACTTCTTCGAGTTCATCGCCGAGGAGGTGCGGGAGTACCTCGCTGCGCTCGGCTTCCGCTCCGTCGCGGAGGCGGTCGGTCACGCCGAGTGCCTCGACACGCGCGACGCGATCGAGCACTGGAAGGCGGCGGGGCTCGACCTCTCACCGATCCTGCACGTCCCGGACTTCGACCGCGGGGCCCAGGACATGCACTGCACCAAGACGCAGGACCACGGCCTCGAACGCGCGCTCGACAACCAGCTGATCGAGCTCGCGGCACCGGCCCTGGAACGGGGCGAGGCCGTGTCGATCGAGCTGCCGATCCGCAACGTCAACCGCACCGTCGGGACGATGCTCGGGTCCGAGCTGACGCGCCGGCACGGCGGCGACGGCCTGCCCGACGGGACCATCGACATCACGCTCACCGGCTCGGCCGGTCAGAGCTTCGGTGCGTTCGTCCCGTCCGGGATCACGCTCCGGCTGATCGGCGACTCGAACGACTACCTGGGCAAGGGCCTGTCGGGCGGCCGGATCGTGGTCCGCCCCGCGGCGGACTCGCCCTTCGTCGCCGAGGAGAACATCGTGGCCGGCAACGTGATCCTCTACGGCGCGACGGGCGGCGAGGCCTACCTGCGCGGCATGGTCGGCGAGCGGTTCTGCGTCCGCAACTCGGGGGCCACCGCCGTGGTCGAGGGCGTCGGCGACCACGGGTGTGAGTACATGACCGGCGGGCGCGTGATCGTGCTCGGCGCGACGGGTCGGAACTTCGGTGCCGGCATGTCGGGCGGCATCGCCTACGTCTACGACGGCGACGGCATGTTCTTCACCCGGCTCAACCGCGAGATGGTCGATCTCGACGAGCTCGACGAGGACGACGTCGCCTTCCTGCGCGCGACGATCCGGCGGCACCAGTCGGAGACGGGCTCGGAGGTCGCAGCGCGGATCCTCGCCGACTGGCACAACGAGGTGGCGCGGTTCCAGAAGGTGATGCCGCAGGACTACAAGCGGGTGTTGGAAGCGGCGCAGATCGCGGAGGAGCGGGGCATCAACGTGGACGAGGCGATCATGGCGGCGTCCCGTGGGTGAGCCGACCGGGTTCATGAAGTACGGGCGCGAGCTGCCGAAGCGGCGCGCGGTCCCGGTCCGTCTCCGCGACTGGCGAGAGGTGTACGAGCCGTTCCCGGACGACCACCTGCGTCAGCAGGCGGCGCGTTGCATGGACTGCGGGATCCCGTTCTGCCACGTGGGGTGCCCGCTCGGGAACCTCATCCCCGAGTGGAACGACCTCGTCTACCGGGGTGACTGGGCCGACGCGCTCGACCGGCTGCACGCCACGAACAACTTCCCGGAGTTCACCGGCCGGCTGTGCCCGGCGCCGTGCGAGGCAGCCTGCGTCCTCGGCATCAACGAGGACCCGGTCACGATCAAGCAGGTCGAGGTCAGCATCATCGAGCACGGATTCGAGGCCTCGCCGGACGCGGGCGAGACCATCGCCCCGGTGATGCCGTCGGCGGCCACGGGCCAACGGGTGGCGGTCGTCGGCTCCGGTCCGGCCGGTCTGGCCGCCGCGCAGCAGCTCACGCGGGCCGGCCACGCGGTCACGGTCCTCGAGCGGGCCGACCGCATCGGCGGGCTGCTGCGCTACGGGATCCCCGAGTTCAAGATGGAGAAGCGCGTCCTCGATCGCCGGCTCACGCAGATGGAGGCCGAGGGCACGCGGTTCCGGGTGAACGCGAACGTCGGCGAGAACGTCGCCGTCGAGGACCTCCGGCGCGACTTCGACGCGATCGTGCTCGCCGGCGGTGCCACCGCCGCGCGCGACCTGCCGATCCCCGGGCGCGAGCTCGCCGGCATCCACCAGGCGATGGAGTTCCTGCCGCCCGCGAACAAGGTGCAGGCCGGCGATCTCGCCGAGCACCCGTTCTCCGCGGCCGGCAAGCGCGTCGTCATCATCGGTGGCGGCGACACCGGCGCCGACTGCCTCGGGACGTCGCACCGGCACGGCGCGGCGTCGATCCACCAGTTCGAGATCATGCCGAGGCCGCCCGAGGCTCGGCCGGACGCGAATCCGTGGCCCACGTGGCCGATGATCTACCGCACCTCGTCCGCGCACGAGGAGGGCGGCGATCGGGTGTTCTCGGTGAACACCGAGTGCTTCCTCGGCGACGACGACGGCAACGTGCGGGCGCTGCGGGCCCACGAGGTCGAGCAGAAGATCGTCGACGGTCGCATGGTGTTCGAGAAGGTCGAGGGAAGCGACTTCGAGCTCCCGTGCGAGCTGGTCCTGCTCGCGATGGGCTTCGTCGGTCCGCAGCGCAACGGCCTGCTCGAGCAGCTCGGCGTCGAGCTCAACGAGCGGGGCAACGTCGCCCGGGACGACCGCTGGCTCACCAACGTCGACGGCGTGTTCGTCTGTGGCGACATGGGCCGGGGCCAGAGCCTGATCGTGTGGGCGATCGCGGAGGGCCGCTCGTGCGCGGCCGCGGTCGACGAATGGCTGATGGGCCACACCGATCTGCCCGTCGCGCTGACCCCCGACGCCGCCCCGATCGGCGCCCGGTAGCGAATTCTTTCGGTCACGACCGTCGGAGATCGGGTCCGTCCGACGATGGGAAGGGCGTGAGCGAGGCCTCGAGACCGGAGCAGCGACGATGAGCGCGGTCCCGGCCCGGGACGTGGAGTTCCTCGATCTCTACGACGATGCGGTCCCGCAGGTGTACGGCTACCTGCTCAAGCGGGTCGGGAACGTCGGCATCGCCGAGGACCTGACGTCGGAGACGTTCATGGCCGGCGTCGCCGCGGTGCGCGGCGGCACCGGAGGTCACGCGTCGGCTGGTGCATCACCGTCGCCCGCAACAAGCTCGTCGACCATTGGCGCCGCCGCGAGCGCGAGGAGCGGAGCCTGCGGCTCGCGTACGACGAGGACGCAACCGTGGTGGAGCCGTGGGAGGTGCACCTCGACTCCACGCACGCCCACGAGGTGCTGGCCGCGCTCGCGCCGCAGCAGCGACTCGCGCTCACCCTCCGATACCTCGACGGCCTGCCGGTGGTGCAGGTCGCGACCTCGCTCGGCCGCACCCTGCACGCGACCGAGGCGCTGCTCGTCCGGTCCCGCGCCGCGTTCCGGCGCGTCTACGAGGAAGGGAGCGACGCATGACCACCGACCCGTTCCTCGAGCTCCGGTCCCGCGACGACGCGGTCGAACCGGACCCCACGTTCCGCGCCAGCTTGCGCGCCCGGCTCACGGCCGCGCTCGACGACACCGAGGAGACCACGATGAGCTTCATGCCCGCCCGACTGTCGACGATCACGCCCTACCTCACCTGCCGCGAGGCCCAGGACGCCATCGGCTGGTACCAGCAGGCCTTCGGCGCCGAGCTCGTCGGCGAGGTCTTCCCGATGAGCGACACCGACGACCGGGTCGGTCACGCCGAGCTGCGGATCGGGGAGTCGACGATCTTCCTCTCCGACGAGTGGCCCGAGGGCGGGGTCTACGCGCCGGCGACGACCGGGCACTCGACCACGGGCTTCGTCCTGTACGTGCCCGACGTCGACCGGGCGTTCGACCACGCGGTCGGGCTCGGAGCCACGGCGATCCGCCCCGTCGCCGACCAGTTCCACGGCGCGCGCTCGGGTTGGCTGCTGGACCCGTTCGGGCACCGGTGGAACCTCGCGACCGCACTTCCGGACCCGGACGCGGGACCGCCGCCGGGCCGGCCGTTCCGGGCCGAGGATCTCTTCGACGAGATCGGCTACTACGTGCTCGGCCGGCCCGACCTCGACCTCGCCAAGGCGTTCTACGGATCGGTCTTCGGGTGGAAGTTCGCGGCGGAGAACGCCACACCGGGAGGTCACCGCGGCGCGCACGTCACCTCCGCCAAGGTGCCGTTCGGTCTCACCGACGACCCCGGCATCGGCACGTGGCACCCGTGGTTCCGCGTCACCGACCTGCGAGCGACGCTCGAGCGCATTCGGGCCGCCGGCGGCGAGGTGCTCGAGCGAGCAGACGTACGCGAGCGGCGGGAGCGCGCACTGCCGTGACGACCAGGGCGTCGAGTTCGACGTGTACCAGCCCAACCCGGGGTACTGAACCGCGTACGCCAGACTTGGTGCGATGCCGCCGGTCGAGCCGCCGCCCACGATGTGGGACCTGCCCGATCCGGCGGTCGCGGGCGACGGCGAGGTCGCCGCGGTCGGCGCCGACCTCGAGCCGGGAACGCTCCTCGCTGCGTACCGGCGCGGTCTCTTCCCGATGCGGGTGGGTCACCGTCGGAAGCTCGGATGGTGGTCGCCCGACCCGCGCGGGATCATCCCGCTCGACGGCGTCCACGTGAGTCGCTCGCTCCGGCGCAGCATCCCCCGGTTCGAGATCCGCACCGACACCGCGTTCGAGGCGGTGATGCGCGGCTGCGCCGATCCGCGTCGGCCCGGACGGCTGGATCGACGAGGACTTCGTTGCGGCGTACTCGCGGCTGCACGATCTGGGCTGGGCGCACAGCGTCGAGACCTGGCAGGACGGTGAGCTCGTCGGCGGGCTCTACGGCCTCGCGATCGGTGGTCTCTTCGCCGGGGAGTCGATGTTCCATCGCGTGACGGACGCGTCGAAGGTCGCCGTCGTCGCGACCGTGGAGCACCTGCGTGCGATCGGGGCGTCGCTCTTCGACGTGCAGTGGGTCACGCCCCACCTCGCGACCCTCGGCGCGGTGGAGGTGTCACGGGCCGAGTACGGCGCGGCTGCTCGTCGAGCGCGCTCGGCCGCTCGACGTCACGTGGAGCGAACCGAGCCGTAGCGAGCAACGAGCGGAGGCGAGCAGCTCCGGAGCGTCCTGACGTGCGCACGGCCCGAGCATCCGAGCGGCAGGAGCAGTCAGGACGCGCGGTCGGCGGCGACCATGTCGAGGAGGGCGTACTCCTCACCGGTGTCCATGGCGTCCTCGTACTCGATGACGCCGATCTCGGTGAACTTCTCCCGGAGCCAGCCGTCGCCGGCGTCGAGCAGGCCGAGCTTCTTGCAGTTGGGCACGATCTTCGAGAACAGCGCGCCCTGGAACGGGTTGCCGCCCTGGGCGCGGAGTGCGAACAGCGTCTCGGTGATCGAGCGTCGGTCGATGCCCATGCGCTCCCAGACCGCCTGCATCATCAGCCGGTCGCGCATGCGGAGCGCGGCCTCGAACGCGAACTCCTGGCGCTCGCGCAGCTCTGCGGCTGACAGTCCCTCGTAGTACTCCTGCAGCGAGAGCACGCCGAACGCGACGTGGCGCGCTTCGTCGCTCATCACGTAGCGGAGCAGCTGCTTGAGCAGCGGCTCCTGCGTGACGTGGTGCATGAAACCGAAGGCCGCGAGCGCGAGGCCCTCGATCATGATCTGCATGCCCATGTACGTCATGTCCCAGCGGTAGTCGCCGAGGACGTCGTCGATGAGCAGCTGGAGGTTGGCGTTGACGGGGTAGTGGCCGTCGAGCTTGGTGTCGAGGTAACGGGCGAACACCTCGACGTGGCGGGCCTCGTCCATCACCTGCGACGCGGCGTAGTACTTCGCGTCGATCCACGGGGTGGTGACCACGATCTTGCCCGTGCACAGCAGCGCGCCCTGCTCGCCGTGGAGGAACTGGCTCATTCGCCAGTTGAACGCCTCCATCTGGAACTGCAGCCACTCCGGCTCACCCCAGGTGCGCACCGGCGAGCCGTCGACCTGCGCCATCCGCTCCTGGAAGAAGGTGACCGCGCCCGACATCTCCCGGGCGACCTTCTCCGGGTCCACCTCGATGGACCAGTCGAGATCGGTGGAGCCGTTCCACTGCGAGGTCTTCGCCTT
The DNA here is from genome assembly GCA_963756815.1 of uncultured Acidimicrobiia bacterium. Lineage (GTDB taxonomy): Bacteria > Actinomycetota > Acidimicrobiia > IMCC26256 > JAENVU01 > JAENVU01. Next base: position 89,491 of record CAVWPR010000008.1, read on the forward strand.
CTCGTAGAGCTTGCCGAGCGCCTCGCGCGTGCGGCCGTAGTCCCAGGTGAAGATCGCGTCGCCGCGGGCCGCGGTCGAGTGGAACGCCGACCCGAAGTCGCGGGCGTCGTCGGCGAGGATCGACTCGACGTCGTTCACGTCGTCGCGCCCGAGGAAGCGGGTGGTGGTCTCGGTGTCGGTCACGGGTGTCAGGGTACCCGCGGTCGCCGGCTGCTCTACCGTGACCGCATGCGACTCTCGCCACACGCCGCTCGCGTGCTCGGTTGCCTCGTCGAGAAGGCTCGGACCACGCCCGACCAGTACCCGTTGAGCCTCAACGCGCTCGTCACCGCGTCGAACCAGACGACGAACCGCTGGCCCGTCGTCCGCTACGACGAGGGCACGGTCGAGGTCGCGCTCGACGAGCTCCGGGCGCTCGAGCTGATCCGGCGTGAGAAGCCGCACGGCGGCCGCGCCATCAAGTACTCCGAGCTGATGGGTCGTGCGCTCGTGCTCGACGAGCCGGCCATCGCACTGCTCGCGGTGCTGATGCTGCGGGGCCCGCAGACGCCAGGGGAGCTGAAGGCCCGGACCGAGCGGCTGCACGCCTTCGCCGACCTCGGTGCCGTCGACGACACGCTGCGCGCGCTCGCCACCCACGAGGACGGCCCGTTCGTGGAGCAGCTGCCCCGCGAGCCGGGGCGGAAGGAGTCGCGATGGCGCGACCTCCTCCAGGAAGGCGGGGCAGACGACGCCGACGGAGCGCCGGCACCGGGTGTGGCCGCCGTCACGTCGGCCCCGGCGGCCGGCGACCTCACGGCGCGGGTGAGTGCGCTCGAAGCCGAGGTCGCTCGCCTCACGGCGCGCCTCGACGGGCTCGCGGCCGAGGCCCGGCAGTAGCCTCCGCGACCGTGTCCGAGTTGGAGATCTTCCACAATCCGTCGTGCTCGAAGTCGCGCGGCGCGATGGAGATCCTGGCCGAGCGCGGGGTCGACGCCGACGTCACCGAGTACCTGAAGGCGCCGCCGACCCGCGCCGAGCTCGAGCGGATCGTCGCCGTCATCGACGCGACGCCGGCCGAGCTGGTCCGCAAGGACAAGCGCTTCAAGGAGCTCGGGCTCGACGCCTCCGACTACGAGTCGCGCGACCAGGTGGTGGCACTGCTCGTCGAGCACCCCGAGCTCATGGAACGACCCGTCGTGATCGTCGGCGACCGTGGCGTCATCGCCCGGCCGCCCGAGAAGCTCCTCGAGCTCCTCTGAACCGAAAGGCTGCACCCGCCATGGCCCCTGCCACCCTGACCGCCGAACAGGTGCGCGACGAGGTCCGCGCGTGGATCTCGGGCAACTGGGATCCGGACCTGACCGTGGGGGAGTGGTGGGCGCGGCTCACGGCGTCGGGCTACGCGGCACCGACGTTCCCGGAGGACGCGTTCGGCCGCGGGTACAACCGGGCCCTCGCCAACGTCGTGAACGAGGAGCTCGCCAAGGCGGGCGCGGTGGGTCCGCCCGCCGGCCTCGGTTACCTGCTCGCGGCGCCCACGATCGCCACCCACGCGACCGACGAGCAGAAGAAGCACTGGCTGCAGCGCATCCTCGACGGCACCGACGCCTGGTGTCAGCTGTTCAGCGAGCCGGGCGCGGGCTCGGACCTCGCCGGGCTGCAGTGCAAGGCCGAGCGCGACGGCGACGAGTGGGTCATCACCGGCCAGAAGGTGTGGACCTCCACGGCGCAGATGTGCAACATGGGCATGCTCATCGCCCGGACCGATCCCGAGGCGCCGAAGCACACCGGCATCTCCTACTTCGGCATCCGGATGGACCAGCCCGGCATCGAGATCCGTCCCCTCAAGGAGATGACGGGTCGCGCGATGTTCAACGAGGTGTTCCTCGACGGCGCCCGCGTTCCCGACGCCGACATGATCGGCGGCCTGAACAACGGGTGGGCGGTCGCGAACACGACGCTCGCCGCCGAGCGGGCCGGGCTCGGAAGTGGCGGGAGCGGCGCGGCCGGCTCGGCCTTCCCCGGGCCGATCGCGAACCAGCTCGGCCTGCGCGTCGGCGACACGGTGGGTCAACTGCGCACGGGCGGCACCGGCGGTGGCGGCGGTGGGATGTCGAAGCGCATCACCGCGCTGGCCGAGGAGAACGGGACGATCACCGACCCGGTCGTGCGGCAGGGGATCGCGAAGCTCTACACGCTCGAGCAGATCGGCAAGTACTCGGCGCTGCGCATGCGCAGCGGCGGAGCGAGCGCGGCGGCACCGAACCTCGCCAAGCTGATGATGAGCGACATGCTCCGCCTCAACCGTGACATCGCCACCCGCGTCCTCGGACCGCAGATGGGCATCATGGGCAAGGACGCGATGAGCGGTGGCATGCAGCAGGAGGCGCTGCTGTTCTCGCCCGGCCCGTCGATCTACGGCGGCACCGACCAGGTGCAGCGCAACATCATCGGTGAGCGGGCCCTCGGCCTGCCCAAGGAGCCCGATCCCAACAAGGGCGCGCCGTTCAAGGACATCCCCAAGAACGCGTGATCTCGGCGCTCCGCTCGTCCGCTCGTCGGTGACGCTCGGACGCGGCCGTCGTCGACGCGTCCGGGTCGCGCGGCGCTGCTCGCGGCTGCTCGTTCCTCGCTCCGCTCCGCGGTCCGCTCGCACCCGAGCCGTGACGCGACCGGAACGAGCGGAGGCGAGCAGCGCGGAGCGAGCCCCCGTCCGGCGATCGCGCAGAGCAGCGAGCGGAGTGGCCGTGAGAGTCGGAATGACTCTTCCGTCGTTCGTCGCCGGGTGTGACGGACCGACGATCCGGGAGTGGTGCCGGCGGATCGACGACGGCCCGTACAGCTGCGTGGCCGTCGGTGAACGCGTCGCGTACCCCAGCCACGACCTGATCACGTCCCTCGCGTTCGCCGCGGCGGCGACGCGTCGTGTGCGCCTGGTGTCGACGATCGTCGTGCTCCCGAGCCACGACCCGGTGCGAGTCGCCAAGCAGGCGGCGACCATCGACGTGCTCTCCGAGGGGCGGTTCACGCTCGGGGTCGGCGTGGGCGGACGCGACCAGGACTACCTCGCCGTCGGCACGGTCCCGACCCGCCGCTTCGCGCGACTCGACGAGCACGTGGCGACGATGCGGGCGGTGTGGCGCGGGGAGGCGCCGGTGACGGACGTGCCCCCGATCGGCCCCGCGCCGGTGCAGCCCGGCGGTCCGCCCCTGCTCACGGCCGCGATGGGTCCCAAGTCGCTCGCGCGTTCGGCGGTGTGGGCCGACGGCCTCTCGGGCTTCGACCTCGCGCCGGACCCGGCGTCGGTGGCGTCGACGTTCGCGACCGTGCGGGACGCCTGGACCGCGGCGGGTCGAACCAGTGCCCCGTGGCTCGCGACGTCGTCGTGGTTCGCGCTCGGTCCCGACGCATCGGAACGACTCCACGGCTACGCCCGCAACTACCTCTCGACGTTCGGCGACGCCGCCGCCTCCGCGATGGCCGGGCTGTGCCGGCTCGACGACGCGGGCCGGCTGCGGGAGACGGTGGCTGCGCTCGCCGAGACCGGTTGCGACGAGTTCGTCCTGGTCCCGACCACCGACGACCCGTCGGAGCTCGATGCTCGATCGCGCTCGACCGAGCGTCCCTCTCGGCCCTCCGGGCCGGTCGGCGCCTCCTAGAGTGCCGTCATGGGCTGTGGCTGTCTTCTCGCGCTCGGGGCGATGCTCTCGCCCCGTCTGGCCATCTTCCTCGTGTGGCTGTTCACCGACCGGATGGGGATCGCCTTCGAGCGCTTCTGGATGGGTCTGCTCGGCTTCCTGTTCCTGCCGTGGACCACGCTGGCCTGGGCGCTCGCCTACCAGCCGCGCAACGGAGTCACCGGGTTCGGGTGGTTCATCGTGATCTTCGCGTTCCTCGTCGACCTCTCGTCGTACGGCGCGGCGTCGCGGGCGCGCCGGCGCGACGCGAGGGCCGCCTGAGGGCGCGCGACCCGTCGGGCGCGCGGTGATCGCGGAGCTCCTCGCCCACGACGGCGTGGTGGAGACCTGCGAGCTGCGCGCCACCGTCGGGTTCATGGCGATCCACGGCGGCTCGCTCGAACGGGGGACCGCCGAGGTCGCCCGGCGCGCCGCCGACGCCTGCGGGGCGTCGATCTACACGATCGAGCAGCCCGACGACCTGCAGTGGCACATCCCGTCGCACCTCTACGACCCCGCGGACGCGCCCGACCTCGGCGCCTTCCTCGACCACGTGGACGTCGTGGTGTCGGTGCACGGCTACGGCCGCGAGGGCTGGTGGACCCGGCTGCTCGTGGGCGGGGCGAATCGGGACCTCGCGACGCGCACCGCCGGCACGTTGCGCCGGCATCTCGACGGCTTCGAGGTGCTCGACGGCATCGACGCCATCCCGCGTGAGCTGCGCGGCCTGCACCCCGGCAACCCGGTGAACCGACCGCGTGGCGGTGGCGTGCAGCTCGAGCTCCCGCCGCGGGTCAGGGGTCTCGGCCCGAACGGCAGGGGCGAGTACGTCGACGCGCTCGTCGGCGGGCTCGCCGAGCTGTTCTCGTGACCGCCGGACAGTGGCGCCGGGGTGACGAGCGGCGGGTGCGACTGGAGCAACGGGTCCGGCTCGGGGACGTGACGCCGCGCCGCCGGCTGCGGCTCGACGCGGTGGCGCGCTATCTGCAGGACGTGGCGTCCGACGACGGTGACGACGCCGACCTGCCCGCCGGTCGCGGCTGGATCCTCCGTCGCGTCGATCTCGACGTCGACCGGCTCCCGAGCCTGGCCGAGAACGTGACGTTGGAGACGCGCTGCACCGGACTCGGGCCGGGCTCGCGCTGGGCCGAACGCACGACCGGCATCGTCGACGCGGCGGACATCACCGTGGTGACGAGCCGGGCCATCTGGGTCTACGTCGACCTCACCACGCTCGCGCCCGCGCGCTCCCGCCCGAGTTCTTCGAGGTGTACGGCGACGCCGTGCGGGCGCACCGCGTCCGCGCTCGTCTCACCCTGCCCGAGCTCGATCCCGGGGCGACGCGGGCGCCGTGGCCGTTGCGCCGGACCGACATCGACGTGTACCGGCACGTGAACAACGCGAACTACTGGGCCGCGGTGGAGGAGTGGCTCGGGGGCCCGGGGGTCGGCCGTCGGATCGTCGGCGCGACGATCGAGTTCGGAGCAGGTGTCGCGCCCGACGATCACTGCGACGTCGCGATGCGCGCCGACGTCGACGCGGCCTCGTTCTGGTTCGTGGTCGACGGCGAGACGCGCGCGGCCGCGCGCGTCGTCTTCGACCCCTCGGAGACCGGCCGGTAGGGTCGTCGCATGACCAAGCAGCTCGACCTCGGCATGATGATCGGCTACTGGGGCGCCGGACCACCGGTCGGGACACCGGACCTGATCGCGGAGGCGGAGCGGCTCGGATTCCGCAGCGTCTGGACCGCGGAGGCCTACGGCAGCGACGCGCTGACCCCGCTGGCCTGGTGGGGAGCCGCGACGACCCGCATCCAGCTCGGGACCTCGATCATCCAGATGTCGGCCCGGACGCCGACCGCCACCGCGATGGCCGCGATCACGATGGACCACCTCAGCGGCGGGCGCTTCATCCTCGGGCTCGGGGCCTCCGGGCCGCAGGTGGTGGAGGGCTGGTACGGGCAGCCCTACGGGAAGCCGCTCGCGCGGACGCGCGAGTACGTCGAGATCATCCGATCGATCCTCGCCCGCGAGAAGCCGGTGACCTATGACGGTGAGCACTACACGCTGCCGTATCCCGGCGGGACCGGGCTGGGGAAGGCGGTGCGCTCGATCACGCACCCGCTCCGCGAGGATCTGCCGATCTACCTCGCGGCCGAGGGCCCGAAGAACGTCGCCCTCGCCGCCGAGATCGCCGACGGCTGGCTGTCGATCTACTTCTCGCCCAAGGTCGACGACTTCTACCGCGCCGCGCTGACCGAGGGGTTCTCCCGGCCCGGCGCGCGCCGGGGATTCGACGACTTCACCGTGGCGGCGATGGTCCCGGTGATCATCCACGACGACGTGGAGGAGGCCGCCAACTTCATGCGGCCGACGCTGGCGCTCTACATCGGGGGCATGGGCGCACGCGAGGTCAACTTCCACGCCAACGTCTTCGCTCGCATGGGCTACGAGGCCGAGACCCGGACCATCCAGGACCTCTACCTCGCGGGCAAGAAGGACGAGGCCGCCGCCGCGGTGCCGCAGTCGCTCATCGAGCAGACCACGCTGATCGGGCCGAAGGAGAAGATCCGCGACGACCTCGAGATGTGGCGCGAGAGCTGCATCACCGAGCTGCAGCTCTACGGCGACGTCACGACGCTCCGCACGATGGCGGAGCTTGCCTGTAGCGCTCCTAATGAGTAGAAGTATAGAGAAGGTACGAAAGGAAAAGCTGAGCTACCGCCGGTCGAGCACCACGTGCTCGGGGGCGGTGAGCATCGAGAGCAGGCCGTCGGGGTCGAGGAAGTTCTGCTCGTCGGCGGATGACGTCGCGGAGCCGGGTCGACGCCATGCCGAAGAAGTCGCGGGCGCTGCGGACCGATGGTGACGCCGTCGAGGTCGGAGCCGGGCGGGGTAGTCCCGGGGAGCCGGAAAAAAAAAAAAAAAAGGAACGAGGCCGCCGCTGCGGTCCCGCAGTCGCTCATCGAGCAGACCACGCTGATCGGGCCGAAGGAGAAGATCCGCGACGACCTCGAGATGTGGCGCGAGAGCTGCATCACCGAGCTGCAGCTCTACGGCGACGTCACGACGCTCCGCACGATGGCGGAGCTGGTGCTCTGAGCGCTCCGAGCCGCAGCGAGGGACGAGCGGAGGCGAGCCGCGACGTAGCGAGCCACCGTCGTGTGGTCGCGCAGAGGTGCGAGCGGAGTCGCCGAGCTATCGCCGGTCGAGCACCACGTGCTCGGGGCCGGTGAGCATCCAGAGCAGCCCGTCGGGGTCGAGGAAGTTCTGCTCGTCGGTGCGGATGACGTCGCGTGACTCCGGGTCCACCGCCATGCCGAAGAAGTCGCGCGCGGTGCGGAACCACTCGATGGTGACGCCGTCGAGGTCGGAGCCGCCGGGTCGGGCGTAGTCCTCGTCCAGGCGATGGTTCTGCTCGTAGCGGATGAAGTACTTCCGCACGGCGGGCGTCTCGCGGTTCAGCGGACCGTGGACCTCCCACCAGTAGCGGTGGAACTCGCCGCGGTCCATGCCTGGCTTGTGGCGCACACCGCAGATCAGCTTGGTGATCGGCTCGCCGCGGTCGGCCGGACCGGCGATGACCTCCATCTCCGGACCGGTGAAGACCTCGAGCACCTCGCCGAACAGCTCGGCGGCGTCGGCGCGGACCGCGGCGTGGCGCGGATCGTCACGCATCGCCCAGAACGCGTCCCAGGACTCGTACCACTGGACGGCGACGCCGTCGTAGCCGCACTCCGTGCGCTCGTAGTCGCGTGCCGTCCGCCGGTGCTGCTCGTATCGCACCAGCACGCCGTCGCCCGCGGGGCTCGCGGCGACGAGGTCGGCGTGGCTCCCGCGCCAGCGCGTCGTGGAACCCCTCGACGTCGAGGCTCGGGTGTCGACGGACGAAGCCGATGCGCTTGATCATGAACCCTCCGGGTTGCCGCGTGCGGTCGATCCTGGCAGCCTGTCGCCCCTTCGAGCGACTGCCGCGTGCGGCCGCGCTCCGGCCAGGTCGCCCGCCGTTCGGGTGACGACGCACCAGCGGAGGGAATCCATGACCACGACGCGACCGGGTCTCGTGGACGGTGCGGTCGCCGTCGTGACGGGGGTGGGGCCGGGTCTCGGCCGGGCGACCGCGCTCGCCCTGGCCCGCGAGGGCGCCGCGGTCGTGCTGGTGGCGCGGAGTGCCGATCGGCTCGACGGGGTGGCGGCCGAGATCACCGCCGCCGGCGGCCGGGCGCTCGCCGCGCCGGCGAGCGTGACCAAGCCCGAGGAGTGCGAGCGCGTGGCCGCCGCCGCGGTCGACGAGTTCGGCGCGATCGACATCGTGGTGAACAGCGCGTTCCGCGGTGATCCCTTCACGTCCGTGGAGCACTCCGATCTCGACGTCTGGCGCAAGATCTTCGAGGTGAACTTCTACGGTCCCGCGCTCATGACCCGTGCGTGCCTCCCGGCACTGCGCGCGCAGGGCGGGGGGAGCGTCGTCATGGTCGCGTCGCAGAGCGCCCGCAAGATCCGGCCCAACGAAGCGGGGTACGCCGCGAGCAAGGGCGCGCTCATCACCCTGACCCGTTCGCTCGCCACCGAGCTCGCGCCCGACCACATCCGGGTGAACGCCGTGGTGCCGGGTTGGATCTGGGGTCCGAACGTGCAGCTCTACGTCGACTGGCAGATGCAGTCGCGCGGGATCACCGCCGAGGACGTGATCGCCGAGATCACCGCCGAGATCCCGCTCGGTGAGGTGCCGCCACAGGAGGACATCGCGGAGTCGATCGTGTTCTTCGCGTCCGGCATGTCCCGGATGATCACGGGCCAGACGCTCGACGTGAACGGCGGGGAGTTCTTCGGGTGAGCGACGTCGCCGGCCTCACCGGACGTGCCGGCGTCGTGACCGGTGGTGGCTCGGGGCTGGGTCGCGCCACCGCGCTCGAGCTGGCCGCGGCGGGCGCGCGCGTCGTGGTCGTCGATCGCACCCCCGACTCTGCGGACGGCGTGGCGGCGGAGATCCGGGCGGCCGGGGGCGAGGCCACCGGCGTCGTCGCCGATGTCACCGATCCGGACGCCTGCATCGCCATGGTCGCGACGTGCGTCGACACCTACGGGCGGCTCGATCTCGCGGTCAACAGCGCAGGGACGACGGGCACCCCGGGCAGCGTCGTCGACTATCCGCTCGATGCGTGGCGGGCGACGATGGCGGTCAACCTCGACGGCGTCTTCTTCTCCTTGCGGGCCGAGCTCGGGGTGATGGTCCCGGCGGGTGCGGGTGCGGTGGTGAACGTGGCCTCCGGAGCCGGGCTCGTGGGCTTCGCCGGGTTGCCCGCGTACGTGGCGAGCAAGCACGGCGTCGTCGGTCTCACGAAGTCGGCGGCGATCGAGTGCGCGCGTTCGGGGGTGCGCGTCAACTGCGTCTGCCCGGGGAGTGCCCGCACCCCGATGCTCGAGGGCTTCATGGGCGGTGACCCGAAGGTGGAGCGGGCGATGGCGGCCGGCGCGCCGATCGGCCGGCTGGCGACGCCCGAGGAGATCGCGCACGCGATCGTCTGGCTGTGCACCGACGCCGCGAGCTACATGGTCGGCCACGCGCTCGCGGTCGACGGCGGCGCGACGATCCAGTAGCCGGCGGTCAGCCGATCCCGGCCCAGAGCTCCCGGCGGGCGCCCTCGGGGTCGTCGAGGGTCTCGACGGTCGTGTCGAAGCGCTGCGTGGCGCGGCGCTCCAGGTCGTAGGCCGGCCAGCCGGGATCGCCGGTGCGGGCGAACTCGATCCACGCCGTGTGCATCGCGTCGGCGAGGTCCTGGCGCTCCGGACCCTGGCCCGTGAGCATCGACAGGCCCGGCTTGTCGATCGCGTCCCACATGAACGGCAGCTCGAGCGCGTGACAGCTCTTGAGCTTGCCGTCGAACACCGGGGTCTCCCACGTGAACAGGTACATGTACGTGGGCCGGCGGTCGACGGCGGCCTCGGCGAGGCGGATCGCGGGGATGCGGAAGACGCGGTCGGTCGCGAGCGCGGTGAGCAGGTCCCGGTGCGAGAACTCGGGGTGCTGCGCCGTGTACGCGTCGAGCACCTGTGCGCCGCGATCGCCGAACGTGCGGTCGAGCTCCCGGTTGACCGCGTCGCCGTCGAGCTCGCCGACCCCGAGGTCGAGCGCGGTGAACAGCGTCATCTCGTCCTTGGTGGTGCCGATCAAGGTCGGTACGGTGCCGAGTCCGTCGCGGATCTCCTCGACGGGGACGCGCGGCAGCACCGAGCCGTCGACCACGGGCATGAACGGGAGGTCGGTGCGCGCTCCGGCCGCCAGGACCTTCCCCTGGGCCGCGAGCAGTGCGTCGGTCGACGCGGCCTCGAGCTCCGCGACGGTGTCGATACCGGCTTCGGCGAGCACCGAGCGCGCCACCTCGGTCGCCGACGCGGACCTCATCGCGTACGTCGCACTGCCGGACTGCACGATCGCTTGCGCGAACAGGCCCTGCGCACTTGGCGTGCCGAGCAGTGTGCCGACGCTCATCCCGCCCGCGGACTCGCCGAAGATCGTCACACGCTCGGGGTCACCGCCGAACGCGGCGATGTTGTCACGCGTCCACTCGAGCGCGAGGACCTGGTCGAGGATGCCCGCGTTGCCCGAACCCGCGAACGCGTCGCCGAAGATCTCGTCGAGGTGCAGGAACCCGAACGCACCGAGGCGGTAGTTGATGCTCACGACCACGAGGTCGCCATGGGTGGCGAACCTCGTGCCGTCGTAGATCGGTGAGGCCCCGGTGCCGTTGACGAATGCGCCGCCGTGGATCCAGAACAGGACCGGGCGGCGGGCGTCGTCGAGCGCCGGGGTGTAGACGCTCAGCGTGAGGCTGTCGGCCTCGCTCACGACCGGATCCGGCGCGCCGAGCATCGCCTCGAGTGGCGACGGCAGCTGCGGCGCGACCGGGCCGAACCGCACCGCGTCGCGCACGCCCGTCCAGGGCTCGGCCGGCTGTGGCGGGCGACACCGGAGTGCGCCCACCGGCGGCGCGGCGTAAGGGATCGAGCGGAACACGTGCACGCCGTCGCGGCTGAAGCCGCGGACGTCGCCGCCGGTCGTGGTGACGATGGGATCCGTCATCCTGGGCGCTCCTCGGGCTCGGGTGCACGCAGGCTATTGGAGCCGGCGGACGTGCTCCGACGTCGGCCCGCGTGCCAAGGTGGCGACGTGTCCGATCCCGCCGTGAACGACGCCGGTGCGCTGGTCGCGTTGCCACCGCAGCGCTCCGACCTCGCCTGGCCCACCGCGACCTGGGCACGGGGTGACGCGCCCGAGCAGGCCGGCGTCGACGGCCTGGTGGACGAGATGTTCTCGGACACCGGTCGGTACGAGACGACCTACGCCGTCGTCATCGTCCACCGGGGCGTCATCGTGGCCGAGCGCTACGCGAACGCGCTCCCGAACTGGGTCGGGGATCCGATCCCGGTCCGAGCCGACACCCCGCTCCTGTCGTGGTCGATGGCGAAGTCGATGCTGCACGCGGCGGTCGGGATCCTCGTGGGCGACGGTCGACTCGACGTGGACACGCCCGGTCCGGTCCCCGAGTGGCGCGACGACGAGCGCAGCGCGATCACGCTGCCGGATCTGCTCGCGATGCGCGACGGTCTCGCGTGGAACGAGGACTACGTGGAGGCCGGTGGATCGCAGGTCATCGAGATGCTCTTCGGGGAGGGCCAACACGACGTCGGCGCGTTCGCGCGCGCCCGCCCGGCGGCCGTCCCACCCGACACCCGCTTCAACTACTCCAGCGGGACGTCGAACGTGGTGTCCGGCATCGTCGCCGACGTCGTCGGACGCGGCGACGCGTACACCGCCTTCCTGCACGACCGCCTGTTCTCGCCGATCGGGATGAGCACCGCGCAGCCGACGCTCGACGCGGCCGGACTCTGGGTGGCGTCGAGCTACGTGCACGCGACGGCCGAGGACTTCGCCCGGTTCGGCTACCTCTACCTGCGCGACGGCGTGTGGGACGGGATCCGCATCCTGCCGGAGGGATGGGTCGACTCCGGGCGCCGGCTGCGCTCGATCGACCCTGACGACGGACGCGGCTACGGCTGGCAGTGGTGGGTCGCCGACGACGCGCACGGCACGTTCTGGGCGAACGGCTACGAGGGCCAGTCGATCCTCGTGTCGCCGGCGAACGACCTGGTCGCGGTGCGCATCGGGCGGACGCAGGCGGCGAACGGGCCGAACCTGTTCGAGTGGCGGGCGCGACTCGTCGATGCGTTCGCGGGTGCGCGGTGACGTGACGGATTCCGCATTGGCACCGCTCCCCGAGGACTGGGACCGTGCGCTCGCGATCGTCGCGCACCCCGACGATCTCGAGTACGGCGCCGCGAGCGCCGTCGCGCGCTGGACCGGCCGTGGGAAGTGGGTCGGTTACCTGCTCGCGACCTCGGGCGAGGCGGGCATCGACGGCATGGACCCCACCGAGGCGGGACCGCTCCGTCGGGACGAGGAGCGCGCCGGCGCCGCGCTCGTCGGTGTCGACAGCGTCGAGTTCCTCACCCACCGCGACGGCGTGATCGAGGGCGGACTGGAGCTGCGGCGCGATCTCGCGCGGGCGATCCGCCGACACCGACCCGATGTGCTCGTGCTCTCGAACTTCGAGCTGCGGTGGGGCTTCGGCGGTCTCAACATGGCCGACCACCGCGAGGTCGGCCTGGCCGCGCTCGACGCCGCACGCGACGCCGGGAACCGCTGGGTGTTCCCGGAGCTGCTCGACGAGGGCCTCGAGCCGTGGTCCGGCGTCCGCCTCGCGGCGGTGAACGCGGCACCGCGACCGACGCACTTCGTGGACGTGACCGAGACGCTCGACCGCGGCGTGGCGTCGTTGCGCGAGCACCGCGTGTACCTGGACGGGCTCGGGTACGACATGGATCCGGACGAGTTCCTGCGGGGCAACGCGGCGACGGCCGGCGACGCGTGCGGCGTGCGCTACGCCGTCGAGTTCGAAGTGATACCCCTGTGAGCGAGGCCGAGATCCGGCGCACCGACGTCGCGCCGGACGAGCGGGGCCGCCCGGCCCGGCCCGCAGGCCGAGGACATCTGTGATGCGAATGGGGTCGGGCTGTCGGGCGCGGCGGCGATCGTCGGCGTCGCCGAGACGGAGTACGTGCGGGGCGCCGACGAGCTGCCCGTCGAGATGATGCTGCGCGTCGCCCACGAGGCGATCGGCGACGCGGGGTTGTCGGTGGCCGACATCGACGGCATCGTGCCCCCGCCGGGGTACACGACGGTCGAGGAGCTCGCCGCGAACCTCGGCATCCCGTCGGTGGCCTACAGCGCCACCGTGCACATGGGCGGCGCGTCGTCGGTCGCCGCGGTGCAGAACGCCGCGATCGCGGTCGCCACCGGTGTGGCCACGAACGTGCTGGTCGTCGTGGGATGGAACGGCTACTCGGCGTTCCGCCCGCGGCCGGGCGCCCGCCGCCCCCGCCGGGGCCTGGATGCCAACGCGGTGGCCGACGTGCTCGTGGACTTCTACCTGCCCTACGGCGCCCGCTCGGCCGCGCAGTTCTACGGGTGGATCGCGACGCGCCACCAGCAGCTGTACGGCACGCGCGAGACCGACACCGGTGAGATCGCGTGCACGTTCCGTCGTCATGCGCAGCACCACCCGAAGGCCCTGATGCGCGGGCGCGAGCTCACGATGAACGACTACCTCGCGAGCGCCTGGGTGAGCGAGCCGTTCCGGCTGTTCGACTGCTGCGTGGAGACCGACTGCGCCGCCGCAGTCGTGGTGACGAGCACCGAGCGGGCGCGCGACCTCGCCCGCCCACCGGCGGTGATCCTCGGCGTCGGTGAGGGACACCCGTCGCCGGCCGACGACATCGCGAACCGTCCGGACCCGTTCCACATCGGACTCACCGACGCCGCGCCGCGCGCGTTCGGCATGGCCGGGATCGCGCCCACCGACGTGGACGTCGCCGAGATCTACGACTGCTTCACCTACGTGGTGCTCCTGCAGCTCGAGGCGCTGGGATTCTGCGGTCGCGGCGAGGCGGGCGCGTTCGTGCGCGACGGGCGGCTGGCGAGCGACGGTCCGCTCCCGACGAACACGCACGGCGGCCTCCTGTCGCAGGGTCACATGTGGGGGATGAACCACGTGGTGGAGGCGGTGCGTCAGGTGCGGGGCGAGGCGCCGCTGCAGGTCCCCGACGTCGAGCTCGCGCTCGTGACCGGCTGGGGCGACTTCGGCGACGGCAGCCTCGCGATCCTGGGGGTCGACCGGTGAGCAACGTCAGCCGGTCGGCGCGGCCGGAGCGGATGCTGCCGGGCGGCGACGGGCTCGGCGCCGAGTTCTACGAGCGCGCGGCCGCCACGGGGGTGCTGCACCTCCAGCGGTGCGACGACTGTGATCGCTGGCGCCACCCGCCCCGGATCCGCTGCGCAGGGTGCGGCTCCGACGCCTGGTCCTGGCAGCCCGTGGCCGGGACCGGGCGGATCTTCACGTGGACGGTCACGCACCGCGCCACCGACCCGGCGTTCGCCGACGAGATGCCCTACGCGATCGTCGTGGTCGAGCTCGACGAGGGCCCCCGCGTCGTCGGCAACGTCGTCGGCCTCGCGCCGGCCGATCTCCGCCTCGACCTGCCCGTGCGCGTGGTCCTCGATCGTCGCTCGGACACCGTCGCGCTCGTCGACTTCGCACCGGCCTGATCGCCGTACCGACGCCGAACCGACGCGCAGATCTGCGCATTTTTCGCCTCTTCTGCGAGCCAATTCGGTCAGGTGGGGGTGGTGCCGCGAGCGGTCGAGGTCGGGCTCGAGGAAGATCAGGCGGGCCTCGGGGACCGCGGCGCGGATGCGGGCCTCGACCGAGTCGATCGCGGGCGCGAGCTCGGCGGTCGTCGCGGCGGTGAAGTCGAGCTTGGCCGCGACGAGCAGGTCCTCAGGGCCGAGCTGGAGCGTGCGCACGTGGATGACCGACCGCACCTCGGGCGCCTCGCGCATCGCGGTGTCGAGCGCGGCACGGGCCCGGAGCCCGGCGCTCTCGCCGATCAGCAGCGACTTCATCTCGACCGCGAGGACCACCGCGATCACGGCGAGGAGCAGCCCGATGCCGATCGAGCCGATCGCGTCGAAGCGCGACTCGCCGGTCGCGACCGCGAGGCCGAGGCCGACGGCCGCGAGCACGAGGCCGACGAGCGCGCCGGTGTCCTCGAGCAGCACGACCGACAGCTCGGGACTCTTCGTCCGGCGGATGAACTGCGCCCAGCTCAGCTCGCGCCGGCGGGGACGGGACTCGCGGACCGCGGTCCGCAACGACAGCGACTCGAGCACCACGGCGATCGCCGAGCACGACGAACGCGACCGCCGGGCTCTCGAGCTGGTGCGGATTCGTGAGCTTCTCGATGCCCTCGTAGAGGGAGAAGAGCGCACCGAGGGTGAAGAGGACGAGCGCGACGACGAACGCCCAGAAGTACCGCTCGGCGCCGTAGCCGAAGGGGTGGGCCTCGTCGGCCGGCCGCCGGGCCCGGCGACCGCCGAGGAACAGCAGCCCCTGGTTCCCCGTGTCGGCGACGGAGTGGATCGACTCCGCGAGCATCGACGCCGAGCCGGTGATCGCCGCCGCGGCGAACTTCGCGATGGCGATGCCGAGGTTCGCGAGCAGCGCCGCGAAGATCGCGCGCCGGGATCCCTCGTGCACTGCGTCAGACGTCCCACACCATGCGGGCGGATCCGGGCGCGGCGTCGAGGAGCTCGGCCGGTCCGGAGGCCCGAGGAGCTCGACGGGGCTGTGCTTGTTGATGTGGCCGATCAGCATGTTGTAGACGCCGTAGCCGACGAGCTCGCGCAGGCGCGGCGAGAAGGTGCGGGCGACGTCGACCGGGATGCCCAGCTGCTGGTTCTCCTGCTGGCGGACCCATCCGGCGCAGTAGTTCATCGCGATCCCGATGCGGTCGGCGTCGGTGGCGTTCGCGCCGCCGCCGTGCCAGAGGCTGCCGTGCCACACGAGCACGCTGCCACGCGGCATCTCGGCCGGGACGCGAGTCGTAGCTGCTGACGAAGTCCGGTGATTCCGCGGCGAGGTGGGTTCCCGGGATGATGCGGGTCGCGCCGTTCGCGTCGGTGAAGTCGGTGAGCGCCCACATCGAGTTGCACACCGTGGGCGCGTGCGGCTTCGCGAGCGGCATGAGCTGGTCGTCGGCGTGGATGGGCTGCGCGGTCTCGCCCGGCTGGATGCGGATCGACGAGAGCGAGGACACGAGGCAGCCGGCGTCGAGCACGCCCTCGACGATCGGGAGCACGTGGTCGTGGACCGGGACCTGCTGCCACACCGGCGAGAGCGCGAGGAGGTTGTACACGCGCAGCGTCCGCTCACCCTCGAACGCGTTGGGCGACGGCACGATCTCGTAGAGCTGCTCGAGCCGCTCGAGATCGGCGGTCAGCTCGTCGAGCAGGGCCGGCTCGATCGCGTCCGGGACGATGGTGTAGCCGTCGCGGGCGATGGCGTCGACGTGGCTGCGGACGGCCTCGGCGCTCAGCACGTCCGCACCCTACCTGTGCCCGACGAGCGGACGACTCGCATCACGTACGCTCGCCGCGATGGCCGTCTATGCGCTCGGTGACCTCGTCCCGCAGATCGATCCGGAGGCCTTCGTGCACCCGGACGCGACCGTGATCGGCGACGTCCGCCTCGGTCCGCACACCACCGTCTGGCCGCAGGCGGTGCTCCGCGGCGACTACGGACGCATCACCGTCGGTGCTCGCACGAGCATCCAGGACGGCAGCGTCATCCACTCGACGCTGCTCCACCCGACGGTCATCGGCGACGACTGCGTGATCGGCCATCTGGTGCACATGGAGTGCTGCACGATCGGGAACGGGGCGCTCGTGGGGTCCGGGTCGATCGTGCTGCACCGCGCGGTGGTGCACGACGAGGCGCTCGTCGGCGCGGCCGCGCTCGTGCCCAACGACATGGAGGTCCCGGCCCGGGCGATGGCGCTCGGCGTCCCGGCCAAGCTGCGCCTCGACGCGGTGGAGCCCGAGCACATGATCCGCATGGGCGCCCGCCAGTACGTGGAGAACGGCGCCCGCTACCGCGACGGCCTCCGCCGCATCGACTGATCGCGTCGGCGCACCGGTCGACTCGACTCGTATGGCGCGTCGGCCTCGCACCAGGCTCCTCGGGCCCCGATCTCGAGGAGTTCACCGTGCCCGAAGCCGTCATCGTCGCCACCGCCCGCACGCCCATCGGCCGGGCGTTCAAGGGCTCGTTCACCGAGGACCGCGCGGACGACATGGCCGCGTTCATCGTGGACACGGTCCTGAACAAGGTGCCGGCCCTCGATCGCCAGGAGGTCGACGACCTCATGCTCGGGTGCGGGCTGCCGGGCGGGGAGCAGGGCTTCAACATGGCGCGCGTCGTGGCGATCCTGGCGGGGATGCGCACGGTGCCCGGCTGCACCGTGACCCGCTACTGCTCGTCGTCGCTCCAGACCATCCGGATGGCCGCGCACGCGGTGCGCGCCGGCGAGGGCGACGTGTTCGTGGCGGCGGGCGTCGAGGCCGTGAGCCGCTTCATGGTGGGCGGCAGCTCGGACCACACGCCCAACACCCAGAACCACAAGTTCGACGACGCTGCTGCCCGCAGCGCGGCGCGCACCGCCGGCGACCAGGGCACCTGGACGCCCGCCGACGGGCTGCCCGACGTGTACATCGCGATGGGCGAGACCGCCGAGAACGTCGCCGAGATCGAGGACGTCTCGCGCGAGGAGATGGACGACTTCGCGTTCCTGTCGCAGCAGCGCGCCGGCGCGGCCATCGCCCGCGGCTTCTTCGAGCGTGAGATCACGCCCTACCCGTCGGCGAGCGGGACGACGGTCAGCGCCGACGACTGCCCCCGGCCGACGACCGAGCGGGAGAAGCTCGCCACGCTCGCACCCGCATTCCGTCCGAACGGTCGGGTCACCGCCGGCAACGCCTGCCCGCTCAACGACGGTGCCGCGGCGGTGGTCGTGATGAGCGACACCCGCGCCCGCGATCTCGGCATCACGCCGCTCGCCCGGATCGTGAGCTCCGGCGTCAGCGGGCTCGACCCCGAGATCATGGGGCTCGGCCCGATCGAGGCGTCGAAGCAGGCGCTGGCGCGCGCCGGGATGACCATCGGCGACGTCGACCTGGTGGAGATCAACGAGGCCTTCGCGGCCCAGGTGATCCCGTCGGCCAAGGCGCTCGGCGTCGAGTGGGACACGCTCAACGTGAACGGCGGCGCCATCGCGCTCGGCCACCCGTTCGGCATGACCGGCGCCCGCATCATGGGCACGCTGCTCAACGGGCTCGAGGACTCCGGGAAGACCGTGGGGCTCGAGACGATGTGCGTGGGTGGCGGTCAGGGCATGGCGATGATCGTCGAACGCCTCGGCTGATCCCGCCGACGCGCTAGCGGAGGACGCGACCGTTGCGGGAGCCGCGGACCCGCCAGATCGAGCGCTCCGGGATCACGTGCCGGACCATCTCGCGATCGGCACCGTCCTCGAGCGTGACCCGCCGGTCCGCGCGGGAGACCAGCATCCCGGAGGCGCTCGCCTCGGCGTCGTAGTCGACGACGAGGTGCCGACCCCGTCCCAGGCGGAGGCGCTCGTCCCAGCCGTAGTCGTAACCGCCGGCGGGGCCGATGCGGGGCGGGGGCGCGACGGCGACCTTCTGCTCCGCGTACGCGGCCGCCAGCCGTTCGCGCTTCGCGCTGCCCATGAACTCGGCGGTGGCGTCGAGGAGGATGCGCGTGAACGTGCGACCGTGGTTCGGGAGGTCGTGCGCGTCGGCGAGCGCCCAGTGCACGAGCTCGTGGAGGACGACGCCGACGGTGCGGTACCGGCGGGGGAGGGTGATCGTCGGGTGACCGGGGTCCTCCCGGTAGAAGGCCTGGCGCGCGCCGTTGCCCGGGCGCAGGATCGGAGCCTTGGCGAGGTCGTGATCCGGGAAGCGGGCCACCCACCACAGCGAGCCGACGACGTCGTCGACGAACGCTGCGCAGTCCGGGAGCATCGGCAGTCGGCGGCCGCCGAGCGGCGTCTCGGCGCGGTAGACGCGGCTGCGTTGCGCGTCACGCGGCTGGGCGGGGGGCATCGGGGCGACGGTACCGGAGCGGGATCCGCCGATCGGGATTCCGGTGTGCGTGGTGTCGGAGCGATCAGGTGCCGAGTGGCGAGTCGGTGACCATCGTCGCGGCCTGGGTGTGAGGACGCTCGGCGCGACTCGGCATGATGCCGTGCTCGGCGCGCAGCCGGGCCATCCCGACGTTGCGCCCCGTGTAGCCGGGATCCTGGCGGAGCATCCAGAGAATGCCCTCCGCGGCGACGACCGGAGGCTCCCAATCGGAGTGGTCGATGCCGGGCATCGCAGCCAGGAAGCCCTCGGACGCGACGGGGACGTCGATGCGGAACGTGTTCACCGGGATGGCGTGCGGGGCCAGCTGCGCCGCGAGCGAGACGGTGAAGTGCTCGAGCGCGGCCTTGGCCATGCCGTACGCCATCTGGCCGGGGTAGTAGTTCAACGCGGCTGCCGAGGACACGTTGACGATCGCGCCGCGACCCTGCCGGACCATGTGCGGCACCGCTCGCTGCGCGGCGATGACAGGGGCGCGCAGGTCGACGTCGAAGACGAGGTCGAAGCGCTTCATCGGCAGGTCGATGTCACCCGGGAAGGTGATGGCGGCGTTGTTCACCAGGATGTCGAGCCGTCCGAACCGGTCGACGGCCGCGTCGACCATGGCCTCGACCTCGGCGTCGACCGCGAGGTTCGTCGGCAGGGCGACGGCAGTTCCGCCGGCGCTCGTGATGGTGCGGACGGTCGCGTCGACGGTGCCAGGGATCGGCACCGGCTCGGCGTCGGTGGCGCGAGCCGCGCACACGACCCGGGCGCCGGCGGCCGCGAGCTCGATCGCGGTTGCGGCGCCCACGCCGCGGCTCGCGCCGGTGACGATCGCAACCGCGCCGGAGAGCTCCACGGCGCCGGACAGTAGTCAGCGCACCGCGACCGTCGCGGCACGGCGCGGTGGAACGACGGGGGACGTCTCCGACGCATCGCGCCGGAGACGCCCCCGTGCGCTCAGGAGTGCTGGTGCGCGCGCTGCTCGGCCTCGTGGGCCTCGGCCTGACCGCGAGCCTTCTCGGCCTCGGCCTCCTTCGCCGCGACCTCTCGCTGCGAGTCGGCCTTTCGCTGCTGTGCCTGGCCCTCGTCCCGCAGGTCGTCGTTGTCGGTCACGGCGCCGACGGCTTCCTTGACCTTGCCCTTCGCGCCTTCGACGACGCCCTTCATGCCCGCTTCGGGGCCACTGTCCTTCTCGGCCATCTCGTGCTCCTTCTCGTCTCGGGGTCACGGAGGCGTACCCGGCGCGGTCAACGTCGAACCCGCACCCGTGCGCGCCGAGCGGTCAGCGCAGGTCGAAGGTGTCGGTCAGGCCCGTGATCTCGAGCGTCCGGCGCACGGAGTCGGACGGACGGACCTCGAGGGCCACGCCCGCACGCTCGGCGTTGGCCGCGGCGTCGCACAGCACGCCGATACCGGTCGAGTTGAAGAAGGTGACGCCGGTGAGATCGAGCACGGCCGGCGAGGCCGCCGCGGCCAGCAGCTCGTTCACCGCAGCTGCGAACCGTCCGGCCACGGCGAGGTCGATCTCACCGGTCACGATCAAGCGAGGACGGTCGGTCTGATCCGCCCGACAGAACATGGCCTGCTCGTCCATCTGATCGCCTCCCGCCGCGGGGTCCGGGCAACAAGAAGCCTGATCACTCCGGCAGCGGCGCCGCCGACGGGGCGATTCTCGCGGACCGGTCGAGCGGCCGGCAAGGCGGCGCGCGGCGGATTCCCTCGGATCAGGAAGCGACGCTGAACCAGATCCGCTTCCCCCGACCGAGCGGGTCGGGCTCGCAGCCCCACGCGCCGGCAACCGCGGCGACGATGGCGAGGCCGCGGCCACCCGTGGCGTCGAGGTGCGTCTCATCTGCTCGTGGCAGGGCGGGGCTGCCGTCCGTCACGCTGACGTGCAGACGGTCGGGCAGGGCACGCACCTCGACGATGATCGGTGGCCGCCCGTGGACGACGGCGTTGGTCACGATCTCGCTCAACGCCAGCTCGGCGACGGCCGCGGTCTCGGTCGGGAGATCGAGGCGGCGGGCGATCGAGGTGAGGAACCCCCGAGCGATTCGGATGCTCGACGGGTCCGCGCCGAGGCTGAGCTCATCGGTCGATCCCTGGTTCACCGCGAATCCTCACCTCGTCAGCCCGAGCGTTCGGGTGCCCGCCGCACCGCGCCGCGAAACCCGCCCGTCGGGTGGTCACGCGGTCGCGTGCGTCTCGACGAAGCGGTCGCGCTCGGCGGGGTCCTCGAAGTACACGAGGACCCAGGCGGTCGCGGCGCCTTCCCGTGCGAGCGCCTCGTACCGGTGGTTCCCGTCCTGGAGCAGGACGCGGCCGTCCTGGTGCTCGGCGAGCAGCGGCGGTGGCTCCCACCCCGATTCGACGCTCGCCTCCATCGACCGCACGTCGGCCTCCCACTCTCGTTCGCTGATGGGGACCAGCGCGTCGTCCTCGGGTCCGGCGAGCCGCACGAGATCGTCGAGGGGCAGCTCGATCGGTCCGAGCCACCAGTGTCGGCGTTGCGCGAGTGCGGCCGCGAGGATCGCGTTGTCGCTGCCCGTGCTGGCCAGGAAGTCCCCGACCCATCGTGCGGTCTCGCCGGCCGCGGCCGCACGCTGCGCGCCGGCGAGGTCGAAGGTGCGGTGTGGGTCGCTCATGCGGGGACCGGGAGCGCCGCCGTCGTCGGTCTCGGGCTCGGAGTGCTCGACCTTGTCCGGATCCTGCGGCTCGGGCTCACCGGCGCGCACGGACTCGAGCTGCGCGGCGATCGCCGCACCGAAGAGCAGTGCGGTGGCCGAGAGGAACGCCCACAGCAGCAACGCGACGATGCCGGCGAGCGGACCGTAGGTGCGCCCGAACGACGTCGAGGCGTCGAAGAACAGGCCGAGTGCGATGGTGACGAGGCTCCAGAGGAGGACCGACACCGTCGACGCGAATGCGAGCCACGACCACGACGGCTGGTGGCGACGGGGCGACAGTCGGAAGATGAGCGCCATCGCACCGGCCATCAGCATCAGACCCAGAGGCCACCGGAGGACGCTCCAGGCGGTGTCGAGCGTGGAGCTGTCGATGGCGTGGCCGAGGTTCTTCCCGAACGCGAGGCTCGCGAACGCGATGGCACCCAGCACGCCGGCCGACACCGCCAGGAGCAACGCCAGGCGGTACTTCTCGACGGTCGGCCGGTCCGCCTCCACGCCGTACAGCCGGTTGAGCGCGCGCTCGGTCTGACCCATGAGCGTGGCGCCGGTGATCAACGAGCCGACGAGGCCGAACACGAGACCGGCCCACTGGCCGGAGCTGCCGGCGACGTGCGCCTGGCGGACCGCGGTCGTCAGCATCTCGCCCGCGGGCCCGGGCACTGCGGCCCGCACCGTGCGCACGATCGTGCCGTGCGCGTTCGCGCTCCCGACGGCGGTGATGAGCCCGATCACCCCGATGATCGCCTGCACGAGGAGGAGGCTGATCGTGTAGGCGAGCGACCGGGCGTGGCTGAAGCCGTCGGAGACGCGCAGGCGCATCCACGCGTCGGCGAGCAGTCGTGTGGTCCCGATGCGGCGCAGCGTCTCGCGCGCGTCGTCGCCGGTGAGCTCGAACGTCTCCGGGACCTTCGTCGCGGTGCTCACGGTCCGGGCACCGCCACGCGGATCGTGCCGGGGCGCACCTTGATCTTGAGCTTCTTTCGCTCGGCGCGCGCGCCGCCGTCGAGCTCGTAGGGCACGGGATCGTCGAGCCGGACGTCGATCCGACGCGCCACCGTCGTCCGGACGAAGGGGGAACGATCCGGTGCACCGAAGGCGAGACGTGTGAACGCGCGCACCCACGAGATCACGCCCTTCGCGGTCACGACGCCGACGTCGAGCCGGCCGTCGTCGGGTCGCGCGTCCGGGAAGACCGTCATCCCACCGAAGAGCGAGCCGACGTTGCCCACGAGCAGACACGAGAGATCACCGGCGAACCACAGGTCGCCGTCGATCCGGACCGTGCCGGGCACCGCGCTCGCCCGGAGGTTGCGGGCGCCGGTCCAGAGGTAGGCGGCGCGCCCGAACCGGTCCTTGAGGCTCCGGCCCGCGTCGCCGATCATGCGCGCGTCGAACCCGCACCCGGCCATCACCGCGAAGTGCTCGCCGTTCACGGTGCCGGTGTCGAGGAGTCGCCGAGCGCCGTGCAGGGCGATCTCGAGCGCAGCCTCGAGATCGATCGGAACGCCGAGGTTCGTGGCCAGCAGGTTGGCGGTGCCGGCCGGCAGGATCGCGAGCGTCGCGTCGGACCCGGCCATGGCGTCGATGCATCGCTGCACCGTGCCGTCGCCACCCCAGACGAGCACGAGGTCCGCGCCGGCGGCCAGCGCCTTCTCGATCCGCTTCGGTGCCTGCTTGCTCTTCTGCACCTCGTGCCAGATCGTGGTGTCGACGCCCCGACGCTCGAGCGCGCGCCGGAGCTCGGGCAGTCCGGCGCCGAGGCGCTTGCGGGCGTGGGCGACCACGGCGACCGACGTCACGGGGAGACCTCCTGCGTCGCACGGCGTGCGCGGCGGCGCGTGGGGTCGGGCGCGGTGGGGTCGGGCGCGGTGGGGTCGGGCCGGCCCGAACGGATGATCGCGGCGCGGACGGCGACGCACGCGACCACGAGGGCCGCGGTGCCGAGCGCGAGGCTGGCGAAGACGTCGGTGGGATGGTGCATCCCGCGGTACAGGCGGGAGAGCCCGACCGCGACCGGTACGAGCACGAGGAGCGCCGTCAGACCGACGGTCACCGTCCGGCGTTGCCACATCCGGTGCACGACGATGACGAGCCCGATGTAGAGCACGATGGACGCGGCGGTGTGCCCGCTGGGGAAGCTCGACGTCGGTGGCGCCGCGTCGAGGTGGTGCACCGGGGGACGGCTCCGATCGACGAACAGCGTCGTGGAGACGAACACGGTCACCTCGATGAGCAGCCCGATGACCAGGATCCCCACGGCGTACAGGTCGCGCCGTCGCCACCAGACCAGGGCGACGACGACCAGCCCGACGCCGACGACCGTCGGGGTCTCGGCGAGGTGCGAGCCGACCGCGGTCAGCGAATCGAGCGTGCCGGTCCGTTGGTGGACGAACCAGCGGTTGACCGACTCGTCCCACCGGCGGATCCCGGCGGCCGCGCTCGCGTCGGTCAGGAAGATTCCGAGCCCGACCAACGCGGCGGTGAGCAGCGCGCTAGGCGAGGACGAACGTCGCCGCGAGCCGAGCGATCGGCCGGGTGTCGTGCCGCTCGTGGGCGGTGCGGGTGGACGGCAGCTCCGTCGGCGCGGTGCGCTCGACGGAACCGGGAGATGCCGGCACGGGGTAGCTCACGCGCATGGCCTACCCAGCGCCGGGGTATGCAAACGCGACGCGGCGGGTTCGGAACCGTGGAAGCCTGGTGACGGATGTTGGTGCTCGGAGTGCTGCTCGCGGTCGGCCTCGCTGCCGCGTTCGTCGCGTGGCTGGCGCTCGGGCGGTGGCCGCGTCTCGACCCCGGCGCTCCGGGCGGCGCGGTCAAGACGGCCGGCCAGGAGATCGAACGTGACATCCGCGCGGGGTTCCTCCGACGTCGGGTCGACCCGGCGACCGCCACCGGGCTCGCCCTGACCGCGGCGATCGCCGTCGTCGTGCTGGGCGGTGCGATCCTGGCCGCGCTCGCGCTCCTCGCCCGATCGAACGCGTTCACGCTCCGGATCGACCGGAGCGCGGCCAACTGGGCGGGCACCAACGCGACCACCGCCTCGACGGACGTCCTGAGGGCGGTCACCCAGCTCGGCAGCTCGGTGGTGGTCGTGACCCTGGCGATCGTCATGACCGTGGCCGTGGCGCTCACGACCGAGACGGCGCGGCGACGCACGACACTCACCGTCGCGGCGTACCTCGCAACCGTTCTCGTGGGACAGAACCTGATCTCCAACGTGATCAAGTACGCGGTCGACCGCGCGCGTCCCACGTTCCACCCGCTCGCAGGGTTCTCGGGCCCGTCGTTCCCCAGTGGCCACACGACCGCCGCGTTCGCGTGCTACTCCGCGTTCGCCGTCGTGCTGGGACGCGGACGAGGTCCCGACCGTCAACGGCTGCTGCTGGCGAGCGCGATCGGCATCGCCACGATGGTGGGCGCCACGCGCGTGATGCTCGGCGTGCACTGGCTGACCGACGTCATCGCCGGCGCGGCACTGGGCCTCGCCTGGTTCACGCTCAGCACCGTCGCGTTCGGCGGTCGCCTCCTGCGGTTCGGGGCACCCGTGATCGCCGGCCGGCGCGCCGCGCGGCTCGCCGACGCGGTCGAGGGCTCAGGCCCCGACGAGAGCGGCGAGCTCGGCGAGGGACCCGACCCGGTCGTAGGTCGCGGTCGTGTGCAGCTCGAGCGGGTCCATCAGGAACGGTCGTAGCCCGGCCCGACGCGCACCGACGACGTCGAAGGCCGGCATGTCGCCCACGTACCAAGTGTCGGATGCCGCGACGTCGAGTGCGGTCAACGCGAGCTCGAAGATGCGCGGGTCCGGCTTCATGACGCCGACGGCACCCGAGTCGATGACGCAGCCGACCTCCACCCCCAGACCCGGACCGACCTGCAGGATCTCGAGGTCGCGGAGGCGCTGCCCCATCAGGCCGTCGGCGTTGGACACCACGCCCAGCGCCACGCCGGTGGCGGCGAGGGCGCGGAGGCCACGGCGCGCGTCGGGGATGACATCGAGCCAGAGCGCGGCGTCGGCGAACTCGCTGTCGAGGTGGCGATGGACCTCGTCGTCGTCCTCGACGCCACCGGTGCACGCTTCCACGTACGCCCGCAGGTAGGCCTGCCAGCACCCGACCCAGTCCGCCTCGACGTCGAGGGCGGTGTCGAAGGTGGCCGCGGCGCGGTAGTGGGCGTCCGGCAGGCGATCGGACGGCACCTCGACCCCGCCCCGGGCGAACGCCGCGACGATGCGGTCGGCGTCGGGCAGGAGGAAGATCCCGCCCGCGTCGAGCAGGACGGCTCGCGGCGTCATCGGGCCGGCGTCATCGGATCGCACGCCGGGTCGGTGGTGGCACCGTCGGGTCATCGGTCCTCAGTAGCGGTCGCCGCGCCGGAGCGCGCCCGGGCGACCGTCGGGATCGAGCACCAGATTGTGCGCGATGCGCAGGAACGGGTGGGGGAGCCGACCGACGCCGTCGGGTGCGTGCACCCGCACCCGACCGGGCGGACGCGGCTGCGTGCGACCCGAATGCTCCCACGCCTGTGCCGCGGCGGCGCTCGCCGAGAACGCCGCGAACCATGCGGCGGGATCGAGCACGTCGCGCGGCTCGTCGAGTCCGAGGTGCTCCGCCGCGAGGCGGATCCGGGTGTCGGCGGCCAGGCCGGGGCGCTGCGCCGGGGCGCGGGGCTCGACGATGCTGCAGGAGATCTCGGAGTCGTGGCTCCACGAACGTCGGTTCAGGTTGTCGGAGCCGATCGCGATCCACGTGTCGTCCACGATGCACACCTTCGAGTGCACGTAGATCGGGACGTCGTCCTCGTTGACGAGGTCGTACACCGCGACCCTGGGCCCGCCGGCGGCGACGAGCGCGCGCATCACGTTCCGCCGCCCGATGGCGCTCGCCGGTCCCGAGATCCAGCCCGCCGGGTCCGGGAACCGGGGGATGACGATGACGACGCGCAGCTCGGGTTCGCGCCAGAGCGCGTCGACGAGCGCGCCGGCCGCCGCGCTCGACCAGAGGTACTGGTCCTCGAGATAGACGAGTCGCCGGGCTCGCGAGAGCGCGTGGAGGTAGCCGCGGGCGATGCTGCGCTCGCCGCTCGGCGCGAAGGGGAAGGGACGACGCCGGGCCGGATACGTGCGGAGGATCTGCATCGCGTACGGACCCGCATCCGTGGCGTCGGACGTCGGCCGCTCGATCGCGAGCTCGGTGCGCGCGGCGCGCTGGTGCACGAGGCGTTGGACGAGCTGGCGCCACGGAACGCGGCGGTCGAGCGGTGTCGGGTCGTTCCATCGCTCCGCGAAGGTGAACGCGACGTCCTGCACGACCGGGCCCCGCAGCTCCACCTGGAGGTCGTGCCAGGGAGGGCGCGAGCCGTAGTTCGCCGCCGAGAGGTTGGCGCGCTGCGGGTCGCCGTGATGCTCGGGCCCGTCGTGGTTGCCGTGGCTGAGGTCGATCCCCCCGACGAACGCGACATCGTCGGCGGCCGGATCGGCTCGCAGGAGGACCACGATCTTCTGGTGGAGGCTGCCGAGGTGCCGGATGCGGTTGTCGAGCCGGACGTCGCCTCCGGCCGCGTTCACCAGCCGGGCGAACTCGAGGTTGCGTCCCGCGGTGTAGTTCGGGTGCGAACGCCACACGAGACCACGCACGTCGACGCCGCGCGCCAGCAGGGCGGCGAGCAGTCCACCCAGACGGAAGCCCGCGCCGAGATCCAGATCCGCGTCCATCTCCAGCCCGGCGAGAAGGACGCGATCGCCGCCGCGCGCGGTCTCGAGGGTCTGGCGCAGGCACGTGAGGTACGCGGCGCCGTCGATGAGGACCTGCGCGTGGTTGCCGGTGGTCCAGGCGCGCGGCTCACGTCCCGCGTCGATCGTCGTGGCCGGGTTGCCGCGCTGCTCCGCGGCGAGGAACCATTCGGTGCCGTCGGGATCCATGCATCGACGATCGTCGCACACGCGCCTGAGCGACGGCTCCGGGGTTGGCGTCACGGCCGGTCGCGTCGGTCGCGGTCGGCCGCGAACGGTCACGTCCGACGCCCGCCACCCGCCGCGAGTGTCCCGGTTGTCCGGTTCCCGGCAGCGTGGGGACGCGGTTGCCGGTTGCGGGCATCGGGTACGCGTGACTGCGAACGAACGACGATCCGAACGATGCCGGTCGCGCCCGCGGCCGCGAAGGAGGCGACGATGCCCGACGAGATCTACACCCTGCCCGATCTGCCGTACGACCCCGGTGCGCTCGAGCCGCACATCAGCGGCCGCATCATGGAGCTGCACCACGACAAGCACCACGCCGCGTACGTGAAGGGCGCGAACACGGCGCTGGCCAAGTTGGGCGAGACGCGAGCGAACAACGATTTCGCCACCATCTCGATGCTGGAGCGCAACCTCGCGTTCCACGTCTCGGGCCACGTGCTGCACTCGGTGTTCTGGACCAACCTCTCGCCGGACGGGGGCGAGCCGTCCGGCGCGCTCGCCGCCGCGATCGAGCAGCACTTCGGCGGTCTCGACCCGTTCCGTGCGCAGATGACACAGGCGGCGGCGAGCATCCAGGGCTCCGGTTGGGCACTGGCGTCGTGGGAGCCCACCGCGCAGCGTCTGGTGGTCCAGCAGGTGCACGACCACCAGGGCCAACACGGGCAGGGCACCGTGCCGTTGCTCGCCATCGACGCCTGGGAGCACGCGTACTACCTGCAGTACCAGAACGAGAAGGCGGAGTACTTCGACGCGATCTGGAACGTCGTCAACTGGGACGACGTGGCGCGTCGTTTCGAGGCCGCCAGGGGCTCGGAGCTCCTGGTCGCCTGATCCGCCGTGCGTGCGCCGACGCGTTCGGCGCACGCACCGATGCGGTCCGAGCGGTCAGGCCGGCTCCTCGTCGCCGACGACCGACCGGCGCTCTTCGAGGTGGTGCTCGCCGATGTCGGCGAGCTCGGCGTCGGACGCCACCTCGGCCGCGATCAACCGGTGGTCGGCGCCGGGCAGCGCCCGCAGCAGCTCGTCCAGCTTGCGTTGCGTGGCGACCTCGAGGCGCGCCTGGGTGTGCTGGACGACGAAGACCATCACGAGTGTCGACGCGGCGGCCACGGCGAACAACGTCGTGGACCACCAGGTGGGGAAGTCGTAGGCGACGCCGATCACGACCCAGCCGGCCACGGCGACGAGGACGCCGATCGACGCGCTCGAGTGCGTGGTCGCGTCCCCGAGCCGGTGGGTCCAGCGACTCCGCAGGTTGGCGTGACGCGACTCGTCGCCGAACGGCCGGAGCTCGGCGTTCCGGCCCTCGTGCTGCGCACCGGACCGCGGCTCGGGCGTCACGACGCGGTCGGTGCATCGGGATCGACGACCGCTTCGGCGTCGATGGCGAGCACCTCCTCGACGTGCGCGCGCTGCCGGGGCCAGACGTCCTCGAACACGACCTTGGCCGCGCCGGCCACCGGCAGCGCCAGCAGCGCGCCCAGCATCCCGGCGAGCTCGACCCCCGCGATGACGACGAGGAGCACCCCGAGCGGGTTCAGACGCACCGTGCGCGACATGACCACCGGCTGGACGACGTGGTTCTCGAACAGCTGGTAGACGACGAAGAACGCGATCACCGCGAGCGCGGTGCCGGGTGACTTCAGGAGGCCGATGAAGATGGGCGGGATCGCGCCGAGGGTGGCACCCACGAGGGGGATCAGATCGGCAAAGGCCACCCAGACCGCGAGGACGAGCGCGAACGGCACCCCGAGGAGCCGGAGCGAGATGTACGCGGTGGTCCCGGCGAGACCGGAGATGGCGAGGTTGCCGAGCGCGTAGCCGGACATCGCGCGTGCGGCATCGGTCCCGATGCGACGGATGCGCTCGGCGCGGCCCGGTGGGAACAAGCCGAGCACCGCGGCCGAGAAGAGCGGGCCCTCGACGAGCATCAGGAACACGAGCACCGCGATCGTGATCGTGGCGACGACGCCGGAGACCACGGCGACGCCGGCCTGGACGAGCGGGCCGTCGGACCGCCCGAGCGACCGGCGGATCGCGGGCAGGTTGTCGTGCACCCAGCCCTGGACGCCGAGGTCCCGGAGCACGTGACCGATCCGGCCGCGGCCGTGCTCGGCGTCGCGGACGAGCTTGGGCAGGTCGCGTCCCAGGTCGGACGACGATGTGGCGATGGGCTCCACGAACAGGACGACGATGCCCGCCACCACCACGACGCCGATGACGAAGACGACGAGCGTCGCCAGCGTTCGCCGCAGGTGCAGTCGTTGCTGGACCAGGTCGACGAACGGAGTGAGCACCACGGTGAAGAACAGCGCGACCGCGAGCAGCCCGAGCAGGAGGGCCAGCTCGCTCAGCAAGGACCAGAGCACGAAGACCGTCCCGACGACGGTCGCGCCGATCAACCAGAAGGAGAGGTGCTGGCGCCACGCCACCGACCGGTGCGCGTCGGCGTCGGTCGACGGCGGTCCGCCCCACGGCGTCGACATGCTCATCGACGCGGTGGCGTCGTGGCCGTGATCGGCGACGGACGCATGGTCGGCGCGGACGTCCCGGATCGGCACGCGCGGGTCTCGGACATTCCCACCCCTCGTTGTCGAACGTGCGTGTTGCGACCGGACCCGGGCCTGCCCGCACGGCGCAGGGACGAAACCCGCCGGTGCGACCGCTCCGGCCCGCAGACCCGCGAACGCGCCGGTCAGCCGTCGGCCGGTGCACCCGTCCCGAGCCGGTCGGCGGGGGCCTGGCCCGAGTCCGTGCCCCCGGTGGTCCAGTCCGGCTGCTTGGCCAGCTCGTCGGTGTCGAGGACGAATCGGTCGCCGTCGAGGTCCCGGATCGGGGCCACGGTCTCCGAGGCGGGGCGCACCCGGTCGGAGGGTCGGGCGCGGATGCCGTCGCGAACGCGCGCCAGGGCCGTCCCGACGGCGGCCTGTTGCTGTCCCGCGAGCGCGCAGCGCGCTTCGTCGGCGACCGTGAGCACGGCGGCGTCGACCTCGGCTCGGATCCGTTCGTGGTCGGTCGGCGCGTCGAGGAGCTCGGCGAGTCCGGCGGCGATGATGCGACCGTCCTGCTTGCACGGAGTGCACTGGCCACACGACTCGACCGCGAGGAAGCGGGCCACACCGGCGGCGACGGCGAGGAGATCCGCGTCGCGATCCACGACGATGAAGCCGGCGGTTCCGAGCCCGCTGCCCACGGCCGCGAAGTCCTCGTAGGTCAGCGGTACGTCGAGGTCACCGGGCCCGACCCAGGCGGCCGAGACGCCCGGCATCACCGCCGCGACCCGGTCCGGATCGACGTCGCCGATGGTGCGCAGGACCTCGCGCAACGGCGTGCCCATCGGGAACTCGGCGACCCCGTGACGAGGAGCGTCGCCCGACACGGTGCAGACGACGGACCCGGGTGACTCGGCGGTGCCGAGCTCCCGGAACCAGTCCGAGCCGTGGGTCACGATCCCGACGACGTGCGCGATGGTCTCCACGTTGTCGACGAGCGTCGGCACGCCTCCCGTGCGCTCCGCCCGCGCCGCGAGCTCGACGCCCGCGGCGCTGCGTCCCGGAGGACCGTCACCGGGGACCGGGACCTCCTCGACGCCGCGCCGGAACGGCGGGGACACGCGTGGGAACGGAGGTCGACCGTCGAGCACCTCGAGCAACGCCGTCTCCTCGCCGTACAGGTAGCTGGCCGGGCCGGCGAAGACGTCGACGGTGATGTCGGGGCACCAGCCCGCGGCGGCGACCGCGGCGATGGCGCCGCGCACGCGCGCGAGCTCCGGTGCGAACGACTCCTTCAACGCGAGCACCACGTGATCCGCGCCGACGACGCGAGCCGCGACGAGTGCGCCCTCGACGACCGCGAACGGATCCCGACGGAGGATGCTCCGATCCTTGAACGAACCCGGCTCGCCCTCGGCGCCGTTCACGACGACCGTGGGTGCGGCGGTGGCCGTCAGCGGTGAAGTCTCGCACCGTCGCCCACTTGAGGCCCGTGGGAAAGCCCGCGCCACCACGACCGCGGAGGCCTGACGCGAGCACGGTCGCGACGAGGTCCTCGGCCGCGACCGAATCGGCGGCCTCGATCGCCCGGCCACCGCCGCCGGCGAGGTAGGCGTCGAGGTCGGCGACGGCGGCGGAGGGGAGGACGCGCGACGTCATTCGATGCCGGTGAGCACGCCGATGCGATCGACGACTCCCTTGCCCACGTCGCGGCGCGTGCTCCACCGCGGCGCCGACCACTCCGACGGGCCCGAGGTCCGGAACCGGCGGCGCGGCGCGCTTGGCGGCGCGAAGACGGTCACCGAGCTCGAGGAGCTCGGCGCGGGAGGCGGCGGATCGCAGGTCCGGGAAGAGGTCGCGCTCCTCCTCCTTCACGTGATGACGCACGAGCTCGGTCATCACCGTGACCCGGGCGTCGAACCGCTCGTCGGAGGGCGACATCGTGCTGAGCTCGGTGAGCAGCCACTTGACGATGCGGTGCTCCTCGTACGCTTCCAGGACTTCGTCGTCGACGCCCTCGATGGTCTCGCGTGCCCACGGGTACAGGACCTGCTCCTCGATCGCGGCGTGCTTGGAGAGCGCCGCGGTCATCGTGTCGACGAGGCGACGCTTCTCCTGCGTGGCGGAGTCGCCGGCCTTCTCGAAGCGCTTGAACAGCTGCTCCACCTCGCGGTGATCGTCCTTGAGCAGCGCGATCGCGTCCTGCCGGTGCGCCCGCGTGGTCGTCTTCCGGGCGGACGTCCGCGCCGTGCGCCTTGACCGCCGTCGCCTTGACCGTCCTTCTTCGCGGTCTTCTGTGCGGTCTTGCTCGCGGTCGTGGCCGACTTCGTGGTCTTCCTCGTCGCCTTCTTGGCGGTGCTCCGAGCGGACTTCCTGCCAGGCGGACTTCTTGGCGGGGGACTTCGGGCGGGGGACTTCTTGGCGGGGGACTTGCGGGCGGTGCGATCTTGCTCGCGGACTTCGTCGGCACGTTCGCTCCTCGATGATGGTGGGCCTCGGCGGTCCTACCCGTCTCGACCTCGGGCAAACGGATCCGGGTCCGGCGGCCGGCACCAGGTCGACGACTCGTCACCGTTCAGTCGTCGAGCGCGGGGTACCGGTGGGCGCGCAACGTCGCGGCGAGGTGCACGGCGTTGGCGACCATCGTCGTGGTGGTGCGGGCCGTCTTCTCCGGCGTCTCGGGAAGGTCCCGGTAGTCGGTCCCGTGCATCGCCTCGCCGACCCAGTACGTCATCGCACCCGCAGCGAGGGTGAACCCGACGTCGTTCAGGCCCTGGAACAGCTCCGCGCCCACGTGGTGGGCGCCGTCTTCGTTGCCCACCACGCCGACCATGGCGACGCGATCGACCGTCGCGATCTGGTTGCGGTCGTCGGTCTCGCCGAGGAACGCGTCGAGGCGTTCCAACACGCGCTGCGCGGGGCTGGCCGGGTGCCCCATCCAGATCG
Source organism: uncultured Acidimicrobiia bacterium (assembly GCA_963756815.1). GTDB lineage: Bacteria > Actinomycetota > Acidimicrobiia > IMCC26256 > JAENVU01 > JAENVU01. The sequence goes on from CAVWPR010000008.1 coordinate 122,333, forward strand.
GGGTGGCGAGCACGAACAGCTCGGCGCGCAGTGCTCGCTCGCGCAGCTCGGGCCACGCATCGCCCGCGCCCTCGTCGGCGCTGACGCCGGGTCGGACGTCGTGGTCGGCGATCCGCGCGCGGTCCATCGTCACGTCGTGCGACGCGAGCGCCGCCTCGATCTGGTCGAGCAGCACGTCGGTGCTCGAAGCGTCCGGGCTGGCCTTGAGCGTGCAGTTGAGAGCGAACGCGCGCATCGTTGGTCCTTCGGGGTCAGGAGGCGGAGCGGTCGACGGAGAGGTCGCACCACACGGTCTTGCCCGACGACTGCACCGCCGGCGAGCACCCCCATCGGTCGGCGATGCTCTCGACGATCGCGAGGCCACGGCCGTGGTCGTCCGATCGCCGGTTGCCGCCGAGCAGGCGCGACCGGTCGCGCCGACTCGGCGTCGGCGGGTGGCTGCTCCCGTCGCTCACCGCGACGCGCACGGTGCGTGACAGCGGCGTCACCCGCAGCGTGATGGGCTCGCCGCCGTGGAGCAGGGCGTTCGTCACCAGCTCGCTGACCGCGAGCGCGCCGGCACGGCGGACGTCCTCCGGGACACCTGCTGCGGCGGTGACCGAGCCGAAGTAGCGGCGGGCGACTCCCACGCTCGTGGGATCGGCGGGCAGCGGGAGCTCGTGCGGCGCGACGCGATCCATCAGATCCCCCCGCACCTCACGGCGCTCCGCGTTCTGCGGACCCGGGTGCTTCCGGAGTGAGTGTGTCCGCGTGGCGGAGCAGGTCGTCGACCGCGTCGGACCCGAGTGGGACGACGAATCGCAGCCGGCCGTCGACGTCCATGACGAAGCAGCGCCCGCCCTCCGGCGCGTAGGCCTCACGGATGCTCCCGTCCTCGTCGGCCAGCAGGGTCAGCGCGTGCAGGGGAATGCGCTCCGCGAGCTCGCGCACGGTGCGGGCGGACTCGTCGACCACCGCCAGCACCTGGATGCGGCGATGACCGAACTCGACCATTCGTGCGTCGAACGGTGCCAGGACCTCGATCAGGTCGGGCGCATCGGGCGCAGGGAAGACGAGCACGACCGGGACCTTCCCGAGGAAGGCGTTGCGATCGAGCGTCTGTCCGTTGCTGGTCGGCGCCCGGAAGTCCGGCGCGGGGCTCCCGATGCTCACGAACGTCGTGGACTCCACGGTGCTCCTCTCGTCGTCACGCTCCGCGGTACCCGACGCGGCGCCGACGCAACCGGCGAGTGGCCGGCTCACGGCTCGATGCTCGTGGCGAGGATCTCGAGACTCCGGGTCAGCAGGCGCGACACGTGCATCTGGCTGATCCCGACCTGCTCGGCGATCTCGCTCTGGGTCATCTCCTCGAAGTAGCGCAGGTAGACGATGCGGCGGTCTCGTTCCGAGAGCTGCTGGAGCATCGACCGGAGCGCCACTCGCGCCTCTGCGTCGGTGAGGCCGTGGTCCTCGGCGCCCAGACCGTCGGCCACCGACCCGCCCGCCTCGCTCCTCACCGGCGCGTCGAGCGACCGCGGTCGGTAGAGATCCGACACCTCCATCGCCTCGAGCACGGCCTCGTCCGACACGCCCGCCGCCTTCGCGATCTCGCTGACGTTGGGAGGCCGGCCCAGGTCCTGGGCCACCCTCGCGGCGATGGCGTCGAGCTCGAGGTGCAGCTCCTGCAGCCGGCGCGGCACCCTGATCGTCCAGCCGCGGTCACGGAAGTGTCGGCGCAGCTCACCGCGGATGGTGGGGATGGCGAACGACGCGAAGGGGATCTCCCGGTTGGGATCGAAGCGGTCGACGGCCTTCAAGAGGCCGAGCATCGCGACCTGGCGGAGGTCGTCGAACGGCTCACCCCGGCGCGCGTAGGGGCGGGCGAGACCCTCGGCGAGGCTCATGTGTCGCTCGATCAGCTCGTTCCGGAGCGGCCGCTCGCGCGTGCGGTGGTAGCGGACGAAGAGCGACCAGGTCTCGGCGTCGTTGCCCGGGAAGTCGACGTCGTCCATCACCGGCCGGACCGGCGACTGCGCACCTCTGATGTCGTCCGGCGCGGTGGGCATTCGGTCGCGCTACCCACTCACCGCGCGTGCGAACCTGCGACGGATCTTGGATCTCGGCGATCCGGCCGACGCGTACCGGCCGACCCGGGACCGGACGGGTGGTGTTTCCGGAAGGCCGCGATCGGGTAGAAGGGTCCGGATGAACGTCAGGGGCATGGCGGGGGACGCCGACGCGTCCGGGGACGGCGCCGCGAGCGCGGCCCGTCTGGCGTTCGCGGCCGGGGGCATGGGGTGGTGGCGGTGGGACCCCGAGACCGGCGCGGTCTGGTGGTCGCCGGAGCTCGAGGAGCTGTACGGGCTCGAGCCCGGATCCTTCGCGGGCGACTTCGACGCCTTCACCGACGGCATCCATCCCGACGATCGGGCCGCGGTCGCCGAGGTCATCGAACGCGCCGTGGCCGACCGTCGCGACTTCACGATCGAGCACCGCCGGATCCGTCCGGACGGTGACGTCGGCTGGATCGAGGGTCGCGGTGCGCCGGTGCTGGGCGAGGACGGCCGGGTACGGGAGTGGGTCGGCATCGCCATCGACGTCACCGCGCGCGTCACCCGGGACCGGGAGCTGCGCGACCGGGAGATCGAGACGAGCATCGCGTTCGCCGCAGGTCGAATGGGCTCGTGGCGCTGGAACACCGAGACCGGTCGGGGCGTGTGGTCGTCCGAGCTCGAGGCGCTCGTCGGGGTGGAGCCCGGCGCGTACGACGGCACCTGGGAGTCCTTCGTCGCCCCGATCGTCCCGGAGGACCACGACCTACTGCGCAACGAGGTGCTCGCCGCCGTCGAGCAGGACCGCGACTTCTCGGTGCGGTACCGGGTCCGGCACGCCGGCGGCACGATCCGCTGGGTCGAGACGCGCGGACGGCGCCTGAGTGGCTCGGACTGGGTGGGGGTGACCATCGACGTCACGGACCTCACCGAGATCGAGGTCGCGATGCGCTCCGCGCGCGATCGGCTCGAGGAGACGGTGGCGCGCCTGGACGCGCTGCTCGAGCACGCGTCGTTCGGGTTCGCGTTCGTGGACCACGAGGAGCGGTTCGTCCGGGTGAATCCCGTGTTCGGCGAGGTGACCGGCCAGACCCTCGCCGCCCACGTCGGCCGACCGGTGGCCGAGCTCGTTCCGGCGCTGGCCGAGCTGCTGCGGACGACCGAGCCCGACGGTCCGGGCGACGGCGCCGAGCTCTTGGGCGCGCGGGCCGCGGACGGGAGCGACCGGCACTGGCTCGTCGCCCGGTACCCCGTGCGCAGCGTCGACGGGCGGGCCCTCGGCTCCGGGCTCATGGCGGTCGACATCACCGAGCGGAAGCGTCGCGAGCGCGCCATACGACTGACCGCGGCTGCGAGCGAACTGCTCGCGGAGACCGGTCGGCCCGACCTGCTCGACCGCATGGCCGCGATCGCGATCCCCGAGTTCGCGGACATGTGCGTGCTGTACGTGTCGCCGCGTGCGGGCCTGGCGCGCCGCTTCGCGGTCGCGCACGTCCGCCCGGGCATCGAGGCCGACCTCCGGGCCGTCGAGGCGCGCTGGCCGCAGGACGTCGACCGGATGGTGCGGGCGATCGGCCCGGCTCCGGCGCACCTGGTCGCGGAGGTCACACCGGAGCAGCGGCACGCCTTCACCTCCGGTGCACCCGAGGAGGCGGCCTTCGCGGAGCAGCACGGCGCCGAGTCGGTGATCCTCGTGCCGCTCCGTTCCGCGACCCGGGACCTCGGGCTCCTGACGTGCGCGTACACCGAGGCGTCGGGTCGTCGGTACCGGTCCGACGACGTCGAGCTCGCGATCGCCCTCGGTCGGCGGTTCGCCGAGCTGATCGAGAACGCGTACCTGGGCCGGGAGGCCGAGCGGGCGCAGTCGCGTCTCGATCTGCTGGCCGACGTCAGCGAGCTGCTCACCGTCGACCTGGACACCCACGCGCGACTCGAGGCGATCGCCCACGTCTTCCTGCCGACCTTCGCCGACGACTGCGCCGTCTACCTGGCCGGCGACGACGGGGACCTCCGCCTCGCGGCCTACGCGGCCATCGACGACACGGACCGTCGCGCCCTCGGGACGCTCGACGGCGCCGGGACCGACGGCGTCGACGCCGACGCGCCGCCGGCCGTCGTGATGCGGACCGGTCGACCCCTCTTGATCGAGCACCTCCCGCCCGAGCACCTCCCGCCCGATCCGCTCGATCCGCTCGAGCCGCGCGATCCGCTCGAGCCGTTCGGCGCCGTGGCGGACGCGGGCCACGCGGGTGGCGGGTCCGAGGACCGCTCACTCGTGATCGTCCCGCTCCGGACTGCGAGCGGGCCGATCGGTGTGATCGCCTTCGGGCTGTGGGGCACCGAGCGCGCGTACGAACCCGAGGACCGGGCGCTGGCGGAGGAGATCGCCCGGCGGGTCTCGCCGGCGGTGGAGAACGCGCTGCGGTTCGAGCAGAAGTCGGCGACCGCGGAGGCGCTGCAGCGATCGCTGCTGCCGACGACGCTGGAGCGGTTCGTGGGTGCCGAGCTCGCCGCCCGCTACGTCCCCGGGTCCGACGGCATCCGCATCGGCGGCGACTGGTACGACGCGGTGCCGTTGCCGTCGGGCCGCCTGATGATCGCCATCGGCGACGTCGTCGGCCACGGGATCCGTGCCGCCACGTGGATGGGCCGGCTCCGGACCCTCGTGCAGTTCTGCGCGCTCGACGGCCTCGATCCTGCGGCGGTGCTCGGCCGGCTCAACGACTACTGCTTCAGCGTCGCCGGCTCCGACATGGCGACGGCGATCGTGGGGGTCTTCGATCCCGCCCGAGACGTGCTGGACTTCGCGAGCGCAGGTCACCCGCCGCTCATCGTGCGGAGGGCATCCGGGACGATCGACGTCGTCTGGGAAGGTCGTGGTCCGCCGCTGTGCGCCACCGAGCGGGCCGTCTTCACCCCGGCGGAGGCCGCGCTGGCGCCCGGTGACCAGCTGGTGCTGTACACCGACGGCCTCGTGGAGCGCCGGGGAGAGGTGTTCGACGTCGGTGTCGAGCGGCTCTGCGAGACGCTGCGGACGGCGCCCGGTGCGGCGGAGGCCACGGCCGACCATCTCATCACCACCCTCCTGGGCCCGGCGCGCCCGGCCGACGACGTCGCGGTGCTGCTGCTCGCCCCCACGCCCGTCGGCCCGGAGCTCGACCTGGTGCTCGCCTCCGAAGCGCGGGTGCTCGTCGGGCTGCGCCGGACGCTCCGACGGTGGCTGGACACGACGGGGATGGAGCCGGACGCCGTCGCCGAGATGATCGTGGCGGTCAACGAGATGGCCGGCAACGCCATCGAGCACGCCTACGGGCCCGACGACGCCGAGTTCGAGGTGCACGCCCGCCACGTCGACGACCTCGTCCGCGTCGAGGTCTCCGACCACGGGCACTGGCGGGAGCCGGTCTCCGGGAACCGCGGGCGCGGCCTCGGCATCGCCGCGGATCTCGCCGACGATCTCAGCGTCGAACGCACCCAAGGTGGTACGACGGTGCGTATGGTGCGTCGGCTCGGGGGAGCGGGGTGAAGGGCTTGGCCGACGTCAGCGTCACGGAGCAGGCCGGCATCCCGGTCGTGCGCCTCGACGGCGAGGTGGACCTCTCGAACATCGAGGAGGTCCGCCACGCGATCTTCGCACCCGCGGACGCCGGCCACTCCTGCGTGGTCGTGGATCTCACGGGTACCACCTACCTGGACAGCACCGCGGTGCGGCTGCTGTTCGACTTGGCGGTCCGCCTGCAGGCGCGCCGCCGCCGACTCCGTCTCGTCGTGTCCGATGCGACCATCGTCCGGCGGGTGCTGGTCCTGACCAAGCTGGACGAGTCGGTGCCCTTCGATGCGACCGTGGCGGACGCGGTTGCCCATTGTTCCGACCCAGAGGAGCACGATTCATGACCGAGACCCAGACCGAGGCGGAGACCTCGACCGGCGAGATCCGGCTCGAGATCCCGGCCGCCCCCGAGTACCTCCGCCTGGCGCGCCTGGCCGTGGCCGATGTCGGTGCCCGTGCCGGGTGGAGCTACGAGGACATCGATGACCTCCGCATCGCGGTCGACGAGCTCTGCTACGCGATCGGCGCCGGTGCGGAGCACGGCCGGCTCACGCTCACGTACCAGGTCTCGGGACCGTCGGTCGAGGTGCGGGGAGCGGGCGCGGACACCACGCCGCTCGCCGCGCCCGGCGAGTTGGCCCATGCGATCATCGCCGCAGTCGTCGACGAGTTCGACCTGGACGTGGATGCCCGCACCTTCCGCTTCAGCAAGCGCGGGTGACCGTGACCCAATCCGTGGACACACCGATGGAGCGCTTCGAGCGGTACCGAGCGACCGGTGACCGCGCGGTGCGCGACGAGCTGGTGGTCGAGCACCTCGGACTCGCGCGTGCGCTCGCCCGGCGCTACGCGGGGCGGGGCGAGAGCCTCGACGACCTCCAGCAGGTGGCGACGGTCGGTCTGCTGAAGGCCGTGGAGCGCTTCGACCCGGAGCGGGGCCTGTCGTTCACCACCTTCGCGGTCCCGACCATCACCGGCGAGATCAAGCGCCACTTCCGGGATCGGACGTGGTCGACCCGCGTCCCCCGTGCCCTCCAGGAGCTCGCGCTCCGTCTCACCGACTCGGTGCGCGAACTGAGCCAGGAGCTGGGCCGCTCGCCCTCGATCGCGGAGATCGCGGCGCGGCTCGAGATCAGCGAGGAGCTGGTGCTCGAGGCGATGGAGGTGAGCCGGTCGTACACCGCGTCGTCACTCGACGCGCCCGCCGACGAGGAGTCGGGAGGATCGCGGTTCGACCGGGTGCTCGGCGGCGAGGACAGCGGCTTCGAGGCCGTCGACCAGCAGATGACGGTCGACTACCTGCTGTCGACGCTGTCGGAGCGCGACCGCAGGATCGTGACGCTGCGGTTCTTCGAGAACATGACCCAGTCGGAGATCGCCGCCGAGGTCGGCATCAGTCAGATGCACGTCTCCCGGCTGCTCGCCCGGGCGCTCGACGCGCTCCACGGGGTGATCTCCGAGGCCTGAGGCCGGCGGCGTCGCTCAGTCGACGCCGAAGATCTCGAGCAGCCCGGTGATCTCGAACACCTTGCGGGGTGCGCCGGAGAGGTTGCGGACCACGATCGCACCGTCGTGCTGACGGGCCCGCTTCAGCGCGCCCACGAGGACGCCGAGACCGGACGAGTCGATGAACGAGACCTGGCCCATGTCGACCCAGACGGAAGTCCCGGGGTTGCGGTCGACGAGGTCGGTGAGCGCCCCCTTGAGGTCGGGCACCGTGGCGACGTCGAGCTCGCCGCTCGCGACGACCCCCGGCTCGTCACCCTGACGCACCTCGAACCGCGCGACGTCCTGCATCTCGTCTGACACACCAACCCCCTGGACTCGGCCGAATCCGGACGGTCTACCCGTCGGGATCCGGGAGCAAACCCGCACCCGGCGGTTGACCGCCGGAGCCAGAGGGTAGGACGCTGCGCCGAGGCGGGACGAGTGCCGGGGTACCCCGGCCGGGTCGATCAGGAGTGCAGATGGCCACGAAGGCGAAGCCGGACGAGGGCGACGAGCGCGAGATCGAGGCGGAGCGGATCGAGGCCGACGTCGAACGGGTGTTGGCGAAGGTCAGTGAGATCGTGGAGGACGCGTGAACGCCCTCCTCGCCACGGTCGACGGCTGGGTCGAGCGCGTCGCCCGGAGCCGCCGGACCGATCCGGTCGTCGACCGCCTCGGCACCGCGCTCGACGACCTGCCCGAGCGGCTCCTCGCCCCGCTGCGGGGGGACTGGTTGGGCATCCCCTTGCACCCGGTCCTGACCGACGTGACGATCGGCGCCTGGACCGGAGCGTTCGTCGCCGATCTCGTCGGCGGTCGTGACGCGCGCCCCTTCGCCCGGCGCTTGCTGCTGCTCGGCAACGCGACGGCGCTCCCGACGATCGCCTCCGGTCTCGCCGACTGGAAGACGCTCGACCGCGCGAGCCGGCGTGTCGGCATCGTGCACGCGGCGACCAACCTCACCGCGACGCTGTTGTACGTCCGTTCCTCGGGGTCCCGTCGCCGTGGTCATCACGCCGCGGGCGTCGTGTGGGGACTCGCCGGCGCCACGGTGGCGACGGTCGGCGCCCACCTCGGTGGCCTGCTCGTGTTCCGCTACGCGGGTGGGTCCGACACCCCTGACGCCCCCGACACCCCCGACACCCCCGACGACCAGCGGCGCGAGCGCGAGCCCGCGTCGTCCTTCGCCCCCGAGAGCCTGCGGATCGGCTGAGGCCGACCGGAAAGGGAAGCACGCGTGTCCAGCACCGACCTGCACGAACCGGAGGAGCGCCTCGGCGCCGATGCGGTCGACCGTCACCGCGCCATCGTCTCGATCATGGAGGAGCTCGAGGCCGTCGACTGGTACCACCAGCGCGCGACGGCGACCGAGGACAGCGAGCTGCGCGCGTTGCTCGAGCACAACCGCGACGAGGAGAAGGAGCACGCCTCGATGCTCATCGAGTGGCTGCGGCGACGCGACGCCAAGCTCGACGAGCACCTGCGAACGTACCTGTTCCGCTCCGGCTCGATCGTCGAGCTCGAGCACGTCGCCGAGCACGGTGACGACGCCGGTGCGGTCGACGACGGCGATCTGGGCATCGGCTCGCTCAGGGAGGTGGCGGGACCGTGAACCACCTCCATCGGGATCTGGCTCCGATCAGCGCGCAGGCATGGGAGGAGGTCGAGAACGAGGTCCGGCGTGCGCTCCGGACGTTCCTCACGGGCCGCCGGCTCGTGGACTTCTCCGGACCGCACGGCTACGCGATGTCGTCGCTCGACCTCGGACGGACGTCGCCGGCGCACGAGGTGCCGGGCGAGGGCGTCCGCGTGGCCATCCGCGAGGCGCAACCGCTGGTCGAGCTGCGCCGGGAGTTCGAGATCGCGTGGGACGAGCTCGACGCCGTCGACCGCGGCGCCACCTCGATCGACCTCGCGCCCGCCGTCGAGGCGGCGCGCAGCATGGCGATCGTCGAGGACGGGCTCGTCTACCAGGGCATGGAAGCGGCCGCGATCCACGGCATCGCGCCCGAGTCGACCCACGAGCCGATCCCGGCCGCCGGTGGGGCCACGGCCGTTCCTCCCGCGACCGCTCGTGCGGTCACCGTGTTGCAGCGGGCCGGCGTCGAGGGCCCGTACGCTCTCGTGCTGGGAACGCGCCACGTACACCGAGGTCGTCGAGGGCACCGAGGACGGCTATCCGGTGCTCGAGCACCTCCGACTCGTGCTCGAGGGTGGTGCCGTGCACCACGCACCCGCGCTCGACGGCGCGCTCGTCGTCAGCCTGCGGGGTGGCGACTTCGAGCTCGTCGTGGGCGAGGACCTCTCCCTCGGCTACTGCGACCGCAACGAGACCGGCGTCCGCTTCTTCCTCGAGGAGACGATGTTGTTCCGCGTCAACAGCCCGGAGGCCGCGGCGGTGCTCGCGGTCGAACGCGAGCTGACGCGCGTGTGGCCCGAGGTTTGCGGCCGCGACGCGCGGGCATACCGGGTGCATGGATTTCATCCTCTGGCTCATCGCCGTCGTGCTCGTCATCGCCGGCATCGTCAGCCTCGTCCGCGGCGCCGTCATGTACGGCGTCGTGCTCATCATCGTCGGGCTCCTCGTGGGGCCGGGCGGCGTGAGCGTGTTCACCTAGCGTCTCCAGCGTCTCCGATCGACGTCTCCGATCCGCTCGCCCGACTCCCCGACGTCGGGCTGGCGGGAGCGGCGGCCCGCGTTCCTTTCCTGCCCCGGGATGCGCGGTCCCTCTCCCGCCAGCCAGGCGTCGGCGGGCGGCGACCTCGCGGCGACACCTCGCGGCGACACCGCGCGACACCTGATGTGCGCCGATGCCCGGGCAGCAGGGGACGCTGACGAGACGGCTGCGCGTCATCCTCGTCGGAGTCATCCGGCTCACGGTCGGGCGAGGTGGAGGTGCAGCCCTCGGATCAGGGAACCATCGTGCGGATGCGGCGGTCGCTCGACCCCTGATCCCGCGTCAGGCGTGGCTGCACCCGCAGCTCGGCGACACTGCGGGGAACGAACCCGGCGGCGGTGCGGGCGGCTTCCGACTCGCCGCCCCAGAAGCCGAACTCGCGTTGCTCACGAGCCCAGGTCCGACACTCGACCCTCGCGACGCACGTCGCACAGACGATCGCCGCGCGCGCTTCGCGCGCAGCCCGTTGGGTCGAGTTCTCGCTCGGGGGCGGGTAGAAGAGTCGGGACTTGCCCCGACAGCTCGCCTCGTCGTACCAGGCGGGTTGCGGCGGGGTCCGACGGGCGCGCGAGACGGCGGAGGCGCGGGTCACGACCGCACTCCTACCCGCCGTCCCCGGCGCCCAACCGCTCGCCGCGGCCTGCGAGCCGGTGTGGTGCCGGCGCCGGGGCGCCGACACCGAGGTTCACGGCCGGTCGCCGTCGCCGACGCCGAGGTCCTGCTTCGCGACCGGGCTCAACGGCTCGTGCTCGCCGAACGAGCGGTCGACCGCGGCGGCGGTGGCGTCGTCGGCATGGGGAGCGCCGGGGCTCGGCGCGCTGGAGCTGGACGGGTCCCGGCCCTGCAGCTGGTCGACGGCCTGCTGGGTGGCGCCCGCGACCTCGTGGGCGGCGTGCGTCGATGCGTTCTTCACGCTCGCCGTCGCCTCCCGGAACGCAGGCCGGAGCGTGTCGGTGACGATGTTGTTCCCGTTGGCCCCGGCCGCGCCGATCCGGGGACGGAGACGCTCGTAGAGCGACTTGGCGCCGACGGCGGCGAGCGCCAGCACGCTCAGACGGAACAAGAGCTTCATGGTGGGTTCCTTTCGGCGGGGAACCCAGGTTTCCCCGCCGCGTCGCGGGGTGAAACGGCGGGACGACGTCAGGTTTCACGTGATGGCGCGAGGGTACGGCGCGAGGACGAACCCGGACCGAAGGAGCCGATCGATGAGCGAGATCTGGATCTGGACGTGGAAGGACGCCGGGAGCGAAGGCGCCGACACGAGGCCGCTCCCGGACATCACCGACTACGCCGTCGAGGCCACCGACGGCCACATCGGCAAGATCGACGAGGCGAGCTTCGACGACGAGGCGCGTGGTTGCATCGTCGTCGACACCGGCTTCTGGATCTTCGGCAAGCAACGGATGATCCCCGCCGGGTTCATCAGCGACGTCGACTGGGACGAGAAGAAGGTCTTCCTGACCGTGCAGCAAGGACGAGGTGAAGGGTGCGCCCGATTACGACGACGCCCGCAAGGGCGACGACGCGCAGCGCCAGGAGGTGGGTGACTACTTCGACCGCTCCCGGTACGCAGGGCTGCAGGGCGACCCGGTCGGTCCGCAGGCCGGTCCGGGACGCCCCGACTGATCGGCGCTCGGCCGCGGCGCGTGCTCAACCGAGCACGGGCAGCTCCTGGGGCGGCGCGAGGCCGCCGGCGTAGAGGTCGCCGAGTGCGGCGACCCGCGCCAGCACCGCGTCGGTCTCGAACTCCAGCCGAGCCGGCTCGTCGTCGTCGAGCGCGGCCTCGACCTCCGACCAGTCGAGCGGGGTCGACACCGTCGGGCGCGGACGAGCCCGGAGCGAGTACGGCGCCACGGTGGTCTTGTGCCGGTCGTTCTGGCTCCAGTCGACGAAGACCTTGCCCGGCCGGCGCTCCTTCGCCATCACGGTGGTGACCCGATCGGGCGCGGCCTCGGTGAGGATGTTGCCGAGCGCGAGCGCGAACGACTTCGTGCGCTCGTCGTCGGCGGAGCCGGTCGCGATGGGGATCGTCAGGTGCAGGCCCTTCGAACCCGAGGTCTTGACCGCCGCGGTGAGCCCGAGGCGGTCGAGCAGCGCGCGCACGTCGAGCGCGACGCGGGCGCAGTCGAGCACGCCGGCGGGTGGGCCGGGATCGAGGTCCAGCACGACGGCCGTCGGGCGGTCCGGCGTCGACTCCCGGTGCTGGTGCGTGTGCAGCTCGAGCGCGGCGAGATTGGCGAGCCACACCAGCGCGGCCGGCTCCTCGCACAGCACCGAGCCGAGCTCGCCGCCGCTCGGGATCCACTCGGGCGCGTGCGGTGGCCGGCGCTTCTCGAAGAACGATGGAGCCTCGACGCCGTTCGGGTAGCGCACCAGCGTCAAGGCGCGTTCGTGGAGGTGGGGGAGCATGACCGGCGCGATCCGGGCGTAGTAGTCGACGACACCCGCTTTGGTGAACCCGGTGGCGGGGTAGAGCACCTTGTCGAGGTTGCTGAGGGTCAGGGTCCGCTCGCCGACGGCCACGGTGGGCCCGGACTCAGGCATTGTGCGAACCTATCGGCTCGGCCGAGAGTGGCTCGCGGATCAGGAGGTCGTTGTCGTGCCCACGGCGGTGTGGACCGGAACCATCAGCTTCGGACTCGTCGCGGTCCCGGTGAAGCTCACGCCCGCGACGAAGTCGCGCGACGTGTCGTTCAACCAGCTCGAGGCCGCGACCGGCTCGCGCATCCGGTACCGGCGGGTCTCGGAGCAGACCGGCGAGGAGGTGACGACCGACCAGATCGTGAAGGGCTACGAGATCGAGAAGGGCCGGTACGTCGTCGTCGAGAAGGAGGAGCTCGACTCGCTGGCTCCGAAGGCGAGCCACACGATCGACATCGAGGACTTCGTCGACATCACCGACATCGACCCGCTCTACTTCGACTCGCCGTACTACGTGATGGTCGACGAGAAGGCGGCCAAGCCGTACAAGCTGCTGGTCGACGCGATGACCGAGCTCGGCAAGGTCGCGATCGGGCGCGTGGTGATCCGGGCGAAGGAGCGTCTCGTCGCGATCCGTCCGCTCAACGGCATGCTGTGCGTGGAGACGATGCGCTACGCCGACGAGATCGTGGACCCGGCGACGCTCGGGCTCCCCGACGAGGACATCGAGCTCACCAAGCGTGAGGTCACGATGGCCCACCAGCTCGTGGAGGCGCTGTCGGACGAGTTCGACGCCACGAAGTACCACGACGAGTACCGCGAGCAGCTGCTGGCCCTCATCGACAAGAAGGCGGCCGGCGAGGAGATCGTCGCGACGGGCCCGGTCGAGGCACCGGCCAAGGTGCTCGACCTCATGGCCGCGCTCGAGGCGAGCCTGCAGCGTGCCGGTGGGGACGAGCAGGCGGAGGACGCCGCCGAGGCGCCGGCCGAGGAGGCACCGAAGCGCAAGCGCGCGCCCCGCAAGAAGAGCGCGTAGCGCGCCTCAGGCCGCGATCGCGGGGGCGGCGTGCTCGTCGTCGAGCCAGCCGCAGCGGGTGCAGATGCCGGGCTCGGCGACGTCGGCGTCGAAGGTGTCGCACGCCTCGAACGCCACGCCCGGGGCGGTCAGCTCGCTGGTGGACTCGCTGGGCACTGCACGCACGATGGGCACCTCCGCTCGAATGACACGACTGTAGTTCGGTGTCACTCTCGCACGGTGGTGTGACCGTCCCGTTTCGGCCGTTGCTGCCAGATCCTGGAGCGTCCCGAGGACACTCCGAACCCCGACGACAGGAGTGGACCGTCGGTCCCGCAGCGGCCACGTCCCGACGACCCTGACGCGTCTCAGCGGTAGGGCGTCAGATCGGCCCGGGGGTAGCGCGTCTGGGTGTCGGCCAGGGTCTGCTCGTCCCAGTACGGGTCGCCCGGAGCGGGGAAGCCGAACACCGACCGCTCGCGTGGAGACGCCCGCTCGATGATCTCGAACCAGTCCGGCTGCGTGGCGCGCTCTGCCCACGCGACTCGTGCCGGTCCAGCGCGGTCCCCACGCGTCGTAGTCGACGAGGAGGGCGAAGCGGGCCGATCGCTCGGCGGTCATGCGCGACGCACGGTGCAGCACGTCGGACCGGAACGCGAAGAGGGTTCCGGCGGGACCGGTCATCGAGACCTCCTCCTCGGCGAACATCCCTGCCGGGAGGTGGTTCGTGATGTCGTGATCGCCGGGGACCGGCCAGTACGGCACTCCGTCGCCGACCGACGACGGAACGACCTTCGTCGGGCCGTCCTCCTCGCCGACGTCCGACAGGAGGATCCAGCTCAACATCTGCGTGGCCGGCTCGGATCGTTTGGGTACGACGAGGCTGTGGTTGACGAAATCGCGGTGGTGACGCTGGTCGTAGTCGACGGCCCCCGCGTACTTGGCCCACAGCTCCGCCTCGTAGAGGCGCAGGTCGGCCGAACCGAGGAAGCGCTCCGCCAGGTCGAGGAGGTCGGGGTGGAAGGCCAGGCGGTTCAGGCTCCATGATCGCCACGGTCCACGGACGATGCCGGACCACTGATCGGCGGCCAGCCACGCATGAGCAGTCGGGTCGGCGAAGTACTCGTCGGGCCGCGGGAAGTGCAGCCACAACGCGTCCCGCGCCGCCGCCAGTTCGTCGGCCTCGAGAAACCCGTCGAACACCGTGTAGCCCTGCTGCCGCAGCTCCGCCACACAACCGTCGGGCACCCGCATCGCCGCCCGAAGCTAAACCGACTCGTCGTCCGGCACCGGCCTTTTCGGCGCGCGCGGGTCGGTGGGGCGATGCGTCGAAATCGCCGCGGCCCTGGCGCGGCGTGGAGGAGACTCGCCCGCATGGGCACGGTGCGGCCGGGCGTCCCCGCCGACGCGGCGGCGATCGAGGCGGTGTGGGCCGCCGTCGCCGGCGAGGGCGAGTGGATCGGCACCGAGCTCCCGCTCCACTCCGGATGGGGTGATCGCTACCGGGCTGCCCTCGAAGCGGATGCGTCGACGTGGTTCGTGGCGGAGGAGGCCGAGCAGGTCGTCGGCGGGATCTTCGTGCACGCCGAACGCGGCGTCGCCCACATCGGGATGGCGATCATCGAGGGTCACCGGGGCGGCGGACTCGGCCGCGCCCTGCTGGATGCTGCAGTCGGCTGGGCGCGTGAGCACGGATGTCACAAGGTGAGCCTCGAGGTGTGGCCGCACAACGCCCGGGCCCGGCGCCTGTACCGGAGCGCGGGCTTCGCCGACGAGGGGCGTCTGGTGCGCCACTACCGACGCAGGAGCGGCGCACTGTGGGACGCGATCATCATGAGCCTGATCCTCGATCGGCACGCACCCGGACGTTCGTAGCGATCGGACGCGCGAGCGTCGCCGGGGGATGCCGCGCTTCATCGCCCGGCGACTGAGCGCCTCAGCGGTCGACCTGGACGGTCCGACCGTCGCGCCAGGCGCGCAGGACGAGGAACGGGCCCTTGAGCGCGCCACGGTCCCAGACGCCGAACCCCATGAGCGTGCCCTCGTAGCCCGGAGGCCGCCGGCAGCTGCTTCACCCGCTCGAGCCCCTCGCGCAACCCGGCGCGGTCGACGCGGTCGGCCCGCCCGGCGGCATGGCCGACGAGCCGGCCCATGTCGTAGGCGGCGGTCCCGATCGGACCGGCGGCGAGGGTGGCATCGAGCTCGCCGAGCGCGCGCCGGTGCTCGTTGTCGTCGGCGATCGTGTCGATGTACTCCCAGGTGGCCCACGCGTCGCGCCAGTCGGGGCGGACGTAGCCGAACATCAACGCGGAGTTGGCGAGCACGGGGATGGTCCAGGCCGCGTCGGCCATCGCCGTCGCGACCGCGTGCGACGCCGCACCGAGGCCGAGGTAGACGAGCACGTCGGGCTCGCCGCCGCGCAGACCGGTGACGACTGCGGCGAGGTCCTCGGCGAGCGGGTCGATCGCGGCGCGCTCGGTGATCTCGATGTCGGCGTCGCGTGCCGCCCAGCCGAGCACCTCGGCGTACCGCTCGCCGACGACCGACGCGTCGTGGATGACGGCGGCGCGCTGCAGGCCGCGCTCGCCCATGCGGGCGACGAGCAGCGGCGGCTCCTCCTCGAGCGAGCCGATCTGGAAGTGGAACATCCACTCCGAACGGGTGCGCTCGCCGCCCGAGTAGTTGATCGCCGGGACCCGGTGCGCGTCGGCGGCATCGCGCGCCGCGAGGCAGTTGTCGGAGATCGACGGGCCCACGATCAGGTCGACGCCGGCATCGGCGAGCCGGCCGAAGCCGTCGGCCACGTCCTCGGCGCTCCCGGCGGGCAACCCCAGCGTGACCTCGCGTTCGAAGGTGACGGCGGCCGGGTCCTGGCCGCTCGCAGCGATGCCGAGCCTGAGCGCTCGCTCGATGCCGTCGCCGCCGTCGCCCTGCGGGTAGTCGAAGAGCAAGCCGATGCGCACCGGCCCGACCCTATATTCCGCCCGCTACATTCCGGCGGTGCGCGGACTGGACGGAGTGCTCGAAGGTGCCTACCGCTGGTACGCACGGCAGGCCTCGATCGGACCGAGGAGCCGCCGGGCGCGCCGCTTCGGCGCGTTCGGCCCGGGGAGCGGGATCCTGTTCCCGACCATCGCGCTCTACGGCGAGCCGTACATCCGGATCGGTCGCGACGTGATCGTCGGCCCGTACTGCACCCTGTCGGCCGGGGTCATGCCCGGGCACGTCCCCGACAACGACCCGGTCGTCACGATCGGCGACGCGGTGCTGATCGGACGCGGCTCCGGCATCGTTGCGCACCGGTCGGTGACGATCGGCGACGGCGTGTTCACCGGACACAACGTCTACGTCACCGACGCCAACCACGGCTACGAGGACGTGCGCGAGACGATCGGGCGGCAGTTCGCCGGGCCGAAGTCGGTGGCGGTCGGCGCCGGATCGTGGCTCGGCCACGGGAGCATCGTGTTGCCGGGCGCACGGGTGGGGGAGCACGTGGCGGTCGGTGCGGGCGCGGTGGTGACCGGCGACCTGCCGAGCTACTCGGTCGCGGTCGGGAACCCGGCCCGGGTCATCCGGCGTTACGACACCGAGCGGTCGGCGTGGGTCCGAGTGCTGGGGGACCACGCCGACCGCGAACGCGCGGCCGGAGCCGGTGCGGCGGCGGCGCGTCCACCTCAGCGCGCGGGCGAGGGGTAGCTCGGCGGACCCTGGCCCGGCGGGAACCGGTCGAAGCCGGTCACCGACGTCGTCGGGTCGAACACGTCGGGCGCGGTCCGGGGCCAGTTGTCGGGCAGATACCGGCGGCCTCGTGTCGAGAACTCCCAGAGGCCGCTGCCGTCGTTGCCGAGCTCGTCGATCCCCTTGGCCTGCGGGTTCCACCAGATCACGGTGGCGTCGTCGGCCCCGAAGTAGTCGGTCGTGGGCCAGATGCCGTGGTGCCCCCACGAGAAGTGGATCTGGCTCGCCTGGGTCGGCGCCGACGGGAACCGGAACAGGCCGTCGCGGAACGTCTGGGGCGTCAGGTCCGGGCCGGCCAGGTGGAGCGCGGTGTAGAAGATCAGCGGCGCCTGGATGAGGACCTTGTACGTCTTGGCCACGGGCGGTGTGCCGGTCTGCCAGACGAGGATCTGCGAGTACTGGTCGATCCGCTGCGGCGTGGGCACGTAGAGCGACGTCACACCGAACGCGTGCTTCCACTGCTGTTGGTCGTAGGTCCGCCCGAACAGCGACGTGTCGCTGTAGGCGGCACCGAGCACGACCCACTCCGGGAAGTACCGCTGCGCGGTGGCCTCCTTCGTGAGGTAGCCGGGCGTCAGGGGATCGCCGGCGAACAGGACCGTCGTGACGTGCGCGGCCTTCAGCTTCGCGATCGTGTTGCGGGCGTTCTCCTGGCTCTTCGCGATGTCGAGCTCGTAGGGCGCGTCGGCGGCGAGGGTGACGCCCTGCCCCTTCAGCAGACGGACGAATTGCTTCCCCGCCTGCTGGAATCCGGCGAAGGACTCGTCGAAGCGCACGAGACCGAACACGCGCGTCTTCTTCGCGAGCGCGGCGTCACCGGCGTACTGCGCCGGCCGGTCGGCCAGCTGGCGCGCCACGAAGTTGGCCCAGTGCGTCGCCGACTGGTCGACGGCCGGGAGCGTCAGCCAGATGTCGGGCGCTCTTCGGTCGACGAACGACTGCGACGACGCGAGCATGCAGTCGCCGAGGCACAGCACCCCGCGCGCCGCGAGCTCCTGCGCGTACGCCTCCGTCTGTCCCGGTCCGCCGAACGACGCGAACGCCTTGACCTCGGTCGCGACCTTGATGGCGTCGGCGCGTGCGGCGGCATCGTCGTCGGGTGCGCCGCTCGCCTTCACGACGACCAACTTCACCTTGCGGCCGTAGGTCTCGTAGTGCGACTCGAAGAAGTCGATGTACTGCCGGACCGTCGCCGCCTCCGCCGCGAGCGACTCGTCCGAGCCGCTGCGCGCCAGTGCCGCCTCCTGCAGGATGTCGGGCTGGGCCTGGTACAGCGCGACCGTGATCTCGGTCGCGGTCACGCCGGGTGCGGTCGCACCGCCGTTGTCACCGTGGAACGGCTGCACGCACGGCGGTGCGTACGTGAGCGGCACCGCGACCGTGCCCCGCTCGACGTCGCACTTCGGACCCCAGTCGACGGAGTTCCGGTTGCCGGCGCTCAGCGTGACCGGACCCTTGCCGGCGCCGGCGCCGGTGCTGGGAGTGGTGGCCTTCTTGCTGCCACCCCCACCGCCGGCGAGGTTGACGGCCGCGATCACCACCGCGATCACGACGATCCCGGCGACGAACGGGAGGTACCGCCGCAGCGCGCGACCGGAGGACTTCGGGGTCCGAGGCGTGGGTTCCACCGTTCGGAGGGTAGCGGCGCGCCCTCCCGGCACCGGGGCACCGTCGGTTCGGCTCGTCCGCTCGGGATCGGCGGCCGGAGCGGGCGTCGGGACGCTCCCGAGCGTGTGACTCCGCTCCGCTCCGGCCACCGGACCGGCTACTTCGCCGGTGACGGGTACTGCGGCGGCTGGTACTGCTTCGGCACCGTGGTGAAGATCGTGATCGACTTCGACGGGTCGAACAGGCCCGGGTCCGTGGACGGGATGTCGTTCAGGGTCCACCGCTTCCCCATCGCGGTGTACTCGTAGAGACCGTCGCCGACCGCCCCGATCTCGTTCTCACCGTCGGGCCTTCGGGTTCCACCAGATCAGGCCGGTGTCGTCGCTGCCGCCGACGTCGATGCCGGGCCAGAGTCCGTGCTTGCCGCGCGAGGTCTTCGGCGACAGCGGCGTGCCGCCCTGGACGGGCGCGTTGTAGAGCGCGGCCTTGAACGTGTCGGGCGTGAGCTTCGGGCCCGCCATGTTGATGCCGTTCATCGTCTGGGCGAGGTCGGCGAGGATCACGCCGTAGGTGTTGTTCGGCGGCTTCACACCGTTGAACCACTGGTACATCGTGTACGCCGGGTTCGCGTCCTGGTTGGACCGAGCGCCGGTGAGCGCGAGGCCGAACGCGTGCTGCCACTGCTGCTGGTCGTACGTACGGCCGAACACGGCGATGTCGACGAGCACGTTGGAGCCGATCACCCATTCCGGGAAGTAGTTCTGCGCGGTGGCCTCCTTGGTGAGGTCACCCGGCGTCAGCGGGTCGCCCGTGTAGACGACCGTGGTCACGCCCGCGTTCTTCAGCTTGGCGATCATCGTGCGGGCGTTCTCCTGCCCGCGCGCGAGGTCGAGCTGGAACGGCAGGTCGGCCGCGATCTTCACGCCGCCCGCGGTGAGCGCGCCCTTCAGGGCCGCGAACGCCGCCTTCTGCTGGCCGTCGATGGTGTCGTAGTGGGTGATGCCGAAGACGCGGGTCTTGTTCTTCACCGCGTCCCCGCCGTAGACCGCCTTCTTGCCCAAGAGCTGGGTGGTCACGAACTTCGCGGTCATCAGGCCGGCCTGCTCGGGCGTCGGGCCGACGCCGTAGAGGTACTGCGAGTTCTCCTCGACGGTCTTCTGGGGCACCGCCAGCGAGCAGTTGCCCACGCACATCACGTGGCGGGCGGCCAGCTCGTTGGTCCAGACCGGGGTCTGGGTCGGGCCCGACATCACCGCGAACGGGTGCATGTCGGCGATCGCGTCGGCGTCGGCCTTGGCCGTGACCTCGTCGGCGGGACCGCCGGTGCCGGGGAAGTACACGACGTCGAGCTTGCGGCCGTAGAAGTTGTAGTACTTCTGGTAGAGCTTGAAGTAGCCGTCGTACGTCTCCCGCGCGCTCGCGTTGTCGACGTCGGCGCCGGATCCGCGCACCGTCGCCGCCTGGAGCGGGTTCTTCGCGGGATCGCCCTGGTACACGACGATCTTGATCGAGTCGCCGGTCACGCCGTCGGCGGTCGCCCCACCGTTGTCACCGCTGAACGGCTTCGCGCACGGCGCCGCGTACGTGTAGGGGATCTTCACCGTGCCGAGGTCGGTGTTGCAGTTCGGGCCCCAGTTGATGGAGTCCTTGTTCGCGGCGGAGAAGATCGGCCACGGCTGCTTCGGGATGCCGGCGCTCGACGTGGTGCCGCTGCCGGTGCCGGTCGTGACGTCGGCCTTGTTGTCGCCACCGCCGCTGCTCGAGACCGCGACGACGATCGCGATGACCGCGACGATCGCCACGATCACGATCAACGGCCCGTAGCGCCGCGCGGCACTGGGCCGGTTGCCTCCACCGGAGCGGCCTTGCGTCGGTTCCATGGTCATTCCCCCTGGGTCCGGTCGCCCGATCGGGCGATCGCAGCTTGGTCCTCACCGAGGTATGAAGCGACCACGTGCGGGTCGTTCACCACCTCGTTCGGCGTTCCGGACGCGATCACGCGTCCGAGGTCCATCGCGATCATCCGGTCCGAGACCGACGACAGCAACGGCAGGTCGTGTTCGATCACCATGAGGCTCGCGCCCAGCTGATCGCGGATCTTCACCATCAGCGGGCCGAGCGCCTCGGCCTCGCGCTGGGCGATCCCGCTCGACGGCTCGTCGAGGAGGAGCACCGTCGGCTGGTGCGCGAGCACGCACGCCAGGTCGACGATCCGGCGGCTGCCGGTGGACAGCTCGTGCGTGAACTTGTCGCGG
Source organism: uncultured Acidimicrobiia bacterium (assembly GCA_963756815.1). Classification (GTDB taxonomy): domain Bacteria; phylum Actinomycetota; class Acidimicrobiia; order IMCC26256; family JAENVU01; genus JAENVU01. The sequence continues at coordinate 143,116 of CAVWPR010000008.1, forward strand.
AAGGCCCCGAGCGCCATGAACTCGATGAGCTCCTCGACGCGGTTGGCGACCTCGGCCTCGGAGTCGATGACGGCGGGGAGGTACAGGGCGGCGGCGATCGGGTCCTTCACCGCGACGCTGCACTCGAGCGCCACCGCGATGGTCTCCCGGACCGTCAGCGCGGGGAAGAGTCGACCGTCCTGGAACGACCGCCCGAGCCCGAGACGGGCGCGTACCTGTGGCGGCTCGCTGGTGAGGTCGTAGATCTCGCCGTCGTTCGCCGCCATCAGCACGCGGCCCTGGTCGGTCTCGAGGAAGCCGGAGATCGCGTCGAAGAGGGAGGTCTTGCCCGCGCCGTTCGGTCCGATGAAGCCGACGATCTCGCCCGCCTTCACCGTGAGCGACACGTCGTCGAGCGCGGTCACCCCGCCGTAGCGCTTCGACATCCCGCGGACCTCGAGGCGGTCGGCGACCTCGGCGTCGCCATTGGCGGACGGGCGCGGGACGGCCGGCGCGTGGGCCACCGTCGCCGCCCGCACGGATCCCGACGCCGACTCCTTGGTGGCGGCGCCCTCGAGGAACACCGATCGCAGCACGTCGGGGCGCTCGAGCAGCTCGGCGGTCGGCCCGTGGAACCGGATCTCGCCCTTCTCCATGAAGTACGCCGTCTCCGCGACGGTGAGCGCGACGTTCACCGACTGCTCGACGAGGATGATGGTCGTCCCGGCGTCTCGGAGCTCGCGCACGATGCCGAGGAGCTGGCCCACGACCGACGGTGCCAGCCCGAGCGAGAGCTCGTCGATCATGAGCAGGCGCGGCTTCTCGATGAAGGCCATGCCGAGCGTGAGCATCTGCTGCTGGCCGCCGGAGAGGTTTCCCGCCGACTGGTCCATTCGCTCCCGCAGGATCGGGAAGAGCTCGAGGACGTGCTCGGTCGCGGCGGCGACGTGGGCCTTGTCCTTGCGGTGGAGCCAGCCCGCGAGCGTGAGGTTCTCGCGCACGGTGAGCCCGGGGAACACGCCCTGACCACCGGGCACCATCGTCACGCCCCGCCCTGCGGTCTCGTTCGGCGGCGTGTAGGTCATGTCACGCCCGTCGAAGATGATCGCGCCGTCGCTCGGCTCCACGATGCCGGCGATCGCCTTGAGCAGGGTCGACTTCCCGGCGCCGTTGGTGCCGAGCAGCGCCACGATCTCGCCCTCGTCGACCTCGAAGTCGACGTCGAACAGCACCTGCACGTTGCCGTAGGCCACGCTCACGCCCTGGCAGAGGAGCAGCTTCACGCGGCCCTGGCGGCGCTCGTACAGGACGTTGGACTGCGCCGCGGCCTGGCTCCAGACCCGCCGGATGTCGCGGTCGATCTCGATGCCGGAGCTCGCGATCAGCGCCGCGCCGATGAGGAAGATCGGGACGTTGAGCAGGATCGCCCAGCGCAGGCCGATCGAGTCCGCGAGCGCGCCGATGATCCCGTAGAGCACCAGGCCCGGCAGGATCCAGATGGACGCGGCGGCGTAGCCGAACGACCGCACCTTGGGCGGGATCGTGAGCGAGAGCGCCACGAACACGACCGGCGTGATGAGCACCGCGCCCGCCACGAGGATCGCGTTCAGCGCGATCGACAACGGGAGCCACGGGCTCAACGCGAAGCCGGCCCAGGCCGCCGCGACCACGAGGCTCACGCCGGCGACGAAGCGGGGGATGAGCGACGCGCCACGCTTCAGGAGCCGCGTCGCGATCGGCGCGCCGAGCAGCAGGCCGACCAGCTGCGCCGGCGCCAGGGCTGCGCTCAGGTACCCGCGGTCGGCGGTGCCGATGTGGAACACCTTGGCGTAGTAGAGGCTCCCGATCGCGTCGAGGCCGATGAACGCGGTCGCGATGAACGGCAACGCGTAGAAGATGCGACGCAGCGTGCCGACGTTCCACACGATCCGCCAGGACTCGGCGAACGACGGCGGCACGTCCTCGGTCGCGATCGCGTCCTCCGACGCGCCCATCGCCGCGCGCTCGTAGTGGCCGCGCACCGGCTCGCGCAGCCGCAGCGCGAGCAGCACCATGATCGCGGTCGGGATCGTGAACACGATGAACGGCACCCGCCAGCCGAACGCGGCGGCGAGCGGACCCGCGATGAGGGGGCCGATCAGGGCGCCGAAGGCGAGCGCGGAGCGCTGGAACGAGAACGCGTTGTTGCGGGCCTCGAACGGGTAGTAGTCGGAGAGGAGCGAGTTGTGCGTCGGGGCGTTGGCACCTTCGCCGAGCTGGGATCCGGCGCGAGCGATGAACATCACCCACGTGGTGGTCGCGAGTCCGGTGAGCAGGGAGAACGCACCCCAGAGGACCGCGCCGCCCACGGCGATCGGCACTCGCTTGATGCGGTCGGCGGCGAAGCCGATCGGCACCGCCAGCAGGATCGCGGCGCCGGACGCCAGCGCGACGAGCACGAGCGCCGAGCCGGTGCTCAGGTGCAGGTCCTCGGCGATGTTCGGCAGGAGGACGGAGAACGCACGCTTGTCGAGCTGGTCGACGAGCGTGAGGCCGAAGAGGACCAGGAGCGGGTAGAGCGGAGCACCACCGCCGAGGGCCTGCCGCCAGCGCTGGATCCGCCCGGGCCGGTGCTTCCGCCGGGGGCGGCGCGGGGGCCGGCGGCGTCGCGGTCGCCGTCATCGGCCCGGCCCTTCGACGCCGGCGGTGCTCGTCGCGTCCGCGTCGGGCACGTGCGTCCGCGGCGTCTCGCCGCCGTCCTCGTACCGCTCGGGCTCCGTGCCGTGATCGGCGTCCGGCAACGGCAGCGGCTCCGGCTCGGGGTGCTCGACTCGCTCGTCGCGCAGGAGGCTCGGCACCACGATGCCCCGGCGGTCCGCGACCCAGCGCAGGTACGCATCCCGCACCAGCACCGCCATCCCGCCCAGGCCGCCCGGGTAGATCCACAGGATGAGCAGCACGCCCGCACCGGTCGCGACGAGCTGCCAGTTGCCGTTGAGGAAATACTGGGAGCCGCGCACGTAGACCGAACCGAGGACCGCGCCGGGCAACGAGCCGAGGCCGCCGATGACGACGGTCGAGAAGGTCTTGAGGCTCTCGGTCGGCGCGAAGACCGTCGAACCGAGCCCGTTCTGCTCGTGGACGAAGAGCACGCCGGCGACGGCCGCCATGAACCCCGAGATCGCGAACGCCGAGACCGTCGTCCGCACGACGTTGATGCCGTAGGCCTGCGCGGCGTTCTCGTTCTCGCGCAGCGCGATGAGGGCGCGACCGGTGCGGCTCCGGCGGATCCCGCGCGCGGCGAGCAGCATGAGGACGAGCACCACGATGCTGAAGTAGTAGAAGCGCGTCTCGGTGTTGATGTCGATCACGCCGAACAGCGCGGGCCGCTCGATGCGCGACACCGGCAGCCAGCCACCGAAGAACTCCTGATTCAGCAGCCAGGTCTGCGTCACCAGCGCGAACGCCAGCGTGATCACCGCGAGCGTGAGGCCGCGGCGGCGGATCGCGGGGTATCCGATGATCACGGCGACGACCGCGCCCACCAGGCCGGCGACGAGCATCGCGAGGGAGATGTCCCAGCCGTGGCGCGAGGTGAGCGCGCCGCCGACTGCACCTCCGATCCCCATGAACGCGACCTGCCCGAGGCTCACCTGGCCCGCCCACCCGGTGAGCACCACGAGGGACACGGCCACGATCGAGAAGATCACGACGACCGTCGCGAGGCTGAGCCGCGACTCCGAGAAGAACGTCGGGACCAGCAGGACGAACGCGAGGATGACGGCGCCGATCCCCAGGAAGAAGAAGCGGACCTCCGGGAGCCGCGCCAGCTCCGCAGGGACCGGGCGGACCTCGTCGACGCTCTGCCAGTTGCTCACCTCGCCGGCGCGGGTCTGGGTGGGCCGGCGGACGAAGAGCAACGCGATGAGGACGATGGCGAAGATCATCACGTCGTTGAACGCGGGTCGGTTGCCGGGCTGGAACGTGTTCGCCTGGTCGAGGATGCCGATGGCGATCGACGCGCAGGCGATGGTGGGGAAGCGCTCGAAGCGGCCGATCACCGCCGCGCCGATGGCCTGGATGAGGAACAGGGGACCGAGCGGACTGCCGAGGGGGAGCCCCACGGCACCGGTGCGCAGGAACAGCGCGAGGAACGCGAGGAGCGACGCGATCGTCCAGACGATCGTCTGCACCCGCCCGACGGGGATGCCGAGCATCGCGGCACGGTCGCCCCGCTCGGCCGCGGCGCGTACGGCCATCCCCGTCTGCGATCGGGTCAGGAACAGCGCGAGCGCGATCAGCGTGAGCGGCACCGCGACCATGGTCACGATGTCGTTCGCGTTGAAGATGATGCCGCCGAACTCCCAGTTCACGGTGAACGGCGGGCTCAGACGGTCGCCGAGCCCGGCGAGGGCGTCGCCGTTGATCCAGTTCGGGATCGCGAGCGCGAGCACCAGGAACAGCTGGGAGAGACCGATCGTGGCGACCGTGAGGATCAGACGCGGCGCCTTGCGGAACCGCCGGATCACGACGAGCTCGGTGAGCGCACCCACGACGACGGCGCCGGCGATGCCGATCCCGAGCCCGAGCCAATAGTTCCAACCGAAGCCCAGGACGAGCATCACCACGAGGGTGATCGGTGCGACGCCCATGTCCGCGGCGGCGAAGTTGATGATCCGGTTCGAGCGGTAGACCAGCGCGATGCCGAGCGCGATGAGTGCGATCCGTCCGCCACTCAGCGCACCGTTGAGGATCACGCCGAGTGTCGCGGGGTACGGCCACACGAGCACCGCGAACGCGACGATGCCGATCGGGATCAGCCAGGAGAGGACGCGCCGGACGGTTGCGTCCGGCACGAGGCGGAGCGCGAGCGCGTTCACGTCTGTTCCGCTCTCGCTGCCTGCGGCGCAGGCCGCTCGGGCCCCGCTCCGCCCGTGTCGCGTCGGGTGGGTGAGGCGTGGGGCGTCGCTTCGGCGTTCCGCTCTCGCGCCTGCGGCGCAGGCCGCTCGGGCCCCGCTCCGCCCGTGTCGCGTCGGGTGGGTGAGGCGTGGGGCGTCGCTTCGGCGCTCCGCTCCCCGTTCAGTTCGGCGTGTTTCCCCCCGGAACACTGGCCCCCAACCTACGCAGCGCCGGGCCGGTGGCGGGCGCGGCTCGGGTCGGGTCGGCGCCGGTCTCCTCGGTTCACGCAGCGGTCCCCTCGATGAACGAGGCCACGACGGCCGCGAGCTCCGGGCCACGGTCCTCCTGGAGGAAGTGGCCGCCGCCCACGATGGTCGTGTGGGGTCGACCCGCTGCGCCGGGCACCTCCTCGCGGAACGGTCGGTCGGCGCCGGCCATGATCGGGTCGGAGTCCGAGAAGGCGCAGAGGAACGGACGGTCGAAGCGGCGCAGGGTCTCCCACGCGGTGCGGTTCGGCTCCGAGGCCGGATCGTCGGGGCTCGTCGGGACGAGCAGCGGGAACTGGCGCGCGCCCTCCTTGTACGACTCGTCGGGGAACGGCGCGTCGTAGCCCGCGATCACGTCGTCGGACAGGTCGGTGGTGCACCCGCCGTTGATGATGCGGCCGGTGGTGAACTCCGGGACGTCGCTGTGAGAACTCCTGCCACGCGAGGAAGGCGTCGCCGGCCGGCCGGTCGCCGGTGGGCAGGAACGTGTTGGCCGCGACCACACGCCGGAACCGCTCCGGCATGGCGGCCACGAGGCGGAGCCCGATGAGGCCGCCCCAGTCCTGACACACGAGGGTGAGGCCGTCGAGGTCGTTGGTCGTCAGCCAGGCCGTCATCCAGTCGACGTGACGCTGGTACGTGTAGTCGGTGCGGGCCGCCGGCTTGTCGGATCGGCCGAACCCGACCAGGTCCGGCGCGACGCAACGGTGCCCGGCGTCGGTCAGGACCGGGATCATGTGACGGTAGAGGAAGCTCCACGACGGTTCGCCGTGCATGAGCAGGACGGTCTCGGCGGCGCCGCCGGGACCCTCGTCCACGTGGTGGACCCGCACGGTCGCGTCGCGTGTCGGTCGCGACGTCGGTGTAGTGCGGCGCGAACGGGTAGCCGGGGAGATCGGCGAAGCGCGCGTCGGGGGTCCGCAGCACCTCCATCAGCCCGCCTCCAGGAGCCGGGTGACGGAGTGCACGACCACCTCGCGTGCGGCGCCGACGGACAGTCCCTGGGCGCGCAGGCTGTCCCAGGCCTCGGCACCGAGCAGCAAGGTGATGGCGCTCAGCGTCGTGTCGTGGTCGGAGCGGCCGACGAGCTCGGCGCCGAAGAGGCGCTCGATGTCCTGGCGCCCGAGCACGCGTCCCTGGCTGAGGACGTCGGCGAGGGCGGGGGACTGCGGAGCCCACTGCTCCGCCGCGCGGCGGACCGCGCCGAACCCCTCGTGGATCTGGACCCGCTGGTCGGTCGAGGCCTCGACGCGCTCGGCGAGGTCGAGCGTCGCGTCGACCGGTTGCAGGAGGGACGCCATCTTCTCGAAGTGTCGGTCGGCGGCGGCTCGGAACAGGTCGTCGAGATCGTCGAAGTGGACGTACACGGAGCGGACCGAGATCCCGGCGGCGTCGGCGATCTCGCGGGCGGTCGGACGCACCTGCCCGTGGCTGACGAGGTCGAGCACGGCATCGACGACCGACTCGCGCGTGCGCTGGGCCCGCGCCGATCGACCGTCGACTTCGATGCGGCCGGTCTGGGTGCTCGTCATCGGGCGGCACCGTAGGTGTCGTTGCACGCCGCGTGCAACGACCTCCTGATGGCTCCTCCGCTCGCCGCTCGGCGCGATCGCGCCGAGGGGGCTCGCTGCGGAGCTGTGCGCCTCCGCTGCGCTCCGGCGCGAGACCCGCCGCTCGGCGAGTGTGGCTCCTGCGATCAGGGGACGATGCGGTACACCAGGGTGGCGGTGGCGACGCCCCGGCCGTCGGGATCGGTGACCCGGATCTCGCTGAACGCGAGATCCTTGCCGCGCTTGACGCACACGGCGTCCGCGACGAGATCCGTACCGCGACCGGCACCGGTGTAGTTCACCGTGAGCGACACCGTCGCGGCCCGGATCCCCTTGTCGAAATCGTGCCCGGCCCACACCGCTGCGGCACCAGCGGTGTCGACGAGCGACGCGATCGCGCCGCCGTGCAGCGCGGTGCCGTCGTTCGTCAGGCGCGCGTCGAACGGCAGGCGGAGCCGGGCGCCGGCCGGCGACCACTCCTCGATCACGATGCCGAGCCCGCCGATGTAGGGCGTGCCCGTCATCTGGTCGCGCAGCGCCGTCCGCCAGCGCTCCTGCTCCTCGTCGGACATGGTCACGACGGCGCCCGTCTCCGGAGCTCGGTCTTGAGCACCTTGCCCGACGCGTTGAGCGGGAGCTCGTCGACGATCTCCACGACCCTCGGCACCTTGAAGTTGGCCATCACCTCGCGGCTCCAGGCGATGATCTCGTCCCCGGAGATGTCGGCGTCGGGTCGCAGGACGACAAAGGCCATCCCGACCTCACCCATCCGCTCGTCGGGAACGCCGATCACCGCGACCTGCGCGATCGCCGCGTTGCGGAGCAGGAGGTTCTCGATCTCCGCGGGGTAGGCGTTGAAGCCGCCGACGATGAACATGTCCTTGGTGCGGTCGGTGATGCGCAGGTAGCCGCGCTCGTCCATCACCCCCACGTCACCGGTGTGCAGCCAGCCGGCATCGTCGATGGTCGCGGCGGTCTCGGACGGATCGTCGAGGTAGCCGCGCATCACGTTGTACCCGCGCACCACGACCTCGCCCGGCGACCCGCGGGGAACCTCGGCACCGGTGTCGTCGACGACGAGCACCTCGACGTCGGGGATGGCGCGCCCGCTCGTCGTCGCGATCGTCTCGGGGTCGTCGTCGAATCGACACATGGTCGCGATGCCGCACGACTCGGTGAGGCCGTAGCCGGTGATGATCGTCTCGAAGGTGAGCTCGTCGCGCATGCGCAGGATGAGTTCGACCGGGATCGCGGCGGCGCCGGTGACGGCGAGGCGCAGGCTCGACAGGTCGTACTCGGACCGGCGGGGATGGTCGAGGATCGTGTGGAAGAGGGTGGGCGGGCCGGGGAGCATCGTGATGTGCTCACGGGCGACGCGCTCGAGCACCGCGTCGACGTCGAAGACGGCCTGCGGATGGATCGTGGCGCCGGTGAGCAGCGCGGCGAGCCACCCGGCCTTGTAGCCGAAGGCGTGGAAGAACGGATTGACGATCAGGTAGCGGTCGCCGGCCCGCAGGCCGACGACGTCGCTCCACGCCTGGTAGGCGCGCAGCGTCGCGCCGTGGGTCTCCATGACCCCCTTGGGGTTCCCGGTGGTCCCGGAGGTGAAGAGGATGTCGGAGAGGTCGTCGGCCGTCACCGTGGCGGCGCGGGCGTCGATCTCGGCCGGGTCGACGCCGTCGCCCGACGCCAGGAACGCGTCCCATCCCGCCGGTCCGTCGGTGCGGAGCGTGACGATGGCGCGCAGCTCGGGCAGCTCGGTCGCGACGTCGATCGCCGCGTGCAGCATCCCCGCGTAGTCGGTGCCGAGGAACTCACCCATCGTCACGAGGGCGCGTGCCCCGCTGCGGCCGAGGATGTAGCCGGCCTCGACGCCCTTGTAGCGGGTGTTGAGCGGGACGAGCACCCCGCCCGCGAGGTGGATGCCGAGTGCAGCCGGGATCCACTCCCACACGTTCGGTGCCCAGATCGCGACGCGATCGCCGGGGGCGACGCCGGTCGCGAGGTACGCGGCCGCGGCGCGGCGCGCGATCCGCTCGATCTCGGTCCACGACACGACCGTGTCGCCGTCGTGGATCGCCGGCGTGTCGCCGCGTGTGGCGGCGGCGTGCGCCAGCAGCCTCGGTATCGTCCCGAACTCGATGTCGGCGCGTGTCACGGTGCCCCCTTGTGAAGGCTGCGGAGGTTACCGGCCGGCCGCGAAATCGGCGGCAGCGGTCGCACCACTTCCGTACGATCCGAGGCGTGGGGGCACTCGACGTCGACACCGCGATCACATCGACGCCGGGTGGGGGCACCGCGACCCTCTCGCGCGATTGGGAGATCTGGGGCCCGAACGGCGGCTACCTCGCCGTCATCGCGCTCCGGGCCGCCGGCGGCGCCACCGATCTGACCCGGCCGGCGTCGTTCGTCGCGCACTTCCTCGGCGTGGCCGACTTCGCGCCGGTCGAGCTCTCGGTGCGGAGCCTGCGCCGCACGAAGCGGGCGGAGTCGCTCGCGGTCTCGATGACCCAGGACGGTCGACCGGTCCTCGAGGCGATGGCGTGGGTCGTCGCCGACGGTGGTCAGGGCCTCGAGCACGAGGCGTGGACGATGCCCGACGTTCCCTCCCCGGCGACGCTCCCGAGCATGGAGGAGCTGTTGCCGCCGGACGCGCCGATGTTCCCGTTCTGGAACAACCTCGAGCTGCGTCCGTGCGAGTGGATCGCGGACTGGGACCACCGCCCGCCCGGGGAGTTCCACGAGCGGAGCTGGTACCGCTTCCGGCCGACGCCCACGTTCGCGGACCCGTTCCTCGACGCAGCACGGTCGTTGCTCGTGCTCGACACCGTGCTGTGGCCGGTCGCGGCGCGCGGTCATCCCGGCGAACCCGATTGGTACGCGCCGAGCGTCGACGTGCAGGTGCGGTTCCACGCCCTCGCGCCCGACGACGAGTTCCTCCTCGCCGATGCGCACTCGCCGACCGCGCGCGACGGCCTCGTCTCGGGCGTCGGCTCCATCTGGTCGTCGCGCGGTGCGCTGCTGGCGACGGGCGGCCAGCAGATGTTGTGCCGGCCGCGCCACCTGAACCCGAACCCCGAGCAGCGAGGTTGAGGGCTGCCACCGGCGGTCTCAGCGCGCGGGCTCGGCGTGGTCGGAAGGGCGGAGCGGTAGATTCCGCGGCCAGTCTTCGGGAAGGGTTCTGAGATGGCGGATCTGGTCGTTCGGGGGGCGACGGTGGTCGACGGGACCGGTGCTCCCGGCCGGGTGGCCGACGTCGCCGTCGACGACGGGCGCATCGTGGCGGTCGGTGACGTCGAGGACTCCGCGACGCGCACGATCGACGGCACCGACCTGGTGCTGACCCCCGGCTTCGTCGACCCGCACACCCACTACGACGCGCAGCTCTTCTGGGACCCGAGCGCGTCGCCGAGCAACGTCCACGGCGTCACCACCGTGATCGGGGGCAACTGCGGGTTCACGCTGGCACCGCTGCACGCCGAGGACGCCGACTACCTCCGGCGGATGATGGCGAAGGTCGAGGGCATGCCGCTCGCCGCGCTCGAGCAGGGCGTCGACTGGGACTGGGAGACGTTCGGCGAGTACCTGGACCGGCTCGACGGTGGAATCGCGGTCAACGCCGGGTTCCTCGTCGGCCACTGCGCCCTGCGTCGGTACGTGATGGGCGCGGAGGCGGTCGGCCGCGAGGCGACCGACGCCGAGGTCGCCACGATGGTGGCCGAGCTCGAGACCGCGATCGAGGCCGGCGGGCTCGGCTTCTCCACCACCCTGTCCAAGACCCACTCCGACGGCGACGGGCAGCCGGTGGCGTCGCGCTGGGCGAGCGAGACGGAGCTGCTCGAGCTCTGCGCCGCGGTCGAGCGCCACGACGGGACCACCCTCGAGGGCATCATCGACGGTTGCCTCGACCAATTCTCCGACGCGGAGATCGACCTGTTCGCCCGCATGTCGGCCACCGCGGCGCGCCCGCTCAACTGGAACGTGCTGACCGTCGACTCCCGCGTGCCCGAGCGCGTGCCGCGTCAGCTCTCCGCAGCCGACCGCGCCGCCGAGCTCGGCGGGCGCGTCGTCGCACTCACGATGCCGGTGCTCGTGCCGATGAACATGAGCTTCCTCACGTACTGCGCGCTGTTCATGCTGCCGGGCTGGAGCGACGTCATGAGCCTCCCCGTGGCGGAGCGTATGGCGCGCCTGCGCGACCCGGAGACCCGAGCGTGGATGAACGCGCGCGCGAACTCGGAGGAGGCCGGCGTGTTCCGCCGTCTCGCCGACTGGAAGCACTACGTGCTCGGCGACACCTACTCGGCTGCGAACGAGGGACTGAAGGGCCGCACGGTCGAGGCGGTCGCGGCGGAGCGCGGGACGGCGCCGTTCGACACCCTCCTCGACATCGTGCTCGCCGACGACCTGCGCACGATCCTGTGGCCGATCGCGCCCGACGGCGACGCCGCGTCGTGGGCGTTGCGCAAGGAGGTGTGGGACGACCCTCGCGCGATGCTCGGCGGCTCCGACGCCGGCGCCCACCTCGACCGGATGTGCGGCGCGCCGTACACGACGCGCTTCCTCGGCGACATGATCAACGGTCGGCAGCTGGTGTCGATCGAGCGCGCGGTGCAGATGATCACCTCCGAGCCGGCGCGTCTCTTCGGGCTCCGCGATCGCGGCGTCCTCCGCCCGGGGCGCGCGCGCCGACCTCGTGCTCTTCGACCCGGCGACGATCGGCTCCGACCACGCCTCGCTCGTGGCCGACCTCCCGGGCGGCAGCGCGCGGCTGACCGCCGGGTCGCACGGCGTCCGCCACGTCTTCGTCAACGGCGTCGAGACGGCTCGGGACAACCGGGCCACCGGGGCCACGCCGGGCGCGGTGCTGCGGTCCGGCCGCGACACCGAGACCGTCGCCACCCGCTGACGCCACCCGGTGCCGTCACCCGACGCCGCCCGCTGACGCCGCCGGGCGGCGGTGCCTACGATGCGGCGTCGGCCACCGGGAGGTCCCATGTTCGGTAGCGCGCGCCCCGTCGTCGCGATCGTGGTCGGGGCCCTCGCCCTGGCGGCCTGCGGCAGCAGCGGCGGGAGCACGAGCCGGTGCCGACACCTCGTCGACGGCGAAGTCCGCGACGTCGTCCACGTCGGCGGCCGACGCCGCCTCCACGCTCCAGCTCGTCGACACGTCGCTCGGAACGGTGATCGCCGGCGCCGACGGCAAGGTGTTGTACCTCTACACGCCGGACGGCGCGGCCGAGCAGAGCACGGTCCCGGCTGCCGTCCTCGGCGCATGGCCACCGGTGGTCGCCCACGCCACGCCGACGCGTCGGTGCGGGGCTCGAGCAGAGCAAGGTCAGCACGGGGACGCAGCCCGACGGCGCGAAGTGGGTGCGCTACAACGGCCACCTCCTGTACGGGTTCACCGGCGACGCGGCTCCCGGGGACACCAACGGCAACGGCATCGGCGGCATCTGGTTCGCGGTGACCGCGGCCGGCAGCGCGGTCGCCTCGTGACGCTCGCGGCCGACTACCAGGCGGCGCGTGCCGCGTTCCTCGACGCGGCCGACGCGGCCGGCGCGCGGCTGACCCACCACGCCCATCCGGACTCGGGCCCCGACGACAGTGCGCTCGCGACCGACGTCGCGGTGCTCGGCCCGCCGGACGCGCCCGAGCGCATGCTCGTGATCTCCGGCACGCACGGCGTGGAGGGCTTCGCCGGCAGCATGTGCCAGACCACGTGGTTGCGGGACGGCGTCGACCTCCCGCCGGACGTCACGGTCGTCTGCGTCCACGCGATCAACCCGTACGGGTTCGCGTGGGTCCGACGGGTGAACGAGGACAACGTCGACCTCAACCGGAACTGTCTCGACTTCGCGAGTGGTCTGCCGGAGAACCCCGGGTACGACCGGCTCGCCGACGCGCTCGTCCCGCCGACGTGGGACGACGCGACTCAGTCCCGGACCGCCGAGGAGCTGCTCGGCTACGCCGCGGAGCACGGCTTCGACGGGCTGCAGGCCGCGGTGAGCACCGGTCAGTACCGGCACCCGCGCGGGATCTTCTTCGGCGGTCGTGCGCCGGTCTGGTCGCAACGGACGTTGCGGACGGTCGTGCAGGCCCATCTCGCCGATGCCCGACGCGTCGCGATCCTCGACCTCCACACGGGCCTCGGCCCCTTCGGTCACGGCGAGCTGATCGCGAGTCATCCGGACGCCGCCGGCAAGGAGCGGCTCGCGGCATGCTTCGACGAGTACACGGTGCCGTCGGAGGGGAACTCGGTGTCCGCCGACGTCCGCGGCGACGTCCTCGATGCCGTCGAGCTGTGGCTGCCCGGGGTGGGCGTGGCGGGTGTGGCCATCGAGTGGGGCACCGTCGACATCGTCGAGGTCTCCACCGCGCTGCGGGCCGACGCGTGGCTGCACGGGTACTCGGACCCGCGCGGTGACGCCGCCGCGCCGATCAAGGAGCAATTGCGCGCCGCGTTCGCACCCGACGATCCCCGCTGGGCGGAGCTCGTGCTGGAGCGCTTCGTCGGGGTGCGCGACCGAGCGATGGCCGGGCTCGCCGGCGGGTGATCCGTGCCGCTGCCGTTCCCGGACGCGGGCATCACCGACGGCGTGGTGCGACTCCGTCGCTGGCGGCGTGACGACCTCGACGACCTGGTCGCCGCCTGCCAGGACCCCGAGATCCCGCGGTGGACGTCGGTGCCGTCGCCCTACACGGCCGAGACCGGCACCTGGTTCCTCGACCGGTGCGACGAGTGGTGGGCGGCGGGCTCGGATCTCCCGCTCGCCATCGTCGACGCCACGACCGGCGTGCTGCTCGGTGCGACCGGGGTCCACCGGATCGGCGCCGCGCCCGACGCGCCGGGTCTCGGCGGACTCCCGGACGAGGTGGGCTACTGGCTCGCGGCCGGGGCGCGTGGGCGCGGTTTCGCGACGCGTGGCGTGCAGCGCCTGGCCGAGTGGTGGTTCGCCGGGCCGCAGGGGCCCGGCCTGTGGCTTCGAGCCCGGGCCGACAACGCCCCGTCGCTGGCGGTCGCGCACCGCTGCGGGTTCCGTCCGACCGGCGTGACGATGCCGGACGAGGACGATCCGACCGGATCGGTGGTGGTGCTCCGGCGGGAACGAGACTCGGCCGGCTGACCGCCCGTCAGCTCACGCGCGGCCGGCTCGGGCTGCGTCGGGGCTGCTGCGGGATCGCGGCGAGGTTGCGGCGCCGGGTCTCGACCTCGCCGGCGCGGCCGAGCACCACGATCGTGATCCCGACCGCGGTGAGGATCGCGGTGGGCAGGACGAGCCAGTCACCGGTCGCGAGGATCGTGCCGGTCACGCCGATCCACCCTCCGAGCGGGAGCAGCGCGACGGTGGGCAGCAGCCAGAAGGCCGCGATCGAGAGGAGCCCCATGGTGATCATCCAGCGACCGATGCGCATGACCGCGCGGCCGCGGTGCGACGTCGTGCCCACTCCGATGCCGATCAACACCAGACCGACGACGCCGAGGGCGAAGCTCGCGCGGATCATCAGCTCGAGCGGGCGCCGCAGATCGGGGAGGTCGCCGGCGGCGACGCCGAGAGTGAAGTCCGGGGGTGGGGTACCACCTGCGCCCGTGATCGCCGCGGCCACGAGTCCCGGATCGAGCGTGACGTCGGCCGTGGCGCCCTGCACGACGCGGTCGTAGATCCCGGGCAGCGCGGCGACGAACGCCTGCTGGAAGGCGTCGGACTCCACCGCCTTCCGGGCGATGTCGTTGGCACGGTTGATCTCGGCGGGGTCGCTCTCGGCGGAGTGCGGCACCATCGCGTCGGCGATCTTCCACGCGAACTCCTCGCGCACCGGTTCGCTCTTGGCGATCGACGTCGCCTCGGCGAGCACGGTGGCGCGGTTGCGAACGGTCGACGCGACGGCCCAGAGGCCGCCGGCGAGCGCCGCACAGAGCAGGCCGGCCACGAGGAGGAACGCCGGGGAGAGCCGTCGGGTCGTCACCCCCGTGTTTCGGCACACGGCGCACGCGAGTGAAGCGCTCGCGGGAGCAAAAAAGTGCCCTCGGGGCGGCCGGCGAGCCGGGCAGGGAGGCCCGCGGCCTGCTCCCGAGGGCGACACATCATGACGCGTCGCGCCACCGCGATGCGAGTCAGCACCGGCCCGGTTCGGGCCGAGATGACCCAGGTCACGCGCGCCCCGTGGCCGCGCTCGCGCCGCCCGGGCGCGCATGCCGGCTTCTGTAGCCTCCGCCCGGTGAATCGAGGTGACGACGGCGAGTCCGAGCGCGTGCCCGATGCCCCGTCGGGAGCCCCTTCTGGGGTCACGGAGGGGATGGCGGCGGTCGAGGCGCAGCTCCTCGGCCCGGGCGGGTTCTTCGAGACGACCACGGCCGAGGTGGGGGGCGAGACGATGACCGTCTTCGCCAACCGCCTCCCGAACCTGCGGGCCGCGCTGGTGGCGTCGGAGGGGTTCGGCGACCGCGACTACGTCGTGTTCGCCGACCGCGAGCAACGGCGCGTGGTCACCCATCCCGAGCACCGCCGCGCGGTGGCCTCGGTCGCGCGCGTGCTGCGCGACGAGTACGGCGTCGGTCCCGGCGACCGGGTCGCGATCCTCGCTGCGAACTGTCCGGAGTGGATCGTCACGTTCTGGGCCGCGGTGAGCCTCGGCGCCATCGCGGTCGGGCTCAACGGCTGGTGGGTCGGCGACGAGATCCGCTACGGCATCGCCGACTGCGGTCCGTCGGTGCTCGTCGCCGACCGCAAGCGGCTCGACCGGCTCGAGGGTGAGGACCCGGGCGTCCCGACGATCGTCATCGAGGACGACTTCGACCGGATGTGGCACGCGTATCCCGACGAGCCGCTCCCCGACGTGCCGATCGCGGAGGACGATCCCGCGCTCATCCTCTACACGAGCGGCACGACCGGACGACCGAAGGGTGCGGTGAACACCCACCGCAACGTGATCGCCGCGATCGGCATGTCGTTCTTCCACGGCGCGCGCATGGCGATGTCGCGTCCACCCGACCCCGATGCCGCGGCGAGCCCGCCGATCTGCCAGCTCGTCACCTATCCGCTCTTCCACGTCTCCGGTCTGCACATGGGCGCGGTCGCGTTCATGATCTCGGGCATCCGGTCGGTGTGGACGCTCGGTCGCTTCGACGAGGAGCTCGTGATGGAGCTCATCGAGACCGAGGGCATCACCGGGTGGTCGTACACGCCGACGATGCTGCACCGCATCGTCCATCACCCTCGGCTCGCCGAGTACGACCTCAGCGGGCTGCGCCAAGGTGGTGGTGGTGGTGCGGCGTTCTCGCCGGCGCTGCTGGAGCGTGCCCGGGCGTCCATCCCCAACATCCGCAGCTCGATGGGCGTGGGCTACGGCCAGACCGAGTGCGCGGCCCTCGCCACCATCAACGCGGGGGAGGAGCTGGTGGCCTTTCCTGAGTCGGCGGGCCGGCCGCTGCCCACGATCGACCTCGAGATCCGCGACGAGCGCGGGACCGTGCTGCCGGAGGGCGAGGACGGCGAGATCTTCGTACGGGGCCCGATGGTGATGCCCGGCTATTGGCGTCGTCCGGAGGCAACGGCCGAGGTGCTGGTGGCGGGCGGCTGGCTGCGCACCGGCGACGTCGGCCGGCTCGAGGGTGGCCGCCTCTACCTCGCGACGCGGAAGCGGGACCTCATCCTGCGCGGCGGTGAGAACGTCTACCCGATCGAGATCGAGAACCGGCTCGACGCGCACCCCGGCGTCGCCGAGGTCGCCGTCATCGGTGTGGACGACGAAGTGCTCGGCCAGGAGGTGAAGGCGGTGGTGGTGCCGAAGCCGGGCGCGACCCTCGATCCCGAGGAGCTCCGCACGTTCTGCGCCGAGACGCTCGCGTACTACAAGGTCCCGGCGCACTGGGAGATCCGGTCGGAGTCGCTCCCGCGCAACGCGCTCGGCAAGGTGGTCAAGGCCGCGCTCACCGAGCCCGACGCGATGCAGTTCGCGGAGGAGTGACCGCGCCGTGCCGCAGGACCTCGCCGAACTCGTCGCGCCCGTCCACACCGCGCTCGTCCTCCAGGAGGTGCAGAACGGCGTGGTCGGGGATCCGTCCGTGCTGCCGGAGCTGGCGGCGGCCGGTGCGCGCGTCGGACTCGTCCCACACTGCGCAGCGCTCGCGACGGCGGCGCGCGCGGTCGGCGTCCCCGTGTTCCACTGCACCGCGGAGACGCGCGACGACCTTGCCGGCGCCAACCGCAACGCGCGCCTGTTCGCCGGTGTGCGCAAGGCGCCGGTCCGGCTCCTTCCCGGCTCCGCGGCCGTCGGCGTGCCGGCCGAGATCGGAGTCGACGAGCGCGACGTCGTCCTCGCACGCCACCACGGGCTGGGGCCGATGACCGGCACCCAGCTCGATCCGATGCTGCGCAATCTCGGCGTCACCACGATCGTCGGCGTCGGCGTGTCGGTGAACATCGGGATGACCAACTTCGCGTTCGACGCCGTGAACCGCGGCTACCAGTTCGTGATGCCGACCGACGCCGTCGCCGGAGTCCCGGACGACTACGCCGCCGCGGTCGTCGCCAACACGCTCTCGCTCGTCGCCACGCTCACGACGACCGACGCCGTGCTCGGCGCGTGGAGGGACCGATGATCGCCCCCGACGACAAGGACTGGACCTGGGTGCTCCAGCGTCGGTGCGACGAATGCGGGTTCGACGCCACCGCCTTCGCCGTCACCGAGACCGGGTCCCGTACCCGGGCGAACGCCGCCGCGTGGGAGGTGCTGCTCCAGCGCGACGACGCGCCGCTGCGCTTCCGCCCGGACCGCTGGTCCGTCCTCGAGTACGCGTGCCACGTGCGCGACGTGTTCCGGGTCTACGACGCGCGCCTGGCGCGGATGCTCGACGAGGACGCTCCGCATTACGACAACTGGGACCAGGACGAGACCGCGGTGCAGGAGGCGTACCACGCACAGGACCCGAGGGTCGTCGGGCCCGAGCTCGTGGACGCGGCCGAGGTGATCGCGGCGCGCTTCGACGGGGTCACCGACGCGCAGTGGCAGCGGCCCGGACATCGCAGCGACGGCGCGGCCTTCACGGTGGAGTCGTTCGCTCGCTACTTCGTGCACGACCCGGTGCACCACCTCTGGGACGTCGGCGGGTAGCTCCGGTCCGAGATCGGGCCGCGATCTCCTCCTGGAGCTCCCCGAGGGTGCCGCTCCCGGTCGTGATCACGGCCGGTCGCCGGCGCCTTCTCGACGTTCTTCCGCGGCGGCGACGTGACGCAGTCGTGATCCCCGCCGCCGGCTCGAGGCCCACCTGCGGACGGTCAGGTCGTACGGCGCGCTCGACGATCTGACGGGGCGTCAGATGTAGCCTGCGCGCATGTTCGAGGCCGACGCCTTCCCGAAGATCATCTCCGTCGACGACCACGTCATGGAGCCGCCGAACGTGTGGCAGGACCGGCTCCCCGAGAGGTTCAAGGCCGCCGGGCCGCACATGGTGCGGCGCAAGATCGCAGAGATGAAGTTCGTCGGCGGGGTCTTCAGCTACCGCGAGTCCGACGAGGGCGAGGACGGCACCTGGTGCGACTGGTGGGACTACGACGACCTGCGGTACCCGCTGACGCGCGTGATGGCCGCGGCGGGCGTGCCGCGTGAAGAGGTCACGATCAGCCCGATCACGATGGACGACATGCGCCAGGGGTGCTGGGACCCGAAGGCACGCCTCGAGGACATGGACGTCAACTGGGTGGAGGCGTCGCTGTCGTTCCCGACGTTCCCGCGGTTCTGTGGTCAGACGTTCCTCGAGCGCGACGACAAGGAGCTCGCCGACCTCTGCGTGAAGGCCTACAACGACTGGCAGTTCGACGAGTGGTGCGCCGACTCCGGCGGTCGCCTGATCCCGCTGCCGATCATCCAGCTGTGGGACGCCCAGCTCGCGGCCGACGAGGTGCGACGCAACGCGGCGCGTGGGGCGCACGCAGTGTGCTTCACCGAGATCCCGCCGTTCCTCGGGCTGCCGTCGGTGCACGACGCCGACGGCTACTGGGACCCGTTCTTCCACGCGTGTGCGGAGACCGAGACGGTGGTGTCGATGCACATCGGGTCGAGCTCGAAGATGCCGTCGACGTCGCCCGACGCGCCGCCTGCCGTCGGCAGCACGCTCACCTACATGAACGCGGCGATGTCGCTCACCGACTACCTCATGTCGGGGATCTTCGAGCGCATCCCGGACCTCCAGGTGGCGTACTCGGAGGGCCAGATCGGCTGGATCCCGTACGTGCTCGACCGGGCCGACAAGGTCTGGGCCGAGAACCGCGGGTGGGGTGGTGTGGCCGACAAGGTCACGGTCCCGCCGAGCCAGGCCTACCGCGAGCACGTCTTCGGCTGCTTCTTCGACGACCCGCACGGTCTCAAGTCGCTCGACGAGATCGGCGCCGAGACCGTCACGTTCGAGACCGACTACCCGCACTCCGACAGCACGTGGCCGCACTCGCGCAAGGTCGCGATGGACATCATGGCGGACCTCGACGACGAGACGATCATCAAGGTCGTGCGGGGCAACGCGATCCGGATGCTGCGTCTGGACCTGCCCGCCTGACAACATTTCGCCCTGCACCACCCACGGGGCCGTCAACGGGGACCGGCCCGCGACCCAGAGGATCTCGCATGAACCAGGAATGCTTCGACGTCGTCACGAGCCGCCCGGGCTTCATCGCCGCGCTCGACCAGAGCGGCGGCAGCACGCCCAAGGCGCTCAAGCTCTACGGGATCGACGAGAGCGAGTACTCGGGCGACGAGCAGATGTTCGACAAGATCCACGAGATGCGGACCCGCATCATCACCAGCCCGAGCTTCAACGGCGACCGCATCCTCGGCGCGATCCTCTTCGAGGGCACGATGGACCGCGAGATCGAGGGCAAGGGCTCGGCGGAGTACCTCTGGGGCGTCAAGAACGTCGTGCCGTTCCTGAAGGTCGACAAGGGCCTCGCCGACGAGGCCGACGGCGTGCAGGTGATGAAGCCGATCCCCGGACTCGACGAGCTGTGCGACCGCGCCGTCGGCAAGGGCGTGTTCGGCACGAAGATGCGGTCGGTGATCAAGCTCGCGAACCCGGCGGGCGTGCAGGCGATCGTCGACCAGCAGTTCGAGATCGGCCGGCAGATCCTCGGCCACGACCTGGTCCCGATCATCGAGCCCGAGGTCGACATCCACTCGCCCGAGAAGGCGGCGGCGGAGGACCTCCTCAAGGCCGCGATCCTGGCGCAGCTCGACGCGCTCGCCGACGGCCAGTCGGTGATGCTGAAGCTGACGCTGCCCGAGACCGACGGCTTCTACGCCGACTGCATCGCGCACCCGCGCTGCCTCAAGGTCGTCGCGCTGTCCGGTGGCTACTCCCGTGAGGACGCGAACGCGAAGCTCGCCCGCAACCACGGCATGGTCGCCAGCTTCTCCCGCGCGCTCACCGAGGGGCTCTCGGCGCAGCAGTCCGACGCCGAGTTCGACGCCATGCTCGACGCGACCATCCAGAGCATCTTCGACGCCTCCAACACCTGATCGAACCGGCGAATTCGACTGCGTTCTAGAAGACGCCGCGAAAATGCGCTGATCTGCGCGTCGGTTCGTGCGTCAGGCGATCAGGAGCGCGGCGGCGAGGCGGCGCCACTCGGCCATGGGCACCGCCGCCGGTGACGGGTCGGCCGGCACCACCTGGACCGCCACGTGGTCGGCGCCGGCGTCGTGATGGGCCTGCACCCGCGCCTTGATCGCGTCCTCGTCGCCCCACGCGACGATCGCGTCGACGAGCCGGTCGGAGCCGCCGTCGGCGAAGTCGTCGTCGCCGTACCCGAAGCGCCGCAGGTTGTTCGTGTAGTTCGGCAGACCGAGGTAGATCGCCATCGCACGCCGGCCGATGGCGCGCGCCGTCGCCGGGTCGGTCTCGAGCACCACCTTCTGCTCGGGGAGCAGCAGCGCGTCCGGGCCCAGGTGCTCGCGTGCGACGGCCGTGTGCTCGACCGGCACGAAGTACGGGTGCGCGCCCGCGGCGCGCGATCGCCGCGAGCTCGAGCATCTTCGGGCCGAGGGCTGCGAGCACGCGGACCGGGGTCGCGTCGCCGCGGTACGCGAAGTAGGGCGCCGCGTCCATCGCGTCGAGGTACTGACGCATCTTCGTGAGCGGCTTGTCGTAGGTCTGACCGCGGAGTCCCTCGACCGCGGCCGCGTGGCTCACACCGAGTCCGAGGAGGAAGCGGTCGGGGAACGCCTCGGTGAGCGCCCGGTGGCCGCCGTTCATCGTGAGCGCGTCGCGCGACCAGATGCCGGCGATGCCGGTGCCGATCACGACCCGTGAGGTCGCGTCGAGCAGGAGGCCGGAGAAGACGAGCGGGTCCCGGCCCGCCATCTCGGGCAGCAGGATGGAGCCGTATCCCAGCTCCTCGAGCTCCGCCGCGAGCTCGCGGGCGCGGGCGATCGGCTGGGTGTCGAGCGCGTGGGTCCAGATGCCGACGGGGCCGAGCTGCATGGCCGGACCCTACGCCGCCCCTCCCGCAGCGACTTTGCGTTCCCAGCGCCACCGGAACGACGGGTCAGAGCCGCAACGTCGGGGATGCGGTCCGGTCCCGTCGCTCCACACCGAAGTTAGAACCTGTTCTAATCTCCGATCCATGACTGCAGTCGACGTGGACGAGAAGTACCAGCTGCTGATCGGCGGATCCTGGGTCGACGGCGGCGCCGGCACGTACCCGATCGTGAACCCGGCGACCGAGGAGCCCGTGGGCCACGCGCCCGAGGCGACCGCCGAGCAGGCCCAGGCCGCGGCGGCGGCGGCACGCGACGCGTTCGACGGGTGGTCGCGCACCTCGCTCGACGAGCGGGCGAACCTGCTCGACGCCGCGGGCAAGGCGCTCCTCGCCCGTCGCGACGAGTTCGTGCCCCTGGTGATCGCCGAGACCGGCTGCACCGCGACGCTCGGCAAGGCGATGCAGGTCCCGCAGGCCGCGGTCCGCTTCCAGCGCTACGCCCGTGGTGTGCACGAGCCGACGGTGCTGCCCCTGCCGCCGCAGGAGATGCAGTCCACGCCGCTCGCGCCCGGCGGTCTCATCAACGCGATCGCGCGGCGCCAGCCCGTCGGCGTCGTCGCGTGCATCACGTCGTACAACTTCCCGATCGTCAACATGGTCGGCAAGATCGCGCCGGCGCTCGCGATGGGGAACACGGTGATCGTGCGCCCGGCGGGCCAGGACCCGCTCGCGGTCGTGAAGCTCGTGAAGCTGCTCGAGGACGTCGGGTTCCCGCCCGGGGTGGTCAACATCGTCACCGGCTCCACTCCCGAGAGCGGCGAGGCGCTGGTCGCGTCCCCGGACGTCGACATGGTGAGCTTCACCGGGTCGAGCGCGGTCGGCGCCCGCATCGGCGAGGTCGCGGGCCGGGGGATGAAGCGCCAGCTGCTCGAGCTCGGCGGGAAGGGCGCGGCGCTCGTGCTCGACGACGCCGACGTGAAGAACGCCATCGGGATGATCGGCTCGGTGTGGACGTTCCACGCCGGCCAGATCTGCACCGCGCCGACGCGAGCGATCGTCCACCGTTCGATCTACGACCACGTGGTGGAGGGGCTCGCCAAGATGGCGACCGTGCTCAAGGTCGGCGACCCGCTCGAGCGCGACACCGTGATCGGCCCGGTCATCACCGAGGCGCACCGGGCGCGCATCGAGGGGTACATCGCGAAGGGTCGGGACGAGGGCGGCGAGATCGTGGCCGGTGGTGGCCGCCCCGCCCACATGGAGAAGGGCTGGTACGTGGAGCCGACGCTGATCGCCGGCGCCCGCGGCGACATGACGGTCGTCCAGGAGGAGATCTTCGGGCCGGTGATCGTGGCCCTGCCGTTCGACGACGACGACGAGGGCATCGCGCTGGCCAACGGGACCGAGTTCGGGCTGTACGACTACGTCTTCAGCGGTGACCCGGCGCGCGCGATGGCCACGAGCCGGCGCATGCGGGCCGGCAACATCGGGATCAACACGGTGCAGCGCAACCAGGAGACGCCGTTCGGCGGCACCAAGCAGTCGGGCGTCGGCCGCGACGGTGGGTCCTTCGGGCTCCACGCGTACTCCGAGCTCCAGTCCGTGGTCTGGCCCTCCTGATGGAGTTCGGGGTCTTCCACTCGGGGCACGTGCCGGTCGGGACGAACGAGCACGAGCGACTGCTCGACGAGGTCGAGGTCGCGGTGACCGCCGACCGGGCCGGCTTCAAGTACGGCTGGTTCACCGAGCACCACTTCCTGCGCGAGTACAGCCACATCTCGGCCAACGAGGTGTTCATGGGCTACGTGGCGGCGCGCACGGAGCGCATCCACCTCGGGTCCGGGATCTTCAACATCACCGCGGCGGTGAACCACCCCGTGCGCGTCGCCGAGCGGGTCGCGATGCTCGACCACCTCTCGAACGGCCGCTTCGAGCTCGGCGTCGGTCGCGGCTCGTCGAGCACCGAGTACCAGGGCTTCGGCATCCCCGACGCCGACGGCACGCGCGACCTCTTCGAGGAGGCGCTGCCCGAGGTCGTCCGCATGCTCACCACCGATCCGTACTCGTACGACGGTCGGTCGTTCTCCGTCCCCGAGCGCAGCGTCCTGCCCCGCCCGTTCACGGTCCCGCACCCGCCGCTGTGGCTGGCGTGCGGCAGCCCGTCGACGTTCGAGAAGGCGGGCCGGCTCGGCGTCGGGGCCCTGTGCTTCACGATGGGCGACCCCGAGGACCTGAAGCCGCTGATCGAGACGTACCGCAACGCGATCGACGAGTGCGACGAGCCGCTCGGCGCGTACAAGAACGTCAACGTCGCCTGCGTGAGCATGCTGCTGTGCCTCGACGACCGCGATCGCGCCATCGAGCTCTTCCAGCGGAGCAACGCGTCGCACTACCAGTCGCTCGTCGTGCGCTGGCTCGACTCGATCCCGCTGCCGGTCGACATCGACCGCGCCGACTTCACGGTGCCCGAGCCCACCTACGACGAGCTCGCGGCGGCGGTCGCGTCCGGGCGCCGCAGCCTCGGTGCGCCCGACGACGTGGCCCGGTCGGTGGAGCGCTGGCGGGACGCGGGCGCCGACCAGCTCGTGTTCGGCATGCTCGACAACACGCTGCCGGTCGAGATCGCGCAGGAGTCGCTCGAGGTCTTCGGGCGCGACATCATCCCGGCGTTCGACGGCGATCCGGTCCACTCGACCACCCGGCAACGCGAGCGGCAGTGCCCACCGGCTGCAGGCGTCGGCGCATGACGTTCCTGCCGCACCCGTCGTCCCCGCCGGCGAGCTCGCCTACGGGATCCAGCTGCCGGTGCAGGCGCTCTCGCTGCTCACGTCGCAGCCGTGGGAGCGCGCGGGCGCGGGACCGCCCGAGCTGCTCGCGGCCGCGCGTGCCGCCGACGCCGCCGGGTTCTTCTACGTGGCCGTCTGCGACCACGTCGCGATCCCGCGCGAGAAGGCCGAGACGATGTCGACCACCTGGTACCACCCGGTGGCGACGCTCGGCTGGCTGGCGGGCCAGACCACGAACGTCCGGCTCATGACCAACGTGTTCGTGGCCGCGTACCGGCACCCGCTCGAGACCGCCAAGGCGTTCGGCACCCTCGACGCGCTGTCGGGCGGGCGCGTGATCCTGGGCGTGGGCGCTGGGCACGTCGAGGGGGAGTTCGCGGCGCTGGGGATCCCGTTCGCCGAGCGCGGTCGCATCACCGACGACGCGATCGACGGCATCCTCGCAGCCTGGACCGACGAGTACGTGGGCGACGTCGGCCTGCGCCCGCGTCCGGTCGCAGCGGCCGCGACCGCCGATCTGGATCGGCGGATCGTCGAAGCCCGCGCTGCGCCGGGTCGCGGCTCGTGGCGACGGTTGGATCCCGCAGGGCACCCCCAAGAAGCTGATGCCGGAGGCGATCGCGTACATCGAGGCCGAGCGCGACCGCGTGCGGCCGGGCGCGTCCTTCGACATCGGCGTGATCACCGAGATGCTCCACCTCGGCGATGCCGACTGGGAGCTGCCGAAGCACACGCGGACCGGGTCGACCGATCGCATCGTCGACGCGCTCAACGAGTACGGCGCGATGGGCGTGTCGCACCTCCAGCTGCGGTTCGCGGCCCGATCGGCCGACGAGCTGTGCGACCAGATCGCCGCCTTCGGGGCCGAGGTCGGCCCGCACCTGACCCGCTGACGGGAGCCGCATGACCTTCCTCGCGATGCGCCACGACTTCCGGGCGCCGGCCGACGGCTCGTCGACCCAGGCCGACATCTACACGGCCGCAATGGACCAGTTCCGGTGGGCCGACGCGCACGGCTTCGACCTCGCGGTCGTGTCCGAGCACCACGGGATGAGCGACGGCTGGTTGCCCGCGCCCCTGACCATGGCCGGCGCGATCGTCGGCGCGACCGAGCGCATCCGCGTCTTCCTGTCGGCGGTGCTCCTGCCGCTCCACGACCCGATCCGCGTCGCCGAGCAGCTGGTGGTGCTCGACCACCTGAGCCGCGGGCCGCGTGTGGACGGTCCTCGGTGCGGGATACCGCCCCGAGGAGTTCGTCATGGCCGATGTCGACGTGAAGCGGCGGGGCCGCATCCTCGAGGAGCACATCGGCGTCCTGCTCGAGGCGTTCACGGGTGAGCCGTTCACCTACGAGGGACGCGAGGTCGCTGGTGACGCCGAAGCCGTTCACCGATCCGCACCCGCCGATCTTCGTGGGCGGCGGCGTGGAGGCGGCGGCGCGGCGGGCGGCGCGACTGCGCCTGCCGATGATGCCGATGCACGGCGACCCGCAGCTCGAGGAGTGGTACCGCGACGAGGCGGCGAAGACGAATTTCGAGGGTGGGTACGTGATGCGACCGTCGGGTCCGACCTTCGTGCACGTGAGCCACGACCCCGACGCCGTGTGGGCCGAGATCGGCCCGTACGTGCTCGACGAGGCGCAGACCTACGCCGCGATCCAGACCGGTGGGCAGCACTCGGCGCCGATGGTCACCGCCGACACCCTCGACGAGCTGCGGGCGTCGCCGCAGGTGCTGGTCGGCACGCCCGACGACGTCGTCGAGGCGGCGGGACGGCTCGCGCCGGGCGGCGCGCTCACGTTCAACCCGCTCGCCGGGGGCCTCCCGCCCGACCTCGCGTGGCCGAGCCTGGAGCTGTTCGCGGCCGAGGTGCTGCCCGCGCCTGCGGTCCGGCTGACCGTCAGCAGAGCTTCGCCCGGGCCTCGCGAGGCTCGGGCGGGATGCGGAAGTCGGTGTCGGCCCGCGCGTGGCCGACGTTGTCGAAGAACTGCGAGATGCTCATCGACGCGGTCCGGCGCGCCAGGAACTCGCGGATCGGCGCACACCGGAGCGCCACGCGGGCGTCTCGCACGCGCTCGTCGAAGGTCTGCCCGCCGGGGCGGTCGAGGAGCTTGGCGAAGAACAGCGGCGGCAGGGCGAAGTCGGCGGCGGTGACCGGTGCGCCGGGCCGGAGCGTGCGGGCGACGACCCACGGGAACGGCAGCGGCTTCTCGTGGGCGACCGTGCCGCGATGGTCGAGGCGCAGGTGTGACGTGAACGCGTCGCCGAGCCCCAGCAGATCGAGGACGTAGGTGTCGCCGAGCGCATAGCTCTCGATCCCGACGCCGTACGACGACACCGCGGGATCGTGTGCCGACGGCGTGCCCGGGAGCCGATGGGTGAGGAACCACACGCCGTGGCCGTCGAACCAGGCACGCGCCGGGCCACCCGGCTGCCATCCGAAGTCGGCGAGGGTGACCGCGTTGCGGGTGTCGGGCCCGAAGGCGCGCGGGCTGTCGTCGCCGGCGCGGAGGGACGCAGCGGCGACGATGGCCCAGGGCACCACGAGCAGCACTGCGGCGGTGGTGCGGCGCAGCGGCACGACCGCGACCGGCGCGCAGACGAGAGCCAGCGCCGGGAGCAGCAGCCGCGCCTGCATGAAGTCGCCGCCCACTCGGACCACGTAGAGCGCGTCGACGAGGCCGACGACGAGGAACAGCGCGGTCACGGCGGTTGCCCGACCGCCGTCTCGCAGCAGCAGTGGCAGGTACGCGCCGAACGCGAGGACGAGCAGCGGGATCCAGAGCCAGTACGGGTCCACGGTGCGGTGGAGGTAGGTCCACCCGGCCGACCAGTAGGGGCGCGACGCCTCCTTCGCGACGGCCGAGTTCGGCACCAGCGCGGCGTAGTAGCCCATCCGGAAGATCTCGTAGGCGACGGGTATCGCGAGTGCGACCGCGACGCGAAGCGCATTGGGTCGCCATCCCCGGGCGCGGTCGGCGACGACGACGACCGCCAGCGCTCCCACCGTGACCAGGCCCAGCTCCGGCCGGACGAGCGGTCCGAGCCCGAGGACGGCCGCGCCCCAGAGGGTGAGGGGCGCGTCGGCCTGCGCCCAGCGGGCGAGGACGAACAGCGCCGTGCCGATCCAGGCGAGGGTCAGCCCGTTCTCGAGTCCGCTCGACGCGAACTTCCACGTCGGTGCGATCGCGACGAGTACCAACGTGCCCGCCGGGAGCAGCACGTCCGGCCGGGTCCGACGGTGCAGTCGCGCCGCGCCGACCCCCATCATCGTGAGACCGAGCAACGTGAGCGCGATCCCGGTGAGCACGGCGATCCACTCGAGGCGCAGCGGCAGCACGATGTCGGCCACCGTGAGCACCGCCACCCACAGGGGGCTGGTCGACGCCTCCACCCGCTCGCCGACGTTGAACACCGGTCCGTGCCCGTTCGTGATGTTCTGCACGATGCGGAGGTTGATGAAGCCGTCGTCGGACATCCAGCGGTACTGCCAGGCGGCGACCGCGAGGAGGAGGACCGGCAGCGTGATCGCCGCGACCGCGAGCCGCCGCCGGGCGACGTCGCTCATGCGGGGAACAGCGCGAGCGCGAACGCGGCGCACGCGAGCACGAGCGTGCTCGCAGAGACCAGCAGGAAGGCGTGGTGGTGCATCGTCGTGCCGGCGTACCGGTCGTGGGTGCCGACGCGTCCGGCGATGAGGAGCCCCGCCAGGATCGCCAAGGTCGCGACCCCGAGCGCCAGCACGACCCACCCGTGGTTCCCGGCGTCGATCGGCCACACGCGACGGCCGAGCGCGGCGATTGCGACGAAGAACGCGATGCCCGTGCGGTTCCAGGCGAGCAGGGTCCGTTCGGCGCGAGCCGTCGTCGTCCTCGTCCATCGGCTCGGCCATGGTCGCTAGCTCTTCCGCTCTCGGCCCTTCGGCGCCCCGCTCCGCCCGTGGTCGTTCGAGTCGTCGGCATCTGGGGCGTCGCTCAGTTCTCGAAGGCGCCGAGGATCACGGCGATGACCGCCACCACCCCGATACCGATCGACAGGACCAACGGCATCGGCGACCGTGGGAGCGGCTCGCCCCGCCGCAGCGCGGTCTCGTTGCGTTGCCAGAATCGGTAGCTGGTGACCGCGAGGAGTGCGCCCAGTGCGATCAACGGCAGTCCGAGCAGTCGGCGACCGAACTCCACGTCGAACCTGGGCAACAGCTGGGTCGCCGCCACGCCGGTGGCGATGAGCGCCAGCGCGGTGCGGTTCCACGCGAGGAAGGTGCGCTCGTTCGCGAAGGTGAACCGGACGTCCGGCTCGGACTCGGCGTCGGGCGTCTCGGGAAGGGGTCCGGTCATACGAGGTGCGCGTGGAGCGCGGCGACGAGCGTATCCACGTCGGCCGCCGCGGCCGTGCCGAACACGTACCGATCGGGTCGCACGAGGGCGACGTCCGCGTCCCGGGCCGCGAGCCAGGCGGCCAGGTGGGGCAGCACGACCACACCGTCGACGGCGAGCGGCCGGGCGGCCACGAGCGTCGGACCGGGTCCGAGGCGCTCGTCGCTGCCGTCGCACTGGGGGAGTGGGACACCGGCCGCCCGGTGCACTCCGGGGCCCAGTGGCGGCAGCGCCAGCTCGGGTGGCTCGGCCGCGCCGTCGGCGCGCAGGGCCGTGTCGCGGTCGCGGGCGAGCTCGGGATCGGTGGTCTGGATGATCGACCCCGCCGCCACGGCGGCTTCGATGACGGCCCGGACATGGGGCTCACGTTCGGACTGGTACGTGTCGAGCAGGCGGTCCGGCGCGCCGTCGTGCACGACGGCGGCGAGCTTCCACGCGAGGTTCGCGGCGTCTCGGATGCCCGCACACATGCCCTGGCCGAGGAACGGCGGCATCTGGTGCGCGCTGTCGCCGGCGAGCAGGAGCCGGTCGCGTCGCCACTCGCGCGCCACGAGCGCGTGGAAGGTGTACACGGCCGCACGCGTGATCTCGACGTCGCCGGGCGCGACCCATGGCGCGAGCAGTGCGGTGATGCGCTCGGGATCGAGGAGCTCACCTTCGTCCTCGCCGGGCAGGACCATGAGCTCCCAGCGACAGTGCGCGCCGCCGGGCGGCACGAACGTGGCCGGACGCGCGGGGTCGCAGTACTGCACCACCGCGGTCGGCAGGTCGAGCGGCCGGCGGCGGACGGCGTCGACGACGAGCCACGGCTGGTCGAAGCCGTAGTCGTCGAGCGTCGAGCCGATCGCGGCGCGGGTGAGCGACCGGGCGCCGTCGGTGCCGACGACGTGGGTGGCGCGGATCGTCGTGTCGGGAAGCTCGACGTCCACGTGGTCGCGGCGGGGGCGGAGGGCCTGTACCTCGGTGCCGAGCCGCAGCTCGACCTCGGGGTAGCGGTCCAGGCCGGCGCGCAGGACGCGTTCGAGCTCGGGCTGGTGGAACATGTAGTCGCTCGCCCAGCCCGACGGGCCGACGTCCGGCGGCGCCACGTAGCCCATGAGCCGCTCGCCCGCGGCGTCGACGAAGTCCATCCCGGTGATCGCCGCGCTGCACGGAGCGATCGCCTCCGCGAGCCCGATCGACTGGAACACCCGCATGACCTCGCCGTCGAAGTGGACCGCGCGGGGGAGGCGGTACACCTCGGTCTCGCGCTCGACGATGGCGACCCGGAGACCCATGCCCGCCCAGGAGGTTGCCGAGGACGGCGCCGACCGGACCGCAGCCGACGATGGCGACGTCCACGTCGTTCGGCGCGTCGGCGTTCATCACGCGTCCCAGGGCAGGGACGCGCTGGACCAGTGCGTCAGTGACTCGTTCACATCGGCCTCGTCCTCGACGTGGCGCGGTGGGGTCTCGAACGTGGCGTAGGGGCGGAGGCGGAGCACGACGCGGCCCTCTCGCTCGGCGCCCTCGGCGACGAGCGGTCGGATCGACTCGTCGAGGGGTCGGTCCGCCATCACGCCGGCGATCCGCATCATGAGGTCCACGGTGCGTTCCCGGTCGTGGTCGACCGTGGCGTCGCAGTACACCTGGAGGTAGGTGGGCGGCCAGGCCTCGTCGAGCACACACAGCGACACCTTGGGGTCCCGGGCGACGGCTCGGGCCTTGGCCCGCTCGCCCATGGTGGAGACGAGGATGTCGTCGCCGTCCGTCACGTAGTACACGATGGACATCGCCGGTCCGTCGGCGGCACGGCCGTAGCCGAACACCGCGGTGCGGTGATCGCGGACGAACGCACGGCGCTCCTCGGGTGTCATGCGAGCGATGCGAGGTCGTCGGGCGCGATGAACTCGAGCGGCGGCGGCGGGCCCCACGCGTAGAGCGCACGGGCATCGGTCAGCGCACGGGGCTCCCACTTCGCGGGATCGTCGATGACGTCGAGGTCGGCGTAGTACTCCGCGAACGTGCCGCCGGGGTCCCGGAGGTACCAGAAGTAGTTCGACCCGAGGTAGTGGCGGCCGAGCCCCCACACGTGCCGGCCGGGATCGCCGTCGAGCATGGTACGGGCGCCGCGGCCGATCTCGTCGACGTCGTCGACCTGCCAGGAGGTGTGGTGCACGTAGGTCACCGGCGCGTCCTGGACGAGCACGTTGTGATGGTCCGTCGAGCACCGGAGGAACGCGGCGACCCCCGGGATCTCGTCGCTGATCGCGAGCCCGAGCCCGTCGGTGAAGAGCCGTTGGGTCGCGGTGTGATCGGGCGAGCCGATGACGACGTGACCGAGCTTGCGGGGCCGGACCGGCTGCTCGCGGTCGATCGCCTCGGCCCGCTCGGTGTGGCGGGTCGTCGCACCGGGCGCGTTCGCGTCACCGGTCGGGCGCGGCGTGCTCTCGATCGGCGGCGCGACCGTGACGACGACGGCGAGACCGGTGGCCGGATCGTGGGTGCGCAGCGTGTCGCCGTCGCGGTCGGCCGCGGCGTCGACGGCGCGGAGCCGGTCGGCGAGCCCATCGAGGTCGTGGGGGGTACCGACGCCGAGCCCCAGCTCGAGCACGCGCCGGTGCGCGCCCTCCTCGAGCCGGAGCTGCTCGCCGCCGTCGACGGTCGCGAACGTTCCGGCGCCCGTGGGCGCGAGACCGAACTCCGTGTAGAAGTCGCTCGCCGCGGCCGCGTCGGGCGACGCCAGCGTCACGTGGGTGAGCCGGTGGAGACCCATCACCACACCTCCGTGTCCTCGGGCTCGGCGATCACCGGGTTCTCGAGCCGGCCGATGCCGTCGACCTCCACGGCGACCGTGTCGCCCGGCGCCAGCCAGCGCGGCGGCTGTCGCAGCATGCCGACACCCGCGGGCGTACCGGTGGCGATCACGTCGCCGGGCTCGAGCGTGAACGCGGTCGACAGCGTCGCGATCTGCTGCGCGCAGTCGAAGATCATCCCCGCGGTCGACGCGTCCTGGAGGAGCTCGCCGTTCACCCACGTCCGCAGGCCGAGCGCCTGCGGGTCGGGGATCTCGTCGGCGCTCACGATCCACGGTCCGATCGGACCGTGGGTGTCGAAGCTCTTGCCGATGGTCATGGTGGGCGCGCGCAGCTGCCAGTCGCGCACGGTCACGTCGTTCGCGACGGTGTAGCCGGCCACCACCTCGAGCGCGTGGTCCGCGGGGACGTGCCGGCAGCGGCGACCGATCACGACGGCGAGCTCGCACTCGTAGTCGACGAGGCTGGAGACGCGCGGGACGTGGATCGGCGCACCGGGACCGATCACGCAGGTGGTCTGCTTGTTGAAGAAGACCGGGAAGTCGGGGGCCGGCATGCCCGCCTCGGCGCAGTGGTCCCCGTAGTTCAGGCCGATGGCGAGGAACTTCGGCGGCCGGGGGAGCGGGGCGTGCAGTCGGACGTCGGCGAGCGGGTGACGCGGGCCGTCGGCCGGCCCGTTCCCGGCGAGGACGGTGAGCGGGTCGGCGGCTCCGAGGTCCACGACCTCGGACCCCTCGACGCGGCCGGTGCGGATCGGGCCCGACGGCCCGTCGGTCTGGAAGCGAGCGATGCGCATCGCAAAAATCTATAGACTATGGAACATGCCGTCAACCGCCATGCCCAGCACGCGCACGCAGTGGGTGGACGCCCGACTCCGCGACGAGATCCTGAGCGGCGCGCTGGCGCCGGGCACGCCGTTGCGGGCCGAGGAGCTCGCGCAGCGATGGTCGGTGAGCCCGACACCGGTGCGGGAGGCGCTGGCCCGCCTGGCCGGCATCGGGTTCGTGGAGCTGCGCCCGCAGCGCGGCGCGCGTGTCGCGGAGGCGAGCCTGCGTGACGTCGAGGAGGTCTACGAGCTGCGGCTGCTGTTGGAGCCGGTGGCCCTCCGCGCGTCACTCGAACGGAGCGACGACGCGCTGCGCGCGGAGATCGGCGCCGCGTACGACGCGTACGTCGCGCATCCCGGGTTCGACGAGCACCGCGCTCTGCACGCCTCGCTGCTCGCCCGCTGTGCGAACGAGCGGATGCTCGGCATCGTCGACGGGCTGGCCGAGCACTCGCAGCGGTTCCAGGTGCTCGCGCTGGGCGCGCCCGGCGGCCACCACGACGTCCTCGCGGAGCACCGCACCCTCTGCGACCACGCGCGAGCGGGTCGGGTCGACGACGCGGTGGAGTTCCTCCGCGACCACCTGCAGACGACGCTCGACGCGGTGCGCGCCTACCAGAGCCTGTCGGTGTAGGTGTCGGTCCCGGGGATGGTCTTCACGAACGGCGACGCGTAGACCACGCGCCCACCGACGTCGGCGAGGTCGCGGGCGATCGTCTCGTACCCGGCCCAGTGGTCGAGCGGGTCGGAGAGGTCGAAGTACAGGAGCGTGATGCGCTCCGTCTCCGCCGTGAGCGGCACGTCGGGCGGCGCGTCGGCGAGCAATGGCACCGCGGTGAAGGTGGCCACCTGGTCGGCCGGTGTGGGGGTGCGGCCGGCGAACCAGTCGGTGAGCCACGCGGCGTCCTGGCCCTCGGGCGGCTCGGCCATCATCAGCACGAGCCCGGGGTAGCCCCGGTCGAGCGCGAGCTCGACCGGCACGCCGTCGTCGTCCGCGTGGGCGTCGGCCCGGAACTTGTACATCGTCGTGTGCACGTGGTCGCGGTGCGGGAACATGCGGTCGTTGGCGTGGAGCCAGTTGACCTGGTCGGTGCCCCACTTCATCCACTCGCCGAACTTGCCGGCCAGCACCCAGTAGATCGCGACGTACGAGCCGGCCGCGAGGTCGTCGACCACGGGCGAGTCCTCGGGGAAGCGCAGCGCCTTGTGCTCGGCGGTCGCGACGTAGCGGGAGCCCGAGATCGTCCACGCGCCGATCATGCAGCCGGCGTAGAAGTGGTCGCGCTCGTACCAGCGGTTGTACTCGACCTCGTGGCCCCGGTGGGGCTCGACGAGGGTGATGAGCGCGCCGCCGAGCTTGATCGGCTTGACCCGCGTGTCGCCCGAGCCCACTTCCTGGATCGTCATGTCGTCTCCCGTGCCGCCAGCGCGGCCTTGTCCACCTTGTTCGTCGCGTTCAGGGGGAACGCGTCGACCAGCACGAGCCGGTCCGGAGCCTTGTAGTCCGCGATGCGGTCGCGGCACCAACTCCGGAGCTCGTCGAGCGTCGGCGTCGGGTGCCCGGGTCCGGCGACCACGTAGGCGGTGCCGCGCTCGCCGAGCACGGGATCGGGCGTCCCCACCACCGCCGCCTGCACGACGGCGGGATGGTCGGCGAGGGTCGCCTCGACCTCGGCGGGATACACGTTGTAGCCACCGCGGATGTACATCTCCTTGAGCCGGCCGACGATCCGGAGGTTGCCGTCGGCGCCCACGAACCCGAGGTCGCCCGTGTGCAACCAGCCGTCGGCGTCGATCGTCGCCGCCGTGGTCTCCGGGTCCCGCCAGTAGCCCGCCATCATGGCGGGGGAGCGGCAGAGGATCTCGCCGACCTCGCCGGCTCGCCGGCCGGCGATGCGCAGCTCGACGTCCGGCGCCGGGCGGCCGACGGTGGTGGCGATCACGTCGTCGGGGTCGCCGACCAGGGTGCTCGTGGTGACGCCGGCCTCGGTGCTCGTGTAGCGGGTGATGACCGGGCAGCCGAGGGTCTCGCGCATCCGCCGCACGAGGTCGGGCGCGACCGCGGCGCCACCGATGCCGCACACCGCGCACGCGGGAGAAGTCGGTGATGGCGACGTCGGGGTGGGCGAGGACGAGCTCCCACTGGGTGGGCACGCCGGTGCCCATCGTGATGTCCTCGTCGCGGAACAGGCGCAGCGTCTCGGCGGCCGACCAGGGCTCGCTCGCGATCACGATCGTCGTGCCGTTGGCGAGCTCGTCCCACATCCGCGTCATGTAGCCGACGTGGGGGAACGGGAGGACGAGCAGCCGTCGATCGCCGGGCTCGGTGAGCTGGCCGATGTTGGCGCTGATCGCCTGCATGCGGGCGTGGTCGTAGACGGCGCCCTTGGGGATGCCCGTGGTGCCGCTCGTCCAGACGATGCACGCCGGGTCGGTCGGCGCGATCTGCGGCAACGCGGCGGGCGGTGCGGCGGCGAACGCGTCCTTCAGGTCGTCCACGGGAATGACGCGACCGGCGGGGGCGCCGTCCGGGACGGCGGCACCGTCGCCGAGGACGGTGACCCTGGGCCCGGTGCGCTCGAGGATGCTCCGCTGCTCCGCCGCGCCGAGGCGACCGTTGATCGCGCTGGTGATGGCACCGGCGCGCAGCGCGCCGAGGTAGCACGCGGCGAACTTGATCGAGCTCGGGAGCATGAGGCACACGACGTCGCCGGGTCGCACGCCGGCGTCGATCAGCGTCGCTGCGAACCCGTCGGCCACGCGGTCGAGCCACGCGTAGGTGGCCCGCTTCTCGCCGTGGACGTAGGCATCGCGTTCCGGATGCGCCTGCGCCGCGACGCGCAGCAGCTCCGCCGTATGCACGGGCGCCGCAGTGGGGATCCTGCGCTAGTTCCGCAGGTAGCTGAGGAGGCGCAGGATCTCGAGGTACAGCCAGACGATCGTGACCGTGATGCCGAAGGCGCCGTACCACTCGGCCGACTTCGGTGCGCCGGCCACCGACATCTGCCGGATCATGTCGAAGTCGAGGAAGAGATTCAGTGCCGCGACCGCACAGATGACGACGCTGATGCCGATGCCCAGCGCGTTGGGCTGGGCCCAGAAGTAGGCGTCGACGCCGAAGATGCTCAGCAGCGCGGTGAGCGCGTACATCACGAAGATGCCGAACGTCGCGCCGATGACCACGAACTTGAACTTCTGCGTCACCTTGACGATGTCGAGCGAGTAGAGCACGAGGCACACCGCGAACGTGGCCAGCGTCGCCATGATCGCCTGCAGCGCGATGCCGTTCCAGACGACGTCGTAGGCCTTGGAGATGACGCCGAGGAACAGTCCTTCGGCGATCGCGTAGAGCGGCGCGGTGACGGCGGCGTACTTCGGCTTGAAGATCGTGACCATCGCGAAGCCGAGGGCGACGAAGACCGAGATCCAGGCCCAGCCGGGGAGCTGGACCCGTCCGGCCGTCGGTGGTCTCGACCTGGTTCCAGCCGACGGCGCCGGCGACCACGAGCAGGAACCAGAGGACGCCGGTCTTGGCGAACGTGCCGCCGACGGTCATCGTGCGGGTCGCCGACGGTGCCGCGGGGGGCGCGCCGATGGTCGTGGCCGCGGCCGGACCGCCGGGCGACGCCCAGCCCGGCTCGAGCTCCTCGAGGGTCGCGTTGATGCGCTTGGGTGCGAGAGCGGGATTCGCCATGGGCCACAACGCTAGCGGTCGACGCGATCGAGCCCGCCGCGGCTGCGTGCGGCACGGCTGGTTCGAGGAGCCGCGCCGTCGGGTCCGGTTAGATTGCGCCGTCCGCAGCACAGGGGGAGTCGCGCGCATGGCCCGTTTCACCGATCGAGTCGCGGTCGTCACCGGAGCGGGGTCCGGTCTCGGACGCGCCACGGCCCGCCTGGTCGGCGCCGAGGGCGGGAAGGTCGCCGTCGTCGACCTGGCGGCCGAGACGGCGCAGGCGACCGTCGACGACATCACCGCCGCCGGCGGCACCGCCCGCGCCGTACGGCGCCGACGTGAGCGACCCGGCATCGGTCCAGGCGTGCGTGGACGCGGTCGCGAGCGACCTCGGTCGTCCGCAGGTGCTGGTGAACTCGGCCGGGATCGGCGGGTTCGCCCGCTCCGAGGAGGAGACGCCCGAGCACTGGGCGGCCATCATCGGCGTGAACCTCACCGGCACGTTCCTGATGTGCCGGTACACGCTCCCGCATCTGCTCGACGGCGGCGGGGACGATCGTGAACATCGCGTCGAACGCGGGGATCATGGGCCAGCCCTACTCGGCGGCGTACTGCGCGTCGAAGGGCGGGGTCATCAATCTCACCCGGGCGCTCGCGGTGGAGTACCTCGACCAGGGTGTGCGGGTGAACTGCGTGGCGCCGGGAGGGATGCGCACGCCGCTCACGAAGGGCTTCCGGCTCCCGGAAGACGCCGACTTCGACGTCCTCCGCCCGATCATGAGCCGCATCGGCGTCTCCGAGCCGGAGGAGGTCGCAGAGTGCATCGCCTACGTCGCGTCCGACGCGGCCCGGTACATGATCGGCTCGATCGTGTCCATCGACGGCGGGCTGGTGACGTACGGCGGCGGGTTCCCGAAGCCGCCGGCATCCGGCGCGACCGCGGCGGGGTGACGCGATGGCGCGACGACTGAGCACGTTCGACTCCCTCTGGGACCTGATCGAGCAGCGGGCCCAGGACACACCCGCCGCCCGCTTCGCGATCGACGAGGACGGCCGCACCCTCACGTTCGCCGAGTACCGCGACGCGTCCGATCGGGCGGCGGCGTTCTTCGCGGCGCGGGGGATCGGCGAGGGCGACGTCGTGTCGTGGCAGCTGCCCACGTGGATCGAGGCGATGGTCCTCGTCGGGGGGCTGGCCCGGCTCGGTGCCGTGCAGAACCCGATCCTGCCGATCTACCGCGAGCGCGAGGTCGGCTTCGTCGTCCGCCAGGCCGACGCGAAGCTGCTCGTCGTCCCGGGCGAATGGCGCGGGTTCGACTACGGAGCGATGGCGCGCGGGCTCGGGCTTCCCGCCGAGATCATGGAGCTGCACCGCGGCGAGGTCCTCGCCGGTGACGTCGGGACACTCGGTCCGGTGCCGGCCGGGGGCGAGCCGTTCGCGCCGGGCGTGCGGCGCGACGGACCGTTGCGCTGGCTCTTCTACACGTCGGGCACGACCGCGGACCCGAAGGGCGCGCGCCACAACGACAACACGGTCGCGGCCGCGGCGTGGGCGATGGTGGACGCGTTCGACCTCACCGCCGACGATCGCAACGCGCTCGTCTTCCCGTTCACGCACATCGGCGGGATCGGCTGGCTCATTGCCGGGCTGATGGCGGGCTGCGCGCAGGTGATCGTGGAGGGCTTCGTCCCGGCGACGACCATTCCGGTGCTCGAGCGCGAGCGGGTGACCATCGCCGGCGCGGGCACGCCGTTCCACATGGCGTACCTCGACGCGCAGGCCCAGGCCGACCACCCGCTGTTCCCGGACACCCGGATCTACGTCGGTGGTGGCGCGGCCAAGCCGCCCCAGCTGCACTACGACGTGAAGGAGCGCCTCGGCGGGCTCGGCATCCTCTCCGGGTACGGCCTCACCGAGTGCCCGATCCTCGCGGAGTGCCGCGTCGACGCGACCGACGAGCAGATGGCCAACACCGAGGGCGCGCTGTGCGCGGGCATCGAGGTGAAGGTCGTGACGATCGAGGGCGAGGTCGTCGGCCGCGGCGAGGAGGGCGAGCTGCGGGTGAAGGGCCCGAACCTCTGCCTCGGCTACGTGGACCCCGCGCTCGACGCGGAGGGCTTCGACGACGAGGGCTACTTCCGCACCGGGGACCTCGGCGTCGTGCGCGACGACGACCACGTGGTGATCACCGGCCGTCTGAAGGACGTGATCATCCGCAAGGGCGAGAACATCTCGGCCAAGGAGGTGGAGGATCTCCTCTTCACCCATCCCAAGGTCGCCGACGCGGCGGTCGTCGGCCTGCCCGATCCCCGTGCGGGGAACGCGCCTGCGCGATCGTCGTGCCCGCCGATCCCGCGGACCCGCCGACGCTCGCCGAGCTCTTCGAGTTCCTGCAGGGCGAGGGGCTGATGGTGCAGAAGATCCCGGAGCAGCTCGAGATCGTGGGCGGGCTGCCCCGCAATCCCACGGGCAAGGTGCTCAAGCACGAGCTGCGCAAGCAGTACTCGGACTGACGCCGCCATGCCGCTCGACGACGACCAGCGCGCGCTCGCGGCGCGTGTGTCCAACTGGGGCCGGTGGGGTCCCGACGACCAGCGGGGGACGCTGAACCTCGTCGACCCGGCCGCGGTGCGGCGCGGTGCCGCCGCCGTCCGTCGGGGAGTGACGTTCTCGCTCTCGATCCCGATGGACGGCAGCGGTCCCCAGACCGGTCGGATCCTCGGGCGCAGGAACCCCCAGCTCCACGTGCTGCAGGCGTCGTACGCGTTCACGGGCGACCCCGGCGACTTCGCCACCAGCGACGACGAGGTCACCACCGGGACGCAGTCGGCCACGCACTGGGACGCGCTCTCGCACGCCGGCTACGACGGCCTGCTCTACAACGGTGTCCCGGCGGACGCGGTCTCGATGGACGTGGGTGCGACGCGGCTCGGCATCGAGCACTTCGGCCCGCTCGTGACCCGTGGACTGCTGTGCGACGTCGCGCGACTCAAGCGGGTGGAGTGGTTCGACGAGCCGTACGCGGTCACGGGTGCCGATCTCGACGCGTGCGTGGACGCCGCGGGCGTGTCGGTCGAGGCCGGCGACGTCGTGCTCGTCCGGACCGGGCAGATGCACTGGCTGCGCACCGGCGACCGGAACCGCTACGCCGACATCTCGCCGGGCATCGGCCTGGACGCGGTCGAATGGCTGCACGACCACGACGTCGCCGCG
Organism: uncultured Acidimicrobiia bacterium; assembly: GCA_963756815.1. GTDB lineage: Bacteria > Actinomycetota > Acidimicrobiia > IMCC26256 > JAENVU01 > JAENVU01. Next base: position 181,929 of record CAVWPR010000008.1, read on the forward strand.
GTCGCGAACGACACCCACGTCTTCGAGCCGTACCCGTGCCCGGGTCCGAACCCGTACCTCTTCCCGACGCACATGATCGAGCTGCGCGACGTCGGCATGCCCCAGGGTCAGCAGTGGGACCTCGACGAGCTGGCGGCGGACTGCGCGGCCGACGGCGTCTACGAGTTCCTCCTCGCGGCCACGCCGCTGCCGGTGACCCACGCGAGTGGCGGCCTCGTCGCGCCGACGGCGACGAAGTAGGCCACGGTGGGCACACACGTCGTGACCGGCGCCGCCTCGGGACTCGGCGCGGCGGTCACCGCTCGCCTGCGCGCACGTGGCGAGCGGGTCGTCACGGTGGACCTGCGCGACGCCGACGTCGCCGCCGACCTCGGGACCGTGGCCGGCCGGGAGGACGCCCTCGGACGCGCGCTCGCGCTGGTGGACGGCCCGCTCGCGGGACTCGTCCCGTGCGCGGGTCTGGGCCCGCAGGTACCGGACCACGCGCTCATCGCCTCGGTGAACTTCTTCGGCGCGGTCGCCTTCCTCGACGGGTGCCTCGGCGCGCTCGCCGCGGCCGCGTCGGCCTCGGCGGTGGCGATCTCGTCGAACTCCACCACGATCGACCCGACCGTGAACGCCGAGCTGGTGGCCGCGTTCCTGTCCCGTGACGAGGACACCGCGCGTGGGCTCGCGGCGGCGATGCCGGGCAACACCGTCTACGCCTCGAGCAAGGTCGCGATCGCACGGGACGTGCGTCGGCGCGTCGTGGAGTGGGGCGGTCGCCGCGTACGCATCAACGCCGTCGCGCCGGGACCGTTCCGGTCGCCGTTGCTCCAGCAGGGGCTCGACGACCCGACGTTCGGCCCGCTCATCGAGGCGCTCCCGGTGCCGACCGGTGCGATCGGGACCCCCGACGAGGTCGCCGCGGTCGTCGACTTCCTCCTCGGGCCCGACGCGTCGTACGTCCACGGCTCGATCGTCTTCGTCGACGGCGGCATCGACGCGCAGCTCCGGCCCGACGCGATCTACGCGACGTGATCGAGCGCGACGTGACGTTCTACGGGCCGGAGCAGGCCGCGATCCACGACGCGCGGTTCGGCGATCTCGCCCGCGACGCCGCCCGTCTCGTGGTGGGGCGCCTGCACGCGGCGGGGATCACGTCGGGGCTGGTCACGGACCTCGGGTGCGGCTCGGGGATCCTGGCCGCGGCGGTGACGGCGGCCGGGTTCACCGCGACGGGTGTGGATCTCGCGCCGGCGATGGTCGACCTCGCCCGGGTCGCGGTCCCGAGCGCGACGTTCTCGGTGAGGTCCGTGCACGACGTCGACATCGCGCCGTCGGTCGCGGTGACGGCGACGGGCGAGGTCCTGCAGTACGCGACCGATCCGCGGGCGGGTCTCGACGCGCTTCGTCTCCTCGCCGATCGTGCCCACCGGGCGCTCGCTCCGGGGGGCGTGCTCGTCTTCGACGTCTCGACGCCGGGCCGCAACCTCGGGCTCGACGTCCGCCACGTGTTCCACGAACACGACACGTGGATGCTCGGCATGCACGCCACCGAGCGGGGGGACCGACTCGAGCGCCGCATCGTGATCCTCGTGCGGGAGGCCGACGGCCGCTACCGCCGCGTCGACGAGACCCACGAGCTCTGCCTCTACGAGCCGGCGGCCGTGGTCGGTGCGCTCAACGACGCCGGCTTCACGGTGGAACAACGCCCGTCGTACACGGAGGCCACGCCGTCGACTCCGACGGCGGGCTGGGCGGTGTTCGTCGCGACCAGGCCGGGCGGCTGACGGTCGCCGAGCCGGCGGTGGCTCAACCGGTGATCGCCGAGACGGCCGCGACCACCGCGAAGACGGCGAGCACGACCGCGGTCACCACCCGCACCGTCCGGACCGGCACGCGGCGCATGATGCCGGTACCGGCGAGCACCGCGACGGCGGCGACGGCCCACAACGCGAGGACCGCGCCCACGCCGACGCTCAAGGCCGAGTGGTAGTGGGCCGCGAGGTTGGCGGTCAGGATCTGGGTGAGGTCGCCCCACTCCGCGACGAAGATGACCATGAAGGCGGTGGTGACGGACCGGCGGTGCGACGCGGCCTCGCGGGTCACCAGCGCTTCCTCGTCCTCGTGCCCGCGCGACTCCCAGAACGCGAACCCGGCGCCGACACCGAACATGATCGCGACGACGGCCTCCACCGCACGCGACGGCAACAGCGCGAACAGCCCGGCACCGATGGTCACCGCGATCACGACGTGGACGAGGAACGCACCGGCCGCGCCGAGCCACACCCCGCCGGGCGTGCCGCGTGCCGCGAGGACCAGCGACGCGAACATCGTCTTGTCCGGGAGCTCGCCGATGAAGATCACCGGGAACACGGCGAGCACGATCGCGGGGTCCACGGGATCAGGCCGCCGCGCAGGAGCCGGTGGAGACGGACCCGGTGCGCGTCCGCGCCAGCTCGCGTCGCAACTCCGACGGCGCGAGCGCGTAGCCGAGACCGGAGGTGGTGACGGAGCGGGCGAAGACCATGCCGCCGACGCTGCCGTCGGGCAGGACGAACGGTCCACCGGAGTTGCCCGGGCGGACGTCCGCCTGGAGCTCGAGGATGTCGCGGCGCGTGAGCCCGCCGCCGTAGATGTCCCGGCCGAGGGCCTGGTAGGCGTCGCGCACCGCGCCGGCGCCGGTGGTGAGCGGACCGCCGCCCGGATACCCGAGCACCGCCCCGACGGCCCCGCGCTGCGGGTCGGTGCTCGTGACCGCGAGCGGCGATCCGGCGAGTCCCGACGTCCGCAGGATCGCGACGTCGGTGTTCGGGTCGAACGAGACCGCCACCGCGCGGTGCCCGCCGTTCGCGTCGACGATCACCGGATCCGTGATGCCGGCCACGACGTGCGCGTTCGTGACGACGAGACCGGGTGCCGCGACCCAGCCGGAGCCGTACAGCGTCCCCCCGCAGCCGACGCCGCTGATCTGCACCGTCGAGGCCGCGGCGGCGGCGGCCGCAGCTCGGACCTGTGCCGGGAGCGGTCCCGTGACCGGCGCCGCAGGCGTGGGCTCGAGGCCCGCGAACACGCGCGGGAAGCCCAGCGGATCGGTGATCCGACTCAGGCGGGCGGCGACGTCCGGTACGGGGGGCAGCTCGTGGTCGAGCCACCGGATGACGTGCGAGTCCTGGATCGCGGCGCCGATCCCGGACTGGGGCACCGTGGCGAGGGAGGCACCGATCAGCCAGATCGTCACGAGCGTCCCGGCCACGGCCACGAGCCCGCCCAGCGCGGCGTCGACCACCCGCAACCGGATGCGGACGAGCCCGCGCTGGGCGAGCGCGCCGAGCATGCCCCCGAGCGAGGCGAGCAGGCCGGCGCACATCGCGACCACGCCGAGGGAGAGGAACGTGGCGCTGGTGGGATCCGACGACCACGACGCGATGCGACCGGCGATGAACGCACCGAGCAGCGCGCCGCCGAGGAAGCCCGCGTAGGTCCCGACCTGGACCACGCAGCCCGCCCGCACCCCCCACACCGCCGCTCCGAGGACGACGACCGCGATGGCGACGTCGAGCCCCGTCACCGCGTCCGCTCGGACGGTCCGCGCCGGCCGGTCCGGCGGAGGAGCGCGGCCCACCGGTCGCCGGTGGGCTCCGGGACGAGGACGACGTGGGTGGCCCGGGTGAAGCACTCCATGCCCCGGGTGTAGAGCGTCGCCACGTCGTCGGGGCGGTGGGTGGTGCCGGCCGCCGTGGCGAGGTCCCACGCGTGCACGTGCCACTCCCACGCGGCGAGCGCGGCGTGCAGTCCGGCGGTCACGGTGCCGCGGGGATAGCCGTACGGCAGGTCCCAGTGCTCCCGGAGGCGGGCGCGGTAGTCGGTGGCGCGTCGCGCGAACTCCGCGACGCGCGCGGGTCCGGAGGCGGGCGGGAGCGCGGTGAGTGCGGCGGCCGTGCGCGCGTCGAGCTCCGACGCCGGGAACGCCGGCGACGCGTCCCCGGCCTCGGCCCGGTCGAGCCACTCGTGGTACCAGCCGACGACGGTCACGAGGTGCCCGGCGAGGTCGGTGCCGGTCCACGTGCCGCACGCGGGCCGGGACCAGTCGGTGAGCGCGAAGCCGGCCGTCACCTCCTGTACGGCGTCGACACCGGCGGCGTAGGCAGCGTCGACCTCCGGCGCGAACGGCATCGGCCCACGCTACGCACTGCCGGCGGATGCGCATCCGCGTCCTCGCGTCCAGGGCGGGTCACTCGATCGGCGGACGGCGTCGGGGCGGCGCTCCGATCGGAAGCGCTCGTAGACGACCACCGGGACGCGGTGCTGCGGGTGCACGGTGGCGCGTTCGAGGGACATGCCGAGCTTGCGCATGACGCCGGTGGACGCGTGGTTGTCGGGATGGGCGATGCTGACGATGCGGTCGAGCCCCGCCCGGTCGAACCCGAAGTCGCGTGCCGCGAGCGCGCCCTCGGTCGCATAGCCCCGACCCCATGCCGCCCGCGCCAGCCGCCACCCGATCTCGACCGCGGGCATGATCTCGGGGAGGAAGTCGGGCACGGCGAGACCCACGAAGCCGACACAGGTGTCCTCGCCGGGGCGGGTCACGCACCAGAGCCCGAACCCGCGCTCCGCCCAGGTCGTGCCGAAGCTCGCCATCGCGGCGCCGGCCTGCTCACGCGTCTGCGGCGTGCCCGGCCCGATGAAGCGCATCACCTCCGGATCGGCGCACAGCGCGGCGTAGGCGTCGAGGTCGCGGTCCTCCCAACCCCGGAGCACGAGGCGCTCGGTCTCGATGCGCGGTGCCTCAGTCATGGAGCGTGGCGCCGCCGTCGACCGTGAGCATCTGGCCGGTGACGACGACGCGGTCGGCGCCGCTCACCGGCGGGCCGCGTCGACGAAGGCGTCGAACAGTCCCTGCTGGGCCGGGTCGACGGCCGCGGTGTCCTCGGGGTGCCACTGGACCGCGGTCACCCACGCGGGGCCGTCGAGCTCGACGGCCTCCACGATCCCGTCGTCGCCGCGCGCGGTGACGTGCAGGCCCCGGCCGAGCCGGTCGATCGCCTGGTGGTGGTGACACGAGCACCGCGGCCGCGCCGTGCCCATCGCGGCGCCGGCGCGCGTCTCGGGTTCGACCGACGACCTCGTGCACGTTCTGGCCCCCCTCGACGCCCGGCGTGCCGTGCCCGGGGAACTCGTCGGTGATGTGCTGGGCGAGCGTGCCGCCCAGGGCGACGTTGAGCACCTGCGTGCCACGACAGATGGCCAGGAGCGGGAGCGACAGCTCGAGCGCGGCGTTGCCCAGCGCGAACTCGAACTCGTCGCGCAGCGGGCTGGTGCCGTAGGTCTGCTCGGCGCGCGGCTCGCCGTACCGCTCGGGGATCACGTCACCGCCGCCGGGCAGGAGGAGCCCGTCGAAGCGCTCGAGCATCGCGAGCGCCTCGCCGTGATCGAGATGGCGCGGGCCGAGCACCGCCTCCTGCGCGCCGGCACGCTGCAGCGACTCGACGTACATGGCCTGGATGGCGACGGCCGGGTCGGCCCATCCGTCGACGCGGCCGGCCGTCATCGGATAGGCGGGGAGCGCGATCAGGGGCGCGGGCATCCGGACCGTCGCTCAGATCTGCTCGAAGTTGCGGCGCCGCTCCCAGTCGGTGACCGCGCGGTTGAACGTGTGCCACTCCTGCTCGGCCGTGTTCACCAGGTGGTGGTGCACCGCGGGTCCGAACGCGTCCTGCGCGACGGTCGACGACCGGAACAGCTCGATGGCCTCCACCAGGGTCGAGGGCACGTGGGGCAGGTCGGGCGCGTCGTAGGCGTTGCCCACGAACGGCTCCGGTGGCTCGACGCGGTTGGCCACGCCGTGCAGCCCGCCGGCGATGATCGCCGCGTAGGCGAGGTACGGGTTCACGTCGGCGCCGGGGATGCGCGACTCCACGCGGTACGCCGGTCCGTGACCGACGAGCCGGTAGCCGCACGTGCGGTTGTCGTGGCCCCACGCGAGCGCGGTCGGCGCCCACGACTCCGGCTGGTAGCGCTTGTAGCTGTTGACGTACGGGGCGAACATCCACGCCAGCTCGCGCCCGGTGGCGACGATCCCGCCGAGCCAGCCGCGGAACACGTCGGAGAGGTGGTGCGGCGCGTCGTCGCTCCACATCACGTTCTCGCCGCTCGTCGCGTCCCACACGCTCGAGTGCAGGTGGCACGAGGATCCGACCTCGTCCATCGAGTACTTCGCCATGAAGGTGATGGACCGGCCGTTCAGCGACGCGATCTCCTTGGCGCCGTTCTTGTAGATCGCGTGACGGTCGGCCATCTCCAGCGCGTCGGCGTAGACGAGGTTGATCTCGTGCTGACCGCGACCGGCCTCGCCCTTGGAGAACTCGACGGGGATACCCGCGGCGTCGATGCCGTTGCGGATCTGGCGGATCAGGTACTCGTCGCGGGTCGTCTGGAGGATGTGGTAGTCCTCGATGACGTCCGAGTGCGGCGTGAGCTCGCGGTAGTCGCGCGCCGCGGCGTCGCGGTAGGAGTTCTCGAACAGGAAGAACTCGAGCTCGGCGCCGATCTTGACGTGGAAGCCCATCGCCGCGGCCCGCTCGATCTGCCGGCGCAGGATCCGTCGGGGCGACTCCTCCACCGGCGCGCCGGTCTCCTCGTCGACGAGGTCGCACAGCACCAGCGCGGTGGCCTCCAACCAGGGGATCCGCCGCAGCGTCGCGAGGTCGGGGATGCACCGGAAGTCGCCGTAGCCCTGCTCCCAGTTGGCGTACTCGTACCCGGGGAGCGGCGTCATGTCGACGTCGAGGGCGATGAGGTAGTTGCACGCCTCGACCGCGCCGCCGCCGTCGAGCAGCTCCTCCACGAAGTAGCGCCCGATGACGCGCTTGCCCATGAGACGGCCCTGGAGGTCGGGGAAGCACACGAGCACGGTGTCGATCTCGCCGGTCTCGACGAGCTCGCGCAGTGCGTCGGGCGTCAGTGTCGCGGGCATGCGGGGGTCCTCCGGGTGACGGGAAGCAGAGGGTACGGCCCGCGTCCGGTCGCGGTCACGCCTGCGGCGCGCCTGCGCCTCGGCGGGTCGGTCAGTCGGTCGCTGTCAGACACGCCGAGGTCGCGGCGGGCGTACCGGAGGTGCCAGAACTCCTCCTCGAACACCGTCCCGATGCAGTACCGCAACGGCTCGACCCCGTTCTCCAGCACGTCGATCGGCCGGTCGAGCGACGCCGCGTCGAGGGTGGCGAGGAAGTCGCGAAGGCGCGTGCTGCGATCGGCCCGCACGGCGAGGGCCTCGCCGTACGACGGCGTGCGGTCGTGCTCGAGACCGGGCCAGGGGAAGTCGACGGAGCACGAGTTGGGCAGGCCGATCGGGTGGAAGCCCTCGCCGAGGACGGGCGCGGTGAACCACTTGTCCATGGCGAAGACGAGGTGACGCAGGGTCTGCACGAACGAGAACTCGCCGTCGACGGACTCGTTCCGCGCCGCCTCGGGCAATGCCTCCGCCCGCGCGACGGTCGTCGCCCACTCGGCTTCGAGCGCGGCCCACGCGGCGCGCATGCTCTCCGGGTCGGAGGCGCGCAGCATCGAGCGCACCGGGTACCACGGGTCCCGCTCGTTGACGTACGCGGTGACGTCGACGCCGTTCACGACGAACCGGTCGACGAAGGCGTCGATGTCGACGTCGACGAGCCACGCATGGCTGATGCGCGCGCCGCTGAGATCCACGTCGCGGAACGTCGCGCCCTTGAGGTCGGCGCCCCAGAACACCGCGCCCGCGAGATCCCCCTCGAACTCCTCCGGCATGGGTCCTCCTGACGGGCTGCGTCCCTCGGCCTGCGAGTCTCGTACCCGCGACGTTCCGTCACCAGCCGAGATCGTGCGGTCCGAGGTGACCGGAGCCGCCGGCGACCTACCCTTGATGGATGGCCTCGGAGGAGACGCCGATGGCCGGGGTTCCGGCGCCGGGCGCCGGCCCACGGCCCGCGCCGGTGACGTACGAGGGTCAGCTGGCCGAGGTCGGCGCCTTTGCTGCGGGTCTCCGGAGCCGTCCCCCGTGGGTCGGCATCACGGTGCGCGCCGTTGTGGCCCTCTTCGCGGTCGTGCTCGTCGTCGCGATCGTGATCGGGCTCACCTCCTGAGCGCGGTCGAGTGCGCGCTCCCGAACCGGGGTAGGCCAGGCCCATGACGACGTTTCTCCTGATCCCCGGAGCCGGCGGCCGCGCGTCCTACTGGCACCTCGTCACCCCGATCCTGCGCACCGCCGGCCACACCGTGGTCGCCCCCGATCTGCCGGCGGCCGACGACGACGCCGGCCTCGATGCCTACGTGGACGCGGCGCTCTTCGCGCTCGACGGTGACGGCGGCGCCGACGAGCTCGTGGTGGTCGGGCAGTCGCTCGGCGCGTTCACCGCGCCGGTCGTGGCCGCGCAACGTGCCGCCGCGGCGCTGGTGCTCGTCGCCCCGATGATCCCGAAGCCGGGGGAGACGCCCGGCGAGTGGTGGGACGCGACCGGTCAGGGGCAGGCGTACGTCGACGCCGGCGCGCGCCGACGGTCGCGATCCGGAGGCGCCGTTCGACCCGGACGAGGTCTTCCTGCACGACGTGCCGGCGGAGGCCCTCGTCGTGGGGAGCGAGGAGTCCCAACAGCAGTCCGATCGTCCGTTCCAGGACCGGCATCGCCCTCGACGCGTGGCCCGACGTGCCCACCCGCGTGATCGCCGGCCGCTTCGACCGGATGTTCCCGCTCGAGTTCGTGCAGCGCGTCGCCAGGGAGCGGCTCGGGATCGAGCCCGAGATCGTCAACTCCGGTCACCTGCCCGCGCTCGCCTGCCCCGAGGAGCTCGCCGCGCTGCTGCTCTCCGGAGCGCGCTCCAGTGCGCCGTCCCGAACCGGGGTAGGCCAGGCCCATGACGACGTTTCTCCTGATCCCCGGAGCGGGCGGCCGCGCGTCCTACTGGCACCTCGTGACCCCGATCCTGCGCACCGCCGGCCACACCGTGGTCGCTCCTGATCTGCCGGCGGCCGACGACGACGCCGGCCTCGACGCCTACGTGGACGCGTCGCTCTTCGCGCTCGACGGTGACGGTGGCGCCGACGAGCTCGTGGTGGTCGGGCAGTCGCTGGGCGCGTTCACCGCGCCGGTCGTGGCCGCGCAACGCGCCGCCGCGGCGCTCGTGCTCGTCGCCCCGATGATCCCGAAGCCGGGGGAGACGCCCGGCGACTGGTGGGACGCGACCGGTCAGGGGCAGGCGTACGTCGACGCGGCACGCGCCGACGGGCGTGATCCGGACGCGCCGTTCGACCCGGACGAGGTCTTCCTGCACGACGTGCCGGTGGAGGCCCTCGTCGTGGGGAGCGAGGAGTCCCAACAGCAGTCCGATCGTCCGTTCCGGGACCGCATCGCCCTCGACGCGTGGCCCGACGTGCCCACCCGCGTGATCGCCGGCCGCTTCGACCGGATGTTCCCGCTCGAGTTCGTGCAGCGCGTCGCCAGGGAGCGGCTCGGGACCGAGCCCGAGATCGTGAACTCCGGCCACCTGCCCGCGCTCGCGTGTCCCGACGAGCTCGCCGCGCTCCTGCTGCAGTCCGCGCCCGCCTGAGCGCACCTGCTCCGATCGGACCCGGAGTCCGTTGCCGGAGGACCGCTCAGCGGTCGAACCGCAACCGACCGGCCGTGATCGCGGCTACTCCGGCGTGACGTAGGCGGCGGTGATGCCGCCGTCGACCACGAGCTGCGCGCCGGTCATGAACGAGGACTCGTCGGACGCCAGGAAGAGCGCCGCCTTCGCGAGCTCCTCGGCCTGACCGAGCCGGCCCATCGGGATGTGCACGAGCCGGCGCTGCTTGCGCTCGGGGTCGCTCATGAGCTCCTCGAGCATCGGCGTCGCGATGGGACCCGGGCACAGGGAGTTGGCCCGGATGCCGCGCCGGCCGTACTCGACCGCGATCTCACGCGTCATCGCGAGCACGCCGCCCTTGGACGCCGTGTACGCGATCTGCGCGGTGGCCGCACCCATGAGCGCGACGAAGCTCGCGACGTTCACGATCGAGCCGCCGCCGGACGCCAGCATCGCGGGGACGCCGTACTTGCAGCCGAGCCAGACGCCCTTGAGGTTGACCTCCATGACGCGGTCCCAGGTGGGCTCGGGCGTGTCGGTGACGCCACCGTCGTCGGCGGGGAAGATGCCGGCGTTGTTGTAGAGCACGTCGAGCGCGCCGAAGCGGTCCATCGTGTGGGCCACCATCGCCTCGACCTGTTCCGCCTTGGCGACGTCGACCTTCACGAACGAGGCCTCGCCGCCCGCCGCCTCGACCGCGGCGACGGTCTCGCCGCCACCGTCGTCGGACCAGTCGGCGACGACGATGCGCGCGCCCTCCTGCGCGAACAGCACCGACGCGACGCGTCCCATGCCGTTGCCCGCTCCGGTGATGAGCGCGACCTTGCCGTCGAGTCTGGGCATCGGATCCTCCGTCCGGAATGGTGCGGGGCGTCGGTGAGGCGCGCCGGTAGCCTCGACCGGATGGCCGGCCCCGACGAATCAGCTGCGGAAGCTAGCGAATCCGATCCCGCGGAGCCGGACGCATCCGAGACCGAGGAGCAGCTGCGGGACCAGCGGCTCCAGCGTCTCGCCAAGCTCGACGCACTCCGGGCCGAGGGTGTCGACCCCTATCCGGTGCGCTTCGACGCCGACGTCACCTCGGGCGCGCTCCACGCCGAGTACGGCGACCTCGAGCCGGGCACGGAGACCGAGCGGGTGGTCCGGCTCGCGGGTCGGATCCTCCTCCTGCGCCGCCAGGGCAAGCTCAGCTTCGCGACGGTCCAGGATCGCGACGGCACCATCCAGCTGTTCGTGAACCAGCGCACGATCGGGGAGGAGGCCCACGAGGCCTTCGACCGGCTCGACCGCGGGGACTGGATCGGGGTCACCGGCACGGTCATGACCACCAAGCGCGGAGAGCTCTCGATCGGGGTGCAGGAGTTCCGGCTCCTGTCGAAGGCGCTGCGCCCGCTGCCCGAGAAGTGGCACGGCCTGTCGGACGTCGACACGCGGTACCGGCAGCGGTACGTGGACCTCGTGGTCAACGAGGACGCCCGCCGCATCGCGCTGGCCCGCATCGAGATCCTCGCCGCGCTGCGCGCCCACCTGATCGCCTCCGGCTACCGCGAGGTCGAGGGCCCGGTGCTCCAGACCATCCAGGGCGGCGCGACCGCGCGTCCGTTCACCACGCACCACAACGCGCTCGGCCAGGACATGTACCTGCGCATCGCGCTCGAGCTCCACCTCAAGCGGCTCATCGTCGGCGGGCTGGACCGCGTGTTCGAGATCGGGCGGGTGTTCCGCAACGAGGGCGTGGACACCACGCACAACCCCGAGTTCACGATGCTCGAGGCGTACCGCGCGTTCGGCGACTACACGGAGATGATGGACCTCGCGGAAGGGCTCATCGTCGACGCCGCGCGCGCGGTCGACCCGGACCTGCACGTCGCGTACGCGGGCCACGACATCGACCTCACGCCGCCGTTCCGGCGCGCCACGATGACGCAGCTCGATCACCGACGTCACGGGTGCGGAGCTCCAGCCCGGGGATGGCCGGTCGACGACGCCCGGCGCATCGCGAAGGAGCTCGACGTCGACGTCGAGCCGGAGTGGGGCAGCGGCCGCATCACGATGGAGGTCTACGACGCACGCGTCGAGGACACGTTGATCCAGCCCACGTTCGTGCTCGACCACCCACGCGAGACGTCGCCGCTCGCACGCGCCCACCGCGACGACCCGAACCTCGTCGAGCGCTTCGAGCTCGTCGTCGCGGGCCACGAGCTCGTGAACGCGTACAGCGAGCTCAACGACCCGGTCGACCAGCTCGCCCGGTTCGAGGAGGAGGCGTCGGCCAAGCGCCGGGGCGATCCCGAGGCCGGCGACGTCGACCTCGACTACGTGCGGGCGCTCGAGTACGGCATGCCACCCACCGGCGGCATCGGCCTCGGCGTGGACCGGCTGGTGATGCTCCTCACGGGCACGCCGTCGATCCGCGAGGTCATCCTGTTCCCGACGCTGCGTCCCGAACCGGGGATGGGCGGTCTGGGGAGCTGACCCTCGCGCCGGCCTGCGTCGGGACGCCGGTGCGCGCCAGTGCGATCGTGCCGGCGACGAGCGTCGCCACCGCCGCCGCGATGACGAGCCACATCGCGCCCGACGCCTGGACGCGCTCGTCGAGCGCAGCGATGCCCACGATCACCGAGACCACCGGGTCGAGCACCATCGTCGCCGGGAACGAGATCTCGAGGGACCCGGCCTGGAACGCCAGCTGCTGGCAGAAGACGCCGGTCAGGGCGGCGACGCCCAGGGCGTACAGCTCCCAGTGTCCGAGCGTCGCGAGCGGGTCGTGGCCCAGGTGGTGGACGACCGACTTCGTGAGTGCGGACGCGAAGCCGACGCTGGTGCCGGCGACGATCGCGAACGCCAGCGCGCGGTGCCGGCCGGTCGAGAGCGTGCCGACGATCGCGGCGGCGAGCACCACGACCGAGGCCACGACGATCGACGGCAGCCAGTCCCGGAACGCGGTGACGTCGTGGCCGCCGGAGGGATGGCTCGCGAGCAGGAAGACCGCGAGCGCGACGCACAGCGCCACGGCCCACAGGACGTCGCGTCGGGTGATGCGCCGGTGGTTCCACCGCGCGCCGAGGGGGAGCGCGAACACGAGCGTGGTGACGAGGATCGGCTGCACCACGAGCAGGGAGCCCGCGGCGAGCGCGCACGCCTGGAGCGTGTAGCCGACGATGTTGCCGAAGGTCGCGGCCAGCCATCGCGGCGAGAGCAGCAACCGGCCGATCAGCCGCAGACCACCGGCGTCGACGTTCTGCGCGGCCGCCTGCTGCTGGGCGACCGCGCTCACCGCGAAGACGGCGGCCGCGCCCAGCGCGAGCAGCACCGGCAGCGCGAGCATCGCGCGACGGTACGCTGCGCCGCCTCATGCCGCAGAACCTTTCGCTGTCCGTCACGATCTCGGGCCTCGATCGACTCTTCGGCGACGACCTCGCCGCCGTGGTCGACGTCGCGGCCGCCGCCGACGCGTCGGGCGTCGACCAGATCGTCCTGCCCGATCACGTGGCCATCGGGCCCCGCCTCGACCGGTATCCGTACGCCGACGCGTTCCCGTACCCGCCGGGCGAGCCCTGGCTCGAGCCGCTCACCGCGCTCGCGGCGATCGCCGGTGCCACCCGGCGCGTGCGGCTCGGCACCGGCGTGCTCATCGCGCCCCTCCGGCCGGTGCTGCTGCTCGCGAAGACGGTGGCGACGCTCGACGTGTTGTCACGCGGCCGCGTCGATCTCGGGGTCGGCACCGGGTGGCAGCGCGAGGAGTTCGTCGAGCCGGGGATGGGCTTCGTCGGACGCACCGCACGGATGGACGACGCGTTGCACGCCTGCCGTGCGCTGTGGGAGCAGGAGCCGCCCGTCACGGTCGACCGTCCCACGATCGCGTTCACCGACGTCTGGTCCGCGCCGCGCCCGGTGCAGGGACGGATCCCGGTCTGGTTCGGCGGGCAGCTGACGCCCGCGATGGTGGAGCGGATCGTGACGCTCGGCGACGGCTGGCTGCCCCTCGGGCCCACGGTCCCCGAGATCGCCGCCGGCATCGAGACGCTGCGGGCCGCGTTCCGCACCGCCGGGCGGGATCCGTCCGGGCTCGGTGTTCGTGTCGGCGTGCCGGTGGTGACCGACGCGGCCGGACGCGTCGACGCCGGAGCCACGTTCGCGTCCGCCCCCGAGCTCGCGGCGATGGGTGTGACCTCGGTGTCGGTCGCGCTGGGCCGCTCGGTCCGCACCCGTGCCGACATCGAGCCCTACCTGCGCGACCTCGTCACCGCGCTCGCGCAGCCTGACCCCGCGATCTCGAGCGTCGTCACCGTCACTCCGGCGGGTCACGTCGCTGGACTCACCGCAAATCCGGGGGTCGTAGACTCCCGGATGACGACGCTCGAGATCCCGAAGGCACTCCACCGCGGCGAGGAGGAGCTGCCGTTCGTCGCCCTCGGCGACGGCACCCACCTCCAGCTCCTGCAGGTGGACGTCGAGGCCGGACTGTGGGTCATCCGCACGAAGTTCGAGGCCGGCGTCACGGTGCCGACGCACAAGCACACCGGTGAGGTGTTCGCGTTCACCCTGAGCGGCTCGTGGAAGTACCTCGAGTACCCCGAGGTGAACACGGCGGGGTCGTACCTCTACGAGCCGGCCGGCTCGATCCACACCCTGACCGTCCCCGCCGACAACGAGGGGATGACCGACGTGTGGTTCGCGATCTACGGCGCCAACCTCAACCTCGATGCCGACGGCAACGTCGAGTCGGTCGTCGACGCCGGTCTGGTGCGTGACTCGTACTTCGCGCTCTGCGAGGCGAACGGGTTCGACCGGCCGGCGGTCATCGGCGCGTAGCCGGCTCGGAGCGATGCGCCGCGCTATGCGGCGCGGGCGTGGTCGGTGGCCCAGGACCGCAGCGCGGCGATCTCGGGAGCACGCGCGTGTGCGAGCGGGACGGTCGCCGACAGCTCGGCCGCCACCGACGCGACCGTGATCGGGCCGCGGTAGGACGAGGCCGTGATCGCGGCGTCGAGCTCCGCGCCCGAGAAGCCCGCGCTCGCCGTCGCCAGCGCGCGCAGCTCCGTCACCGTCGGTGTCACGGCCCGCTGCCGGAGCGCGATCTCGAGGATCTCGGCCCGGTCCTCGAGGCCGGGCAGGTCGACGAAGAACAGCTCGTCGAATCGGCCCTTGCGCGTGAGCTCGGGCGGCAGGCGGGTCACGTCGTTGGCGGTCGCCACGACGAAGACCCCCGGCGGACGGTCCTGCAGCCAGCGCAGGAACGTCGCCAGGATCCGACCCGAGACGCCTCCGTCAACGTCTCCGGTCGCGAATGCCTTCTCGATCTCGTCGATCCACAGCACCACCGGCGCCATGGCCGCGGTCGTCGCGAGGGCGGCGTCGAAGCGCTGCTCGGACTCGCCGACGAACTTGCGGTACACGCGACCGGGATCGAGCAGCACGAGGGGCACCGACCACTCGGCCGCGAGCGCGCGGGCGACCGCCGACTTCCCGCAACCGGGGACGCCGGCGAGCAGCACGCCGCGCGGCGCGTCGGTCCGGCCGTCGTCGAGCCGGCGGCGGCTCAGCCAGTCCTTCAGCGCGTGCAGCCCACCGAGGTCACCGAGGGTGACCGGCCCGTTGGTGACGACCTCGAGCACGCCGTCGGCGTTGAGGAGGCGCGCCTTGTCGGCAAGGGCGGTGGTGACGTCGTGCACGCTCAGGCGCGCGTCGGCGACGGCCAGTGCCATCAGCTCACGTTCGGCCTCCGACAGCGTGAGACCGGTGAGCGCGCGTGCGAGCCGGAGCCGGTCGGCATCGCCGAGCTCCGAGCGCATCCCGCGCTGCTGGAGCCGAACCTCGACGCGCTCGACCGCGGCGGTGAGCTCCGCGGTGGTCGGCGCGGGCAGGTTCCAGGCGCGCTGCGATGCCGTCGAGCTCGGGTGGGACCGTGAGCTGCGCGCCGACGAGCACGAGGGTCTGCCCGGGCGTGGCGCGCTCGCGCGAGCTCCTTCAGGTGGCGCACGGCCCTCGCGTCGGCGAGGAGCGGGCCGGGGTCGCACAGGACCACGGTCCACTGGCCCGTCAGGGCGGCGACGTTGTCGAGGACCTGGTCGGGCGATTCGGAGCCGTAGACCGCGGCGGCGCCGTCACGCCGGAGCCCGCTCGCGCTCGACCAGGTCCACAACGGCGCGGTCCCGCCGGCCTCGCGCAGGATCGCGAGCAGCCGGGACTCCTCCGTGGTGGTGACGGTGAGCAGCGACTGGCCGGAGGCCAGCAGGACACGGAGCTCGGCGACGGCTTCCATCCGGCGGGTTGTCGGCTGTTCGACGGCCGGTCTGGAGCTCCATCCAGACGTGGCCGATCACAGCTCCGACGGCGCCCGGGACGTTCAGTCCGATCGGCGCGCGACCGCCCGGACCGCGACACTCCGGCTCCGGACCGCGGGAGCGATAGCGCCTCAGTCCAAATCCGAGGCGCCCGGACGTTCGGCGACCGACGCGCGACCAGCCCGGATCCGGGACTCCGGCTCCGACGCGGGGAGCGATAGCGCCTCAGTCCAAATCCTGAGGCGCCCGGACGTTCGGCGATCGACGCGCGACCAGCCGGTCCGGGACTCCGGCTCCGCGCGGGGAGCGATGCGCCTCAGTCGGCGCTGAAGAAGACGTTCTTGACCTCGGTGTAGTGGTGCATCGCGTGCATCCCCAGCTCGCGGCCCAGGCCCGAGTGCTTGTAGCCGCCGAACGGTGCCTCGGTGCGCACGGACCGGTTCGTGTTCACCGAGAGCACGCCGGTGCGCACCGAGCGGGCGACGCGCATCGCCCGGCCCAGGTCCCGCGTCCACAGCGAGCCCGACAGGCCGTAGGGCGTGTCGTTCGCGATGCGCACGGCGTCGGCCTCGTCCCGGAACGGGATGATCGAGGCCACCGGACCGAAGATCTCCTCGCGGGCGACGCGCATGTCGTTGTCGACGCCCGCGAGCACGGCCGGTGTGAGGTAGAAGCCGGAGCCGTCGGGCACGACGCCGCCGGTCACCCGCTCCGCGCCCGCGTCCACCCCGAGCCCGATGTAGTCGAGCGAGGTGCGCCGCTGCGCGTCCGAGATCATCGGGCCGACCTCGGTGGCGTCGTCGAGCGGGGTCGCCGACGGTGATGGCCTCGGTGGCCCGGGCGAAGGCCGCCACGAAGTCGTCGTAGATCGACGCCTCGACCACGATGCGGCTGCGGGCGCAACAGTCCTGCCCCGCGTTGGCGAACACGGCCATCGGCGTCTCGGCCGCGGCGCGCTCCCAGTCGGCGTCGGCGAACACCACGCACGCCGACTTCCCGCCGAGCTCGAGCGACACCCGGGTGATGTTCTCGGAGCTCGCCCGCAGGATCGCGGCGCCGGTCGCGGTCTCGCCGGTGAACCCGATCTTGTCGACGCGCGGATCGCTCACCAGCGCGTCGCCGACCACTCCGCCGGGACCGGGGACGACCGAGACGCACCCTTCCGGCACGCCGGCCTCCACGAGCAGCTCGCCGAGCCGCAGCGCGGACAACGGGGTCAGCGACGCCGGCTTGATGATGACCGAGTTGCCGCACGCGAGGGCCGGCGCGGTCTTCCACGTGGTGATCAGCATCGGGAAGTTCCACGGCACGATCAGCGCGCACACGCCGACCGGCTCGCGCAGCACGACGTCGAGCCCGTCGTCCTGCACCGGCACCACCTCGCCGAAGAGCTTGTTGGCGGCGCCGGCGTAGTACTCGAACACGTCGGCGGCGGCGTCGATCTCCCAGCGGGCGTCGCCGATCGGCTTGCCGGCGTTGCGCGCCTCCAGCGTCGCGAGCTCGTCGCGGTGCTCACGCACCAGCGCCGCGACCCGAAGCAGCACCTTCCCCCGTGCGGTGGCACTCAGGCCCGACCACTGCCCGCCGTCGAACGCGGCGCGGGCCGCGGTGATCGCGGCGTCGGCGTCGGACGCGGCGCCCGACGCGATGGTCGTGAGGACGTCGCCGGAGGCGGGTTCGACGACGTCGAGGGTGCCGCCGTCGGCCGCGGGGCGGGAGGTCCCGCCGATGAGGAGATCCATGCGCGCAACGTAGCGGGGCGGGCCGGGGTGACCGGGAGCCGACGGACGGCTGTGCAAGGGTGCCCCGATGCTCCCGGTGCGGCCCCGAGGTCGTCTGCTCGCGGCCGTGGTCGGGGTGGCGCTCGTGGCGGGTGCGTGCGCGTCGTCGGGATCGAGAGCGACGCCGGCCCGCCGGCTCGGGATCGACCACCACGAGCTCACCGGTCCGTCCCTCGGCCACCGGGTACGTGGCGCCCCCGCTCGTGTGGCACGACTGCGCCGAGGGTGAGTGCGCCACGCTCGTCGTACCGCTCGACTACGCGAAGCCCACCGGCCCGAAGATCGGGCTCGCCGTCGCGCGCGGCTCGACGGCCGCGCCCGGACGCAGGATCGGGAGCCTCGTCGTGAACCCGGGTGGGCCCGGCGCGTCGGGGCTCGACCTCGTCGACTACGTCGCGTCGCAGGTGCCCGAGACGATCACCGACCGGTTCGACACCGTGGCCTGGGACCCGCGTGGGTCCGGGAAGAGCAGAGCCGGTCGACTGCGGGACGAACCTCGACGCGCGGTTCGCCACCGACTCGTCGCCGGACGACCCGGCCGAGCTCGCGGCGCTCGAGCAGTCGGCGAAGGATCTCGTCGCCGCGTGCGTGCGACGGAGCGGTGACCTCCTCGCCCACATCTCGACCGCGGACACCGTGCAGGACCTCGACGTCCTGCGGGCCGCGCTCGGCGACGACCGGCTCACCTACATGGGCTTCTCGTACGGCACGTTCATCGGCGCGCTGTACGCGCAGCGGTACCCGGACCACGTCCGGGCGCTCGTCCTCGACGGCGCGATCGATCCCGCGCTCCCCGTCGAGGACGTCGCGATCCAACAGGCGCAGGGCTTCGACGCGTCGCTCGCGCGGTTCCTCGCCTGGTGTCACGCCCGCTCCTCGTGCGCCTTCCACGGTGGCGGTGACGTGCGCCGTGCGTACGACGCGCTCGTCCGCAAGGCCGACGCGACGACCGGCGGCGGATCCGACCGGCTCGGTCCCACCCAGTTCGACATCGCGGTCGCCGCCGTCCTCTACGGCGGCGAGCCGGAGTTCCCGACGCTCGCGTCGTCACTGCGCGCCGACGAGCAGGGGGACACGAGCCGGCTGCTGAGCCTGTACGACAGCTACGTGGGCAAGACCGGGGACTCGTACGACTCCGAGTGGCCCGCGTTCATCGCGATCAGCTGCGCCGACGGCCCGAATCTCTCGGTCGCGGCGATGGAGGCCCTCCAGCGGCGGGCCGCGGCCGCCGCGCCCGACTTCGGCGCCGCCAACATCGGGCTCGGGTTCGAGTGCGCCTACTGGCCGTACCCGCCGACGCGCACCGCCGTCGGACCCGTCCACGCGCAGACGCAGGTGCCGCTGCTCGTGGTCGGCACCCGTGGCGACCCGGCCACGCCGTTCTCCTGGGCCGAGTCGCTCACGAACCAGCTCGGCACGGCCCGTCTCGTCGCCGTGGACGACTCGACCCACACCGCCAGCCTCAACGGGAACCGGTGCCTCGACGCGATCCTGGTCCGCTACCTCGTGGACCTGGTCCCGCCGGCGTCGGGCACCGCGTGCGGCGCCACCGGATGAGCCCGACCGGATGGGGCCGACCGGCGGGCGGCCGGTAATCTGACGACCCGTCAGATTTCGCACCGGGAGGACGCCGTGACGCTGGTCGCCGAGCCGGACGCCGCTGGGACTGGGGCCGCCAGGACCGAGATCCCGATGATCGTGAGCGTCGACGATCACGTCGTCGAGCCGCCGCACCTCTGGCAGACGTGGCTCCCGGAGCGCTTCCGGGAGGCGGGCCCGCGGAGCGAGCGCCGGGGCATCGGCACCATGCGCCACATCGGCGGCGGTGCGTACGAGCAGACCTTCGATCCCGACGGCCCGCAGGCCGACTGCTGGGTGTACGAGGACCTCGTCTACATCAACAAGCGCCACGTGGCCGCGGTCGGCTTCGACCGCGACGACATGACGATGTCACCGATCACCTACGACGAGATGCGGCCCGGTTGCTACGACCCCAAGGCGCGCGTCGCCGACATGGAGATGAACCACGTCGAGGCGTCGCTGTCGTTCCCGTCGTTCCCGCGCTTCTGCGGCCAGACGTTCCTCGAGGCGAAGGACCGCGAGCTCGCGGCCGCGTGTGTCACCGCGTACAACGACTGGATGGTGGAGGAGTGGTGCGGCGACAGCGCCGGCCGCCTCGTCCCCCTCGTCATCGTGCCGCTCTGGGACGCGCGGCTCGCGGCGGAGGAGGTGCGCCGCAACGCGGCGCGTGGCGTGCGGGCCGTGTGCTTCTCCGAGATCCCGCCGCACCTCGGGCTGCCGAGCATCCACTCGGGCGAGTGGGACCCGTTCTTCGCCGCGTGCCAGGAGACGCAGAACGTCGTCTGCATGCACATCGGCTCGAGCTCGCGCATGCCCGCGACGTCGGCCGACGCGCCGGTCGCGGTCGCGGCCACGCTGAGCTTCGGCAACGCGATGGCGAGCCTCTCCGACTTCCTGTTCTCCGGGGTGCTCGTGCGCTTCCCGGAGATGAAGCTCGCGTACTCGGAAGGGCAGATCGGCTGGCTGCCGTACATCCTCGAGCGCGCCGACGACGTCTGGCGCGAGCACCGGGCGTGGGGCGGCGTGAAGGACCTCGTGCCCGAGCCGCCGTCGACCTACTACTACCGCCAGGTCTTCGGCTGCTTCTTCCGGGACAATCACGGCCTCGAGTCGCTCCAGCGCGTCGGGGTGGACAACATCACGTTCGAGACGGACTACCCCCACACCGACTCGACCTGGCCGGACACGCTCGAGGTCGCGCAGGAGATGATGGGTCATCTCCCGGAGGACGTCGTCTACAAGATCGTGCGCGGCAACGCGATCCGGATGCTGGGGCTGGACCTCGACAAGTAGACAGTCTCCCGATGAGCATCGAGCACCTCGCCGAGCTGGACGGGCCTGCGAACTTCCGGGACCTCGGGGGATACCGGACCGCCGGCGGCGGCGTGACGCGCCGCGGTCGGCTGTTCCGCAGCGACTCGCTCTCGTACCTGAGCAACCGCGACGTCGCCGCGCTCCGCGACGAGCTCGGCGTGCGGACGGTCATCGACCTCCGCGCCGGGCACGAGGTGGAGGAGTTCGGGCACGGCCCGCTCGCCGCGCACGTGCGGCAGCTCCACCTGCCGATCGTCGACCGCACCCGTGAGCCCGTCGACCACCGACGCGCCGGTGCGGCAGGGGCCGAAGCTGGACACGCTCGACCAGATCTACGGCTTCATGCTCGGTGAGTACGCCGACCGGTTCGCCGTGGTGCTCCGGGTGATCGCGGACGCGCGAGAACCACCCGCTCGTGTTCCACTGCGCGGCGGGCAAGGACCGCACGGGGCTCGTGTCCGCGCTCGTCCTCTCGCTCTGCGGCGTGCCCGACGAGTCGATCGTGAGCGACTTCGCGTTCACGGAGTCCCGCATGCCCGAGATCATCGCCCGCCACACCGCCCGGGCGGAGCGGGCGGCGGCCGAGGCCGAGGTCGCCGGCCAGCAGTACGGCGCGCAGGCGGCGACGATGCACGCCGTCCTGCAAGCGCTGCGCGAGGAGCACGGCTCGGTGGACGGCCTACGTCCTCGCCGCCGGACTCACGACCGACGAGATCGAGGCGCTGCGCGCCGCGCTCGTCGAGCCGGCGAGCTGATCCGTCGGCATGGTCACGCCGTCGGACCACTGGAACGCGGGCAGCTTCTCGCTCGCCAACCCGAAGGGCCGGCGTCAGGGCGATCTGCCCCGGCTGCTGCGCGGTGTCGCGGACGAGGTCGAGGCGCTCGACGGCGTCGAGGTGTACGACCTCGTGCTGCACACCGAGACGACGTCGCGCGGGCCCTGGTACTCGGTGACCGTGTACTACGCCCGCGACGACGAGCCGTAGGTCACGCCGGCGATACGCCGGTCGCGACCCGCGCTGGGCTAGCCTGACCGACGTTCGCTTCACGCGGACGCCGCGCTTGGAGACGCTTCTTGATCTTCCGTCGCGCGGAAGAGGCCCGCACTGGCGGGCGAGGAGTGTTCTCAGTGCCCAGCTTTTCCGACCTCGGGCTCGCGCCCGATCTCGTCGACGCGCTGAACGCGCGCGGCGTCACCGCACCGTTCCCGATCCAGGCCGCGACCATCCCCGACGCGCTGGCCGGCCGCGACATCTGCGGTCGGGCCCCCACGGGATCCGGCAAGACCATCGCCTTCGGGCTGCCGATCGTCGAGCGGGTGCAGCCGGCCCGGCCCCGGCGGCCGAGCTGTCTGATCCTCGCGCCGACGCGTGAGCTCGCCGCCCAGATCGCGCGCGAGCTCGAGCCGCTCGCGGTCACCCGCGGGCACCGCGTGTTCGCGGTCTATGGCGGCGTCGGGTACGAACCGCAGAAGCGGGCGCTGCGCAAGGGCGTCGAGATCCTGGTCGGGTGCCCCGGCCGGCTCGAGGACCTCATCGGTCAGCGCGCCCTGGTGCTCGACAAGACCGAGATCGTGGTGGTCGACGAGGCCGATCGCATGGCCGACATGGGCTTCCTGCCCTCGGTGCGGCGCCTGCTGGACCAGACCAGCCTCGACCGCCAGACGCTGCTCTTCTCGGCCACGCTCGACGGTGACGTCGCGGTGCTCACGCGCGACTACCAGACCGACCCGTCGCGCCACGAGGTGGCCGGGGTCGAGACCGACGCGGCCGACGCCGATCACCGCTTCGAGCGCATGACCGGCGAGGCCCGGATCGGCCGGCTCGCCGAGGTGATCGAGGACGAGGGTCCGACCATCGTCTTCTGTCGCACCCGTCACGGCGCCGACAAGCTGGCGAAGAAGCTCGGTCAGGCCGGCGTCCCCGCCGCACCGATCCACGGCGGGCTCTCGCAGGGCAAGCGGGACCGCGCCCTGGCCGCGTTCCGGAAGGGCAGCGTGCACGCGCTGATCGCCACCGACGTGGCCGCGCGTGGGATCCACGTCGACGACGTCGCCTGCGTCGTGCACTTCGACCCGCCGGAGGACGCGAAGACCTACGTGCACCGCTCCGGTCGGACCGCGCGCAAGGGCGCGACCGGCGTGGTCGTGTCGTTCGTGCTGCCGGACCAGGTCCGGTCGAGTCTCGGCCTGCAGCGCGAGCTGGGGCTGATCGAATCCGACCGCAAGTCTCGCGACAAGGCGCACCCGAACGCGACGAACGGCCGGCACCGTCGTCGGCGGAGTGCCGGTGCGGGCCAGGGTGGCGGTGCGTGGCCGGGGGCGGCGTGCCGGGGCGGCGCGCCGGGCGCTGACGTCGGGCGCGTGCCGCGTGGAGCGGACGGGCACCCGAGGCCCTGCGACCGCGCTGGCCGCCGTCCGCGGCGCGGACGGGCACTCGCGACCCTGCCTCTCGACAGTGCCGGGTGCCCGCCCCGTTTCCGCGCGGACGTCGGAGAGTCCACCCTGCGGTTTCCTGCCCAACGGTCGACGGTGGGCTGGGGGCCCCACGTCGACTGCGAGCAGCGTAGAGCACCTCGACCGCCGGGAGCACGCGATGACGCTCGAGCGGGGCCCGGCGTCCCGGCGCCGTCGACCGGTGTGAGGGGCCGTCGGGTCCACTTGTAGAGTCCCGCCCGGCATGGACCTGCGCACCTCACCCGCCGACGAGGCGTTCCGGGCCGGGTTGGCGGAGTTCCTCCACCGCGAGCTGCCGAAGGTCCCGCCGCAGCCGGCACGGGACGACTGGCCCGCCCGGCGCACCTGGGACACCGACTGGCAGCGGCGACTGTTCGACGCCGGGTACGCAGGTCTGAACTGGCCGAAGGAGTACGGCGGCCAGGAGGCCTCACCCACCCAGCAGCTGATCTTCCTCGAGGAGACCACGAGGGCGCGCGCACCGTACGTCGGGGTGAACTTCGTCGGTTTGCTCCACGCGGGCCCGACGATCGTGGCCGAGGGGACGCCGGAGCAGAAGGCGGCCCACCTCCCGAAGATCCTGCGGGGCGACGAGGTCTGGTGTCAGGGATTCTCCGAGCCGGGGTCCGGCTCCGACCTCGCGTCGCTCCGGACGAAGGCCGTGCGCGACGGCGACCACTACGTGGTGACCGGACAGAAGATCTGGTGCTCGTACGGGCAGATCGGCGACTTCGGCGAGCTGCTCGTCCGCACCGATCCCGACGCGCCGAAGCACAAGGGCATCAGCTGGCTGATGCTCCCGATGGACCTGCCCGGCATCGAGGTCCGGCCGTTGCGGACCGTGCTGGGGTCCTCCGAGTTCTGCGAGCTGTTCCTCGACGAGGTCCGTGTGCCCGTCGACTGTCGGGTCGGCGAGGAGAACGACGGGTGGCGCGTCACCAACGTGACGCTGTCGTTCGAGCGCGGCACCGCGTTCGTGAGCGACCTCGTCGACACGACCCGCCTGGTGGAGGAGCTCGCGCCGTACGTGACCGACGCCGGCCACCGGCGGGAGCTCGGGCACATCGCCGCCGAGCTGGACGCGCTCTGGGCGCTCACGAAGCGCAACGTCACGCAGGCCGCGAGCGGGCGGCAGGGGCGCGGTCCGTTCCTCATCAAGCTCGCGTACACGGAGGTGTGCCAGAAGCTCGGCGAGCTCGCGATCCGCGTGCTCGAGCGCGACGCGCTCACCGTCGACGGCGAGGGACCGTTCGTGGAGGAGCGGCTCCGGTCCCTCGCGTTCACGATCGCGGCCGGGACCTCGCAGATCCAGCGAAACATCATCGGCGAGCGCGTGCTGGGCCTGCCGCGAGAGCCGAGGTGAGTGTGAGCGAGGTCACGACGTCGACGCACCGCTGTCTTCCTGGCCGAGCGGGGCCCGAGCGGCCCGCGCCGAAGGCGCAGGAGCGGGGCTGATGGCCTTCGATCTCACCGACGACCAGCTCGCGCTGCGCGACGGCATCCGTGCGCTCGTCGACGGGCGGTTCCCGATGGCGCGTGTCCGCGACGGGTTCGACGCGTCCGTGTACGAGGAGCTCGCCGGTGCGGGTGTGTTCTCGCTTCGGGCCGACGGTTTCGCCTGGGTGGACGCCGTCGTGGTCTACGAGGAGCTCGGTCGCGGTGTGATCCCCGGGCCGCTCGTGGCCACGTTCGGGCGCGACGTCATCACCACCGCCTTCGACGCGACCCTGCGCGGCGCGCCGTACGTCGAGCACGCCGGTGGCGCGACCGACGTGCTCCGCCTCGACGAGCGCGGTGAGGCCGCGCTGGTCGCGGTGGCGGACCTGGAGCTCGGTTCGCCCGAGGACTGGCCGCTCGATCCGCTCACGCCGGTGTGGCGGGTGGAGGCGATCGCGACGGCGCCCGGACGCGCCGACCGATCGGCCGAGGTGCTGCGACGCGAGGGCGCGCTCCTCACCGCGGCGTACTGCATCGGGATGGCCGACCGACTCACCGAGCTGGCCGTCGACTACGCGCAGGAGCGCCGCCAGTTCGACCGGCCGATCGGCTCGTTCCAGGCGGTGAAGCACCTCTGCGCCGACATGGCGGTGCGCACGGAGCTCGCGCGCGTCGCCGTCCACGCGGCGGCGTGCGTGCTCGACGATCCCGAGACCGGCGAGCTCGATCGCGCGATCAGCGCCGCGGCGCTCCTGGCGGGTGAGGCCGCGGTGCTGAACGGCCGGAGCGGCACCCAGGTCTTCGGCGGCATGGGCTTCACCTGGGAGGTCGACGTCCACCTGTTCCTGAAGCGCGCGTGGGTGTTGGAGACGCACTACGGCTCCGGCGACCACCACGCCGACGCGCAGTCGGCCGTTCGCCTCGATGGCCGGACCGCGCCCGCAGGCGGGACATGAGCGACTGGGACCCGCTCCTCGAGGACCTGGCGGTGCGCCGGGCGGCGGGGACGGCGATGGGCGGGCCCGAGCGGCTCGCCCGCCAGCACGAACGCGGCCGGCTCGACGCGCGAGCGCGTGTCGCGCGGCTGCTCGACGCCGACTCGTTCCGTGAGATCGGCGTACAGGCCGGCAGCGTCGGACGGGGGATGACGCCGGTGGCGCCGGCCGACGGTCTCGTCGCCGGCCACGGGGAGATCGACGGTCGCCCGGTGCTCGTGGGCGCCGAGGACTTCACGGTGATGGGCGGCTCGATCGGGATCGCGACGCACGCGAAGCGGCACCGGCTCGCGCAACTCGCAGAGCAGGAGCGCGTGCCGCTCGTCATGCTGCTGGAGGGCGCGGGCGAGCGGGCGCAGAACGCGTTCGAGCGCTACCCGCACGCCCCGAACGACCTCCAGGCGCTCGTGCGGTTGCGCGGTCAGGTCCCGACCGTCGCCGTCGTGATGGGCGCGAGCGCGGGTCACGGTGCGCTCACCGCGCCGCTCATGGACCTCGTGGTGATGGTCGAGGGCGCGGCGCTGTTCAGCGCCGGCCCACCGTTGGTCGCCGCCGCGACCGGCGAGGAGGTGGGCAAGGAGGAGCTCGGTGGCGCCGCGGTGCACACGGCGGTGTCGGGCGTCGCGCACAACGCCGTCGCCGACGACGTCGCCGCGCTCGATCTCGCTCGGCGCTACCTCGGGCACTTCCCCCCGTATGCCGGTGGCGCGCTCCCGGTCCGGCCGACCGGCGACGGCGCCCGGCGCCTCGACGCGATCCTCGACGTCGTCCCCGCCGACCCGCGCCGCCCCTACGACGTGCGCGGGGTCGTCGAGCTGCTCGCCGACGACGGCGACGTGCTCGAGGTCCAACCCGCGTTCGGTCGCGCCATGCTCACGGCGCTCGTGCGGCTCGGCGGGGTGCCGGTGGCCGTCGTCGCGAACAACCCCGCGGTGAAGGCGGGGGCGATCGACCGGGACGCGGCCGACAAGGCGGCGCGGTTCCTCGCCGTCGTCGGACCCTTCGGTCTCCCGGTCGTCTTCCTCGCCGACAACCCCGGCGTGCTCGCGGGGACCGCGGCCGAGCGGTCGGGCATCCTGCGGTACGCGGCGCAGATGTACGCCGCGCAGGCGGCGGTGCGCGGCCCGAAGCTGCACGTGACCCTCCGCAAGGCGTACGGCTTCGGGTCGTCGCTGATGGCGATGAACCCGTTCGACGGCCAGACGACGACGCTCGCGTTCCCGGGGGCGCGCCTGGGCGCGATGCCGGCCGAGAGCGGTGCCGACGCCGCCGGCATCGAGCCCGACGTCCGCGCCCTGCTCGAGCACGCCGAGCTCGGTGGGGCCTACGCCGCAGCCGATCGCCTGAGCTACGACGACGTCATCGACCCGCGCGAGCTGCGCGACGAGCTGCTGCGCGCGCTCGCCCTCACGCGCGGTCGGCGCGCAGGCGGGCCGTAGCCTCCACCGCACCGGTCGCGGCGGCGAGGTGGTTGCCGGTCGCGGTCTCGCAGCCGGCGCGGCGGATGCGATCGAGCTGATCGGCGGTCTCCACGCCCTCGGCGAGGACCTCGACGCCCAGCATGCGGGCGAGGCTCATCAGCGCGTGGAGCATCGGGTCGCCGTCGGCGGTGGTCTGCACGAGGGACCGATCGAGCTTCACGTCGGTGATCCCGTAGCGGCGCACCGCGAGCGGCGACGCGTGGCCGGTGCCGAAGTCGTCGATGGCGATCGGGCACCCGAGGTCGCGCAGGCCCGCGAGCTCGGCGCTCGCGCGCCGGGCCCGGTCGATCTCGGCGATCGCCTGCTCGGCGACGTCGAAGCCGACGCGTGCGGGCGCCAGACCGTGGCGGTCGAGCACGGCCCGCACGCGCTCCACGGTGCCGGCCCAGGTGAGCTGGCTCGCGCTCAGGTTCAGCCAGATGGTGTCCGGGGCGATGCCCTCGCGGTCCCAGGCCGCGAGCTGGTCGCACGCGGCCTCGAGCACGAAGGTGCCGAGCGGGGCGTCCAGCCCGGCGATGGCCGCCGCGCCGAGGAACTCGCCGGGCAGCAACAGGCCCCGCGCCGCGTGCTGCCACCGCACCAGCGCCTCCATGCTGGTGATGCGATTCGTCGCCAGGTCGAACGCGGGCTGCCAGTGGACCACGAGCTCGCCGCGTGCGAGCGCGTCGCGGAGGCCGGCCTCGGTGTCGAGGTGGTCGAGGACCCGGCGCCGCAGCGCGTCGTCGTACACGACGGCCCGATCGCGCCCGCGGGTCTTGGCGACGTACATGGCGGTGTCCGCGTCGCGCAGCGCACTCTCCGGGCTCTCGGTGTCGGCGTCCGCGAGCGCGACGCC
Organism: uncultured Acidimicrobiia bacterium; assembly: GCA_963756815.1. Taxonomy (GTDB): domain Bacteria; phylum Actinomycetota; class Acidimicrobiia; order IMCC26256; family JAENVU01; genus JAENVU01. Next base: position 209,677 of record CAVWPR010000008.1, read on the forward strand.
GATGCTCGTGCCCACCGAGACCTCGTGGCCGTCGGGGTGGAACGGTGATGCGAACGCGTCCCGGATGCGGTCGGCCATGAGCACGGCCGCGTCGGGGTCGGTGACCTCCTCGCAGCAGATCACGAACTCGTCCCCGCCCAGGCGGGCGACGGTGTCCTCGGGGCGAACCGTGGCACGCAGGCGGGCCGCGACCTCGCGGAGGAGCGCGTCGCCGCCGGCGTGGCCGATGGAGTCGTTCACCGCCTTGAAGTGGTCGACGTCCAGGAACAGGACCGCCACCCCCGATTCCCGCCGCAGCGCACGGTCGAGCGCGTGGGCGAGCCGGTCGAGCAGGAGCGCGCGGTTCGGCAGCCCGGTCAGACCGTCGTGCAGCGTCTGGTGGAGCAGCGCCTCCTCGGCGGAGTGGCGGTCGGTGACGTCGTGGAAGTGCACGACGAAGCCCTCGATCGTCGGGTCGTCGCGCAGGTCGCGGAAGCTCACCTCGGTCCAGCGGTAGCCGCCGTCGGCGTGGCGCGCCCGCACCTCGAACGTGAGTCGCGCGTCGGGCGGCCCGCCGATGGTCCGCCACTGCTCGAGGCACTGCTCGAGATCGTCGGGGTGCACGAGGTCGAAGGGATGCAGCTCGCAGAAGCGCTCGGTCGAGTATCCGAGCACCCGCTGCACGGCCGGGCTCGCGTACCGCACCGAGCCGTCGCCGTCGACGATGCACACGACGTCGACGGCGTGGAGCAGCAGTGCCTGGAACCGCTCGTCGCGCGCGCGGAGCGCGAGCTCGGTGGCCTTCTGCTCGCTGATGTCGCTGGACGTGAGCGCGACGCCGTCGTCGACCTTCACGATCTGCTCGCGGAGCCAGTGCGCACCGACACGCGGGTGGGTCACCGGGTACTCGGAGGACACCGGAACGCCGGTCTCGACCACGGTCGCGTACTTGCGCAGCAGCTCCTCCTCGTAGCCGGCGGGGAAGTGTGCGCTGACCTGCTTGCCGACCATGTCCTCGACCGGCACGCCGAAGAGCCGCGTGGCGTTCTCGTTCGCGGCGGTGATGAGGAAGTCGACGATGCGATCGTCGTCGCCCCGGACCGCTTCCATCATCACCAGCGAGTCCAGACTGGCCTCACTCGCGGCGCGGAAGCGATCCTCGCTCACCGCGAGGGCCTCCTCGGTCTGGCGGCTGTCGGTGATGTCCTCGGCGTGGGCGACGAGGTACGCGATCGAGCCGTCGGCGTTGCGGGTCGCGCTCACGTGGAAGCGCGCGTTGACGACGGTGCCGTCCGGGTGCACGAAGCGGGTCTCACGGACGAAGGTCCGGAACTCGCCCGACTCGAGGGAGCGCAACCGGACCCGTACCCGCAGGCGGTGCTCGGGGTGGGCGGCCTCGATGAAGGTCGCCACCGTGATCTCGTCGCGCGGCCGGCCGAGCAGGCGGCACATCATCTCGTTCACGTAGACGATCTCGCCGCCCGGCGCGCCGATCGCGATCCCCACCGGCGCCGTCTCGAACACGAGCCGGAACGGGTCGGCGGCCGCGTCGTCGGCGGCGGGCGGACCGGGGCCCCGGAAGGACGCGGAGGCGGGAAGGTCGACCGTCATCGTGAGAGGTCGAGCCGACGCGCCCCTCGCCCCGCCCGACGCGCCGCATCATGCCGTAGGCGGATCGCCGGCACCAGCGCCGAGGCGATCTCGGGCCCTCGGCGCGCCGCTACTCTCGCCCCTCGATGAGCGACGCCAAGACTGCGCCACGGCACGCGAGCGGCGCGTGGCCCGAGCGGCCCGTGCCGCAGGCACAGGAGCGGAGGACATCGAGCGTTCCTCCCACGGTCACCGCCGCCCTGGCGCAGCGGCTGGCCGCCGATCCCGACGGGCCGTACCTCGACTTCGAGGGCGACGCGTGGTCGGCGCGTCGCATGGCCGAGGCCGCCGGGCAACTCGCCGGGGCCTGGCGCCGCTTCGGCATCCGGCGCGGCGACCGCATCGCGACCCTGCTGGAGAACCGGCCCGAGCAGGTGGTCACCTTCTTCGCGGCGGCGTTCCTCGGGGCGGTCCAGGTGCCGATCAACACGGCGTACAAGGGCGAGTTCCTCCGCCACGTGCTCGTGGACTCCGGCGCGCGGGTCGTCGTGGTGCAGGAGGACCTCGCCGACCGGATCGCGCTCGTCGTCGGCCCGGAGACGCCGGACCTCGAGGTTGCGATCGTGGTCGGTGACCACGACGCCGTGCCGCCGACCCTCGAGGTGTCGTCGTGGGCCGACGCGCTGGCCGCGGGCGCGGCCGATCCGGTGGCCGTCGACGAGGCCGAGCTCGGTCCGGCCGACCTCGCCTGCTTCATCTACACGGCCGGCACCACGGGGCCGTCGAAGGGCTGCATGCTCCCGCACCGCTACGTCGTCGCCCTCGGCGAGCAGATCGCGCGCGCCTGGGGCCGCACCGCCGACGACGTCGTGCTCACCCCGCTGCCGCTGTTCCACTTCAACGCGATCTCCGTGTGCGTCGTCGGCACGCTGCTCGTGGGCGGCCGGGCCGCCATCGTCCGGAAGTTCTCGGTCAGCCGGTTCTGGCCGGAGGTGCGACGGACCGAGGCGACGATGCTCTCGATGCTCGGCTCGCTCGCGATCCTCGTCGCCAACGCCGAGGACCACCCGGACCAGGCCGGCCACCGGCTGCGCCTGTGCGCGGCGGCGCCGATGCCGCCCGACACCGACCGCACCTGGCGCGAGCGGTTCGGCTGCGCGACCTTCAGCGGCGGCTACGGGCTCACCGAGGCGTCCCTGATCTCGATGCTCCCGGCCGGCGAGACGAACAAGGTGGGCGCCGCGGGCAAGCCGAACGACCACGAGTTCGAGGTGCGCATCGTCGACGACGGTGACGACCCCGTCCCCACCGGGGAGATCGGCGAGATCGTGTGCCGGCCCACGGGGCCGAACCTGATGTTCGCGGGCTACTGGAACCGGGCGGAGGCCACCGTCGAGGTGCTGCGGAACCTCTGGTTCCACACCGGCGACCTCGGCCGGCTCGACGACGACGGCTTCCTGTACTTCGTCGACCGCAAGAAGGACTACCTCCGGCGACGAGGCGAGAACATCTCGAGCTTCGAGATGGAGCGCACCGTCGTCGCCCACGAGGCGATCGCCGACGTCGCCGTGCACGCGGTCGCGAGCGATCAGGGCGAGGACGACGTGAAGGTGACCGCGGTCCTCGTGGCCGGGGCCACGCTGTCGGAGGAGGACCTGTGCCGGTGGACCGCGGAGCGGGTGCCGTACTTCGCGATCCCGCGCTACGTCGAGTTCCGCACCGACCTGCCGCGCAACCCGGTCGGCCGGGTCCTGAAGTACGAGCTGCGCGACGACGGCGTCACCGCCACGACGTGGGACCGCGAGACAGCGGGCGTCACCTTCGAGCGCCGTTGAGCGGGAAGCTCGCCCGCGTCGACCACCGGCCGTCGGCGCCCTCCTGCCACACCTCGACCCGACTCGCGGCGGCGGCGACGGGGAGCTGCGCGCCCACCGCGGCGGTGATCGTCTCGATCGGGGCATCGGGCCGGTGCGTCACGGTCAGGTGCGGGACGATCTCGGCGAACTGCCCGCGGTACGGCGGGTACTCGGGGAACGCCCGGGCGAGCACCTCGGTGAGGGCGCGGAAGCGTGCCGCGGGCTCCGGCGCGAGATAGAGGACGTGGTCCGGGAACGAACGCACCGCGTCGAAGGTCACCGCGAACGGCTCGCAGCCCGCGAGTGCGCGCTCGATCCGCTCGAGGCCGGCGTCGTCGATCGCGTCGGGTGTCGCGAACGGGAACAGCACGGTGACGTGCGCGCCGGCGCCGAGCGCAGCCACCGGGTCCCATGCCCGCCGGTGCTCGCCCACGACGGGCTCGAGCTCGGGCATGGGCACGACGATGCCGGAACGGCGCTCCGCGGCGGTCACTGCTTGCGGACCTTCCAGATCTCCTCGCCCGGCCAGCGCCGGGCCCAGTCGAGGTCGGCGAAGCCCTCGTAGCCGGTGCGCGCGTCGCGCGGTGGTCGGAGCTCGCGGAGGTCCTCGACGCGCAGCCCGTGGCGACGGAACAGCGCGAACCACTCCGAGTGGAGCATCTGGAAGTCGATGGTGCCGTCGCCCCAGTCGAAGGCGCGTGCGCCGAACATCGGTTGTCGCAGCGTCGTGCCGACGGTGCCGTCGGGGTCGCCCGGCGGGAAGCACGTGTTGTGCAGCAAGGTGGAGATGCTGAACGCGAGGAGACCGCCGGGGCGCAGCAGCCGTGCCACCTCCGGCACCGTGACCGCCGGGTCGCAGAAGCTCATCGCGCCGTGATCGCAGAACACCACGTCGAACGCTTCGGCGCGGAACGGGGTCGCGGATGCCGAGGCGCACACGAGGCCCATGCGGCGGCCCGCGTCCCGGACGTGTGCCGCCGCGTGGCGGAGCTGACCGATCGACAGGTCGAGCCCGAACGTGCGTCGTGCGGCCCCGGCGAGCGCGAGCGAGGCCTGCGCGCCGCCGCAGCCGAGCTCGAGCACGTCGAGGCCCGAGAGGTCGCCGAGCACACCCAGGTCGGACTCGGGGATCCGGTACGCACCCCACGCGGCGTCGCTGATGTCTTCGTGGTGGACGGCCTGGTAGTCGTCGGCGTCGTCGTCCCAGAAGGTCCGGTTCGTGCGCTCGTAGTGGTCGACCCGCTCGCTCGTCATCGGACCCGGTGTCAGTCGGTCGCGGCGTGCGAGATCGGCGAGGAGCCGTGACAGCTCGTCGGGACGGGACAGGAACGGGCTGTGCGACGCGTCGATCTCGACGACGTCGTCGCAGCGCGCCGCCAGATTGCGCTGGAGTGGGGGGAGGACGGCGCGGTCGTCGGTGCACAGGACATAGGTCGACGGGCGCTCGCGCCACGCCACGACGCGCGGCGACTGGCCGAAGCCGGCCGCGTGCTCGGGGCCGAGCCGGGCGACGAGCCCGGCCGCGCCCGCGGGATCGCAGTCGGCGTAGAAGGCCTCGACCGCGAGCGTCGGCGTCGACGGTCATCGTGCCGTCGGCCTCGAAGCGGATCGCTTGCTCGAGCACGGTGCCCGCCCCGCCCTCGGCGTCGTTGGCCATCACGGTCTCGTGCGCGTCGAGCGGGAACGCGGCCACGAACACGAGGCGGCGTACCGCCGGATGCGTCCCGGCGTCGGTGATCGCGGCGCCGCCGTACGAGTGGCCCACGAGCAGCACCGGGCCGTCGATGTCGTCGAGCGCGGCGCGGAGCGCGTCACCGTGGCCGTGGAGATCGGTGAGCGGTCGGGGATCGTCGCCGTGGCCGGGCAGGTCGAGCGCGACGACCGGGACGCCGGCGTCTCTCAGCCGGTCGACGACGGGTTGCCAGCACCACGCGCCGTGCCAGGCACCGTGCACCAGCACCACCGTGACGGGCTCGCTCATCGGCTCGCGCCCTGGATGGGCAGGTTCGCGAACCCGCGCACGTTGCCGGAGTGCACCCGAGTGCTGGCGGCCTCGTCGATGTCGTAGGCGCCGAGGCGGGGGAGCAGCTCCTCGAGCGCGACCCGCGTCTCGAGCCGCGCCAGTGCCGCACCGAGACAGTGGTGGATGCCGTGGCCGAACGCGACGTGGCCGGCCGGGTTCCGGCCGATGTCGAGCTCGTCGGCCCGCGGCCAGTGGCGCGGGTCGCGGTTCGCGGAGCCGAAGAGCAGCAGCCCCTTCATCCCGGCGGGGAGCGTGACGCCGTGGAGCTCGACGTCGCGCGTCAGGAGCCGGGCCAGGCCCTGCGTCGACGTGTCGAAGCGCAGGACCTCCTCGACCGCACCGGCGACCGCGGAGGGATCGGCGAGCAGCCGAGCGCGTTGGTCGGGGAACCGCCAGAGCCAGTAGAGGGCGTTGCCGATCAGCTTCGTGGTGGTCTCGTTCCCGGCGATGACGAGGAGGAACAGGAAGCCCATCACCTCGGAGTGCGACAGGGCGCGGGCGTCGTCGGATGCGCTGACGAGCGCGCTCGTCATGTCGTCGGTGGGACGCACCCGACGGTCCTCCGACGAGCGTGTGCAGGTAGCCGTAGAGCTGGGTGGCCCCGGCGAGCCCCTCGGGGGTGAGATCGGCGTCGTCCGCCTCGCGGTGGAGCATGGCGTCCGACCAGCCGCGCACCTGGTCCTGATCGGCTTCGGGAATCCCGAGCATCGTGCTGATCACGGCCATCGGCAGCAGGGCCGCGAACTCCTGGATCGCGTCGAACGACGAGCCCGCGGCGTCGAGCAGGGCCACGGCCTTGGCGCGGGTGGGCCCTTCCATGTCGGCAACCCGCTTCGGGGTGAACGACCGGCTCACGAGTGCTCGCAGCTCGGTGTGCCGGATCGGATCCATCTCGATGAGCATCGGCTGCACCTCGTCGGCGCCGCGCTCGAGGGTGATCCCACCGGTGGAGGAGAAGGTGTGCCAGTCGTCGATCGCCGCCCGCACGTCGTCGTAGCGCGACAGCGCCCAGAACCCGCGGTCCGTGTCGACGTACGCCGGCGCATCGTCGCGGAGCGCCGCGTAGATCGGGTACGGATCCTCGTGGGTCGCGTACGTGTACGGGTCGTACCTGATGCCCACCCCTGGCATGTCGGTCCGGTGGCTACGCGGTCGGCGTGAGGTCGGTGATCTTCACCGGGCCCGAACGGGCTTCGTGCTCGAGCACGGCGGTCGAGTGGGGCTCGACGTCCCAGCCGTCGGCCTCGGCGCGGAGCGCACCGACGGTGCACCGCTCGCGTGGGCGGATCGAGAAGGGGTCGTAGCGGAAGAACCGCATCGCGTTCTCGTGCGTCATCGCGTCGATCTCGGCGTCGGTGAGGTCGGTGGCGTCGAACTCGGCCATCATCTTCTCGGGCGCGGTCGGGCCAGTTGGCGTCGGAGTGCGGATAGTCGATCTCGACGGTGATGCGGTCGACGCCGATGTCGCGCGCGAGCTTCACGCCGACGCCGTCGTTGATGTAGCAGAGGATCACGTGCTCCATGAAGACCTCGCTCGGTAGCTGCGAGCCGAAGTCGGCGCCGGTCCACGCCTTGTGCGTGCGGTACGAGTGGTCGAGCCGCTCGAGGAAGTACGGGATCCATCCGATGCCGCCCTCGGACAGCGCCACGGTGACGTCCGGGAACTTCTTGAACACGGGCGAGTGGATCAGGTCGGCCGCGCACTGGACGATGTTCATCGGCTGGAGCGTGATGAGGACGTCGATCGGGGCGTCCGCCGAGGTCATGACCAACTTGCCCGACGAGCCGATGTGCATGCACACGATCGTCCCCTCGTCCGAGCACGCCTGCCAGAACGGGTCCCAGTGGTCCGAGTGCAGGCTCGGGAGGTGGAGCGGCTCGGGGTTCTCCGGGAACGTGATCGCGTGGCAGCCCTTCTTCGCGACCCGCCGGACCTCGTCGGCGAGCGTGTGCGGGTCCCAGATCATCGGGATCGCGAGCGGGATGAAGCGGTCCGGCGCGTACCCGCACCACTCGTCGATGTGCCAGTCGTTGTAGGCCTGGGCGAGGACCTTCGCGGTGTCCTTGTCCTCGAGCGTCGCGAACAGGCGGCCGGCGAAGCCGGGCAGGCTCGGGAAGTTGAGCGAGCCGAGCGTGCCGTTCGCGTTCATGTCCATCACGCGGTCGGCGACGTCGTAGCAACCGGGGCGGATCTCGTCGAACGAGGTCGGGTCGATCCCGTACTCCTCCTTCGGACGGCCGGCGACCGCGTTCAGCCCGATGTTCGGGACCTCGATCTCCTGGAAGCGCCACACGTCGGTGCCGTCGTCCTTGCGGACGAGCTTCGGCGCGATGTCGGCGTACTTCGCGGGGAGGTGGGCGTCGAACATGTTCGGCGGCTCCACCACGTGGTCGTCCACGCTCACGATGATCATGTCGTCGCGCTGCATCGGAGTGCTCCCGCTCGAGGCTGCTGAGGTGCTCAGGGTACCGCCGGACCGCGGCCGCGTGACTCGAGGCTCGGCTCGATGGGTGCCACCGGCTGGACCTCCACGGTGTCGAGCCGGGCATGGGCGGGCGCGGTGAGGGCGTGGACCACGACGTCGGCGATGTCGGCCGGCTCGACGGTGTTGAAGTGACGCTGGATCCCGAACCGGGGCCAGAGGTCCACGAGGTGCTCGAACGTCCCGGGCTCCCACCCGCCGGCGAAGTCGGTGAGCGTCGGCCCGACCCGGATCACCGTGGTGCGGATCCCGCGGCCCTCGGTCTCCATGTCGACCACTCGCGCCACCGTCTCGATCGCCGCCTTGCTCGCGCTGTACCCGATCATGCCGGGCCGTGGTGCGCGGGCCGTGTCGGAGGAGACGAACACGACGTCGCCGCGCCCGGCGGCCAGCATCGGGCGCAGCGCGCGCCGGGTGCACAGCAGCGGGCCGAGCAGGTTGGTGTCCACCTCGCGGGCGAGGTCCCCCGGATCGGTGTCCACGAGGAGCCCGGGCACCGCGATCCCAGCGTTGTTCACGAGCGTGTCCACGGGTCCGAGCTCGTGCTCCACCGCGGCGAAGAACCCGTCGACCGAGTCCGGGTCGGTCACGTCGAGTGCGTGCGCCGCGGCCGTGCCGCCCGCGAGCTCGACGAGCTCGGCGGTGGTCGCCAGGGCATCGGGGCGGCGGGCGCCGACCCCGACCTTCCAACCGCGCGCGCACCGAGCGCGACGGCGATCGCGCGCCCGATGCCACTCGACGCGCCGGTCACCGCGGCGATGCGCCCGTCCCCCGTCATCGCCGCCACGCTACGGCGGGCCAACGCGTCGTGGCGGGGTTCGTTACAGTCCGCCGCCGTGGACCGTCGGGTGTGCGTGGTCGGGGTGGGGCTGGCCGACGGCCCGAAGACGCCGGGGCTCAGCGCGCTCGATGTTGCAGGCGCAGGCGTTCGGCCGGGCGATCGCCGACGCCGGCGTCCCGAAGCGGGAGATCGACGGGCTCGCGTCGGCGGGCTACGGCGGCATGCACGAGGTCCAGCTGGCCGAGTACCTCGGCCTGACCCCGCACTGGCTCGACTCCACCAGCTGCGGCGGATCGAGCTTCGAGTTCCACGCCCTGCACGCGTACCGCGCGATCCAGGCCGGCGACGCCGACACCGTGGCGATCGTCTACGGCAACAACGAGCTGTCGGCGGCCGGGCGCTCGCTCGGCACGGGCCGCAGTGGGGGCGGTGCCGGCGCGGTGCCGTACCCGATGAGCTGGGAGCTCCCGACCGGCCTCACCCTGGTCGGCGCGTACGCGATGGCGGCGCACCGGCACATGCACCAGTACGGCACGACCTCGGAGCAGCTCGCGTCGATCTCGGTGCAGACCCGGGAGCACGCGGCGCGCAATCCGCACGCGATGTACCGCGATCCGATCACGGTCGACGACGTGCTGGGCTCCAAGCTCGTGGCCGACCCGCTCCACAAGCTCGACTGCTGCGTGGTGTCCGACGGCGGGTGCTGCATCATCCTCACCACCGAGGACCGCGCCCGGGCGTCGGGGCGGCCACTCGTCTACGTGCGCGGCGCGGCCGCCGGCATGACCCACCACTCGATCCAGGCGATGCCGGACCTGACGGTCACCGCCGGCGCGGTCACCGGTCCCAAGGCGTTCGCCGAGGCCGGGATCACCGCGGCCGACGTCGACACGTTCCAGATGTACGACTCGTTCACCTACACCGTGCTCGTCTGTCTCGAGGACCTCGGCTTCGCGCCGAAGGGCGAGGGCGGCGAGTTCGCGGCGTCCGGCGCGCTCCGCCTCGGCGGCGCGCTGCCCACCAACACCGATGGCGGCGGACTCTCGGCGACGCACCCTGGCATGCGCGGCCTCTTCCTCCTGTGCGAGGCGACGCGCCAGCTGCGCGGCGAGGCGGGCGACAGCCAGGTGGAGGGCGCGGAGATCGCGGTCGCGCACGGCAGTGGCGGCTGGCTCTCGACGATGGGCACCGTGGTGCTCGGGACCGAGCCGGCGTGAGCGGGGAAGGCGTGAGCGGGGCCCGAGAGCGGGGAGGGCGTGCCGAAGTACCTGATCCCGCGGATCTCGCCGGAGGCCGAGGAGTACTTCGCCGGCACCGTGCGCGGCGAGCTGCGAGTGCAGCGGTGTCGCGCGTGCGGTCTGCACCACCATTACCCGCGGATGGCGTGTCCGCACTGCGGCAGCCCCGACCTCGAATGGGTGACGGCGTCGGGTCACGGGACGCTGCACTCGTTCACGGTCGTCCGCCAGAACGGCATCCCGCCCTTCCACGAGCAGGTGCCCTTCGTCGTGGGCCTCGTCGACCTCGACGAGGCCGGGGCCCGCTTCGTCGCCCAGCTGCCGACCGTGGCGCCCGAGGACGCGCGCATCGGCATGGGGGTACGCGCGGTGTTCCGCCCGGCGAGCGAGCGCGTCGCCTTCGTCGACTTCGCGACGGATGGTTGATCCTCAGCCGGCGGAGGCCGCCGTCGCCCTCGACGGTCGGGCCCTCGGACGGCGGGGTACCCAGACGCGCCGACGCCTGCTCGACGCGACCGCGCGCCTGCTCGAGGACAACGGGCTGCGGGAGCTGCGGGTCGTCGACATCGCCCGTGCCGTCGACCTGGCGCCGGCGACCTTCTACCAGTACTTCCACGACGTCGAGGAGGCGGTGCTCGCGCTCTCGGTCGCGGTCGGGGAGGAGACCAGCTCGCTGAGCGCGCTCGTGGCGCGGTCGTGGTCGGGCCCGGAGGGGCTCGACGTCGTGCGCCGCCTCGTGGAGGACTTCATCTCGAACTGGGATCACCATCGCGCCGTGCTGCGGACCCGGAACCTGGCTGCGCAGGAAGGTGATCTCCGATTCCGGACCGTGCGCAACGAAGCGCTGCGTCCGCTCACCGAGGGGATCGCGGCGAAGGTCTCGGCACGCGGGGAACCGGGTGTCGCGCCCTACGCGGCCGCGGCCGCGATGGTGTCGATGCTCGAGCGCATGGCGGCGTTCCATGTCGACCTCGAGGCCTACGGCACGTCGCGCGCCGAGGTCGTGGAGACGACCGCCCGCATCCTGCACCGCACCGCGACGGGCGAGTAGCCCCGATCAACCGCCAGCGGGGTGGGCCGTGAGCTCGAGCTCGCGGTCGAAGACGCGCTCGAAGAGGTCGCGCTTGCGGCGGGCGCCCCAGAGCTCGAGCTCGGGGTCACCCTGCGCCCGCACGTGGAGGAGGACGAGCTCCGGACCCACGCGCACCTGGACGTCGGTGACGATCTGCTTGCGGCCGCGGTCGAGGCCGTCGGCGATCCGGAGCAGCGCGTCGAGGCGACGGACGCGGTCACGCTGCTCGCCGTCGAGCTCGCCGACGAGATCGTCGTGGGACTTCGGGTCGCCGCGACGGTGCCAGCGGACGAGCGCGCTCAACTCGGTGATCGCGGCCGGCGTGAGACCGCGCAGCCGACCGTGGTTCACGAGGTACGCCGCGTGGCGGTCGTGCCCCTCGTGCGCGACGTGCTCGCCGATGTCGTGGAGAAGGCTCGCGTACTCGAGCAGCTCGCGGTCGTCGTCCGACAGCCCGTGCAACTCGCGCAGCTGGTCGAAGAGCGCGAGCGCGAGCATCGTCACGTGGCGCGAGTGCGCCTCCGGCCACGAGCAGCGACGCGCGAGGGCCTGCACCGACGCGCGCCGGATCGCGAACGGATCGTCGGACCAGTCGGCGGGGTCGTGCCGGCCGACCGCGTCGAGCACCATGCCCTCCCGGAGCGCCCACTCGCTCACGGTGAGCTCGTCGACCTCGAAGAGCTCCATGGCCAGGCTCATGAGCTCGACGCCGGCGACGATGAGGTCGACCCGCTTGGTGTCGAGGCCCTCCATCTTGCGCCGCTGCGCGCTCGTGGACTCCACGAGGTCCGACTGCAACGCGTCGAGCTCGGTGCGGGAGAACGTGAGGTGGTGGAGCGTGCGCGGCATCGTCTCGTCGCGGCGGGCCGCGATCATGTGACCGAGGTCCTCGATGGTGCCGCTGCTGCCGATCGCCATCTTCGGCTCGAGCGCGGCGACGTCGACGGCACGGGGGCCGAGCACGTCGAGGATGTGCTTGCGCAGGCGGCGGCGGTCGGCCTTCTCGATCGGATCGGAGCGCACGAACTCCGCGGTGAGTCGGGCGACGCCGAGCCGCTCGCTCGCGGCCCACTCGAGCCCCGAGACGTCGCCGACCATGATCTCGAGGCTGCCGCCGCCGAGGTCGAAGCAGACCGCGGGCGCGGGGTCGATCGTCACCGCGGCGCGGATCGCGGTGAAGATCAGCCGCGCCTCCTCCAGCCCGTCGATCACGTCGGCGTCGACCCCCGCCTCGGTCGCGATCCGGTCGAGCACCTCGTCGCCGTTGCTCGCGGTGCGCAGTGCGCTGGTGGCACAGGCGTAGATCTCGGTGGCGCCGGCCGCCTCGGCCATCAACCGGAAGCGGCGCATCGTCGCGACGGCGGCGTCGGCGGCCTCCGGCGTGACCATTCCCTCGCGGCTCACGACGTCGCCGAGCCGCAGCATCTCCTTCTCGCCGGAGACCGGGGTGAAGCTCCCGTCGGGGTGGACGTCGGCGATGACCAGGTGGAACGAGTTGGATCCCAGGTCCACGGCGGCGACGCGCATCGGCGACCAGGTTACGGGCGGTCCGCGCCCGCCTCGGACCATCGCACGCGCCGCAGCGAAGCGGCGGCACAGCTCGGGCGCGTCCCATCATGCGCAGGGGTAGGTTGCCCCGAGCGGACGAGCAGTGGAGGAGAACGGATGACGGTCACCGGCGAGCACCGGATGCTGATCGACGGCGAGCTGACGGACGCGGCGTCCGGAGCCACGTACGACAACATCAACCCGGCCACCGAAGCGGTGATCGGCCAGGTTGCGGACGCAGGCGCCGAGGACGTGGAGCGTGCGATCACCGCCGCCCGGCGGGCCTTCGACGAGACCGAGTGGGCCACCGACGCCGAGTTCCGCAAGCGCTGCCTGCGTCAGCTCCACGAGGCGCTGAACAAGGAGCGGGAGACGCTCCGGCCGCAGATCGTCGCCGAGGTCGGGGCGCCCATCATGCTCACCTACGCGGTGCAGATGGACAGCTGCATCGACGACATGGAATGGGACATCGAGTGCATCGACCGGGTCGAGTGGTCCTACGACCTGCCCGTCCACGAGTTCTTCGGCATGCGCAGCGGCCGTCGGGTCCTGCGGGAGCCGATCGGCGTCGTGGGCGCCATCACGCCGTGGAACTTCCCGTTCATGCTCAACCTGTCGAAGATCGTCCCGGCGCTGGCGGCCGGGAACTCGGTCATCCTGAAGCCCGCCCCGGACACGCCGTGGAGCGCGACGTTCATCGGCAAGGTCGCGGCCGAGTACACCGACATTCCGCCCGGAGTGTTCAACGTGGTCACGTCCGGTGACCCCGCGACCGCCGGCGAGATGCTCACGGCCGACCCCCGGGTGGACATGATCTCGTTCACCGGATCGACCGCGGTGGGCAAGCGGATCATGGCCAACGGCGCCGAGAGCCTGAAGCGGGTGTTCCTGGAGCTCGGCGGCAAGTCGGCGAACATCATCCTCGACGACGCCGACCTCGCCGCGCAGTGCGGCAGCGGTGCGATGGTCTGCATGCACGGCGGGCAGGGGTGTGCCATCACGACGCGGATGCTCCTGCCGCGCTCGCGCTACGACGAGGGCGTCGAGCTCCTCCGGGCCGCGTTCGAGAGCTGGAAGTACGGCGATCCCACCGACCCGGAGAACCTGCAGGGTCCGCTCATCAACGCCCGCCAGCGGGAGCGGGTGCTGGGCCTCATCGAGCAGGGCAAGGCCGAGGGCGCCCGGCTCGTCGTCGGTGGCGGGCGGGCCGAGCAGTTCGACAAGGGGTACTACGTCCAGCCGACCCTCTTCGTCGACGTGGACCCCGACTCCACGATCGCCCAGGAGGAGATCTTCGGTCCGGTGCTCGCCGTCATCCCGTACGAGGACGACGACGACGCGGTGCGCATCGCCAACAACTCGCGGTACGGCCTGTCGGGTGCGGTGAACGGCACCGACCTCGAGCGCGCGCTACGGCATCGCCAAGCGCATCCGGGCCGGCACGGTGTCGGTGAACGGTGGCCAGTGGTTCGGCCCCGACTCGCCGTTCGGCGGGTACAAGCAGTCGGGCCTCGGCCGCGAGCACGGCATCCCGGGCTTCGAGGAGTACCTCGAGACCAAGACGATCGGTCTGCCCGCGCCCGAGTAGCGGCGCCGAAATTGGGGGCGGTCGCCGCCCGGTTGCGTACGCTCCGGCGATGGCGACGCTGATCCTGCTCCGGCACGGCCAGAGCGAGTGGAACTCGTTGGGTCTGTTCACCGGTTGGGTCGACGTCGGCCTCACCGCACAGGGCGAGGCCGAGGCGGTGCGGGGCGGGGAGCTGCTCCGCGACGCCGGGCTGCTGCCCGAGGTCGTGCACACGTCGCTCCAGCGTCGGGCGATCCGGACCGCGGAGCTCTCGCTGGCCGAGTGCGGGCGGTCCTGGGTCCCGGTGCGGCGGTCCTGGCGGCTCAACGAGCGGCACTACGGCGCGCTCCAGGGCAAGAACAAGAAGGAGACGGCCGAGGAGTTCGGCCTCGACCAGGTCAAGATCTGGCGGCGGTCCTACGACGTGCCGCCCGAGCCCCTCGACGACGACCCCTCCATCGACGAGCGCTACGCGGATCTCCCGAGGGACGTGATCCCGAGGTCCGAGTGCCTGGCGGACGTGGTGGGGCGGATGCTGCCGTACTGGTACGACGGCATCGTGCCGGACCTGGTGGTCGGGCGCGTCGTGCTCGTCGCCGCGCACGGCAACTCGCTCCGTGCGCTGGCCATGCACCTCGAGGGGCTCACGCCGGAGGAGGTCGTTGCCCTCGACATCCCCACCGGCCAACCCCGGGTCTATGACCTCGACCTCGACTTGAGGTTGAGGGATTGGCGGTACCTGGACCCCGAGGGCGCGGCTGCCGCCGCCGACGCGGTCAAGCAGCAGGCGGGCTGAACGCTCGTCGCTCGTCGCTCGTGCTCGGCCGGGCGCAGCGCCCCGCGGTGGGATCAGTCCTCGAACATCCTGATCGCCGCGGCGCGGTCGGGTGCGTCGAGCTTGCGGAGGATCGCGGCGACGTGGCTGCGGACCGTCACCGCGGAGACGAAGAGCCGCTGCGCGATGAGGCTGGTCGAGAGACCCTGGCGGAGCAGGTCGAGCACCTCGGCCTCGCGGGTGGACAGCTCCACGACGCCGCGCCCGGGGACGTGCACTCTGCGGCTCCCGCCGCCGCGGACGTGGTCCATGAGCCGCATCGCCAGCCCGGGGGAGAGGGCGGGCTCGCCCTCCAGGAGGTTGCGCAACGCCGCCACCATGTCGGACGGGCGCGGTGCCCTTCACGAGGTAGCCCCGTGCGCCGACCCGCAGCGCGTCGAACAGGTGGTCGTCGTCGACGTGGACGGTCAGCATCACGACCGACGTGTCCGGGCACGACTTGGCGATCGACGCCGCGGCCGCGATGCCGCCGCCCGGCATGTTCACGTCGAGCACGCAGACGTGGGGTCGGCGCTGGCGGACCAGCGCGACGGCGCCGGCGGCGTCGCCGGCCTGACCCACGACCTTGAACCCCGCCCCGCTGAGGACCTCGGCCACCGTCTCGCGCATCGGTGCGTGGTCGTCGGCGAGGACCACCGTGGTGCACGTCGGCGGGGCGTCGGTGACGGTCATCGGTGGGGGATCTCCACCGCGACGATCGTGCCCCCGTGGGGCGCCGAGACGATCGAGCACCGACCGCCGAGGCGTTCCGCCCGCTCCCGCATCGACATGAGGCCGAACCCTCGACCTGTGGTCGAGGGTTCGAGCCCGCGACCGTCGTCGACGACGCTGAGCTGGAGCAGCCCGGCATCGGAGTGGAGGTGGACGGCGATCTGGCGCGCATCGGCGTGCCGGACCGCATTCGCGACGGCCTCCTGGGTCACGCGACCGAGCTCGTGGGCGGTGCGGGCATCGACGCCGACGGGCTCGAGATCCAGCACGATCGGGCAGGACGAACGGTCCTGGAGGTCCCGGCCGAGCCGGTCGAGGACGCGATCGAGGGGGACCGGGGCCCGGTCGGTGTACTGGTCGATCCGGAGGCGGGTCTCCGAGAGTGCCCGCTCGGCGCCGGCCCGGATCCGCGCGATGCGCTCGGGGTCGGCGGGATCCATCTCCGCCAGGGCGCTCTGGGTGGTCAGATAGGCCAGCTCCTGGGCCAGCCCGTCGTGCAGCTCGGCGGCCAGCGCCCGCCGTTCCCGGCGCCGCGCCTCGCACGGCGCTCCCGCCACTGCTTCGTCACCTCGAACATCGCGCCGGCGATGACGACCCAGCACCCGACCATCCGGAACAGGTCGCCGGTCGTCAGCCAGTCGGCGTGCATCGACGGGAACAGGAAGTCGTGGAAGCGGGCGGCGGCCATCAGGACGACGCCGCTGGCCAGCCAGTCGAAGACCCGGTCGTGCAGCAGCGCGCCCTTGCGGACGAACCCGATCGCGGCGGCCAGCAGGAGCGCCGTGCCGACGAGGCGGAACGTCAGGATGCCCGACTGCTGGGCCAGGGCGTTGCCGGGATGCGTCCGTTCGTCGACGACGCCGGGAAGGTGCGCGATGAGTCCGGACGTGCACAGGATGACCAGCCCGGCGATCGCCGACGGACGTGGCGACGAGCACGGCGACGGTGCCGCGGCGGCGCGGTGCCGAGCGCTCGGGGAGCCAGGCCGTCACGCACAGCCCGAGCCCGACGCAGGTGCGACCGACGATGCGGGCCCAGAAGGCCAGATCGGCGGTGCCGTGGACCGGTTCGGCGACGACGGGCAGGACGCCCTCGAGCAGCGCGATCACCCCGAACAGGATGGCCAGCAGCCCGTCGGTGCGCCGCCCGGTCCACTGGCGGCGGATCGCGAAGAGCACGCCGACCGCGAGCGCGGCGATGCTCGTGGCCGCCGAGGTGAAGGAGGCCGCGCCGGCGAGCGGATAGGCGAAGGGGAGGGGCGGGATGCCGTAGACGAGCGCCGTGACCACGGCGGCGCCGATGGCGACCGCGATGACCAACTTGTTCCTCCGAACGTTCCGGAGGCTGCCCGAGACCAGCACGCTTGCGCTCCCCCCTCCGGGCCGGCCGTGCGTCCGCGGCGTTGAGGTCAATCAACGCCTTTGGTCGCCCGAGCGGCCCCGAACCCGTCCGGATCATGTCAGATTCGCCGTTGCGCCGCCAGCGTCGGCTGTCTTCGCGGGCGTGCGCATCTGGGTTGGTGGCCCTTCGGGGCCAACGAGGGGGGATTTGCAGCATGCGGCTTCGCAAGCTCTGGAGCGTGTTCACGGTCATCGCCGTGTCGACGGCAGGATTCGTCGCACTGGCGGAGGGCCCGGCGGCAGCGGCCGACCGGCTGCCGCCGACCACCGCGAGCACCGACACGAAGATGCGCTGTCGCGCGAACGCGCCGGTCATCGGTGCGGTCGACGCGGACCAGACCATCAGCGTCGACCATGACCGCGCCGAAGTACATCGAGCAGGGCGGCTCGTTCCAGCTCGTCCAGGCCGGTGGCGACACCGAGGTCCCGACGGACCTCAGCGGTCAGACGATCCAGAACCTGAGCAACATCGTCACCAAGACCCGGCTCACCGGTGGGTTCACGATCACCGACGCCGTCCTCGACGGCCCGGGCTCCTACAAGGCGAACGCCGACCGCGACGCCCGGCCCCATCCCCGGTGGCGTCACCCTCACCCACACCGCGACCGACATCCAGATGTCGCTGCCCGGCCCCTTCCCCGGCGGCAGCATCGTCAGCGCCGCCGAACATCGTCACCACGGTGACCGCGACCGGCGCCCCCGGCACGAAGATCAACTCGAAGGTCGCCGGCACCCTCACCAGCGCGAACCCCACGCCGCCGTTCGCCGACGCGGGCTTCGGCCTCACCGCCACCATCAGCCTGGGCAGCGTGCCCACCTCGTGCGCGCCGAACTACGGCACGTTCGCGAACGGCAACGGTGAGCCGCTTCGGCACGCAGCCGAACCTCTCGTCCACGACGATCACCCCGAACACGAACCCGCTCGTGGACCTCAACGCTCCCGGCAACGGCGACAAGTACCTCCCCGACGCGCAGGTCTTCGCCGACTACGCGTGCACCGAGACCGTCTACGCGCTCGTCGTCGTGCGTCGCGACCGCGCCGAACGGCTCGCAGCTCGACTTCTCGACGCCCGGCCAGAAGACCTTCACCGTCACCGCGACCGACGCCAACGGCGGCGTCACCGCCAAGACCGTCACCTACGACGTCGGCGGCAACGTCGCGCCGGTCGTCGACGCCGGGACCGACATCACCACCAACGGCGGCTCGACCGTGACCCTGCATGGGCAGCGCCACCGATCCCGACACCGGCCAGATCCTCTCGTACCAGTGGGACCAGGTCGCGGGGCCGCCGGTCACGCTGAACCCGATCGACGCGGCCGACCCGTTCATGCCGAACCAGCGCTTCGTCGCCCCCCGCAACGGTCCGCTCGACCTGACGTTCCGCCTCCGCGTCGACGACGGCTACGACACCGGCTCGGACACCGTCAACGTCCACGTGAACGCGAACAACGGCCCGGTGATCACCGCCGGCGCCAGCCAGACGATCAGCAACGTCAAGACCCACGCCACCGTCTCCATGAACGGGGCCGCGACCGACCCCGAGGGCGACACGCCGATCACGTACGCGTGGACGCCAGACCGATCTCCACGGCGCCCCGCTCGACTCGGGCGACCCGCTGCACGTGACCCTCACGACGCCGACCGCGGCGACGTCGGGCTTCGTGGCCCCGCAGGGTCCCGGCACGCTCTACTTCAGCGTGGTCGCCACCGACTCGCTCGGCGCGACCTCGACCGGAACCGTCACGGTCACCGTGCTCGCCGACGCGCCGCCGGTGATCACCGCCGGCAACTCGCAGACGCTCAACCCGAAGATCGGCCAGCTGGTGACCCTCAACGGCACCGCGACCGACGCCGACAACAGCGCGCCGAGCGCCAACCAGACCATCACGTACGCGTGGAGCCAGGTCGACGGCAACGGCGACCCGCTGCCGCTGCTCGACCCGAGCACCGTCACCCTCTCCAGCCAGACCGCCGCGAACCCGACGTTCACCGCGCCGGCGAACCCGACGACCCTGCACTTCAAGGTCGCGGTGAGCGACGGCTACCTCACGACGACCGGCACCGTCACCGTGAACGTGATCGGCAGCTCGCCGCCGGTCGCGAACGCCGGCCCCGACCAGACGAAGGGCCGCGGCCAGGCCGTGACCCTCGACGGCTCGGGCTCGAGCGACCCCGACAACGACCCGATCACCTACGCCTGGACGCAGGTCGACGGCCTGGGCGCACCGCTCGACTCGGGTGACCCGCTGTTCGTCACCCTGAGCGGCGCCACGACATCGCATCCGACGTTCACCACTCCGACCGTCGCGTCGACGCAGGTGCTGCACTTCTCGCTCGTCGTGTCGGACAACCACTCCCTGGTGAGCCCCGCCGACACGGTCGACATCACGGTCGTGCCGAACCAGGCACCGACGGCGAACGCCGGTGCGAACCAGACCAACAAGGCCACCAACGCGACGGTGACGCTGTCCGGCTCGGGCACCGACCCGGACGTGGGCGACACCACCTTCACCTACGCGTGGACCCAGGTCGACCCGACCACGAACGTCCCGCTGACCCTGGGTGACCCGAACCTGGTCTCCCTCTCCAGCGCCACCGCCCAGAGCCCGACGTTCGTCGCCCCGCACTTCGCGGCGTCGACCACGCTCAAGTTCCAGCTGGTCGTCACGGACCCGGGTGGGCTCCCGAGCAACCCGGCCTTCACGACGGTCCAGATCAACGCCAACCGCGCGCCGACGCGTGGGCTCCGTGACGATCACCCCGGCCTCGGGCTCCCGCCCGGTCGGCTCGACGGGCAACGCTCACCGTCGCGGCCTCGGCGAACGACGCCGACGGCGACCCGGCGGCCGGCTTCACCTACCAGTGGATCCAGACCGCCAGCTCCACGGCGACGACGCCGTGCGCGCCGTCGTGCCCGGTCGCCAACGTCACGCTGACGCCGAGCAACGGTGGCCGCACCGCCACGTTCACGACGCCGGCGTTCCTCACCTCCGGTGCGTCGCTCTTCTTCCGGATGAACGTGGGTGACGGCTTCGGCGCCACCGCGCAGTCGTCCAACCAGACCTACGCGATCACCAACTCCGCTGCCGACCGCGCAGTTCGCGGTCCGGGGCACCGGGACCGCGCCGACCAACAGCACCACGAACGACTCCACCGCCAACCGCCTGTACATCGGCCAGTCGGTCACCCTCGACGGGACGATGAACCCGGCCGGGACCCTCCTGACCACCGACCCGGACGGCGGCACGACGTTCACCTACGCGTGGCGCCACGTGACGACGTCCGGCGGGAACACGCACTGCTCGTCGAACTGCATCTTCGGCGGCTCGACCGCGACGTCGTCGCTGGCGCAGCCGGTGGTGACGATCCCGACCGGGACCGGCACGATCTTCATGCGCCTGACCGTGACCGACGTGGGCGGCGGTGCGTCGGCCGACGATCAACGTTCACGATCAACAAGCTCACGAACACCGCACCGGTGGTCACCGCGAACGGCGGACCGACCTTCGCCGACCGTGGGCACGCCGGGCGTGGCGATCAGCGGCACCGCGACCGACGCGGACACGAACCCCGCGCAGACCCTCACCTACCTGTGGACGCAGGTCGACGGCTCGGGCAACCCGTTGCCCGGCGCGGACCCGCTCCACGTCACGCTCAACAACCCGACCACGCTGACGCCGACCTTCGACGCGCCGGCGGTTCCGGGCACCGTGCACTTCAAGCTGACGGTCAGCGACGGCACCACGACCAGCTCGGCCACGAAGGACATGGACATCGCGCCGGGATCCAACCCGGCGCCCGATCGCCGATGCCGGGCCGGACCAGAGCGGGATCGCGGCGGGGGCCACGGTCACGCTCGACGGCTCCGGATTCGACGGACCCCGAGGACCAGACGATCACCTACGCGTGGACCCAGGTCGACGGCGATCTGGTGACGCCGGTCACGACCGGTCCCGACGCGGTGACGCTCTCGGGCGCCACCACCCCGATGCCGACCTTCACGGCCCCCGGCACCGGCCCGTCCACCCTGCACTTCAAGCTCGTCGTGACCGACCAGTTCGGCGCGGTCAGCACGCCGGACACCGTCGACATCTCCGTGAACGCGAACGGCGCGCCGACCTCGAACGCCGGTCCCGACCAGTCCGGGATCGTCGCCGGCACCACCGTGACGCTCGACGGCTCCGCATCGACGGACCCCGAGGGGAAGCCGGTCACCTACGCCTGGTCCCAGGTCGACGGCGATCTGGTGACCCGGTCACGTCCGGCCCTGACTTCGTGACGCTCTCGAGCGCCACGGCCCAGAAGCCGACGTTCACCGCGCCGACGGCCGGTGGCACCCTGCACTTCAAGCTCGTCGTCACCGACAACTTCGGTCTGGCCGGCGCGCCGGACACCGTCGACATCACCGTCGGGGGCAACGCCGCCCCGACCGCGAACGCGGGTCCGGACCAGGGCGGGCATCGCGGCGGGCGCCACGGTGACGCTCGACGGCTCCGGCTCCTCGGACCCCGAGCTCCAGACGATCACCTACGCGTGGACCCAGGTCGACGGCGCGGGTCGACCCGCTCACGTCCGGTCCCGACCAGGTGACCCTGACCGGCGCCACGACGCAGAAGCCCGACGTTCCCGCTCCGGCGACCGGCCCGTCGACGCTGCACTTCCAGCTCGTCGTCACCGACTCGCTCGGTGCGCGCCAGCACGCCCGACACCGTGGACATCTCGGTGAACGCGAACGGCGTGCCGGTCGCGAACGCAGGTCCGAACCAGACCGGCATCGCTCCGAACACCGGCGTCACGCTCGACGGCTCAGGTTCGAGCGACCCTGAGAACCACACCATCACCTACGCGTGGACCCAGGTCGACGGCGCGGGTCATCCCGATCACGCCGACCGTGACGCTCGTCGACCGCTACGGCGCAGAAGCCCACGTTCACGGCACCGAACACCCCGTTCGGCTCCACGCTGCGGTTCTCGCTGGTCGTCACCGACCAGTTCGGCGCCGTGAGCACGCCCTCCTACGTGCTCGTCAGCGTCGGCAGCAACCAGCGCCCGATCGCCAACGCCGGTCCCGACCAGACCCCTGGTCGCGGCAAGGTGGTCACGCTCGACGGCTCGGCCTCGTCCGACCCCGAGGGCACGGCGCTCTCCTACCAGTGGGTCCAGACGGACTCGGGTGGCAGCCCGATCCTGCCCGGGTGACCCGCTCGCAGGTGACGCTCGTCGAGCTCGACGGCCCAGAAGCCGACGTTCACCGCACCGGTGCCGTCGACGTTCCCGAAGGACCTCTACTTCCGGCTCTTCGTGACCGACGGTCCGGGCCTGCTCAGCGACCCGGACGTGGTGGTCATCCACCTCATCGAGAGCACCGCGCCGGTCGCCGACGCGGGCGCGGCCCAGACGAACAAGGCCGCCAACGCCACGGTGACCCTGAACAGCACGGCGTCGTCCGACATCGACGGCGACACGATCACGCGGCAGTGGACCCAGGTCGACCCGTCGACCAACGCGCCGCTGTCGGTCGGTGACCCGACGCTGGTCACCCTGTCCAGCAGCACGGCCACGAGCCCGACGTTCGTGGCCCCGCACTTCGCGGCGTCGACCACGCTGAAGTTCCAGCTGGTCGTCACCGACACCCCGTACGGTCTCGTCAGCGCCCCGGCGTTCACGACCGTGCAGATCAACGCCAACCGTGCGCCGACGCTCGGCCACGCCGAGCTCGTCGGGCACCAAGACCGTCGGTGGCACCGTCACCGTCACGGTCGCGGCGCCCGCGAACGACGCCGACGGCGACCCGGCGTCCGGGTACACCTACCAGTGGATCCAGACCGCCAGCGCCACGGACACCACGTCGTGCGGGGGCTCCTGCCCGGTGGCCAGCGTGACCCTCACGCCGGTCGTCGGGCACCCCGCGCAGCGCCACGTTCACGGCACCTGCGTTCAGCGTGTCCGGTGCGTCGCTGTTCTTCCGTCTCAACGTGACGGACGGCTTCGGCGCCTCGGTGCAGTCGAACAACCTCACGGTGGCGCTGACCAACACCAACCCGGCGGTCCCGTCGACGATGCAGATCACTGCCGGCATCGACGGCTCGGTGATCAACCCCACGAAGATCTACGTGGGCGACTCGATCACCGTGTCGGCTCCCTCCACCGACGCCGACGGGGGCGCGCTGACCTACGCGTGGTCCGGTCGGCCGTGTGGTGGTCTCGGTGAGTCCCTCGGCTGCCTGCTCGCCGGCAACAACGACAGTGGGTACCCGGGCGGCTCGTGCCGGGGCATCACCATCACCAACGACCCGCGTCGTCGCCGGGCAAGGCGAGTTCACCGCACCGACGCTCGGTGCGAACAACCCGAACCGGTGTGGTCTCCGGGTCGTCGTCACCGACGCCCAGGGCGGCTCCACGACGAGGGACTTCCCGATCCTCGATCTGGCGGTCAACCATGCGCCGGTCGCGGTGATCAGCGCCGTGCCCGGACAAGGTGCTGGCGAGCACGCCGGCCGGTCCGAGTGTCCTCGCGCTGAGCGGCACCGGGTCGACGGACTCGGACACCAACCCGGCCCAGCCGCACACCTACGCCTGGGAGCAGGTGGACGCCGCCGGCGTGCCGGTGCCGTCGGGTGACCCGTCACGGGGCACCTTCTCGACCCCGAACGCCATCAGCACCACGTGGACCGCACCGTCCACGGCTCC
Source organism: uncultured Acidimicrobiia bacterium (assembly GCA_963756815.1). Taxonomy (GTDB): domain Bacteria; phylum Actinomycetota; class Acidimicrobiia; order IMCC26256; family JAENVU01; genus JAENVU01. Next base: position 233,450 of record CAVWPR010000008.1, read on the forward strand.
GTACACGGTCTACATGCGGCTGACCGTGGACGACGGCATGTCGTTGCCCGGAGTGGCGACGACGCCGCCGATCAGCATCACCACCAGCCGTCCCGGCGCCAACGCCGGCAACGACCGGCTCGTGAACCCGGGTCAGGTGGCGTCGCTCGACGGCTCCGGCTCGACCGACGACGGGGAACCGGCCGCTCACCTACTCGTGGGCGCAGATCTCGGGCCCGCCCGTGACGATCAACTCGGCGCTCAGTGCGACGGCGAGCATCACGGCTCCGCACCTGAACTTCGGTGACCCGTCGCAGGTCATGGTCTTCGAGCTCACGACCCGCAACGGTCTCGCCGCCAGCTACGACACGATGACGGTCGTCAACGACCCGTGGGGTCGTGCCGTCGCCGACGCGGGTGGCAACCAGTCGGTCCAGCGGGACACGGTCGTCACGCTCGACGGCAGCGCGTCCAGCACGCCGTCGACCGGCGCGCTGACCTACCAGTGGGCCCAGACCGGCGGTCCGTCCGTGACGCTCTCCAGCGCCACGGCGCAGTCGCCGACCTTCACGGCTCCGGCCGTGACCCAGGCCCAGGGCCCGCAGACGTTGACCTTCAGCCTGGTGGTGAGTGACGGCTTCAGCACGAGCGCTCCCGCCAGCACGTCGGTCACCGTCAACCCGAACCTCGAGGCGCCCGGCGCACCGACGAACCTCGTCGCCACGCCCGGGAACGGGACGGTCACGGTCACCTCACGCCGCCGGCGGTCGACGGCGGCAGCCCGATCGTCGTGTACGTGGTGCCTGTGCGTCTCGCCGACCGGGACGTGGGTCCGACGCGCTCGGCGGCACCGACCGACCACGGTGACCGGCCTGACCAACGGCGCGCTGTACTACTGCGTCGCGGCGGCCATCAACGCCCAGGGTCAGGGCGCGACGTCGGCGCATCTCGAACGTCGTCCGTCCGTCGGCACCGCCGTCGCCCGCGACGGCGGTCACGGCTGCGCCGGGCAACGGCGCCGCGACGGTCAGCTTCACGCCGGGATCCAACGGCGGGGAGCCGAACGTGACCTTCCAGGCCACCTGCACCTCGTCGAACGGTGGGGTCACCGGCACCGCGTCGGGCGCGAGCTCGCCGATCACGGTGTCGAGCATCACCAACGGCAAGGCGTACACGTGCACGGTCGTCACGTCACACGTCCTCGGGACCTCGGCGCCGTCGAGCGCGTCGCCGAGCATCGTGGTGGGTGTGCCGGGCACGCCGCTGGCACCGTCCTCGGTGGTGCAGGGCAACGGCCAGGCCACGGTCACCTGGGCGGCGCCCGCCGCCAACGGGGCACCGCTCTCGGCCTACGTCATCACGCCGTACATCGGGACCACGGCGCAGACCGCGCTGCTCGCCCCGGCGTCCAGCACCACCGCGACCGTCGGGTCGCTGACGAACGGAGCGACGTACACGTTCCGGGTCACCGCGGCGAACTCCTACGGTCTCGGCGGTCAGTCGCCGTCGTCGGCCTCGGTCGTGGTCGGCACGGCCGCCGCGCCGCCGACGGCCTCGGCCACGCCGGGCAACGGCATCGCCGCACTGTCGTGGACCGCTCCGAACACCAACGGATCGGCCATCACGGGCTACCAGATCACGACGATCAAGGACGGCGTCGCCCAGGCCCCGCAGCTCATCGCGGGTACGGGGACCACGAAGTCGATGACGGGTCTGACCAACGGGGCGACCTACACGTTCGCCGTCGCTGCGGTCAACGCCCGAGGGACGGGTCCGGCGACGCAGACCGCTCCGATCATCGTCGGGACGCCGACGGCACCGCCGCTCGTCACGGCGACGGGCGGCGCCGGGTCAGGCCACGGTGACGTGGTCGGCGTCGACGAACAACGGGTCGGCGCTCACGGGCTACACCGTGACGCCGGTGAAGAACGGGGTCGCGCAGTCGCCGATCACGGTGAGCGGCACGACCACGACCCGGCTGGTGACCGGGCTCACCTCCGGCGCGAGCTACGTGTTCCGGGTCGTGGCCACGAACGCTCGTGGCAGCGGTCCGGCCGCAGTCTCCAACGCGGTCACCCCGACGTGATGTCGGCCGGCTGTCGGTGCCATGGATGGTGCCGGCAGCCGGAACGGCATCCGCCGGGCGGGCGCGCACCGCGTCCCGTCTCGCCGACCCGGACGTAGTATCGGACGCATGGCTGCAACCGACGTGAAGTTCCCGCAGGCGGGCACCGGCCGGACGATCTCCGACGAGCGCCTCCACCGCAAGCAGCAGCTCGCAGCGGCGTTCCGCCTGTTCGGCAAGTTCGGCTTCGACGAGGGCGTGGCGGGCCACATCACCGCACGCGACCCGGAGCACCTCGACCATTTCTGGGTCAACCCGTTCGGTCGCTCCTTCAAGCAGATGCGGGTCTCGGACCTGATCCTCGTCAACCACCAGGGCGACGTCGTGGAGGGGACCGCCTCCGTCAACCAGGCGGCCTTCGCGATCCACTCGCAGGTGCACGCCGCCCGTCCCGACGTCGTCGCGGCGGCGCACTCGCACTCGATCTACGGCAAGTCCTGGTCCGCGCTGGGTCGCCTGCTCGATCCCATCACGCAGGACTCGTGCGCGTTCTACGGCGACCACGCCCTGTTCGACGACTTCACCGGGGTCGTCCTCGACATCGAGGAGGGCAAGCGCATCGGCGCGGCGTTGGGTGAGGCGAAGGCCGTCATCCTGCGCAACCACGGGCTGCTCACCGTCGGCCGTTCGGTCGAGGAGGCGGCGTGGTGGTTCATCACCATGGAGCGCACCTGTCAGGCGCAGCTCCTCGCCGAGGCGGCGGGCACCCCGGTGCTGATCGACGCCGAATGCGCCGAGGCCACGGCCCGGCAGGTGGGCTCGCACGCCGCCGGCTGGTTCTCGTTCCAGCCCCTGTGGGACGTCATCACGGCCGAGCAGCCCGACCTCTTCGACTGACGCGCCGACCCAGGGTGGCGGTCAGTCGGCGGGAGTCAGCTGCTCGCGCGCCCAGGCGATCGACCCGGCCAGGAATGCCCCCGTGTCGGGGAACCGCCCGCCCACGATGTCCGCGAACCACCCCGGCACGTAGATCTCGAACGTGCCGGCGTCGAGCGCGGTGAGGACCGGCTCCACCATCGCCGACGCCGGGAGCGCCTCGATGGGCGCCAGTGACGGGTCGTTGTCGGGCAGCTGGAACAGCCGGGTGTCGATCACCCCGGGGTTCACGACGTGCACCCGGACGTCGTGGCCGGCGATGCCCAGGTCCACCTGCATCGACTCGGAGAAGCCGGTCAGGGCCGCCTTGGAGGCCGTGTAGGCGGCCTCGCCGGGTGGGCCGAGACGGGCCGCCACCGACGAGATGTTGACGATGCGGCCCGACCGCTCGATCAGCTCCGGCAGGAACGCCAGCATCAGGCGGACGGGCGAGAAGTAGTTCAACGCCATCACCGACTCGACCGTCTCCGGGTCGAGGGCCATGACGTTGCGCCGCTTCGGGATCCCCGCGTTGTTCACGAGCACGTCGAGGCCGCCGAGCTCCAGGCTCACCTCGGCCGCGAACGTCTCGAGCGCGTCGAGGTCGCCGAGGTCGATGGTCCACATGCGCGACTCGGGCGAGTGCTCCCGCACCCGCGCGAGCACGTCGGCCAGCTCGGCTTCGCGGCGCGCGCAGATCCCGACCACCGCACCGGCCTCGGCGAAGCCGAGCGCCAGCGCCTCCCCGATGCCCGTGGACGCCCCGGTGATCAGGACGTGCTTGCCGGCGACGGAATACCCCATGCGACCTCCCCGGTCGGTCGAACCGACCGAGCATACGGTGGCGTAACGTCGGCGGCCGTGACGCTCCGGCCCGACGCCGTCCGCCTCGACGGCACCGCGGCGATCGTCACCGGCGCCGCGGTCGGGATCGGGCGCGCGAGCGCAGTGGCGCTGGCGTCCTTCGGTGCCGACGTCGCGGTCTGCGACCGCGACGAGGCGAACCTCGAGGCGTGCGTCGGCGAGATCGAGGCGAACGGTGTGGAGGCGATCGCCGGGCTCCTCGACGTGCGCGACGGCGACGCGGTTCGCACCTGGGTCGACACGGTGGCGGAGCGGCTCGGCCGGGTCGACGTGGTCGTGAACAACGCCGGCGGCGGCTTCTTCTCGCCGTTCGTCGACGTCAACGACAAGGGCCAGGACGCGCTGATCCGTGAGAACTTCACCAGCGTGACCAACTTCGTCCGCGCCGCGGTGCCGCACATGCCGCAGGCGGGCGGATCCGTCGTGAACATCACGTCGATCGAGGCGCACCGGGCCGCTCCGGGATTCGCGGTGTACAGCGCGATGAAGGCCGCGGTCGCGAACCTGACGCAGACGCTCGCCCTCGAGCTCGGGGAGCGCATGATCCGGGTCAACTGCGTCGCGCCCGACGTGATCCCCACGCCCGGGATCGGCGAGGTGCCGGTCCGCACGCCGTTGCCGCGTGCGGGGCACGTGGACGATGTCGCCGCCGCCGTGGTGTTCCTCGCGAACCCGGCGCTGTCCGGGTTCGTGACCGGAACCACCCTGCACGTCGACGGCGGGAACCGCGCCGCCGGCGGGTGGCACCGCGCGCCGGACGGCTCGTTCTCCACGTGATCGCGCGGTGAGGTTCGGGGTCGCGCTCGGCGCGCTCAACGCGCACTTCCACCTCGACGCCGTCGATGTGGCCGCAGCACGGGGCTACGAATCGGTCTGGCTGCCCGAGCACCTCGTGTTCCCGACCACGATGTCGCGCTCGCCGAAGCCGGGGGAGGAGCACCCTCCGGTGCCGCCGACCACGCCGGTGTTCGACGCGTTCACCTACCTCGCCTTCCTCGCCGCCCGCGCGCCGGAGCTCCGGCTGGGCACCCACGTCTACAACCTGGGCCTGCGGCACCCGTTCGTCGCCGCGCGCGGCGCGGCGACGCTCGACATCGTGAGCGGCGGTCGGTTCGAGTTCGGCGTCGGTGCGAGCTGGCTGGAGCAGGAGTGGGACGCGGTCGGCCTCGACTTCGCGACGCGCGGCCGGCGCGTCGACGAGGCGATCGACGTGTGCACCCGGCTGTGGACGGAGCCGGTCGTCGAGCACCACGGGGAGTTCTTCGACTTCGCCGAGGTCGCCTTCGAGCCGAAGCCGGTGCAGCGGCCCCGCCCACCCGTGCTGATCGGCGGGGAGAGCGGCGCCGCGCTCCGACGTGCGGCAACGCTCGGTGACGGCTGGATCGGCATGAGCCACACCCCGGAGTCCGCGGCGACGCCGATCGGGCGGCTGCACGCGTTGCGTGCCGACGGGCCGCGTGCCGGCGAGCCGATGCAGATCTGCCTCGGCGCGTCGGTGGCGTCGCGCGACGACGTCGCCCGGTGGGAGGACCTCGGCGTGACGCGTGTGATCGTCTCCCCGTGGCGCCGCTCACCCGAGGCGCTCGAGTCGCTGCACCGCTTCGCCGATCTGGTGCTCTGACGATCTCGTCAGTCCTCGTGGCGGCCGCGCAGCAGCGCGTCCGGGTGTGCGCCGAAGTCCCGGATGCTGCCGCGGTTGCGGAACGCGACCGGCGAGACCGTCGGCTGCATCGAGTAGCAGATCCCGCTCATGATGCCGTCGAGCTCCTCGCCGACGGCGATGGCCTCGAGGTCCATGCCGCGACCCATCCCGATGTCACACGCCCGGCGGAGGACGATCGCCGCCTCGGCCGCCTCCACCGGGAGCGTGGCGTCGGCCCACCGGATGAAGCCGCCACGCCACGGTGCGTCGTCGAACGGTGGTCGCGGGTCGACGAGCACCCGGACCGGTGCGGTCCCGCCCACGTGCCATTCGAGGAGCAGCTCGCCGTCGCGCCACAGCTTCGGCGCGCACGCCGTCGGTCACCGGAGTCGAGCGCCACCTCGTACTGCGCGACGCGCCGTGCCGCGTGCGGCGTGCGCGACGCACAGACCGGCGAGGTCGAACTGGTGCGTGCACTGCCAGTGCGGGTCCGACACCGCCGCGACCGCCGTGCAGCGGTCCGACAGCTCCATGCCCTCGAGCTGCGCGAGGTTGGCACCGGCATCGGGACACGTCGCCCACGGCCAGCGGCGGGCATCCATCGCGATGCCGGTGACGGCGTGGCCGTCGTGGGTCAGCGTGACCTCGAAGTGGTGGAAGTCGTCCTCGAGCCCGCCCCACACCGTCGTGGCGTCGACGCGCACGAGACGGATGCGGCGTCGGTAGGGGAGCGCGGGATCGCCGGTGCGGACCGTCGGCGCGGGTTCGGGTGCGTCCACCGCGCCGGGGTCAGTCCTTCGGTGGTCGGCAGTTGATGACGAGCGTGAAGATGTTCTTGACGACCGGATCGCCCGTGGCCTGGTCCTTCCAGGTCGTCTCCTGGACGTAGAACTCGAGCGTGCCGCCGCTCGACTTCTCCTTCTCGTACACGTCGGTGATCTCGGACGTGCCCTCGAGGACGTCGCCGACCTTCGGCCAGCGGAAGTACTCGAAGGCCTGCTCGCCGTGGAGGATGGCGCGTCCCGGGCCGCGGAGCTTCTCGATCGGCAGGCCCGCGGCGCCGCCGGCGCCCTCGGAGCCCCAGAACGGCATCACGAACGGGAACGTGGGCGGCACGGGCGCGTCGGCGCCGTCGTACACGGCATCGCCGTCCATCAGCGCCTGGGCGAAGACCCGCACCGGCCCGCGCTCGATGCGCACGACCTGCGTCCCGCCCTTGGTGCCCTTCAGCTCGGTCAGTGCCACGCTTCGCTCCCGGATGACGTCGACGTCAGGTTCGAGGAAGCTAGCGGGGTCGGGCGGCGTCGGTCAGGTCCCGGCGGGTGCCGCGAGCCGGTGCTTCATCACCTTGCCGGTGGCGTTGCGGGGGAGCGCGTCGGTGAAGTGCAGCTGCCGGGGCCGCTTGTAGTCGGCGAGGCGGTCGGCGCAGAAGGCCAGCAGTTCGTCGGCGTCGAGCGAGGTGCCGTCCCGCAGCACGACCCAGGCGGCGATGTCCTCGCCGAGCACCGGGTGGGGGATGCCGACCACGGCCGCCTCCTGCACGTCCGGGTGCTCGAGCAGGACGGCCTCCACGTCGGTCGGGTACACGTTGTGGCCGCCGCGGATGATCATGTCCTTCTTGCGCCCGGCGATGTAGAGGAAGCCGTCCTCGTCGAGGTACGCGAGATCGCCGCTCCGCAGCCACCCGTCGGCGGTCCACGTGGAGGCGGTCGCGTCGGCGTCCTTGTAGTACTCGCGCTGGGCGCCCTCCATGCGGGTGAGCAGCTCGCCGACCTCGCGCGGCTCGCACTCCTCGCCGTCCTCCCGGACCACCTTCAGCTGCATCGGGCCCACCGGCTTGCCGACCGACCCGATCCGCTTGCGTGACCTCGTCCTTGGGCATCACGATGAACGCCGGGCCCGCCTCGGTCATGCCGTAGGAGTTCGACACGGTCGCGTCGGGGAGTCGCTCCTGGAGCGTGAGCAGCGTCTGCGGCGCGAGGGGTGCGCTGCCGATCGACACCGAGCGGACGCTGGTCAGGTCGGCGGTCGCGAAGTCGGGATGGGCGACGAGCAGCTCGGCCATGGCCGGCACGAGGAACGCCATCTGCGGTCGCTCCTCGGCCACGAGGCCGAGCCACCGCCCCGCGTCGAACCTCGGCAGGTACAGCCCGACCAGTCCCATCTTCATCGGGTTGTAGATGAAGGCGATCCCGGCGAACGTGAACATCGGCGCGCCGTGGATCCAGCCCGCGCCGGTCCAGACCGGTTCGTGGTTCGGGATCATCGCCACGTTGCGGTGGCGGACCGCGACGCCCTTCGGCAGGCCGGTGGTGCCCGACGTGTACATGATGTCGGCGAGGTCGTCGAGCGAGCGGGGCACCTGGAGGTCGCCGCCGTCCGTGGCGAGGAACTCCTCGTAGTCGTACACCGTCGCGCCGGTCGCGCCGGTCGCGCCCGCGTCGCCGCCCGCCGTGACGAGGAACCGGATCGACGGGACCGCGTCGCCCACCGTGACCGCGGTGTCGAGGAGCGCGCCGCACGTGATCACGGCCGACGCCTCGGCATGCCCGAGGATCGTGGTGAGCTCCGGGACCGACAGGCGCGTGTTCGTCGGGACCACGACGGCACCGGCCTTGTGCACCGCCGCGTACGCCACGATCCAACGGAGCGCCTCGTCGCCCGGCAGGTAGATCGACACGCGTTCGCCGGGCCGGATCCCGGCGTCGACGAGCGCCCGTGCCAGCCGATTCGACTGCACGTCCCACTCCGTGAAGGTGATGCTCGTGCCGGCGTCCAGGTCCCGGTACGCGACGGCGTCGCCGTCGCGTCGCGCCATGAAGCGCAACTGGTCGACCTGGAGGTCTCCCCACTCCGGCATCGGTCCCCCTCGAACGTGTGCGAACGGCTGCGGACGCTATCCGTGTGCGGTCGCCCCGGGGTGCGTGCGGCAGTGATGCGTCTGGCAGAGTTGGGCGATGCGGGTCACGTTCCTCGGTCACGTGGGGATGTTCGTCGAGACCGAGGGCGGGTCGGTGCTGTGCGACCCGTGGTTCAACCCCGCGTACTTCGGCTCGTGGTTCCCGTTCCCGCGCAACGACACGCTCGACGTCTCGCGCTTCGTCGCCCCCGACTACCTCTACATCTCCCACCTGCACCACGACCACTACGACCCGGAGTGGCTGCGGACCCACGTCGACAAGCGGACGAAGGTCCTGCTGCCCGCGTTCCGGCTCACGCACCTCGAGGACGAGCTGCGGGGACTGGGGTTCACGGAGTTCGTGGCCACCGACCATGCCGAGCCGGTGTCGCTCCCGGGCGGCCTGCAGGTGGTGATCCTGGCGTTCACCGCGCCGGCCGACGGTCCGGCGGGCGACTCCGCGCTGATCCTGCGCGACGGCACCGCCGCCGTCCTGAACCAGAACGACGCCCGGCCACGGGATCTGGTGGAGCTCGAGTCCTTCGGGCCGTACGACGCGCACTTCACGCAGTTCTCCGGCGCGATCTGGTATCCGATGGTCTACGACTTCCCGCCCGAGGAGATGGCCGCGCTCGGCATCCGCAAGCGGGCCGACCAGATGGAGCGCGCCATCCACTACCTCGCCGACGTCGACGCGCCGGTGCGGTTCCCGGTGGCGGGGCCGCCGTGCTTCCTCGACGACGCGCTCTTCGGGTTCAACGACCTCGACGACGACCCGACCAACATCTTCCCCAACCAGCCCACGTTCCTCGCCGAGATGGAACGGCACGGGCTGACCGGAGGCGAGCTCCTCGTGCCGGGCACCGTCGCCACGATCACCCGCGCCGGCTGCACCGTCGAGCAGCCGGCCGGTGAGCTCGCGCCCGAGGCGATCTTCGGTGACGAGCGCGCGTACCTCGAGCGGTACCGCGCCGACTGGGCCGACTGGCTGGAGCGCGAGAAGGCGTCGTGGCCGCGCGGTCGCTACGACCTGGTCGCCGAGCTCCGGAACTGGTTCGAGCCGCTCCTCGATCTCGCGCCGTACACGCGCAACGGCGTCGGTGGCAACGTGCTGCTGCACGTCGGCGACGTCGGGCTGCTCATCGACTTCCCGGCCGGTGCCGTGCGGGAGTGGGCGGGCGAGCCGGTGATCCACCGGATCGACGTCGACCGCGCGCTCGTCGAATCACTCGTCGAACGGCACGTGGAGGACTGGGTCAACGAGCTGTTCCTCTCCTGCCGGTTCCGCGCGCACCGCGACGGCCCCTACAACGAGTACGTGTACACGTTCTTCAAGTGCCTGTCGGTCGAGCGCATGGCGTACTGCGAGGGCTACTACGCGAGCCTGGCCGAGCCGGTCGACGAGATGTTCCGGTGCGGCGACTACCTGGTGCAGAAGCGGTGCCCGCACCTGCGGGCCGATCTCGAGCGCTTCGGCACCGTCACCGACGGCATCCTCGAGTGCAAGGTCCACCACTGGCGGTTCGAGCTCGCCACCGGCCGGTGCCTCACCTCCGACGACGAGGAGCACCACCTGCGCACCGAGCGCGTCGTCGACTGACGTGGTCCTTCCATGTTGATCGACCTGCACGCGCACACCGCGCCCCGCTCCAACTGCTCGCGGACGACGCTCGAGGAGCTCGTGGCGACCGCGCGGGCGCGCGGCCTCGACGCGCTGTGCATCACCGAGCACGACGTGCGCTGGCCCGACCACGAGCTCGCCGACGCCTCGCGCCTGCTCGGCTTCCCGCTGATCCCCGGGGTGGAGCTCACCACCGACGTCGGCCACGTCCTCGCGTTCGGACCGCTGCGCAAGCCGCTCTGGATGGGCTACTCCCTGGCCGAGCTGGTGGACGAGTGCGCACAGTCCGACACCGCGCTCGTGCTCCCGCACCCGCTCCGCCGGTACGCGGGGGAGCGGGCGGTCAAGGGCGGTCGGGTCCCGCCGACGCCCGAGGAGATCGTGACCATGCCCCAGTGGGAGATGGTGCACGCGATCGAGGCCGCGAGCACGCAGACGACGGTCCTGGAGCACACCCTGACCGCGGCCGCGCTCGCGGTGACACCGCGGCCCTCGGTCGGGGCCAGTGACGCCCACGGCCCGGGTCTGGCCGGGACCTACGCCACCGAGATCGATCGTGTGGTGCGCACCGCGGAGGAGCTCGCGGCCGAGATCCGGGCCGGCCACGTGCGCCCGGGCCGCCCGTCGTCCGAGCCCACCGCGCCCGCCTGAGGGTCGGTCCACCGGTCGGGCGCGAACCCGATTCCCGCCGGAGGGCAAGAGTGGTGTGTGGGGCACGACGGTGAGCTGATCCGGGAGTCCTTGGGGCGTCCCGACCTCTTCGCCGAGATCTTCGCCGCGCACTACCCGGCGGTCGACGGCTACTGCGTCCGGCGGATCGGCGGCGACGGGCACGACGTGAGCTCGGCCACCTTCACCGAGGCATTCCGGGTGCGCGACCGCTTCGACGCGGACCGGCCGGACGCGCGCCCGTGGCTCTACGGCATCGCGTCGAACCTGCTCCGCCACCATCGCCGTCGGGAGCGCAGCCGCTGGCGCGCGTACGCGCGGAGCGAACCCGCACTGCCCACGACCTTCGACGCCGACGCACGCGTCGACGCGGAACGGCTGGGAGCGCGCCTCGGGCACGCGTTGGGCGCCACGCCGGTCCGCGATCGCGACGCGCTGCTGCTCTACGCCTGGGCCGACCTGACCTACGAGCAGATCGCCGAGGCGCTGGCGATCCCGATCGGCACGGTCCGGTCGCGCATTGCCCGGGCGCGCGCCCGCCTGCGGACCGCGCTCGCCGACGTGGTCACCGACGACGACGCCGGAGCTGTCCGGCGTCCCGGAACGAGGTGAGGACGCATGAACGAGCTCGACGTGCTCCGCCGCTGGTCGCCCCGCGATCTCGACGTCCACGCGTTCGACCACGAAGCCGTCGGCGCGCGACGCGCTGCGGCGCGCGGTCGAGGGCGGCGTCACGACGGTACGTCCCGCCCGTCGCCGTCTCGCCGGCCGGGCGCTCGTGGCGACCGCGGTGACGCTCGCGCTCGTGGTCGGGCGCCGTCGTGGTGGCGACGCGGCGGCTCGACGATCGCATCGACCACGTGCGGAGGGTGCACGTCGGCGGCCTGCAGCGCGACGGCGCGACGGGGCTGCCGACCACCGTCCTCGTCGTGGGGACCGACAGCCGGGCGTTCGTGCAGGACCAGGCCGCAGGCCGACGCGTTCGGGACCGCCGGCGCAGCAGGGCGGTCAGCGCTCCGACACGATGATCCTGGTCCGCATCGACCGCAACGGCGCGGACGCGGTCTGGCTGCCGCGCGACCTCGTGGTGGACGACGGCTCGGGCGGCTCGCGCCGGCTGAACGGGTACCTGGACGACGGTCCGGAGGCGCTGATCGACGCGGTGCGCCGGGTCACGGGTGCGCCGATCGATCACTACGTGCAGGTCGACTTCGCCGGCTTCATTCGCATCGTCGACACGGTGGGGGGTACCCGACTCTGGGTGCCACGCCCGGTCCGCGACCTGTACAGCGGCCTCGACCTCGCCGGCACGGGCTGCACGACCTTCGACGGGGACGCCGCACTCGCGTGGGTACGCAGCCGGCACCTCGAGGAGCGCGACGGCGACACGTGGGTGGACATCAGCCCGCACGCGGATCTCGATCGCATCGCGCGCCAGCAGGAGATGCTGCTCGCGATCGCGACGCGCGTCCGCGCTCGTCTCGGCGACCCGGCGACGGCGGACCGGGTGGCCGAGCGGGTGCTGGCGAGCCTCACCGTCGACGCGGGGATGTCGCGCGACGACGTGAAGCTGCTCGCGGACCGGCTGCTCGATCCGGGTCGACTCCGGACCGCGACCGCGCCGAACCTGGCCGGACCCGGACCAGGCCGGCCGGCTGCAGCTCGTCGGACGGCCCTCAGGGAGCGACTTCGTGTCCTGGGCGGTCGGCACCACCACCGGCACCACCGCCGGCACCACCGCCGGCGACGCCCCGGCGGCGTCGGGCCCCGCGTCGACCGGCACGGATCCCGGTGCGCCGCCGAGCCTGGGCCAGGCCTGCTGACGCGAGCCGGAGGCGACGCGCCGGGTGGTGCGGCCACCGACCTGACGTCGGCGTCAGGGATACGATCCCGGGCCTCGCCGCTCCCGACTCCGGAGGACGCCCGCAATGGGTGACGCCGTCATCGTCTCGACCGCCCGCACCGCCATCGGCACCGCCCGGAAGGGCACGCTGCTCGATGTCTCGGCCTTCGACCTCGCCAAGTACGCGGCGGGTGAGGCGCTCGACCGGTCCGGCGTCGACAAGGACGCGGTCGACGACCTCCAGATGGGCGAGGTGCTCCAGGGCGGCGGCGACATCGCGCGCTACGCGGCGATCGAGCTCGGCCTCGAGTCGGTCCCGGGCGTCGCGCTGAATCGTCACTGCGCGTCGGGGATGGCCGCGGTGCAGGGCGCGGCCGCGAGCATCCGGGCCGGCATGGACCGCGTCGTGATCGCGGGTGGCGCGGAGAGCATCTCGAGCTCACCGTCGGCCATGAAGCGGGTGCTCGGCACCGACGAGATGGCGCCGTGGATGTCGCCCAGTCACCCCGAGTCGCCGAGCGCGCCGGCCTTCGACATGTCGATCACCGTGGGATGGAACTCCGCGCAGAAGGCGAACGTGACGCGCGAGGAGATGGACCACTGGGCGTGGCAGTCGCACGTGCGGGCCGTCGACGCGATCGACAGCGGCAAGTTCGAGGAGGAGATCTTCCCGATCGAGGTGAAGCGCCGTGACGGCGAGACGGTCACCTTCGCCACCGACGAGCACCCGCGGCGGGGGAGCACGATGGAGAAGCTCGCCGCGCTGTCGCCGCTGCACCCGGAGATCGAGGGCTTCAGCATCACGGCCGGGAACTCGTCCGGACTCAACGACGGCGCGGCCGCGATGGTGATCGTCGACTCGGACTTCGCCAAGGCGCACGGTCTGGCACCGATGGCGGTCATCACGTCGTGGGCGTCGGCCGGGCTCCCGCCGCAGGACACGGGCCTCGGCCCCACCTACGCGATCCCGAAGGCGCTCGACCGCGCCGGGATGGTCGTCGGCGACGTCGACGTGTTCGAGATCAACGAGGCGTTCGCGTCCATGTGCGTCGCCAGCACGCGCATCCTGGGCATCGACCACGACGATCACGAACGTCAACGGGAGCGGCTGCAGCCTCGGTCACCCGGTCGCGTGCACCGGCGCCCGGATGATCGTGACGCTCGTGAGCGAGCTGCGTCGGCGCGGTGGGGGCGTCGGCGTGTCGAGCATGTGCGCCGGTGGCGGGATGGGCTCGGCGACGGTCGTCGAGGTGATGGCGCCGTAGCGCGTCCCCGCCCGCTCAGCAGCCGAGCCGGAGCTCGGCCGGCACCGGCGCCGGCGCGTCGCAGCCCGTCGTGCCGGGACCGTACGAGTGGACCGTCCACAAGGAGCCGATGCGCTCGGCCACGACGGTGAGCTGCGGCACGGTCTGGCCCGGCTTGGGGGTCAGGACCACGGCGGCCCAGATGAGTGAGGACGGCGCGATCCGGCAGTCACCGACGGTGTAGCTGTCGGCGGGGATCGGCAGATCCCCGCCCTGCACGAGCGCGGTGAGCGCCGCCGCCTGCGTGGCACAGGGCAGGGGGGCGGCGGGCGTGGCCGGTGGCGGCGAAGAGGGTGTCGACGTCTCCGAAGGTGCCGTCGTGCTGCTGGTGCTGCTCGTGGTGGCGGCTCGGGTCGAGGACGTCGTGGTGGACCGGTGGGGCTTTCGGCGCGACGTCGTCGTGGTGTCGCGCGAGGAACGGCCCGATCCGCCGCTGTCGCAGGCGGCGAGCGCGATGAGGAGGCCGACGCACACGAGCACCGAGCCGGCGCGACGGAGCACGCGGGGGAGCAGCGACATCGCACCAGCTTGGCGCACACGGGTGCGCGGATCGGGTCATGGCGCGATCGCGCCCGGATAGCGTGCCGCCATCGATCCCGACCTCGCCCTCGCCCTCGAGCTCGCCGACGCAGCCGACGCGCTGACCATGTCGCGCTTCCGCGCGAACGACCTGCAGGTCAGCCGCAAGCCGGACACCACCCACGTGACCGAGGCGGACCACGCGACCGAGACGCTGATCCGCACCGCGCTGCGCTCGGCGCGTCCGGACGACGCGGTGCTCGGCGAGGAGTACGGCAGCGAGGGCTCGTCGCGACGGCGGTGGATCGTGGATCCGATCGACGGCACCGCGAACTACGTCCGCGGCGTGCCGATCTGGGCCACGTTGATCGCGCTCGAGGAGGACGGCGAGCTCCGCGTCGGGGTGGTCTCCGCACCCGCGCTGCACACCCGTTGGCACGCGGCGCGCGGCGAGGGCGCGTTCTCGGCGCGCGACGCCTGGCGGTGTCGCACGTCGCCGACCTCGCCGACGCCCAGCTCTGCTATTCCGACATCGCGTCGTGGACGACGTTCCGGACCACCGCCCAGCCGATGATCGACCTCCTGCACCACGTGTGGCGGGCGCGGGGCGTGGGCGACTTCCTCCAGCACATGCTCGTGGCCGAGGGCGCGGCCGACGCCGCGGTGGAGCCGGTGGTGAACCTCTGGGATCTCGCACCGATCCTCGTGATCGTCGAGGAGGCGGGCGGCCGGTTCACCAACCTGGAGGGCGAGCGCACCGCCGACGGCGGCAGTGCCGTCAGCACGAACGGGCTCCTGCACGACGCCGTGCTCGCGGCACTCGCGGATGCAGGACCCGCGCCGGACGAGGACGTTGCGTGAGCGGTCCGCTCGCCGTCGGCATCGACATCGGGACCTCGTCGGTCAAGGCACTCGCTGTGGACGAGGACGGTCTCGTCGTGTCGAGCTCGCGGATCCCCCACGAGATCCGCATCCCCGCGGCCGACCGCTTCGAGCACGACGCGACGGTCGCCTGGCGCGACGGTCCGCGCGCCGCGCTCGACGGGTTGAGCGCTCGACGCGCCGCCGGCGGGCGTGAGCGTGTGCGCGATGGTGCCGAGCCTGGCGGCGGTCGATGCCGAGGGGACGCCGTTGACCCCTGGGCTGCTCTACGGCGACGCACGCGGTCAGGGCGAGGCGAGCACGGGGAATCCCGCCGAGACCGGCGAGCTCGTGAGCTTCCTCCGCTGGGCGCGCGAGGCCGCGCCCGCCGCCGCCGGGTTCTGGCCCGCGACCGCGATGGCGAACCACGCGCTCGGCGGCGAGGCGGTGCTCGACACCACGACGGCGAGCGTGGCGTACCCGCTGTTCGACTGGACCGCGTGGGACCCCGAGGTCGCGGCGGGCGTCGGCGTCGACGTGGCCCAACTGCCCCGACTCGTGCCCACCGGGTGGGCCGCCGGACACGTGGGCGGGCCGGACGGGCCGGTCCTCGCGCCGGGGTGCATCGACGTCCTGACCGATCAGATCGTCGCGGGCGCGGACACGGTCGGCGACGTGCTCGTCCTCATGGGCACCACCCTCATCGTGAACACCGTGACGTCGCGTCACGACGCGGTCGCGGGCTACTGGGTCATGCCGCACACCGAGCCGGAGTGCTTCCTCGCCGGCGGCCCGAGCAACGCCGGCGGCCTGTTCATCAACTGGGCGCTCCGCACCCTCGGCGCCGAGGACCCCGCGGGCGCGACCCGACCCGACCACGTCCCCGTGTGGGCGCCGTACCCGCGCGGTGAGCGGGTCCCGTTGCACGACGCGCACCGACGTGGTGCGCTCGTCGACCTCGATCTCACCCACGACGCCGCGTCGGTGCGGCGCTCGATCTTCGAGTCGTCGGGCTTCGTGACCCGCCGCATGATCGAGGCGGTGGCGGCCGGCCACGGTGTCACCCCGCGCCGGATCGTCGCCACGGGCGGCGGGACGCGGGTGGACGAGTGGGTGCAGGCCCTCGCCGACTGCACCGGGCTGCCGGTGCAGTGCACCGCGGTCCCCGAGGGCGCCGCGCTCGGGAGCGCGTACCTCGCCCGCATGGCGGCCGGGCCTGGAGCCCGGGGCGATGATGACCGACGCCCGGCGCTGGGCCCGGCCCGGGCGGACCGTCGAGCCCGATCCCGGGTGGCTCGAGGCCACGCGATCCCGCTACGAGCGGTTCCTCGTCGTCGCGTCCTGACCCGTGGCCGCGGCGTGGTGTCGCCGCGCCCGTAGGCTGACGCTCATGTCAGTTTCGACCGAGGTGCCGTTCGACCCGATGGGGCAGTTCAGCGGGGTGGCGGGCGACGTCCGCAACCCGTACCCCGACTTCTGGACCAAGCGGCGCGAGGCGCCGGTGGAGCTCAACGACGAGGGGATGTACGAGGTCTTCACCTACGACCTCGTCTCCGCCGCGATGCGCGACCACCTGGCCCTGCCGTCGGGCTCCATCCGCGAGTTCATGAGCGTGGTGATGGGTCCGTACCCGCTCGTCGGGATGGACCACCCGGAGCACCGTCGGTTGCGCAACCTGGTGGCGCAGGCGTTCCGGCAGCGGACGCTCGAGCACTGGGACACCGACGTCGTGATCCCGGTGGTCGACGAGATGATCGACGGCTTCGCCACCCGGGGCTCGGCCGAGCTGGTGAGCGAGTTCACGTACCACTACCCGGCGATGGTCATCGCCGAGATCCTCGGATTGCCCCGCGCCGACCACGACTTCTTCCAGCCGCGTGCGCTGGCCGTCATCAACGTCGCGGTGCGCCCGGAAGAGGGCATCCTCGCCAGCGAGGAGCTGCGCGACTACTTCGAGGGCTTCATGGAGGAGCGGCGCGAGCACCCGGGCACCGACATCATCAGCGAGCTGGTGCAGGCGGAGCTCGACGGCGAGGTGCTCGGCGACGAGGAGATCTTCTCGTTCCTGCGGTTGCTCCTCCCGGCCGGCGCCGAGACCACCTATCGGGCCACCGGCAGCTTCCTGTACGGCCTGCTCACGAACACCGACCAGCTCGACGCCCTGCGCGCCGACCGCAGCCTGATGTCCCAGGCCATCGAGGAGTCGATCCGCTGGGAGGGCCCGCTGCTCATCACGTCGCGCGAGTCCGCGGCCGACACCGAGATCGGCGGCGTCGACATCCCGAAGGGCGCGATGGTCACCGTCAACGTCGGGTCGGCCAACCACGACGAGACCCGATGGGACCGTCCGGACGACTTCGACATCTTCCGTGCGCCGCAGCCGCACATCGCGTTCGGTCACGGCGTCCACATGTGCCTCGGCATGCACCTGGCGCGGATGGAGATGTCCGCCGCGGTCAACCGCCTCCTCGACCGGTGCCCGAACCTGCGCATCGATCCCGAGCGGTGGGAGGCCGACGACGTCCACATCCACGGCGAGCGGTTCCGGTCGCCGACGACGCTGCCGGTGCTGTTCGACGTCGCGTGAGCAGGTCCTGATGGCCGCGCGGGCGAGCTCCGCCGGCCCGTTCCCCTGGGCGATGGTCGCCCTCATGGGTGGCGCCGGCACCACGCACTTCACGAGCCCCGGCTTCTACGACCCGCTCGTCCCGGCGTGGATGCCGGGCTCGGCGCGGACCTGGACCTCCGTCAGTGGGGTGGTCGAGCTGGCCTGCGCCGGGCTCATGGTGCGCCGCTCGACCCGCCGGCTCGGTGGCGCGGCGACGATCGCCACGTTGCTCGTGGTCTGGACCGCCAACTGGCAGGCTGCGCTCGACGGTGGGATGAAGTCCCAGGACCCCCCGTTCGACTCCGCCGCGGCCGCGTGGATCCGGTTGCCGCTCCAGCTGCCCATGCTCTGGGGTGCCTGGAGAGTCGCACGCGGCTGAGCCGAAATGCCGGCGGGCGCACCACCCGCCCGTCGTAGCGTCGGCCGCCGTGCCCGAGAACCACTTCGACGGTTGGGTCGCCGCGAACTACGACGCGACCGTCGCCCAGCGGTTCGACCCCGCCGTGCTCGAACCGACCGTCGCCGTCCTGGCCGAGCTGGCCGACGGTGACCGCGCGCTGGAGTTCGCGGTCGGGACCGGGCGGGTCGCGCTGCCCCTGGCGGCACGGGGAGTCGACGTCGCCGGCATCGAGCTCTCCCCGGCGATGGTCGAGCGGCTGCGGGCCAAGCCCGGCGGCGCGCATCTGCCGGTGACGATGGGCGACATGACGACGACGCGTGTCGACGGCGCGTTCTCACTCGTGTACCTCGTCTTCAACACGATCAACAACCTGCTGACCCAGGACGCGCAGGTCGAGTGCTTCCGCAACGCCGCCGCGCACCTCGCGCCCGGTGGGCACTTCGTGGTCGAGGTCGGCGTGCCGGCGCTGCAGTGGCTGCCGCCGGGGGAGCGGATCCGACCCTTCGACGTCTCGGCGACCCACATCGGCTTCGACGAGTACGACGTCGCCACGCAGTGGATGGCGTCGCACCACCTGTACGACGTCGACGGCGAGTGGCGGCAGTTCACGATGCCGTTCCGCTACGTCTGGCCGTCGGAGCTCGACCTCATGGCGCGCCTCGCCGGCCTGACCCTGCGCGACCGCTGGGCCGACTGGGACCGCTCGCCCTTCACGAGCGAGAGCCGCGCCCACGTCTCGGTCTGGGTGAAGCCCGCGGCCTGATCAGGGGGTCAGGCGCGGAGGCCGACGGCGTGGGGGGAGCCGGGCGGCGGGAGGGGCTGGCGGAACAGCGCGGCGGCGTTCTCGTGGCCGATCTTCGCGATCTCGTCCGCCGGCAGGTGTCCGAACACCGACGCGAACACTGCCTGGGAGTCGGGCCACGTGCCGTCGCCGTGGGGATAGTCGGTCTCGAACATGATGTGATCGATCCCGACGGTCGCGCGGGTCACGAGCGTCGACGGGTCGTCGATGGTGCAGAACCAGAAGTTGCGGGCCAGCACCTCGGCCGGGCGCAGGTCACCGTGGAAGTACGAGCCGTACCCCGACCGGTCGACGATGTTCTCGAGCCGGTCGTGCAGCATCGCGACCCAGCCGATCCCGCCCTCGCTCATCGCGATCTTCAGATCCGGGTGCCGGACCGCGTACCCGGACCACAGCCACTCCGCGCACGCCGCGAGGGAGAGCTGACCGAACAGGGTCGCCCCGAGCGGCACCATCGGTGCATCCTTCGGCATGTCGGCCACGCCGGTGCTGCCCACGTGGAGGCAGATGACCGTGTCGGTCTCCGCGCAGGCGGCAACGATGGGATCCCACCAGCCGGAGAAGACCGACGGCATCCCGATGCGGTGCGGCTGCTCGGGCAGGGTGACGGCGCGGAAGCCACGCGCGGCGTTGCGTCGGATCTCCGCCGCGCCGAGCTCGGCGTCGCCGAGGAACGTGATGCCCATCGGCACGATCCGCTCCGGATGTGCGAGGTGCCACTCCTCGTGGAACCAGTCGTTCCACGCGCGGGTCACCGCGAGCCCGAGCTCGGGATCGGAGCAGCGGGAGAACACCGATCCGCAGAACCCCGTGATCTGGCTCGGGAAGTTGACCGACGCCCACACGCCGTTGATGTCCATGTCGCGGACGCGGGCGTCGACGTCGAAGCAACCGGGCCGCATCTCGTCGAAGCGGGTCGGCTCGACGAGCCAGTCCCGGCGGTCGCGCCCGACCACCGCGTTGAGCCCGACCTGGAAGAAGATCTGCCCGTCGAACTCCCAGACCTCGTGGCCCTCGACGGTCTCCACGACACGGGGGGCGAGCTCCTGGAGCCGCGCGGGCAGCCGGCCGTCGAACATCCCGGGCGGCTCCACGAGGTGGTCGTCCACCGAGATCAGCGTGTGCCGGATCGGGCGCGGCTCGGGATCCGGCAGCAGCCCGTGGGTCTCGCTCTTGCGCCAGTGGAGCTCGCGGGCCGTCATCGTTCCCTCCCGGCGCGCAGTATGGCACCGGTCCGCGACCGGCGATCGGGGCCCGCGTACCGTGATCCGGCGAGGTCGGATCCCCGGGGGAGTCAGATCGCCATGCGTCCGAGATCACGGTTGGCCGCGTCCGTCGCGGTCCTGGGGCTCGTCGTGCTCGCCGGCTGCGGGAGCAGCTCGGGGTCCTCGGGCGGGTCGTCGGGCACGTCGTCGACGACCGGGAGCGGTGGCTCCACCGCGAGCAAGAAGGTCGACGTGTGCAGGATCATCACGCCGGCCGACGCCGAGAAGGTGATCGGCGGGCCGGTGGTGGTGCAGGCGCCGGCGGCCACCGAGGGACTGTCGTCGGGTGTGTGTCTCTACAAGGCGAGCGGCGGCGGGATACGCGTGAGCCTCCTCCAGGTCCGCGTCTACCCCGGGCCGCAGTTCTACGGGGACAAGGCGCTGCCGGACACGAAGTCGATCGACATCACCGGTGCCGACAAGGCGTTCGCGTTCGTCCGCGACGCGGCCGGCGGCAGGACGGTCGACGTCCAGTTCGTGAAGCACGGCCAGACCGGAGCGATCAACTTCTCCGACACCGACGCGACGGCCCCGACCGATGCCACCGCCAACGTCCAGGCGGTGGCCCAGAAGCTGGCCGACGCGATCTGAGTCCCGAGGAAAATGCGACCGCGGGTAGGGTCCCGCGACCGTCGTTGGAGGTGCATGGTGGCGTTGTCGATCGAGATCAACCGCGAGGTCTGCATGGGGTCGGGGAATTGCTCGTTCTGGGCGCCCGGTGTCTTCGATCTCGACGACGACGGCATCGCGATCGTGACCGACCCGGAGGGCGAGCCCGAGGACAAGATCGTCCTCGCGGGCCAGGGGTGCCCGACCCAGGCGATCTCGATCCTGCGCGACGGCGAGAAGATCGTCTGACCCTCCCGGGGGCCGCCGGCCACGGAGCGAGTGGCCCCGGACGGCGCCACCGACGCTCGGTGGCGACCCGGACACGAACGGAGCACTCAGGGTGGCCGAGCTCGACCTGACCCGGCTCGTGCGCACCGCGCGCGTGAACCTGCGTCGCCGTATGGCGCGTCGACCGATCGCGTTCGTCATGAGCGGCGGCGGCTCACAGGGCAGCTTCGAGGCCGGCGTGCTGCGCTTCCTCTACGACGATCTCGGCCTCCGCCCGTCGATCCTCGTGGGCAGCTCCGTGGGGGCGATCATCGCGGCCAAGCTCGCGGAGGGCGACGACGAGGAGACGGGCCGGCGCGCCATCGACGAGGTCGAGGCGATCTGGCGGAACCTGCGCACCAACGCCGACATGTGGGTCACCGAGCCCTGGCTCGACAAGCTCCGGTCCCAGGTCACGTGGGCGTCGGAGCTGCGCGGCAAGGCCGGCGGTGGAGAGCAGAGCGCGGAGGGCAACCAGGCCCGCGTGATCCTGCGCTTCCTCGGCGAGATCCTCCGCAACCCTCCGCAGACCGACGGCACCATCGACGCGTTGCGCGCCGCGCTCAAGGCGCGCTCGCTCGTGAGCATGGAGCCCATCCGGGCGCTGGTGGAGCGGGAGCTGGTGCCGGAGCGCATCGCCACGTCGGGTCTGACCCTGCGCGTCGGCGCGGTGAGCCTCGAGACCGGAGAGCTGCGCTACGTCGACGGCGCCGGGCAGCTCTACGAACGCGACGGCACGCCGCTCGATCGGCCGCCGGTGCGCGTCGAGGACGCGGTGCTCGCGTCGGCGTCGATCCCGTTGATGTACCCGCCGACCGAGCTCGGCGGCGAGTACTACGTCGACGGCGGCGTCCGCGAGATCCTCCCGTTGGCCCTCGCGTTCAACCAGCTCGGAGCGGGCCACATCTTCGCGGTGGTCGCGTCACGACCGGGCGTGGAGCCGTGGCACGACGCCGGCGACCGGGGCCTGTTCGAGATCGCCCGCCGGGTCTCGGCCGACATCGCACCCGACGAGACGCTCCGCAAGGAGATCGACCCGCCCCGGGGCTGGGGCCGGCGCGTGACCGTGATCGTGCCCGAGGTCAACGTGCACGACGCGCTGACGATCGACCCCGAGCTGATCGCGGCGTCGATCGACTACGGGTACATGCGTGCCGCCGACGTCCTGCTCGACCTCGACGAGGAGGAGAGCGAGCTCAGCGCCGAGATCGCCCGCACCCGGATGCGGCTGCGGGCGGCACGGGGTCCGGTGCCGGGACTGCTGCAGGAGGAGCTGCCCGACATGGGTCCGGTGCCCGCCGACGTGGCCACCGAGCACGCCCGGCTCCGCGAGCTGGTCGAGCGGCGCCGGGCGTCGGGCGCGCCGATGCCGCCGGGTCCGTGCGGCACGGACGACGACGGGTCAGCGACTGCCGCGGATCAGCGCGCCCGGGACGGGCGCCGGTGTCCTCGCCGTGCTCGAACGTGACCTCGCCCGCGACGACGGTCGCCACGTAGCCGTCGGCCCGCTGGACGAATCGCCGCGCGTTGCCGGGCAGGTCGTAGACCATCTCGGGCGCGTGCAGCCGCAGACCGGCGTGGTCGATCACGTTGAGGTCGGCCCGCTTGCCCGGTTCGAGCGTGCCGCGGTCGCCGAGGCCGTAGAGCGATGCGGTCTCCGCGGTCATCTTCTTCACGACCCACTCGAGCGGCAGCCGGTCGTGGTCACGGTCCCGGGCCCAGTGCGTGAGCATGAACGTGGGGGTCGACGCGTCGCAGGTGGTGCCGCAGTGGGCGCCGCCGTCACCGAGCCCCCACGCACTCGTCGGGTGGAGGAGCATCTCGCGCACGGCGTCGAGGTTCGCGTCGGTGTAGTTGAGGAGCGGCCGCATCACGAGCGCGCGCCCGTCCTGTTCGAGCAGGAGATCGAGGTACAGCTCGTAGGTGTCCCGTCCGGATGCGGCGGCGCGCGCCGCGACGCTGTCGGACGGTGCCGGCTCGTAGTCGGGCGGGTCACCCAGCGGGTACGCCTTGGCCGGGTCGAGGAACTGCAGCATCGCCGGGTCCGGGGTGGACGCCTCGCGGATCAGGCGCGCCCGCAGCTCCGCGTCGCCACGGAGCTTCGCCACCTTCGCCTCGAGCGGGAGCAGCCCCAGCTCGGCCCAGCTCGGGCAGTAGGCGAACGGGTGGAACGTCTCGAGCCCGAGCAGGAGGGTCACCGGTCGGCCCGCCACCTGCGGCCGGACCCGCGCGCCCTCGGCGCGTGCTTGGCCGGCGAGCTCGAGCATGCGCCGCCAGCTGTCCGGGTCGTGGTCGTTCTGGGTGAGGGCGAAGCTCACCGGTCGGCCGATCGCCGCCGACAGCCGGCGCATCCAGTCCATCTCGCGGTCGGGCGCGGCGAGGTCCTCACCGAGCGCGCCCGCGGGCGCGAGCTCGAAGATGCCGCCGCCGGCGTCGGCGAGCGCGCGTCCGATGCCGAAGAGCTCGTCCTCGGCGGCGAAGGTCCCCGGCACGGGCTCGCCGTCGATGGCCATGTGCGCGATCGTGCGCGACGTCGACACGCCGAGCGCACCCGCGACGATCGCGTCGCGGACGATCGCGGCCATGGCCTCGATGTCGTCGGCCGTCGCAGGCTGGTTCTTCGCCCCGCGGTCTCCCATGACGTACGCGCGCACCGCCCCGTGGGGGATCTGCGACCCGACGTCGAGCGACTTCGGGACCTGCTCGACCGCGTCCAGGTACTCGGGGTAGGACTCCCAACCCCACTGGATCCCCTCGGACAGGGCGGCGCCGGGGATGTCCTCGACGCCCTCCATCAGACCGATGAGCCAGTCGTGCTTGTCGGGCCGCGCCGGCGCGAATCCCACGCCGCAGTTGCCGAACACCACCGTCGTGACGCCGTGCCAGCAGGTCGGGGTGAGCAGCGGGTCCCAGGTGATCTGGCCGTCGAAGTGCGTGTGGATGTCGACGAAGCCCGGCGTCACGAGCAGGCCGTCGGCGTCGATCGTCCGGCGCGCGTCGGTGCTGGCGAGCGCGCCGGCGTCGGTCACCTCGGTCACGATGCCGTCCGTGACCGCGACGTCGGCCACGCGGGGTTCGGCGCCCGTGCCGTCGACGACGGTGCCTCCGGTGACGACGAGATCGACCATGTCCGTGCTCCGTTCGCTGCGACGGTGACGTCTCGATCTGACGGTCCGTCAGATCGGTTCGTACGATCATCCCATGCCGATAGGGATCAGCGACGAGCACCAGGAGCTGCACCGCGCGGTCCGGGGTTGGGTGGATCGTCACTGCCCGCCGTCGGTGCTGCGGGCGACGCTCGACGAGAAGACCGAGACCCTGCCGCCGTTCTGGCAGGCGCTCGCGGCGCAGGGGTGGCTCGGGCTGCACGTCGCCGGGGAGCACGCCGGTGAGGGTGCCGGGCTCGCCGAGCTCGTGGTGGTCGCCGAGGAGCTCGGACGCGCCGGCGCCCCTGGCCCGTTCCTCGCCCACGCGCTGGCGGCAGGGGTCCTCCAACGGGCGGTCGACGCCGGCGAGGCCCACGGCGCGGAGTACCTGAGCGGGCTCGCGTCGGCCGGCTTCGTCGGTGCCGTCGCGCTCGCGGGCTCGCTCACGGCCGAGCCCGACGACGGTCGCGTCCACGTGCACGGCGCGCTCGAGCCGGTCCTGTCGGCACACGTCGCCGAGCTCCTCGTCGCACCCGTCGCCGACGGCTGGGTCGTGTTGCTGGCGGGTGAGTTCGAGGCGGAGGAGCGACCCACGGTCGACCTCACCCGCCGGGTCGCGGCGGTCACGGTCGACGTGACCGTTTCCGCATCCCGGATGCTGCGCGCCCCGACGCGTGCGGAGGTCCAGGACCTCGCCGCGTTGCTGTTCGCGGCCGAGGCGGTGGGCGCGTCGCAGTGGTGCGTCGACGCCAGTGCGGAGTACGCGAAGGAGCGGCAGCAGTTCGGCCGACCCATCGGACAGTTCCAGGGCGTCAAGCACCGGTGCGCCAACATGCTCGCCCGCACCGAGCTCGCCCGGGCCGCCGTCTGGGACGCCGCACGCGCGGTGGACGATGCCGACGCGGCACCGCTCGCGACCGCGTCGGCCGCCGCGCTCACCGTCGACGCGTTCTTCGAGACCGCGAAGGACTGCGTGCAGGTGCACGGCGGCATCGGGTTCACGTGGGAGCACGATGCGCACGTGTACCTGCGGCGGGCGATGACGACCCGGGCGCTGATCGGTACGTCGACCCCCTGGCGGGTGCGCACGGCGGAGCTCGCGCTCGGCGGCGCGACCCGCCGGCTCGCGGTCGACCTGCCCGAGAGCGCCGAGCAGGTGCGCGACGACGTCCGCGGGTTCATCGCGTCGCTCGACGGGCTCGACGAGGACGCGCGGCGGCGCGCGCTCGCCGACGCCGGCTACCTCGCACCGCAATGGCCGTCGCCCTGGGGTCGCGACGCCGGCGCGGTCGAGCAGCTCGTCATCGACGCCGAGTTCCGCGCCGCCAAGGTCCGGCGACCCGGCCTGATGATCGGCGCGTGGGCGCTGCCGCCGCTGATGGTCTACGGCACCGAGGCCCAGCAGCAGCGGTGGATCCCGCCGACGCTGTACGGCGAGATCGCCTGGTGCCAGCTCTTCAGCGAGCCGGGTGCGGGCTCCGACCTGGCCGGGCTCGCGACGCGCGCCGAGCGCATCGAGGGCGGCTGGATCGTCAACGGGCAGAAGGTGTGGACGTCGATGGCCAAGGAGGCCGACTGGGGGATCCTCCTCGCCCGCACCGATCCCGAGGTGCCCAAGCACGAGGGCATCTCGTTCTTCATGCTCGACATGCAGACTCCGGGCATCGACATCCGGCCGCTGCGCGAGCTCACCGGCCACGCGTTCTTCAACGAGGTGTTCTTCGACGACGTGTTCATCCCCGACGACTGTCTCGTCGGACGCGAGCACGACGGCTGGCGCGCCACCCGCACGTCGCTCGCGAACGAGCGCGTCTCCATGGGTAGCGGATCGACGATCGGGCGCGGCGTGCGCGGTGTGCTCGACCTGTTGCGCGACGGCGGGCTCACCGAGGACACCGCGTCGCTCGCCGAGGCGGGCGAGCTGGTCGCGCGCGACTACGCGCTGTCGGTGCTCGGCTACCGGCTGATGCTGTCGGCGCTCGGTGGCGCGGACCCGTCCGGATCCGAGGCGTCGGTCCGCAAGCTGCTCGGGGTGGAGCACGACCAGCGCGTCCAGGAGGTGGGGCTCGCGCTGTTCGGCGCGGCCGGCGCGATCGCCGACGGCCCCGCCGCGGGCTGGTCGGAGCAGTTCCTCTTCACCCGCAACCTGACGATCGCGGGTGGGACCTCCGAGATCCAGCGCAACATCATCGCCGAGCGGGTGCTGGGCCTCCCGAAGGACGCGTAGGCGCCGACACCGGTCCGTCCCGGACGCGAGACAGCGGCCCGGGGAAGGGCCGCTGCCTCATGCTGTCTTCTGGGCTGTGCGGCAGGGGAACCGCACGGGGCTGATACCCCCGGTCGGATCGCGGCGAAACCTCCCGAGAGAAGAATTCTCGGTCGGCGAGCTCGGCTGGGTCATTTGCCCCAGATGACCGCTTGCCCGGCCGGGCGGGGCGTGCTCACAATCGGGACAGGCAGGGCGGTCACCCCGGCGGAGCACCAGAGGGGGCGGTGATGCACGACGAGTGGGACGCGTTGGAGCACTATCTGCGGGCACGCGCGACACCCGCGCCGGTCGGTGCGGGCGCAGAGCCCGCGGCGACCGCCGGTCGTGGTGACGATCCCCACCCCTCGATCCCGGCGACGCGCCCGCGCCGCCGGTCGCCGCGTTGGGGGCGGCCCCGTCGACGGGTTGACTCGAGCACCGGTCCGCGTCTGCGACCGCGTCGCGGCCCGCGGACCAAGTTGACGTTCGTGTCAGGGAACGGGGAAGCTGCCCACGATGAGTGAGCAGAAGCTGTTCTTCGACGACGTCGCCGAGGGTGACACCGCGCCGGAGTTCGCGCACGAGCTGACCCGCACCGACCTCGTCATGTACGCCGGTGCGTCCGGTGACTTCAACCCGATGCACACCGACGAGGTCGCCGCGCAGGCGGCGGGGCTGCCCAGCGTGTTCGGGCACGGGATGTTCACCGCCGGGATGCTCGGGAAGGCGCTCACCGACTACGTGGGCGTCGGCAACCTCCGGAACTACAAGATCCGCTTCACGAAGCAGACCTGGCCCGGCGAGACGCTCACCACCCGCGTGACCGTCGCCAAGAAGTACGACGAGGGTTCCGAGCACCGGGTCGACCTCGAGTGCGTCGTCACGAACCAGGACGGCGAGGCGAAGCTCACGGGCGTGGCCGTGGCCGCGCTCCCGGCGCGGTGATCCCGTGACCGCCATGCGCTTCGACCTGCCGCAGCCGGACCTCGAGACCCAGCCGTTCTGGGACGCCGCCCGCGACGGGAAGCTGCTGATCAAGCGCTGCAACGCGTGCGGTGAGTACCACTTCTACCCGCGCCCGTTCTGCCCGAAGTGCTGGAGCGACGACGTCGAGTGGTTCGAGGCGAGTGGCCGCGCGTCGTTGTACACGTGGTCGGTCGTGCACCGGAACGACCTGCCGCCCTTCGGCGAGCGGGTCCCGTACGTCGCGGCCGTCGTCGATCTCGCCGAGGGTCCCCGCATGATGACCAACGTCGTCGACTGCGAGTTCGACGCGCTGACCATCGGCATGGAGCTCGAGGCGGTGTTCCACCCGACGTCGGACGAGGTGACCATCGTGCAGTTCCGGCCTGCGGGCTGACCGACGGATGGCCGAGGCCGACGGGCGCGAGTGGAGCTTTCCGTTCGAGGAGTCACTGCACGCGGTGTTCCCCGCCTTGCACGACGCGCAGAGCTCGTGGCTCAGCCAGATCGACTCACTGCCGGCTCCGGACCGCAAGACCCACGAGCTCATCCGGCTGGTGTGCACCGTCATCCTGCGCAATCCCGCCGGCATCGTGCGGCACGCGCAGTTCGCCGCGGAGGTCGGGGCGACGTGGGACGAGGTGATGGGCTCGATCATGCTCACGGTTCCGGCGTTCGGGATGCTGGCGGCCGTCGAGGCGATCCCCGTGGCGCGCGAGGGGTTCGACGCCGCCGAGGTCCCGGAGGCCGACTGATGAGCGAGGCGCAGACATGACCGAGACCGAGGTCCCGTTCCGCATCCTGCCGCGACTCACCGACCTGAACCGCGGGTTCTGGACCGGCGGCGAGCACGGTGAGCTGCGGTTCCTGCGCTGCCAGGACTGCGGCTACTACAACCACCCGCCCACGCCGCTCTGCCCGATGTGCCACTCGAAGCGCCTCGAGTCGGAGGCCGTGTCGGGGAAGGCGACGCTCCACACGTACTCGGTCAACCATCAACCGTGGATGCCGGGTCCCGAGCTGCCGTTCGTCGTCGCGATCGTCGACATCCCTGAGCAGGCCGGGCTGCGGCTGACCACCAACATCGTCAACTGCCCCCACGACGAGATCGAGATCGGCATGCCGCTGCGCGTCCTGTTCGAACGCCATCCCGACCCGGACGGCGACGTCTACCTGCCGCTCTTCGAGCCGGACGCCGACGCATGAAGCCGGAGTCGCAGACGGTCATCAGCGGGATCGGTCAGTCCGACGTCGGTCGGCGCCTCTACCGCGACCCGCTCGAGCTCACCCTCGACGCCTGCCTCGCCGCGATCGCGGACGCCGGGCTCACGACGAAGGACATCGACGGCGTGGCCACCTACCCGGGCCCGATGAGCGTTCCGCCCGGCTTCAGTGGTGCGGGCGTCGTCGACGTCCAGGACGCCCTCCGCCTCGAGCTCGGCTGGTGGTCGGGAGGCATCGAGTCGCCCGGGCAGCTCGGCTCCGTGATCAACGCGTGTCTCGCGGTCGCGTCGGGCCTCGCGACGCACGTCCTCTGCTTCCGCAGCGTGTGGGAGGGGAGTGCCCAGGGCGACAAGGGCCGGGCGGCGGTGCAGCCGGGTGCCGGCGGCGGCAACTTCAAGGCGTCCGGATTCACGGAGTGGACCCTGCCGTACTCGGTGCCGTCGGCGGCGCCGTGGATCGCGCTCATGGCGCAGCGGCACTTCCACGAGTTCGGCACCACGCGCGAGCAGATGGGTCAGATCGCGCTCAACGCCCGCAAGAACGCGGCGCTGAACCCGAACGCGATCTACACCGACCCGATGACGATGGACGACTACCTGAACGTCCGGATGATCTCGAGTCCGCTCTGTCTCTACGACTGCGACGTCCCGTGCGACGGCGCCACCGCGGTGATCGTGTCGCACGTCGACACCGTCCCCGACCTCCGCCGCCCGCCGGTCAACGTCGAGGCAGTGGGCACGGCACTCCGCGGCCGGCCCAGCTGGGACCAGTTCGACGACCTCACGACGATGGCATGTCGTGACGCCGGGGCGCAGCTGTGGACGAGGACCGACCTGAAGCCGAGCGACGTGCAGGTCGCGGAGATGTACGACGGCTTCTCGTTCATCACGATGGCGTGGCTCGAGGCGATGGGCTTCTGCGGCCACGGCGAGTCGGGACCGTTCGTCGAGGGCGGGCAGAACATCGCGCGCGACGGGGGCGTGCTCCCGCTCAACACGAACGGCGGGCAGCTCTCCGGCGGACGCCTCCACGGCTACGGGTTCCTCCACGAGGCGTGCGTGCAGCTGTGGGGCGAAGGCGGCGAGCGTCAGGTGCCCGGCGAGCCCGAGGTCGGCGTGGCGTGCGCGGGTGGCGGGCCGCTCGCGGGCGCGCTGCTCCTCACCCGAGGTCGCTGATCCCGCACGGGTGAGCCGGTAGCGTCGCCCCGGTGCCGGGCCCGTGGTCGAGCCGCTTCCGGATCGGCCTCCTGGTGATCCTGGTGGTCGCCGGCGCGGTGCGCACGACGTTCATCGTCGCCGTCGCCCGTCACGACCACACGTTCTACGACGCGGCCTACTACGAGTTGCAGGCGCGCCAGATCGCCAAGGGGCACGGCTACACCGACCCGTTCGAGTTCCTGCCCGGCGCGCCGCACCGGTCCCGTCCCGCGGCGGACCACCCGCCGTTGACCGTCTTCGCCATCCTCCCCGTGATCGCGGCGGGCGACGCGCTCGGTCTCGCGGAGTCCACCACGCAGCTCGCGGTGCGGTTCCAGATGCTGCTCACCGGCCTGGCCGGCATCGTGCTCATGGCGTTGCTGGCGCGCCGCCTCGCGGGTGACACCGCCGGGCTCGTCGCCGCGGGCATCGCCGCGCTCTATCCGTACCTGTGGGTGAACGACGCGCTCATCATGAGCGAGTCGCTCGCCGTCCTCGCGGTCGTCGGCGCGCTGTTGCTCACCTACCGCCTGGCCGACGACGCCCGCGTCCGCACCGCGTTGGCGCTCGGCCTGCTCTGCGGGGTCGCCGCGTTGGCGCGGGCCGAGCTGATCCTGCTCGCCCCGCTCCTCGCGCTCCCGCTGCTGCGCACCTGGCGGGCACGACCGTGGCCGGAGCGGCTCCGTCCGGTGGCGGTCGTCGCCGCCGGCACGGTGCTCGTCGTCGGCCCCTGGGTCGCGTTCAACCTGTCGCGCTTCGACGAGCCGACGTTCGTCTCCACCAACGACGGCATCGCGATCCTCGGGTCCACGTGCGCCGCCGTGTTCTCCGGCCCGGCCATCGGCCTGACCAACCTGCACGTGTGCATTCCCGAAGCACGCGCCTCCGGGGGACCAGTCGGTGGTCTCGAAGATCTACCGCCAGCGCGCGCTCGACTACATCGACGACGGCCACCGCGCCCAGTTCGCCGAGGTGGTGCTGGCCCGCATCGGGCGCGACTGGGGATTGTTCCGTCCGCTCGACATGCAGTTCATCAACGAGAGCGAGGGGCGTCCCCGCTGGGTCACCACGCTCGGCATGTGGTGGTACTACCCGCTGGCGGCGCTCGCGTTGGTGGGCGCGGTGCTGCTGCACCGGCGGCGGGTGCGCATCTGGCCGCTCGCGGTGCCGCCGGTGATCGTCACCGTGGGCACGCTGCTGTCGTACGGCCAGACGCGCTTCCGCGTCCCGGCCGAACCGGTGATCGTGGTGCTCGCGGCGTGCGCGATCTCGACGATCGCCGCTGCTATCGCAGCACGAGGGCGGCCAGCTCCTCCAGGTGATCGCTCGCCGAGCCTCCCAGGTGCTGCAGCGTGAGGAGCCGCTTGTAGAAGAGGTGGATGTCGTGCTCCCACGTGAAGCCGACGCCGGCGAACACCTGGATCGCGCTCGCCCCGACCCGGTAGAAGCCGTCGGCCGCGAACGCGCGCGCCATCGTGACCGCGCGGTGGCGCTCGGATGCTTCGGCCTCGTCGCAGGCCCACGCCGCGTAGTACGCCGCCGCCCGCCCGAGCTCCACCGCCCGCAACATGTCGGCGCAGAGGTGCTGCACCGCTTGGAAGCTGCCGATGGGCTTGCCGAACTGCTCGCGCTCCTTGGCGTAGGCTCACCGCCATCTCCAGCGCGAGCTCCGCCGCGCCCACGCCGTCGAGCACGAACGCGAGTGCCATGCGGTCCTCGGCCGCCTCGAGCGAGGCACCGACGCCGTCGAGCTCGACGCCGGTCGCACCCGAGAGCACCACGGACGCGAACTTGCGCGAGCCGTCGACGGTGGCGAGCGGCCTGACCTCGACCGACGGGTCGTCGGCGGTGACGGCGACCACCGTGTCCTCGCCCAGCACGACGAGCAGGAGATCCGCGGCCACGCCGTCGGGTACGTGCGTCTTCGTCCCGTGCACGCCGTCGGCGTCGAGGCGCGTTCGGTCGTCGCGCGCCTCGGTGGTGGCGAGGGTCGCGACCGACGCGCCGCCGGCGAGGCGGGGGAGCCATTCGCTCGCGAGTGGGTGGTCGCCCAGCGCGGTCAGCAAGCTCGTGGCGCCGACCGCGCTCGCGGCGAACGGCCCCGGGTACACGGACCGTCCCATCTCGCCGAGCGCCAGCGCGAGGTCCAACATCCCGCGACCGGCGCCGCCCGCCGCCTCGGGGACGAGCATGCCGGTGAGCCCGATGTCGGCGAGGCCGCGCCACACGTCGTCGACGACCGCGGTGTCCTCGTAGCGGGTGCGGACCCAGGTGAGCGGCGCCCGATCGGCGAGGTAGCGGCGCACGGAATCACGGAGCAGCTCCTGGTCGGCGGAGAACTCGAAGTCCACGCGGTGCGCTCCTCGGCGGTCGTCGGGGGAACCTGACGTCGGCGTCAGGGTACGCGGCGGAACGGGTACGGTGCCGCCGTGCGCCTGCGCTACGGACCTGCGGAAGAGGCGTTCCGCGCCGAACTGACCTCGTGGCTCGACGACCACCTGCCGTCGCGCGAGGTCATGGCGGCACCGAAGCGCTCGAGCGCCGACCTGCCGCCGTGGGCGCGCGACTGGCAACGGACGCTGTTCGACCACGGCTGGCTGGTGCCCGGGTGGCCGCCCGAGCTCGGCGGGCGCGACGCGTCCCCGGTCGAGCAGATGATCTACTTCGAGGAGATGTCGCGCCGGGAGATCCCGCGCAGCCTCAACCCGCAGGGCCTCGGGATCATCGCCCCGTCGATCCGCGACTACGGCACCGACGAGCAGCGCGAGCGGTTCCTGCTGCCCACACTCCGGGCCGAGATCGCATGGTGTCTCGGAATGAGCGAGCCGTCGGCGGGCAGCGACCTCGCGAGCCTCCGCACCCGCGCCGTGCTCGACGGCGACACGTTCGTGGTCGACGGGCAGAAGGTGTGGACCTCCGGTG
This sequence comes from uncultured Acidimicrobiia bacterium, assembly GCA_963756815.1. GTDB lineage: Bacteria > Actinomycetota > Acidimicrobiia > IMCC26256 > JAENVU01 > JAENVU01. Next base: position 266,281 of record CAVWPR010000008.1, read on the forward strand.
CGCATCACGCCGATTGGTGCCTGTGCTTCGTCCGCACCAATCCGGACGTCCCGAAGCACAAGGGGATCAGCGCGCTCATCATCGACATGCAGACCCCCGGTGTGCAGCCGCGGCCGTTCCCGGAGCTCACCGAGCCCGACTTCATGGACTTCAACGAGGTCTTCTTCGACGCGGTGCGGGTGCCGCGCAACCAGCTGCTCGGTGAGATCGACCACGGCTGGCCGATCACGCAGGGCTCGCTCGCGCACGAACGGGCGATGTTGTGGATCGACTACGCGTACAGCCTCGACCGCGCCGTCCGAGCGTTGGTCGAGCTCGGCAACGAACCGGCCGTGGGTGGCGGTCGCATCGGCGACGATCCCGTGTACCGCGATCACGTGGCGAGCATCGCCATCGACGCCCGGGCGATCCTGTGCATGGGCTACCGCGGGTTCTCGAAGTTCATGGCCGGCAAGTCCGCCCCCGAGCACTCGCTCCTGAAGCTCTTCGGCAGCGAGAGCGTGCAGCGCGCGCTGCAGCTCGGCACGCTCGCGCTCGGAGCCCCCGGCCTCGACCGGAACCGACTCGGACCCCAGATGTGGCGCCAGGGTGCCTGGTTGACACAGTGGATGCGGTCGTTCGGCGGCACGATCCCCGGCGGCACCAGCGAGATTCAACGCAACATCATCGCCGAGCGCGTGCTGGGCATGCCGCGGGCGTAGCCGCACGACGCGGGAGGGGATCATGGCGGACCGGATGCTGAGCGACGCCGAGATCGCGCGGATGGAGACGCCGCTGTGGGAGCAGGCCAAGGCCGCCATCGACGCGGGAGACGTCGACGGCGCGAAGGATCTCGTCGACCGCGCGGTGACGCAGTGGGCGGCGCTCAAGGACTACTCGATCAACTGGATCACGTCCCTGCTGACCTTCATCACCGACGAGCTCGGCGAGGAGGCGGTCGAGCGCGCGTTGCGCACGACGGGCGAGGAGTTCGTACGCCCGCGCCGGGACACCGGCACGTCGTGGTCGGACCTGCCGGCATCGGCGCGCGCGAAGGTCATCGCGCGATCGATGCTCGGGAACATGGGAGCCGTCGAGGTCTCGGAGGACGACGAGAAGATCACGCTCTCGTTCCGGTGTGGCAGCGGCGGCAAGCTCATCGAGGACGGTCGGTACGAGGGCGAGCACCCGTACGCGACGCTGCGCGAGCCCTCCGGCCGCACGTTCTCGCGCGACGAGCTGTGGGTCTACTGCGCGCACTGCTCGGTCAACAACGAGATCCAGCCGGTGGAGTGGGGCGAGGCACCGACGAGCATCGAGTACCCACCGCAGCGCGCGGGCGAGCCGTGCGTCCACCACGTCTACAAGGACGTCGGCGCGATCCCGGCGGAGGCCTACGAGCGGATCGGCAAGCAACCGCCGAGCTGACGCCCGGAGCGCTCAGTCGACGAGGCTGCGGAGCCCGTCGTCGAGCCGGATCTGCGGGGTCCACCCCGGCGGCGGCTCGGCCGTCATCCAGGGGCGGAGCATCTCGCGCGGTCGTGCCGGCCGTGCGCCCCACCGGATGTCGAGCGTCAACCCCGTGGCGCGCTGGAAGCGGTCCACCAGCTCGCGCAACGTGATCGCGCCGTCTCCCTGCGCGCCGTAGGTCTCGCCCGCCGGTGCGGCCGCGGTCGCGATGCAGCGCGCCCACCGCGTCGTCGACGTGCACGAGGTCGATCAGCTGCGTGCCGTCGGTCATCTCGACCGTCGTGCCCTCGGCGCCGGCCCGCAGGAGGAACGGGATGAGCTTGGCGCGCGGGTCGTCGCGTCCGTAGGTGTCCATCAGCTCGATCGTGTGCACCGACAGTCCGGCGACCTCGCCGTAGAACACGAGGATGTCGGCGAAGGCCTGCTTGGTGGCCGCGTAGAGCGAGACCGGGCTGTACGGCGCGGCGTCGAAGTGCTGCCAGACCGTCCCGGTGTTCACGAACCGGAGCCCGGGGACCCCCGTGGCGGCTTCGGCGAGCATCGTGCCGAACTCGAGGTTCGCCTCGATCATCGGCGCGATGTCGGCCGGTACGTGGACGCCGCGGAACGCGGTGGCCAGATGGAAGCAGTGGGTCGGGGCCAGATCGGTGACCAGCGTCGGTCAGGGCGTCGACGCCCTCGGGGATGCGGTGGGCGGTGACCCCCGCCGGGAGCGCGGCGGTGTCGGTGCGGACCAGTGCGTCGACCGCCCAGTCGTCCTGGACGAGGCGCCGCACGAGCACGCCGCCGACGAACCCGGTCGCCCCGGTCACGAGCGCGCGTCGCGACGCATCCTGGGCGGCCATCCCGGCCACGGTAGTGGGACGCGACGGCTCAGGTCGTGGTGAACGCGTCGCGCAGTCGATCGGCCGCGGTGACCAGGTCCGCGGGCTCGAGCGTCGCGAAGCCGAGCCGCAGATGCCCGCGGGCGTCGCGCGCGACCGAGAACGCGTCGCCCGGGACGTAGGCGACGCCGTGTTCGATCGCACGCGGCAGGGCGGCCCGGGTGTCCAACGGCGCGGTGCCCCAGCAGAACATCCCGCCGCCGGGCACCCGGGTGGCAAGGACGCCTTCGAGCGCGTCGCAGAGGGCGGTGGCGCGCCGATGGTTCCGGAGCCGCACGTCGGCGAGGTGCGAGGCGAGGAAGGCGCCGTCGCCCAGGATCTCGGCGACCACGAGCTGGTCGAGCGTGGAGGTGTGGAGGTCGAGCGTCTGCTTGAGGAGCACGAGGGTCGGGTGGAGCCACGCCGGCGCGCCCAGCCAGCCGATGCGCAGGCCCGGCGCGACCGCCTTCGACGCGGACCCCAGCGTCACGGTGTGATCGGGTGCGTAGGTCCGCACCGGTGCGGGCGCGGCGCCGGCGAAGCCGAGCCCGTGGTACGGGTCGTCCTCGAGGATCAGGAAACCGTGGTGCGTCGCGAGATCGCCCAACGCGGCGCGACGCTCGACGGCCAGCGTCGCGCCCGACGGATTGGAGTGATTGGGCACCACGACCACCAGCCGCGGGCGCAGCCCGTTCGCGAGCGCGGCGGCGAGCTGGTCGACGTCGAGCCCGTCGGCGTCGACGGGGATCGGCACGCGGCGCGCGCCGCACACGTCGAGGACCTGGCGCGTCCCGAGGTAGAGCGGGTCCTCGACCACCACGGCCGACCCCGGATCCACCAGGGCCCGCACCACGAGCCCGATCGCCTGCTGCGAGCCGGTGGTCACGACGACCTGCTCCGCGGCGCCGACGGCGGGGGAGCCGGCCGTGCCGGGCGCGACCACGGCGCGCAGCTCGTCGAGCCCCTCGGTCGGCCCGTACTGGAGCGCGATCGGGCCGGCGGCGCCCGTGTGGTCGAGCACCGTCGCGAGTGCCCGCTGCACGCGGGCGGTGGGCAACGACTCGGGGGCAGGGAGCCCGCCGGCGAGCGACAGCATCCCGCTCGTCCCGACGACCCGGAGGAGATCGCGGATCTCGGAGCTGCGCACCCGCGCGACGCGCCGGGCGAGTCCGGGTCGGGGGCGGATCGGGCTCGCCGTGGTCATCGGGGCACTGGACCACGATCACGAGTCGGGGAGAAGGGCGCGCTGATGGTGGGACCGTCACCACCAGGATCGCAGAACCTCCCGCCGCCGGCAGCGCGCGAGGTTGCAGAATGCCCGGGTGGCCCGCCGTGCCGACCTCGCTGCCTTCCTCCGCGCACGCCGTGCCGCGGTCGCGCCCGAGGACGTGGGGCTGGAGCGCGGCCCCCGGCGGCGCACACCGGGCCTGCGGCGCGAGGAGGTCGCGCTCCTCGCCGACGTGTCGGTCAGCTGGTACACGTGGCTCGAGCAGGGCCGTCCGATCAACGCGTCGGTGGATGTGCTCGACGCGTTCGGCGCGCGCGCTGCGACTGGACCCGGTGGAGCGCGCGCACCTCCTGGAGCTGGCCGGCCACCCGGTGCGGCAACCCGTGGACCTCGGACGGAGCGCCTGCCCGCGCGGTGTGCTCGAGCTGTTGCGCAGCGTCGAGCCGGCGCCGGCCTACGCGCTGGGCCCGACCTGGGACCTCATCGCCTGGAACGACGCGTTCGCGACGCTGTTCCCACCGATCGCGTCACTGCCCGCCGACGAGTGCAACCTCGTCTGGCTGCTCTTCGCGAACGACGACGCACGCGCCCTCAACGGTGCGTGGGAGTCGGAAGCGCGCCGCACCCTCTCGCAGTACCGGGCCGAGGTGACCCCGATGCGCGACGACCCGGCCGTCGCGAGGTTGGTGGCGCGGTTGCAACGTGCGAGCGCGGAGTTCCGGGAGTGGTGGCCGCAGTACGACGTCGCTGCGTTCGAGACCCACCGGCGCGTGTTCGACCACCCGCAGGCGGGCCGACTCGAGTTCGAGACCGAGCAGCTCGTCCCGGTGGCGGCACCCGACATCCGCGTGGTCGTGCACCTGCCGGTCGAGGGGGACGACTCGGCGCGCCGGCTGGTCGAGGGGCGGCTCACCGGGCCGTGAATGCGGGCGTCGGGTCAGGGCGTGGCCGCGAGGAGGATGTACGCCCCGCCGGGGAGAACGGCCTCGAGCTTCTGTGCGATCGGCACCGACGCGGCCGGAGACCGGTTCTCGTAGATGTAGCCGTGGAGCCGCACGTTCCGGACCTGGAGGCCGGCGTCCTCGGCGAGCCCGCGCAGCGTGTGGCGCGAGTAGTGGAGCAGGCCGCGACACACCGACGAGACGACGCCGAATGCCGCCATCGGTGGGTGATTGCGGTTCGGCTCGCAGATCGCCACACCTCGTCGCGCGACGCGCCGCATCTCGGCGAGGGCGTCGACGGGCCGGTCGAGATGGTGGAGCAGGCTTGCCGCGAACACGACGTCGAAGCTGTCGTCGGGGAAGGGGAGGGCGTAGGCGTCGCCGACCTGGAGGAGCTCGGGAACGCGCTGCGCTCGATCATGTTCTCGGACAGCTCGAGGCCCGTGACGCTCGGGAGCCGCTGCGCCCACCGGTAGGTGAACATGCCGGTACCCGCACCGACGTCGAGGAGCGTGGCGTCGGCACCGATGCCGAGCTCGGCGCAGAACCAGTCGATCTTGGGCACGCGTGAACGCCTCGGCGGCCGGGTCGCGTGCATCCCGGTAGAAGGTGCGCTTGTCCCAGTGCGTCTGCTGATTCGGATTGACCCACCGGTCCATCGGGCGGAGATTATCCGGGGTCGGTTGTGCCGCGGGTGCGACGGTGCGACGGCGGCAGCCGGCCGCGGCGGACGGTCGGACATCGCGTGGACGCCGAGCGCGAGGAGGCCACCGGCGGCGAGGACCATGCCGGCGAGCAGCAGGCCCGGAGGCAGACCGGGCTCCCAGCGCGGCCGCACCACCCAGTCGAGGACGTCCGCGCCCTGGACGCGTCCCATGCCGAGCCGGCGGCCGATGGCGACGAACGCGACGACCTGTCCGGTGAACGCGACCGCCGCGAGACCGATCCCGATGGCGTGGCGTCGCGCGGTCGTCGCGTCCACGAGCCAGCACGCGAGGATCACGAGGCCGACGGTCAGCGGGAGCCCGTAGCGACCCTGCCAGGGGAACCCGATGCTCGGGACGTTGTACCCGTCGGTGGTGATCGGCAGGGCGATCGTCGCGAGCGCGACGAGTCCGATCGCGACCCTGCCGCGCGTCGACGCGTCGATCAGTCCGACGGCGATCGCAACGAGCGCGATCACCGCCCACGCCGCGAGCAACAACACCGGGAGCGGGAGGAAGTTCGTTCCCATTGCGCCGATCGACTGGCGCACGATGACCGGCAGGGTGTGGAACGCGTCGGCGAACCCGACGGCCGGGTGCTCGGGTTGGTCGAGCTTCAGGCCGACGACGAACGTCCACACGACGGTCGCGGCGACGCCGACGAGCACCACCGCCGACCACACCTGCGTGTCGCGCCGGGTGAACACGGTGCGGATGCGGTCCGGCACCGCCACGAGCGCAGCGGCAACCAGTGCGACGAGCGCGAAGCCCGGCCCGAGCCCGCGCATGCTGACCAGCACGAGACCGGCGATGCCGGCCCGCGTGATCAACCGACCGTCGGACTCCTCGGAGTCTCCGCCCGCGAGCGCGAGCAGCGTCGCCCACAGCGCGATCGACGACCGCGATCTCGGTGCCGTTCGGGTTCATCGTGCCGCCGAGGTACCAGACCATCGGGGTGATCGCGATGGCCACGCCCGCGACCGCCCACGTCCGCCGGCGTCGGTGGAATGCCGACGCGAACGCGCTCGCGAGGAGGGCCGCGCACACGATGGCGTTCAACACGCGCATCGCGATCATGCCGGGGCGGTCGGGCCAGACGAGCGACGGCAGTCCCGTGATCCAGTAGTACGCCGGCGAGGCCCGGAACTCGTACGTGGGCACCGCCACCAACCGGTCCGAGCCGTGGAACCGTGGCACGCAGTTCGGCGTCAGGTCCCGGGTCGGCTGGTGCCGGAAGAACCGGCTCCGTTCGAAGCAGCCGGCCCGCCCGGTGTCGGCGTACGCCTCGGGCACGTGTTGGATCCAGCTCTCGACGATCAGCCGCGTGCGCTCCGGGAGGAGCTGCCCGCGGGCGACACCCGCGGCGCGCACGGCGTGCGCCCCCTCGTCGGCCGACGCCATGAGCGGGGTCGCGGCCGCCCACACGAGGCACCCGAGCAACAGGAGCGTGAAGAGCGACCACCACGTCCGCCGCAACGTCGGGGCCGGGCGTCGCACGTCCAGCATCATGGCATCCGGTCCTGCGACGGCCGGCCACCATGCCCGTCCCGGCGCCGGGTCCATCGGTACCCTTCAGGCCTTGTCTGTGCCCGGGCCCGTCGCCGTCCTCGCGCGCGACGGGCTCGTCGGTCTCGGCGTCGGGCGCTACCTCCTGGGCTGGGCCGCCGTCGCGACCGCACTCGGTGCGGTCGGCGTGGCCGCGGTGCGACTCCGTGCCTGGCTGACGCCCTGGCGCGGCGCACCCGCGCGCCTCGTCGAGGCGACGCTGGGCATCGCGATCGTCACCGGCGTCGCCTTCGTCCTGGGCGCCGTCGGCGCCTTCGCCGGTTGGCCCGTCCTGGTCGGACTGCTCGTGGTGTCCTTCGCGATCGAGCGGTTCGCGGCGAACGCGCGCCCGCGTGCGTTCGTGATGGACGACGAGCCGACCCGGCCGTCGGGTCGGGCCGAGCGTGTCGCAGCATGCGTCGCGGTCGCCGTGGTCGGCGCCCAGTGGATCAGTCACACCGCCGGCGCCCTCGGACACGGCATGACCGAGGGCGACACCCTCTGGTACCACGGCGTGTTCGCCGCGCGGTTCGTGCAGGAGGGCCGACTCGACATCCTCCCGGACCTCGGGAACATCGTGCAGGGCTTCTTCCCCGCGAACAGCCAGATGTACCACGCGCTCGTGTTCATGCCGTTCGACCGCGACCTGATGTCGCTGCCGTTCAACCTCCTGCTCGCCCCGCTCGTGCTGCTCGCGGCGTACTGCGTCGGGCGACGTCGAGGCCTGGGCGCGCTCTGCGTGACCGCGAGCGCCGTCGCGCTCGGGCTCCCCGGGATCGTCGGCGTCCATCCCGGTCAGGCGACCAACGACGTGATGTGCGCGACGTTCCTGCTGGTCGCGATGGCGTTCCTGCTCGAAGGAGGGATCGAACCGGTGCCGCTCGCGATCGCCGGGGTCGCGGCGGCGCTCTCACTCGGCACGAAGCTCACCGTCGCCGTGCCGCTGACCGTGCTCACCGTCCTGATCGTCGTCGACGCGGTGCGCCGTCGGCGCGCCACGCTGGTCGCCGCCTGGCTCCTGCCGCTCGGTGTGTTCGGAGCGTTCTGGTTCGTCCGCAACTGGACGCTCGTGGACAATCCATTGCCGTTCTACGACCTCCGGCTGGGTCCCCTGCACCTTCCCGAGCGCACGCATCTTCCCGGCGACTCGTCGGTCGCGGACCACCTCTTCGAGCGGGCAGCGTGGTCGCGCTGGTTCCGCCCCGGTCTGCGGCAGGCCTACGGGCGGGCGTGGCTGCTGATCTGCGCGACGCCGGGGATCGCGATCCTGCTGGCGATCGGCCGGGGTCGCAGGCCCGCCGAACGCATCGTCGGGCTGGTCGCGGTCGCGGCCGGCGTCGGCTACGTCGTCACGCCGTTCACGATGGTGCTCGGAGGTGCCGCGTTCGCGGCGACCGCCCGCTACGCGTTCCCGGCGCTCCTGTTCGGAATGGTGCTGCTGCCCCTCGCGGTGCGGCTGGATCGCGCGGCTCGGTCGGTGCGCGACGTCGCCGCGGGCGCGCTGGTGGTCGTGCTCGCGCTCGACGTCGTCGCGCCGAACGTGGACCGGTTCGCGCCGTGGTGGGTGCCCGATCGGCCGCTCGCGATCGGGTTGACGGTGCTGCTGCTCGTCGCGGCGCTGGTGGCGTGGCGGGGCGGTCGGGTGGCGCGGATCCTCGTCACGGTCGCTGTGGCGCTCGCGGTCGTCGTCGGCGGCTTCTTCGTGCAACGGCACTACCTCGAGCGTCGCTACGCCGTCGGCGCGGGCCTGCGGCTCGACCGCGCGAACGAGTATGCGAACGCGCACGAGCCGCAGACGGTGGCGCCGTTCCAGACGATCCAGTTCTCTCCCTTCTACGGGCCGTCCTTCGCGAACCGCGTGCTCGTCTTCCGGCCGCCACTTTCGGCGCGCTCGAGCGACCCGGCGGTGCGGTGTCGGGAGTGGCAGCGCGCGTTCCGCGCCCGGCACGTGACACTGATCGTGGTGGGGCCCGACGCCGTGCTCTCGGAACGCCCCGACCAGAGGTGGTTGCAGGGGTCACCCTCGTTGCAGACGGTGGTGCGTGACGCGGGCAGCGTCGTGTACCGCGTACGAGCTCCGGTGCGGCTCGCCTGCCCGTCGGTCTAGCTGCGCAGCACGCGCCCGGGCGCGCGCCGAGGCCCTCGGCGTCCGGAGCACCGTCCACCCGGATCGGGACACCGTTGACGAGCGTGTGCCGCATGCCCTCGGGACGGTCGGCGGTGAGGCGCTCGCCGTCGGCGGGGAAGTCGCGGATCCGGCGGAGCGGGCCCGGGGCCACGGTGGCCGGGTCGAACACCGTGATGTCGGCGGCCATGCCCACCTCGATGCGGCCGCGCCCGCCGTCGGCGGCGTCGAGACCGAACACCGCGGCCGGCTCGCCCGTGAGCTTGTGCACGGCGTGCTCGAGGGAGATGACCTGGCGCTCGCGGACCCAGTTGCCGAGCAGGTCGGTCGGGAGGCACGCGTCGCACAGCTGACTCACGTGCGCCCCGGAGTCGGCGAGACCCAGCAGGCAACCGTCCTGCTGCAACAGCCATGCGATCGCGTCGGGATCGTTGTTCGCGAGGACGCTGCGGAACCGCGTGTCGAGGTCCTCCTCCATCGACAGGTCGAGCATGAAGTCGAACGGGGTCTGGTCCCGCTCCGCCGCGAGGTCGACCACGCGCCGGTCGATCAGCTCCGGGTGCCGGCCGGACTCGGCCACCTCGAGCGCACCCCAGTTGGGCCGGATCATCGTCTTCGTCTCGAGGTCCTCGAACGCCTGCGCCCGCCACGCCGGGTCGCGGTACGCGGCGAGCCGCGCGTCGAGCGGTGCGTCCATCAGCGCCGCGAACGCCGGAGCCATGTTGAACGTGAACGGCTCGCGCAGGTTCATCTGGAACGTGAGCGGGCGCACCGAGATCTGCGGCCACACCTGCCCGCCCTTGGCCCGCGCCGCGTTGTTGTCCTCGATGATCCCCTCGTGCCACGGGAAGCCCTTGACGGTGAGGAGCGCGGTCCACGTGAGCGGTCGACCGATGCGGGCCTGGAGGCCGTAGACGTCGGCGTGCTTGATCTTCTCGCCGGGGAGGAGCGCGGCCACGCCCTTGCCGAGGTCGTGGAGCGGGGCGAGCAGCGCCTCGAGCTCGGCGAGGTCGGCCCGCCGGGAGGGGACCGGGCGGCCGGCGTCCCCGTTGTGCGTTCCGGACGAGCTGGTGGCGAAGCCCATCGCGCCCGCTTCCATCGAGGTGCGCACCACCTCCTGCATCTCGGCGAGCTCCTCGGCCGACGGGTCGCGCTCGTAGGCGTCCTCGCCCATCACGTAGATGCGGGTGGCGGTGTGGCCCACGTACACGCCGTAGTTGAGGTCGACGCCGTGCCGGTCGACCGAGTCCAGGTACTCCGGGAAGGTCTCGAAGTCCCACGGGATCCCGGCGGCGAGCGTCTCGATGTCCATGTCCTCGACGTGCATCAGCGTGCGGGCCAGGAGCTCCCGGTGCTCGGGGCGGCACGGCGCGATCGAGAAGCCGCAGTTGCCGGCCACGACGCTGGTCACCCCGTGGAAGCTCGACGGCGTGAGCGCCGGGTCCCAGAAGACCTGGGCGTCGTAGTGCGAGTGGATGTCGACGAACCCCGGGGTCACGGCGTGCCCGGAGGCGTCGAGCACCCGATCCCCGCCGAGGCCGCTGCCGATCTCGCTGATCCGGCCGTCGGTGACGGCGACGTCGGCGACGACGCCCGGACCGCCCGTGCCGTCGATGACCGTGCCGCCCCGGATCACCACGTCCGCGCCCATGTGTACCCCCTCGACGGTGTGCACGCTATCGCCCGGCGGCGCCGGGGTGAGTCCGGGACGGGCGGCCGCGCAGCCGGTAGGATGGTGGCTTCCCCTTCTTGGAGAGTTCTATGTCCGCGCGCGCCCGCCGCGACGATCTGCGCAACGTCGCCATCATCGCCCACGTCGACCACGGCAAGACGACGCTCGTCGACGCCATGCTCTGGCAGACGGGCGCCTTCCGCGACAACCAGGACGTGAACGACCGCGTCCTGGACTCGAACGACCTCGAGCGCGAGAAGGGCATCACGATCCTCGCGAAGAACATCGCGGTGCGGTACGGCGGCGTGAAGATCAACATCGTCGACACCCCCGGGCACGCCGACTTCGGTGGGGAGGTGGAGCGCGGCCTCACGATGGTCGACGGCGTCCTCCTGCTGGTCGACGCCAGCGAGGGGCCGTTGCCCCAGACACGGTTCGTGCTGCGCAAGGCGCTCGAGGCCCGCCTGCCGGTGATCCTCGTCGTCAACAAGGTCGACCGCCCGGACGCGCGCATCGACGAGGTCGTCAACGAGGTGTACGAGCTCTTCCTCGACCTCGACGCCGACGAGGGCCAGATCGAGTTCCCGATCATCTACGCGAACGCACGCGCGGGCTGGGCGTCGCTCGACCCCGACGCCGAGGGCAGCGATCTGAAGCCGCTCTTCGAGCTGCTGCTCGACACCATCCCGGCGCCGACCTACGAGGTCGACCACCCGCTGCAGGCGCTCGTCACCAACCTCGACGCGTCGCCGTACCTCGGCCGCCTCGCGCTGTGCCGCATCCAGCACGGCACGATGACCAAGGGCGGCACGGTCGCCTGGTGCAAGCTCGACGGCACCATCGAGAAGGTGAAGATCACCGAGCTCTACGTGGCCGAGGCGCTCGACCGCGTCGACGCGGCCGAGGCGGGCCCCGGCGAGATCTGCGCGATCGCGGGTCTCGCCGAGGTGACGATCGGTGAGACGCTGGCCGACGCCGATGACCCCGTCCCGCTGCCGGCCATCACGGTCGACGAGCCGAGCCTGTCCATGACGATCGGGATCAACACCTCGCCGCTCGCGGGCAAGGAGGGCTCGAAGCTCACCGCCCGCCTGGTGAAGCAGCGCCTCGACGCCGAGCTGGTCGGCAACGTGTCGATCCGCGTGCTCCCGACCGAGCGGCCGGACGCGTGGGAGGTCCAGGGCCGCGGTGAGCTCCAGCTCGCGGTGCTCGTCGAGACCATGCGTCGCGAAGGCTTCGAGCTCACCGTCGGCAAGCCGCAGGTCGTCACGCGCGAGGTCGACGGCAAGTTGCACGAGCCGGTGGAGCGCGTCGCGATCGACGTGCCCGAGGACTACCTCGGCGTCGTCACCCAGCTCCTCGCGTTGCGCAAGGGCCGGCTCGAGCAGATGGTGAACCACTCCACCGGCTGGGTGCGCATGGAGTACATCGTCCCCGCGCGTGGCCTCATCGGGTTCCGCACCGAGTTCCTCACCGAGACGCGCGGCACCGGCATCCTGCACCACGTGTTCAGCGGCTACGAGCAGTGGTTCGGCGAGCTCCGGTCGCGTCCCAACGGCAGCCTGGTCTCCGATCGGCGCGGGGTGAGCACGGGCTACGCGCTCTTCAACCTCCAGGAACGCGGCAGCATGCTCATCGGCCCGGTGGTCGAGGTCTACGAGGGCATGATCGTGGGTGAGAACTCGCGCAGTGAGGAGATGGACATCAACGTCACGCGCGAGAAGAAGCTCACGAACACGCGCTCCGCCAGCGCCGACGACATGATCCGCCTCACGCCGCCCCGGCCGATGTCGCTCGAGCAGGCACTCGAGTTCATCGCCGACGACGAGTGTGTCGAGGTCACGCCGCAGAGCGTGCGACTCCGCAAGGTCGTGCTGGACCAGAGCCAGCGCGGCCGCCTCCGCAACTCCAAGAAGCCGCCCCGCTCCTGAGTCGCTCGTAGGCTGGCCGGGTGATCACACTCGGCGGGCTCGGCACGGTCGACACGCTCCTGGAGCCGGGCCCCGGCGCGCGACTCGGCGTGGCCCGCACGTGCGGCGACGTCGCCGGGGAGCTCGCGGCCGCGGTCGCCTGGGTGCTCGTCGAGGGCGGGAACGGCTCGCTCATGCTCGACAGCGACCGCGTGCAGATCGACGGGCGCGCCGACGTGTTCGACGGTCCGGGTTGGTCCGCGATCGTGGAGCCCGGCTCGACGTTCGCGCTCGCCGGCGACCTGCGCGCCACCATCGTGTGGCGCGCCGAGGACCGTGCGATCGCGAGTCGCGTCATCCCGCCCGCCGACGTGGTGGACGAGGAGCGGGGCGAGGGCGCGACGTTCCGCCGGGTCCGCACGTACGTGTCCGAGGGGCCACTCATCGTGGGCGAGACCCTCAACCCGCCGGGGCTGTGGTCGTCGTACCCGCCGCACCGGCATGAGCACGAGGAGATCTACCTCTACCGGTTCGACCCGCCCCACGGGTTCGGCATGCAGATGCGCTCGGAGTCGGACGCCGACGAGCGTGGCGTCGTGGTTCGCGACGGTCGCATCGAACGGATCACGAGCGGCTGGCATCCCGTGGTCGCCGCGCCGGGATCGAGGCTCTACTACCTCTGGGCGCTCGCCGGCGCCGACACGCTCGACACCGAGTTCGACGCGCGGTACGCATGACCGAGGTGGTGATGGCGCCGATCGGACACGTCCGCGGCGGGCGCGCCGCGGTCGAGGACGATGCGTGGGGGAGCGTGACCGCCCGCATCGAGCTCGACGGCTTCGACGCCGATGCACTGCTCGCCCTCGACGGTTTCTCGCACGTCGAGGTGCTGTTCGTCTTCGACCGGGTGGACCCGGACGCGGTGTGCCGGGGCGCCCGGCACCCGAGGGGCCGGTCCGACTGGCCGCTCGTCGGGATCTTCGCCCAACGGGCCAAGGACCGACCCAACCGCATCGGATCGACCGTCTGCGAGCTGGTCACGGTCGACGGGACGGCGATCGAGGTGCGCGGCCTCGACGCGGTCGACGGCACGCCCGTGCTCGACCTCAAGCCGTACCTCCCGGGATTCGGTCCCCGGGGTGCGGTCCGCCAGCCCGTCTGGGCCCGGGAGCTGATGGACGGCTACTGGTAGCCAGCGTGTTACCGGATCCGATAACATGGTCGCATGGATGCCGGGAACCTCATGCGCATCGCCCGGGAGCGGGCGGGCCTCTCGAAGCGGGAGCTGGCGCGGAGGGCCCACACGTCGCCGGCCGCGCTCGTGACCTACGAGCACGGCACGCGTGACCCCACCGTCGCCACGTTCCTGCGCATCGTGCGCGCTGCGGGTGCCGACGCCGAGGTGCGGGTGGCGGCGAGGGGTCCGGATCCCGCGGTCGCCGGGCGCCGCCTGGAGCAGGTGCTCGAGCTCGCCGACGCGCTGCCCCGGCGCCGCGCGGCGCGCGAGCTCGCCTTTCCCCGTCTGGCCTGATGGCCGGCCTGGTCGACGCGATCGTCGCGTTGGAGACCGCGCTCGCCGGGGCGCAGGTCCCGCACGCCTTCGGCGGCGCGCTCGCCCTCGCGTTCCACATCGAGGAGCCGCGCGGGACGCGTGACATCGACGTCAACGTGTTCCTCGCGCCCGATCAGGTCGACGCGGTCTTCGCCGCGCTGCCCGACGGCGTCACCCACGGCTCGGCCGACGAGCGACGCGTCCGTCGCGACGGGCAGGTGCGCCTCTTCTGGGACGACACGCCGATCGACCTCTTCTTCACCACGCATGCGTTCCACGACGCCGCGGAGATCCACGTCGACCGGGTGCCCTTCGCCGGCGTGACGATCCCGGTGCTCGGCGCGACCGAGCTCGTGGTCTTCAAGGCCTTCTTCGACCGCACGAAGGACTGGGCCGACATCGAGGCGATCGCCGAGGCCGGGACCGCCGACCTCCATGCCGCGATCGGATGGCTCGTCGACCTCCTCGGCGGCGACGATCCGCGCGTCGAACGGCTCCGCAACCTCCTCCGCGCCGACCGCACCGTCGCAACCGAGCCGCGCTTCGACCCCGACCGGTAGCGCGACCGCGCCGCGCTCAGGCCGCACTGGACGCACCGCTCCCGGCGATCCCGCCGGTCGCCCGTTCGTACTCCTCGCGACCTACCAGCCGTTGTCGGCCCGGCGGCCCGAGTCTTCGGAGGTCGCGACGGGTCTTCCGGTCGTGATGGTGGTGGCACAGCGGTCCGAGGTTCTCGAGCGAGGTCGGCCCGCCGTGCGCGTACGGCACGTTGTGGTCGATCTCGAGGTGTCGATCGACCTCGCACCCGGCGATCGAGCATGTCCGGTCCCGGGCCATCACCGCCGTCCGCAATGCCGCGGGGATCGAGCGACCGAAGCTCACCACGCGAGTCACGTCGGTCCCGTCGACGACGAGCGCCTTGACGATCGCGTCCGACGACAACCGGTACGCCGCGCTCACGGGAATCGGGCCCGCGCCCTCGATCTCGCAGATCTCGCCGGGCATCGTGTGGCCGCGCTCGTAGGCCGCGGCGGAGACGTGGAGATGGAGCGTCGCCAGCGGGCGCCCGTCGCGTCGACCGCGATCGGAGACCGGCGCCGCCTGTGCGAGGCGCACCATCGCGTCGAACGCGACAGCGTCGGGATGCTCGACCCGACGGCACCTCCGGTTGGTCTCGAACAGATCCTTCTCGTGGGGTTCGAGCGCGGCCATGACCGCGGCGGTCCGGTCCAGCGGACCGCGCATGGTGAGCATGCCGGTGCCGTCGGTCAGGCGTGTGTGCCGCAGGGCACGGTGTGCATGGATGTGCTCGGCGCGGTCGGCCTCGCGCTGGCGGTTCAGCGCCGCCGCGCGCACCCGGTCGCACTCGGCCCGCAGGCCCTTGACGCCGGCGATCCCCGCCGTCGCGACGAGCCTGCCCTCGGCCTGTGGTTCGGCCTCGACGGCGGCGGTGACGAGCTCGGCCTGGGCGGGGGAGAGCGCACCGGCACGCACCGCGTCGGCCACACCCGACTGGCGGTTGAGGCGCGAGGCGGTGGCGGTGAGCGCCCGGGCGGCGCCCACGGTCGTTCCCGACATCGATGCGAGCCACGCGTCGACGTCTCGGAAGGAGTCGTCACCCGGCCCGGCCCCCGAAGCCACGAGGCGGGCGGTCGCCAGCAGCTTGCCCGCGGCCGCGAGACGCTCGAGCTCGGCGAAGGCCGCGACGAGCTCGCGGACGGTCGTACCCGGCATCCCCTCGGTCTCGAGCGCGGCCACGCAGGCGCGTGCCGCCCCGACGAGTTCCGTGACCTCCACCCGGAGGCTCCTCCTCGGTCGTTCGTGCGGTGCTCTGGCGCGGGGAAGCGTTGCTCGCACCATACGACGGGGGTGTGACCATCGATCGTGAGCATCCGACGACGCGCCCCGGCACGTTCCACGTATCTGGCGACGTCACTCCTGGGTGCCCCTCCAACTGGCGCTGTCCGTTGCTGCACGACCGCTCAGCGGTCAACTG
Source organism: uncultured Acidimicrobiia bacterium (assembly GCA_963756815.1). Taxonomy (GTDB): domain Bacteria; phylum Actinomycetota; class Acidimicrobiia; order IMCC26256; family JAENVU01; genus JAENVU01. The sequence continues at coordinate 282,266 of CAVWPR010000008.1, forward strand.
GCAACAGACCGACGGATCTCTGGGCACTCCGCACTCCTGGGTGGCCGGGCGCGCACGTCGTACCGGCTGCGGGAGAGACTCGAGGGGCTCCGATCGACACCGGAGGGTCGTGGCCGGTGAGACACCGGATCGCGAGAACCGCGGTCTGCAATGATTCGCGCGCCGATACTGCACAGGGTCGGGGTGTATCGATGGGCGGCAGCGCGCCGGAGCGGACTCGCGAGTATCGGAATCACCACCTCGACAGCACCCGTTGGGACCACTTTCGTGTGCGGGACGGCGACATCGTCGTCACCACTGCGTACAAGGCGGGCACGACCTGGACGCAACGCATCCTCGCCGCGTTGATCCTCGGGCCGGACGCCGAGGTCCCCGGCCTGGTCTCGCTGTCACCTTGGATCGACGCTCGGTTCCATGGACCGATCGAGCCGATCATCGAGTCCGTCGAGGCGCAGGAGCATCGACGCTTCGTGAAGAGCCACCTTGCGGCCGACGGGCTCCGTTACTTTCCGGAGGCGAAGTACGTCGTCGTCGGGCGCGACACGCGGGACGTCTTCATGTCGTTGTGGAACCACTACTCGGGGTACACGGAACTCGCGTACTCATTGCTGAATGATCCGGATCGGCCCGGTCCGGAGTTGCCGCGTGCTCCCGAGGGGCCACGCGACCTGTGGCCGCGTTGGATTGCCGAGGGTTGGTTCGAGTGGGAGCCCGACGGCTGGCCGTTCTGGTCACACCATCACCACCTCGCGTCCTGGTGGGAGTGGCGTGACCTGCCGAACGTTCACTTCGTGCACTACGCCGACATGCTCGCCGATATCGAGGGTGAGATGCGGCGGATCGCCGAGTTCTGCGAGATCGATGTCCCGGACCGGTGGTGGCCGGCGATCAGAGCTGTCGTCGGACTCGACCGGATGCGCGCCGACGCGCTTGCGCGGCACGACGAGGTTCCCTCCGAAGAGATCTTCGAAGGAGGGCCGGCTCGCTTCCTGTTCAAGGGCACGAACGGTCGATGGCTCGACGTGCTCACCGAGGACGATCTTGCGCTGTACGACCGTGCGGTGACGACGCTCGATCCGAGCCTCCGCGCATGGCTCGAGGGCGGCCGCGCGTCCTCGTCGCTCACCGAGCGCGCTGCTCCTGATGTCGCGCGGGTTGTGGCGACCAGGTCGCCCTTCCTCGGGTGACGTTCGGTGAGCGCACCCCTGGGTGCACCGAGGGCTGTCCCGGTGTGGTGGCGGCGGGAGCGGGATCGGGCATCATGCGCGCTCCCGTGATGCCGTCGAAGGGGTCAGGCCCGACTGCCCGCCGAAGCGGCGGGAACGCCGGAACTCTGGGAGCCGGACGAGGCGCGCATGATGGTGTCGGCGCTCGGAACACCGGAGTTCGGGTGGGCATCGTTCCAACCCTTCTGGAACGAGATCAGCGAGTCAGACCCCGAGCGGTTCGGCACGCGCCGATCCGGCCCGGAGCCCGCAGGGGCTCGGCCAGCGGGGGCCACTGCGCAGAGTTGACGCCGGTGTCAGGTCGGGCCACGCTGAGCCCATGGTTCCTGCGCGTATGAAGGCCGCGGTCTACAAGGGCGACCGGTCGATCGAGGTCGAGGACTACCCCACGCCCGAGGTCGGCCCCGACGACGTCCTGCTCGAGGTGAGCCACTGCGGCGTCTGCGGCTCGGACATCCACTTCGTGCTCGAGGGCTGGTCGGCCCCGAACCGGATTCATGGCCACGAGTTCAGTGGCACGGTCGTGGCGGTCGGCGACCACGTGACGAGCTGGGCGGTGGGCGACTCCGTGGTCGGCGGGCCGAGCGTCCGGTGCGGCGAGTGCGAGTACTGCCTCGCCGGCCGGCCGAACCTCTGCGTCGGCCGGGCCGCCGTGGGCGAGGGCGGCGACTGGCAGGGCGCGTTCGCCGACTACATGCGCGTCCCCCAGGGCGAGCTCCTCCGCCTGCCGGACGGTGTGACGCTGCGCGAAGCAGCGCTCACCGAGCCGCTGTCGGTCGCGCTGCACGGGATCAGCCAGGCGAAGGTGCAGCCGGGCGAGCGCGTGCTCATCACCGGCGGCGGTCCGATCGGTGCGCTGAGCGCGGCGGCGCTCATCCACCGCGGCATCACCGACGTCGTCGTGTCCGAGCCGAGCCCCGTGCGCAGGGACCTGTGCGAGCGTCTCGGCGCGACGGTCGTGGAGCCCGGTGCGCTGCGCACCCCACCGTCACCGAGCTCGATCGTCGACGAGCCGTTCCAGGTCGCGCTCGAGTGCTCGGGTCACGCGGTCGCGATGGAGCAGTGCCTCGGACAGCTCGCGCGCACCGGGCGTCTCGTGCTCGTCGGTGCCGGGATCAAGCCGCCCCGCTTCGACCCGAACCGGATCCTGCTGAACGAGCTCGTGATCACCGGCGCGTTCTGCTACGACGCCGACGGCTTCGACCGCGCGCTCGAGCTGCTGGCCGCGCCGGGGTTCCCGAAGGATGTGTTGATCGAGCCGGAGGACGTCGGCCTGCACGAGCTCCTCGGCGCGATCGAGCAGCTGGGGGCGGGGGAGATCCCGGCCAAGGTCGTCGTCGCCCCGGCGCGCGGAAGGAGCAACGAATGAGTGACACCAAGGTCCGCCCGCCGCGGTTCAACCACGTGGCGATGAGCGTGCCGTCGTCGCTGCTCGGGCCGGCCGGCCGCGCCGAGCTCACCGCCTTCTACGCCGACGTCTTCGGCTGGCAGGAGCTGCCCACCGAGACGGTCGACGGCCAGAAGCTCGTGTTCGGCGTGCACACCGTCGAGCAGTTCGTGTTCCTGATCGCCGACGACCCGCCGATGACGTGCCCGAGACTCGACCACTACGGCCTCAGCGTGGAGACCGAGGCCGAGCTCGACGCCGTGCTCGCCAAGGCGAAGGCCTGGCAGGCGCGCGACGAGCGCGTCGACATCGTCGACAAGAAGACCGACGACCACGGCATGCTCGCGATCACGTCGATCTACGTGCGCTACCTGCTCCCGATGATGGTGGAGATCCAGTGGTGGGACTGGAAGGGCAGCCGGTGAGCGGCGGCCACCCGCTCCGTTGGGGCGCGTTCGTTCCGCAGGGTTGGAAGCTCGAGTACCAGGGGTGGAGCGCGAGCGACGCGTGGGCCCGGAGCGTCGAGCTCGCGCGAGCGGCGGAATCGGCGGGGTACGACCACCTCTGGGTGTACGACCACGTCGAGACGGTGCCGCGCCGCGAGGCCACGCACTGCTTCGAGGCGTTCACGATGCTCGCCGCGCTGAGCCAGGTGACGGAGCGGGCGGAGCTCGGGCAGATGGTGACGTGCGCGAGCTACCGCAACGTCGGGCTGCTCGCGAAGGAGGCCGCGTGCGTCGACGTGTTCTCCGGCGGTCGCCTCATCCTCGGCATCGGCGCCGGTTGGTACGAGCGCGAGTACCAGGCGTACGACTACGAGTTCAAGACCGGGCGGGAGCGGTTGCGCGTGCTCGACGAGGCGCTGCAGGTGATCCCGCGACTGTGGAGCGACGAGACCGTCGACTTCGACGGCACCTACCTGCACTTCGACGGCGCGTACTGCGACCCGAAGCCGGTGCGGTCGCCGCGGCCGCCGATCTGGGTCGGTGGTGGTGGCGAGCAGGTGACGCTGCGCATCGCCGCGCAGCACGCCGACGCGACCAACTGGCAGGTCGGCCTCGATGCGTTCGTCCGCAAGTCCGAGATCCTCGCGAAGCACTGCGCCGCGGTCGGGCGCGACTACGAGTCGATCGTGCGGACGCACGGGCCGGACTGCCGGCTCTTCGACTCGGAGGCGGACCTGGCGAGCTGGCTCGACCGGCCCGACGGCGGGTCGTTGTGGGGACGGGGTGACCCGGACGAGTACGTGCGCGACAACCTGGTCGGCACCGTCGACCAGGTCACCGAGAAGGTGCAGGCGTTCGTCGACGCCGGCTGCTCGGAGTTCGTGCTCTGGTTCCGCGACTTCCCGTCCGGCGAGTCGATGGAGCGGTTCGCCGCCCAGGTGGTCCCGAACGTCAGCAGGTAGGCGGCGAAGCGCGACCGGCGGGATGGAGCGGTTCGCCGCCCAGGTCGTCCCGAGACGTCGAGCCGCGGATGGAGCGGTTCGCCGCAGGTCGCTCGAATCCGGACGCGCAGATGCACCGCGGCGTGGAAACGGCGTCTTCTGCGCACCAATTCGCGTGGGCCGGGGTGTACGCGGGCACGGGCGGCGGGCGCGCCGGTACGCTCGGAACCTCGCATGAACGTCGACCTGACCGCGCCGACGCGCCCGGCAACGCCCGCGGCCGGTTCGGATCGGTGGACCGGTCGCCGCGTCCTCGTGGTCGCCGCCGTGGGCCTGGTCGTCGGCGTCGGGGTGGTCCTGCGGTTCGCGGCCGGATCGGACCTCTGGCTCGACGAGGCGCTCACGGTCAACATCGCGAAGCTGCCCCTCGACCGGCTGCGTCCGGCCCTCGTCCACGACGGCGCCCCGCCGCTCTTCTACGTGGTCCTGCACTTCTGGATGCGGATCTTCGGGTCGTCGACGGCCGCGGTGCGGGCGCTGTCCGGCACGCTCGGCGTGATCGCGATCGGACTGGGCGCGCTGGCGGCGCGGGCCTGGGCGCCGTCGGCGACGCGCGCGAGGTTGCTCGGCGGGCTCGGGGCCGTGGTCGTGGCGTCGTCGCCGTTCGCCATCCGGTACTCCACCGAAGTCCGCATGTACGCCCTCACGATCGTCCTCGGACTCCTCGCGGTGGTGCTCGCGGCGCCGGCGTGGCGTGACCCCACCCCGATCCGTCTCGTCGGCATCGCGATCGTCACCGCCGGATTGCTCTACACCCAGTACTGGGCCTTCTTCCTCGTCGCGGTGGTCGGTGCGGGACTCCTGCTCGCGGCGGTCCGGGGGACCGCCGCGGTCACGCGCCCGGCGCGCCGCCTGCTGCTCGCCGTGATCGTCGGCGTCGCCCTCTTCCTCCCGTGGTGGCCGACGTTCTCGACGCAGCTCGCGCACACCGGCACACCGTGGGACGTGCCGACGACGATCGTCGCGGGCCTGCGTCGGTCCGCGCTCGCGTTCGGCGGGACCGGCTGGGTGCGCTGGATCGTCACCGCGGTCGCGGCGGCGCTCGCGATCTTCGGATGGTGGCGCGCGCCGGACGGGAGCGGACCGTCGCGGTGGTCGGCCGGCGCGGTCGGGGTCGCGACCATCGTCGTCGGTGTGGCCGGCTCCGTCCTCGCCGACTCCGGCTTCCAGGACCGCTACGTCGCGGTCGCGTTCCCGTTCCTGGCCGTGGCGGTCGTGTTCGGCGCGGGTGCGGTCGCCGACACGCGCGTGCGGGTCGCGGCAGTGGCCGTGCTCGCGGTCGCGGGACTGGTGGCGGGCGGGCACGCCGTGCGCGCCGACCGGACCGCGTCGACCGCGGTCGCGCGCGCCCTGCGGCCGCAGCTGCGAACCGGTGACGTGGTCGCGTACTGCCCGGACCAGCTGGGTCCGAGCACGGCGCGGCTCCTCCCGGACCGCGTCGTCCAGGTGACGTTCCCGGACCTCGCCGCGCCCGGGACTCGTCGACTGGACCGACTACGCCGATCGCAACGCCGCGCGCGTCCGTGGCGCGCTTCGCGTCCGAGGTGCTCGGACGCGCGGGCACCGGTCGGGTGTTCCTCGTGTGGTCGGGCGGATACCGCACGCTCGGCACGAAGTGCGAGGCCACCATCGCCGCGCTCGGCGCGGCCCGGCCGCACGTCGTGGCCGTCGCCGACGTGCACGGACCCGACGGCGAGGGCGTCGGTGTGAAGCGATTCGACCCGTGAGCTCCGGCGTCACGCTGCCCGCGTTCGCCCGTCCGCCCGCACCCGGTCGGAGCACACCGGTGCAGCGACGGATCGGGTACGGCCTCCTGGCCGCTGCTCGCGTACGTGCCGGTCCTGCTCGCGCACCCGGGACGCGTCGTCGCCGACACCAAGCAGTACCTGTACCTCGATCCCGGCCGGGTCCTGGAACGTGCGTGGTCGATGTGGGACCCGAACATCGGGATGGGGACGGTCACCCACCAGAACATCGGCTACCTGTTCCCGATGGGTCCGTGGTACTGGACCTTCGACCGGTTCGGCGTGCCCGACTGGGTCGCGCAGCGGATCTGGCTCGGCAGCATCCTGTTCGCCGCGGGGCTCGGCGTCCTGTTCCTCTTCCGCACCATCGGGCTGCGCGGCTCCGGTGCGGTGGTGGGCGCGCTGCTCTACACGCTCAGCCCGTACTGGCTGGAGTACGCGGCGCGGCTCTCGGTGCTCCTGCTGCCATGGGCGGGTCTGCCGTGGATGCTGGCGTTGCTGATCCGCGCCCTGCGGCGCGGCGGGTGGCGACACGCCGCGCTCTTCGCGCTCCTCATCCAGGTGATCGGCAGCGTGAACGCCACCGCGCTCGTCTTCGCCGGGGTCGCGCCGGTCCTGTGGATCCCGTACGCGCTGTTCATCGAGCGCGAGGTCCACTGGCGACGGGTCGTCGGGACGGTCGCCAAGATCGGGCTGCTGACGCTCCTCGCGTCGGCCTGGTGGATCTCCGGGCTGTGGGCGCAGGGGAGCTACGGCCTCGACATCCTGAAGTACACCGAGACGCTCCGGGTGGTGTCGCGCACGACGCTGCCGAACGAGGTCCTCCGCGGGCTCGGCTACTGGTTCTTCTACGGCCGCGACCGGCTCGGACCGTGGATCGAGGCGAGCACCGCCTACACGCAACGCCCGGCGCTGATCGTCGTCTCGTACCTGGTGCCGACGCTCGCGCTCCTTGCGGGCGTGCTCGTCCGCTGGCGCCACCGGATCTACTTCGCGCTGCTGGTCGTCGTCGGTGTGGTCATCGCGGTCGGTGCGCACCCCTACGACACGCCGACGCCCGTGGGCGCGGCGTTCAAGCACCTGTCGCAGGGCTCGTCGGTGGCGTTCGCGCTGCGGAGCACCGGGCGCGCGGTCCCGCTGGTGATCCTCGGGTTCGCCGGTCTGCTCGGTGCGGGCACGACTGCCGCCGTCGACCGGCTGCGCGCGCGCGAGCGGCGGCGGTTCGCCATCGCGATACCGGTCGTGCTCGGCGTGCTGCTGCTCGTGAACCTGCCTGCGCTGTGGACAGGGTCCTTCTACGGCGACAACCTCCAGCGTCCCGAGGAGATCCCGCAGTACTGGAAGGACGCGGCGAAGTACCTCGACTCGCGCGGCAACGACACGCGGGTGCTCGAGCTGCCGGGCTCGGACTTCGGCTCCTACCGCTGGGGCCAGACCGTCGACCCCATCACCCCGGGGATCATCGACCGGCCGTACGTCGCGCGCGAGCTCATCCCGTACGGCTCGGCGGCGTCGGCCAACCTCCTGAACGCGTTCGACCTGCGCCTGCAGGACCGCAAGCTCAGCCCGGACTCCGTGGCGCCGCTCATGCGGCTCATGGGCGTCGGGGACGTGACGCTCCGCAACGACATCCAGTTCGAGCGCTACCGGCTGCTCCGTCCGCTCTTCACCTGGGACCTCTTCACGCCGACGCCGAAGGGGCTCACCGGACCGAGGACGTTCGGGACGCCCACGTCGACGCAGAGCACCGAGTTCCCGTTCCTCGACGAGCAGGCGCTGCTCGCCGACCCGAACCTCACCCTGCCGCCACCGGTCGCCGTCTTCGGCGTGGACCACCCGTCGAAGCTGGTGACCACGAAGCCGACGGCCCGGCCGATGGTGATGGCCGGCGACGGGGAGGGGATGGTGGACGCCGCCGAGGCCGGCATGCTCGACCGCGACCCGCTCGTGGTCTACTCCGCGTCGTACGCGCGAGGACCCGCGGCGCTGCAGGCGATGCTGGCGCGCCGTCCGACGCTGGTCGTGACCGACAGCAACCGCGACCGGGCCCGCCGGTGGAGCACGCTCACCGAGACCTCGGGGTACACGGAGGGCCCGGGCACGCAGCCGTTGACGCGCGACGAGTCCGACGCGCGGCTGGACCTGTTCCCCGGTGAGCACGCCGACGCGCAGACGGTGACGGTGCTCGAGGGGGCCAAGCGCGTTGCCGCCAGTGACTACGGGAACGCGATCACGTACACGCCCGAGGACCGCGCGACGCGCGCGTTCGACGGTGACGTGCACACCGCGTGGCGGACGGGTGAGTTCGACGACGTCCGCGGTGACCGGATCCGCATCGTCCTGGACCACGCGATCACCACCGACCACGTGAACCTCGTCCAGGTGCTCGACGCGCCGAACGACCGGTTCATCACGCGGGCGCTCGTGCGGTTCGACGGGGGCGCGACGCGACCGGTCGACCTCGGTCCGGCGAGCCGGACCGCCGCCGGGCAGACGATCTCGTTCCCGACGCGCCGGTTCCGCTCCTTCGAGATCCAGGTGCAGGACACGAACGCGGGGGCCACGCAGATCTTCGGCGGTCTGAGCGCGGTCGGGTTCGCGGAGATCCGCCTGCGGGACGACGCGCCCGACGCCAAGCCGGTCGTCGTGCACGAGGTCCTGCGCATGCCGAGCGACCTGCTCCGCGCCGCGGGTGCGGCATCGGGCGGGCGTCCGCTCGTGCTGCTCATGAACCGGGACCGCGTCCTCCCGGCGCCGGCGCGCCAGGACCCGGAGGCGTCCCTCGTCCGCCGTGTCGCGCTCCCGACGGCCCGCGACTTCGCGGTCGCCGGCCAGCTGCGCCTCTCGCGACTGCGCTCGGATCCGCAGATCGACCGCACCCTCGGGTACACCGGCCCCGTCGTGGCGACGTCCTCGGCGCGCCTGGTGGGCGCGCCGGCGGCCCGGGCGTCGTCCGCGCTCGACCACGACGTCTCCACCGCATGGGAGACCCCCTTCCGGAGCGCGGTGGGATCGTGGATCGACCTGCGTCCCGGCGCGCTTCGCACGATGGACCACCTCGACCTCGAGCTCGTCGCGGACGGACGCCACTCGGTGCCCACCGCGATCACGGTGAGCAACGACACGGGTCAGGTCCGCCACGTCGAGCTGCAGGTGCCGAAGGACTCCTCCACGCCCGGTGCGACGGTGAGCGCCACGGCGCGGTTCCCGTCGCTGACCGGCTCGCGCTTCCGCGTCACGATCGATCGCGTCCGGCCGGTCCTGACGCGCGAGTACGACTGTGGGTGCGACGTCGAGACGCCGGCCGCGATCGCCGAGCTCGGCGTGCCGCGCCTGCCGGTGGTTGCACCGCCCGCGACGCTCCCGACCACGTGTCGCGCCGACATCCTGCGCGTCGACGGCACGCGCGTGCCCGTGCGCCTGTCGGGGACCACGGCCGACGCCGTCGCGCTGCAACCGATCGCGATCAGCGCGTGTGGAGGCGAGCGCGACCCGGTGACGGTGCGGCTCGACGCGGGCCGCCACGACGTCCGCAGCGGCTCGGGTGCCTCGACCGGGCTCGACGTCGACCGGCTCGTGTGGTCGAGTCGACCGGGCGGCGCGATCGACCGTCGGCTCACGACGGCGGGCCAGGTCCAGGTCCGCAGCGGCGGTCCGAGCCCGGCGGTACGGGTCCTGCGCTCGGGCCGGGCGAGCCTGAGCGTCCAGGTGGCCGCGGCGCGCGCGGCCGTCGTGGCTCGTGCTCGGGCAGAGCCAGAACGCCGGGTGGCGGGCCACCATCGACGGCCACGACGCCGGCGGATCGCGACTGGTCGACGGCTACGCGAACGGCTGGGTCGTCCCGCCGCACGCGCACGCGATCACGATCGACCTGGAGTGGGTGCCCCAGCGCACCGTGCAGCGCGCGCTGGCGGTGTCGATCATGTCGGTGATGCTGTGTCTCGGCATCGTCCTGGTGTCGACGCGCCGGCGCGCGCTGCCGGCCGTGGCCGCCGTGGGCGCCGGTGACACGTGGCCCGTCCTCGGTCGCGGCGACGCGACGGCCGGACCGGTCGGCTGGGTCGCGTCGACGGTCACGGGGCTGGTGGTGGGGGTCTTCGCCGCGCTCGTCGTGCGGCCGGAGATCGGGATCGTGCTCGGCGCGGTGGTGGTGGCCGTGCTCCGGTGGCCGAGGTGGCGCCGCTGGTTCGCGCTGCTCGCGCCCGCGTTCGTCCTCCTCGCGGGCCTCTACGTGGCGGTCCGGCAGGCGCGGCACCACCTGCCCGCCATCTTCGAGTGGCCGACGCTCTTCGGACGGGCCCGGACGTTGGGGTGGTTGGCGGTGGTCGTGCTCGCGGCCGACGTCGCGGTCGAGATCGTCACGCGCCGTCGCTCAACCGGACGGCGCCGCGGCTGATCCGACCCCGTCGCCACCGCGCGCCTTCCCGTCACGCGGGATGCGGTCGTCGCGGCCGAGGGTGCCGACGACGACGGTGACCGCGAAGAGCGCCAGCGCGTACCACGCGAGGCTCGGATGGTGCGCGGTGCGCGCGGCCATGAGCAGCGCGGCGGCGGCGATGCCGACGAGGGGACGGGACCGGGGGACGAGCGCGGCGACCACCGCGACGAGCGCCGCCACGACCGCGGTCGTCGGGCGGCTGACGAACGCGGTGCCGAGGAACGTCGCGCCCACCACCGCGACGGTGGTGAGCGGGCGCAGCGCGACACCCGGACGGCGCCACGACCACGGCACCGGCGCGACCGCGTCGACGTCGCGCTCGGCCTCGCGTCGGGTCCGCCGCCGGCGCCGGCCGACGATCAGGATCACGACGCACAGCACGAGCGCCACCGCGGAGACGGAGAGCGCGATCCAGATCGTGCGTTGGGGGGTCCACGAGAGGTGCACGGTGACCGGTCCCGCGTGGCCCGGGCGCACCAGCCACGCGTTCGCGTAGCCGTCGACGAGGGTCGGCGCGCCGAGTCCGTGGCCGCCGGTGCTCGCCCGCCAGCCGTCACTGTGGCTCTGGCCGAGCACGAGCCAGAACGGACGGCCGTCGGAGCGGGTGCGCACGGTCATCTCGGTGGGCGACGCGGTGTCGACGTGGACCGCCGGACGATCCGCGGATCGCACGAGCGGGCCGGCGGCCGCGGCGGCGCCCGAGGCGTCGGAGGAGAGGACGATGCGGTCGAGGTCGAGTCCGGTGGCGGCGGCCGCCGGAGCGACGGCGCGGTGGCTGCCGCGTGCAAGGGCGATCGGGCCCTCACACGGCTCGATCCCGCAGGCCGCGCCGGGCGTCGGCCGCGTCGCCCTCGAGCCGGTACCGGACCGCGTGGCCGTCGATGCGAACCGTCCCGACGCACCCGGTCGCGAGCGTCGGATCGGCCGGCGCCGGCGCGAGTCCGGGGATCGCGATGTCGGCGATCGACACCGGCGGGAACGCCGCCGGGGGTGGCGGGACGGCCGAGGGCGCGCGCGCGTTCTGCACGACGAGGGCGAACTGGTGCGCGGTCGTGGTGGGGAAGGTGATGGTCACGGGCACGGACGTCGGTGTCCTGCTCCGTGCGACGCGCTGCGGGACGGAGAGCGGCATCGACGGCAACGTCGATGACCGTCGGCCCGAACGGTGATCGCGGTCGGGAAGGCGTGGTCGGCATCGGCGCGGACGTTGAAGGTGATGCGGTCGGTGGTGATCGGCTCGTCACGGGTCACCTGGACCCACTGCTGGTTCGGCGGGCCGATCGCGCTGGTCCACGCGTCGCCCGGTGTGCCCGTGAACGCGCGCGACGCGCGGGCGTCGAGATCGCCGACGAGGTGGCTCGAGGCCTCGTAGCGCGTTCCCGGCGCGGCCGTCCCCAGCAGGAGGTCGACCGTCGGGTCGGGCGCGTTCGGATCGACGCGCGCGGTCCCGGAGACGGCGAACGTGCGGGCGTCCGGCAGCACGAAGCGCCGGTCGAGGGTCGTCTCCTCGTCCTGGCGGGCGTCGGCGCCGGTCTCCTGACGCAGGCGGGAGAGGACGACGGCGAGGGCGTGCCCACGCGCACGCGTCCCGATGCGACGGGCGAGGTCCTCGGGCGCGCGCACCGTCTCGCCGACGCGCAACGCACCGTTCGCGAAGCGGATCTCGGCGAAGCCGACGGCGTTGGCGAAGCGGGGGTCGAACGGTGGCGGATGCACACCGGTGATCTCGATGCGCAGGCGGCGGACCCGGGTCTCGGGGAAGTGGAAGGTCTGGCCGGCCTCGGTGAAGGACGCGTCGCCGAGGGTCACGTGCCGCGGCGTGGCCCCGTTCACGCTGACGTTCACGTCGGTGATCCACCGGTCGCGTGGGAGACCGAGCGGCTGCACGAGCGCGACGTGGTCGGTGCGGATGCCGCGGTCGGGGCGGACCTCGATCCAGCTGTGCCGCGGGTCGGGCCCGCCCACGCGCCACGCGGTCGCGGTGTCACCGTCGAAGGCGCGGGTGCCGCGGTCCTCGGGCCGGTCGACGCCACCGTCGTTGCTGGTGTCGACCTCGGCGCCGCTGGTCTCGACGACCGTGCGCGCCGCATCCGACGTGGGGCCGAACAGGTCGACTCGGCGCGCGTAGCCGTCGGCGGAGGTCGCGTGCTGCCCGGCGCGCAACGTCGCGCCCTTCGTGTCGCGAATGGACGCGAAGTACGAGGTGGTGCGCCTCCGGTTCGAGTCGGTGAGGACGAGCGCGGCACCGGTGCGCAGGGCGTGGTCGAGCGCGGCGTCCGAGAGCGACGCGAGCTCGAGCACGCGCTCGCGTCCGGTGAGCAGCCCGGCGGCCGCGGTGTCGACGATCCCGTCGCCGTCGCCCGCGAGGACGACGGGATCGCGGTCCGCCGCGGTGCGCACGATCGTCGTCGGTTGCCGGACGGGGAACAGGGCCACCGGGGGTGGCTCGGCGTCGGTCTCGGTGCGCAGGTCGATGCCGTCGACGGTCCCGGCGCGGTTCGCGGTGCGGGGTCCGAACGTCTGCGGTGCACCGATGCCCGGCGGCCGCGGGTCGGTCAGCGCGTCCCACACGACGCGCGGGTGCGGCGTCCCCGAGCGCTCGTAGGCGAGGTCGGACCGCAGCGCCACGGTGCCGATGCCGAAGAGACGTGCGAGCGGCGCGAGCGCGACCGCCTCGAAGCTGCCGTTCTGGATGCGGTGGTCGAACGCGTCGAGGAGGTTGAACGACTCCGGTGACCCGGCCGGCAGCACCTCGCGCGCGATGTACGGCCGGGTGGTCAGCCCCGGCGTGATCGGCTCGACGGTGTTGCCCCAGCGGTAGGTCGCGAACGCCGAGCCCGGGACCTCGAGGATGCGCGTCTGGTGGTCGCCGGCGTCGAGCGCGTGGATCGCGTCCTTCCAGTAGGCCGGGATGTGTTCGGGGCGCTCGACCCCGGGCGTGAGGTACCCGTTGCGCCACACCGGGAGGAACGCGAGCGCGACGACGGCGGCGACCGCGACCGCGGCGACCCGGCGGGCGGTCGAAGGCCGGACGGCACCGACGCCGGCGCCCACGAGCCCGGCGATGCCCAGCACCACGACCGGCACCGCTCGGGGTGAGTTGCGCAGCGCCAGACCGGCCGAGGTGTCGGTCGTGAACCGCTTCCAGATGGCGCCCCAGGGCGTCGTGTCGTCGAAGGGCCACGCGCCGACCCCGACGACGGTGCCGACGACCACGCACGCGGCGCAGAAGACGCGATGACGCCAGCGCACCAGCCCGGCCGCGAGGAAGGCGAGGACCGGGACGAGGTAGCTGAAGAAGACGACGACCTGGTTCGAGAGGTAGTCGGTCGACTGCACCACCGACGGTCCGCTGCGGTCGTAGCCGTAGAAGAACCAGTTGCCGAGCCCGCGAAGGATGTCGCCGGGTGTCGACGATGCCGCGACGGTTCGGACGTTCTCGGTGAGCTGGAGGATCGGGAGGCCACGCGAGCCCTGCAGGTACAGGCCCGCGATCCACCACGCCGAGACCCCGACGGTCAGGACCGTGATGCGACCGGTGGCCGCGAGCGCGGCGCGCGCCCGTGCCCGACCGCCGAAGAGCTCGAGACCGATCCAGATCAGGGGCGCGAGCCCGACGAGCACCAGCGCCGACGCGTTGACCCCGCCGATCGTGAGGACGATCAGCGCGATCGCGGCCGGGTCGCGCCATCCGCCGCGGTGGGCGGCGCGCATCGTGAGGCCGACGATCCAGGGGAGTGCCGCCCACGGCAGCAGCAGCACCGAGATCCGCGCCGTGAACGCGAGCTGATACGGCGTCAGGACGTAGACCAGCGCGGCGACGAAGGCGGCGGTCGGACCGAGCCCGAGCCGGCGGAACAGCCATCGTGCACCGAGCGCGGCCGCGAGCGAGATCGTCCCGAGCCAGAGCCGCTGGGCGATCCAGTCCGGGGAGCCGAGCGCGTCGGCGAGCCAGAAGAACGGCCCCATCGGGAACAGGTAGCCGAGCTGCTGGTGGGGCACGGTGCCGGCGGCGACGTGCGGATCCCAGAGCCACGGCACCCGGGCGAGGAAGCGTCCCGGATCGAGGTACAGGTACTGCTTCGTGTCGCTCGAGAGGCGTCCGGGCGACGAGAGCAGGAAGGGCACGTAGGCCAGCAGCACGAGCGCGATCACGTCGTACGCGGGCCGGCGCCGGACGGTGCGGGGAGCTCGGGTCCCGGCGGCCGTCATGCGAGGCGGGATGGTACCGGCCGCTGCGCTCGTTCCCGCGGCGGTCCCGGGGCGCGCAGAGGGGGACAGGTACATTCCGGCCGGTGGGGGACACGCATGCGCGCGCCGCATGGACGACGCCCGTGCTCCTCGGGCTCGCCGCCGTCGCGGTCGCGGTGCTCTCGCACCACTTCGTCTTCCCCGCGTTCTCCTGGAACCGGGACGAACCGGTCTATCTGTGGCAGACCGCCGCCCTCCGCGACGGCTTCCTCACGACGCCGACCCACGGATTTCCCACCTTCTTCCATCCGTGGTTGGCCGGCGTGCGGAACCAGTCGTTCTTCTCCCAGTACACGCTCGGATGGCCGCTGGTGCTGCTCGCGGCCGACGTCGTGGTGGGCACGCCGGCGGGTGCGCTCGCGCTCGGTGCGGCGCTGACGGTCGTCGGGACCTACCTGCTCGCCCGCGAGCTGGTCGACGACCCGCGCGTCCCGCTGCTCGCGGCGCTGGTGATGCTCGTGTCGCCGATCGTCGTCATCCAGAGCGGCACGTACCTCGGCTACCTGTTCACCCTCGGCCTCGGGCTCGTGTTCCTGACCGCCGTCTGCTCCGGGGTGCGCACCGGGCGACGAGGCCGACTGTTCGTGGCCGGCCTGCTCATCGGTTGGATCTTCATGACCCGGCCGTTCGACGCGGTGCTGTGGGCCGTGGGCGTCGTGGTCGTCCTCGCGTGGACGCATCGCGCCGAGCCGGCGCGACTCCTCCGGGCGGCCGTACCGCTCGGGCTCGGGTTCCTCCCGCTGTTCATCGCCACGCTCGCGTACAACGCGCACGTGACCGGCGCGGCCACGCAGTTCCCGATCACCGCGGCCGACCCGCTCGACACGTTCGGCTTCGGTCTGCGCCGCATCATGCCGACCTTCGGTCCGGCCGACTACACGGTCGTGCAGGCGGTCCGCAGCACGGGCAAGCAGGCCGCGCTCCTCCCGCTCTTCCTCGCCGGCAGCTACGTGCTCGGCGGGCTCGCGCTCTGGGGCATGTGGCGGGCGCGGCGGGATTCGCGCACGCAGGTCCTCATCGCCACCGCGATCGCATTCCCGCTCGGCTACTTCTTCTTCTGGGGCATGTTCGTGTCGTCGTCGACGATGCCCCTGAGCGGACCGATCTACTTCATCCCCGTGTACCCGATCCTCGCGATCCTCGGCGGTCGCGAGATCCTGCGGCTCTGGACGACCCGACGCGCGGTCGCGGTCGTGCTCGTCGTCGTGATGGCGGCGCTCACGATCCCGGTCGCGATCGACCGCATCGACGTCAACCGTCGGATCAGCGAGGCGCAGGTCCCGTGGCAGCGGAGCAGCGCGTCGATCCCCGCGCATTCGCTCGTCTTCCAGTGGCGCTCCGACGGCTACCTGATGTTCCACAACCCGTTCTCGTCGAACCGCGCGAACCTCGACGGCCCCGTCCTCTACGCGGTCGACCGCGGCGCGCAGAACTTCCGGCTGATGGACGCGTATCCCGGCCGGACGCCGTACGTGCAGCGCACCTCGATCCCGCCGACCGGCGAGGTCCCGAACGACCATCCGGTCACGCCGGAGATCACGCTCACGCCGATCCGGGTGGTGCGCGCGCCGGCGATCGCGCTGCGCACCCGGGTGGACTCGGGCGCGATGCCGGCCGGGGCCCGCTTCTACCTCGCGGTGGCCGGCGCGGTCGTCGACGGGTGGCCGGCCCCCGATCCGGCCGCGCCGCGAGCGACGGTGCGTATCCGCGCGGCTGCGTCACCCGTCTGCGCGAGTGGTGGCCCGAGCGGCAGGGTGCTCGAGGAATGCGTCGACGGGAGCGGCACGATCACCATCGGCCTCGGCACGGGTGCGACCGCCGCCGAGGCGGCCCGGCACCCGCTGTACCGCCAGGACCTGCACTACCGGGTGCGGTCCGGCTCGGTGGAGCTGCTCGAGCCGATCGATTCGTTCCGGCGGGGCCGGTACGGCCGGTCGCATCGATGGTTCGCGGTGGCGCCGGGGGTACGCTCCGCGGTCTCCCTCGACACGAAAGCCGTTCCCCTGAGCAAATGATGAGTCAACCCGACGCGGCGCCGGCGAATGCCTCGTCGGTCGTCATCATCGGCGCCGGGCCGGCGGGACTGACCGCCGCGTACCAGCTGGCCAAGCGCGGCGTGCGCGCCACGATCCTCGAGGCCGACGACATCGTCGGTGGCATCAGCCGCACGGTCGAGCGCGACGGCTGGCGCTTCGACATCGGCGGCCACCGGTTCTTCACGAAGGTCCAGGAGGTCGACGACCTCTGGTTCGAGATCCTCGGACCGGACGAGTTCCTCCAACGCCCGCGGATGTCGCGGATCCTCTACCGGGGGAAGCTCTACGACTACCCGCTGAAGCCGCTCAACGTGGTGCGCAACATCGGCCCGTTCGAGGCGGTGCGCTGTGTCGGCTCGTACGCGTGGGTGAGGGTGCGGCCGCCGGAGGACACGAGCAATCTCGAGGGCTTCTACATCAGTCAGTTCGGTCGCCGGCTCTACGAGCACTTCTTCCGCCGCTACAACGAGAAGGTCTGGGGCGTGCCCACGCGCGAGATGTCGGCCGACTTCGGCGCCCAGCGCTCGAAGGGCATGTCGCTCATGACCGCGATCGCCGATGCGTTGACGCCCAAGGCGGTGAAGGCCCGGCGGGGGAAGGGCGAGCAGGTCACGTCGCTGATCGAGTCGTTCAACTACCCGAAGTACGGGCCCGGGCAGATGTGGGAGAAGTGCGCGGAGATCGTCACGGCGGCCGGGAGCGATCTCGTCCTCGACGCGCGGGTCGTTCGCATCCGCCATCGTGCCGGCGCCGCGTACGAGGTGGATGCCGTCGTCGGCGGTCGCGAGATCACGTTCCCGGCCGACCACGTGATCTCGTCGATGCCGTTCCGGTCCCTGATCCGCGCACTGGACCCGCCGGTTCCCGATGCGGTGCGCGACGCGGCCGAGGGGCTCACGTACCGGGACTTCATGACGGTGGCGCTCGTCGTGCCGGTGGAGTACTCGTTCCCGGACAACTGGATCTACATCCACGACCCGGGGGTGAAGGTCGGGCGCATCCAGAACTTCGGGTCGTGGTCCCCGTACCTCGTGAAGGAGGGGCGCACCTGTCTCGGGCTCGAGTTCTTCGTGAACGAGGGCGACGACATGTGGACCAAGTCGGACGAGGAGCTCGTCGAGCAGGGCAAGCGCGAGCTCCAGGCCCTCGGGCTCGCCGACGCGAGCAAGGTCGAGGCCGGCTACGTCGTCCGGATGCCCAAGGCGTACCCGGTGTACGACGAGCACTACAAGGACAACGTCGCCGTGCTGCGGGAGTGGATCGCGGCGAACGCCCCGAACATCATGCCGACGGGCAGGAACGGTATGCACAAGTACAACAACCAGGACCACTCGATGATGACGGCGATCCTGTCGGTCGACAACATCTTCGGGGCACGCAACGACGTCTGGTCGGTGAACGTCGAGGACCGGTACCACGAGGTCCGCGACGACGCCGAGAGCGGTGGACGCAACGGCGAGCAGGGAACGGGACGCGACGCGCCCGTCCTGCCGCGTGCCGTCGATCGACGCCGCCGCGGCGCGACGGAGCGGGGGAGCCTGATGCGGGTCCAGGTGTGCACGCCCACGTACATCGAGGCGGAGAACATCGAGGAGTTCCTCCGACGGGCGCGCGCCGCGCTCCCCGAGGCCGACATCCTCGTCCTCGACGACAACAGCCCCGACGGCACCGCCGACGTCGCGGAGCGGGTCGCGGCGGAGCTGGGGCAGATCGAGGTGTTGCGCCGGCCCGAGAAGCGCGGCCTCGGCAACGCCTACCGGGCCGGGTTCGCGATCGGCATCGCCCGCGGCTACGAGGTGATCTGCCAGATCGACGCGGACCTGTCCCACGATCCCGAGGTCCTCCCGGAGCTGGTCGGCGCGATCAGTGCGGGTGCCGATCTCGCCATCGGGTCGCGCTACGTCCCCGGTGGTCAGATCCCGCACTGGCCCCGGCGCCGGCGGGCCATGTCGAAGTACGGGAACATGTACACGGGCTTCATGCTGCGCACCGGCGTGAAGCGACGCCACTGCGGGCTATCGGGCGTTCCGGGCCCAGACGCTGCTCGACATCGACTATGCCGCGACCCGTGCCAAGGGCTACGGCTTCCAGATCGAGCTCGCGTACCGTGTGGCGCAGGGCGGCGGGAAGATCGTGGAGATCCCGATCACCTTCACCGACCGCGTGCGCGGCCACTCGAAGATGTCGATGGCGGTGATGGTCGAGGAGATGGCGCTCGTCAGCTGGTGGGGCATCCGCGACCGGTTCCGTCACCGCCGCAACTGACCGTTGTCGTCATTCGACGGCAGGGTTACGTCGCCCACCGTCCCGAACGCCGGGCGACCCTTGTGCGCAGAGGTTCCACCTCGGTAGCTGCACGCGACTCGGGCGTCCCCGCCATCCGGTTCAGCGTCCGCGACGCGTCACGGCTTGGCCGGGGTGGACGGCAGGCGGCGGGACGGATCAGGGACAGCGGGATCCTTGCGGACCCACAGCTCGTAGAGCGGCACGCCGTCGTCCGGCGGCCGAAGGAGTCGACGCGACAGAAGTCGCGGTGCAGGACCTCGTTGGCCTCGTCGCTGCCGACCTTCCGCGAGTCGTTCGGCTCCGACCAGTCGTTCCACACGCCCGACAGGATCGCGACTGTGAGCGCGCGAGGTCCGACGGCATGCGCGAGTCGTCGGCGTTCGCCACTCCGGGATCCATCTCGATGTAGTACGTGCCGGGCGGGTACTCGGGCAGCAGGTAGTAGAGGTACGCGTCGGAGTACGGCGTCTTGCGCAGGTCGGTGGGCCCGACGAAGAGCTTGTCGCCCGGGCCGCGCGACTCGGGGATGCGGCGAGGAGGTCCTGCGCGGCGCGGCGCGTCCGCGTCCGTAGTAGAAGGTCCGCCGTTGGCGTGATCGGGTAGCGAGCCGGTGCTTGCCGAACGTCTGCGGCGACGAAGTCGGCGTAGCTCCACCCGGTGAAGTGCGGGAACAGACGACGCCGACCGGATCGCGAGCGCGACGTGCGGCGCCAGAGACGACCGTCGCGCGCGGGTCCGGAGCCGCAGCGCCTCGAAGACCGCGACCGGCAGCAGGCCGACCGAGACGCAGCTGACCCAGGCGAAGTGGGCGGAGTCCACGCGCTGGATGCCCTGGGAGATCATGCCCAGGCCGAAGAGTCCGCGCGAAGAGCACGTGCGCCTGGGGCGGCGCGGGTCCGCTTCACGGCCGCATCGCCGACCAGCACGGGGGCGCCACGACCACCACGATCATGAAGAAGAACCAGATGAAGAGCTGCTGCGACGACGAGAAGTGCGGGAGCGGCCACCGGGGCGGCTGGATCGCACCCGACCGCTGCAGGAACCCGTCGAGGTGGTCCCACGACGGGGGGATGGGCAGTCGGCGGCCGCCGCGGAGGTACACGACGGGGTCGAGCACCATCCCCTTGAACGTGTTGTACGGACCGGCCGTCGCGAGCTGGACCACGTACGCGAGAGCCCGATGCCGAGGCCGAGCGCAGTCGCGACCGCTTGAACGCGGCACCGGCCCGGCGGTGGCCGCGAGCGTGCCGAGCACCACCGCGACCACGAGGTCGAGGCGGAAGAGGAGCGCCGGCGCCGGCACGAGGCCGCCGAAGAACGCGTAGCGGGCGCGCGGGCCGGTCGCCGGCGACGCGGCGGCGACCGCGAGCGTCACGAGGCCGAGGAGGCCGAGCGCCACACCGCCGACCCAGGCCAGCGCGGTGAGCCCGAGCGGCGGACGATGAAGAGCGACGACAGGAGCGCGCAGCACACCGCGAGCCGGCGGCCCCAGCGCGGGCGAGCCAGTAGACGCCACCGACGACGCCGATCTGCTGGAGGAGCGCGAAGAGCCGCTCGCTCGTGAGCGTGACGCCGAGGACCTTCATCCATCCCGCGAGCACCCAGAGACTGCCGGGCCCGTAGAGGTGGAGGAAGTCCTTGTTCGGGAAGTCGCCGTGCAGCACCCGCTCGGGGAAGACGAGCATGAAGCCCTCTTCCATCGGCGGTCCCTGGTTGCGCAGCAGACCGCGGAACGGCAGGGCGAACGCACGAGGCCGATGATCGCGATCACGACGAGCTCTCGCCGACGCGCCCGACTCCGCACGCCGGCTCCGTACGGCGATGGTCTCGTCGGCTCGGAGGGTGCCGCCCGTGTCACCACGTCGGATCCGGCCCGGGACACCCGGAGAACATAGAGCACCGCGACGTGGAGACCGGGACGCGTCCTGGACGCTCCGGAGCGTGGGCCGGTGTCCCGATCGGTGCAGGCCGACGGCCTAGCGTGGAGGCGATGGCGGCGATCGACGACCTGGGCGCGGGCGCGTCGACGGCGGTGGTGGTGGCGCGGCGGCTGGCTGGGCCAGAACCTGGTGCGCGCGCTCGTCGTGGAGCCGGCGCGGGAGCGCATCCGCTGTCTGGTCCGCACGACGGACGAGGGCGCACGTGTCGAGGTGCTCGACGACCGGATCGAGGTGGTGGCGGGCGATGTCCGCGACCCGGTGCTGATCGACGTGTTGTTCGACGGGGTCGGACGACCACCGTGTTCCACGCCGCGGCGGTCATCCATCCCACCCGATCGGTCCGCGAGATGTTCGACGTGAACGTCGGTGGCACGCAGCTCGTGCTCGATAGGGCCCGCCGGGTCGGTGCCCGCCGCTTCGTGCACATCTCCTCGAACTCGCCCTTCGGTGCGAACGCGTCGTCGACGGAGCGCTTCGACGAGGACTCGCCGTACCACCCGTACCTCGGTTACGGCGCGTCGAAGCTGGAGGCGGAGGAGCTGGTCTCCCGGGCCCACGCGCGTGGCGATCTCGCGACCGTCATCCTCCGGCCGCCCTGGTTCTACGGACCGTTCCAGCCCGACCGGCAGACGGCGTTCTTCGCGGCCGTGCGCCGCGGCCGGTTCCCACTGGTCGCGCCCGGAACCCAACGGCGGTCGATGGTGTACACGCCCGACCTCGTGCAGGCCTGCCTCCGCGCTGGAGCGCGCGGGTGCGGCGTCCGGGAACGTGTACTGGATTGCCGACGCCGAGCCCTACGAGCTGCGCACGATCCTCGAGACGGTCCGCGCCGCGCTCGCGGCCGAGGGTCTGGAGGTCTCGGCGCGGCCGGGTCCGACGATCCCGCGCTGCGGTGGCGACGATCGCGGCACGCGCCGACGCCGTGCTGCAGGCGGCGGGCAGGTACGCGCAACCGCTCCACGTGCTCGGTGAGCTGCGGGACACGATCGCCTGCGACATCACGCGGCGCGCAGAAGGATCTCGACTTCGAGCCGACCGTCGGCCTGCTCGAAGGAATGCGGGCCAGCATTCGCTGGTGCATCCACCGTGGCGACGAGCTCGATGCGTCGCCCGAGCACGGCGGCCGACACCGGCTCGTGATGTCCGTCACCGCCGGCCCGGCGACGACGACGGGCCTCGAGAACGTCTCTGCGGACGACGTGACGCGTGCCACGGATCGATGGCAGCGTGTCGCGTTCTGGATCGCGGCGGTGACGTCCGTGGCCTCGATCGTGTTCGCCGCCGTCCTCGCGATCGCCCACGACTGGGTCCCGCTGGGGGACCACGCCGTCTTCGCCATCCGCGCCCGCGACGTGTTCAGCTCCCACCCGCCGCTCCTCGGGACCTGGACGTCGGCGTCGCTCGCCACCGGAGTGAACGTCAACAACCCGGGCCCGCTCTACTACGACGCGCTCGCCCTCCCGACCTGGCTCGTCGGCTCCGCCGGTGCCGGCGTCGCGGTGGGCGTCGCCCTGGTCAACGCGATGTGCGGCGTCGGCGTCGGCTGGGTCGCACGCCGGCAGGGTGGTCACGTGGTCGGCGCGATCGCCTTCGCGATCGTCGCGGTCCTGGCGTGGTCGCTCGGCAGCGAGGTGCTGCTGGACCCGACCCAGCCCGGGGCGATGGTGTTCCCGGCACTGGTGCTGTTCATGCTGGTCTGGGGCGTCGCCCGGGGCGACGTGGTGGTGCTGCCGGTCCTCGTCGCGGTCGCGAGCCTCGTCCTCCAGACCTACATCACCTACGTGTATCTCGTCGGCGTCCTGAGCATCTGGGCGGTGGTGGGTCTGGTGGTGAGCCTGCGCCGGTCGCAGGCCACTGCTGGTGATCGGCAGCCCGCCAGACGGCTCGTCGTGATCTCGCTCGTCGTCGGCGCCGTGTGCTGGGCGCAGCCCGCGTGGCAGCAGCTCTTCGGACCCGGGCGCGGGAACTTCGGCCAGCTGCTGCGAGCCGCCGGACAACCCCAGCAGCCGGTCGGGTTCGCCACGGGCGCGCGCGCGCGTCGCGGACGTGCTCACCCGGCCCCCGTTCTGGTTCCGGCCGGCCTATCGCCATTTCCTCGCCGGCTGGCCGAGCCGTCCTCGTCGCTGCCGGTCGCGCCGGTTGTGCTCGCGGTGGTGGCCGGCGTGCTCGTGCTCCTGGTCGTCGTCGGTCGGCGTCGCGGAGATCGACTCGTCGTCACCGCGGCCGTGACCGCCCTGGTCCTCCTGGTCGGGCGGGCTCGTGACCGCGTCCGCGCATCCCGGTCTCGCCGACGTTCAAGAAGGCCGATGCCCACGTCTTCCGCTGGCTGTGGCCGCTGTCGGCGTTCATCGTGTTCGTCGTGGTCGTCGCCGTGGTCCGGCTGCTGATGCCGGCCCGGCGGGCCGTGGTCGCCGCCGGGGTCGCCGCGGCGATCGCGGCTCGACGTTCTCCGCCTCAATCTGCCCACGAGCAATCAGGGATCCTCCGCGCTCGACTCGTGGGCGCCGGTGGTGCGCGACCTCCGCGACCAGCTCTCGGACCTCGACGGCCACGGTCCGGTCGTCGTCGACCTGTCGTTCCGGCGTCTCTACGACCCCTATCCCGTGTCCACCCTCGCGATCCTGCAGGGCCACGGGATCCCGTTCTACGTCATCAACGACGAGGGCACGCTGTACCAGATCGGCTTCCAACGCCGTCTCGACGGTCATTCGCCGCGGTTGCGCATGGAGATCCTCGAGGGAGACGGCTACGACGCCGCGCCCTCCTGGTGCCCGGCGGGTGGCGTTGCATCTCGGTCTCGGTCCGCAGGAGCGGGCCGAGACGACGCGCCTGCAGGCCCGACTCGCGACGGCCATCGCCGACGGGCGGCTGCGCCGGAGCGGTCCGGGCGCGCCGCTGGTCACGGGTGGCGGTTCCGCCGCGGTCAGCGATTTCGTCGCGTCGCCGGACTTCGCCGACCTGGTCTCGCAGGGTGCGGTCGCACGCGACGGCCCCTGGCGCGCGGTGGCCGCGCGCGATCTGGCCCTTCATTCGCGCTGGCGCGAGGACACCGTCGCGATCTACGTGTCGCCCGTCCGGCCGCAGGCGGGGAGCTGAGTGTCGCTTCCTACCGTGGTGGGTCGGCGACCGGTCCCACGAACACGGCCGCGGGCAGTCCGAGCCTGAGCATTCGGGCGATGATCTGCTGGGTCGAATCCGGCAGCTCGTCCTTCAGCAACAGCACGAAGGTGTTGTCCCGGAGCTCGTCGATCAGGTCGGCGCGACCGTTGCGACGGACCGCGGCGACGGCCTCGGCGCGGAGCCGGTCGGACTCCGCCCGCTCCGCCGGGGAGCGCGGATCGTTGGAGGCGATCTCGCGGAAGCGGGGATCGCCCGCCACTGCTCGATGTCGGGACCGATCGCCAGGTGCACCTGGGTGGACATCCGGTCCGGCTCGAGCACGTGCGCGCGCGCGTGGCTCCGGGCCGGAGGCTCGTGTCGGCCTTCACGTCGAAGCCGTGCCGCAGCAGCTCATCGAGCAGCCCATAGCCCTCGGCCCCGATGTTCTGCGGTTCCGGTTGCCAGGAGAGGTAGATGGGGCCGTTCCCTCCGCCGCCGGTCAAGCGGTGCAGCTCCGCGACCGTGGGTTTCGCGAGCGCGGCCAGCTGTGCGTTCATCCGTGGCGACATCACGGCGACGTTGTCCACCGCCCAGACCGTGGCGACCGCGCTCGCCGCGACGATGCCGGCGACGAGCACCGCGAACACGGATCGCACCGCGTTCGGCGACGGCGCGCCGCTCCGGGTCCGTACCGCGGCGACGATCGTCCACGCGGTCGTCGCCAGCATCAGCGCGAGGATCGGGATCGCCCAGAGCAGCAGGTAGAACCACACCGGGCCGAAGATCCGGGCCGACGACACGGCACCGAGCAGGAGCGTGACCCCGATCACCGCGTCCAGGCGCAGGAGCCGCCCGGCCCGCAGGCGCCAGGCTCCGGCGACCGATGCGAGCCACACCAGGATCGTCGAGCGCGCCCGGCCAGCGGGCGCCGTGCGCCACGCCCTCCGCGAGCGTCCGGAAGCCGTCGGTGCTCGCGACCGATCCGAACAGCCGCGTCGGGTTCAGCCGGGTCAACAGCACGTCGATGCCGTGCCGCATCCCGATCGGTGCGTCGGGCGGGTTCGAGAAGTAGTCGCGGATCGTCGAGAGGTTGCCGGGGTGGTGGACGATCTCGTCGACGACCGGCGGGATCCACAGCACGACGAGGATCGCGAACGCAATCAGAGCGGGCCGGAGCAGCGCACGGCGCGCGGGGTGACCGCCGCGCACGGCGCGTACGACGATCACCGCGACCGCGAGGCCCCGAGCCCGCCGACGAGACCGAGATAGGAGATGTGCGTCTGGATGCAGAACGTGCCGGCGAACACCGCGACCGGAAGCATCGCGAGGTCGTCACAGAGCAGCGACCAGACCGCGAGGAGCACCACGCACCACCACAGCACCGGCAAGTACGGGTTCCACGGCAGGGTGAGCAGGTACGCGCCGTACGCCCGCATGACCACGGCGAGCACGAGCGCGCTGGAGACGAGCATCGCGACGCCGCCGCGCCGGTGGGCGATCCACAGGCACAGGCCGACGGCGACGACGTCGAGCACGACGGTCCCGACGTACATCCCGTAGGCGGAGCCGCCGAGGATCTGCCAGGCGGGCCACAACAGGTAGAACGAGATCGGTCCCGGATGGCTGCCGCCGTCGGCTCCGAGCGGCCCGATACGGCCGGCGAGACCGATCAGCGGCGGGTGCACCGTGCGTGATGTCGCGAATGCGGATCTCCGTCTGGGCCCAGTCGAGCAACGGGTACCAGCGCGGGTGGTGCAGGAGCACGAGCGCAACGACGAGCGGGACGCAGAGCAACAGCGCAAGACCCGCCCCCCACAGGCGGGGGGTGCGCCTCCGGCTCGCGGGAGGCGCGTCCGGGATCGCGGTCGAGTCACGGCAGGCGCTTGAGCACTCGGACGAGGCCGGGACGTACGGGGCGTTGGTGGTGGGAGCGATCGGCGTCGGAGCGAGTAGTCGCGGTGGGCGAGGAACCACTCGTACGACTCGACGATCATCGCGGCGTTGGAGTAGCGGGGCTCCCAGTCGAGCTCGGCGCGGGCCCGTCCGACGTCGAAGTACAGCGACTCTCCGTAGAGCAGCCAGTGGTACGGCGCGAACGGGGCGGCCGGCGGCGGCGAGCGCGTGCATCGCCCGCGTGCCGGCGCCGAGGGGAGCGAGCGGACGGTGACCCGGTGCCCGCATGGTCGACGAGCGCCTGGAGGGTCTCTCGCAGCGTGCCGAACTCGGCGGCGCCGATGTTGTAGCCGCGGTGCCGGGACGGTCGGCGGCGCGCAGGCAGGCGTCGGCGAGGTCGTCCGCGTGGACGAATGGTACCGGTTCGCGCCGCCGTCGAAGACGAAGACGGGCGCGCCGTCGGCGACGAACTCGAACAGGAGCGCGATGATCCCAGGCGGCCGTGACCGAGGATCGTGCGCGGTCGAATGATGGTCACGTCGAGCCCGCCGCCGGCGTCACGGCACACCTGCTCGGCGACGAGCTTCGCCCGGCCGTAGGCCTCGAGCGGTCGTGTCGGGCTGGTCTCGTCGACGGGATTGTGGTGGGGGATCCCGAACACCGCGCTCGACGAAAGGTGCACGACCTTTCCACGCGCGCGCTCGCGGCTGCGGTGAGCAGCCGGGCCGTGCCCGTGACGTTCACCGAGTCGAACAGCTCGCGGTCGCGTGCGAGAGGAACCTGCGCGACGGCGTTGATGCAGACGTCGACACCGTCGCACGCCGCGGCGACGGTGGGGGATCGCGCACGTCGCCGGCGAGGTACGCGGCGGCTCCGAGCGACGGGTCGGGTGGGTTGATGTCGAGGATGCGGACGTCGTCGCCCCGAGCGAGGGACTGCCCGACCAGGACGCTGCCGAAGTAGCCGCTGCCTCCTGCGACGAGAACGGTGCGTGGCATCAGCGCGAGGGCTCTCCGGTCGTCGACATGGTCGGCGTACGGTAGTGCCGCGTCCGCAGGCGTTTCGCGTGAGTGGGCGGAGCCGTTTCGGCACACGGCACTAGTTCGAGACGTAGGCCGCGACGGGCTCGATCGGGATGACCAGCAGGGTCTGGTGGTAGTCGCGGTACGGCGAGGGTGCGGTCGCCGGATCCCACCGGGCGACCAGGTGGTAGCCGGGCCGGGGTCTGCCCGCGCCGGGTCCACTCACGACGAGCACCCTGCCTTCGGGTGGGTGGTTGCGATGCACCACATGCGGCGAGCCGAAGTCGGGATAGTCGGCGTCGGCGACAACGGCATCGCGTCCACGCAGGACGAGCTCGCTCACGACCCCCGCGCCGACAACCCCGCGGCGCGAATCGCGCCCTCCGACCGAACCTCCCAAGGTCCTGCACCCCGCACTGCTGGCGCGAGCGCGCTCCCGAGCGTCCGCACCGGACCGAAGCCGGCCGAGCCGTAGTCCTGGGCGGGGCCGAGCCGTGGCGCGACCGCGACGAGCGAGATCGCGACGGCCACGAGACCGGACACGACGGCGGATCGCGTGCCCGAACCTCGGGCTCGGTGCGGCCCGTCGGGCGCGCACGACGTCGACCGCGCTCGAGGCGAGCGCCATCCAGACGGTCACGCCGATGATCCACCAGAAGCGACGCGGGTACAGGAAGCTCGTCGAGCGGTAGGCGACGGCGTTCCGATGGCGGTCACGAAGCCGGCGAGCGCAGAGCGCGACCGCCGTCGTGCACAGCGTCCGCTGCACCCGGTCCCGTCGTGACCAGGCCGCGAGCGGTCGCGAGACCGAGCGCGACCAGCACGCCGGCCGCGGTGACGACGGCGAGCACCCCGGGAGCCCGATCCGGCGCGATCACGTCGGTGTTCGGTTGCATCCAGACCGGCGGCACCGCGAGCGCGTACGAGGTCCCTCCACGCGATCGACAGTCCGACACGCGCAGAGTCGGCCGCAGGCCGCGGGCGACGTTCGTCGCGTTGTGGCTCCCGCCGATCTCGTCGATGATCGGACCGATCCAGCAGAGGAGCGCCACGACGCCTGCCGCGACGGTCCATCGGCGGACGTCGCCGCCTGACGCCGGAACGGCACCGGCACGGCGGTGATCACGAGGCCGACGACCGCCCAGACCGAGACGGCGGCGAGGGGCAACGCATACGTGAGGTGCAGCTGGAGGACGAGGGAGCCGACGAACGCAGCGAGCGGGAGCAGGCGCAGGTCACCGCCGCCGATCGCGGCGCCGATGACGACGAAGAGCAGGAACGGGAACAGCGCGAGGTGCGGGTTCCACGGGTCGTGCAGCACCTGTCCGCCGAGGGACCAGCTCAGGAGCGCGACCGCGCCGGTGACGATCGCCGCGAGGCGCACGCCGCCGAGGCGGTTCCCGACCCATACGGATGCGGCGGCGGCAGGGCGTTGATCAGCGACGCCGCGACGACGAGGCCGCTGCCGTGTGCGTCGCCCAGGCGCACCGGGATGCCAAGCAGCCAGAACTCCAGCGGTCCGAGGTGGTGCAGCCGCTCCGGTGAGCGAGCGATGGTCGTGAGCGCCTGGTAGATGCCGACGAGTGGCGGATGTGGGTGAGGACGTCGTGGCTCCGCACCGCGACGATCGGATTGTCGATCGTCGGTGCCCAGCCGCCGTGCAGCGCGCGCCGCTCACCAGCGCGGGAACGGCTGCCGCGATACGCGCGCAAGCCACCACGCCGACGGCCGGCGTCCGGCGCTGCTCAGGTCGAGGCCGGCTCCGGCGTGACGGTGACCGACGCCCCCGAGCCGTGGGCCCGTTCGGACAGCGCTCGCTTCCGACGCAGGAACCACAGCTCGATGCCGTAGTAGGAGGCACAGGCGAAGGCGAAGGTCAGACTCCACGCCGACGCGAGCGCGACGCCGGCGGCGAGGCCGGGCTCATCGACCGCGACGGCCACGAAGATCGGCAGGTGCCAGAGGTCGAGCGCGTAGGACAGTCGGCCGAGCCAGACCAGTGGGGCGGCTCGCAGGAGCACACCGATCCGCCACGTGTGGTCGATGATCGCGATGCAGAAGAGCACGCCCGCGATGTCGACGACGGTGAACCCCCACACGTACATCCAGCGGTCGTCCGGCTGGACGAGGAACCACACCGCGACCATGCCGGCGAACGCGACGGTGGCCGCCGAGCGCACCGTCCGATTGGAGCGGAACCCGCCGTGGAGCAGGACCGCCGCGAGCGCGGCCGAGGAACAGCGTGTCGGCCCGGGCATCGGTCCGGAGTCCGACGCCGTGCTCCAGCAGGGCGGCCGCAGTGGTGTGGCTCGCGCCCGCAGGGATCGTCACCTGGGCGGTCAGGATCATGCGCTCGACCGTGACCGCGACGACTCCGACGACCAGGACGGTGGCGAGGACGCGAAGGCGCGCGCGGAAGGGAGGAGCAGGGCGATGATGAGCGGCCAGATGACGTAGAACTGCTCCTCGACCGCGAGCGTCCAGGTGTGACCGAGGCTGAGGCTGTTGTAGAGGTCCTGCATCTTGCCGGCGCGCTGGGCCCAGTTCGACGCGTAGATCGAGATCCACCCGAGCGCCGCGACCGACTGGCCCAGCACATCGCGGTGCTTCAACGCCACGTAGAGGAGGAACACGAGCAGCATCGCGACGAGCGCGGGCAGCAGCCGCAATGCGCGCCGGCCGTAGAACGACGAGAACGACACACGTCCGTGCCGATCGTGCTCGGTGAGTAGGAGGGAGGTGATGAGGAAGCCGCTCAGCACGAAGAACATGTTGATCGTGATGTACGCGCCCGGCACCGCCCGCCCGTAGAGCGGGCTCCACAGCACGAAGCTGTGGAAGACCATGATCATCACGACGAGGAGACCGCGGAGCCCGTCGAGTCCCGGTTGGTAGCCGAGGCGAAACCCCCCGCGTTCCATGCTGATCGGACAGTACTTCACGGCAATCCCACGTAACATGCACCTGCCGTTCCGGCGACCCACCGGCGCGAGGTCCGATGATCGCAATCGAAGTCGACCAGCGCGCGCCGTCGAGGCGGCGGGCACGGACGCGGTCGCATGTCGGCACCGCCGGGTTCTCGGTCGGGCTCGCCACGCTCATCGGGTTCGCCGCATGGTGCGGTCGCGGCGTGTGGTTCTTCATCGACGAGTGGGTAATGGTGCCGCGCTATCACGACGGCCACTGGCTCACACCGTTCAACGGTCACCTGTCGATCGTCCCGGTCGCGATCTACCGCACGCTGCTGGAGACCGGGGGTTACTCGTTCGTCCCGTACCGGGTCGTCGGGCTCGCGTGCTACGCGGCGGTCGCGATCGCCGTGTTCGTTTCCTCACACGTTCCCGGGTGGATCCGCTCGTCGCCGCGATCGTGGCGCTGCTCGTGGCCTGGTCGTCCCAGGCCCAGCTGCTGATCATGTTCCCCCTGCTCAGCAACTTCACGATTCCCGTCGCCGCGCTCGTGATGATCTGGAT
This sequence comes from uncultured Acidimicrobiia bacterium, assembly GCA_963756815.1. Lineage (GTDB taxonomy): Bacteria > Actinomycetota > Acidimicrobiia > IMCC26256 > JAENVU01 > JAENVU01. Next base: position 312,509 of record CAVWPR010000008.1, read on the forward strand.
GCTCCTCGAACAGGATCGGCGTGGATGTGACATCGGCGCCTCCGCGCTCGTGGCGCTGGCGCTGGCCACGTCCTCGGTCGGACTCCTGACGGTGATGACCGTGGTCGCGGAGCTCGTCCTGCGCCGGGAGCGTCGCTGGTGGCGGTGGGCAGTGTTCGCGCCGCCGATCGTGCTGTGGGGCATCTGGTACCTGGCGTACGACGCCGGGCACACCGGGGCCGGCGGGACGGTCGGATCCGTGGCGTCGTTCGCGTACCACCAATTCCTCGCGACGTTCGTCGGGCTGGCTGCCGGCTCGCAGGTGGGCGGCGCCGTGGTGTTCTGCGTCACCGTGACGGTGATCACCGCCGCCATCACGCGGTGGCGGGCCTTCGACCGCACGGCCGGCATCATTCGCGGTGACGTTCGTCGGCTTCCTGCTGCTGACGCGATCAGCGGAACGCCGCCGGCGCGAAGTTCCATGTCGCGCCGATCGCCCCTGACTCCGAGCGCTTCGTCTGGGTCGACGGCGTCCTGGTGCTCTGCCTGCTCGTGCAGTGCCTCCGTGGCCGCCGGGTCCACGCCGTCGCGGTCGCCGGCGTGCTGGTCGTCCTCGTGGCGAACGCCGCCGTGCTCGCAGACCGGCTGGTCGACTACCGGAGCGCGGCCGTGTCCAACGGGCGCAACGCCCGCACGGCATTCGTCGCGGTCGACGCGCTCAGAGATCGCGCCGATCCCGACCGTCCGCTTTCCCCTCGGCTTCATCCCGGTTCCCACGCACGGCTACCAGTCGCTCGCGCGCCACTTCGGCTCGCCCGTGGCCGGCGTCCCTCCGTCGCAGCTCGGTGGACGCGCCGACGCGCCGCCTTGCGCCGGGACCGCTGGATGGTGCACGACCTCGGGCTCCGGCTCGGACCCGACGTCTCATCCGCAGCCTGTGCCGAGGTGGGCTCGCCGGTGGGCGGCGTCGAGGCGAGGGGGCCCGCGACGTTGCGCATCCGGGCCGGTGCGCAACCCACGGCGGTCGCGGTGCGCCGACTCGAGCGGCGGACGCTGGGAACCCCACGGTCGGGACCGTCCCGGCGGGGCAGGCATCCGTGCTCGTGATCCCACGAGACGCTGGAGCCTGCCGTGGTTCGTGCACGTAGATCAGCCGGACACGGTGATCGAGCGTTGCGGCTGACGGCTCGGCCCGACGACGTGGGGTCGCCGGCGCAGGACCGGCCATTCGGCGACGAAGTACGCGGCGGTCGCCGGGCGAACGACAGGCCGACCGCGAGCAGCATCTCGACCGGGGCGCTGCTGTGCACGTGGTTCGCGACCCAGAAGTACACGGGGAGGTGCCACAGGTACAGCGAGTAGGAGATCCGCCCGGTCGCTCGGAGGCCCAGGAGTCGGAAGCCACGCTCGATCGCGGTTCCGGGGAGCAGGCACGCCGCGATCACGGCGGCGGCCGCCGCCGCCGCGGCGTGCTGCCCCGCTGGAAGAGGAAGGGCGACGCCTGCACCTCGTGCGCCTGGGCGGCGAAGCAGACGACACCGATCGCCGCCAGCCCGACCGCGCCGAACAGCTGGACCGAGACAGCGGGCACGCGCCGCGCCGCCAGAGGAACGCGACGAGCAGCCCGAGGAGGAACGTGTCGAAGCGTGCGTCGGTGCGCTGGTACACCGCGTTCCAGTCGTGCCAGGTCGAGTACTCGACGTACCGGACGACCACGATGCGGCGCGGACAGCGGCGACGAGGACGGCGACGATCCGGCTCGTGCGCCGGACGTAGCGATGGAGGAGGAGACGATCAGCGGGGCCAGGAGGTACCACTGCATCTCGAGCGCGACACTCCACAGGTGCACCATGTCGCCGAATCGGCCCAGCCCCACCGAGTTCCGCCAGTTGCTCACGAGGAACACCGCGGTGATGTCGATGCTGCGCTCCGTCCCGAGCGGTGCGTGGCTGCTCCACGCCACGTAGAGGTAGTGGACCAGGAGCAGGAGCGCGAGCGCCGGCACGATGCGCACGATTCGTCGCACGTAGAACTTCCCGAGCGCGGATGCCGCCGCTCCGGTCGGAGTTCTCGCCGATGAGGATCGCGCCGATGAGGAACCCGGAGAGCACGAAGAAGATGTCCACGCCGATGAAACCGCCGGGCACGAGCCAGTCGTTCGTCGACGGGACGACGAACTCGCCGAGGTGGACCGCCAGGACGAGCAGCACTGCCGCGCCACGCACGCCGTCCAGCGCCGGCTGGTATCCCAGCTGCTCGGCCGGTCGACCGAAACCGGGCGGCGGCGACACGGCAGGTCTCAGCGCTGCGAGAGGAACTGATCGCTGTTGCGGGCGACGACCGCCATGATCGGGCCCTGCGGGTTCACGCCCGGCGCTTCGGGCAGCAGCGACGCGTCGTTCACGCGCAGGTTGTCGTAGCCCCACACCCGGCCGAAGCTGTCGGCGCCGGTGCGGGCCCGGTTCTCGCCGATGCGCACGGTCGACGTGAGGTGCACGGTCATCAGGTTCGCCCGGTTGCGGGTCGAGCGCGTCCCACCACTGCACGAGGTCGTCGGGACCGCGGGCGACGACGCCGCCGGTCACCGACGGGTACAGCTCGGTGGCGCCCGCCGCGAGCAGCACCTCGCCGAGGTGCACGAGCGCGCGGGCGAGGCGGCTCATGTCGCCTTCGGTGAGGTTGTAGGTGACGAGCGGCGACCGGAAGCCGGGCAGCGCGAGCACGCGGCCGGAGCCTTCGCTGCGGATCGCGGCGTAGTACACGGCGACGTGCTCCCAGTGCGCGAGCGCGTCGGCGTAGTCGGCGTCGGAGTCGGCGAGCGCGAGCGCGACGTGGCCCTGGCGGCTCGCCGACCCGCCGATCGTGAGGCCGGGCGCGAACTCGGTGACGCGGTGCATCGGCACGTCGCCGTGGTCGATCGAGCGAGTCGAAGCGCGCCGCGATCTTCACGGTCGGGTGCATCTTCAGGCCGCGGCCGATGTTGCGCCGGATGCCGCTGCGCTGGAGCAGCGCGGGCGTCTGGGTCGCGCCCGCGCAGACGAACACGTGGTCGGCCCGCGACGAGGAGAGCCGGACCGTGCCGTCGGGCAGGGTCTGTTCGCAGGTCACGCCGACGATGCGGCGGCCGCGGCGCACCAGCCGCGCGACCCGGCAGTCGGCGATGATGCGGCGCGCCGGCCTCGATCGCGCTCGGCAGCATCGTGCGCGCCATCGTCTGCTTCACCGCCCGGCCGTTCGCCTCGTAGCGGAACACGCGCGCGAACTCGACCGAGCGCCAGCCGAGCTTCGTCGCGCCCCGTTCGAGCACGGCCGACGACGCGGGCGGCGCGCCGGGAAGCCGCGACACGCCGAGCTCCTGCTCGATGCGGTCGGCGTAGCGGTCGAGCGCGTCGGGCCGAACTCGTCGATCCGGTAGTCGCGCTGCCATTCCTCGGCGAGGTCGGCGGGCAGGCGGTGGTAGAGCCCGCTGTTGATCTCGGTGCTGCCGCCGACGCAGCGGCCCTCGGCGTACGCGATCGCGGGGCGGCCGAGCGCCGCGCACGAGCCGCCGTGGCGGTACTTGGCGACCATCTCCTGCAGCGAGAACGGCTCGAGCGCGTCGGGGTCGACCCACGGGCCCTCTTCGAGGATCGTGACCGAGCGGCCCGGCGCGCGCCAGCGTGGCCGCGGTGACCGCGCCGCCTGCGCCCGACCCGATGATCAGGACGTCGGTGTCGATGGTCTCGGCCGGGCGCTTCACGGCGTTCACGCCCGCGCCGTCGGGCGCGAGCTCGTTCTCGGCGAAGAGCACGAGCGATTCGAGCAGGCGGACGTACTGGCGGATCGGGTCGATCTTGCTCGTCTTCCAGCGGTCGATGCGGCGCGTGCCCAGGCGGCGTCGTCGAGGCGTCCGAGCCGGTGCTCGAGCCACGAGGAGCCGCCGAGCACGATCGATTCCGCGGCGACGCCGGCCGCAGGTGCTCGGGCATCGAACGCAGCGTGGTCGACACGTACGACTCGACGGCCGAACGGGTCGTCGGGCTCGAGCGTCGGGATCATCGAGCGTGCCGACGACCTGCCGCTCGAACCAAAGCACGATCGGAGCCTACCCAGCGGCTCCTCGGCGACGTGGCTCCCCGGTGCCGGTCGGTCACCGGCGGTCGGACGTCGGGCGGGGCTGTCGTGCGACGGCGAAGAGCACCGGGTCGTCGGCGTGATGTCCTGCGTGGCGAAGAAGTGCGACTCGTCGAGGCCGGACCCGATGCCGTTCACCTCGGAGCCGAGGGCGCGGTACACGACCGGCAGGACGCGCTCGTAGCTCCAGACGTACCACGAGCGCGGGATGCGATGACGCACGTCGAGGGCGTCGAGCCGGAGCAGCTTCTCGCCCTGCTCCCGACGGGTGCCGAAGTCCTCTTCAGCGCGTCGTCGCCCTCGAGCCGACGACCTCGACGTCGTCGAAGAACAGGCGCAGCAGGGACCGGAGCTCGTCGGCCTCGAAGAGGTACACGTGGAACGGGTTCTCGAAGTCGGCCGGTCGGTTGGGCGTGATGACGAAGACGGTGCCGTCGTCCGCGCACACGTGCGCGAGCTCGGCGACGTGGAACTCCGGCATCACGAAGTGCTCGATGATGTGCGACGAGCACACCGCGTCGAACGCGCCGGACCGGAAGCCGAGCGTGGCACCGTCCATCGCCGCGAACCGCGGCGACGTGCCGGTGCGCTCGCCCACGCCCGCGGCCGTGGCGCGTGCGGTCGGCGCGTCGTAGTCGACGCCGACCACCTGTCGGTCGGGGCCGGCGAGGCGCGCGGTCTCGTCGCCCATCCCGCAGCCGACGTCGAGCACGCGTCCGGGCCCAGTCGCGCGATGACCTCGCGGTATCCGGCGTCGTGGAGGGCGAGCAGCGAATCCGGCGTGTGCCCCTCCATGGGCCGCTCGCCCGTCAGCCTCACACGTGCTCCTGGTGTCCGGGCCCGACCCGTGCCGAGCGCTCGAGATCGAGGTCCCGGGCGCGCCGGGACCTGCCGCGTAGGGTACCGGACCGGCCCCGAGCACCCGAGGAAGGCTGACGCCCGCGTGGCTGATCTGGACGGTCTGGCGACCACGACCGACATCGCGAAGCTGGGTGACCTCGCCGCGGAGTCGGGTCTGCACCGCGTGTCGATCCTCGCCTGGCGCGACCTCGACGACCCGAGGCGGGCGGCTCCGAGGTCCACGCGTCGATGGTGGCGCACCTCTGGGCCGAGGCCGGGCTCGAGGTCACCATGCGCACGTCGTTCGCGTCGGGCCAACCGCAGATGAGCTGGCGCGACGGCTACCGCGTGATCCGCAAGGCCGGCCGGTACATGGTGTTCCCGCGCGCCGCGTTCTCCGAGATGATGGGGTGGCACGGTGGTCGCGACGGTCTCGTCGAGATCTGGAACGGCATGCCGTTCATGTCGCCGCTGTGGGCGCGCACCCCGCACGTGACGTGGCTCCACCACGTGCACGCCGAGATGTGGAACATGACGTTGCCGCCGCGGCTCGCGACGGTCGGACGGACGTTCGAGTCGTCGATCGCACCGAGGTTCTACCGACGGACACCGATCGTGACGCTCTCCGAGTCGTCGAAGGAGGAGCTCGTCGACGATCTCGGCTTCAAGCGCTCGCTGGTCCACGTCGTGCCGCCGGGCATCGACCCGCGCTTCTTGCCCGGTGGCGACCGGTCGCCGACGCCGCTCGTCGTGGCCGTCGGCCGGCTCGTGCCGGTGAAGCGCTTCGAGCTGCTCGTCGACGTCGTCGTGCGCCTGCGCGCCCGCCATCCCGGGCTCGAGCTCGTGGTGGTGGGCGAGGGGTACCGGCGCGAACAGCTCGAGACGCAGATCCACGAGGCCGGCGCCGAGCGGTACGTGACCCTCGCGGGTCACGTCGCGGGACGAGGATCTCGTCGATCTCTACCGCCGGGCCTGGGTGCTGGCGAGCGCCTCGGCGCGCGAGGGGTGGGGCATGACGGTCACCGAGGCCGCGGCCTGCGGCACCCCGGCGGTGGCGACGCGCATCGCCGGGCACTCGGACGCCGTGGCCGAGGGCGTGTCGGGGCTGTTGGCCGACGACACCGACGAGCTGGCGTCCGCGCTCGACCGGGTGCTCTCCGACGACGCGCTCCGGGGCCGGCTCTCCGAGGGCGCCCGCCGGCACGCGGCGCGCTACACGTGGGCGGCCACGGCGCGCGGCACGCTCGAGGTGCTCGCCGCCGAGTCGCTCCGGCGCAACCCGCACTCCTGACCCGGGCGTAGGGTCGGGCGCATGGCCGATCCCAAATCCTTCTTCCTCGGTGCCGAGGTCCACGAGTACCTCGTCGCGCACGGCGCCCCGCCCGACCCGGTCCAACAAGGTCTCATCCGCACGACCGCGGAGCTCGGCGGCGTGAGCATGATGCAGATCGCGCCCGAGCAGGGCGCGTTCATGACGATGCTCACCCGCCTGCTCGACGTGCGCCAGGCCGTCGAGGTCGGCACGTTCACCGGCTACAGCTCGCTGTGCATCGCGCGCGGTCTCGCGCCGGGCGGGCGACTGCTGTGCTGCGACGTGAGCGAGGAGTGGACGGCCGTCGCGCGCCGTGCGTGGGACGAGGCGGGCGTGGCCGACCGGATCGAGCTGCGCATCGCGCCGGCGATCGACACGCTGCGATCGCTCCCCACGGAGCGGACGATCGACCTCGCGTTCGTCGACGCCGACAAGCCGATGTACGGCGCGTACGCCGACGAGCTCCTGGCGCGGATGCGTCCCGGCGGCGTGCTGATGGTCGACAACGTGCTCTGGGGCGGCGCGGTCGTCGATGCCGCGTCGACCGACGAGAACACCGTCGCCATCCGCGCCTTCAACGACTGGCTCGCGGCCGACGACCGGGTCGAGACCGTCATGCTCCCGCTCGGCGACGGCTTGACCCTCGCCCGCCGGCTCTAGCCGAGCGGCGCCACGTCGAGCTCGGTACGGAGCACCTCTGCACCGGTCTTCCCGCTCCGGCGACAGACGTCCGGGCCGCTCGGGGTCTGTCAGAACGTCCCGGTGCGGCCGTAGCGGTAATACGAGGCGTACTTCTTGCCGATCTCGGCCGGCACCTCGACGATCGGCCCGAGCGCACGGGCGCCCCACACGACCTCGGCGGTCCGCTCGACCAGCGACGCGATGTGGAGCGTGTCCTTCGAGGTCTTCCCGCACGCGAAGAGGCCGTGGTTCGCCATGACGACGGCGGCGCGGTCGGCGACCCGCCGTGCGACCTCCTCGGCCAGGTCGCTGGACCCGGTCTCCTTGTAGTCGGAGCACTCGACGTCGCCGCCGACGTAGACGTCGAACTCCTCGACGACGGCCGGGATCGGCTGGTGCGTCACCGCGAACATCTGCACGTGCTTGGCGTGGCAGTGCATGGTGGCGCCGATCTCCGGATAGGCCGCCAGCACCGCGAGATGGAGCTGCTTCTCGCTGGTCGGTCCGCGGTGGCCCTCCACCACGTTGCCCTCGAGGTCGCAGACGACGAGGTCGTCGAGGCCCATCTCGAGGTAGTCGAGACTGCTCGGTGTGAGCACGGCGTTGCCGTCCGGCAGCCGGGCGGCCAGGTTGCCGGCCGTCCCCTCGACGAGCCCGGACCGCAGCATCTCCTGCGCGGCCCAGAGCAGCTCCTCCTTGATCTCCTGCGCGTCGCTCATCGGCCCTCCAGGACCTCGGGGTTCACCAGGTTCGACGGTCGGCCACCGCGCAGGAGCTCCTCGAGCCCGGCAGTGATCAGGTCGGAGTGGCGGGTCTCGGTGTCCCACGTCGCGCCGCCGATGTGCGGCGTGAGCACGACGTTGGGCATCGAGCACAGTGGGTGGTCCACCGCGAGGTGCTCGCCCACGAAGTGGTCGAGCGCAGCGCCCGCGAGCTTCCCCGACTGCAGCGCGATCACGAGCGCGTCGGTGTCGTGCAGCTGGGCCCGCGCGCTGTTGACGTAGATCGCTCCCTCCTTCATCGCCGCGAACTGCGCCGGACCGATGAGGCCCTCGGTCTCGGGGGTGACGGCCGCGTGCATCGACACCACGTCCGCCTCGGCCAGCAGGTCGTCGAGCGAGTGGGTCGCATCGGGAGCGAACGGATCGCAGCTGATGACCTTCATGCCGAGTCCCTCGAACCGCCACTTCGTCGCGCGCCCCACGGCTCCGAGCCCGACGATGCCGGCGGTGCGGTCGTGGAGCTCCCACGCCCGGAAGCGCTGGTAGGGGATCGTGCCGTCGCGCCAGACCTGGCCCTCGCGCACGTCCATGTCGGCGCGCACGATGCCACGGTTCACCGCGAAGAGGAGCCCGATGGTCACCTCGGCGACGGCGTCGGCGTTGCGGCCCGGCGCGCGGAGCACGGGGATCCCACGTGCGGTGGCGCCGGGGATGTCGACGTTCGTGGGATCCCCCCGGCACGACCCGATTGCGCGCAGCGGCAACTCGAGCACCGGGCCCTTCACGCTGTCGCTCTCGACGATCAGCAGGTGTGCGCCCTCGGCGACGACCCGCTCGGCCATCTGCTCCGAGTTGTAGAGCCGGAGCGGCCGGTGGTCGATCCAGGGATCGAGGATCACGTCCGAGCAGAGGGCTCGCAGTCGCTCGAGGCCGGGGCCCCGAAAGGGCGCGGTGACGAGGGCCAGGGGCTTGTCCATCGGGCGCAGTCTCGCACGCGCCTGACGTGAGCGTCAGCTTGCGATCACGACGCGAGGGGTCGGGCGCACGCCTCGGACTCGCCGGCGAGGAGCTCGGTGAGGGCCTCGGCGCTCTGCGGCCGGTGGAGGAGGAACCCCTGCACCAGGTCACAGCCCAGGTTGCGCAGCTCCACGAGCTGGTCGTGGGTCTCGACACCTTCGGCCACGGGGACGAGGTCGAGCGTCTGGGCCAGCTGGATGATGGCGGGCGCGAGCGACGGGCCGCGGGTGCGCTGCCCGATCGTGGCCACGAACGACTTGTCGATCTTCACGACGTCGATCGGGAACTGCTGGAGGTACGTGAGCGAGGAGTAGCCGGTACCGAAGTCGTCGAGCGCCAGGCCCACGCCGAGCTCGTCGAGCGCGAGCAGATGACGACGGGCGACGTCGGTGTCACGCATCATCGCGGTCTCGGTGATCTCCAGCACGAGTGACGCGGGATCGAGGCGCGCCTTGGCGATCGCGGACGCGACGTCGTCGACGATGGTGTCCCCGGTGAGCTGACGCGGGGAGACGTTGACGCTCACCGCCAGGTGCGGCGCGATGCCGGCGTTCCACCGTGCCGCCTGCAGGCACGCCCGCTCGAGGATGTGGCGCCCGATGTCGTCCATGAGACCGGCGTCCTCGGCGATCGGGATGAACACCGCCGGAGGGAGCAGCCCGCGAGTCGGGTGGTCCCACCGCACCAGCGCCTCGACCGCGACCACCGCGTCGGTGCGGATGTCGACGATGGGCTGGTAGGCGAGACGGAGCTCGCCCTGCTCGCCGGCGCGCTGGAGGTCCGCGGCGACCTCGACCCGCACGACCGCGGCGTCGTGCTGCCCGGACTCGTACAGCTCGAAGCGGTTCTTGCCGCGCGACTTGGCGGTGTACATGGCCAGGTCGGCGTCGCGCAGGATCTGCTCGCTCGTCGACCGGCGACCCCCGAACGCGATCCCGATGCTGACGGTGGCGACGACGTCGCGTCCGCCGATCGCGATCGGCGTGCGGAACGCGTTGCGGATCCGCTCGGCGAGCCCGCACACCGTGTCCCGGTCGGAGACCTGCTCGAGCAGCACCGCGAACTCGTCGCCACCGAGGCGGGCCGGGGTGTCACCGGCGCGCAGGCAGTTCCCGAGCCGCTTGGCGGCGGAGACCAGGAGCCGATCGCCGGCCTCGTGCCCCAGCGAGTCGTTGACGGTCTTGAAGTTGTCGACGTCCAGGAACAGGACCGCGAACCCCTCGGCGCTGCGTTCGGACCGCTCGGCCGCGTGCTGCACCCGGTCGCAGAAGCGCGCCTTGTTGGGGAGGCCGGTGAGCTGGTCGTGGAACGCCCGGTACACGAGCTCGTCCTCGAGCCGTTTGCGCTCCGTGAGGTCGCGGAAGCTCCAGACCCGGCCCACCACGTGCCCGTCGACGCGTTGCGGGATCGAGAACCGCTCGAAGACGCGACCGTCGCTGAAGTCGAGCATGTCGTAGCTCTCCGCCTCCGGCTGGGCATAGAGCTCCTCGACCTTGCGGAGGAAGTCGTCGGGATCGGCGAGCTGGTCGAGCACGTAGGAGAGCACGCGCTCGTCGTCGCGCGCCTCGAGGACGTGCTCGGGGACGTGCCACATCTGGGCGAAGCGTCGGTTGCAGCTCGCGATGCGTCCGTCGGAGTCCACCACGAGGATGCCGTCGGCGGTGGAGTCGAGTGTGGCGCGCAGCAGGGAGAGGGCGGCGCGCAGCTCGGTCTCGACCGCGACCCGCTCGGTGACGTCGTGCGCGGAGACCACGTACCCGCGGACGGTCGGATCGTCGAGCAGGTCGACGACCGACAGCTCGAGCGGGACAGGTGCGTCACGCGTCGGCGCCGGGAAGGCGACGGTGATCACGGTCGGGACGCCGCTCGTCGCCGACGTGAACGTGTCGCACAGTCGGACGCGGTCGTCCTCGACGACCAGGTCGCAGAGGTGCGCGCCCAGCACCGCCTCCTGGTCGATGCCGATGAGGCGCGTGATCGCCGCGGAGACCGATTCGATGATCCCGTCGGCCGTGACGAGCATGGTCACCGCGCCGGCGTTGTGGACGAGCGACCGGAAGCGTGCCTCCTCGCCGTGCGCGATCTCGTAGCGCCGCCGCTCGGTGAGGTCCCGGAGGCAGAGGGCGATGGTGCCGTCACCGATGGGGGCGCCGACGAGCTCGACCAATCGCCATCCGTCGGCGGCGCGGATGCGGATCTCGATGGGGTTGCCGGCGTGCTTGTCCTGCACCGTGTCCATCGAGATCACCACGAACTCGAGGTCGTCCGGATGGACGAGGTCGAGGCCCGAGGTGCCCACCACGTCCTCGAGCGGGGTGCCGAAGATGCGTTCCGCGGCCGCGTTGGCCCAGGTGATCGACGCGTCGGGGCCCACGACCACGACGGGGTCGGGCAGCAGCCCGGCCAGATTGGGGAGGTGCATCGGATCCATTCGGTGGCCACCGGAGGTTTGGGGCGGTACGTGCGGTGCATCGACGGTGCCGGACGGGGCCTTGAGGCGGGCCGGTCACGCCCGAGGGCCCCGGAGCCTCTCGGTTAGCGTCGCCGCCCCATGGAAGCCCTCGTCACCGGCGGTGCCGGCTTCATCGGGTCGCACCTGGTCGACGGCCTCCTGGAGGACGGCCACACGGTGCGGGTGCTCGACGACCTCTCCACCGGCCGGGAGGAGAACCTCGATCCGGCGGCCGAGCTGATCCGGGGCTCGGTGGCCGATGCCGCGGTGGTGGCCCGCGCGGTCGCGGGCGTGGAGGTCGTGTTCCACCTCGGCGCGCTCGGCGCAGTGGCCCGCTCGGTCGCGGACCCACGCGCGTCGAATGCCGCGAACGTCGACGGCACCCTCAACGTGCTCACGGAGGCTCGCGACGCCGGCGTGCACCGGGTGGTGTTCGCGTCGTCGAGCAGCGTCTACGGCGGGGCCGAGCTGGTCCCGACGCCCGAGTCGGCGCCGCTACGCCCGCGGTCGCCGTACGCGATCACCAAGCTGACCGGGGACTGGTACACGCGGGTCTTCGCAGAGCTCTACGACCTGGAGACCGTCGCGCTCCGGTACTTCAACGTGTACGGGCCGCGGCAACGACCCGACGCGACGTACGCGGCGGTCATCCCGCTCTTCGCGGCGGCGCTGCTCACGGGGGAGCGGCCGACCGTGCACGGAGACGGCACGCAGAGCCGCGACTTCACGTTCGTCACCGACGTCGTGGCCGCGAACCTCGCCGCGGCCGTCGCGCCGGGCGACCGCGTGAGCGGCCGGGCGTTCAACGTCGCGCCGGGCGCGGGAACGTCGCTCCTCGAGCTGCTCGACGGGCTCGGCGCCTGCATCGGCGTCACCCCGGATCCCCTCTTCGTCGAGCCGCGACCCGGCGACGTGAAGCTGTCGTGCGCCGACGCGACGGCGGCGAGGGAGCTCCTGGGCTGGGCGCCGACGGTGGCGGTGGCCGACGGGCTCGCGGCCTACGTCGACTGGCTCCGCGCCGGCTGACCCCACCCACTTTGCGGCTCCTGCAACACCAAACCTGGGTGTCCGAGCCGCAAAGTGGGAAGAGGATCAGAGGGCGAGGAGCTCGGCGACGATTGCAGCGGCCTCGGCCGGCGTCGGTCCGGGGGTGAGGGTGACGTCGGGGTCGAGCGGGGCCTCGTACGGGTCGTCGACGCCGGTGAACCCGGTGATCTCGCCGGCGCGCGCCTTGGCGTAGAGGCCCTTGACGTCGCGCTGCTCGCAGAGCTCGATCGGCGTGTCGACGAACACCTCCACGAACCGCAGCCCCAACTCCTCGTGCCGCTGCCGGACGCGGTCCCGGTCGGCGCGGTACGGGCTGATGAGCGGCACGATCGCCACCACGCCCGCGTCGGCGAACAGCAGCGCGACCTCGCCGGCGCGCCGGACGTTCTCGTTGCGGCTCGCGGTGTCGAAGCCGAGGTCGCCGTTCAGGCCGTGGCGGAGGTTGTCGCCGTCGAGGAGGTACGCAGGGATGCCCGACGAGACGAGCTGCTGCTCGAGCGCGACGGCCACCGTCGACTTCCCGGAGCCGCTCAGGCCCGTGAACCACACCGTGAGCCCCTCGTGACCGGTGGCGGCCACGCGCTGGTCGCGCGTCACGCTGCCTTCGTGGAAGACGACGTTGGGGCTCTGGGGCCGCTCGGTCATGGCGCGGCGGCGGCTACGCGTCGAGGATCATGCCGGCACCGACGGTCTCGTTCGTGCCCTCGTCGATGAGGATGAACGAGCCGGTGGTGCGGTTGCGGCGGTACTCGTCGACGAACAGCGGGGTGGTGACCCGCAGGCTCACGCGGCCCATGTCGTTCATCGCGAGGGTCCCGGACGTCTCGTCGCGCGAGAGCGAGTTGACGTCGAGGCGGTAGTGCAGGTCCCGCACGAGCGCACGCGCCGAGCGCGTGGTGTGCTTGATCGCGTACTTGCCGCCCACCTGCAGCGGCCGCTCGCTGAACCAGCACACCATGGCGTCGATCTCCTGGGTGGCGCTCGGCGCGTTGTTCGGCCGGCAGATCATGTCGCCGCGGCTCACGTCGAGGTTGTCCTCGAGCCGGATCGTCACCGACTGCGGCGGCATGGCCTCGGCGAGCTCCTCGCCGTAGAGGTCGATCCCGGCGATGCGCGTGGTCAGTCCGGACGGGAGCACCAGCACCTCGTCGCCGGGCCGGAACGTCCCGCCCGCGACCTGGCCCGCGTAGCCCCGGTAGTCGTGATGCTTGTCGCTCATCGGCCGGATCACGAACTGCACCGGCATCCGGGCGTCGATGAGGTTGCGGTCCGACCCGATGTAGAGGTGCTCGAGGTGGTGGAGCAGCGTGGGGCCGTCGTACCACTTCATGCTCTCGCTGTGCTCGGTGACGTTGTCGCCGTGGAGCGCCGAGACGGGGATGAACGTGAGGTCGGTGATGTCGAGCTTGCCCGCCCACTCCCGGAAGTCCTCCGAGATCTGGTCGAACACGAGCTGGTCGTAGTCGACGAGGTCCATCTTGTTGACGCAGAGGACGAGGTGGCGCACCGACAGCAGCGACGCGATCACCGAGTGGCGGCGCGACTGCTCGACGACGCCGTGCCGCGCGTCCACGAGGATCAGCGCGAGGTCGGCGGTCGACGCGCCGGTGACCATGTTGCGCGTGTACTGCACGTGCCCCGGCGTGTCGGCGATGATGAACTTCCGCCGTGGTGTCGCGAAGTAGCGGTAGGCGACGTCGATCGTGATGCCCTGCTCGCGCTCGGCGCGCAGGCCATCGGTGAGGAGCGCGAGGTTCGTGTAGTCGAAACCCTTCTCGCGTGAGGTGCGCTCGACCGACTCGAGCTGGTCCTCGAAGATCTGCTTCGAGTCGAGCAGGAGGCGACCGATGAGCGTGCTCTTGCCGTCGTCGACGGAGCCCGCAGTGGCGAAGCGGAGCATCTCCATCAGAAGTAGCCCTCCTTCTTGCGGTCTTCCATCGCCGCCTCGTTGAACTTGTCGTCGCCGCGGGTGGCACCGCGTTCGGTGATCCGGGACGCCGCCACCTCCACGATGATGTCCTCGCACGTCGCGGCCTCGGACTCGACCGCGCCGGTGAGGGTCGCGTCGCCCACGGTGCGGAACCGGACGCTCAGCGTCTCGAGCTCCTCACCCGGCAGCAACGAGACGTGTCGCGTGAGGGCGAGCAGCATGCCGTCGCGTCGGAACACCTCACGCTCGTGGGCGAAGTAGATCGACGGGCAGGTCGATCTCCTCGCGGGCGATGTACTGCCAGACGTCCATCTCGGTCCAATTCGAGATGGGGAACACTCGGATGTGCTCACCCTTGCGGTGCCGCGCGTTGTAGAGGTTCCAGAGCTCGGGTCGCTGCGTCTTCGGGTCCCACTGGCCGAAGTCGTCGCGGAAGCTGAAGACGCGCTCCTTGGCCCGGGCCTTGTCCTCGTCCCGGCGCCCGCCGCCGAAGACGGCATCGAACTCGTGCTCCTCGATGGCGTCGAGCAGGGTCACGCTCTGCAGCCGGTTCCGGCTCGCCTTCGGGCCCCGTTCCTCGTGGACGCGGCCGGCGTCGATCGAGGCCTGGACGCTCGCGACCACCAGCGGGACCCCGAGCTCGGCGGCGCGGCGGTCCCGGAACTCCAGGACCTCGTCGAAGTTGTGCCCGGTGTCCACGTGCATCAGCGGGAACGGCAGTCGGGCCGGCCAGAAGGCCTTCTCGGCGAGCTTGAGCATCAGCGCCGAGTCCTTGCCGCCCGAGAACAGCAGCACCGGCCGCTCGAACTCGGCGGCGACCTCGCGCATGATGTGGATGGACTCGGCCTCGAGCGCGTCGAGGTGCGAGATCGTGGTGTCCGTCACCAGTGTCCTCCGGGGCGGGCGGAACGGGACATTCTAACGGTTCTCTCGCTCGTGGCCCTCCGGGCCGGGCCGCTCGGGCCCCGCTCGGCGAGCGCGACGGGGTGCGTCGACGTCGACGCCTCGCCCACGGTCAGGAGGCCGAACGCACGACGTCGATGACCTGTTCGGCATGTTCGGGCCGGCAGATGAGCAGATCCGGGAGCGACCGCTCGGCGTCGTTGTAGACGAGCGGGCTGCCGTCGATGCGGGAGACGTGGAGCCCGGCGGCCGCGGCCACCGCGACCGGGGCGGCCGAGTCCCACTGGTACTGGCCGCCGGCGTGGGCGTAGATGTCGGCCCGGCCCTGGACGATGGCCATCGCCTTGGCCCCGGCGCTGCCCATCGGGACGAGCTCCGCCCCGAGGGCCTCCTGCAGCGTGTCGGTGACGGCCGGGGGGCGGGTGCGCGACACGACCAGGCGCGGTGGGCCGTCGGCACGAGGGGCGAGCGTCGGGCGCGGCTCGGTGCCGTAGGTGATGCCCTGCGCCGGCAGCGCGACGGCGCCGATCACGGCGGTGCCGCCGATCGCGAGCGCCACGTGCACCGCCCAGTCGTCGCGGTCGAGCTCGCCGTACTCACGGGTGCCGTCGAGAGGGTCGACGATCCAGACGCGGTCGTGGTCGAGCCGGGCGAGGTCGTCGGCCGATTCTTCGGAGAGGATCGCGTCGTCGGGCCGGGCCGGGCGCAGTCGATCGAGGATGAGCTCGTTGGCCCGGGCGTCGCCGGCGGCCTTGAGCTCGGTCGGCTCCGCGATCGTCGGTCGGAGAGCGAGCAGCAGCTCGCCGGCCGTCGTGGCGAGCTCGACGGCGAGTTCGTGGTCGTTCATGGATCTCCTGGGCGTCGGCTGGTCAGCGGGCGCGATCAGCGGCGGCGACGCGCGTCGGGGGTGGCGGCGAGCTTCTCCACCCGCGCCGGGAGGCGCCCGGCGGCGAGATCGGCGAGGGTGACCCGCTCGAGGACGTCGCGCAGACTCGCACGGACCGCGATCCACACGTCGGCGAGACGCGCCGCGGGTCCGGGGTAGGTGACCGTCTCCGGTGCGTCGCCGTGGACCGCGGCGAGGGGCCCGTCGACGGCCCGGATGACGTCGGCGACCGTGACGTCGGCGGGCGGCCGGGCCAGGAGATAGCCGCCCTCGGCACCCCGCCGGGACTGCACGATCCCGGCGGTGCGGAGGCTCCCGAGGATGTTCTCGCAGAAGGCGAGAGGGGCGTCCTGGGCACTGGCCAGGGCGGGACCGGTGACGGGGACCCCGGGGGTGGCGGCCGCCAGCTCGGCCGCGAGCCGCACCGCGTAGTCCGCTTTCGCCGAGATCCGCACGGGCTCACGGTAGTCGACGGCCTGCGTTTGGTTGGCCAGCCCGATGATCCCGACTAAACTGGTCGACTCGATCGCCAGAACGGGCTTCGGCCCGGACATGCACCATCCGCCTGGGGAGGCGTGCTCGTGGATTGGCTCCTGGTCCTCGGTGGTCTGGGTGTCGGCACCGTC
The DNA here is from genome assembly GCA_963756815.1 of uncultured Acidimicrobiia bacterium. Lineage (GTDB taxonomy): Bacteria > Actinomycetota > Acidimicrobiia > IMCC26256 > JAENVU01 > JAENVU01. Next base: position 329,017 of record CAVWPR010000008.1, read on the forward strand.
GTCGGTCTGACCGGCATGGGCGGTGGCGCACTCATGACACCGATGTTGGTGATCTTCTTCGGCGTCGACCCGGTGACGGCCGTGTCGAGCGACCTCGTCGTGTCGCTCGTGATGAAGCCGTTCGGTGCGGGTGTGCACGCCAAGGAGGGCACGGTCAACTACTCGTTGGTCAAATGGCTGTGCCTGGGCTCCGTGCCGGCGGCGTTCGCGGGCGTGCTCGTCCTGAACGCGCTCGGCGGTGACGACCTCGCGAGCACCGTCAAGACCTACCTCGGCATCGCGCTGCTCATCGCGGCCGCCTCGATGATCGTGCGCAACCAGCTGAACCGGCGACGCGGTCGTGTGGTGGGTGCCGACGGCGCGCAGCACACGCTCGTGGTGCGTCCGCTCCCGACCGTGCTGATCGGGATCGGCGGTGGGCTGATCGTCGGCATGACGTCGGTCGGATCCGGATCGTTGATCATCGTGGCGTTGCTGCTGCTCTACCCGACGCTCTCGGCCGGCCAGCTCGTCGGGACCGACCTCGTGCAGGCGGTGCCCCTCGTCGCGGCCGCCACCCTCGGCCATCTGCTCTTCGGCGACGTGTCCTTCGCGATCGCTGGTGCGCTGATGGTCGGTGCGATCCCGGGCGTGCTGATCGGGGCACGGATCTCGTCGCGGGCACCGGACGCGATCATCCGACCGATCCTCGTGGTGGTGCTCTTCGCCTCGGGGGCGAAGCTCCTCGACGCCCCGAACGAGTGGATCCTCGGGTTCCTCGGCGTCGCGATCCTGGTGGGCGCGGCGCTCGGGCTGCGTGCCTGGATACGGCGCCCGACCGGCGACGCTCGGAGCCGGGAGGTCGTGGCACCCGAGGCCAGCGCGGTCTGACGACTACCGCGCCGGCCGTCCGAGCGGGCAGAGTCTCGGCGTGACGATCCACTACGAACGCGACGACGAGCACATCGTGCTCATCACGATCGATCGGCCCGAGGCGCGCAACTCGGCCGACATGGACCACTTCAAGTGGCTGCGCGAGGCGTGGGAGCGGTTCGACGCCGACCCCGACGCGTGGGTGGCGATCATCACCGGTGTCGGCGACGCGTTCTTCACCGGTGCGGACCTGAAGACCTACGTCCCCGCGATCACCGCGCTCGGGAAGCGGATCCAGGCGGAGGGCCTCACCGAGATCGACGGGTACCGCCTCGACGACGGGACCCGCGCGGTGTTGCGCGGCGCGAAGATCTGGAAGCCGATCATCGCGGCGGTGAACGGCTACTGCACGGCCGGCGGCATGGAGATGCTCGGCGGCGTCGACATCCGCGTCGCGTGTCCCGAGGCGCAGTTCGCGGTGATGGAACCGAAGCGTGGCCTCTTCGCTGGCGGTGGGACCACCGTGCGACTGCCCCGCCAGATCCCGTTCCCGCAGGCGATGGAGCTCCTGCTCTGCGCCGACCTCGTGCACGCCGACCGGGCGTACGAGATGGGACTGCTCAACCGGATCGTGCCACGCGACGAGCTGCTCGACGCCGCCTACGACTACGCCCGGCGCATCACCGCCAACGCGCCGCTCGCCGTGCAGGCGACGAAGCAGTCGGTCTGGGAGGGCCTCGGCATGAGCCTGCGCGACGCGTACCGCAACGAGGCGCAGCTCTCGTCCGCGATCTTCGCGACCGAGGACGCCAGGGAGGGTCCGGCGGCCTTCGCCGAGAAGCGCCCACCCCGGTGGCAGGGCAAGTGAGCGAGGCGGTCGACCCGCGCACGCCGTGCATCGTCGGCGTCGGGTCACGGACCTGGCATCCGGCCGACACCGGCGAAGCGGGCGCGCCCGAGCCGCTCGTGATGTGGGACGAGGTCACACGCGCCGCCGCCGACGACAGCCGCGCCGCGGTGCTCGACCGGCTCGACGCCGTCGACATCGTCTACTGCCAGACCTGGCAGTACGACGATCCGGTCGACCGTCTCTGCGGGCGACTCGGCGTGTCGCCCCGCCGGCGGCACTACTCGGGGATCGGTGGCACGACGCCGCAGGTGCTCGTGCAGGAGCAGGCGGCGCGCATCGCACGCGGTGAGCTCGACGTCGCGCTCGTCGTCGGTGCCGAGGCGCTCGACACGCAGCGCCGGGTCAAGCAGCGGGGCGAGCGGTATCCGTACTCGTTCAAGCCGGACACACGTCCGGAGTTCCCGTGGGAGGCGCCCTTCCACCCGGCCGAGGTCGCACACGACGTGTTCCAGGCGTGGCTCACGTTCGCGCTGTTCGACAACGCGCGACGGGGCGCCCGCCGTGCGGGCATCGACGACTACCGGCGCGCGCTGGGGGAGCAGTGGCACCGCTTCACGCAGGTCGCGGCGGCGAATCCCGAGGCGTGGTTCCCGATCGAGCGCAGCGCGTCCGAGATCACCACGCCGACGCCGCAGAACCGGCTCGTTGCCTCGCCGTACACGAAGTACATGATCTCGATCATGGACGTCGACATGGCGGCGGCCGTGTTCCTCACGTCGGAGGCGGCGGCCGACGCGCTCGGCGTGTCGCGTGACCGTCGCGTGTACGTGCGCGGCTGGCAGTATGCGACCGACCCGGTCTACGTGGCCGAGCACCCGGATCTCGCGTCGTCGCCGGCCATGCGCGTCGCCGCCGGCCGCGCGCTCGAGCTCGCCCGGGTCGCGATCGACGACGTCGCGCACCTCGACCTCTACTCGTGCTTCGGCTCGTCGGTGAACTTCATGCGGGACGCGCTCGGCATCCGGCCGGACGACGGACGTCCGCTCACCGTCACCGGCGGACTGCCGTACCACGGCGGCGCCGGCAGCGACTACCTCACGCACGCGATCGCGCAGATGGTGCGCGTCCTGCGGGCCGACCCGGGGACGTACGGGCTCGTCACCGGCGTGGGCATGCACATGACCAAGCACGTCGCCGGCGTGTACTCCACGATCCCCGGTGCCGTGACCGTGCCCGAGCCCGCGCCCGCGCCCGGGACGGTCCCGATCGTCGACCGGGCCGACGGGCCGGCGACGGTGGCCACCCACACGGTCGTGCACGGCCGGGACGGGGCTCCGGAGTGGGGCCTGGCGATCTGCGACCTGCCCGACGGGCGCGGCGCACGGTGCTACGCACGCATCGAGGATCCCGATCTGCTCGTGGACGCCATGAGCGTGGAGTGGACGGGCCGCGCGGTCACCCTGGCGTCGCACCCGTCGCGCGAAGGTGCCAATCTGGTGATCGCATGAGTGACGAGCTCGAATTCGACCCGTACTCCGACGTCTTCTTCAACGACCCGTACGACGTGTACCGGCGGCTGCGGGACGAGGCTCCGGTGTACCGCAACGACCACTACGGGTTCTCCGCCCTGTCCCGCTACGACGACGTCGTCGCCGCCCACCGCGACTGGCGCACGTTCACGAGCACGCAGGGCATCACGATCGACATGCTCACCGAGCCGGGCAGCTCGGAGCTCCTGAAGGCGGCGACGGGTTCGATCATCTTCATGGATCCGCCCGACCACGACCGCATGCGCAACCTGGTGAGTCGGGTGTTCACGCCGAAGGCGGTCGCGGATCTCGAGCCGATGATCCGCACGCTCGTCCGGAAGTACCTGGACCCGCTCGACGGCGACGAGCTCGACCTCGTCGCCGACTTCTCCGCGCCGTTCCCGGTCGAGGTCATCTCGGTGATCCTCGGGGTGCCCGAGGCCGATCGACAGCAGATCCGGCACTGGACCGACACGATGCTCACGCGCGAGCCGGGCAACCCGAAGCCGACCGACGCCGGCCTCGAGGCCGCGCTCAACATCGGGATCTACATCCACGGGCTGGCCCAGGAGAAGCGACGCGAGCCGGCCGACGACATGCTCTCCGGCCTCATCGGGACCGGGCTCACCGACGACGAGGTCGCCGGATTCGCCCTGCTGCTCGCGGGCGCGGGCAGCGAGACGGTCACGAAGCTGATCGGCAACGGCGTCGTGCTCTTCGGTCGCCACCCCGACCAGTGGCGGAAGGTCATCGCCGACCGCTCCCTGCTGGTCCCGGCCACCGAGGAGATCCTCCGCTACTGGGCACCCTCGCAGTACCAAGGGCGCTGGAGCACGGCGGCCACCGAGTGGCACGGCGTCACGATCCCGGCGAACGAGCCCGTGCTGCTCATCACCGGCGCCGCCAACCGCGACGAGCGCGCCTACGACGATCCCGACCGCTTCGACGTCGAGCGCCCGCTCAAGCTCAACGTCGGGTTCGGCCACGGCATCCACACCTGCCTCGGTGCCGCGCTGGCGCGGCTCGAGTCCCGGATCGCCTTCGACGAGATCGCGGACCGCTGGCCCGAGTACGCGGTCGACGAGTCCCGGTGCAAGCGGGTGAGCATGAGCAACGTCGCCGGTTACAGCAATGTCCCGGTGCGCGTCCCCGCGCCTGCCTGAGCACAGCAGCTCGCAGCGGTGCGTTGCGTCGGACCGTGAAGCGCTCGAGAAGGTCCGGCAGTCCGGCGTCGCGCTTCAGTCGACGCGCGTCGACTGACCGTCGACCTCCGACACGGCTTCGAGCCGGGCCTCGGCGTCGTCGGCCAGTGCCGCGCGGAGAGCTTCGCGGCCCGCTTCGTCCTCGACCAACCGGGCCGCGAAGCGTTCCCGGGCTTGCTCGTCTCGGGCGAGTCTCGCTTCGAGCTGCTGGCCCGTGATCTCCGCGATCGACTTCGTCGTCGTGGTCCAGCCGTCAACGCTGTGGGCGTCGCCGGGACCACCGCGCAGCGGTACGGCCGGCGCATCGTCGGGGAAGTAGTCCCAGGCGCCGTAGAAGTCCTTGCGGGTCCAACCGACGCTGTTCGAGGCCTCGAGCGGACCTGCGGCCCTGTGGGGACCGACGAAGACCTGCCCCACCGCCACACCGGTCCCGGCGCCCATGAGGCCGGGCGGCGGCCGGTCGAAGTACGTGCGCCAGTACCGTTCCGAGAAGAACAGTGCGCAGTAGTCGAGCCGGACGTACTCGTCGACGAAGAAGTAGCCGCGGTCCCACAGGTGGGGCCAGAGGCCCAACACACACTCGTGCAGGCTCGCCTGATAATCGACGTCGACGAACGCTGCGACGATGCGCTCCGTGTGCGCGCCCATGGTGTCGGAGAACCAACCCTTGCGGAACACGCAGCGGTCGATCGCGCCGTGCGCGGCGACGTTGGCTCGGACCTCCTCGAGTGCGCCGTGAAACGCACCCTCTCCGAGCCCGCTCGCCCAGCGGTCACCGCTCGCCGCCTCCGGCAGGCCTTCGAAGCTGTCGTACACGATCAGATCTCGACCGACGATGTCAGCGACGAGCGAGAGATTCGCGGTCGTGCCACCCTTCCAGCACCCGGCCTCGACGATGACTCCCTCGACATCCGGCGAGACCTCCAGGATCCGCGCCGCCATCGCCAGATGCGCTCGATACGACGAGCCCGTCCTCACCGCGCGAGTGGTCCGCCGCATGCGCACGGCCAATCCGATCTTGCGCCGCCACGTCATGCCGTAGCTCTTCTGGATCCGGGGGTTGTGGAGCAGGAACACGGCCACGATCGGCACCGATGCCGCATCGAAGGCTCGCCGGAGCCACAACTCCAACCGTCGCTCGAATGGACGATTCCGCACTTCGCTCCAGGTGCTGTCGGGGTGACGGCGTGAACCGACCAGGTACCGCGACTTTAGTTTGGGTGCCGGCGCGGGACGGCCGGCGCCTGGCGCGAGGCGGAGCCGGTCGGGCGCTCCGTGGGGTCTCCGCAGTCACATCGCTCGACGGCGGCCGCGATCGCTCGGGCGCGAGCATCCGTGCCGGCCGCAGTCGTGTGAATTCCGTCGTCCTGGAGCATTCCCGGTCGGTCTGCGATTTCGGCGTAGTCGACCACCTCGTGCGCCCACGCGTACATCGCCGCATTCAGGGCACGGGCGACGTCGTTCGAGTAGTCGGGATCGGCGACGTTCTCGCGAAGCGTGATCCCCACGAGGCACGCCCCGCTGAAGGCCTCGACGATCTCGCGCATGGCATCGAGCGCGTTGGCGAGCGAGCGCCCGAACCAGGCGTCGTTGGTCCCGGCGGCGATGACGACGACGTGCGGATCCGTCGTGGCGATGAAGGCAGCTGCGCTCGGCAACAGTGAGACGTCGACGCCGTCCGAGAACCTGCCCCGGTTGTAGCCCTCGCCGTTCCAGGCGGCGATGAGGAGCGCGTACCTCGGTGCGAGCAGCTCGTACAGGAGCGTCCAGCCGGCGAGGGTCAGTGAGTCGCCGAGCACGACGACGCGCGGTCCGTGGCCCGTGTAGCTGAAGGCCATCCCCCCGGCGCCCGGTCGCTCCGGAATCGACACGGACGTTGACGGGCCGGCGTCGGGCCCGGTTGCACCGCTTGCCATGCGACGAGGTTCTAGTCCACCTCCAGGATCACACGTGACGGACAGCACGGCTCTCGCCGCGCCCTGCGTCAGCCCCTGGGCAGGCCCAGGATGCGCTGGGCGACGATGTTCTTGTTCACCTGCGTCGTGCCGCCGGCGATCGTGAGCGCGCGCATGTAGACGCGGTCGCGGCCCCAGGCTCCGGTGTTCGCGTCGGCGCCGAGGACGTCGCCCGCCACCTCGCCGACGTGCTGCTCGGCCTCGCTCCACACCAGCTTGGCGATGGATCCCTCGGGACCCATCGGCCGGCCGTGCAGCACGCCGGAGATCGCCCGGTCGGACACGAGCTTCAGGAGCTCACCCTCGAGGTACAGCGACGCGAGCGCCTGACGCTTCACCGGATCCTCGAGCGCCCCGACCTCGGACGCGTCGGCCACGAGCCGCTGGATCTTGCCGCGCAGCCCGAGGTGCAGATTGGCCACGCCGCCGCGCTCGTACGAGAGCGTCGTCATCGCGACGCGCCAGCCGTCGTGCAACGGACCGAGCAACGCGTCGGCCGGCACCCGGACGTCGGTGAAGAAGATCTCGTTGAACTCGTGCTCGCCGGTGATCGTGATCAGCGGGCGGACCTCGACGCCCGGCAGCGTCATGTCGACGAGCAGGCACGAGATGCCGCGGTGCTTCGGCGCCTCGGGATCGGTGCGCACCAGCAGCTCGCACCAGTTCGCGAGGTGCCCGAGCGTGTTCCACGTCTTCTGTCCGTTGACGACGAAGTGGTCGCCCTCGAGGACGGCCCGGCACTGGAGCGACGCGAGGTCCGACCCGGCGTCGGGCTCGGAGAAGCCCTGGCACCAGATGTCGTCACCGCGCAACATGCGGGGGAGGAACCGCTCCTTCTGCTCGTCGGTCCCGAACTCGATGATGGCGGGGGCGATGTTGGACAGGCCGATCACGTTCAGCGTCCCGGGCGCCCCCGAGCGGTGCATCTCCTCGGCGAAGACCACCTGCTCCATGATCCCGGCGCCGCGTCCCCCGTACTCCTCCGGCCACGAGATCGCCGCGAGGCGCGCCTCGGCGAGCCGGCGGTTCCACGACCGCATCGCGGCGAGGCGGTCCGCGTCCATCTCCATCGAGAAGCCGAGGCCCTCGGCGCGCAGCTCGTCGGTGTAGTGCTCGTCGAGCCACGCCCGGAACTCCGTCCGGAACTCCTCGGCCTCGGGCGGGTACGTGAAGTCCATGGCGGTCTGCTACCACAACCGGCCAGGACCGCGACGGCCTGCGCTCGTCGGCGTCGGATGCCGACGAGCGGCGGCACCGGGCAAGATGCCCCGATGAGCGACACGGCGGTGGAAGAGGCGGGCGTCCTCGCGCAGGCGCGGCAGCGGCCCGACGCGGTGGCACTCCGCGTCGACGACGAGGTGTACACGTACCGCGAGCTGAGCGAAACGGCTCGCGACCTCGCGCACGCGCTGCACGAGTTGGGTGTGCGTCGCGGCGACCGCGTCGGGATCCTCGTGCCGAACTCGGCCGAGTTCTTCTTCGCCACCCACGCCTGCGGGCGACTCGGTGCGATCGTGGTGCCGGTCAACATCCACTTCAAGGCCGACGAGGCGGGGTGGGTGGTCACGGACTCGGGTGCCACCGCCGTCGTGGTGGCCCGGGACCTGCTGCCCGCGCTCGAGCAGGTCCCCGACGTTCCTCGGCTCGTCGTCGAGGACGGCTGGCCCGCGGGGATGCCGGAGGTCGACCCGCCCGACGTGATCGGCGACGCGTGGCCCACGACGATGGCGTACACCTCGGGCACCACCGGGCGCCCCAAGGGTGTGGCGATGGGGCCGGACGACATGCGCCGGCGCGCGAGCGGCGTCGCCGCCAACCGCGACGTGTGGGGCATCGGGCCGGACACGGTGCACCTGATGGTCGGTCCCGCGTACCACGCCGGGCCGTCGTACTGGGCGCAGATGCACCTCGCGATCGGAGCGACCGTGGTGGTGATGCGACGCTGGGACGCGGAGACCGCGCTCGGCCTCATCGAGCGGTGGCGGGTGACGACCACCCACATGGTCCCGGCCAACTTCCAGCGCATCCTCGCGCTCCCCGACGACGTCCGGAACCGCTCCGACGTCTCCTCGCTGCGACTCGTCGTGCACGCGGCGGCGCCGTGTCCGGTCCCGCTCAAGCGCGCGTTCATGGACTACGTGGGACCCGACAAGGTGTGGGAGTACTACGGCGCGTCGGAGGGCGGCGGCACCGTGATCTCGCCGCAGGAGTGGCTGCAGAAGCCGGGGAGCGTCGGCAAGCCGTTCCCCGGTCACCGGTTCCTCGTGCTCGACGACGACGGCAACGAGCTGCCACCGGGTGCGGTGGGGACGTTGTGGGTCGCGCCCGCCGGAACGAGCTTCGAGTACCACAACGATCCCGAGAAGACTGCGGCGCAGTACCGCGGGCAGTTCTTCACCGTCGGCGACGCCGCGTACCTCGACGAGGACGGCTACCTGTTCCTCACCGACCGGAAGTCGGACATGGTCATCAGCGGCGGCGTGAACATCTACCCGCGTGAGATCGAGGAGTGTCTGCTCACGCACCCGGAGGTCGTCGACTGCGCGGTGCTCGGCGTGCCCGACGACGAGTGGGGCGAGGTGCTCCTCGCGGTCGTGCAGCCCCGCACCGAGGGCGCGCTCGACGAGGACGGCGTCGTGGCGTGGGTACGCGACCACCTGGCCGACTACAAGCGGCCGCGTCTCGTGGAGCTCGTCGCCGAGCTCCCCCGCGACCCGAACGGAAAAGTGCGCAAGCCGAGACTGCGTGAGGAGTACCTGGCCCGACGGAACTGCTGAGGTGGCGCAGCCGCGTGGGCTGGAGCACGCATCAGGGCGTGCAGCAAGCCGAGGCTGCGTGAGGAGTACCTCGCCCGTCGAGGACGCGACCTCGCGGCGCACGGCGGGGGCTCGTAGGGTCCGGGGCCGTGCACATCCCGATCACCCGTCTCGATCCCGACGCGGTCCTGCCCGGCCAGGGCCACGACGACGACGCCGGCTACGACCTCTGCGCGAACGAGGACGCGGTGCTCGCGCCGCGAGGGGGCCGGGCGCTCGTCCCCACCGGGCTCGCCGTCGCCATACCCACCGGCCACGGCGGGTTCGTGCTGCCCCGCTCGGGCCTGGCGCTCAAGCACGGCGTCACGGTCCTGAACGCCCCGGGTCTCATCGATCCGCAGTACCGCGGGGAGGTCAAGGTGCTCCTCGTGAACACGGATCCCGACACCGCGTACGAGATCCACCGCGGCGACCGCATCGCGCAGCTGGTGATCGAACGCGTCGAGTACGTCGAGTGGCAAGTGGTCGACGCGCTCGACGAGACCGCCCGCGACACGTTCGGCTTCGGGTCCACGGGTCGCTGATGGCTCACCCGCGCCGCTTCCGATTCGGGGTCATCGCCAAGGCGCCGCGTCCCGGTGCCGACTTCGCCGCCTTCGCCCGACAGGTCGAGGCGCTCGGCTTCTCGACGCTGTTCATGCCCGACCACTTCGTGGACCACCCGCTGGCGCCGATGCCCGGCATCGCGTACGCGGCGGCGGTCACGACGACCTTGCGCGTCGGCACGCTGGTGCTCGGCAACGACTACAAGCACCCGGTCGTCCTCGCCACCGAGGCGGCGACCGTCGACGTGCTGAGCGGCGGCCGCCTCGAGCTCGGCGTCGGCGCGGGCTGGATGACCGTCGACTACGAGCGATCGGGCATGGACCTCGCGCCGGCGAGCGTGCGCATCTCGCGCCTCGCCGAGTCGCTCGCGGTGATCAAGGGCCTCATGGGGCCGGAGCCGTTCACGTTCCACGGCCAGCACTACCGCGTCGACGGGCTCGACGGTGAGCCCAAGCCGGTGCAGCAGCCCCATCCGCCGATCATCGTGGGCGGGGGAGGGCCGAAGGTGCTCGCGGTCGCGGCCGAGCACGCGCAGATCGTCGGGATCAACGCCAATCTCCAACGGGGGACGCCGGAGCACCCGGAGACCGTCCGCAGCCTGAGCGGGGCGGCCACCGACGAGAAGCTCGAGCACCTGCGCGCCGCAGCGGGCGACCGGTTCGACGACCTGGAGATCCAGACCCTCACCGGATTCGTGCACGTCACCGACGACCGGGCCGCGATCGCCGAGGGGATGGCCGGTGCGTTCGACGTCGAGCCGTCCGTCGCGTTGGAGACGCCGGCAGCCCTCGTGGGCACGATCGACGAGATGTGCGCCGATCTCGAGGCGCGACGGGCGCGCTGGCAGATGAGCTACGTGGTAGTACCCGAGGAGTCCGTCGACGCGTTCGCGCCCGTGGTGGCCCGACTCGCCGGCACCTGACGCGGCCGCGGCCGCAGGAGAGGCGATCGAGATGACCAAGCCGTTCCGGTTCGGCGTGCAGGTGGGCGGGAGCTTCACCCCCGAGGCGTTCGCCACGAAGGCGGCACGCGCCGAGGAGCTCGGGTACTCCACCTTCTACTTCCCCGACCACTTCATCGACACCGAGCTGGCACCGATGGTGGCGATGGCGACCGCCGCGGCGGTGACGTCGACGTTGAACGTCGGCGCACTCGTGTTCGACAACGACTACAAGCACCCGGCCATCCTCGCCAAGGAGATCGCGACCATCGACGTGCTCTCGGGCGGGCGCACCGAGCTCGGAATCGGTGCCGGATGGATGGAGGTCGACTACACCGCGCTCGGCCTGCCGTACGACCGTCCGGGTGTGCGGATCGAGCGCCTGGCCGAGGCGCTGGAGGTCATCAGGGGCTGCTACGGCGCGGAGCCGTTCAGCTTCGCCGGCACGCACTACACGGTGACGGACTACCAGGGCATCCCGAAGCCCACCCAGGAACGGGTCCCGATCCTCATCGGTGGCGGCGGCCCGCGCGTGCTGCGCCTCGCCGGCGCCGAGGCCGACATCGTCGGCATCAACCCGAACCTGCGCGCCGGCGCGGTCACCTCGGACGCGGTCACGGATTCGCTGGCCGAGATGACCGATCAGAAGGTCGCGTGGGTCAAGGAAGGTGCGGGGAGTCGCTTCGACGACCTCGAGCTGCAGATCCGGTACTTCCTCGCGTCCGTCACCGACGACCGCAAGACCTTCGCCGAGGCCATCGCGCCGGGGTTCGGCATCGCCGCCGACGAGGCGCTCGAGGCCGGCATCGCGCTCGTCGGGACGGTCGACGAGATCTGCGACCTCATGGTGGCGCGGCGCGATCGGTGGGGCGTGAGCTACGCCGTCATCGGCGGCGACGAGATGGAGATGTTCGCGCCGGTCGTCGAGCGTCTTGCCGGCACCTGACGCGCCGAGCCTCCGGGCGCGCCTCGCGGCGCGCGATCCGGGGAACCTGGCCCTCGCGCGGGGCGTGCGGGCCACCCTCGTGGGACCGGCCCTGTTCGCGATCGCGCTCGAGGTCCTCGACGACCCCGCGTTCGCCACGATGGCGATCTTCGGCGCGACCGCCGCGCTGGTCTTCGCCGACTTCGGCGGTCCGGTGCCGGAGCGGGTGCGCGCCTACGCGTGGATCGGGGTCGTCGGCGCGGCCCTGCTCGCGGCCGGGACGCTGGCGTCGGGCTCCACCGTCTGGAGCGTGACCCTCGCGTTGGTCTTCGTGACGACCATCCGGTTCAGCGGGAACCTCGGGCCCCGGTTCGCCGCCGCGGTGAGCACGCTGATCCTGGCCTTCATGCTGGGCGCGCTCGTGCCCGCGCCCGCGTCGGCGGTGCCGGGTCGCGTGCTCGGGTGGATCATCGGGGTCGCGGTCGCGACGCTCGCGGCGGTCCTCGTTCTCCCGGCGCGGTCGTCGCAGCGCATCGAGCGCATCGCGGCCGACACGAGCCGGGACCTGGCCGCGACGTTGCGGGCCGGTCTCACCGCCGCGGATCCCGCGCGTCCGGGCGGAGCTCGTCGCGCGCACCCGGGCGCTCCGTGCGTCGCTGCGGCCGGCAACGCTCATGCCGGTGCGGCCCTCGGGGCCGGGCGTCCGGGACGTCGCCCGGCGTCAGATCGTCGACCGGCTCGGCTCCCTGGCTCGGGTCATGGCCGCGGAGCTCGGCGAACCGTACGTGCAGCTCACCCCGGAGATGACCGCGCTCGGGGCCCGCGCCGCCGACTGCCTGGACGCCGCCGCTTGCGTGTTGCGCGGCCAGGACCCGCCCGAGTCGCTCGCCGCCCCGATCGCGGCGTGCGACGGTGCGCGTGCGGCGGCACTGCGGCGCGTCGCGACCGCGGTCGCCTCGGACGAGCCCGCCGTCGGGGTGCTGGCACGGGTCGATGCGGGCTTCATGGCCCGCGCCGGCGCGTGGCACTCCCTCGTGGTGGCGCGCAACACCGCCTTCCTCGCCGGTGACGCGGAGCTCGCGCGCGGTGAGAACGCCACGACCGACCTGCCCGCCCCGGTGATGACCGGCGCCGGCCGGCGGTTCGGCCGCTTCCTCGGGCAGTACGCGATCCCGAGCTCCGTGTGGTTCCGCGACGCGCTGCGGGCCGGCGTCGCGCTGTCGGCCGCAGTGCTGCTCGCCCGCGTGCTCGGCGTGGACCACGCGTTCTGGGTCGCGCTCGGCACGTTGTCGGTGCTGCGCTCGAGTGCGCTCGCCACCGGCCAGACCGCGTTGGAGGCGTCGATGGGCACCGGCATCGGGTTCGCGGTGTCGTCGGCGGTGCTCGCCGTCATCGGACTGCACGAGGGCGCGCTGTGGATCGTCCTGGTGGCATCGATCTTCCTCGTGGGCTACCTGCCCGGGGTCGGCCGGGTTCGTCGCCGGGCAGGCCGCGTTCACCGTGTTCGTCGTCGCGCTGTTCAACCTCGTCGAGCCACTGGGCTGGCACACCGGCCTCGTCCGGCTCGAGGACGTGATGCTCGGTGCCGGCGTCAGCGCGGCCGCCGCGCTCCTGTTCTGGCCCCGCAGGCTCGAGCCGTTGGTGAGCCGGCTGATGGCCGAGGTGTCCGCAGCCGCGGGCGCGCTCCTCGCCGCAACCGCGGCGCAGGTGACCGCCGACCGGATCGACGTCGACCCGGATCCGACCCTCCGGGCCGAGGCCCGGGCGCGTGCGGCGCTCATCGAGTTGCTCGATCAGTACCGACGGCGACCGGCGCTCGCGGAGCCGTGGATCGCGCGCTTCGGTGTCGCACTGCACGCGCGTGCTGCATCCGACGCACTCACCCGGCTGCCGAATCTCGTGCCGAGTCCGACGGCGCCGCCGCAGGACGCGCCCCTCGGCGCGCTCGGCGATCAGCTCGCCGACGCCGCCACGCTCGTCCAGGCGGATCTCGGGCCCGGCCGAGGGCATCCCGACCGTCCGCGCGCGCCACGCGTGGAGGCATCGACCCGAGCGGCCGCCGCCGACGCGATCAGCGCGGCGCACGGGGACGACCCCGTCGTCGTGCGCGCGCTCCTCGCCCGCGACTGGATCGTCGGCGTCGCGCAGATGGTCGACGAACGCCCCTGACCGACCCACCCCGTCGCAACGAATGTGATCACGAATCGCGTGCCTGAGCTACCAGAACGCGCGTCGAATCGCACCGTGGACCGTCAGCCGGCGACGAGCTGCTCGGGGATCCAGGTGCCGAGGCGGTCGCGGAGGTGGTCGGCGGCCTCGGTCATGAGGTGGTCGGTGCCGGGAAGGAGCTCGACGTCGCCGTGGCCGATCAGCATGCGGACCATGAACGACGAGTCGGGCGGCAGGATGGAGTCGCGGTCGCCGTGGAGGAGGAGCACCGGCACGTCGTCGGCGAGCGCGCCGGCGTCCTCGCACCCGGCCGACTGCGTCGCCAGCGTCACGATGCCGGCGCAGTGCGCGCCGAGCACCATGCCGGCCTGGACCGCGACCGCACCGCCGAAGGAGTGCCCGATCGTGACGAACCGACGGCCGCCGGCACGCGAGGCCAGATCGGCGGCGGCCGCGAGGTCGTGCACGCAGCGCACGAGGTCGTTCGGCTTGCGGTAGCCGACGCGCATCGTCCCGATGCCCTCGCTCGCGAAGCGCTCACCCAGGTCGTGGTACAGCCCGCCCGCAGGACCGAGCAGGCCGCCCATCGCGCCGCCGCCGGTGACCACCACCGCCTCGGCGTCGACCGGCCCGTGCCAAAGGATCGTGAGCAGCCCGCGCATCGTGTAGATCTCGAGGTGTCGCAGCCCGGGCCCGAGCACGACCTCTTCGCGCGCGAGCGCCTCGAGCAGCTCGAGCGGCGAACGCGCGAGCGGACGGTCGTGCTCGTCGCTCACACGAGCGACCGGAGGAGCTCGCGGGTGCGGCGGCGCTCGTCGTCGCCGTGCGCGAACTCGGCGGCCGAGAAGTCGGTGGCGCCCGCCTCGGCGACGTTCCGGATGCCGGCGGCGACCGTTGCCTCGTCGCCCACGAGCGCGACGTCGGCGGGACCCTCGGCACCCTCGCGGTCGAGCATGGCGCGGTAGCTCGGGAGGTATCCGTACATCGCGTAGATCTTGGCGGCACGTTCGCGTGCGCCGTCGGCGTCGTCGGTCACGCACACCGGCAGGCCGACGACGATCTTCGGCGCCGGCCGTCCCGCTTCCGCCGCGGCCGCGGTGATGGTCGGGACGGTGTGCTCGGAGAGCGTGGCCGGTCCGGTCATCCAGGTGACGGTGCCGTCGGCCAGTCGTCCGGCGATCTTCAGCATCAGCGGACCGAGCGCGGCGACCACCACCGGCGGCGGCTCGACGCCCTCGATGTCGAGCGCGGCGTTGGTCGACAGCGTCTCGCCGGCGAATGCGGCCGGTTCGCCGTGCAGCAACGGTCCGAGGATCGAGAGGTACTCGCGCATGTGGCGCGCCGGCTTCTCGTAGGACATGCCGAACATCGACTCGATGACGACCTGGTGCGACAGTCCGATGCCGAGGAGGAGCCGACCGTCGCACGCCATCTGGGTGGTGAGCGCCTGGCTCGCGAGCATCATCGGGTGTCGCGGGTAGGTGGGGATGACGCCGGTGCCGAGCTCGATCCGAGGAACCTGGCGGCCGACGACGGCGAGCGTCGTCAGCGCGTCGAGTCCGAAGATCTGGGGGATGTGGAACCCGTGGAACCCCTCGGCCTCGGCTCGGCCGGCGGCCTCGACCGCGGCGTCGAGCGTCGGGTGTTCGCCACCGAAGATCGAGATGCGCATGGCGGCGGAGGCTAGGGGTTGCGGAGACGTCCTGCTATCGTCGTCGCCTCACGCGGACGTGGCTCAGTTGGTAGAGCATCACCTTGCCAAGGTGAGGGTCGCGGGTTCGAATCCCGTCGTCCGCTCCAAGATCGTCGCCGGCGACCCGCAGGACGCCGGATCAGCCGGCCCGGCCTACTCCGCTTCCCGGCCACGAGCCGATGCTCCGGAGGGTCGGCACACTCACCCGACCTTCGTGCGCGCAGGTACCGCGCCGGTGCCTGAGGGGACAGAGGTCGACTCGGGACTCGGCGGAGTCACCCGCTCAACGGGTGAACGTGAGGTGGGTGACGCCGCTGGGTGTCGAGACGACCTCGACGGCGTAGCTCTGCTCCATGCCCTCCAGCCCGTCCCACAGCCGGACTCCGCGTCCGAGCAGGATCGGCACCTGCACCACGTGCAGGTGGTCGACGAGGCCTGCGGCGAGGAACGCGCGCACCACGGTCGGACCGCCGCCGACGCGGACATCGCGACCGGCGGCTGCCTCGCGCGCCACGTCGAGTGCCTCGGCCGGCGCGGCGTCGAGGAAGTGGAACGTCGTTCCGCCCTCCATCGGGATCGCCGGTTGCGGTCGGTGGGTCAGGACGAACGTCGGCGTGTGGAACGGCGGGTCGTCGCCCCACCACCCGCGCCACTCCGGGTCGTCCTGCCAGCCCGGAGGGCCGAACTTGTTCGCGCCCATGATCTCCGCGCCGATCCCGGGCCCGTGCCGTTCGGCCATCGCGTCGTCGACCCCTTCGGTGCCGCCCGTCTCGCCGAAGAGCTCGGTGCGGGCGTACCGGGTGGCCATCATCCACTCGTGGAGCCGGTGCCCGGCGTGTCCGAACGGCGCGTCGAGGGTGAGTCCCTCGCCGGTGGCGAACCCGTCGAGCGAGATCGAGAAGTTGTGGACGCGGACGCGCGACATGGCGACTCCTTCGGTTGGTGACGTTCAGACGACGGCGAGACGGTGAGTCTGCATCGTCTGCAGGCCGAGCTCGACCGCGCTGCGCTCCTACGCGGCGAGGCCGGCGGCCGCTGCGGCCGCGACCACGCCGAACGTGGTGGCGAGCATCGCGGTCGTGCGCTTCGGGAGCCCGGCGCGCAGGGCCAGGAGGGCGGCGCAGCCGTCGACCGCCGCCGCGACGGCGAGCAGCCGGGTCCGGACGGGCCCGTCGGCGAGCACGAGCTCGACACCCGCTTGCGCGCTGCCCAATCCCCACATCCGGAGCAGGAGGCGCGTCTCGCGATTGGAGGACACGCCGAAGGCGCGCGACATCGGTCCGGGCGCCACGAGCGCGAGGGCACCGGCACCCAGCGCGGTCGCGCCGATCACCTGGGCGAAGGGATCGTCGGTGGTGGGGCGATCGGCCGCGTCGGGCGATCGGGGGATCACGACGCTGACCGTACCTGCCCTGGCGGCGCCGCGACAGGGCCGGACCTGAGCTCGGGGCGGACGCGTGCAGCAGACTCGACGTGTGGCCGTCGTCGTTCCTCTCACCGAGATCACGACCCGGCTCGCGCGCGCCGGTTGCGTCGCGGCCGAGGCCGAGGCGCACGAGCTGCAGCGGGCCGCCCCGGATCCGCCGACGCTCGAGCAGTGGGTTCGGCGACGGTCCGACGGCGAGCCGCTGGCCTGGATCACCGGCTCGACGACCTTCGCCGGACATCGGCTGCACGTCGCCACCGGGGTGTACGTGCCGCGACCGCACTCCGAGGAGCTCGCGGAGCGGGCGGCGGCGGTGCTCCCCGCGGGAGGCCGGGCGCTGGACCTCTGCACGGGGACCGGAGCGATCGCCGCGCACCTGCGCGCCTCGGATCCGACGGCTCGCGTCATCGGCGTCGATCGGGACCCACGCGCCGCGGCCTGCGCCGTCCGCAACGGGGTGCCGACCATCGTGGGCGACCTCGCCGACGCGGTGGTCGGCGACGCGACGTGGGACGTCGTCACGGCGGTCGCGCCCTACGTGCCGACCGGCGAGCTGCGCCTCCTGCCCGCCGACGTGCAGCGCTTCGAGCCGCGGATCGCGCTCGACGGCGGCCGGGACGGCCTGGCGCTCGTCGGACGGATCGTGGACACGGCGGCGCGACTGCTGCGGCGCGGAGGCCGGCTCGTGCTCGAGCTCGGCGGCGAGCAGAGCGACACGATCGCCGACGCACTCGTCGGCGCGGGATTCGACGCGGTCGAGCCGTGGTGGGACGAGTGCGACGACCTGAGGGGACTCGCGGCCCGCCGCGTCTAGAGGTACTCGGCCCGCTCCAACCAGGTGAGCGAGACCCAACCGGGCACCACCGGGATCCAGAACGTGGCGAGGCGGAACAGGAACACGGAGGGGACGGCGACGTCGTTCGGCATGCCCGCCGCGACCAGCCCGGCGATCGCCGCGGCTTCCAGCGCGCCCAGGCCTCCGGGGGTGGGCGCGACGGTCGCGATGGCGGAGGCCACGAGGTAGATGGATCCGACCTGGGCGAAGCTCAGGTCGGAGCCGCCGAACGCCTCGATCGAGAAGAACAGGGCGACGATGAACGAGAACGTCACGACCGCGGAGCCGCCGAGGAGCAGCGCGACCTTCGTCGGGTGCCGCAGCGTGCCGGTGAGACCGTTGAGCGAGCGTCGGAGGATGGGGACGAGCCGGCCGGTGATCTGCTTGCGCACCCACGGGATCGCGAAGCCGACTGCGGTGAACAGCGCGACCCCGGCGAGGCCGTAGAGCGCGACCGTCGGGTCCGGGAGCGAGATCGAGCCGAACGCGTCGCGCCCGGCCCACACCGCGAAGATCAGGAGCATCCCGATGTGCACCACCACGCCGGCCACGAAGTTGAGACCGACACTGGTGACCGCGACCGGCGCGTCGACGCCGGCCTTCTGGACGAATCGGGTGTTCAGCGCCATGCCGCCGAGGCCCGCGGGCGCCAGCTTGCTCGCGAACGCCGACGCGACCTGGGCGAAGAAGGTCGGGATCGACGGCAGGCGCTGGTTGACCGATCCCATCACCGCGAGCGTCGCGCCGAGGAACGTCATCACGGTGGCGACCATCACGGGCACGAACCACGCCCACTGTGCGTCGGCGACCTGGTCGGCGATGTCGCCGACGTTGCCGAACTGGGGGATGAGGAAGTAGGTCGCGAGCGCGAGGGTCGCGACGGTGAACAGCTTGCGACGGCTGAACCGCTCGAGCTGCGCGAGTGCGGGCGGTGCCTCGACACCGTGCGCCTCGATCTCGGTCCGGAGCTCGTCGAGCAGCTCCCGGTGCTGCTTGAGCCCGGCGCGCGTCGCACCGGCGAGCGCGCCGGGCTGCAACAGAGGCAACGCCGAGGCGACCGGGTCGGTGCCGAGCACCCGGACCGCGGAGTCCACGGTGCGGTGCGCGCCGACGGCGAGGCCGAGCGCGACGAGCAGCTGGGCCATGTCGGTGGCGAGCGCCCGCGTCGCTCGCCGCCACCTCGGCGAACCCGAAATCGATGAGCCACGGCGCACCGTCGCCGTCGACGATGACGTTCGCACGGCGGAGGTCGCGATGGGCGATCCCGTGCTCGCGCATGATGGACACCTGGCGCCACAGCTCGTCGAGGAGCGCGTCGGTGATCCGGTCGTCCTCGAGCCGGTCGAACCGCGTGCCCTCCACGAACTCGTACACGAGGAGCATCGACTCGTCGCCGACACCGGCGACCGCCCGTACCCCGGGCGTGCGGACGCCGGCGTCGCGCGTCAGCAACGAGACGAGGGCTTCGTGCTCGACGCTTCGGCGCAGGCTGAGGAACGGGCGTTCGTCGCCGACGTTCTTCAACCGGACGAAGCGATAGGTGCGGAACAGGAGGTCGGCGGAGCGCTCCTCCGGGCTCTTGACCTTCGTGTACAGGCGGGAGCCGTCGGGGCGGGCGATGAAGTACGCGCTGGCGCGCCGGCCGAGATTCGGGTCGCGGGTGAGACCCGCGCCCGACACGCCGGTGGCCTGCAGCGCGGCGCGCACCGCGGCGAGCGTCGGGCGCTGGTCGGGGCGCCCGTACATCAGGAGCACGAGACACCCTGCGGTCGCACCGATCGCGATGGCGGTGAAGAACGCAGTCGGCACCCGGTTGGAGACGGTGAGCTGGAGCACGGTGATCGCCGCGCCGACGAGCAGCCCGGTACGGCGCCACCGGTGACCGACGAAGGGGCCGAGGATCACGAACGAGGCCACCAGCTCCGTCATCGCGACCGGCGGCGCGATCGAGAGGTCGGGTCCGCCGTGGATCGCGATCCGGCTCGCGGTGGCGTGGCCCGCGGAGTTGTTCAGCCAGTGGATCGCACCGGACATGAAGAGGCCGCTCAGGAACCAGCCCGTGAGCAGGTAGCCGAGGAGGCGGTATCGCTTGGTGAGGAACGGCGGCAGGAGCACCGCGAGGGTGACGAGCCCGAACGCGAACTTGCCGGCGCCGTGGATGAAGCGCTCGGCGGCGGGCGACACGAACTCGAAGAGGCCGAGCAGGTCCTTCTCGACGCCGAGCAGCCCGTCGCGCGCCCAGCGCGCCAGGGCGAGGAGCAGGACGGCGACCAGTGCGAACGTGAAGAGGCGGAGGACGTCGCTCGCGGATCGGACGTAGCCGACGATCTCCTCGGGTTCCTCGATCGCCGCGACGGCCGACGGGACGGCGTCATCCGGCTCGGCGACCGTGATCGACATCGGGGGACGCTCGCACCCGTCCCGGCACGGGGTCAAGCGCCCCGGCCGTCGGCACGGCGTGATCTACCGTGATCCCGATGCCGGACGGGGTGGACGCGCGGGCCGGCGCGGATCGTTGGCGGCGCGCCTATCCGGTCGCTCTGGTGCTCGTGCTCCTGCCGTTCGTGGTCGCGATCGTCACCTCGCTCCTCGACGGTGGGCACACCGCGTTCGCCGACCGTGCGTTGATGGAGCTGCGGATCCGCGACGTCGGCGTGCACCCGGTGACGATCGGGCTCTACTCGCGCGACGGGTGGGCCCACCCCGGGCCGTTCGTCTACTACGTGCTCGCGGTCCCGTACCGCCTGTTCGGCTCCGACATGAACGCGTTGATGGTCGGCTCGCTGATGATCAACGCGGCCGCGGTCGCGGCGATGGGCGCGATCGCGCGGCGCATCGGCGGCCTGGGCGCCGCGCTCGTGGTCCTCCTGGCTGCGAGCGCGGTGGCGCGTGCGCTCGGCGTCGCGCTGCTCGCCGATCCGTGGGTGTGCTGGATCACCGTGCTGCCGTTCGGGGTCGCCTGCCTGCTCACGTGGGCGCTCGCGGACGGACGGATCTGGGCGCTGCCGGTGACCGCGCTCGTGGTGTCGTTCCTCGTCCAGACGCACGTGGGCTACGCGCCGATCCTGATGCCGGCGTTCCTGGTGGGGATCGTGTGGCTGGTCGTCCGCGTCCGACGCTGGTCCCGAGGCTCGGACCCGCATCCGCAGGCGCGTTCCCTCGCCTGGTCGGGGTTGGCGACCGTCGGCGCCCTCGCCGTGGTGTGGGCACCGCCCCTGTGGGACGAGTGGCGGGGGACCGGCAACCTGTCGACGGTCGTCCGCTGGTTCTCCGACAACACGGAGGCCGCGCACACCCTCACCGAGGGTGCCCGCATCGTCGGGGGCCAGTTCGCGATCGTGCCCGACTGGATCACGGGCACCCGGCGCGTCGGCTTCGACGGATCCATCACCCTGACCCACGAGACGCTGGTACCGCTGCTGCTCATCCCGGTGCTGCTCGCGGTCGTGATCGCGTTCCGCCGGCGCGACCGCGTCGCCCGCAGCCTCCTCGTGATGCTCGGGGTCACCGTGGTCGCGGGGGTGGCGTCGGTCGCCCGCACGAGCGGCACGATGTACGAGTACCGCCTCCTGTGGACCTGGACCCTCGGCGCGCTCGTGACCGCCGCGGCCGCGTTCGCGGGTTGGCGGGGCACGCGCTCACGGCTGCCCGCCGTGGCCCGGCCGGTGATGATCGGTGTGCTCCTGGCCACGTTGCTCGGCCTGACGGTGGTCCAGACCGCCGACGCCGCCGACACCGATCGCACCTACGTGTGGGACTCCCCGCAGGTGGCCGAGGCCGTCGCCCGGGCCGAGCGCCACCTGCAGCGCAACGGTGGACAGCTGGTCTTCACGTCGGAGACCTTCGTCGGGAACTGGTACCAGCAGGGGGTGATCCTGGCCTTCGAGCACGACGGGTTCGACGTCCGCGTCCCCAAGGACGTCGCCGACGTGTACGGACGCCATCGCGTCCGCGACGACGGCAAGGTCCAGGCGGACCTGCTCGTGCTCGCGAACACCGAGCTCGTGGGGTTCACCGGGCGGCCCGGGTACCACGTGCTCGGCTTCGGCGCCCGCCGGTCCCTCGCCGCGACCGTGCGGGAGGCGGACGCGGATCGACGCGCGCGGCCGGCGGCTGGCCGAGGCGCGCCGCAAGGGGCGGCTCACCGCCGACGAGTTCACCCGTCGTGCCCTCGCACTGCAGGTGCCGGACGCAGTGCTGATCCTCGAGCGCGACCGGTGAGCGATCCTCGATGGCGTTGGTCGCGCCATGATTCGGGATCACCCCCGACGAAGGGACGGCGCCATGGAGTGTGAGCACCTCGGGTCCATGACCCTCGACGTACCGCCGAGCGGCGACGGCTGTGTCGAGTGCCTCGCCACCGGCGGTCACTGGGTGCACCTGCGCCGTTGCCTGGAGTGCGGGCACATCGGGTGCTGCGACAGCTCGCCGGGGCGTCACGCCTCCGGGCACTTCCACGGCACGACGCACCCGCTCGTCCAGAGCTTCGAGCCCGGCGAGGAGTGGATCTGGTGCTACGCCGACGAGATCGGCGTGGAGATCGAGGGCGCGCCCGCGAGCCCGTCGCACCCGTGACCGACGCCATGCGGGCGTGGCGCACGCACGAGTACGGCGCGCCGCTCGACGTGCTCCGCCTCGACGAGGTGCCGGTGCCGGTCCCGGACGCCGCCGAGGTGCGCGTGCACGTGCACGCGATCCCGCTGAACCTCAACGACCTCGAGCGCATCACCGGCGGCAACATGATGGTCCGGCCGGAGCTGCCGTACTCGCCGGGCATGGAGGTGATGGGCGTCGTCGACGCCTGCGGGGCGGGCGCCGAGGAGTGGTTGGGCGCCCGCGTCGTCGCGATGCCGCGTCAGGCGTTCGGCGGGTACGCGGAGTACGCCGTGTGCCCGGCCGTCTCGGTGTTCGCGATGCCCGACGACATCCCGCTCCCCGACGCGGCGGCGCTCTACTTCCCGTTCCACCTCGCGTGGCTCGGACTCCACGAACGGGCCGAGCTCGCGGCGGGGGAGCAGGTGCTCGTGCACGCGGCGGCCGGCGGCGCGGGCTCCGCCGCGGTGCAGCTCGCCGTCGACGCCGGCGCGACGGTGTTCGCCACCGCGAGCACCGACGAGAAGCTGGCCGTGTGCCGGGACCTGGGCGCGAGCGTCACGATCAACACGACCGTCGACGACGTCACCGCGCGCGTGCTCGAGGAGACCGACGGGCGGGGCGTCGACGTCGTGTTCGACACGCTCGGTGGCCCGACGATGACGTCGTCACTCGGCGCGACCGCGTACAACGGTCGGTACGTGATGATCGGCGCCGCGGCCGACAAGGTGACGGCCGACGAGCCGTTCATCGTCCCTCGCCAGGTGATGGGGGCCAACGTCCGCCTGTGCGGGGTGCTGCTCGCCTACGCCGTCCCGGAGATCCGCACCCTCGTGAAGCAGGCGATGGGCTTCAATTTCCTCCCGCGCGAGCTCGGTGAGCGGATCACGGCCGAGGTCGTCGAACGGGTGCGGGCGGGCCGCGTCCGGGCGGTCGTGGGGACGACGGTCGACTTCGAGGCGATCCCGGAGGCGATCACCGCGATGGCCGAGCGACGGACCATCGGCCGCACGGTCGTGCTCCTCCCGGCGGCGGCCGGGGAGCCGGCTCAGCCGGCGCGTTCGGCGAAGAACGCGCGGATCCACCCGCCCACGACCTGACGGTCGAGCGGCCGGCGCAGGGTGCGCGCGCGCCGCGTCGACCTTGGCCGCTCCGATCAGCTCGACCCGGCGGTGCAGCAGGTCGTCGGCCAGCTCGGGGACGAACTCGGGGTGCGGCTGGAGCGTCCACGCCCGATCGCCGATCGTGAGCCCGGCGATCGGGCAACCGTCGGCTCCGAGCGAGGAGCTCGGCGCCGTCGGGCACCGCGAGGACCTGGTCCTCGTGGCTGGCGACGAGCGCGACCGACGAGCGGCGCGGTCGCATCCAGCTCTGCGGTGCGACGATCTCGTAGTCACGGACGCCCACCTGCCAACCGTCGGAGGCGCGCTGCACCGGCGCGCCGAGCGCCTGCGCGGCGAGCTGGTGCCCGAAGCAGATGCCCACGTAGGGCCGCTCGGTGACGAGCAGCTCGCGCAGCAGGTCCTCGGCCGACGTGATCCAGGGGTGCGCGTCGTACACCGAGCAGCGGCTCGGTGACAGCAGCCAGCCGTCGCACTCACGACCGGAGCCCGGGAAGCGATCCTCGTCGAGGTCGTAGCGCACGAGCTCGACGTCGGGTCCGAGCAGGGCGGCGAAGAGCTCCGGGTAGTCGCCGGCGATGTCGGTGCTCGTGGCGGCCACGTGGCCGACGAGCAGCAGGCCGAGCCGCATCAGCGGACGCGGCCCTTCGGCGGCTCCACGCGCGCCTCCGCGCGGCCGAGTGAGGGCGGCTCGCTGCGCCGCGGCTCGTCTCCGCTGCGCTCCGTCGCGGGAAGGTCGGTCACCGGAACGAGAAGACCGACGTCGTTCGTGCCTCGAGCGCCGGGAGGTGCCCGGCCTCGCGCAGGCGCGGCATCACGCCCTCGCCGAACCAGTACGCCTCCTCGAGATGGGGATAGCCCGAGAGGATGAACTCGTCGAAGCCGAGGTCGGCGTACTCGAGGATCCGCTCGGTGACCTCGTCGTGGCTGCCGACGAGACCGGTGCCGACGCCACCGCGTACCAACCCGAAGCCGGCCCACACGTTGGGGTGGACGAGCAGTCGCTCGCGGTCGCCCCCGTGCAGCTCCGCCATGCGCCGCTGGCCGACGGACGCGGTCGCAGCGAAGTCCTGCTGTGCAGCTGCGATCGCAGTCGGGTCCATCGATGTGACGAGCGCGTCGGCGACGTCCCACGCCGCGGCCGCGGTCGGCCGGGCGATCACGTGGAACCGGATGCCGAACCGCAGCGTGCGGCCGGCCGCCGAGGCGAGGGCCCGCATCCGGTCGAGCCGCTCGGCGACCATCGCGGGTGGCTCGCCCCACGCGAGGTAGACGTCGACGTGCTCGGCCGCCACCGCCTCGGCCGCTGCGGATGCGCCGCCGAAGTACACGTCCGGCAGCGGATCCGGGACCGCGCGGGTCGTCGCGCCCTCGACCCCGTAGAAGCGACCGGCGAAGTCGAACGGCTCACCCGACCAGGCGCCCCGCAGCACCTCGAGGAACTCCGCGGTCTGTGCGTAGCGGGTGTCCTTGTCGTCGTGGATCCCGAACCGTGCGAGCTCGGCGGCCTCCGCGCCGGTCACGATGTTCACGAGGAGCCGGCCCCCCGACATGCGTTGGTAGGTGGACGCCATCTGCGCGGCGAGGGTCGGCGTCAGCAGGGCGGGCCGGAAGGCCACGAGGAACTTGACGCGCCGGGTGAGCGGGAGGAGCGACGCGGTGCTGAGCCACGCGTCCTCGCAGCCGGTGCCGCAGGGCGTGAGCATGCCGTCGAAGCCGAGGCGGTCGCACGCCACCGCCACCTGCGCGAGGTAGTCGTGGTCCGGTGCGCGACGGTGTGCGTCCGGCATCGTCGGCAGCACCTCACGCGAGTCCCCGCCGGTCGGCAGGAACCAGTGCATCTTCACGCGGTGACCTCGTGGCTGAGCCGTCCGGTGTCGACGTCGTACACGAACCCGCCGAGCTGCACCGACGTTCGGCACCAGGGGGCACTCGCGGAGGCGGGTGAGGTCGCTCCGGAGCGTCTCCACCTGGTCCGCGACCGTGTGGAAGTGCCAGCCCTCGGCCGACGCGCCGGCGCGCTCGGTGATCTCGGCGCGCAGCTCGTCGTCGGTCGCGGTCGGTCATCGCGCACCGAGTGTGCGCGATCACCGCGATCCGCTCCACGTCGAGCAGATGGATGCCGAGCACGAGCGACCGCAACGCATCGTCGGTGATGCGTGCACCGGCGTTGCGGAGGATCTTCGCGTCGCCCGGGACGAGCCCGAGCAGGGCGAGCGGTTCGATCCGCGAGTCCATGCACGTGACGATGCCGAGGCCGCGGGCGGCCTGGGGGCGCAGCCCGGCGAGCCGGAACCCGGCGGCGTAGTCGTCGTTGGCGGCGGAGGATGTCGGCGAAGGTTGCATCGGTCATGCCTCGATTCTGGCCGATCGGCCGACGCGGGCCCGGAGTCCGCGTGCGGCGGCGGCGGTCGGCCCGGATCGGGGCCCTACGCTGCTGCGCCGTGACCGTGGATGCCTCCGAGGCGACGCTGCTCGGCCGGACGATCGCCAGCGTGGCGCAGGTGACCGAGCCCTACCGCGTGCCGTCGGTGCGCTACACCGCGCCGGGCTGGGCCGAGCTCGAGCACCAGCGGCTCTGGCCGCGCGCCTGGCAGATCGCGGGGACCGTCGACCACGTCGCCGCGCCGGGCGACTGGTTCGAGTACCAGGTGGGCTGGCTGTCGGTCATCGTGCTGCGAGCCGCGGACGGTGGCCTGCGGGCCTTCCAGAACGTGTGCCGCCACCGGGGCAACGTGCTCGTGTGCGGTGAGGGCCGCGACCGGACCGAGCTGCGCTGCGGGTACCACCGCTGGTGCTGGGACCTCGACGGCCGGCTGCGCGAGGTGCCGTCGCGCCGCGGCTTCGGCGCGCTCCAGAACGACGAGCTCGGCCTCATCGAGGTGCAGGTCGACGAGTGGGCGCCCCTCGTGTTCGTGAACCTCGACCCGGAGGCCGAGCCGCTCGACGCGTTCCTGGAGGGCGTGCCCGCAGACGCGCCGTGGCTCGGCCTCGCCGACTTCCACTGCACGTACGACGTCGCGATGCCGATGCCGTGCAACTGGAAGACGCTCATCGACGGCTTCAGCGAGACGTACCACGTACAGGGGCTGCACCGCGAGATGCTCCCCATGACCGACGACGTGAACTCGCCGCAACGCCTCTGGAACCGTCACGGGAAGCTCGAGCAGCCCTACGGCGTCGCGAGCCCACGCCTGCGGCACGGTGCGACCGACCAGGAGATCTACGACGCGTTCGTCGAGGTGATGGGCACGCGGATCGGGAAGCCGACCACGGAACCAGCGGGCCCGGTCCCGCCGGTGGTACCGGGCGAGTCCCTGCGCGACACGCTCGCGACGCAGATCCGCGCCACGGCCGCAGCGGCGGGCGTCGACCTCTCAGGCCACACCACCGACCAGCTCATGAACATGCAGCAGTACAACCTGTTCCCGAACGCGACGATCGTCGCGTTCCCGGATCTGCTGCAGGTCGTGAAGTCGCGTCCCGGCCCGAGCCCGGACGAGTGCATCATGGACACGCTCGTCTTCGAGCGGCGGCCGGCGGGAACGCCGCACGCACCGCCGATGCGCGTGACCGTCGAGCCCGGCGACATCGACTTCGGGATGGTGATCAACCAGGACGTCGACGCGCTCGGCCGCATCCAGCGGGGCCTGCACCAACCCGGGTTCACCGAGCTCACGCTCTCGGGCGAGGAGTGCCGGATCGTCAACCTGCACCGCCACCTCGAGGAGTTCCTCGGCATCGAGCCGAGCGAGGTCACCGGGGGCTGACGGGGGTCGGTGCGGCGCGCGCCCGGGCGCGTGACCACCACGCGTCGAGGGCGACGGCGGTCAGCGCGACCGCGACGATGTCGACCGGCACCCGGAAGCGGGGCGTTCCCCAGGTGAGCACGACCGTGACGGTGACGACGGCCACCGTCGCGATCACGGGGAGCAGGCTCGTCCCGCGCCGGCGCAACACCACAGCGCCCGCGATCGCGAAGAGGAACGCGGCGTACCAGGCCCCGGCGGTGAACACCTCGAGCCACGGCGGGCCGAAGCCGTGGGGCTCGACGTCGTAGAGCTCGTAGGTGCGGCCGAGGCGGGCCGCGACGACCACCGGCACCCGTCCGAGGTGGTGGGTCGCGTAGCGCACGCCCTTGCGGCGTAGGGCCGCCGAGTGTTGCGAGTCGTCACCGTGGAGCTTCACGGCCGCGCAGTCGATGTTCCACGAGCCGATCTGCGTTCCGCTGTACGTGGCCGGGCAGTTGGCGCCCGCGATCACGACGCCGAACGTGGTCGAGATCGGGACCGGATCGGCGAACCGGCTGATGTTGAAGACGGTCCACGGCGCGAGCACCACGAACGCGGCGATGACGGCCGCGGCCAGAGCACGCGGCCATCGGACGCCCGGCGCGCGCGCCACGAGGATCACCGGGATCACGAGCGCCGGGAGGAACAGGAGCGCCTCGCCCCGGCACAGCGCCGCGAGCGCGCTCGTGACGCCCAGGGAGGCGGCGACGACCATCGAGGGGCGGCGAAGGTAGCGGTACGCCGCCCAGAGCATCGATGCGACCACGAGCGTGTAGAGGCTCTCCGAGTAGAGGTCGCCCGTCGTCACCCAGAAGAGCGGGTAGACGGCCGCGAGCGCACCCGCGATCAGACCGGCCCGGTCGCCCGCCATCTCGCGCCCGAGGCCCCCGATCGCGAACACGGCGAGGCCACCGGCGACCGCCTGGGTGACCTGGTGCGAGAACACCGAGACGCCGCCGAACCACGAGACGGGTGTCAGCAGCAACGGCCAGAGCGGCGGGTGGCCGGCGGTCTCGCGGGCGTGGCCGAGGAACGAGTACACGAGCGGATCGATGAACCCGTGGCCGTCGGCGATCAGGTTGGCCGCGCCGTGGTACCAGAGACCGTCATCGATCGGGAGGTCCGCCGGTGCGTAGACCATGACGAAGACGATGCGGAGCAGAAGTCCGCCGGCCACGATCCCGCTCAGGATCGCGACGAAGCGTCTGATCTGCGTGGACAACGCGCCTCCCCAGTTGACCGGAGCCCGGCGACTCTCACCATGCCCCGGGACGCGTCCGCGGACGCGCCGATCCGATCAGAAGCCGGACGGGACGACAGCCTCGATCAGGTGCGGGCCCGGCTCCGCCTGCGCCCGCTCGAGCGCCACCACCAGTGCCTCGCCGTCCTCGGGTCGTTCCGCCGGCACGCCCATGCCGCGCGCGAGCGAGACGAAGTCGAGGTCCGGACGCGTGAGGTCGAGCATCGAGAGGGCGACGGGACCGGGCTCGGTGACGCCCACCCGCGAGAGCTCGAGGTTGAGGATCGCGTAGGACCGGTTGGCCAGGATCAGCGTGGTCACGTCGAGGCCCTCACGTGCCTGGGTCCACAGCGACTGCAGCGTGTACATCGCGCTCCCGTCGGCCTGGAGGTCGAGGACCGGACGATCGGGACACGCCACCGCGGCCCCGGTTGCGACCGGCATCCCGAAGCCGATCGAGCCGCCGGTGAGGGTCAGCCAGTCGTGCGGGGGACACCCCGCAGTGGCGGGCGACGCCCAGATGCCCCCGGTCTGTGCCTCGTCGACGACGATCGCGCCGTCCACGAGGGTCGCGCCGACGGCCTGGGAGACCACCTCCGCGGTCGAGCGCGCCGGTGGGCCGCTCGGGGCGCGCCGCCGGCGTGAGCCTCGCCGCGCGTTCGGACGCACCCACGCGATCGGCGAGGTCGGCGATCGCGACCACGCCGCTCTCGGCGACGTCGGTGAGCACGTGGACCTCGCATCCCTCGGGGACGAGGTCGCTGTCCTTGCCGGGGTAGGCGAAGAACGAGACGGGCGAGCGGGTGCCCACCAGCACGAGGTGACGGAGACCGGCGAGCTGGATCGCCGCGAACTCGGCGAGGTAGCCGAGGCGCTCGACCGGCGCGATGCCGGCGCCCCGGCGGATCCGGGCGGGGAAGACCTCGGCGAGGACCTTCGCGCCGGTGGTCGCCGCGATCGCGTCGGCGAGCGCGAGGGTCGTCTCGTCGCGGACGGCGTCGTCGCCGAGGAGCAGCGCGGCGGGCTCGCCGCTGGCGAGGACCTTCGCGGCGATCGCCACGGCCTCGGCCTCGGGGGCGAGTGGCGCCGGCACGACCCGGCGTCCGACCGCGACGCCACCGTCGGACCACGACACGTCGGCGGGCAGGATGAGCGTGGCGATCTCGCCCGGGTGCGTACGGGCGACCGTGACCGCCTCGGCCGCGTCGGCGCCGAGCGCGTCGGTCGTGCCGGACCGGCGGATCCATCCCGACACGTTCGCGGCCAGGGTCTCGATGTCGCTCTCGAGTGGCGCGTCGAGGGGCTTGTGGTAGGTGGCGTGGTCCCCGACGATGTTCACGATCGGCGTGTGGGCGCGACGCGCGTTGTGCAGGTTGGCGATCCCGTTGCCGAGGCCGGGACCGAGGTGCAGCAGCGTCGCCGCGGGCCGACCGCTCATGCGCGCGTACCCGTCGGCGGCGCCCGTGACGACACCTTCGAAGAGTCCGAGCACCGCGCGCATCCGCGGCTCGCCGTCGAGCGCGGCGACGAAGTGCATCTCCGACGTGCCCGGGTTCGTGAAGCACACGTCGACGTCGTTGTCGACGAGCGTCCGCAGCAGCGACTGCGCTCCGTTCATCATCGTCCCCTCTCGGCCCTGCGGGCCGGGCCGGGTGGCCCCGCTCGCCGAGCGCGACGTCGGTGCGTGCTGGTCGGCGGCTCGCTCATGGTCATGACGGCCTCATCGTTTCGTCGACGGACGCGTCGCCGAGGAGCACGCCCGGGTTGAGGATGCCGAGCGGGTCGAACGCGGCCTTGATCCGCCGCATGAGCGCGACCTTCGCCGGGTCCTCGAGCGCCAGGAAGTGGCGCTGCTTGGCCCGGCCGATCCCGTGCTCGCCGGAGATCGCGCCGCCGAGCGCCATGCCCGTGGCGAAGAGCTCGTGCAGGACCTGCGACCGGACGTCGGGATCGGACTGGAACACCGAGAGGTGCACGTTCCCGTCGCCGGCGTGCCCGCACCCGGCGATCCACGATCCCGTCGCGGCGGCGATCGTCGCGACCTGCTCCATGAACTCCGGGAGCGACGCACGCGGCACCACGATGTCGACGATGTCGTCGGCGTGGTTGGCCTTGGCGACCCAGAAGCTCTTCTCGCGCGCGTCGATCAACGATGCGGCCGCGCCGCCGGGGAGCACGTACACGTCGAGCGCGCCGAGCTCGGCGAGTTGCTCCGCGAGCGCGGCGACGTCCTCGTCGAGGCGGGTGTCGGACATCTGCTCCATCATCACGACCAGGTACGCGAGCGCGGTGCTGCTGATGTCCTCGGGGATGCCGAGCTCGAGGCCCACGTGGGCGGTGATGGCCGACAACGTGATCATGTCGATGTACTCGAGGATCATCGGACCGACGCCGCTCGCCACGATCCGTGGGATCGCGTGCGTGATCGCGTCGAGGGTCGGGAACGGTGCGAGCACCGTCGCGGTGTGCGGCGCACGCGGGTAGAGGCGCAGGGTCGCCTCGGTGACGAGCGCGAGCGTTCCCTCGGAGCCGATGATCAGCTGCGTGAGGTCGTAGCCCGTGGTGGCCTTCACGTACTTGCCGCCGGTGCGGATCACCTCGCCCGTGGGCAGCACCGCCTCGAGCCCGAGCACCTGGTGACGGGTGACGCCGTACTTCACCGCGCGCATGCCGCCTGCGTTCGTCGCGACGTTGCCGCCGAGGCTCGCGCTGTACTCGCCGGGATACACCGGGTAGGCGAGGCCGAGCGGGGCGAGGGCCTCGTCGAGCTGCGCGAGCGTCACGCCCGGCTGCACGACGGCGACGAAGTTCTCCTGGTCGATCTCGAGGATCGCGTTCATGCGTTCGAACGAGATGACGATCGAGTCGGCCGTCGGCGTGCAGCCACCCGAGAGGCCCGTTCCGCTCCACGGGCGGTGACCGGCACGCCGTGCTCGGACGCGACGGCGAGCAGGGCCGCGACCTCGACGGTCGAGGTCGGCCAGGCGAGGTACCCCGGCAGGACCGGCTCGACGGTGAGCGCCTCGTCGTGGCCGTAGTCGCCGGACAGGTCGGCGTCGGTGACGACCGTGGCCGGACCCACGGCACCGCGGAAGGCGTCGAGGACCGTCATGGGCGGGCCGCAGGGGCAGGCATCCCCGCATCGGTACTCGCGTCCGAGCCGGGCTGCAAGGCGGAGAGCGGAAGTGGGACGATGCGGACGTGGATCTCGTCGCCGCCCGCCGTCTGCTCGGTGTCGACGCGTCCACGGCGTGGCCCGAGGTGCGGGCGAGCTACCTGCGTCTGATCCGCCGCCATCACCCCGACATCGCGAGCGATCTCGCCGACTCCGGCCGCCGTACCCTCGCGACCGCCCAGATCACCGAGGCGTTCGCCGTCGTGGTGCGCGCACGCGGAAGTGCGGAACCCGACGATGAGCCGTCCGCGCCTGCGCCGGCGAGCGGGCCGCGTCCCGACGACGTCCCCGGCACCTACGACCGCGCCGGTGACCCGATCGGAGCGAGCTTGCGGCATCCCGTCGTCGCGCTCGACGACACCCGCACGGTGCTGCTGGACGCGAACCCGATGGAGGCGTTCCTCGCGCTGCACGAGGTCTTCTCGATGCTGGGCGCGGTCTCGTACATCGATCGACTGAGCCTCGTCATCGAGGCGATCGTGACGCCCGAGCCGCAGCGGGCGACGTCGCTGCTCGCCTGGCTCGATCCCGGCCCCGAGGGTGCGACGGCCGTGACCGTGGGCGTCGAGTCGCTCGGCGGGCACCCGCCGGCGGACCTCGACGAGCTCGTCGACAAGATCGCGGAGCTCCTCGCGTCGCCGCGACCGCCGGTCCGCTCGACGTAACGTCCCCGCTCCGCTCCGGTCGCGCCCAGGAGGTCCGATGCCGGTCCCGCTCGACGAGTTCCCGATCCACCAGGCCCCGCTCTCGCTCGCGTACATGGACACCAGCGACCGCAACGCGTACGACCGGTGCTACCTGAACGCCCACGACCGCACCGGCGACGTCTTTCTCATCACCGGCCTCGGCCTGTACCCGAACCTCGGGGTGATCGACGCGTACGCGACGGTGCGGCGTGGCGACCGCCAGTACACGATCCGCACGTCGGACGCGCTCGGCGACGACCGCATGCGCCAGGAGGTCGGTCCGTACCGCGTCGAGGTGATCGAGCCGCTGAAGGAGCTCCGGCTCGTGTGCGACGGCGACGACCACGGGATCGGCTTCGACCTCCGCTGGCGCGGCTCGTTCCCCGCGTTCGACGAGGCGCGCCACACGTGGCGGCGCAACGGCCGCATCAACCTCGACGCCCAGCGCTTCGCCCAGGTGGGCACGTGGGAGGGGACACTGCGCGTCGGCGGCGAGGAGCTCGAGGTGACGCCGGACCGCTGGCTCGGGACGC
Organism: uncultured Acidimicrobiia bacterium; assembly: GCA_963756815.1. Classification (GTDB taxonomy): domain Bacteria; phylum Actinomycetota; class Acidimicrobiia; order IMCC26256; family JAENVU01; genus JAENVU01. The sequence continues at coordinate 361,894 of CAVWPR010000008.1, forward strand.
GCGACCGGTCGTGGGGCATCCGAGGAGTGGGGGAGGCCGAGCCGCCCGGGCGCGCCGGTGACGAGCCGATCGAGGGCTTCTGGTGGACCTACATCCCCATGCGCTTCGACGACTTCGCGGTGATCATCATCCTGCAGGAGGAGCCCGACGGCACCCGGGTGATGAACGACGTCGTGCGGGTGTGGCCGGAGGCGAGTGGCCGTCGTCCGGAGCAGCTCGGTTGGCCGGACATCGACGTCCACTACGCGTCGGGGACGCGGATCCCCACCGGCGCGACGCTGCAGCTCCGCACGCCGGATCGCAAGGACCTCACGATGGAGGTGGAGTCGCTCGGGTACGTCGCGCTGAACATCGGCGCGGGCTACGGCGGTGACCCCGACTGGAGCCACGGGCAGTGGCGGGGCCGCAACTTCGTGGAGGGCGCGGTCTACGACCTCACGGACCCGATGGTCACGGGCCGGGGCGCGTTCAGCGTGATCGACCACGTCGGGCGGGCCACGCTCGACGGGCGCGAGGGCTGGGGCCTGTTCGAGCACGGCTGCTTCGGCCGGCACGACCCGTCGGGCTTCGCCGACTACGGCTCCGTCGCACCCTGAGGGTCGGCGGCGGATCGCTCAGTCGAGTGGCTTCATGAACGACCAGAGATGGCCGCCGAGATCCACCGCGCTGTACTCCCGGTACCCGTAGTCCTGGTCCGTCGGGGCGTACCTGATCGTCGCGCCCTGCTCGACCGCGTAGCGGTGGTGGGCATCGACGTCGTCGACCATGATCGCCATCGTGCCGGAGGCGCCGCCGAGGTTCTTCGGCGCCGCGAGCCCGAACGGCTCGGACTCGACGTGGAGCCAGAACTCACCGTCGCCGGCCTGGATCTCGGCGTGGACGGCATTGCCGTCCGGATCGCGCGTCACCTCGCCGGGCCCGAACCCGAAGACGCGGATCAGGTACTCGAAGGCCGCGTCGATGTCCTCGTAGACCAGGATCGCGATCCGTCGGTTGAGCGTCGTCTCCAGCATGGTCATGTCCTCCAGGACACTCAGGAGGTCACCGGTGGTGTCCTCGTTCGATTCCAGGGTGCCGACGAGACGGAGCAGCCGGCCGCGCAGTCGCTGCTCGGCCTCCATGCGCGCGTCGACCTCCGCGAGATGGTCGGTCATCAGCGCGCGAAGGTCGGCGCCGCCGTCTTCGAGGGTCGCCCGCACTCCGTCCAGCGGGAGGCCGAGCGAACGGAGTTGCGCGATCTGGTACAGGCGTTCCACGGCGGCCGGGCCGTAGAGCCGGTGGCCGGCCTCGGTCCGCGAGCTCGGCGCGAGCAGTCCGATCTCCTCGTAGTAGCGCAAGGTGCGGACCGTCATACCGGTCGCGGCGGCGATGTCGCCGATCTTGCGCATCGCTCGATCGGTCGGCGCGTCGGTCATGCGACGACCGTACGACCTGACGCGACGTGAGCTGCAAGGAGGAATCTCTGTCGGGAGATCCTCAGTTGCGGGGGAGGTCGCGGAACGCAGCCGGCCCGGGCGGCGTTCACGGCTGGCAGCGCCGCACCGCGTCCACGATCGCCCGGACCCGAGCCCGGGTGCCGCGCTCGCTCGGGTGCACCTGATCGGGTCTCAGCATTCCGGGCCGACGCGCGATCGACGGCCAGTCGACGACCTGGTCGGCCCACTTCCTGGTCGCTCGCATTCAGCGTTCGCGGCCTCCGTGTTCGACCAGTCCGGGACCGACAGGTCCTCCGGGAGCAAGACGCCGACGACGCACGAGTCCGGGAAGCGGTCGAGCATCGATCGCATCACCGAGCGCGGCTGCGACAGGCGCGTCTTGCCCCAAGCGTCGTTGGTCCCGATCGCGAGCACCACGACATCCGGATGCTGGGGGGCGTAGACGGTACGCGCCGCGAGCGGCAGCAGCGCCGGACGTTTCAGGGCTGCGGCCAGACTGCCGGCGTTGTAGCCCTCGCCCCTCCAGGCGGTGATCGCCACCCGGTGGTCGCGATCGAGCGACCGGTAGAGGCCGTTCCACCCCAGGACCGT
>CAVWPR010000009.1:0-35628 GCA_963756815.1 uncultured Acidimicrobiia bacterium
GGCCCGGGTGATGCCGGCCCGCTTGAGCACGTCGGCGGGGACGCCCACCTCGCGCCACGTGGAATACGTGATGCCCTTGCGCTCGGAATAGGTCTTCGCCGACTTCACGAAACCCTTCTCCAAGCCGGAGAGATCGACCTTGGTCCCCATCGTGGCCAGCTCGACCGTGAGGTCGCTGCGCTCCTGGATGAGCTCGACCTTCTTGATGGGCGAGGCCTCCGGCAACGCAGACTCGATCGCCGCGAGGCGTTTCTTCACCGAATCCGGCGTCCGCTTGCGACCCCGCTTGGGCTTGTTCTGCTCGAGTGCCTCGAGGTAGTCGCGCACGGCTTTCCCGAGCTCGCGCCCTTCGGCGAGGGCCTGCTTGTGCTCGTCGGTCATCTTCGTCTTCCGCCCCGGCATGCTGGCTCCTTATGCTCGATGATCATGCTCGATGATGATGCTCGATGATGCCCATTGCATTTTCGCAATCCTGGCACAGCCATTCAGGATAACCACGGCGGGTCATGTGCTCGTGAATCGGCCCTCCGCATAGAGGCGATTTCGTCCTGATGCAGGGGTCGACGGGCCGTCGCGGACGCCGCACGAACGGTCCCGGAACGCTCGGCGCCCGTCGGTAGTCTCGGCGGGAATGGCGGAGACCCCCCTGCACCGGCAGCTCGGCATGACCGACGACGAGCTCGCCGGGGTGATCGACGAGCTCGGTCGCGAGCCGACCCACCTCGAGCTGGCGATGTACTCGGTGATGTGGTCGGAGCACTGCTCGTACAAGTCGTCCCGATCCCACCTCGGGCGCTTCCCGACCGAGGCGCCGTGGGTCCTCGTCGGGCCGGGTGAGGGCGCGGGGGTCATCGACGTCGGCGACGGCGTCGCAGTCGCCGTGCGGATCGAGAGTCACAACCATCCGTCCGCGGTGGAGCCGTACCAGGGCGCGGCGACCGGCGTCGGCGGGATCATCCGCGACATCTTCTCGATGGGGGCCCGGCCGATCGCGCTCATGGACCCGCTGCGTTTCGGCCCGCTCGACGACCCGAGGACGCGTTACCTCTTCGAGGGCGTCGTGAGCGGGATCAGCGGCTACGGCAACGCGGTCGGCGTGCCCACCGTCGGCGGCGAGCTCGTCTTCGACGAGTGCTACCGCGACAACCCGCTCGTCAACGTCTTCTGCCTCGGCACGCTCCCCATCGACCGGCTCGTGCTCGCGCGCGCGAGGGCGTCGGCAACCTCGCGGTGCTGCTCGGCGCGTCGACCGGGCGCGACGGCATCGGTGGCGCGAGCGTCCTCGCGTCGGCCGGCTTCGAGGAGGGCAGCGAGGCCAAGCGACCGTCCGTGCAGGTCGGTGATCCGTTCGAGGAGAAGAAGCTCATCGAGGCGTGCCTCGCGCTGCTCGACGCGGGGCTCGCGATCGGGGTGCAGGACCTGGGGGCGGCCGGGATCTCGTGCGCGGCGTCCGAGACCGCGGCCAAGACCGGCGCCGGCATGGACGTCGACGTCGCGCGGGCGCCGCACCGCGAGCCGGGCATGAACCCGGTGGAGATGCTCACGTCCGAGAGCCAGGAGCGGATGCTGGCGATCGTGACGCCCGATCACCTCGACGAGGTGCTGGCCTTGTGCGAGCGCTGGGAGATCCGCGCCTCGGTCGTCGGGCGCGTCACCGACTCCGGACGCTTCCGGGTGTACGACGGCCTCTTCGACGCCGTCGGCGTGCCCGGCGCGAACCCGCCGCCGCCGATCGGCGACGAGGCCCCGGAGATCTCCTCGGACCGCACCCCGATCGCCGACGTCCCGATCGGCAGCCTCGGCGACGGTCCCGTCTACCACCGACCCCTGGCCCGCCCGGCCGATCACGAAGCACGGCTCGCGCGTGATCCCGCCGCCGACCTCGGCGCGCGGTTCCCCGCCGGCACCGACGTCGGCGGCGAGCTGCTCGCGCTGCTCGGCTCGCCGAACATCGCCGATCCGTCGTGGGTGTACCGCCAGTACGACCACCAGCTGTTCCTCAACACCGTGGTCGGGCCGGGCGGCGACGCCAGCGTGCTGCGGTTGCGCGACGCGCCGCCCAAGGCGCTCGCGCTCTCGGTCGACGGCAACGCGCGGTTCTGCGCGCTCGAGCCGCGGACCGGTGGCCGGCTGGCCGTGCTCGAGGCGGCCCGCAACGTCGCGTGCGCCGGTGCGGCACCGAAGGCGCTCGTGAACTGCCTGAACTTCGGCAATCCGGAGCACCCCGAGGTGATGTGGCAGTTCTCCGAGGTCGTCGACGGCATGAGCGAGGCCTGCGTCGCCCTGGGCCTGCCGGTCATCGGCGGCAACGTGAGCTTCTACAACGAGAGTCGCGGTGCCGACATCGACCCGACGCCGGTCGTGGGCGTCATCGGGCTGATCGACGAGCTCACCGACGTCCCGCCGCCGGCCCGTCTGCGCGACGGCGACGCCATCCTGGTGCTCGGGTCCACCGGGCCGGAGCTCGGCGGCTCGTCGTGGGCCACCGTGCACGGACTGCGCGACGGCACGCCGCCCGCCGCCGACCTCGACGCCGCCGCGTCGCTCCACGCGCTCGTCGCCGAGCTCGTGCGCGATCGCGTTCCCGCTGGGGTGCACGACTGTTCCGACGGCGGGCTCGCGGTCGCCCTGGCCGAGATGGCGATCCAGGCCGGCACCGGCTTCGACGTGGAGATCGGGGACGCGGTCGCCTGCTTCTCGGAGTCGGCATCACGCGTGGTGCTGTCGGTGGCGCCGGACCGCGCCGACGCCGTGGTCGCGCGGGCGGCCGACGCCGGCGTCCCGGTCGCGGTCGTCGGGACCGCAGGGGGCGACAGGCTCCTGGCCCGGGGTGCCTTCGCGGTGGATCTCGCCACCGCGTCGCACGCCCATCGCGACGCGTTGCCGACCCTCATGGAGGCGGTGCAGGTCTGACCGCCGGCCCGCGCCGTGTGGGCCCGGACGGGACCGCGGCGGGAGTCGGGGTACCGGTCGCGGCTCTGCGATACTGGTGAGGATGCTCACGGCGGACTCCACCGGACCATCGATCGGCCACGCCTGCGGGGTCTTCGGGATCTACGGACCCGGCCAACCCGTGGCCCACCTCACGTACCTCGGCCTCTTCGCGCTGCAGCACCGCGGCCAGGAGTCGGCGGGCATCGCGGTGAGCGACGGCGAGACCATCACCGTGATGAAGGACATGGGCCTCGTCACCCAGGTCTTCGACGAGCGCCAGCTCGCGTCGCTGTCCGGGCACCTCGCCATCGGCCACAACCGGTACTCGACCACCGGGTCGTCCTCGTGGCAGAACGCGCAGCCGGTGTACCGCTCGGTCGGCGACGCGGGGTTCGCGCTCGGACACAACGGCAATCTCACGAACACCGCGGAGCTCGCGTCGTCACTCGGGATGCTGCCGGGGATGACCGCGGCGGAGACGGAGTTCGACTCCACCACCGACTCCGCGCTCGTCGCCGAGCTCATCGCACGCGCGTGGCCCGACGAGCCTCGTTCGGACGGATGCGACCTCGAGCTCGCGCTCGAGCAGGTGCTGCCCCGCCTGCAGGGCGGCTTCTCGTTCGTGCTGATGGACGACAGTCGGGTGATCGGCGTCCGCGACCCGCACGGCTTCTGGCCACTCGTGCTCGGCCGACTCGAAGGGGGCGGGTGGGTGCTGGCCAGCGAGTCGGCCGCGCTCGACATCATCGGCGCGCACTACGTGCGCGACGTGCAGCCGGGCGAGATGGTGGTGATCGACGCGTCGGGTCTGCGGCGGGAGGTGCAGTACGCGACGCCGGATCCCCGCCTGTGCCTGTTCGAGTTCGTGTACTTCTCGCGCCCCGACACCCGGCTCTACGGCCAGAGCGTGCACGCGGCGCGCCAACGCATGGGCGAGGAGCTCGCGCAGCAGGCGCCGGTCGAGGCCGACATGGTGATGCCGGTCCCCGAGTCCGGTATCCCGGCCGCCCAGGGCTACGCGCGGGCGTCGGGCATCCCGTACGGCGACGGCCTCGTGAAGAACCGGTACGTCGGCCGCACGTTCATCCAGCCGAGTCAGGCCCAGCGCGGTGTCGGCGTGCGCATGAAGCTCAACCCGCTGCCCGAGAACATCCGTGGCAAGCGGCTGGTGGTCGTCGACGATTCGATCGTGCGCGGCACCACCACCCGCCAGGTCGTCGCGATGCTGCGCGAGGCGGGGGCGGCCGAGGTGCACTTCCGCGTGTCGTCGCCCCCGTACCGCTACCCGTGCTTCTACGGGATGGACACCGGTCGGCGCGGCGAGCTGCTCGCGGCTGATCTCTCGGTCGGCGAGATCCGCGACTATCTCGGTGTCGACTCGATCGCGTACCTCGACCTCGACCGCCTCACGCGCGCCACGCACGCCCCCGCGACGTCGTTCTGCACCGCGTGCCTCTCGAACGAGTACCCCGTTCCGGTCGAGCTCACGACCCGCGACGCCAAGCTCGTGCTCGAGGGCCCGCTCGTGGATCTCACGTCACCGTCGCGGTGAGCACCGCGTGAGTGACGAGAGCGACGGCCTCACCTACGCCGACGCGGGTGTCGACATCGCGGCGGGCGAGCACGCGGTCGACCTGATCAAGGAGCACGCGCGGTCCACCGACCGGCCCGGAGTCCTGGGTGCGATCGGCGGGTTCGGCGGGCTGTTCGACCTGCAGGCGCTCGCGTACACCGACCCGGTCCTCGTGTCGTCGACCGACGGTGTCGGCACGAAATCGGTCGTCGCGTGGTCGACGGGCCGGTACGACACGATCGGCATCGACCTCGTGGGCACGGCCGACGACGTCGCCGCGCAGGGCGCCGATCCACTCTTCTTCTTCGACTACCTCTCGATGGGCCGGCTCGATCCCGACATCGCCGCCACGATCGTCGGGGGCGTGGCCGACGGCTGCCGCCGGGCGGGCGCGGCGCTGCTCGGGGGCGAGATGTCCGAGCACCCGCAGCTGATGGCCGAGGGCGAGTTCGACCTCGTCGGCTTCGTGGTCGGCGCGGCCGAGCGCGCCCGGGTGCTGCCGCGCGACGTCGCGGTCGGCGACGTGCTCGTCGGTATCGAGAGCCCGGGGCTGCGCTGCAACGGCTACACGCTGGCGCGACGCGCGCTGCTCGACCGCGCGGCGCGGTCCCTCGACGAGCCGGCGTGGCCGGGCGCCGACGTCACCCTCGCCGACGAGCTGTTGCGTCCGAGCGTGATCTACGCGCCGACGCTCGCGGCGGTGCGGGACGCCGTCGACGTGCACGCGTTCGCGCACGTCACCGGCGGCGGGCTCCCCGGCAACGTCAACCGCATCCTCCCCGCGGACGGCGACGCGCGGATCGCACGCGGGCGGTGGCCCGAGCCGCGGATCTTCGCCGAGGTGCAACGGGCCGGCGACGTCGCCGACTCGGAGATGGAGGCGGTGTTCAACCTGGGTGTCGGCATGGTGGCCGCGGTCCCGGCATCGGACGCGGCCCGCGCGATCGAGGTGGTGGAGGCTGCCGGCCTCGGCGCGTGGGTCATCGGGGAGATCGGGCCGGGCACCGGCCGCGTCCTCGTCGAGAGGCGCTGACGCAGGGGGCCGAGCCGCCTCGGCGCGACGTCGGAGCCGGAGTGTCGGCACCGGATGGTGCGCGCACCGCTCCCGGAGTCGGGGCGGCTCGGGGTGTGTCAGTCGAACCAGCGCGCAGCGAGCCAGGTGCGTTGCTCGCACGCCGGACACCGCGCCAGGCGGGAGTACCTCCGCCACGGCGCCCACAGCGCGATCGGCAGGCTCCGGCGCGCGAGGTCGAGGTAGCCGACGCGGGCCCGCGCGTGGCACGAGCCGCACTCCACCACGAGCGTGCCCGCCTTGCGCGACGCCGCCGAGAAGAGCGCGCGTCGACCGTCGTCGGGCACGGTCCTACGCCGCGAGGGCCTCGCGCACGCGGACGGCGAGGGCGCGGTAGGCGGTGGCCCCCGCCGACTTCGGCGCGTGGTCGAGGATCGAGCGGCCGGTCGCCGGTGCCTCCGCGAACCGGATGCTGCGCGGGACGAGTGGCTCGAGCACCGCGAGCCCGTAGCGGTCGGCGACGTCGGCGGCGATCTCGCGCGGGTGACGGCTGCGGGCGTCGAACATCGTCGCGACCGCGCCGAGCACCGCGAGGTCCGGCTTCGTGTACCGCGCGCACGTCGGCGACCGTCTCGAGCAGCTGGCCCACACCACGGTGACTCAACGTCTCGCACTGCAGCGGGATCACCACGGCGTCGGCGGCGGTCAGCCCGTTGATCGTGAGGATGCCGAGCGACGGCGGACAGTCGACGAGCACGAGGTCGAAGCTGCTCTTCACCGGTGCGAGCGCGCGTGCGAGCGCGTGCTCCCGACCCACCTTGGTCGCGAGCACCACCTCGGAGCCGGCGAGGTCGATGGACGCCGGGAGCAGCGAGCACCGTCCCGCAGGAGTGACGACGTGGGCCGCGTCGGCGCGCCCGAGCAACACGTCGTGGAGCGACGGCTGGATCGACTCGGGATCGAGCCCGGCCGCATACGTGAGGCAGGCCTGCGGATCGAGATCCACGAGCAGGACGCGGGCGCCGTCGGCCGCGAGCGCCTCGCCGAGGCTGTGCGTCGTCGTCGTCTTGCCGACGCCGCCCTTCTGGTTCGCGACCGCGATGACCGTCATGGCGGCCCGAGTGTACGGGCGGTCCCCCGGCATCGCCGGGCCGGGCCGGTGCCGACCGACCGCAAGACGATCGACCCGCGGACGGTTCGGCGGCGCTACGCTCCCGGCCGTCGCCGGACGGATCGAGCAGGATCCGCGACGCGACGGAACGGACCAAGTACGCTCCCGTGAACGAACCGGACGCTCCATCCGGACCTCCTCGCCCATACCGGAGGCAGAACATGCAGGGCCACCCCGACGACGACGCGCTCCTCACTCCGTCCGAGGTCGCGGCGATGTTCCGCGTGAACCCGAAGACGGTCACCCGGTGGGCACGCGCCGGCAAGATCTCGGCGATCCGGACGCTCGGCGGTCACCGCCGCTTCCGTGCGTCGGAGATCCGCCAGTTCCTCGAGAAGGTCGAAGAGCACCAGGACCTCTGACGCTCACCGGCGGGCCGCGCCCGTCGGGATCGAGCGGAGGTCGGCTCGGGGCCCGCTGCTAGAGTCCTCCCCTCTCGGGAGAGAGCGAGCCCCCATCGTCTAGTGGCCTAGGACGCCGCCCTTTCAAGGCGGTAACGGGGATTCGAACTCCCCTGGGGGCACGATCCACCGAGTTCTGGTGGTCAGCCACGGTCCTGTGGTGCAGTTTGGAGTGCACGCCGCCCTGTCAAGGCGGAGGCCGCGGGTTCAAATCCCGTCAGGACCGCCGGGCGTCGTCCACGTCCCCGGCCGGGTAGCTCAGTTGGCAGAGCGCGCGCCTGAAAAAGCGCGAGGTCACCGGATCGACGCCGGTCCCGGCCACTCGTCGGCAGACGATCAGACCAGCAGGCGACGGTCGGCGTGCCAGGCCAGCTGGGACGCGATCCCGTCCCGCAGACCCACCACCGGCTCCCAGCCGAGCAACGCACGCGCCCGATCGGTGGAGCCGCCGTTGCGTCACGCGTCGCCGGCCTGCGCCGGGTGGTCCTCGATCGTCACCGCGGAGCCTGCGAGCCCGCCGACGGTCTCGATGAGGCCGTTGAGCGTGATCTCGCCGCCGCCGGCGATGTTGACGACCGTCGCGGGCTCCACGTCGGCGTCGGCCGCACACAGGTTCGCGGCGACGATGTCGGCGACGTAGGTGAACTCGCGGATCTGCTCGCCGTCGCCGAAGCGCGGGAACGACGCACCGGTGAGCGCGGCCTCGCACAGCCGGTGGATCGACATGTCCGGGCGCTGCCGGGGCCCGAAGACCGTGAAGTAGCGCAGCGCCACCGTGTGCAGGCCCCAGTTCTCCGCGTACAGACCGCAGAGGTGCTCGGCCGCGAGCTTCGTGACGCCGTACGGGCTGTACGGGCGCGGGAGATCGGTCTCGACCGTCGGGTAACGGTCCTGGTTGCCGTAGACCGACGACGACGATGCGTAGACGACGCGACGGACCTCGCAGTCGCGTGCGGCCTCGAGCAGCCGCTGGGTGGCCAGCACGTTGTGGCTGGCGTACTCGCCGAAGCCGTCCGACCACGAGAGCCGGACACCCGGCTGCGCAGCCTGGTGGAAGATCGTGTCGACGCCCTCGAGGATCGGCATCAGGTCCGTCGACCGGAGGTCGGCGTCCACGAGCGTGAACGCGTCGTGGTCGCGCGCGCCGTCCAGGTTCTGCCGCTTCGTGTCCGGGTCGTAGTACGGCGTGAAGGAGTCGATGCCCACCACCGTGTCGCCACGGGCGAGGAGCGTGTCGACGAGATGACTGCCGACGAAGCCACCGGCACCGGTGACGACGATCCGTCGCGACGGCGACGGATCGAGGTTGGTGGCGGTCGGGACTGAGTCGCGCATCGCTTCCGTCCTGCGTCGGGAAGCGGCGATTGTAAACCGGGCGAAACGGTCAGGTGCGGGTGAACATCACGAATGAGTTCATCGACCTACGCCGCGCGCGGAGCGTGTCGAAGCGCGCGAGTGCGCCCCGGCGTCGAGGTCCGACACCGGGGCGCATTCGCGTGACGTTCGGGGACGTGCCTCGTCGTGACTAGTGCGTCGCCGCCCACATCGCGACCGCCGCGTCCCACGTGGATCCGGTGGTGACGATCTTCGTGTCGGGGCACTTGGCGAGCCACGAGGCGGCCTCGGGGAAGGCACCGTGACCGAGCCACACGATCGTGTTGTTCGCGCAGGTCACGGAGTAGCCGTCGGGCAGACCGAGCGAGCCGTGGTTCGGCAGCTGGTCCACGCGGAACACGTTGCCGAACAGCGCGAGCTTCGGCGAGCGGCCCGTGTCGTCCCACTTGAAGAAGCCGCCGTGGCCCGGCGCCGGGCCCTTGTAGACGGTCGGCATCGGCTGCAGCCGCAGGAGCGAGTTGCGCAGCGTCAACGTCTTCGTGCGACCGTCCGAGCTCGAGTCGTTCGACGACGGCCGCGTCGAGATGCCGACGTAGCAACCGTCGAACAGCGAGCCGTCGATCACGCCTGCGTTGAGGTAGTCGTCCTGCAGGCAGTCGTCGTGGATCATCGAGGTGTGCGCACCGCGCACGGTCCAGTTGGACGCTCCGTCGCGGACGTTGATGGCGTCGCCGTAGTTCTGGACGCGGACGTTCTCGACGACCGAGTCGGGGGTCTGGAAGCTGAAGCCTCCGGTGTGGTGGAACGTCGCCCACGGCGTGGACGCGCCCCATGTGCCCACGATGGTGCCGCCGTCCCAGCAGACCGATCCGCTGCCGTAGACCGACACGGGCCAGTCGTCCGCCTGGGTCCAGGTCGCGTTGCGGGCGTCGACGGCCAGGTGGCCGGAGACGGTCGGCCGGTACTGCGAGTGCTGCGCGCCGGCGACGGTCGAGTGCGCCTGCGGCAGACACACGCTCGCAGCGGGCGAGGGGGTGGGCGTCGGCGTCGGCGTCGGCGTGGGCGTCGGTGTGGGCGTCGGCGTCGGCGTGGGAGTCGGCGTCGGCGTGGGAGTCGGCGTCGGAGTCGGTGTCGGAGTCGGCGTCGGTGTCGGCGGACCGGGTGCGGCGTCGGAACGGGCGTGGGCGTCGGGGTCGGCACCGGGTGCGGCGTCGGGGTCGGGACGGGAACCGGCTTCGGCGGTGGGATCACCGGGACCGGCGGGCGGTGGTGGTGACGGTGGTGGTGGTGATGGTGACGATGCTCGTCCCGCTCGTGCGCTCGGACGGTCCGCACGAGCGTCGAGGCCGGCGACCCGGTGCCCGAGCCCGCCTCGGCGAGCTGGGGGGTGATGACGATCGCGGCGGCCACGCCGAGCGCGGCCAGGATTCGGGATCGGTGCTTCCAGAGCATCGGTGACGGCTCCTTTGGGTTGGTCGGGCCACGACGACGGATCTCGCTCTCCGTGGTCACGGGTTCGCCCGAGTAGGTCGTTGGACCCACCTATCGGCGCTCGGCGCCCGACCTCTTGAATGGGTCGGGCGACTCAATCCGGCCGGTATTGGTTGTCGTGTTCCATTTCGGATGGTAGGTTCAACACCCTTCCGGGAGGGCGAGAAGGCCCGGAAAACCGATGCGATCGACCGGTCATCGCAATGCCAGCCTGCGTTCCCGCGTTCTTTTCCGGGTACCGGGCGCTGGGCGCGGCGAGAGCGGCTGATTCTAGACGAAAGGGGCGGGGAGGCTCCAATGGCGAGCGGGGTGTATCCCGAGCTGGATCTTCGGCTCACCGAGCGAGCACGGCGCCGTCGTGTGCGCGGGCGGGGAGGCGTGGGGCTGCTGAGCGGCGTCGCGCGGCACGAGTCGTCCGAGACCGTCGAGTCCGAGCTGCCCGGTGTCATCTCCGTCGACGCTGCGTCGGGCGAGGTGCTGATCGACCTGCGCACCATCGAGGAGCGGGCCCGCTCGATCGACCTCGTCACCGAGACGCTCCGCGAGGACCCACCGCCGGCGGTGACCGTCGTCCCCCGCGTCGCCCGCAACCGGGCCAAGCGCGTGTTCGATGTGACCGTGGTGACCGTCACCGCGCCCCTGTGGGGCACCGCCCTCCTGATGCTCGCCGGCCTGGTGCGGCTCACCTCGCGTGGCCCCGCCTTCTACCGCCACGAGCGCGTGGGTCGGTCCGGGCGGTCCATCGGGTGCCTGAAGCTGCGGACGATGGTGCTCGACGCCGACGCCCGGCTCGCCGAGCTGCTCGCATCGGACCCCGCCCTCGCCGAGGAGTTCGCGCTCACCTTCAAGCTGAAGAAGGACCCGCACGTGACGCGTCTGGGTCACGTCCTCCGTCGGACCTCGCTCGACGAGCTGCCGCAGCTGGTCAACGTGCTGCGGGGCGAGATGAGCCTCGTCGGGCCCCGGCCGATCACCGAGGAGGAGATGCGGCGGTACGGCCAGTACATGCCGATCGTGCTCTCCGCTCGTCCCGGGATGACCGGCCTGTGGCAGGTGTCGGGACGCAACGACGTGTCCTACGCCACACGGGTCGCGCTCGACGTCCAGTACGCCTTCGGGCAGAGCCTCGGCGGTGACCTCGCGATCCTCGCCCGCACCGTCCGACGCGTGCTGATGCCCTCATGCGGTGGGGCATACTGAGGTGATCGACGACCATCTGATGCCTTCGGGCGAGCCTGCGCCCGCCCCGAGCCGGCACGACCGCACGCTCGAGTCCCTCGGTGGGTCGAGCCGGCTCGAGCTCGGGCTCGGCGGCGTCGCTCGCGTGCTGCGGCGTCGGGGTCTCCTGCTCATCCTCATCTTCGTGGTGGCGTTCGTCGGGATCTATGCCGTCAGCAGCCAGCTGCCGAAGCGATACTCCTCGGTCGCCTGGATCAAGATCACCGACCAGAGCCAGAACCTCTTCACGAAGCCCGGCAGCTCGGTCGACGTGACGAAGGAGCAGAAGGCGGTCGTCCTCACGCTCGAGTCGCCGCTCCTCAGTGCCGCCCTGAAGAAGGAGCTCGGACCGCAGTTCAAGGACGTCAAGTCGGTGCTCGCCACCGGGCTCGAGGCATCACCGCTCATCCGTGTCGACTCGTCCGCGACGTCGCCCGAGATCGCCGAGCGCGCCGCGCAGGCGGCGGCCAAGTACGCCGTCGCCGATCGGCAGACGAAGGTGCAGACGCAGCTCGACGCCGACGCGACCAAGCTCGACAACGCGATCAACGACCCGCAGAACGGCCTCGTCGCCAAGCTCAACGGCGTGAGCAGCGCCATCGCCCCGCTGCCGACGAGCTCGCCCGAGCGCCCGGCACTGGTCGCGCAGCAGACCGCGTTGGACCAGTCGCTGGCCGCGACGCGGGTCGCGGCCGAGCAGGCCCACAACAACGCGCTGATCGCCGACGGCGGCCTCGAGGTCTACGAGGACGCGATCCGACCGGTGGACGCGGACTTCCCGAAGCCCACGAGCTGGGCGATCCTCGGGTCGCTCGCGATCCTGCTGGTGGCGATGGGCGTCGTGTACGGCCGCGAAGAGCTCGTCGGTCGCTTCCACACCGGTGACGCGAGCGAGTCGCGTCGGGCCGGAGCCCGGGTGATCGGTGTCTTGCCGCTGCGCAACGGCGCGTTGCCGCGTGGCGTCGTCACCGGTGCAGGGACCACGGTCGACGAGGTCGGGCTGCAGCTCGTGCACCTGCTCGGGCGCGGGAAGCCGAACGTCGTGCTGCTCTGCGGCGTCGACGGTCCGGCGCCCGAGGAGACCGCCCGTCGCATCGCGCAGTCGATCGCCGAGTCCGGCGCCCGGGTCGTGTTCGCCGGCTGCCGCGGCGTGGCCGACACCGGCAACGACGAAGAGTTCGAAGCTCCCGTTCCACGCGCACGGCTGTCCGTGGTCCACGAGCAGCAGACCGGCGGTCGCCTCCGCGTGCTCGACGACGGCATCGCCGTCTCCGAGCTCACGGTGGCCCGGGCCCGGACGGTGCTGCGCCGCCTCACCGAGCAGTGCGAGTACGTCGTCATCGCGGCGCAGTCGCCGACGGTGGAGCCGGCCACGCTCGTGCTCGCGGAGCTCGCTGACGCCACCGTGATGATCGCCCAGCACGGTGAGACCAAGTTGCGCGACGCGGAGCGGGCCGGAACCCGACTGCGGCGGGTCGGTGGCGCGGTGCTCGGCGTTCTCTCGGATCCGGCAAAGCCCGGAGCGGCGAGCGCGGCATACGTTCCCCGAGCCACCGGAGTCTCGGCCGGCTGATCTCCGTGTCCGCATCACCGCGCCCTCTGCGCGTGCTCCACGTCGTGACGCGCTATCGGCGCGGCGGCTCCGAGCAGCGGGTCCGCGACTTCGTGGCCGCGCTGGACGATCACGAGCACGTGGTGGTCGTCGGCGACGACTCGGATGCGGACCTCGCGTTCAGCCATCTGGGCGTGCCGGTCGAGCACGAGCCGCACCTCGTCCGCGCGCCCCGCTTCGACCGCGACCTCCGCGCGGTGCGCGTGCTCACCGCGCGCCTGCGGCGGGATCCGGTCGACCTCCTCGTGACCCATCAGTCGAAGGCCGGTGTCGTCGGGCGGGTCTCGGCCCGGCTCGCCGGTGGGATTCCCGTGGTGCACTCGCTGTCCATGGCCAGCTTCGGCCCCGGCTACGGCCGCGCCGAGAGCGCCGTGTTCCGGGTGGTCGAGCGTGCCCTCGCTCCGCTGACCGCGCGGTACGTCGTGGTCGGTGCGGATCTGGCCCACCGCTTCGAGGTCGCCGGCGTCGCGTCGCGCAAGCTCGTGATCGTGCGTTCGGCGGCCACGCTCCCGGATCCGCGACCGGCTGCGGTCCCCCCGATCCCCGGTGTCCCCGACGGGCGGCCCGTCGTCCTCTGTCTCGGCGCGCTCGAGGCCCGCAAGAACCCCCTCGACCTGGTACCGCTGCTCCAGCGGGTGCGCGCCGAGGTTCCCGACGCGTTCCTCGCGGTCGCCGGCGAGGGTCCGTTGGCCGGTGAGCTCGCCGCGGAGATCGCGCGCGCCGGTCTCGCCGACGACGTCGCGCTCCTCGGGTTCGTGAAGCCGGTCGAGCCGTTGCTGTGGCGGGCGGACGCGCTGGTGCTGTTGAGCAACGCGGAAGGACTGCCGCAGGTGCTCATCCAGGCGGCAGCAGCCGGCCTGCCGTTCGTCACCTACGACGTGGACGGCGGCCGCGAGGTCGTGGCCCTCGGCGCGGCGGGGCAGGTCGTGCCGCTCGGCGACGTCGAAGGCGCCGCGAACGCGCTCGTCCGGTTCCTGCGCACGCCGACGTCGCGCCGCCGACGCGTCGACGTCTCGTCGTGGGACCCGACCGTGATCGCGGCCTCGTACCGCTCCCTCGTGGCCGACGTCCTCGAGGAGTCGCGCCGTGCTGGCTGAGCCCGTCGTCATGACGTCGCGACGCCGCTGGTGGCGCGACTTCATCGACACGCCGGTTCCCACGCTGCTGCTCGTGGTCGCGACGGTCCTGGTCGCGTTCCTGTTCCCGCGGTTCGGCGGCGCGCAGAGCTCGAAGGGCAACGACAGCGGCGGCTTCGCGCTCACCGACATCGTGATCGGCGGAATGATCGTCGCGTCCTACATCCACGTGCTGCGCGGCGACTGGCTGGCGCGGGACGTCTGGCGCAAGCTCGCGGTCCCGATCATGCTGATCATCCTCGGCTCGCTGATCGGTGCGCTCTACTCGGGGCTCAAGTCGTTCACGATCAACACGCTGTTCCGTGATCTCGCCGCGGTGCTCACCTTCCTGTGCGCGGTCGACATCCTGCGGCGCGGCGGTGAACGCGCGGTGCGGCTCTGTTACGGCGCCGTGGGCATCGCGATCGTGCTCGGCTCGCTGCAGCTGGCCACATCGAGCGGCAACGAGTTGCGGGCATCGGGCACGTTCCCGAACCCCAACGTCGCCGGCAACCTCCTCGCGCTGGGGCTCATCTGCTGGACCGGCGCCCCGTTCCGGACGTCGGTGAAGCTGCCGGTCTTCGGCGTCGCGATCCTCGGCGTCCTGTCCGCGGGCTCGTTCGGCTCGATGATCCAGCTGGGGATCGGGCTGGGGTACCTGGGCATCACCCACATGGACCAGGCGAAGGAGCTCGTCCGCGGCCGCCGCCTCGGGGGGATGCTGGCCGTGGTCCTGATCGCGCTCGCGGGCTACTACGCGTACAGCCAGCTCCGGTCACCGCCGAGCGGCGGGCAGCCGCAGACCGGGTTCAACTCGGCGCGCTTCAACCGCAGCGGCGGCGTCCGCTTCGAGCTGTGGCAGGAGGCGATCGACCGGTTGCCGGAGACGCCGTGGGGCGCGGGCCCCGGCTCGGTGCGCGCGCTCGGGCTCAACTCACAGGGACCCGACATCAGCAACGAGGCGTTGCAGTACGTGGTCGAACGCGGGGTGATCGGCCTCTTCGGTCTGCTGCTGCTCTGGTACGCGCTGCTGAAGATGTCGCCCGCGGGGAGCGCGGCGCGCGCCATCGTGCTCGCCTACATGTTCGGTGAGATCTTCCGCGAGACGCTGCACTACCGGCACCTGTGGATCTTCCTCGCGATCGCGCTCGTGTCGGCGGAGCAGGAACGCCGCCGCCGCCCGGTGCAGGAGCTGGTGCTCGAATGACGGCACCGGACGGCTCCGCGCCGCGCCCGCCCGGCAGGACCGCGCGCCACGCGCTCGGCGGCATGGTGTGGTCCGGGCTCGGCTTCGGCTCGCAGGGCATCGGCCAGTTCCTGGTCGTCATCGTCTTCGCGCGCTACCTCACGAAGTCCGACAACGGTGTGGTCGCCGCGGCGCTGATCGTGATCGCGCTCGGACAGCTCTTCACCGATTCGGGCTTCGCCGCCGCAGTGGTCCAGCGTGAGGACCTGACCGACCGGCACATCACGAGCGCGTTCTCGTGGTCGCTCGTGACCGGTGCGGTGATGACCGCCGTGGTCTACCTGACCGCGCCGCTCACCGCTGCGTTCTTCCACCAGCCCTCGATCGAGCCGGTCATGCGAGGGCTCTCCTTCACGTTCATGCTGCAGGGACCGGGTCTGATCGCCGAGGCGCTCCTGCAGCGCGACCTCGACTTCAAGTCGATCGCCATCGCCGAGACCGTCTCGTACTTCGCCGGCTTCGCCGCGGTCGGTGTGATCCTCGCCATGAGCGGCGCCGGGGTGTGGTCGATCGTCGCCGCGCAGCTCGCCCAGGCGGCGCTGCTCACGTCGATCATGCTGATCCGGCGGCCGCACCCGAAGGCACTGCTGCCACACAAGCAGGAGTCGATCGACCTCGTCGTGTACGCCGGCGGCATGACCGCCGCACGCGCGTTCAACTTCATGGCGCTCTACGGCGACAACACGGTGGTCGGCAACCGGATGAGCGCGGCCGACCTCGGCGCGTACAAGAACGCCTACCAGCTCGCGGCCGTCCCCGCCCAGCTCCTCGGTCAGGTGATGGATCGCGTGATCTTCCCCGTGCTCTCCCGGTTCCAGGAGAACAAGGAACGCGTCGCCAACGCGTACCTGCGCGGCATCGCGCTCGTTGCGATGATCACCGTCCCGGCGTCGATCGTCGTCGTCCTGCTCGGCCCCGAGGTGATCCACGTGCTGCTCGGAGGCGGCAAGAAATGGGACGACGCCATCGTGCCGTTCCAGATCTTCGCCGCCGGGCTCATCTTCCGCACGAGCTACAAGATCAGCGACTCGCTCGCCCGCGCGATGGGCACGGTCTATCGCCGCGCCTGGCGTCAGGCCGTCTACGCGTGCGCGGTGATCGTCGGCGCGCTCATCGGCACCGCGTTCGGTCTGGTGTGGGTCGCGGTCGGGGTCAGCGTCGCCATCTTCCTGAACTATCTGCTCATGGCGGACCTCAGCATCCGGACCGTACCGATCGGCTGGTTGCACTTCGCGGTCCGCCAGACCCGCGGCCTGTGGCTCGGACTCGTCGTCGCGGTTCCGAGCGTCCCCGTCGTGCTCGGGATGCGGTCGGCGGGCGCGAGCAACATCGTCACGATCCTCGCGACGCTGGTCGCGGCGACGATCGCGCTGCTGCTGGCGTGGCGTCTCGCCCCCGGGTTGACCCTCGGTGACGACGGTGACTGGATCGTGGAAGTGATCAAGTCCCGGGCGAGCGACGACGACGAGTTCCCACCCGCTCCCATCTCGCTGGAGGTGACCGCGTGAGCCTCGTCATGGAGGTCCTGCGCCGGCTCGACGACCGCAACGTCGCGTACTGCCACTGGAAGAGCAACGACCATCTCGCCGCCGCGCTGAGCGCCGATACCGATCTCGACATCCTGGTGGACCCGGCCGGCATCGACGACGTGTACGCGGTCTTCGCCGAGCTCGCCTGCCGGCGGGGGCGGGTCGCCAACGCACGCAACGACATCGGGCTCGAGGATTTCCTGGGCGTCGACGACGAGTCCGGGCGCATGGTGCACTTCCACGTCCACTACCGGATCCCGGGCGGCGAGCGACACAACAAGCGGTTCCGCCTGCCGTGGGAGCGGACCGTCCTCGAGACGCGTGTCCGCGACGAGACGGGCGTGTGGGTCACCGCACCGGCGGTCGAGGTCGTGCTCCTGCTCACGCGGTATGCGCTGAAGCTGCGCGGGCGCGACGTCGTACGCGGCTCGAGCGGTCCCGAGACGGAGCTCGCGTTCCTGATGGCGCGCACCGATCGCGACGGCGTGATCGCCATGACCCGCGTGCTCCTCGGGGATCGCGCGGTCCCGGCGGTGGCCGACGTCCTGGACCACGGTCCGTCGACGGCGGCGCTGCACCGGCTGCGACGCGTCGTGCTGCGGGAGCTGAGCAGCCAGGCGAGCTCGCGTGGGCCGGCGGCCTTCACGCGGCGGATGAACCGCGAGGCGGCGTGGGCGATGCGCGGGATCTCGCGCAAGGTCGCCCCGCGTCCCGTGCTCAAGGGTCGCGGCGGCACCGGGGGTGGGCTGCTGATCGCTTTCGTCGGCTGCGACGGCTCCGGGAAGTCGACGATGGTGGGCGAGACCCGCGCCTTCCTGGCGCCGAAGCTCGACGTCTTCCCGATGTACCTCGGTTCGGGCGACGGCTCGTCGAGCCTGCTGCGCAAGCCGATGAAGGCCGTCCGTGACGTCGCCTTCGGGCCGTCGCGCAACAAGGGGACCATCGCCAAGAAGGCCGAGGTCGGCGCGTCGCACCCGGGCGCGATGTCGGCGGCGAAGGCGCTGTGGGCGGTCACGCTCGCGGCGGAGAAGAACCGCAAGCTGCGCCAGGTGATGAAGGCGCGGACGCGCGGGATGGTGGTGATCTGCGACCGGTGGCCCCAGATGCAGTTCGCCGGTGAGCTCGACGGCCCCCGCCTGACCCACTGGGCCGACGGCGCCGCCTGGCAGCGTCGGCTGGCGGCCTACGAGCTGCGTCCGTACGAGCTGGCGCGGCGCTTTCCCCCGGACCTGGTCATCCGGCTGGACGTCGACGTCGACACCGCGGCGGCGCGGCGCCCCGAGGACGGTCGCGACTACCTCGAACACCGCATCGGGCTGGTCCGCGCGCTCACGTTCGACGGGTCGCTGTTCGGTGCCGTCGACATCGATGCCACCGAGCCTCCGGACAAGGTGCTCACCGCGATCCTCCGTGCGATCTGGTCCCGCCTGTAGCGACGTGGGAACCGTCGTCGAGTTCTGTGGCCTGCCCGGTGCAGGAAAGTCGACGATCGCACGTGCGCTCGTCGCGTCGCTCCGGCTGCAGGGCGTGCCGACCACCGACGTCATGGCGCCGATCGGCCCGAACGCGCCACGCGCGACGCGCGTCCGCCGCAAGACCGCCGTCCTCGTGAGAGGCCTGGCTCGACGCGAGGACCTTCGGCTCGCCATCGACCTCGGAGTGCGCAGCGATCAGGCCGATCCCCGCGATCGCATCGCGCGCCCGGCCAACCTGCTCGTCGTGCGCGACGCGGTCCGCCGATCGCGCGGCCACCCCGGGGTCCACGTGCTCGACCAGGGACCCGTGCAGGAGTGGTGGTCGGCGGCGCTGCGTGCCGACGACGTCCGGGTGCTCGAGTGGGCCGCTTCCGACCCGGCTCCCCGCGCGGATCTGGTGGTCAGGGTCGACGCTCCGGTCGACGTGCTGGTGGCGCGCCTCGCCCGTCGCCAGGCGCGCCAGAGCCGGTTGGAGGGCGTCACCGGCCGGGCGCGGGAGGACGAGCTGCGGCGCGGGGCGCGCTCCTGGATGCCCTGTGCTCGCTGTGGGCCGACGCCTCCGGAACCGGCCGGCCCGCGCTCGTCCGGGTCGCGGGATCCGGAGCGGGCGCGCTCGATGCCGTCGAGGCGGCGCTCCGTCGGCTGACGTGACCCTCGCCGAGTGGCGTGCCCACCGGGATCGGATCGTTGCGGACGCGGCGCGGCGATGGTCGCTCGCGCTCGGTCCTCCGTACCCGGGCCCGCACGTGTCGTTCACGGCGCCGGCCCGGACGCCGGAGGGCGCGGACGTCGTGCTGAAGGTCCAGTTCCCCCATCGGGAGGCCGAGCACGAGGCCGAGGCGCTGCGCCGGTGGGACGGCGCCGGTGCCATCCGCCTCCTCGACGCTGCGCCGGACCTGCACGCATTGCTGCTCGAACGCGCGGAGCCGGGTGCATCGCTCGCGACGGTCCCGCCGGACGACGCGCTCGCGATCCTCATCGGTCTGCTGGGGTACCTCTGGGTCCCGGCCACCGCGCCGTTCGACACGTTGCGGTCCGAGGCGGCCCGATGGGTGCGTCACCTCGGCGACCCGGATCGCGTCGCGGCGCTCGACCCGGGCCTCGTCGACGCGGCGCGGCCGGTGCCTCGCGACCCTCGGTCCGACGTGCACCGAGTCGGTGCTGCTGCACCAGGATCTCCACGGCGGCAACGTGCTGTCCGCTCGGCGCGAGCCGTGGCTCGCCATCGACCCCAAGCCGCTCGTCGGCGAGCGCGCGTTCTCGGTCGCGCCGATCGTGCGGAGCGTGGAGCTCGGACACTCGCGTGACGCGGTCGTCGGCCGGCTCGATCGCCTGTGTGCGGAGCTCGCGCTCGACCGCGACCGGGCGCGGGGCTGGACGATCGGCCAGACGATGGCCTGGACGGCCGGTGCCGATGCCGAGATCGTCGAGCGACACCAGCAGGTGGTGCGCTGGCTCCTCGATGCCTAGGACGAGAGGTCGCGCCGGGCCGTCGGTGTGAACGTGACCGGCATGGCCTCGTAGCCGCTCACGAAGTTCGCGGCGCGATGGGTGGGCTCCTCGGGCGACGCGAGTCGCAGGTCGGGCAACCGCTCGGCGAGCACCTCGAAGAGCGCCCGGAGCTCGAGCCGCGCGAGCGAGCTGCCGAGGCAGAAGTGGGTGCCGAAGCCGAACGCCACGTGGTCGTTGGGCGACCGCTCCATGTCGAACGTGTCGGGGTCCGGGAAGCGGTCGGCGTCACGGTTGCCCGACGGGTAGAGCATCAGGAGCTTCTGACCCTCCTGGATCGTCTTGCCCCGGTACTCGACCGTGCGGGTGGCGGTGCGGGCCATGTTCTTGATCGGGCTCACCCAGCGGAGCATCTCCTCGACCGCGGGAACGACGAGCGCCCGGTCCGCCTTGAGGCGCTCCCACCGGTCGGGCTCCACGAGCAGCTGGTACATCCCGCCGGACATCACGTGCCGGGTCGTCTCGTCGCCGCCGATGAGGATCAGCAGCGACTCGTGGAGGATCGAGTGGTCGTCGAGCCGGTCGCCGTCGACCTCGGCGTGCACGAGGATGCTCATGACGTCGTCGCGCGGACACGCCCGACGATCCTCGATGACGCGGGCGGAGTACTCGTTGTAGCCCGCGAACGCCTCCATCGTCTTGTTCAGCAGGTCCAGGTCGTCGGTGCCGAGGCCGCACAGGAGATCGTCCGACCACCGCAGCAGGGTGTCGCGGTCCTCGGGCTCCACACCGAGCGCGTCGCCGATCATGATGAGCGGCACCCAGGCGGCGATGTCCCAGATGAAGTCGCATTCACCGCGCTCGCACACCTCGTCGACGAGCGCGTGCACGACCCGATGGATGTGCGGCTCCTGCTCACGGACGCGGTTCGGGGTGAACGCCTTGGACACGAGCTTGCGCCGGTTGCGGTGCTCCGGGTCGTCCATGTCGATCATCATCGGGATCGGCCCGGTGTCGGGTCGGATGCCGCCCGCGTTGGAGAACGTGGCCGGGTCGGACTCGATCTCCTTGATGTGGTCGTACTTGGTGATGCCCCAGACTCCGCCCTCGGCGTCCCAGTGCACCGGGTCGTGCTCGCGGAGCCAGCGCAGCTCGCCGTGCGGGTTGCGGCCCCAGAAGGCGCCGCTGACGATCGAGTCCTGCGGTGGACGTTCCTCGCTCATGACGATCGTGCGCTCCCGGGAGGACGGAGAATCGGCGCAATATAGGTTGTCGGGCCGTGGGTGACGGTGCCGGGACGGGCGTGATCACGGACGAGGGCGTGGCGCGCCTGCGAGCGCGCATCGGCGTCGCGCAGCCCCATCCGCAACCGCCGCACTACCGCACCCCGAACGAGGACGCGTTCCGCCACGTCGCCGAGTCCTACGGCGACGACAACCCGCTCTGGTGCGATCCGGACCATGCCCGCGCCAGCGTGTGGGGTGGACCCATCGCGCCGCCGCCGCTCAACGGGGGCGACACGCTCATCGGCGTCAACGAGGTCACCACCCTCGATCCCGACAGCCGCGCGCGGTTGAAGGGCGACCCGCTCGGCGGCGCGCACGCCTTCTTCTCCGGCAGCTTCCGCGAGTGGTGGGCGCCGCTCCGGCCTGGTATGGACGTCGGCCGCCGGAACGCGCTCGTCGGTGTCCACGACAAGCGGAGTGAGTTCGCGAAGCGTGCCGTGCACGAGTGGACCGCCGAGGTGTTCGCGGCACGCAACCCCGACGTCGCGTTGAACATGCAGTACCGCCTCATGATCCGCACCGAGCGGCGGTCGACGGGCGAGAAGCGCAAGTACGACGAGATCGAGATCCGGCCGTACACCGACGACGAGATCGCTCGTATCGACGAGGCGTACGCCCACGAGGTCGAGCAGCGGCGGGGCGGTGAGCCGCGCTGGTGGGAGGACGTCGCGGTCGGTGACGAGGTCGGGCCGATCGTGAAGGGTCCGCTGCGGGTCACCGACATGATCTGCTGGCACACCGGGATGGGCATGGGCCTCTACGGCGTGAAGGCGTTGCGGCTCGGCTACCAACAACGCCAGAAGGTTCCACGGTTCTTCCGGCCCGACGACCTGAACGTCCCCGACGTGCAGCAACGTGTGCACTGGGACGTGGAGTGGGCGCGCCGGGCCGGCAACCCACAGACGTACGACTACGGCCGGATGCGCGAGACATGGCTCGTGCACCTGTGCACCGACTGGATGGGTGACGATGCGTGGCTCTGGAAGCTCGACTGTGAGTTCCGACGATTCAACTACGTCGGCGACACGCACTGGATGCGAGGTCGCGTGACCCGCCGCCACCTCGTCGACGGCGACCGACCCGCCGTGGACCTCGACGTCTGGGGTGAGAACCAGCGCGAGGAGACCACCACACCCGGCCACGCGACGATCCTGCTGCCGAGCCGCGAGCACGGCCCGGTCCGCCTTCCGGAGCCTCCCGGTGGCGCGTCGACGTGTGCGGGCCTGCTCGAGGCGCTCACCGCGCGCTTCGGCACGGCGGAGGCCGCATCGTGATCCCGGCGTCGGTTCCCGGACTCGGGATCGAGCACGCCGGCGGCGTCCTGACCCTGACGTTGGACCGACCCGATCGCCGGAACGCGATCGACGACCAGATGATGGCTGCTCTCGTCGACGCCGTGACCGCCGCCGGCATCGACGAGGCGGTGCGCGTGATCGTGCTTCAGGGCGCGGGCGAGCACTTCTGCGCCGGCGCCGACATCGTCGCCCGCAACGCCCCCGGCGGTGACCGACCGCGCGCAGGGAGCATCCAGCGTCGCCTGCCCACGCAGGCGCACCGGCTGATCCCGGCCCTCCTCGAGACGCAGGTCCCGATCGTGTGCGCGGTGCGGGGATGGGCGGCCGGGCTCGGCTTCCAGCTCGCGCTGGCCGCGGACTTCTGCGTCGCGGCCAAGGACGCGCGCTTCTGGGAGCCGTTCGGCCAGCGCGGCTTCACCCCCGACAGTGGCGCGACCTGGCTGCTGCCGCGGCGCGTCGGCGACGTCCGGGCGCGCGAGATCCTCCTGCTCGGCCGGACGGTCAGCGGGGACGAGGCGGCGGCCTGGGGTGCCATCCACCGTGCTGTCCCCGACCGAGCCCTCGACGGTGAGGTTGACATGCTCGTCGAGCAGCTGGCGAGCGGTCCGACGGTCGCGCTCGGCCTCACGAAGTGGCTGCTGCACCGCAGCCGGGCCGTCACCCTGAGCGAGCATCTGGCCGACGAGGCGTTCGCGCTCGAGCTGTCGTCGCGCAGCGAGGACTTCCGCGAGGGCCTGGCCGCCTTCCGCGAGAAGCGGCCCCCCGAGTTCCGCGGCCGCTGAGGCGACCGCCGGCTCACTCCCCGTCCCGGGCGGCGGGGTCGACCAGGCGATACCCGATACCCGGCTCGGCGACGAGCATGGGCGCGCCGACCGGTCCGAGCTTCTTGCGCAGCTGGCTCGCGTAGACGCGCAGGTAGTGCGTCTCGGTGTCGTAGCCCGGGCCCCACACTTCGTGCAGCAGGGCCCGGTGCGTGAGGATCCGGCCGGGGTGACGGGCCAGCGCCGCGAGCATGCCGAACTCCTTGGGCGTGAGCTCGAGGTGGCGACCCGCGAAGGTTGCGTCGTGCGCCGGGACGTCGACGCTGAGCTCGCCGCACACGAGCACGGGGCTCTCGGCCCGGGTGTCGGCACGCGGTCGGCGCAGCGCGACGCGCACGCGCGCGAGCAGCTCCGGCATCGAGAACGGCTTGGTCACGTAGTCGTCGGCGCCCTCGTCGAGGGCGACGACCTTCCGGTGCTCGGAGTCCTCGGCCGACAGGACGATGATCGGGACGTCCGACCACGCCCGAACGGTGCGGCAGAGGTCGACGCCGTCGAGGTCGCCGAGGCCGAGGTCGAGGATGACGGCGTCGGGTTGGCGCGTGGTGAGGACGTTGAGACCCTCGCGTCCCGATTGCGCGAGCAGGACGTCGTAACCGCGCGCGGTGAGGCCGGCGCGCAGCGTGCGCAGGATCGCGGGTTCGTCGTCGATGACGAGGATCGTGGTCATGCGCGTTCGCTCGCGTGGACGGGGACGGTGAAGGAGAACGTGGCGCCGCCGCCGAAGGTACGCCGCACGCCGATCGCGCCACCGTGGGCCTCGACGATCGAGCGGCAGATCGCGAGGCCGATCCCGGAGCCGCGAGAGTCCTGGCCGCGGACGAACGGCTCGAACAGTCGCTCCGCGTCGGCCGGCGCGATGCCGCGACCCTGGTCCGAGACCTCGATGCGGACCTCGTTGCCGTCGCGAGCGGCGGCGATCCAGACGTCGCTGCGGCGCGGCGCGTGCCGAGCCGCGTTGGCGAGCAGGTTCGTCATCACCTGCTCGAGCTGGCCGTAGTCGGCATCCGCGAGCGGGAGGTCGTCGGGGAGGTCGGTGCGAACGGTGACGTCGCGCAGGAGCGGGCCGAGGCTGCGGATGCGTTCGGACACCAGCTCCGCCACGTCGACCGCCTGCCGCTCCGGCGCGAACGCGCCCGCCTCGATCCGGCTGAGGCTGAGCAGGTTGGCCACGAACCGGTCGAGGCGGTCGACCTCGTCGCACACGGTGGTGAGCAGCTCGACGCGGGTGTCGTCGTCGTACACCACGCCGTCGCGCAGGTCGGTGGCCACGGCGCGGATGGAGGCGAGCGGCGTGCGCAGGTCGTGGGAGACGGAGCGCAGGAGCGCGCTGCGTTGGCGGTCGACGGCCTCGAGCTCCTCGGCCCGAGTCGCGCGCCGCGCGAGATGACTGCGTTCGTCGTGGAGCTGCGCGACGCGCTGGTCGAGCGCCCGCACCTGTTCCGACACCTCCCTGACCTCCGTGCGTCGGCGCACCAGGCGCGTGACGAGCTGACCGACGAGCAGCGCCACGATGACGAAGGCCACGAGCTCCGTGCCGTCGTCGACGCTCGCGATCCCGAAGCCACCGTACGGACGGATGAACGCAACGTTGAGCGTGGCCGCCGCCGCGACCGCGGTGACGATCGCGGCGACCGAGCCGCCCACGATCGCCGCACCGACGACGACCACCACGAGGACGAGTGCGACCGTGGCCGACGTGAGCTGGTCGCGCACCGGCAGCAGCGCCAGCCCGACCCCCACGGTGGTGGCGACTCCGAGCACCGCGCCGAGCAGCGGCGAGCTGCCGGAGCTGGGGATTCGGGCCACAGGCAGATCTTGACGCGATCTTTGCGACCGGTCGCGCGCCCTTGACGGGATCTTGAGCACCTCCGCGGTTCACTCGCCGAATGACGTCGACGCTCATCCGTGATTCCGAGGCGCTGCGGCCGCTGCCGGCGGAGCCGCAGGCCGAGATCGCGGAGTCCCGCCGCTACCGGCTGAAGACGAAGATGCTCGGGAACCCGCTCGACACCGATCAGCTCCAGCACGAGCGGTTGGGGAAGCCGACGGCGCTCGCGGTCTTCGCGAGCGATGCCCTCTCGTCGACGGCGTACGCGACCGAGGAGATCCTGCGGACCTTGATCCCGGTGGTCGGGCTCCTCGCGTTCTCCTTCGTCCTGCCCATCACCCTCGCGATGACGGGCGTGCTCGTCATCCTGATGTTCAGCTACCGGCAGACCATCAAGGCGTACCCGTCGGCCGGTGGCGCGTACATCGTCACGAAGGACAACCTCGGCCTGCTGCCCGCACAGGTGGCCGGCGTGGCGCTCCTCACCGACTACATCCTCACGGTCGCGGTGTCGGTGTCGGCCGGGGTGGCCGCGCTCTACTCCGCCTTCGGCGATCTCCGGCCGTACCGCGTGCCGATCGCGCTCGGCTTCATCGGCATCATCGCCTGGGGCAACCTGCGCGGTGTCCGCGAGTCGGGCCGGATGTTCGCGGTGCCGACGTACGCCTTCCTCGTGAGCGTCTTCGTCATGATCGGTGTCGGCGTGTACAAGGCGGCGACCGGCGGGCTCGCGCACGCGCCCGTGCCCGCCGACCACGTGCCGATGGGCGTCGCGAGCTCGGTCGGCATCTTCCTGCTCCTGCACGCGTTCGCGTCCGGTGGTGCGGCCATGACCGGCGTCGAGGCGATCTCGAACGGCGTGCCCGCGTTCAAGAAGCCCGAATGGAGGAACGCGCGGTCGACGCTGATGGTCATGGGCGCGTGTCTCGGCACGATGTTCATCGGGATCTCGTGGCTGGCGATGAAGATGCAGGTCGTCCCGAGCGACAAGAAGACGGTCATCTCGCAGATCGCGTCGGGGGTCTTCGGGAGTGGCACCGCCGGGCACGTCGCCTTCCTCCTGGTCCAGGCGACGACGATGCTCATCCTCGTGCTCGCGGCCAACACGAGCTTCGCCGACTTCCCGCGGCTCGCGAGCTTCCACGCCGACGATCACTTCATGCCCAAGCAACTCACGAAACGCGGGCACCGACTCGTCTTCTCGAACGGCATCGTCCTGCTCGCGTCCGCAGCGGCCGGTCTCGTCGTCCTGTTCCAGGCCGACGTCACCCACCTGATCCCGCTCTACGCGATCGGGGTGTTCACGTCCTTCACGCTGTCGCAGGCGGGGATGTCGGTGCGCCACGTCCGGCTCAAGGACGACGGATGGCGGGTGGGGCTCGCCATCAACGCGACCGGCGCGGTGGTGACCGGCATCGTCACCGTCGTGATCGCGATCACGAAGTTCACACACGGAGCGTGGGCGATCATGATCCTGGTCCCGGTCCTCGTGTTCCTGCTGGTGAGACTGAACCACCAGTACGAGTCGGAGAAGGAGCAGCTGTCGGAAGGCGCCGTCGAGGCGGCCACCGCGCCCGTCCTCCGCCGCCACACCGTGCTCGTGCTGCTCGACCGTCTCGACCGCAGCGCGGCCCGCGCCATGCAGTACGCGAGGACGCTGCGGCCCGACGAGCTGCGCGCCGTGCACATCGCGGCCGACCCGTTGCGCGCCGAGCAGCTCATGGACGAGTGGCACGACCTGCCGCTCAACCGATTCCCGCTCGAGCTCGTGACCTGCCCCGACCGGCGCATCGCCCGCGCCGCGCTCGAGGTGGTCGCCGAGGAGGTGGCCGACGGCCGCACCGAGGTCACGGTCCTCCTGCCCCGGCGGGAGTACAGGAAGTTCTGGCACCGCTTCCTCCACGACCGCACCTCGGACTCGATCGCGAAGGCGCTGGCCGTGCTGCCCCACGCCAACGTGACCTTCGTGCCGTACCACCTCGCATCCGCCCGCGATGCCGATGCGGTCGGCATGGCGCGCACGTGACCGCGGTCGTCGAGCCGACGGCTCCGATCGCGAGCGTCAGGTGGCGCGACGTCGTCACGATCGAGGGCACGGTGCGGTCGGTCCGGGCGCGTCCCTGGGGTGACGGGGTCGCCACGCTCGAGTGCACGGTGCTCGACGCGTCCGGTGGCATCGAGGTGGTGTTCCTCGGGCGGCGCGCGATCCCCGGCATCCTGCTCGGAGCTCGCATCCGAGCGCGCGGTCGGGTGGGCGCGCACCATCGCCGACTCGCGATCCTGAACCCCGTCTACGAGCTGCTCGCCGACTGACCCTCGGGGAGCCCGGGCGGGCCGCAGGTAACCTCCGCCCGGGTCGCTAGCTCAACTGGCAGAGCACCGGGCTTTTAACCCGTTGGTTCGGGGTTCGAGTCCCCGGCGACCCACGAACAGGGTCGCTCCGGGCTTCGGGCCCGGCCACCGGGCTTTTCACCCGTTGGTTCGGGGTTCGAGTCCCCGGCGACCCACGAACAGGGTCGCTCCGGGCTTCGGGCCCGGCCACCGGGCTTTTCACCCGTTGGTTCGGGGTTCGAGTCCCCGGCGACCCACGAACAGGGTCGCTCCGGGCTTCGGGCCCGGCCACCGGGCTTTTCACCCGTTGGTTCGGGGTTCGAGTCCCCGGCGACCCACGAACAGGGTCGCTCCGGGCTTCGGGCCCGGCCACCGGGCTTTTCACCCGTTGGTTCGGGGTTCGAGTCCCCGGCGACCCACGGCGGCCGCGCCCACGCGGTCGTGTCGTGGAGGACCGATGACGACGCCCACAGTGTTCGAGCTCGAGCTGCCGGTGTACGACCCGGAGGGGTTGGACCGCGCCGGACGGATCGCCGCGCTCGCCGACGCCCGATCGCAGCACTGGCTCGCCCGCACTCCGCTCGGGTTCGCGGTCACGCGCTACGCGGACGTCGTCGCACTGCTGCGCGAGCGTCGGTTCCACTCGGCGCTGTCGCTCCTGCCGCAGATGCAGGGGATCGAGGGCGGCGACTTCGAGCAGCGCCGGCCGTCGATCCTCTCCATGGAGGGTGACGAGCACGCGCGCGTCCGCCGCCTGGTCGCCCCCGCCTTCACTCCCGCCGCGGCCAACCGACTCCGGCCCTTCATGCGGGACGTGATCGGCGAGCTGCTCGACGGCATCGTCGACCGTGGGGAGTGCGACTTCGTCGCCGACGTCTGCGACCCGTACCCGATCCCGATCATCTGCGAGCTCCTCGGCGCGCCCCGCGCCGACTGGCAGCGGTTCTCGCACTGGGCCACCGAGATCTTCCGCATCTTCAACCAGAACCTCGCCGAGGACCTCCCGGCGATCGAGCAGGCCGGCGGCGAGCTGGAGGCGTACGTCACCGACCTCATCGCCGAGCGCCGCGCCGACCCGCGCGACGACCTGCTCTCCGCGCT
This sequence comes from uncultured Acidimicrobiia bacterium, assembly GCA_963756815.1. Classification (GTDB taxonomy): domain Bacteria; phylum Actinomycetota; class Acidimicrobiia; order IMCC26256; family JAENVU01; genus JAENVU01. Next base: position 28,227 of record CAVWPR010000009.1, read on the forward strand.
GATCGTGGCCGAGGAGGCGGGGGACCGGCTGTCGACCGAAGAGCTCGTGATGCTCGCCGAGGCGGTGCTGATGGCCGGCACGGACACGACACGCAACCAACTCGCGTGCTCGGTGGCGCTTCTCGGCGCGCACCCCGAGCAGTGGCGACGCCTCGTGGACGACCCGTCGCTCGCACCACGCGCGGTCGACGAGACGATGCGCTACCTCGGCGCGGTGCAGGGCACGGTGCGGGTCGCGTCCGAGGCCATCGAGTACCGCGACGTCACGTTCCCCCGCGGCACGCTCCTGTTCCTGGCCCTCAGCACCGGCAACCGCGACCCCGAGGTCTTCGCGCTCCCGGACGCGGTCGACATCGGCCGGGAGACGGCGGTCCCGCACCTCACGTTCGGCTCCGGCATCCACTACTGCCTCGGCGCGCACCTCGCGCGCGGCGAGCTGCAGGAGGCGCTCCAGCTGATCGCGACCCGCCTGCCCGATCTGGAGCTGGCCGGGCCGGTGGAGTGGAAGCCGGAGAATTTCGGCATCTGGGGACCGAGCCGGCTGCCCGTCCGCTGGTGAGCGCGCCCGATCTCGCGGTCGTGGGCGGCGACATCACTGCGCTGGACGTCGACGCGATCGTCAATGCCGCGAACAAGCCGCTGCTCGGTGGTGGTGGCGTCGGCGGGCGATTGGCGCGGGCTGGGACGACCGAGCCGGTAGGTTGCGCGCGATGCCGAGCGTCGTCGTCGCCGACGTCGTCCCGCTCGTGCGACTCGGTCTCACGACCGTCCTGCGCAGCGAGGGCTACGAGGTCGTGGGCGAGGTCGCGTCGGCACGCGAGGTGGCCAAAGCCGTCGTCGAGCACGCGCCGCAGCTCGCCGTCGTCGGTGCCGTCAACGACCTGTCGATCGACGAGATGGCGCGTCAGGTCGCCGAGGCCGGTACCGACGTCCGACTCGTGGTGCTGCTCGGTCGTGCACCGAGGGACACGCTGGCGGACCTCCTCGCCGTCGCGGTGGACGGTCTCCTGAGCCGGTCGATCGACGGCCCGGCGTTCCGGCGCGCCGTCGAGCGCGTGATGGCGGGCGAGCGGTACGTCGACCCGACGCTGCTCACCGGCGACGGGCCCGACGAGGAGTTCGAGCCGATGGCGCTGACCGTGCGGGAACGGGAGGTGCTCGGGCTGCTCGCGTCCGGTTGCTCGAACCGTGAGATCGCGTCGACCCTCTTCGTGTCGCTGCCGACCGTCAAGACCCATCTCGCCCACATCTACGACAAGCTCGACGCCCGCAACCGCAACGAGGCGCTCGGCCGGGCCATGACCCTCGGCCTCCTGCCCTGACCGACCTGGGGACGCGGGCCGGACCGGGCCGCCCGCCTCTAGGCTGGCTCGTCCGGGCGTCCACGGAAGGGGTCGTGCCCAATGCTGGTGCTCACCCGTCGCGTCAACGAGCGCATCGTGATCGGCGACGACATCACCGTGACCGTGCTCGAGGTGCGCGGCGACCAGGTGCGGATCGGCATCGAGGCCCCGCGCGACATCAAGGTGTTCCGTGAAGAGGTGCTCAACCGCGACGCGCCGACGAAGTAGCGCGTCCGATTCCGTCCTGCTGATTTCGCGACGACGCGCGACTCACGCGGTGAGCGCCTCGCTCAGCGGTGTGGCGACGTGGTCGAGCGCCTCGGCCACGATCGGGTGCGTGACGTGGCCCGCCACGGTGTTGACGCCCAGTGCCAGCGCAGGATCGGCGGCGCTCGCCTCGGCGACGCCGCGAATCGCGAGCGCCAGCACGTACGGCAACGTGGCGTTGGTGAGGCCGTACGTCGACGTGAACGGCACTGCGCCCGGCATGTTGCCGACGGCGTAGTGCAGGACCCCGTGGCACTCGTACACCGGCTCGGCGTGCGTGGTCTCGTGCGTGGTGGCGATGCACCCGCCCTGGTCGACGGCGACGTCGACGATCACCGCGCCGGGCTTCATCGTGCGCACCATGTCCTCGGTCACCACGATCGGCGCCCGACCGGCGGGCACGAGCACCGCGCCGATCACGAGATCCGCGTCGGCGACCGCTCGCGCGACGGCCCCGCGGTTGGATGCCAGCGTGACGATGCGGCCCTGATGGATCTGGTCGACCCAACGCAGCCGGTCGATGTTCTTGTCGAGCAGCATCACCTCGGCCTCCATGCCCTGCGCGATCCACGCGCTGTTCCACCCGACGTTGCCCGCACCGAGCACCACCACGCGCGCCGGTCGTACTCCCGGGACACCGCCCAGGAGGACCCCGCGCCCACCGAGCTCTCGCTCGAGGAAACGGGCGCCGACCTGGGTGGCCATACGGCCCGCGACCTCGCTCATGGGGGCGAGCAACGGGAGGGCGCCGTCGGCCTGGACCGTTTCGTACGCGATGCCGGTCGTCCCGTGTGCGAGCAGGGCCGCGGCCACCTTCGGGTAGGCCGCGAGGTGGAGGTAGGTGAACAGGACCAGGTCGGGACGGAGATGGCGGAACTCCTCCTCCTGGGGCTCCTTCACCTTGAGCACCGTCCCGGCGCGGGCCCACACGTCGTCGGCACGGGTCACGATCTCGGCACCGGCGGCCGCGTACTCGGCGTCGCTGATCGCGGAGTCGACGCCCGCGCCCGCCTCGACGAGGACGGTCACGTCGTGCGCGACGAGCTCGTGGACGCCGTCGGGCGTGATCGCGACCCGGTGCTCGCCCTCCTTGATCTCGCGCGGGACGCCGATGGTCACGGCCGCGCTCGCACGCGATCGGGCTGCCGGGCCGGGTGCCTGGTCTGCCGCTCGCTCGGCGTCGATCACCGGATCATGACCACTGCTCGCCGGGCTGCTCCTCGTCGGCATGCGATCGCGCCGCAGTGCCGGCGAGCTGCTGTGATGCCGCGGTCAGGCACCGGCGGAGGATCGCCTCGATCTCGTCGAACTCGGCGTCGCCCGCGACGAGCGGCGGGGAGAGCTGCACGACCGGGTCGCCGCGGTCGTCGGCGCGACAGATCAGGCCCTCGTCGAAGAGCATCGGCGAGAGGAATCCGCGCAGCATCGCCTCGCCCTGCTCCTTCGAGAAGTGGGCCTCGGTCTCGGGATCCGCGACGAGCTCGAGCGCGAGGAAGTAGCCCGCGCCGCGGACGTCGCCGACGATGGGGATGTCGCGCAGTCCCTCGATGCGCTCGCGCAGCCCTGCCTCGTTGGCGCGCACGTGCTCGAGGATGCCCTCCTCCTCGAACAGCTCGAGGTTCTTGGTGGCGACCGCGCAGCTCACCGGGTGGCCGCCGAAGGTGATGCCGTGGAGGAAGCTCGCCGCGTCCTCGAGGAACGGCTCGGCGAGGTGGTCGCGGCAGATCACCGCGCCGAGCGGGGAGTACCCACTCGTGAGCCCCTTGGCGCAGGTGATCATGTCGGGCAGGTAGCCGTACCGCTCCGCGCCGAACATCTCACCGAGCCGTCCGAACGCGCAGATCACCTCGTCGGACACGAGCAGCACGCCGTACCGGTCGCAGATCTCGCGCACCTTCGCGAAGTAGCCCTCGGGCGGCACGAAGCACCCGCCCGCGTTCTGCACCGGCTCGAGGTAGACCGCGGCGACGGTCTCGGGTCCCTCCCACAGGATCCGATCCTCGATCGACTGCGTGAGCCAGTCGCAGAACGCGGCGTCGTCCTTGCCGAGCGGGTGGCGGTACCGGTTGGTGTTCGGGACGTGACTCGTGCCGGGTGTCAGCGGCTCGAACGGTGCCCGCAGCGACGGCACGCCGGTGATGGCGAGCGCGCCCATCGTGGTGCCGTGGTACGCGGTCTCGCGGGCGATGACCTTGTACCGCTGGCCCTCGCCCTTGGCGCGGAAGTACTGCCGCGCCAGCTTCCACGCCGACTCGACGGCCTCCGAGCCACCGGTGGTGAAGAACACGCGGTTGAGATCACCGGGCGCGAGGCCGGCGAGGGTCGCCGCGAGCTCGATCGCCGGCGGGTGCGCGTAGCTCCAGATCGGGAAGTACTCCAAGGTGCTCGCCTGCCGCTGCGCCGCGACCGCGAGGTCCTCGCGGCCGTGGCCGAGCTGCACGGTGAAGAGCCCCGACAGCGCGTCGAGGTAGCGCTTGTCGTGGGCGTCCCAGAGGTAGCAGCCCTTCCCGCGGGCGATGATCGGGATCTCCTTCTTCTGGTAGGAGCCGAGGCGCGTGAAGTGCATCCACAGGTGCTTCCGCGCCTTCTCGTTGAGATCGTCGATGTCGAACCGGTCGGTCACCTTCGTCGTGCTCCTGGTTGGCTCATCGGGTGCCCCATGCGTAGGTCTGCTTGAAGAGGCGGAGGTAGGTGAAGGTCTCGGTGCGCCGCACGCCGGGGATGGCTCGGACCTTGTCGTTCAGCAGGGTGAGGAGGTGGTCGTCGTCCTCGCACACGACCTCCATGAGGAGATCGAACGATCCGCTGACGACGACGACGTAGCTGACCTCGGGGATCTCGGCGATGTCGTGCGCGACGGTGCGGAGGTCGCCCTCGACCTCCAGGCCGACCATCGCGTTGCGACGGAACCCGAGCATCGCCGGGTCGGTGACCGCGACGATCTGCATGACGCCGGACTCGATCAGCCGCTGGACGCGCTGGCGCACGGCGGCCTCCGACAGGCCGACCTGCTTCGCGAGCCGGGTGTAGGGGAGCCGGCCGTCCTCCTGGAGCGCCTCCACGATGGCTTTGTCCACGTCGTCGATGACGAGCGGGGTGGTGCGGTCGGCGGCGTCTCGGTCTCGGCGTGGCATGCTGGCTCCTGCGCCAGTCTGGCGAGGCCCGCGCCTCGGTGCAAGGGATTCCATCGCCGAGCGTCGCATCTTCCGTGGATTCAGCGGCCAAAAGGCGTTGGAACTACGGAAGTCGTTCCTCGATGCGGTCGGCCAGATCGACCACGGATGTCAGGACCTGGTAGCCGGCGGCGCCGAGCCACTGCCGATTGGCGACGTGGGTGTCGTCGCCGGGATCGAAGCGGTTCAGGACCACGAGGGTGTCGAAGCCGGTCAGGGCGTCGACGCTCATCCGCACCGCGTTGATGGTGCCGAGCCCGGCATCGGCCACGAGGATCGCGAGCTGCGCGCCGACCGCGCCGCGAGGTCGACGTTGTCGCCGTCGGACGCGATCGGCGACCGGGGCCCGCCCGCGCCCTCGACGAAGACCGACGCCGGGCCGACGCCGTCCTGCGCCATCTCGCGCGCGAGCTCGGCGACGGTGAACGGAGGGAGCCCGAGCATGTCGGCGGCCATCGGTGGCGCCATCGGCACCGCGTACCAACGGTGGTGGGCGCACACCGCCGAGGCCGACGCGTCGGTGGCCGCCGCGAGCAGCTCGGCGTCGGTCCCGCCGAGCTCGTCGGGTGCGAACGACTGCGCCGGCTTCGCGCGCGACGACGCGGTGTCCGCGACCGCGCAGCTCGGTGAGCAGCCGGACCAGGATCCAGGTCTTGCCGACCTCGGTGCCGGTTCCGGTGACGAAGACGGTGGTCATCGATCCGGCGCGAGCTCGTCGAGCGCGGCGCGCAGCGCGCGGACGTGGTCGAGGGTGTGGGCGGCCGACAGTGCGACGCGCAGTCGTGCGGTGCCCCGCGGCACCGTGGGCGGCCGGATCGCCGGGACGAGCAGGCCCCGCTCCAGCAGCGCCGCCGCGAGGTCGAGCGCTCGCTGCTCGTCGCCGCACGGCACCGGCACGATCGGCGACGGGTGCCCGGCGCGCAGCTGGTCGACGTTGCCGCGAAGTCGCGCCCGCAGGTCGTCACCCTCCTGGCTGCGAACGATCTCGGCGGCAGCCAGCGCAGCCGCCGCGTCGGCCGGGGTCGACGCGGTCGTGAAGATGTACGGGCGGGCCCGGTTGACGACGAGGTCGGTGAGCCACCGTGGACCGGCGACGAACCCGCCGAGCGAGCCCAGCGTCTTCGACAGCGTCCCCACTCGCAGCACCGGCGCGTCCGGTTCGATCGCCGGGTCGGGGCCGAGCACGGCGTGGGCCTCGTCCATGACGAGCAGCGCGCCACGGTCGTGGCAGAGGTTGATGGTCGTGTCGACGTCGGCGACGTCGCCGTCCATGGAGAAGACCGTGTCGGTGACGACCAGCACCCGCCGACCCGCTGCGCGATCGAGCAGTCCGGCGAGGGCGTCGAGGTCGCGGTGGGGGTACACCGCGACCTCGGCGCGCGCCAGGCGGGTGCCGTCGATGATCGACGCGTGGTTCAGCTCGTCGGAGCACACGAGCACGTCGGGGCCGGCGAACGTGGTGAGCACGCCGAGATTCGTCGCGAAGCCCGTGGGGAACAGCACCGCCGCCTCCGCCTGCTTCCACTCGGCCAGCGCGTGCTCGAGCCGGTGTGCACCGGGCGGCTCCCGACGATGAGCCGCGCCGCGCCGGACCCGGCACCCCAGCGGTCGAGCGCGTCGTGCGCGGCGGCCACGACCTTCGGATGCTGGGTGAGCCCGAGGTAGTCGTTGGACGCGAACTCCACCACCGGTCGGCTGTCGGGCGCGAGCGTCCCGACGCGCCCGGCGGCATCGAGATCCGCGGCGCCCGCCACTGCCCCGCGGCGCGCACGCTCGTGGTCTCGGCCGCCGCCCAGTCGTCCCAGTCCGCCGCCGGCGTCACGGCTCCGCGACCCGCGCTGTGGCACCGAAGTGGTCGTGATCACGACGACGAGCGCGACGAAGTGAGGTCATCCGTCGACGTCCAGCTCGGTGATCGAGTCGTCGAGCGCGCGCACGGTCGTGTGCAGCTCCTCCGAGGTGATGGTCAGCGGTGGCATCAGGATCACCGTGTCGCCGATCGGCCGCAGCAGCACCCCGCGCCGCACCGCGCCGGCGCTGGCCTTCCGGCCCCAGCGCAGGTCGGCGCGCGGTGGCGCCAGGTCGACACCGCCCATCAGACCGCGCAGGCGCGTCTCGCGGACCTGCGGGAGGGGTGCGATGCGATCGTCGAGCAGGTCGGCCAGCTCGTTCGACCGGTCCTGCACGTTGGCGAGGACGTCCACGCGTCGAGCAGCTCGAGGTGGCGGAGCGCGACCGCGGCCCCGACCGCGTTCCCGCTGTACGAGTGACCGTGGTACAGGGTCTTCTCCGACAGGTCCGGCCCGAGGAACGCCGAGAAGACCTCGCCGGACGCTGCCGTCGCCGACATCGGCAGGTAGCCGGCGGTCATGCCCTTGCCGAGACAGAGGAGGTCGGGGCGGATCCCCGCCCGCTCGCACCGAAGAGCGTGCCGGTGCGACCGAAGCCCGTCGCGATCTCGTCGCAGATGAGGAGGACGTCGTGGGCGCGGCACGCGTCCGCCAGCACGGCGAGATCCTCTGGTGCGCAGAGCTGCATCCGGCGGCACCCTGCACGAGCGGTCGACGATCACGGCCGCGAGCTCGAAGGCGTGCGCCCACACGAGCCGGATCGCCTCGG
>CAVWPR010000010.1:0-36071 GCA_963756815.1 uncultured Acidimicrobiia bacterium
GCCGAACGGCTCGCCGCGCTCGGCTGACCCCGGGCGGGCCCGCGTCGGGTGTCACACCCGCGGCGTAGGGTCGGCGACGCTCGTCCGACGCTTCCCCCTCGTCGTTCGTCCCACCGTTGGGGAGGCTCCCGTGGAGCTCAATCTCGCCGTCGTCCGCGGCGCACTCTCGTCCGCACCCGATTGCCGCACGCTCCCGTCCGGCACCGAGGTCGCGAACCTCGCCGTCCGCACCCCGGTCGACGGCACCGTGACGTCCGTCCCGATCACGGTCTGGGATCCACCGGCCTGGCTCGCCGACCTCGCGCAGGGCGACGAGCTGCTCGTGCTGGGCGCCGTCCGTCGTCGCTTCTACCGGGCGGGCGCGGCCACCGGCAGCCGGGTCGACGTCGAGGCGTCCTTCGTCGCGCGGCCCGGCAGGCGTCAGGTCGGGGCGTTCGCCCGCCGGATCCGGGAGTCGCTCGGTGAGCTCGCGGGCTGAGCCCGACCGCACCGCGCCGGGTCAAGCGGCCGTGTACACGTCGACGGCGTGCCGGAAGTTCGTCGCGATCGCGCCCACCGTCGCGTCCCGGTCGCGTCGCCCGGCGAGCAGATCCCGGATCTCCTGCCACCAGAGGCTGCGGCCCACCGCGAACCCGACGAAGCCGGGTGTGCCGGCCGCGACCCGCAGCCAGGCGTCGACGCGCGCCAGTGGCGCGCCGGCGCCGAGCACCACGAGCCCGGTCGCGCGGCCCCCGGCACGGGCCGCGTCGGCGATCGCAGCGGCGTCGTCGGGACGGTCGATGCCCTCGACCTTCCAGAGGCCGGGCTCGAGGCCCGCCTCGAGCAGGTGGGTCACCGCGCGAGCCACGAGTGGGGCCCGCGCCGTCCGGACGAAGGTCTCGGTGTCACCCGCGGCCGAGAGCTGGTCCGGGGTGGGTGGAACGATCACCTCGAGCATCAGGTCCGTGCGGTGGTCCGCCAGGCGGCGCTGCAGCCCCAGCAGCGTGGTCACCGAGGCCTCGTTCCGGGTCGGGTCGCCGTCCACGTTGAAGCGCACGAGCGCCTTCACCGCCGTCGGGTCGAGCGCGAGGACACGATCGACGATGCCGGGGTCGGCGAGCGCGAAGTGGTCGAGACCCGACGCCTCGACGGGCAGCACCACATTCCGACCCGCCGCCAGCGCCGCCCGGGCGGTGTCGGCGCCGTACTCCTCGTCGACGAGCAGCCCGGCCGCGTGCGGGTCGACGCCGTCGGCCACCGCCTGTTCGAACCCGGCGACGATCGTCTCCTTGGCCGCGACGATCGTCGGCCGGTCCGCCGGGCCGGGTTCCGCGTCGCGATCGAGCAGCGCCGCGAGGTGCGGGCGACGGTGGTCGCACGCGAGCACGAACCACGGGTGTCCGGCCGCCGTCATCGGCGGCGGAGCGTAGTGGTCGTGCTCGCCCACACGATCGGAGCAGATGACCGTCACCGCGCCCGCAGCCCGGTAAACTCGCCCCGTTCGGCCGTCGGAGCACCGTCGTCACCGGCGAACGAGCGACGGCGCCCATCGGGGCTGCCGACAACTCCAACGTTCTCACCGCCAATCGGACCGGGTGCCCCCGCCCGGACCGTCGGTCGGACCGCCTCTCCCGGGCGGACGGGCCCGGGTGGCGACGGCCGGTTCCCGGGGGGCGAAACGAGGTCACGTGACCGACACGACATCGGCGACCCGCCGGCCGGAGAGCCTGGAGCGGGTCGTCATCCGGTTCGCCGGTGATTCCGGCGACGGGATGCAGCTCGTCGGAGATCGCTTCACCGACGTGAGCGCCGCCTTCGGCAACGATCTCGCGACCCTGCCGAACTACCCGGCCGAGATCCGGGCGCCCGCCGGCACCATCGCCGGGGTGTCGAGCTTCCAGGTCCACATCGCCGACTTCGACATCGTGACCCCGGGCGACGTACCCAACCTCCTCGTCGCGATGAACCCCGCCGCGCTGAAGGCGAACATCGGCGACCTCGCGCCCGGCGCCTCGATCATCGTCAACACCGACGCGTTCGAGCCCCGCAACCTCGAGAAGGCCGGCTACGTCGGGAACCCGCTCGACGACGACTCGCTGGCCGCGTTCACCGTGTACCCGGTGCCGATGACCTCCATCACGGTCGAGGCGGCCAAGGAGACCGGCGCCAAGCCGCGCGACGCCGAGCGGTCGAAGAACTTCTTCGCGCTGGGCCTGATCTCGTGGATGTACTCCCGACCCGTCGACGCGGTCATCGAGTGGATCGGTGAGCGGTTCGCCAAGAACGCGATGGTGCGCGACGCGAACCTCGCGGCCTTCAAGGCCGGCTACCACTTCGGCGAGACCGCCGAGATCTTCGAGACTCCGTTCGAGGTGCACCCGGCCACGCTGCCGTCCGGGCGCTACCGCAACATCACCGGCAACGTCGCGCTGGCCTACGGCCTCATCGCCGCCGGCCAGCAGGCCAAGCTGCCGATCCTCTACGCGTCGTACCCCATCACGCCCGCCTCGGACATCCTCCACGAGCTCTCGAAGCACAAGAACTTCGGTGTGCGCACGATGCAGGCCGAGGACGAGATCGCCGCGATCGGTGTGGCCATCGGTGGCGCGTTCGCGGGTCAGCTCGGCGTGACCGCCACGAGCGGTCCCGGTGTGGATCTGAAGGCCGAGGCGCTCGGGCTCGCGGTGAGCCTCGAGCTGCCGCTGATCCTCGTCGACGTGCAGCGGGGCGGTCCGTCCACCGGCCTGCCCACCAAGACCGAGCAGGCCGATCTGATGCTCGCGATGTACGGCCGCCACGGCGAGGCGCCGCTGCCGATCGTGGCCGCGCAGTCGCCGAGCCACTGCTTCGACGCCGCGTTCGAGGGCGTGCGGCTCGCAGTGAAGTACCGCACGCCCGTGATCGTGCTCACGGACGGCTACAACGCGAACGGGTCCGAGCCCTGGCTGTTCCCCGACGTCGACGAGCTCCCCGACATCTCGGTGCCGTTCACCACCGAGCCCAACCACCTCAACGCCGACGGCAGCACCGAGTTCTGGCCGTACGTGCGCGACGAGACGACCCTCGCCCGGCCGTGGGCGATCCCGGGGACGCCCGGGCTGATGCATCGCATCGGCGGCATCGAGAAGCAGGACGGGACCGGCAACGTGAACTACGAGCCGGCGAACCACGAGCTCATGACCCACCTGCGGGCCGAGAAGATCGCCCGCATCGCGAACGACATCCCGTTGCTCGTGGTCGACGACCCCGAGGATTCGGCCGAGGTGCTCGTGCTCGGGTGGGGGAGCACCTGGGGCTCGATCAAGGCCGCGGCCCGACGCGTCCGCGGCGCGGGCAAGCACGTCGCGACCGCGCAGCTCACCCACCTCAACCCGTTCCCGAGGAACCTCGGCGACGTGCTGGCCGCCTACCCGAAGGTGCTCGTCCCCGAGATGAACCTCGGGCAGCTGTCGAAGCTGGTGCGGGCCGAGTTCCTCGTCGACGCGAAGAGCCTCACCAAGGTGCAGGGCTTCCCGTTCCGCGCCGCCGAGATCGAGACGAAGATCCTGGAGATGATCGATGGCTGACCCCGTGGCGCTCACGCGCAAGGACTTCTCCTCCGACCAGGAGGTGCGCTGGTGCCCGGGCTGTGGCGACTACTCGGTGCTCACCGCCGTGCAGCTGCTCATGCCCGAGCTCGGCGTGCGGCCGGAGAACCAGGTGTTCGTCTCCGGCATCGGCTGCTCGAGCCGATTCCCGTACTACATGAACACGTACGGCATCCACAGCATCCACGGTCGCGCGCCCGCCGTCGCGACCGGTGTGGCGCTGGCCCGACCCGACCTCGACGTCTGGGTGATCACGGGCGACGGCGACGGCCTGTCGATCGGTGGCAACCACCTCATCCACGCGCTGCGCCGCAACGTGAACATGACGATCCTGCTCTTCAACAACCAGATCTACGGGTTGACGAAGGGGCAGTACTCGCCCACGAGCGAGGTGGGGAAGGTCACGAAGAGCTCGCCGTTCGGCTCGCTCGACCATCCGTTCAACCCGATCTCGGTGGCGATCGGCGCCGAGGCCAGCTTCGTGGCCCGCACCCACGACATGGACCGCAAGCACATGCAGGAGGTCTTCCGGCGCGCCCACGAGCACCGCGGCGCCGCGTTCGTGGAGATCTACCAGAACTGCAACGTGTTCAACGACGGCGCGTTCGAGCACATCACCAGCCGCGACAAGCGGGCCGAGATGCTCGTGCAGCTCACCCACGGTGAGCCCATGCGCTTCGGCGCCGAGCGTGAGTACGGCGTGCGCCTCAACACCTACGGCGAGGCCGAGGTGGTCACCGTGGCCGACGTCGGCGAGGAGCGCGCTGCTCGTGCACGACGAGACCCGGCACGACCCGACCGTTGCGTTCGCGCTCTCACGACTCGCGGAGACGCCGACGAGCCCGACGCCCGTCGGCGTGTTCCGTGCGGTGCAGCGCCCGACCTACGAGGCCGAGGTGCAGAGCCAGCTCGGTGCGGCCCAGGCGACCCGCGGTCCCGGTGACCTGCGCGCCCTCATCGAATCCGGCTCCGTCTGGGACGTCGCCTGACCATCACATCCCGAGCCGCCGGGACGTGCGTATCGGTTGCGCGCACCACCCCGACCTGAGACTCCGGCTCGCCGATCGCGGGCGAAGCGGCTCGGACACATCCCGAGCCGCCGGGACGTGCGTATCGGTTGCGCGCACCACCCCGACCTGAGACTCCGGCTCGCCGATCGCGGGCGAAGCGGCTCGGACACATCCCGAGCCGCCGGGACGTGCGTATCGGTTGCGCGCACCACCCCGACCTGAGACTCCGGCTCGCCGATCGCGGCGAAGCGGCTCGGTGTCACTCGTCGAGGCTGCGGAACACCAGACCGGTGCGGGGCTTCGGCGCGAAGAACGTGGTCTTCTGCGGCATGCGCACGCGCGCGTCGGCGGCGGCGCGGATCTGGGGAACCGTGACGGGGGGGAGCAGGATCGCGGCGTCGACGTCGCCGCGGGCGACCATCGCCGCAACCGCGGCGGCGTCGTGGCGGTACGTGACGTCGTAGGCCGCGAGCGCGTCGCCCGCCACGGTCTCGAACCACGCGGACGCGACGTCGACGAGCACCGGCTCGAGCTCGGCGCGGGCGGCGTCGAGCGCCGCGGGGTCGGCCACGAGCCTGGCCACGCCCTCGGCGTCGACCAGGCCCACGCCGCCCTGGGTGCGGAGCCGCTCGACGAGGGTCGCGACCGTCTCGGGTGTGTTCGGCGCGGCGTCGAGGATGCGGCAGTGCGCGCCGACGTCGAGTCGGAGCCGGGTGGCGGATCCGACGCCGTGGAGCAGCCGGTGGATCGGCTGGACCCAGAGCTGGTCCTCGGCGAGCTCCACGACGAGGCACAGGACCGCGTCATCGCCGCTGGCGGCCGTGCCGTTCGCCGCGCCGCTCGTCGCGGTAGGTGATCGCGGTCTCGAACCGGTGGTGGCCGTCGGCCAGCACGACCGGACCGTTCGCCACGATCGTCCGTACCGCGTCGAGATCGGCGGCGTCGGTGATGGCGCCGAGCTCGTGGGTCACCCCGGTCTCGTCCACCGTCTTGGCGAGCGGGAGGGCCCGGTCCGCGATGGCGGCCAGGCCGGTGGCGGGGGTGAGGCCCCAGATCGGGTCGAGGTTCACGCGCGTCGCACGCAGGAGGGCGAGCCGGTCCGACTTCGCCTTGGGCAGCGTCCGCTCGTGCGGGAGCACGTCGCCCTCGCCCGCGGCGGCGGGCAGCACGAGTCCGCCGAGCACGCCGACGGTGTGGCGGGGCGCGCCGGTGTCGTCGGTGTAGGTCATGCGGTACGCGTAGAAGGCAGGCGCGTCGTCGCGCACGAGGGTGCCGTCGGCGAGCCACCCGTCGATCGTGGACGCGGCGCGTGCGTAGCCGGCCCCGTCGTCGAGGCCGGCGTCGTCACCGGCGCTCGGCAGGATGAGCTGCACCGAGTTGCGCGGGTCGCGCGCGAGCAGGACGTCCCGCTCGGCCGGGTCGATGACGTCGTAGGGTGGCGCGGTCACCGCGTCGAGGGCGTCGGTGGCGTATCGGATCCCGCGGAACGGGCGGAACTCGGGCACGGGCGGCGATCCTCCGGACCGGACGGCGGGTGGAAGTCCGGCGATTGTGGCACGGCCACCGCCCGCGACGACGAAGGGGACGACGACGACGTGGAGCCGGTGATCGTGTGCGACCTCGACGGCGTGCTCTGGAGGGGTGAGACGCCGATCCCCGGTGCCGCCGACGCGGTGGCGGCACTCCGGGCGGCCGGCCGGCGCGTGTGCTTCCTCACGAACAACTCGAGTCAGCCGACCGGTGCCGTGTTGGCCAAGCTCGCCCGCATCGGTGTGCCGAGCGTGGTCGAGGACGTCCTGTCGAGCGCGCAGGCGGCGGCCGCGTTGCTGGCCGTCGACCTGCCTGCGGGGGCCCGGGTCCTGGTGTGCGGCGGACCCGGTGTCGACGAGGCGCTCGTGGACGCCGGCTACGAGACCGTCGCCAACGACCGTGAGCCCGACGCGCCCGTGGACGCGGTCGTGTGTGGGTTCCACCGGGAATTCGACTTCGCCCGGCTCGACCGCGCCGCGGCCGCCCTGCGCTCGGGTGCGCGGTTCGTGGCGACCAACGTGGACGCCACCTATCCGGGCGACCACCGGGTCCTCCCCGGTGCCGGATCGCTCGTCGCCGCGATCGCGACGGCGTCGGGCCGGTCGCCGGAGGTGGCGGGCAAGCCGGAGGCACCCACCGCCGCACTGGTACGCGCCCGGCTGGGCGACGACGGGATCATGGTGGGCGACCGCCCGTCGACCGACGGCGCGCTCGCAGTGCGGCTCGGTTGGCCCTTCGCGATGGTGCTGAGCGGCATCGGTGGGCACGACCCGGCGGAGCCCGTCCCGGACCCGCCACCGGCCTGGGTGGCGGCCGACCTCGGCGAGCTGGTGGGCCGTCTCGTCGGCGGACGGACCGGCTGAGGGGCCGCGATCGGTACCCCGGTCCCGTGGGGTCGGGCGCTACCGTTTGGGCCTCGCACCCCAGGAGCCGGCATGCCCCAGACCCCGAACCTCAACAAGTACCTCGACGCGGGCGCGGAGTTCGTCGCGCTCACGCGCAGCCAGGCGCGCAAGCGCGCGCAGGAGCTGGTGCAGCAGGGCCAGCTCGCGCAGGACCAGGTGCAGGGGTTCGTCGACGGCCTGGTCGAGGGTTCTCGCCGGCGGACCGACGTGCTGATGGACGCGGTGCGCCAGGAGATCCAGCGGCAGGTGCAGTCGGTCGGCATCGCGACCAAGGCGGATCTCGTCAAGCTCGAGTCGAAGCTCGCGAAGCAGACGAAGGCGGCCACCAAGTCGGCCGCGAAGTCGGCCACGAAGAACGCCAAGAAGGCGGCCAAGAAGAAGGCCGCCAAGAAGAGCGCAGGCACGAAGAAGTCCGCCAGGAAGACGACGAAGTCGACGGCGTCCTCCCGGACGGCCGCGGCGTCGTAGGCCCTTGCGTCGACGGCTCGACGCCGAGCTCGTGCGACGCGGGTTGGTGCCCAGCCGGGCGCGCGCGGTCGAGGTCATCGACGCCGGCCTCGTGACCGTCGGTGGCGCGCCCGCGACCGTCGCGTCGCGTCAGGTCGCGCCGGCGGAGTCCGTCGTGGTCGCCGGCGACCCGCCCCGATTCGTGTCGCGCGGTGGCGAGAAGCTCGACGCCGCCCTCGACGCCTGGTCGATCGACGTGCGCGGTCGCCGGGCACTCGACGCGGGCGCGTCGACCGGGGGCTTCACCGACTGCCTCCGCCAGCGTGGGGCCGAGCCCGTGGTCGCGGTCGACGTCGGCCACGGTCAGCTGGCCTGGTCGGTGCGGAACGATCCCGGGGTGGTGGTCATGGAGCGCACGAACCTCCGCCACCTCGAGGAGCTGCCCGGCGGCCCGGCCGAGCTGGCGGTGGCCGACCTGTCCTTCATCTCATTGCGGACGGTCGCGCCCGCGCTGCTGCGTCTCACGGTTCCGACCGCTCGGTTCGTGCTGCTCGTGAAGCCCCAGTTCGAGGCGGGCCGAGCCCGCCTCGGCCGCGGTGGCGTGGTCCGCGACCCGGCGGTCCGCCGCGCGGTGCTCGGCGAGGTGGTGGAGGGGCTCGCCGACGCGGGGCTCGTCGTCTCCGCGGTCGTGCGCTCGCCGTTGACGGGCGCCGACGGCAACGTGGAGTTCCTCGCGTCCGCGGCCCGCACCGGCACCCCGGTCGGCGTCGCGGCCCTCGACCTCGTCGCGCCGACCGAGCCGGAGGTGGTGGCGTGAACCCCGTTCGGCGGCTCGGCCTCGTCGCGCACCCCGATCGCGCCGAGGCGGCGGACCTCGTCGACCACACGCGCACGTGGGCCCGTGGGCACGACATCGAGACCGTCACCATCGGCGACGACGGCGCGACGGTGGACGCGTCGTTCGACGCGATCCTGTCGTTCGGTGGTGACGGCACGATGCTGCGGACCGTCGACCTCGTGGCCGACGCCGACGTCCCGGTCCTGGGCGTGAACTGCGGGCAGATGGGCTATCTCACCGGCGTCGATCCCGGTGAGCTCGACGACGCGCTCGAGCGCCTCCGCACGGGCGACTTCTCGGTGAGCGAGCGCACGGTGCTCGCTGTCCGCGTGTCCTCGACCGGTCCCGCCGGCGGGACGTGGACCGCGCTGAACGAGGCCGTGGTGGAGAAGCCGAACCCCGGACGGCTCGTGCGCTTCGAGGTCGTCATCAACGGCGCGCCGTTCACGAGCTACGCGGCCGACGGCGTGATCGTGGCCACGCCGACCGGGTCGACGGCGTACTCGTTCTCGGTCGGCGGTCCGATCGTGTCGCCGCGTCTCGCGTGCCTGTTGATGACGCCGGTGTCGCCGCACATGCTGTTCGATCGCACGCTGGTGCTCGACGACACCGACTCGCTCGAGCTGCACGTGACCGAACGGCCGGCGGTGCTCACGGTCGACGGACGGGAGGTCGGCGAGCTCGAGCCCGGAGCGGTGGTGCGCTGCGGCTGCGGTCCGCACCCGGCGCGGATGATCACCCTGGAGCCGCGCGACTTCCACCAGATCCTCAAGGCCAAGTTCGGCCTCGCGGACCGATGACCGTGCCGCTTCGATCCGCGTCCGGGGCCGGAGTCTCGGGTCGGGGTGGTACGCGCCGGCGCGTGGCGTCCCGGCGGCACGGGGGTGACCGTGCCGCTTCGATCCGTGTCCGGGGCCGGAGTCTCGGGTCGGGGTGGTGCGCGCACGGCGCGTGGCGTCCCGGCGGCACGGGGTGTGTAGCGCGATGTTGGTGGAGCTGCGCATCGAGAACCTCGGCATCATCGAGGAGGTCCACCTGCTCACCGGGCCGGGTCTCACCGCGATCAGCGGTGAGACCGGAGCGGGCAAGACGCTGATCACCGGCGCGCTCGCGCTCCTCGGCGGCGAGCGGGCCGACACCACGTTGGTGCGTGACGGCGCGGCCGAGGCGAGGGTCGAGGGCCGCTTCGAGGACGCGTGCGGGACCGAGGTGGTGCTCGCACGCGTCGTGCCGCGCGACGGGCGCAGCCGCGCGTACGTCGACGGCCGGCTGGCCACGGCGACCGAGCTCGCCGCCCGCGGGGTCGAGCTCCTCGATCTCCACGCGCAGCACGCGTACCAGGCGCTGCTGTCGCCGGTGGCGCAGCGACGGATCCTCGACGGCTTCGCGGGTGCGCCGGCCGCAGCGGCGCTCGCAACGTACCGGGTCGTGCGCGCCGAGCTCGCCGGGATCGAGGCCGAGCTCGATCGGCTCGGTGGCGACACCCGGATGCGGGCGCGCGAGATCGCGCTGCTCGAGTTCCAGGTCGCCGAGATCGACGCGGCGGAGCTCACGGACCCGGACGAGGACGCCCGGCTCGACGAGGAGGAGCAGCGCCTCGCCGACGCGGTCGGCATCCGCGACGCGTTGCGCGACGCGCACGACACCCTCGACGCGCGGGTGGTCGATGCGTTGGGGTCCGCCATCGCCGCCCTCGGAGGACGCGCGCCGCTCGCTCCGCTCGAGGCGCGCCTGCGCGGGTTGCAGGCCGATGCATCCGATGTCGCGCACGAGCTCCTCGCGACCCACGACGACGTGGTCGACGACCCCGAGCGGCTCGACGCGATCCGCGTGCGGCGGCAGCTGTTCCGCGACCTCGGCCGCAAGTACGGCGCCGACCTCGCCGAGGTCGTGGCCTTCCGGACCGAGGCCGCCTCCCGCCTCGACGCGCTGCGCGGGCACGATGCGCGCGTCGCCGAGCTCGAAGCGGGGCGCGACGCGACGCGGAGCCGTCTCGACCGGGCGGCCGGCGAGCTGCGCGCCGTCCGTCTGGCCGCCGCCGAGCCGTTCGCCGCCGCGGTCACGGCCGAGCTCGCCGCGCTCGCCATGCCGGGCGCGTGGATCGGTGTGGAGGTCACGCCGACCGAGCCGGGGGAGGACGGCGCCGACGACGTCACGATGCTGCTCGCGGCCAACCCGGGTGAGCCGCCGAATCCGCTGGCGAAGGTGGCGTCGGGGGGCGAGCTCGCCCGTGCGCTCCTCGCGGTCCGCGTGGCGACGGTCGGGCGCGACCGGCCCGACCCGGCCGGCGGCGCCGGCACCCCGGCGTCGGGCGGCCGGATGCTCGTCTTCGACGAGGTGGACGCGGGCATCGGCGGCGAGGCCGGGGCGGCGGTCGGACGGGCCCTGGCCGAACTCTCACGGGACGCGCAGGTACTCTGCGTCACCCATCTGGCGCAGGTCGCGGCCTGTGCCCGGACCCAGGTGGTGGTCCGCAAGGGGGACCGCGGCGGCCGTACGGTCGCGCGGGCCGAGGTCGTCGGCGGGGAGCACCGGGTGACCGAGCTGTCACGGATGTTGGCGGGTGTCGAGTCGTCCGACCACGCGCGCCGCCACGCCGAGGAGCTGCTGGGCCGCGCCGACGCCGAGCGCGGCGTCGGGGCATGAGCGACGCCGGGTCATGAGGAAGCACGCGGTCCGACCCGCGCAGCCGCGGGTGGCGGTCGAGGCGGTGGCGCGGGTGGACCGCCGCACGAAGGACCTCACCAAGCGGATGCAGCTCGGCGAGATCGCGGTGATCGACCATGCCGACATCGACCGCGTCGCCGCGGAGGGTCTCATCGGGGCGGGCGTCGGTGCGGTGCTGAACGCAGCGCCGTCGATCACCGGCCGCTATCCGAACGGCGGTCCGATCCGCCTCGTGGAAGCCGGCATCCTGCTCGTGGACGACCTCGGGCCGGCGGTGATGGACATCGTCGAGGGCGCGACCGTCCACGTCGAGCCGGACGGCGTCGTCTCCATCAACCTCCGTGAGATCGCGCGGGGACGGGTGCGCGGCGTCGACGACGTCACCGAGGCCATGGAGGCGGCGCGCGCGAACATCGGCGACGAGCTCGAGCGGTTCGCCGCGAACACGCTCGAGTACATCCGCGAAGAGGCGAAGATCACCTTCGAGCCGCTGGTGCTGCCGCCGCTCCGGGCGAAGTTCAAGGGCCGCCACACGATGGTGGTGGTGCGCGGGCACGACTACCAGACGGACCTGAAGGCGCTGAAGCCCTACCTGCGCGAGTACGAGCCGGTGCTCATCGGTGTGGACGGCGGGGCGGACGCCCTGCTCGACATCGGGTTCAAGCCCGACATCATCATCGGCGACTTCGACTCCCTGAGCGACGGCGCGGTGCGCTGCGGTGCGGAGCTCCTGCACCACGTGCACCCCGACGGGCGGGCGCCCGGACGTGAGAACCTCGAGGCCATGGGCTTCACCCCCGGCAAGGAGTACCGGGAGTTCGTCGCCGAGGGGATGAGCGAGGACGTCGCGATGCTGCTCGCCTACGAGGCGGGCGCGTCGCTCATCGTCGCGGTCGGCACGCACTCGACGATGGTGGAGATGCTCGACAAGGGTCGGCGGGGGATGTCCTCCACGTTCCTGACCCGGTTGCGGCTCGGTCCGGTGCTCGTGGACGCGAAGGGCGTCCACCGCCTGTACGAGGGCCGCGTTCGTCGACGCGACATCCTCGTGCTCGTCCTCGCCGCGCTCGTGACGATCATCGTCATCGGGCTCGTGGCCCAGCCGATCCACACGTACCTGGACGGCATCCGCCTCACCCTCGACGACCTCTGGTACTCGATCACCCACTGACCCCGACGCCGCCGGAGCCCACGCCCCCCAATGGTCAACTTCCGATTCCACGTGGTGTCGATCATCGCGATCTTCCTCGCGATCGCCATCGGCACGGTCATGGGCGCCACGTTCGTGGGTCGCGGCGTGATCGACAACCTGCAGGGCCGCATCGACCGGGTCCAGCACAACGCCGATCTCGAGCACGAGGAGAACGCACGCCTCTCGGCCGACAACGGGAACCAGGCGAAGTACATCGACGAGACCGCGGGGTACGCCGTGGGCCGCTCGCTGACCGGCGTGCGCATCGACCTCGTCGCCGAGCGCGGCATCGACGGCGCGACGGTCGACCGCCAGGCCGACCTCCTGCGCCAGGCCGGCGCGACGGTGCCGGGCGTGGTGTGGCTCGAGGAGACGTGGAAGCTCAGCGATCCGGCGCAGCGCAGCGCGTTCCGCGACGCGACCGGCCTCACGAACCGCGCCCCCGCACCGCTGCGGACCGGTGGCGCGGGAGTGCTCGGGCGGCGGCTGGCGTCCACCGCGCCCCTGACCGACGACGTGCTCACCAAGCTCGCCGACGCGAATTTCGTCACGCTGTCGGGCGCGTCCGGCAGCGCCACGCCAGCAGCCGCCGATTTCGACGGTGCCGTGGCCCGCACCCTGGTGCTCGGTGGCCCGGAGAGCTCGGTGCCGCCCGACACGACGCCGGCGCTCGCGGCGGGGATGGTCGACGTGCGGGCCGCGCTCGCGGTCGGCGAGGTGTTCGACGCGAACGGCGAGGTCACCGAGCGGGACGTGTGGATCGACGAGATCGCCGGCGACGACGCGCTGCGGGGCCACCTCAGCACGATCGACGACGTCGACCGCGTGGAAGGCCGCGTCGCGGCCACGCTCGCGCTCGCCCAACTCGGTACCGGCGCGGTCGGCAACTACGGCCTCGGCCGTGATCAGTCGGTCCCCGCGAACGTCGTCACGAGCCCGGTCGCGCGGTAGGCGAGCTCGCCCCTCCGCGGTCGCGCGCCGGCGCGCGGCAAGACTGCCCGGGTGGCGGTGGTCGTGGCATGGATCGTGGGCTTCCTCGCGGTGCGGTTCCTGCTGGTCTCCGGCCGGGAGCTCGTGGAGGCGCCGGCGCTCGAGCGGGTCAACTACCGCGGTCGGGTCATCTTCACCGCGGCCGGGCTGCTCCTCGTCATGGCCGTGCTCATCGTGGAGGCGGCCCGCTCCGGGCTCGGCGCGATCGGGCTCGGCGACGAGCCGGGCGCGAACGCGGCCCGGCCGCTGGTGCTGTTCGCCGCGTTCGGCTTCGGGCTGCTGGGATTCCTCGACGACGTCCTCGGTGGTGAGGACCGCGGCTTCGTCGGTCACTTCCGGGCCCTGGCGCACGGGCGTCTCACGAGCGGGATGCTCAAGCTCCTGGGCGGCGCCGCGATCGCGCTCGTGCTCGCCGCGGCGCCCGGATTCGTCACGTGGCAACGACTGTTCGCCGACGCGGTGCTGATCGCCCTCGCCGCGAACCTCGCCAACCTGCTCGACCGGGCGCCGGGGCGGGTGATCAAGTACTCACTCGTCGCCTACGCGCCGCTGGCCTTCGTGGCGGGCGCCGGACCGGTCGGGGTCGCGGTCGCGCCCCTGATGGGCGCGGTCCTCGGCGTGCTGCCGGACGACCTGCGCGAGCGGGTGATGCTCGGCGACACCGGTGCGAACGTGCTCGGCGGGGTGCTGGGACTGGTGGTGGTGCTGGAGTGCTCGCGCACGTCGCGCAACGTGATCTTGGTCGTGCTGATCGCGCTCAACCTGCTGTCGGAGGTCGTGTCGTTCAGCCGGGTGATCGAACGGGTGCCCCCGCTGCGGTGGTTCGATCGGCTCGGCCGGGTCCCTCCGGTCGGCACCTGACCTTGCGCCACAGCACCTCGGGCGAGTGCGGACGCCGCAGCTCGGGTCGGTAGCCCTCGGCGCGCAGCCGACGCCCCAGCGCGGGGAAGTGGGTGAAGCGCTTCGCCGACCACCGGACCACGGCGCACACGTCCGGTCGCCGGGCGTCGCGCACGATGTCGTCCTCGGTGAGCCGGAGCGACGGCGTCGGCGACGTGATGCGCAGGATGGAGACGTCGACGTAGCGGTTCGGAACTCTCCGCCCCGCGCGCCACACGAGCCCGGGAGTGTCGCTGATCGCGAGCGCACCCCTCGGCAGGTCGCGCAGCCGCTGCTCGAGGCGGGCGGTGTTCCCCGAGGGCTCGAGCGGGCGGAGGAGCTCCCCGAGGTGCACGACGCTCCACGGCGCGACGAGGACCGCGATGACGGCCGCCACCGCGACGTACCGCTCCGTCGCCGCACCGAGGCCGAGCGCCACCGCGACGAGCAGGGCGAAGGGCACCACCACGTGGGCCACGTGGTTGCGCCACATCGGCGACTCCGTGAGCACGACGACGAGCGCGAGGATCAGCCACACCGCCACGGGGAACCAGGGCGCACGCGCGCGACCGTCGGCGGGCGAGACCGGGTCGGTCCCGCCCGTCGCGTCTTCGGGCGCACGGCGACGGCGGGCGACGAGCGCGACCACCACGAGCAGGGCCACGACCCCGGCGGCGAGCAGCGGCGCGTCGCGCTCGACGAACGTCGACACGAGCTTGTGCAGGTTCGCGGCGACCGGCCGGTCGGCGACCGCGTCGGTGTGGTAGCGGACGTACTGGTCGTAGACCCGGCCGAGGCCCCAGGGCAACGATGCGAGGAGGACGACGACGGCCGCCACCGCCGGGACCGCGACCACGTCGCGGACCCGCCGGCGCAGGAGCACCCACAGCGCCGCCGCGGTCAGGCCGGGGATCACGAGGAGGCTCTTGACCGCCAGCGCAGCGCCGGCGAGCACCCCCACGACGATGGCGCGCCGCAGCGACGGCTTGGCCCAGTAGACGACCCCGGCCAGCGCGGTTCCGACGGTGAACGCGGCGCCGATGCCGTCGGACGTGAGTGGGGCCGTCGTCCAGAGCACCGAGCCGCTGAGCGCGACGAGCAGCGCCCCGAGGCGGGCGGCCCGCGGGGTGGTGATCCGACGCCCGACGTGCAGCACGAGCACGGCGAGCGCCACGCCCGCCAGCACCGACGCGGCGCGCGGCGAGTCGATCGTCCGGAACGTGAGGAGGTCGCCGAGCCAGGCGATCGGGAGGAAGAGGGGACCCTGCGACGAGAACACGTCGCGGAAGGGCAGGCCGCCGTGACGCATCGCGATCACGGACATCGCGAACTGCCCGTCGTCGAAGCCGAGCGACTGCGGCGCGAAGAACGCGGGCAGCCGCACGAGCAGCGCGACGACGCCCACGATGAAGCTGTCGCGCGTGGCGCGGCTCACGGCCGGCACTCCACGCGCTGCCAGAGGCCGAGTCGGTCGTCGGCATCCGGCGTCGCGTCCCGATCGGCATCGAGGTCGACGGTGCGCCGGTAGCCGAGGCGCTCGAGCCGAGCGGGCAGGTCGGGCCACGAGCCGAAGCGCTCACGCGACGTGATCACGACCGCACAGACGCGCGGACGCGCCGCGGCGCGGACCACGCGGTCGGGGGTGATGCGGATCGGGGCGACGTCGCTCTCGATGCGCAGCACCGAGGCGTCGACGAAGAAGGGATCGGTCGCGTGTCCGGCCCGCCAGACGAGACCCGGCTCGTCCGACAGCGCCCAGGACCCGGCCGGCATCGCCCGCAACGCGTCGACCACCTCTGCGGTCGGGCCGGTGAAGTCGTGGGGCAGCAGGAGGGGTCGGAGGAACACGGCCTGGAACGGGAGCGTCACGAGACCGGCGACGGCCACGACCCGCCACGGCGGGCGGTAGCGGGCGACCAGCAGGGCGGCCGGGGCGACGAGCGCGGCAAGGTGGTTGCGGAACATCGGGTCCTGGAGCAGGAGCACCACGAACGCGATCCCGGCCCACCACCAGAGGAACCGGGTGGGTTCCGCCCCGCCGCCGCCGTCATCAACCGCGACTCTGTCGCGTTTGCTGTCGTGGGAGCGACCGAAACGGTGCCAGAGCGCGGTGACGGCGGCGAGGATCGCCAGCGCGGTGAGGAACGTGTCGCGTCGCAGGTAGGTGTGCCAGAGCTTCGAGAAGTTGGCTCCCGGCTTGCGATTCGTCGTCTTGTCCAGGTGGTAGCGGACGTAGTCGTCGAGGACGTTCTGGACGCCCCACGGGAGCGAGAGCGCAGCCACGATCGCGAAGGCGCCCACGGGGACCAGCACGACGTGCAGCCACCGGCGCCGGGTGGCGACGAGGACCCACGCCACCACGAGCGCGGGGCCGACGAGCAGGCTCTTGGTGGAGACCGCGGCACCGGCCAGCGCCGTGATCGCGATGACGCGTCCCCACGACGGCCGGGCGCGGTACGCGACCGCGACCGCCACGGCCGTGGTGGCGAACGCGGCGGCGGGACCGTCGCCGGTGAGCGGACCGGTGGTCCACAGCAGGACCCCGCTGACCGCCGCCAGGCCGGCGGCGAGCAGCGCCCGCCCGCGATCCATCGTCTGCACGCCGATCGCGTAGACGGCCAGCGTGACGACGATGCCGGCGAGCACCGGGAGCAGCCGGGGCGCGTTCAGATGGGAGAGACCGACGCGGTCGGCCACGTGCACCAGCGGGAGGAAGAGCGGGCCCTGGGGCGAGAAGATGTCCCGGAACGGCTCGAAGCCCTCGCGCATCGCGATCGCGGCGAGGCCGTAGCCGCCGTCGTCGTAGCCGAGTTGGGTCGGCGCGAGCAGTGACGGCACCCGCACCAGGAGCGCGCCGAGCGCGAGCAGCACCACATCCGGCCACCAGCGCCAAGATGATGTCCGGGTCGGGCGGATGAGACGCTCCAGCTTCACCGATGTCGGTGGATCGGTACGACCGATCACCGGTGGACAGGGAGTCACATGGTACCGTCGACCTCCCGTGAGCAGGTGGCGCGATCGGACCGGTGCACTCCGTGCCGAGCAACCGTCGCGCCCGCGAGCGGAGGCGGAGGTACCGGGTTGACGAAGCACATCTTCGTGACGGGTGGGGTCGCGTCGAGTCTGGGCAAGGGGCTCACGGCCTCGTCGCTCGGACGCCTGCTCAAGAGTCGCGGTCTGCGCGTGACGCTCCAGAAGCTCGACCCGTACATCAACGTCGATCCCGGGACGATGAACCCGTTCCAGCACGGTGAGGTGTTCGTCACCGACGACGGCGGCGAGACCGACCTCGACCTCGGGCACTACGAGCGCTTCGTCGACGTGCCGCTCAACCGCAAGAGCAACGCCACCACCGGCTCGATCTACCAGTCGGTGCTCGCCAAGGAGCGTCACGGCGCGTACCTCGGCGACACGGTGCAGGTGATCCCGCACATCACGAACGAGATCAAGGACCGCATCCTCTCGCTCGCGACCGAGGACGTCGACGTCGTGATCACCGAGGTCGGCGGCACGGTCGGCGACATCGAGATCCTCCCGTTCCTCGAGGCGATCCGACAGTTCCGCAAGGACGTCGGCCGCGACAACGTCTTCTACATCCACGTGACGCTGGTGCCGTTCATCGGCCCGTCGGGGGAGCAGAAGACCAAGCCGACCCAGCACTCCGTCACCGAGCTGCGCAGCCGGGGCATCCAGCCCGACGCCATCGTGTGCCGCTCCGACCGGCCGATCCCGACCCGGCTCAAGGAGAAGATCAGCCAGCTCTGCGACGTGCCCGAGCGGGGCATCGTCTCGGCCGTCGACGCCGACACGCTCTACGAGATCCCGCTGGTGCTCCACGACGAGGGTCTCGACGACTACGTGTGCTCGATGCTGCGGCTCGAGATGCACGAGCCCGACCTCACGGAGTGGCAGGGCCTGGTGGACTCCGTCCGGGCCGCCGACTTCGACGTCCGCATCGGCGTGGTCGGCAAGTACGTCACGCTCCCCGACGCCTACCTGTCGGTCGCCGAGGCCCTGCGCCACGGCGGCTACGCGTGCGGAGCGCGCGTCCAGATCGACTGGATCGCCTCCGACGACACCGAGGGCCTCCTCGCCGAGGGGCGGCTCCGCGACCTCGACGGCATCGTGATCCCCGGCGGCTTCGGGTTCCGCGGGATCGAGGGCAAGGTGACCGCGGCCGGCTTCGCCCGGCTCCAGCAGATCCCGTTCCTCGGGCTGTGCCTCGGTCTGCACTGCGCCACGATCGAGTTCGCACGCGACGCGTGCGGACTCGCCGGCGCCAACTCCGCCGAGTTCGACACGCAGAGCCCGCACAAGGTCATCGACCTGATGGACGACCAGCGCGACGTCGTCGAGATGGGCGGCACGATGCGCCTCGGCGCGTACCCGGCGAAGCTCAAGGCCGGCACGATCGTGCGCGACCTGTACGGCGACGAGGTCGTCTACGAGCGGCACCGGCACCGCTACGAGGTGAGCAACCACTACCGCCGGCGGCTGGAGGAGGGCGGGCTGGTGATGTCGGGCACGTCGCCCGACGACCGGCTGGTCGAGTTCATCGAGCTGCCGCGCTCGGTGCACCCGTACTTCGTCGCCACCCAGGCGCACCCCGAGTTCAAGAGCCGTCCCGACCGTCCGCACCCGCTGTTCGCGGGCTTCGTGCGGGCGGCCACCGAGCGTGCCGAGGGCCGTGCGCCGCGCCTGCCGCTCCCGTCGGACGAACCGGTCCAGGTCTGACCGGCCCTCCCGCGGGCTGCCGGGTTCGTTGCCGATCGACCGCGCCAGCGGTCGTCGCGCAACAGACTGCCGGCGTGACGGTGACGGTGACGGTGACGACGGCGCGGCGACGTGACCGATGCGCTCACGGCGTTGCTGCTCGAGCACGAGACCTGGCTGACCGTCGAGCGGGGGCTGGCGAAGAACTCGCTCGCGGCCTACCGGCGCGACCTGCGTCGCTACGAGGGCTACCTGCGCCGCCACGGTCTCGCCGACGCGAACGCGGTGCGCGAGGAGACGGTCAGCGCGTACGTCGAGCACCTGAAGCGGGCCCGCGACGCCGAGGGCAACCCGCGGTTCGCGCCGGCGTCGATCGCACGGGCGCTCGTCGCGGTGCGGTCGTTCCACCGCTTCTGCGTCGACGAGGGCCTGGTCGACCAGGATCCCAGCGAGGAGGTCGGTGCGCCGCGGGTCCCGCAGGGGCTCCCGAAGGCGCTGACCGAGTCCGAGGTCGAGGCGCTGCTCGCCGCCGTGGAGGGCGACGACCCGCGCGCGCAGCGGGACCGGGCGATCCTCGAGACGCTCTACGCGACGGGCGTGCGGATCAGCGAGCTCGTGGGGCTGGATCGCGCCGACCTGGACCTCGAGGAGGGACTCCTCCGCGTGCTCGGCAAGGGCTCGAAGGAGCGGGTCGTGCCCGTGGGCCGCACCGCACGCGGCGCGATCGGCGACTACCTCGCCCGCGGGCGTCCGGAGCTGGAACGGCCGGCGACGCGCCGCGTGCCCGGCGACCCGCTGCTGCTCAACGCCCGGGGCGGCCGCCTCTCCCGGCAGAGCTGCTGGACGATCGTCACCGGCGCGGGCGACCGGGTGGGGCTCGAGGGGAGGCTCTCGCCCCACGTGCTGCGGCACTCCTGTGCGACCCACATGCTCGAGCACGGCGCCGACATCCGGGTCGTGCAGGAGCTCCTGGGTCACGCCAGCCTCTCGACCACCCAGGTGTACACGAAGGTCTCGCCCGAACGGCTGCGGGCCGTCTACGAGCTGGCCCATCCGAGGGCGACCGGCGAGGGTCGCCGGCCGCAGGCGGGGGAGTGAAGGCCGCCGGGCCCCCGACGGTAGGCTTCCCGCCCATGTCGGAGACCCAGTTCTCCCCGCAACGCGACGAGTTGATCGCGGAGCGGGATCACCTCACCACCCAGCTGGCGCAATTGGGCCGGACCCCGGGCACGACGGACCTCGACTTCGACGAGGGGTTCGCCGACTCGGGCCAGGTCACCGCGGAGCGGGGTGAGGTGGACGCGCTGGCCGGCAGCCTCAGCGAGAACCTCGCCGAGATCGAGGCCGCGTTGACCAAGCTCGAGAACGGCACCTACGGGCTGTGCGAGGACTGCGGCCAGGCGATCGCGCCGGCCCGGCTCGAGGCGATGCCCTCGGCACGGTTCTGCATCACCTGTGCGTCCAAGTCCCACTGACGTCCGCCCCGGTTCGGCCGCGTGATCGGGCACTACGTCCGACGGTTCGTCACGTCGCTGTCCCGCCGGCCGCCGTCGGCGGCGGACGAGGCCTGGGCGGCGAACCTGACCACCGCCGAGGAGTGCGCGCTCCTGGCCCGCCTCCCGAACCACGACCGGCGGCATCTGATCGCGAGTGCCCGGCGGGTCGAGGTCGCGCTCGGCCCGGACGCCGATCCGATCTGGGCCCGGGCCGCGCTGCTGCACGACGTCGGGAAATACCACGCCGGCCTCGGTGTGATCGGCCGGTCCGTCGCCACCGCCGCGACGTACGGCCTGGGCCGGCGCCGGGTGCGCGGGTGGGCGCACGACGCGGGGCTGCGCGGTCGGATCGGTCGCTACGAGTGCCACGGTGAGATCGGGGCCGACGAGCTGCGCGCGGCCGGGAGTCCCGAACCAGTGGCGGAGTGGTCGGCGCTGCACCACCACCGCGCCGACTTCCCGACGTCGGGGATCCCGCAGGACGTGCTCACCGTCCTCGACGCCGCCGATCACTGACCGGCACCGACGTGGCGTCGCCTCCGCTCTTTCTCGGATCCGGGACGAACCGGTCGAGCAGCATCTCGGCCGGGAAGATGAGGAGCCAGGCGAGGAAGGCCGTCCTGGTGCTCGCGAACGCCAACGGGATCGACAGCACCACGACGACCGCCGGGATCAGGCCGGCGATGACGTCGTGGCGCCGCTGGACCTCGTCGGGCCGCTCGCGGAGCAGGTCGTAGCGGATCGCGCAGAGGTAGATCGCGACCTCGAGGATCGACACGGCCGCCAGGCACCCGGCGAAGAGCACGAACGCGAGTGGCGCGTCCCCGTTCACGCCGACGATCGCGGTCGGGAACGGCAGGAACGCGATGACCGCCAGGTACACGAGGTTCACCACGAGCAACGGGGTGTTGACGGCCCGGAGCTGCGAGAACATCTGGTGGTGGGAGATCCAGTAGTAGCCGAGCACGAAGAAGCCGATGAAGAAGCTGACGATCGAGTCGTCGAGGTTCGACAGGGCCCGGCCGAGGTGGGCGTCGCTCACGTGCGGGACGCCGATGCCCACGACGAGCAGCGTCATCGCGATCGCGTACACCGCGTCGCTGAAGAACGCGGCGCGGTCGAACTCGAGCCCGGCGTTGTGCCGCTCGTGGCGCGTCGGCTCGGAGTCGCTCACGGCGTCACGAGGGCGGCAGGAGTCCCGTCGCGGCGCGCACGCGCGCCATGGTCGCGTCGGCGATCTCGCCGGCCCGGGCCGCGCCGACCGCGAGGAGACGCGCGAGCTCGGCGGGGTCGGCGGCCAGCTCCTGGTAGCGCTCACGGGTCGGACGCAGGAACTCGACGAGCGCGTCGGCCACCGCGCCCTTGAAGGTGCCGTACCCCGACGTGCCGAACTCGGCCTCGAGATCGGGGATCGGACGCCCGGTCGCCACCGACAGCAGCGAGAGCAGGTTCGAGACGCCGGGCTTGGCCTCGACGTCGAACCGCACCGCGGTGTCGGAATCGGTGACCGCCGACTTGACCTTCTTCGCGATCGCCTTCGGCTCGTCGAGGACGAGGATCGTGCCCTGCGGCGAGTCGACCGACTTGCTCATCTTGGCCGTCGGGTGCTGGAGGTCCTTGATGCGGGCGCCCACCGGCGGGAGCGTGGCCTTCGGGACGACGAGCGTGTCGCCGAAGCGGTGGTTGAACCGGATCGCCACGTCGCGTGTGAGCTCCACGTGCTGGACCTGGTCCTCGCCCACGGGCACCTCGTCGGTGTCGTAGAGGAGGATGTCGGCAGCCATGAGGACCGGGTAGTCGAAGAGCCCGGCGCTCACCGACTCCCGGCCCGCGCCCTTCTCCTTGAACTGGGTCATGCGGCCGAGCTCGCCGAAGGTGGCCACGCCGTTGAGGATCCAGGTGAGCTCGGTGACGACGGGCACGTGGCTCTGCACGAACAGCGTGCACCGGTCGGGATCGAGGCCGGCGGCGAGGAGCAGCGCGGCGAGGCGGCGGGTGCCCTCGGTCAGCTCGGCGGCGTCGTAGGGCATCGTCATCGCGTGGAGATCGACGACGCAGAAGATGCCGTCGTCCTGCTGGTCGACCCAGCGCTTCACGGCGCCGACGAAGTTGCCCAGGTGCATGTCGCCGGTGGGCTGGATGCCGGAGAATTGGCGGGTCATCAGCGGGAAACGTACCGGCGCCCCCGAGCCGCCGGGGCCTCGGTCACGCATTGCGAAATGACCCGACCAGAGACTCCCGCGGCCGCGATCGAAGCGGCTCGGATCGCCGGTCCGCGGGGACAATCCGCGCCAACTAGCGTGGCGTCCCGATGTCCTACGCCGTGCGCATCCCGGTGTACGAGGGGCCGTTCGAGCTCCTCCTCCATCTCATCCTCAAGGAGGAGGTGGACATCTGGGACGTCAAGATCGCCGAGGTCATCGACGCGTTCCTCGTCGAGGTCGAGTCGATCGACCGGGTCGATCTCGACGTCGCCACGGAGTTCCTGCTCATCGCCTCGACCCTGGTCGAGCTGAAGGTCCGTCGCCTGCTCCCGGGCTCGGAGATGACCGAGCTCGACGAGGAGCTGCTCCGCTTCGAGGAGCGGGACCTGCTCCTCGCCCGGCTGCTCGAGTGCAAGACGTTCAAGGACGCGGCCCGGGTCCTCGAGGGCCTGCTGCGGCGCGGGGGCAAGGTCGTGTCCCGCAGCGCCGGGGTCGAGGAGCCGTTCCGGAGCCTCGCTCCGGACCCGCTCGCCCGCATCACGGGGGCGCACCTCCACGCCGCCGCGCTCCGGGGGCTCACGCCGCCACCGGCGCCGCCCGAGGTCGATCTCGACCACGTCGCACCCATCCGCATCAGCGTCCGTGACGCCGCCGACGCGCTGCTCGTGCAGCTCCGGGGCACGACGCCGATGAGCTTCCGTGCGCTCGTCGCCGGGATCGACGACCGCATCGAGGTGATCGTCCGGTTCCTGGCCGTGCTCGAGCTCTACAAGCAGGGCATCGTCGACGTCGACCAGGTGGAGACCTTCGGCGACCTCACCGTGTGTCGGCGCACCGACGCCGAGTCGCTCATCGACGTCGCGTCGATGGACGACTGGGAGGAGGGTCCGGTCTCGCCCGAGGAGGCCGCCGCCGACGCGGCCGAGGACGCCGAGCTCGACGCGATGGTCGTGAGCGTCGAACTCGGATGAGCCGGAGCGGCGTCATGACCGAGACGAAGCGCGCGATCGAAGCGGTGCTGATGGCCGCGGTCGAGCCGATCGAGCCCCAGTTCCTCGCGCAGCTCACCGAGACTCCGGTCGACGAGATCGAGGCGCTCTGCACCGAGCTCCACGACGAGTACGAGCGCGACGGTCGTGGCTTCACCCTCGTGAAGGTCGCCGGCGGCTACCGGTACCAGACCCATCCGGACCTCGCGCCCTACATCGAGCGGTTCGTGCTCGACGGGCAGAGCGCGCGCCTGTCGGGCCCGGCGCTCGAGACGCTCGCGATCATCGCCTACAAGCAGCCCGTGTCACGCGCCCAGCTCTCGGCGATCCGGGGCGTGAACGTGGAGTCCACGATCGCCACGCTGATCCAACGCGGCTACGTCGCCGAGCTCGGGCACGACCCGGGCCCGGGCCAGGCGATCCTCTACGGCACCACCACCCGGTTCCTCGAGCAGGTCGGTCTCGACTCCCTGCAGGAGCTCCCGCCCCTCGCCGGGTTCGTCCCCGAGCCCGAGGTGGTCGAAGCGCTCGAGCGCGGCCTGCACCTGCGCGTCGACGACGCGGCGGCACCCGCCGACACGTCCGCGGACGCGGACGTCGACGTCACCGAGTGAGCGACGCCCCACCTCGACCTCACACGGTGGACCCGGGCGGAGCGGTGCGCGGGCGGAATGTCCGTCGGCCCGGCCCGGAGGGCCGAGAGCGGGAGAGGCGTGACTGACGGATCCCCGGTGCACGGGGAGGCCGACGGCGTCCGGTTGCAGAAGGTCCTCGCGGAGGCCGGCCTCGGCTCGCGCCGCGTGTGCGAGGAGATGATCGTGGCGGGGCGGGTGACGGTCGACGGCACCGTCGCGGTGATCGGCCGGCGGGTGGACCCCGAGCGGGACGCGGTGGCCCTCGACGGTGTCCCGGTTCCGACCCGTGCCGGGCTCGTCTACTACCTGCTCAACAAGCCCCGGGACGTGATCTCCACCGCGCAGGATCCCCAGGGCCGTCCCACGGTCGTCGATCTCGTGCCGGCCGACCCGCGGGTGTACCCGGTC
This sequence comes from uncultured Acidimicrobiia bacterium, assembly GCA_963756815.1. Lineage (GTDB taxonomy): Bacteria > Actinomycetota > Acidimicrobiia > IMCC26256 > JAENVU01 > JAENVU01. The sequence continues at coordinate 24,470 of CAVWPR010000010.1, forward strand.
GGCCGACTCGACGGTGACACGGAGGGCCTGCTGCTCCTCACCAACGACGGCGACCTCACGCACCGGCTCACCCATCCGAGCTTCGGCGTCGAGAAGGAGTACCTCGCCGAGGTGGAAGGAGTGCCGGCGCGCGCCGCGCTGCGCCGGCTGCGCGAGGGCGTCACCCTCGACGACGGCCCGACCGCGCCGGCACGGGTCGCCCTCGCCGGCGGGGGCACGGGCACCTCCGCGCTGACGATCGTGATCCACGAGGGCCGGAACCGCCAGATCCGGCGCATGTGCGAGGCGATCGGCCATCCGGTGCGTCGACTCGTCCGCACCCGGGTGGGGCCGCTCACCGGTCGCGACCTTGCGCCGGGGGAGTGGCGCCCGCTGACCAGCGCCGAGGTGCGGGCGCTGTATGGAGCCGTGGCCGCCGAGGGCACCGGGTAGCCTCGCCCGCCGATGAAGGTCCGGGCGCTGCGCGGTGCGACCACGTGCGACGTGGACACCCTCGAGGAGATCGACGTCAAGACCCGGACGCTCGTGAGCACCATGCTCGAGCGCAACGGCGTCGACCACGAGGACCTCGTCAGCATCGTGTTCACCGCCACCGACGATCTCCACGCCCAGTTCCCGGCGACGGCAGCACGCGCGCTCGGGTTGGGCGACGTGCCGCTCCTGTGCGCCCGCGAGCTGGACATCGACGGCGCGCAGGGCCGCACCATCCGCATCCTCATGCACCTGTACACCGAGCGCAGCCGCGCCGAGCTGCACCACGTGTACCTCGAGCGCGCCACCGCCCTGCGCGACGACCTGCCGGAGTGACGGTGACCGTCGCGCTGCTCGGGACCGGCCTCATCGGAGGCTCGATCGGCCTCGCCCTCGGCCAGGCCGGGATCGCCGTGCGCGGCTACGACGCCACGCCCGAGGTGGCGGCGCGGGCCGCGGAGCTCGGCGCGATCGGGACGGTCGCCGGCTCCGTGGCGGAGGCGGTCGCTGGGGCCGACGTCGTGATCGTGGCCGCACCGGTGGGGCGCGTCGCGGGCCTGGTCGTCGAGGCCCTCGATGCCGGCGCGCCCGCGGTGACCGATGTCGGGTCGGTGAAGGTCGCGGTGCTCGACGCGGTGCGGGCGGCCCGCCCCGCGGCCGCCCCCCGCTTCGTCGGCGGCCACCCGATGGCCGGCTCCGAGCAGGACGGGCTCGACGGCGCCGACGCCGACCTGTTCGCCGGGGCGACGTGGGTCCTCACGCCGGTCGCCGACACCGACCTCACCGCGCACGCCGCGGTCCGCGGCGTCGTCGGGCGGCTCGGCGCCGAGGTCGTGGAGATTCCCCCCGAGCAGCACGACGCGTTGGTGGCCGTCGTCAGCCACGTGCCCCAGCTCGCCGCCACCACCCTGATGAACGTCGCCGCCGAGGGTGCCGACGAGCACCAGCTGCTGCTCCGGCTGGCCGCCGGTGGCTTCCGGGACATGACGCGGATCGCGGCCGGTCACCCTGCGATCTGGCCCGACATCTGCGTGGCGAACCGTGACGCCATCCTCACCGCGCTCGACGCGTACCGGGCGTCGCTCGACGACGTGCGGCGGCTCGTGGAGCAGACCGACGGTGACGCGCTGCTCGCCACGCTCGAACGCGGTCGCGCGGCCCGACGCAACCTCCCGGTCGGCCGACGCACGCAGGGTCCGTTCACCGAGCTGCGCATCCCGGTCCCGGACCGCTCCGGGGTCATCGCGGAGGTCGCGTCGATCGCGCAGGGGCTCGGCGTGAACATCGTCGACATCGAGGTCGCACACTCGATCGAGGGGGAGAGCGGCGTCCTCGTCCTGGTGGTGCCGGTGACAGGGGCCGACGCATTCGACGCCGGCCTGGTCGCCGCCGGGTACCACGTGAGTCGGAGCGACCTCACGTGAGCCGGCCGAGAGTGGGGCGGACGTGAGCGCGCCGAGCGAGCTCACGCTCACCGGCGGACGGCCACTCCGCGGGCGGCTCCGGCTGCCCGGGTGCAAGGGGATCTCGCACCGGTCGCTCCTGTTCGCGGCCGTCGCCGACGGGCGCTCCACCATCCGCGGTCTCGCCGACGGCGCCGACGTCGCGGCCACCGCCGCGTGCCTCGACGCGCTCGGCGTGCGGTTGCGCGTCGCCGCCGACGGGGTGAGCGTGCGGGGCGGCGGGCTCGCCGGTCTCCGGGAGCCGGCGTCGGTGCTCGACTGCGTCAACTCCGGCACGACGATGCGCATGCTCGCGGGTCTCCTCGCCGGACGGGACTTCCTCTCGGTGCTCGTGGGCGACGAGTCGCTCTCGACCCGTCCCATGCGCCGGGTCCTCGAACCCCTGGCCGCGATGGGTGCGACCGTGGACGGACGCGACGGCGGCCGGCTCGCACCGATCACCGTGCGCGGTGGTGCGCTGCACGGCGTCCGGCAGGAGCTGACGACGGCGAGCGGGCAGGTCAAGACCGCGCTCGTCCTCGCCGGGATGCAGGCGTCCGGGACGACCGAGATCGTCGAGCCCGCGCCCAGCCGAGACCACACCGAGCGCATGCTCACCGCCCTCGGTGTGCCGCTGACCCGGATCGACGACCGCACCGTGCGGGTGACGGCCGGCGAGCCGCACGCCTTCGACATCGACGTCCCCGGTGACCCGTCGTCGGCCGCGTTCTTCGTCGTGGCCGCGTGCGTCGTCGCCGGCTCGGACCTCACGCTCGAGCGGGTGAGCCTCAACCCGGCGCGAGTCGCGTATCTCGACATCCTCCGCGGGATGGGCGCGACGATCGAGGTCGCCGTCACCGGCGACGAGATCGGCGAGCCGGTCGGCGACATCCACGTCACCGCCGCGCCGCTGCACGGCACCGACATCGCCGGTGACGAGTCGATCATCGACGAGCTCCCGGTCCTGGCGATCGCCGCGGCGTTCGCCGACGGCGAGACCGTGATCCACGACGCCGCCGAGCTCGCGGTGAAGGAGAGCAACCGGATCGGCACGATCGAGCAGGAGCTCACCCAGCTGGGCATCGGGGTCGAGGCGCGCTCGGACGGTTGGGTCATCCAGGGCGGCGTGCCTCAGGGCGCCGACCTCAAGAGCCACGGCGACCATCGGATCGCGATGGCGGGCGCGGTCGCCGGACTCGGTGCCCGCGGCGCCACGACCGTTCGCGGCTTCGGCGTCACCGCGGTGTCCTACCCCGGGTTCGCGGCCGACCTGGCGTCGGTGCTCACGTGACCGCGCCGGGGGATCAGGGCCGCGCCGGGGGCAGCGCGAGCGGGAGAGTCGTCGCCATCGACGGTCCGTCCGGGTCGGGCAAGTCGACCATCGGCCGCGGCGTCGCCGCCGCGCTCGGTCTCGCGACGCTCGACACCGGTGCCATGTACCGCGCGGTGACGCTCGCGGTGCTGCGCGCCGGCCTGGATCCGGCCGACGGCGCGGCCGCGGCGGGTGCGGCCGCGGGCGCAACGATCGTCGTGGACGACGGCACCACGACCCTCGACGGCGACGACGTGTCGACCGAGATCCGCGGCCCCGAGGTCACCGGCGCGGTGTCGACGGTGTCGGCGCACCCGTCCGTGCGGGCCGAGCTCGTCGCCCGCCAGCGCGCCTGGGTCGACGAGCACGGCGGTGGGGTCGTCGAGGGCCGCGACATCGGATCGGTGGTCTTCCCCGACGCGGCGGTGAAGGTCTATCTGACCGCCTCCGACGAGGAGCGGGCGCGCCGGCGGCTCGCGGACGAGACCGCCGCGCAACGGCAGATCTCCATGGCGGAGCTGCGCGCGTCGATGGCCGCCAGGGACGCGGCCGACTCGGGCCGGGCGGCATCCCCGCTGACCACGGCCGACGGTGCGACGATCCTCGACACGACCGGCCGAACCGTGGCCGACATCGTCGCCGAGATCGTGCGAGCATTCCGCACGGCGGAAGGAGCGGTCTGATGTTCTACGGGTTCGCGCGCGGGCTCCTGTTCGGAGTGAGCAAGGCGCTGTTCCGGATCCAGATCCACGGTGAGGACCAGGTCCCGACGAGTGGCGCGTTCATCGTGGCGCCGAGCCACCGCTCGTACCTGGACACGCCGTTCGTGTCGTTCATCACCCGCCGTCGCATCCGGTTCATGGCGAAGGAGGAGCTGTTCGAGAGCTCCTTCGGCAGGAAGTTGTTCACCGCGCTCGGCGGCATCCCGGTGACGCGCGGCTCGGTGAGCGCCCGCACCGCGATGAAGGAGGTCCGGGCCGCGCTCGAGGCGGGTGAACCCGCGGCGGTGTTCCCGGAGGGGACACGCCATCACGGCCCCGACATCGGCGAGATGTTCGACGGCACCGCGTACCTGGCCGTGAAGCTCGGCGTGCCCATCATCCCGGTCGCCATCGGGGGGAGCGAGGAGATCCTCGCCAGCGGCAAGAAGATGCCGCGGTTGCACAGGGTCTCGGTGCGCGTGGGCGCGCCGATCCTTCCCCCGGCCGACGCGAGCACGCGCAAGCGCACCGATCTCGTCGCCATCTCCGACGAGCTGCTGAAGTCGCTGCAGGCCCTCTTCGACGAGGCCAACGCCGACGTCGCCTGACGCCGAGCGCGACGTCAGCCGGTGAGCAGGACTCCGAGGAAGAGGGCGGCGATCGCGAACAGCACCGAGATGCCCTCGCACGCGCCCGAGAACGCCGCGGCCTTGCGCCGGGCTGCGGCGTCGGATGCGGCGCGCACCCGGGGTGCGGCGACGAGGATGTGGATCGCGGCCGCGACGCCCGAGACCGCGACGCACCCGAGCTTGGCCATCAGCGTGGCCAGCCACGCGCCGCTCTGGTCGCCCACGTGCAGCGCGGTCAGGTTCCAGACGCCGGTCAGCAGCAGCACGGCGAACGCGCTCCACGCGACCACCTGGAACCGCTGGGCGACGGTCCGGATGCGGACGCGTGCGGCCTCCGGATCCGGGTCGTCGGCCGCCGGGCGCAGCGCCGGGATGATCGCTCCGAGCGTCAGCTGACCGCCCACCCACACCGTCGCCGCGAGGACGTGGAGGAACAGGCGGACGGTGGTGGCGGTGACGGGGAGCACGGTCGGTGACGCTCAGTCGCGTGGGCCGGCGGGCGCACCCGACGTGCGGACGAGTCCTTCGAGTACCTCGGCCGCGGAGATCGTGCGGTCGTCGGTGGGGATCAGCTCGCGCAGCTCGCGCGGCGGCGGGAAGTACTCGTCCTCCTCGGTGACGTGCACGAGCTCGACGCCCTCGGTCGGCGCGAGCGCGGCGATCACCGCCTGCACCACGTCCTCCGGCGCGCTGGCTCCCGCGGTGACCCCGACGATCTCGGCGTCGCCCAGCGCGTCGCGGTCGAGCTCGTCGGGGCCGTCGACCCGCAGCACCCGCGGGCTTCCGGCCGCGGTCGCCACCTTCGCCAGTGCGATCGTGTTCGAGGAGTTGGCGCTCCCGATGACGACGACGGCGTCGGCCCGGGCCGCGATCGCGGAGAGCGCGCCCTGGCGGTTGGTGGTGGCGAAGCACAGGTCGTTGCGCGCCGCGGTCCAGAGCTCCGGGAAGCGGCCCCGGGCCTCGCCCGCGATGCCCTCCCAGTCGTGGAGTGCGAGCGTCGTCTGTGCGAGCAGCGCCACCTTGTCCGGGTCGGCGACCTCCCGGAGCGCGCCGGCGACGTCCTCGTCGTGCTCGACGAGGCGGATCGAGTCCGGCGCCACCGCGAGCGTGCCGACGGCCTCGTCGTGGCCGGCGTGCCCGACGTAGAGGATCGTGTAGCCCTTCTCGGCCCGAACGCGTGCCTCGTGGTGCACCTTCGTGACGAGCGGGCACACCGCGTTGACCACGAAGCGGTCCTTCGACTGCGCGGCGGCGACGATCTCGGGCGCGGAGCCGTGGGCCGAGAGCATGAGCGGCGCACCCGCAGGGACCTCGTCGATGTCGTCCACGAAGACGACCCCGAGCTCGATGAAGCGCTCGACGATGAGCCGGTTGTGGACGATCTCGTGGTAGCAGTACACGGGTGCGGGGAAGAGCCGCACCATCCACGCGAGGGCCTTGATCGCCATCTCGACACCGGCGCAGAAGCCCCGTGGCTCGGCGAGCAGGACCTTGCGAACGGGCACGATCCAAGGCTAACGCCGGGTCTGGCGACTCTGCTCTCGCGGCACGGGCACTCGCCTATGACTCCCCGCGATGCCCCTCGCACGTGTCGTTGCCGTCGCGCCCGGAAGCCCGGCCGCGACCGCCGGCGTGCAGGTGGGCGACGAGCTCGTCGACGTGAACGGCGAGGAGCTGCGGGACGTCATCCGCTACCAGGTGCAGGTCGACGAGCCGGACGTGGCGTTGACCGTCCGGCGCGCCGAGACGCTGATCCCGGTCACGGTCAGCAAGCCCGCGGGCGCGCCGCTCGGGGTGGAGCTGCACAGCGCGGTGTTCGACCGCGTCCGCACGTGCGACAACCACTGCCCGTTCTGCTTCATCTACCAGCTGCCCAAGGGCATGCGCCGGAGCCTGTACCTGAAGGACGACGACTACCGCCTCTCGCACCTCTACGGGAACTTCACCACGCTGACGCGCTTCACCGAAGCCGACCTCGAGCGGGTGCTCACCGAGGGGCTCGGTCCGCTCTACGTGTCGATCCACGCGACCGATCCCGAGGTGCGCACGCAGCTGCTGCGCAACCGTCGCGGCGCAACGAGCCTGCGGTGGCTGGAGGCGCTGCTCGACGCCGGCGTGGAGGTGCACGGCCAGATCGTGGTGTGTCCGGGGGTCAACGACGGCGCGGTGCTCGACGACACGCTGCTCGGGATCCTCGACCGCTTCCCGGAGCTGGCGACCGTCGGCGCGGTGCCGCTCGGCGTGTCCGACCACTCCAACGAGCCCGACATGCGCCCGCACACGCCGGCCGAGGCGCGCGCGGTGCTCGACACCATCGAGACCTGGCAGGCACGGTTCCTCGCCGCGCTCGGCCGGCGGATGGTGTTCGCGGCCGACGAGTACTACCTGATGGCCGACCGCCCGTTCCCGGCCACGGCCGAGTACGAGGGCTTCGCCCAGCACGAGAACGGCATCGGGATGGCGCGCACCTTCGCCACCGAGATCGAGGCCGCGCTCGCGGGTCACGACGTCGTGGGGGTCGGCCCGCGCGCCGGCTTCTTCGCGTCGGTCGACGGCGCGCCGGCCGAGGGCTACCGCGCCCCGCGCACCCGCCGACCCGCGCTCGCGGTCCGGGACGCTCGCGACGGCGCTGCCGATCGTGCTGCTCACCGGTGACTACGGCGCGCGCGGTGCTCGCGCCGCACGTGGACGCGCTCGGCGCGCTCGCCGGCGTCGAGGTGCGACTGCAGCCGGTGACCAACCGGTTCTTCGGCGGCAACATCGCGGTCACCGGCCTGCTGACCGGCGAGGACGTCACGAGCGCGCTCGCCGAGGTCCCGGCCGGGGCCCGGGTGCTGCTGCCCGACGTCGTGCTGTCGCAGGACCGCTTCCTCGACGGCGCGCGCGTCGCCGACCTGCCCCGCCCGGTCGAGGTCGTCGGGACCGACGGCGCGTCGCTCGTCGCGGCGTTGCGGTCCTCGGTCGCGGCCGCCTGATGGCCGCGCTGCCCGTCGTCGCCGTGGTCGGGCGGCCGAACGTCGGCAAGTCGACGCTCGTGAACCGGATCGTGGGCCGCCGCGAGGCGATCGTCGAGGAGAAGCCCGGAGTGACGCGTGACCGCAAGGAGCTGGTCGCGACGTGGAACGGGCGGTCGTTCGTGCTCGTGGACACCGGCGGGTGGATCGCCACCGACGAGCCGCTCGCGAAGCAGGTGAGCCTCCAGGCCGAACGCGCGATCCGCGAGGCCGACGTCGTCGTGCACGTCGTCGACGTGACGGTCGGTGCCACCGAGGAGGACGCGCAGGTCGCGCGCATCCTGCAGCGGTCGGACACGCCGGTGCTGCTCGTGGCGAACAAGGCCGACGACGACCGGCGCGAGCTCGACATCTGGCCGCTCGCCAAGCTCGGGCTCGGCGATCCCCACCCGGTCTCGGCGATCCACGGGCGGGGGAGCGGCGATCTGCTCGACGCGCTCGTGACGGTGCTCCCGCCCCTGCCACCCGAGCCCGCACCGGAGCCGGCGGGTCCGCGGCCGTTCTCCGTCGCCATCGTCGGCCGGCCGAACGTGGGCAAGTCGACGCTCTTCAACCGGCTCGTCGGCGACGAGCGCTCGGTGGTCCACGACATGCCCGGCACCACGCGCGACACCATCGACACGATCGTCGAGACCGCCGACGGCGTGCTGCGCTTCGTCGACACCGCGGGGATGCGCCGGCGCAGTCGCGTCGACGAGCCGACCGAGTACTACTCGGTGCTGCGCGCGCTCGACGCGGTCGACGTCGCCGACGCCGCGCTGCTGGTCATCGACGCCACGGAGGGCGTGTCGCACCAGGACCAGCGACTCGCCGAGCGCATCGACGGCGCCGGCACCGCGATCGTCGTCGTGCTGAACAAGTGGGATCTCGTCCCGACCGAGCAGCGCGAGCAGATCAAGATCGACGTCGCCGACCGGCTCGGCTTCCTCGGCTACGCGCCCGTGCTCACGCTCTCGGCGCTCACCGGCAAGAACGTGCGGCACCTGCTGCCCGCGCTCACCGAGGCCGAGACGGCGTACCACATGCGGATCCCGACCGCGAAGCTCAACCAGGTGATCCGCGACGCGCAGCAGCGGCACCCGCCGCCGCTCGACCGCAAGCACCGGCCCCGCATCCAGTACGCCACCCAGGGCGCGGCCGACCCGCCGACGTTCACCCTGTTCGCGACCCGGATGCTGCCGCCGACCTACCTGCGCTACATCGAGCGCAAGATCAGGGAGGCGTTCGACCTCGGTCCCACGCCGATCAAGATCCGCGTCCGGCGGCGCCAGGATTGACGACCGGTAGCGTGGCGCCGATGTCCAGGTGGCCGAGCGCCGTCGAGATCGGCGAGGTGGGACCGCGTGACGGCCTGCAGAACGAGGCGATCGTGCCGGTCGCCGACCGGATCCGCCTCATCGACGCGCTGAGCGGCACCGGCCTGCGCCGCATCGAGGCCGTCTCCTTCGTGAGCCCGAAGGCGATCCCGCCGATGGCCGGGGCGGGGGAGGTGATGGCGGGGATCACGCGCCGTCCCGGCGTCGTCTACCGCGCCCTCGTCCCCAACGTGAAGGGTGCCGAGCTCGCGCTCGCCGCCCGCGTGGACGAGATCGAGGTCGTGGTGAGCGCGAGCGAGACCCACAACCGTCGCAACGTGCGCCGCTCGGTCGACGAGTCGATCGCGGCGGCGGCCGAGCTCACCGACCTCGCGCACGGCGCGGGGACGCCGGTGGAGGCGATCGTGTCGACCGCGTTCGGCTGCCCGTACGAGGGCGACGTCCCCGAGGCACGGGTCGCCGCCGTGGCGGCGCAGCTGCGCGACGGCGGCGCCGACCGGCTGAGCTTCGGCGACACCACCGGCATGGCGACCCCCGGGCGGGTGCACTCGCTGCTCGACGCGCTGGCCGGCGCGGGCATCGCGGCCGACGCCATCTCGCTGCACTTCCACAACACCCGGGGCACCGGGCTCGCCAACGTGGTCACCGCGCTCGAACGCGGGGTCACGCGGTTCGACGCGTCGATCGGCGGCCTCGGCGGGTGTCCGTACGCGCCGGGCGCGACCGGCAACATCGTGACGGAGGACCTCGTGCACATGCTCGAGGACATGGGCGTCGACACCGGCGTCGACCTCGACGCGCTCATCGCCTGCGCACATCTCGCGCAGGACATCGTCGGCCGCGAGCTGCCCGGGCAGGTCATGCGGGCCGGCCCCCGCACCGCGACGGAGTGCGAGCGACTGGATGCGCAGGTCGACCGTCGACCGGTCGGCGGAGCGCAGGAGACGTGACGCGTGACCGACAGCCGGAGATCCACGAGCGACGCGAGCGCGCGCTCGCCGGCAACCTGGAGAAGGACCGCGAGAAGCTCGCGGCCGCGAACAAGCTGTTCGTGCGCGACCGGCTCGCGTTGCTCCTCGACGACGGCTCGTTCGTCGAGGACGCGCTGCTCGCCAACGCGCTCGCCGACGACCTCCCCGCCGACGGCGTGGTCACCGGCACCGGCCGCATCGACGGCCGGCCGGTGTGCGTGATGGCCAACGACCCCACGGTGAAGGCCGGATCGTGGGGCGCCCGCACCGTCGAGAAGATCGTGCGGCTCACCGAGACCGCCCTGAAGCACGAGCTGCCGGTCGTGTACCTCGTCGACTCCGCCGGCGCCCGGATCACCGACCAGGTGGAGCTCTTCCCGGGCCGGCGCGGCGCGGGCCGGATCTTCGCCAACCAGGTGCGCCTGTCCGGCCGGGTGCCGCAGGTGTGCTGCCTGTTCGGCCCGTCGGCCGCGGGCGGTGCCTACATCCCCGCGTTCTGCGACGTCGTGTTCATGGTGGAGGGCAACGCCTCGATGTACCTCGGCTCGCCGCGCATGGCGGCCGAGGTGATCGGCGAGCAGGTGACGCCTCGACGAGATGGGCGGCGCGCGGATGCACGCCACCGTGAGCGGCTGCGGCGACAACCTCGTCGCCGACGACGCCGCCGCGATCGCCGAGGCGCGCCGGTGGCTGTCGTACCTCCCCACGTCGTGGCGCTCCGATCCGCCCGCGCTCGCCGCGGCCGCGCCGGTCGCGACGGCGAAGCCGATCGCCGAGGTCGTCCCCGCCGAGGAGCGTCGCGCCTACGACATCCGCAAGGTGATCGCCGCGCTCGTCGACGACGGCTCGTTCTTCGAGCTCAAGCCGCTGTTCGCCAAGGAGCTCGTCACCGGCTTCGCCCGGCTCGACGGTCGGGCCGTCGGCATCGTCGCCAACAACCCGATGCACCTCGGCGGCGTGCTGTTCAAGGACAGCTCCGACAAGGCGGCCCGGTTCATCTGGCTGTGCGACGCGTTCAACGTGCCGTTGCTGTTCCTCGCCGACGTGCCCGGTTTCATGATCGGCAGCAAGGTGGAGAAGGAGGGGATCATCCGCCACGGGGCGAAGATGATCACCGCGGTCGCGGAGGCGACGGTCCCGAAGATCAGCGTGATCGTGCGCAAGGCCTACGGCGCCGGCCTGTACGCGATGTGCGGGCCGGCGTTCGATCCCGACGCCTGCCTCGCGCTCCCGAGCGCGCAGATCGCGGTGATGGGCCCCGAGCCGGCGGTCAACGCTGTGTTCTTCAACAAGATCCAGGCGATCGAGGACGAGAGCGAGCGCGCCGCGTTCGTCGCCGAGAAGCGCGCCGAGTACGAGGCCGACGTCGACCTCGTCCGGCTCGCCGCCGAGCTCGTCGTCGACGCGGTCGTCGAGCCGGAGGACCTGCGGGCCGAGCTCGTCACGCGCTTCGCGCTGGCGCGGACCCGCGTGCGCGACGACTTCTCGCGCCGTCACGGCGTCCCGCCCGTCTAGATGCCCTGGTGCGACGACTGCGACCGGTACCTCGCGCCGTCGGCGGTCACGCGTGACGGTACGTGCCCGACGTGCGGCCGCCCGGTCGAGGTCGGCGAGGTCGCGAAGGCGGCGGGGGAGGAGGACGACCGCTCCCGCCGGTGCCGTGGCACCTCAAGCTGCTCGCGGTCGCGGTCGCGATCTACCTCACCTACCGGTTGATCCAGGTGATCGGCTGGATCGCCGGCTGAG
>CAVWPR010000011.1:0-72461 GCA_963756815.1 uncultured Acidimicrobiia bacterium
GTATCGCGGGGCTGCGGGACCTCCGGTGCAGCCGCGCCGTACCCCGAGTCTGGACCGGTGGGGACGACCGCATGCTGGGCCACCCAGGCGTACGGAGGAGCGCCCGAACGCGCCGGTCAGTTCGGGAGACGCGTGCAGCGATGGGACCGAGCTTCGTCGTCTCGGTCTTGCGTGTCGCCCACCCCTTGAAGGCGCCATCCGCAAGTTCGACACGTCACGGTCCACCGACCGTCGCTCGACGTGTGAACGTCGAGCTGCGGTTCGCGTTCACACGATTCGGCCATGCCTCGAGTCCGCTCGAGCGCCAGCGACGTCGGGGCAGCCACCCAGGGATTACGTGACCCGGGTGCCGTCGGGTCGGTACACGGCGAAGACATGACCGTCGAAGGTCGCGGTCCAGCCGGGTTGGTGCACGACGTGGTGGTGGTGGTCGCAGAGCGAGACGATGTTGATCAGGGCCGTGCGGCCGCCGTCCTTCCAGTGGATCACGTGGTGGGCCTGGGTCCAGCCGTGGGGTCGGGTGCACCCGGGATATCGGCATCCGTTGTCGCGGACCCGCCGGGCGCGATCGATCTGCGGTGGGATCGTCCGCCGCGACCGGCCGACGTCGAGCGGCAGGCCGTCCTCGCCGGTGACGACTCGACTGACGGTGCAGTCGCACAACATCCGTTCGACGTCGGTGCGGTGGAGGCTTCCGGTGTACTCACCGTCCATCCGGCCCCACTGCTCACCGGTGAGGGTGGTCCAGTCGACGACGACCGTGCAGGCCGGTCGCGGACGGCCGGGCCGCCGTCGTCGGCGCTCGGCAGGTTGACGAGGGCGAGCTCGGCCATCCGCACGAGCGCATCGGCCCGTCGCCGTGACGCTGACCGGGGGTCGCCGTCGGTGGGTGGATCGGTGAGCGCGTGGAGTGCGGTGACCACGACCTCGGCGGCGCTCGAGGACAGGTCACCGTTGATGAAGGTGCGGCCGTCGTAGCCGGCCGAGATCGTGACTCCGTCGTGCTCGCGGGGTTCGGTGCCGTCGGCACGCGCACAGTTCCGGAAGTGGGTACACGCCCGGCGCAGCTCACGCAGGTCCTCGCGCGCGGGCGAGGTCCAACAGGACGGGTTCGAGTGCGACGAGCTTCAGGTCGTGACCGTCGACCCGGGCGGCGGCGATCGGTGCGGACCGCGCCGGTCGTGACCGCACCGTCGCGCCATGCGTCGCCGATCGACGGCAGCAGCTCGGTCGCTGCGCCGGACTCGATCGCGGCGCGTGCGTCGCCCTCGCGCATCCCGGTGCGGTGTCGCAGCCATGCCTGGGTCGACGCGGCACCATCGACCGCGCCGATCCCCCGCCGATGCCCCGCCCACGCGAGCTGCGCGAACCGTGCTTCTCTGTCGTCGATCTCGCGTCGGAGCTCGATGAGCTCTGCGGCGATCGCCGCGTCGGTCATCGATCCCGGGTCGAGGCCGTCCGCACGCGACGGACCATCGAGCAGTGCGACCATGCAGGAACCTCCTCCCGCGCCAACGACCGACACGGAATCTGGGTGGTGCGGCTCCGGTGGACGGAGCACATGAGGAAGTCCCGGAACCCTACCAAACGCGCGTTCGGAAGTCAACCGAATTCGTCAGATTTTCCGGGCGCGATCGCGCATCCGAGCTAGACCGCGCGGTCGCTCCAGAACTCGTCGCGCAGCACGCGCTTGAGGAGCTTGCCGGCGTCGGTGCGGGGCAGCTCGTCGCGCACCTGCCAGCCGCGCGGGACCTTGTACTTCGCCATGTTCGCCTCGGCGAAGGCACGGAGGTCGTCGAGGTCGAGGTCCTGCCCGTCCTTGGCCTGCACCACGCAGTAGACGCTCTCGCCCCACTCGTCGTCGGGGATGCCGAACACCGCGACGTCGAGCACCTGCGGGTGGCCGTGGAGCACCGCCTCGATCTCCGCGGGATAGATGTTGACGCCGCCGGAGATGATCATGTCCTTCTTGCGGTCGGAGATGTAGAGGTAGCCCTCGTCGTCGGAGTACGCGATGTCGCCGACCGACTTCCACTTCCCGCCCTCGTACTCGGTGAGCTGCTCGGTGGTGCGGTGGTAGCCGTCCATCGCGAGCGCGGTCGACATGAAGAGCTCGCCCTGCTCCCCCGGCTCGGCGACGGTGCCGTCGTCCTTGACGATCCGGAACTCGATCCCGCCGTACGGCTTGCCGCACGAGCCGGGCTTGCGCAGCTGGTCCTCGGGTCGCAGCACCGTGATGATCCCCATCTCGGTGGAGCCGTAGACCTCGAAGAGGAAGCCGTCGCCGAGCTTGGCGATCGACCTCCTGCTTCAACGCGTACGGCACCGGGCGCCGCGTTCGCGATGAGGCACCGCATCGACGAGCAGTCGGCGGTGGCGAGGACGGCGTCGGGCAGCGACACGATGCGCTTGAGCTGTGTCGGCGCGGAGAACGTGTTCGTGACCTCGTGCAGCTTCACCGCGTTCAGCCACGCCTCGGGGTCGAAGCGGCGCAGCACGACGATCGGCGAGCCGGCGGAGTGGTTCAGCGACACGAACGCGAGCGGGCCCGAGTGGTACATCGGACCGGTCGTGATGTGCACCTCGTTGCCCATCTGGAAGCCGAGCTCTCCGAGCAGCGCGAACACGATCTGGGTGTTGGTGCCCGTGCGCAGCGCGCCCTTCGGCTTGCCGGTGGTGCCCGACGTGTAGAGCATCTGCGCGCCGACCGACGACGCGTCCGGGGTCACCGGCTCCTCGTCGCTCCCCCGCGCCAGCACGTCGTCCCACGGGACGAACCCGTCCGGGAGGTCCTTCGGCTCGACGGTCGCGCAGAAGCCGACACACGCCCGCACCTTCGGGATCCGATCACGCACCGACGCGACGAGATCGGCGTAGTCGGCGTCGACGACCACGAGCGTGGCGTCCGAGTTGTCGATGACGTAGGCCATCTCCTCCGCGGTGAACCGGTACGAGAGCGGCACCGCGACGAGCCCGATCTTGCGGGCGGCGTGCACGACGGCGATCGTCTCGAGCGAGTTCGGCCCGCACCAGACGAGCCGGTCGCCCGGCTCGGCCCCGAGCTCGCGCAGGCCGGTGGCGAGCCGGTTCACGAGCGAGTTGAGCTCGGCGAAGGTGGTCGTGGAGGCCTTCGCCCCGTGGCTGACGTCGACGACGACGGCCGGGCGGTCGGGCGACCCGTCGGCGTGCAGCTTCAGGACGTCGGGCATCGCGGCCACGGAGGCTCCTTCACGTGCATCGCGGGCGGGGCGGCGCCGCACGATACCGAGTGCTGAAGTTCGGGTGAAGGTTCGGTCGATGCAGCCTGGTGTCCGGACGCGAGGGTCCCGGCGCGCCATGATGAGCCGTCTCCCGGAGGGCACATGATCTCGGTCGTCGTACCGGCCTACAACGAGGCGGCACTGCTGGGCACGGCGGTGCGCGACATGGTCGACGGGCTGCGCGCGCTCGACGCGGAGTTCGAGCTGCACATCGTCGAGAACGGCTCGACCGACGGCACGCCGACCATCGCGGCGCGGATTGCCGAGGCCGTGCCCGAGGTCGAGGTCCACTCGATGCGGACCGCGAACTACGGCGAGGCGCTCCGAACCGGCCTCCTCGCGTCCCGCGGCGACGTCGCGGTGATCTTCGACGTCGACTTCTGGGACCTGCAGTTCCTGAAGGAGGCGCTCGACCTGCTCGACGCGTCGGCGGATCCGAGCGGACCCGTCGTCGTCGTGGGCTCGAAGCGCGCCCCGGCGCGTACGACGGTCGCAGCGCGGCGCGGCGTCTCGGCACCGCCGTGTTCTCCGGCCTCCTCCGCGCCGGGTTCGGGCTCACGGTCTCGGACACCCACGGGATGAAGGTGCTGAACCTCCAGGTGCTGCGCCGCGCGGTGTCGGCCTGCCGGAACGGCTCCGATCTCTTCGACACCGAGCTGGTGCTGCGCGCCGAGCGCAGCGGGTACGCGGTGGCCGAGATCCCGGTCTGGGTGACCGAGCTGCGGCCGCCGCGCACGTCGATCGTGCAGCGCGTGCCGCGGACCCTGCTCGGTCTCGCGCGTCTGCGCCGATCGCTCGAGCGGTGAGTCGGCGCGAGGGCGCCGACGCCGACGTCACGACCGTCCCGGGCTACGTCGATCTCCAGATCAACGGCGTCGGCGACGTCGACTTCTCGCGTGCCGACGGCGACGACTGGGTACGGGCGGGTCGGGCGCTGCTCGCGGCCGGCGTGACCGGCCACCTCGCGACGATCTGCTCGATGCCGCTCGACCGTTACGACGACGCGCTCGCTCGCGTCGGGCGCCGCACGGCGCGCCGCCGGCCCGGAGGAGTCCGAGATCCTGGGCGTCCACCTCGAGGGCCCGTTCCTCGGGGGCGCGCCGGGCGCGCACCCTCCGGACCTGATCCGGCCGATGGACACGGCCTGGCTGGCGGGGCTGCTCGACCGTCATCCGGGTCTCGTCCGGCTCGTGACGCTGGCTCCGGAGGCCGATCCGGACGGTGAGGGCATCCGGATGCTCACGGCGCGCGGAGTCGTCGTCGCCCTCGGCCACACGAGCTGCTCCTACGAGGAGGCCATCGCGGCCGCGGCCGCCGGGGCCACGCTGACCACGCACCTGTTCAACGGGATGGGCCCGCTCCACCAGCGCGCGCCCGGCATCATCGGCGCCGCGCTCGACCCGCGCGTGCCGCTCACGCCGACGCTGATCGGCGATCTGGTGCACGTGCACGAGGCGCTCGTGGCCATGGTGTTCGCCGCCGGGCGGCCGATCCTCGTGAGCGACGCGGTCGCCACCGGCGTGCCGTACTTCGACGCCGCGGTCACGGCCGAGTCGGGCGCGGCGTACCTGCCGGACGGAACCCTGACCGGAGCGGTGTCGTTGCTCGACGACGCCGTCCGCAACGTCGTCGGACTCGGTACCTCGCGCACGAGCGCGATCGTCGCGGCGTCGGTCCGCCCGGCCGCCGCGATCGGGATCCCGGCGCCCCCGGGGACCGTCGAGCTCGACGCGGGGTTGCACGTCGTCGCCGTCCGTCGCAACGGCGGGACCGTCTACCGTCGGGCGTCGTGAGCCCGCGCCCCGTCGTCACGGTCTTCGTCGCCGACCGGAGGCGACGGTGAGCACGGCACGGTACGCGGCGGCGATGTCCGAGCACCCGGTCGCGGCCCAGGCCGTCGGCGAGATCGCGGGCCAGATCCTCGAGGATCTCGCCGGTGAACGCGCCGACCTGGTGTTCGTCTTCGTGTCACCCCACTTCGCGGGCACGACGGAGGACGTCGTCGGGGTGCTGCGCACCGTGTTGCAGCCGCGTGCGCTGGTGGGCGCGACGCACGCCGCCGTCGTCGGCGGTGGCCGGGAGGTCGAGGGCACGCCGGCGATCTCCGTGTGGGCCGGCGTGGGCACCGGGCTCGCCGGCCGGGTCGTGCACCTCGACGTCGTGCCCGGTCGAGCACGGTGGCGCGGACCTCGTCGGCTGGCCCGACGACGTGGACGGCTCGACGCTGCTGCTGCTCGCAGATCCGTTCACGTTCCCGGTCGACGGAGTGCTGCGGGTCCTCGACGCGGCGCGGCCCGGTCTGCGGGTGGTCGGCGGCATGGCCTCGGCCGCGGCCGGGCCCGGCGCGAACCGCCTGGTGGCCGACGACCGGGTCGTGGAGCGGGGCGCGGTCGGCGTGCTGCTCGGGCCCGAGGCGGCGGTCGACACGGTCGTCGCCCAGGGCTGTCGTCCCGTCGGCCAGCCGTACGCGATCACCGCCGTGGACGGCAATCACGTGGTCACCCTCGGCGGGCGGCCCGCGCTCGAGCGGCTCGAGGAGCTCGCGCGGTCGATGGACGACGACGAGCGCGAGCAGCTGCTGCGGGGCCTGCACGTGGGTCTCGTGGTCGACGAGCAGCTCGACGAGTTCGCGCAGGGCGACTTCCTCGTGCGCAACGTCGTGGGAGCGCGCGAGGTCGACGGTGCGCTGACGGTCGGCGGTGCCGTGGAGCTCGGGCAGACGCTCCAGTTCCACATCCGCGACGCGCTCGCAGCCGACACCGACCTCCGCGCCGCGCTGGCCGGCCGGTCGGCCGCCGGTTCCCTGCTGTTCACCTGCACCGGGCGCGGCCATCGCCTGTTCGGCCGACCGGATCACGACGCGACCGCAGTCCGCGACGCGTTCGGCGCGATCCCGGTCGCGGGCGGGTTCTGCGCGGGAGAGCTCGGGCCGGTGGGCGGGCGCAACCACGTGCACGGCTTCACCGCGAGCCTCGCGCTGTTCTCGTGATCGGCGCCGCCGCGGCCGTGTGACCGGTGCCGTGCTTGCGGCCCGGAGAGGCCGGGTACTCCGGGGGTGATCCCCTAGGCTCGCCCCGGCGACGGACCGAACGGCTCAGGCGGAGGAGACCCGGTCGATGACTGATCTGGAGCAGCGCGGCATCAACGTGATCCGTGGGCTCGCGCTCGACACGGTCGAGAAGGCGAAATCCGGGCACCAGGGCACGGCGATCGCGCTCGCACCCCTGGCGCACGTGCTGTTCACCCGGATGATGCACTACGACGCAGCCACTCCCGAGTGGCCCGACCGTGATCGCTTCGTGCTCTCGAACGGGCACGTCTCGGCGCTGCTGTACTCGATGCTCCACCTCACGGGGTACGGGCTCGAGCTGAGCGACCTCGAGCAGTTCCGCCAGTGGGGCTCGAAGACGCCGGGCCACCCGGAGTACCGCCACGCCGCCGGGGTCGAGGTCACCACCGGCCCGCTCGGGCAGGGCATCGCGAACGCGGTCGGCATCGCGATCGCCGAAGCCAACCTCCGCGAGCGGTACGGCGCCGAGCTGACCGACCACCACACCTACGTGATCGCGGGCGACGGATGCCTCTCCGAGGGCGTGAGCCACGAGGCCGCGTCGCTGGCCGGTCACCTCGGGCTCGGCCGGCTGATCGCGGTCTACGACGACAACCACATCACGATCGACGGTCCCACCGAGCTCGCGCTCACCGACGACGCGTGCGAGCGCTTCCGCGCGTACGGCTGGCACGTGATCGAGCTGGGCGAGGTCGCCAATGACCTCGACGCGCTCGAGACCGGCCTGCGCACCGCCGTGGCCGAGGCCGACCGGCCCAGCCTCGTGGTGCTGCGGTCGCACATCGGCTGGCCGTCGCCCAAGTGGACCGACAACGCGAAGGCGCACGGCAACCCCTTCTCCGAGGACGACATCCGGGAGGTGAAGCAGCTGCTCGACCTGCCGCCCGACGAGCACTTCTTCGTGCCCGACGACGTGCTCGCCTACTACCGAGAGGCCGGCACCCGGGGCGCGCCGCTCGTCGCCGAGTGGCGCGAACGCGTCGCGGTGCTCCGCGAGCGCGACCCTGGTCTGGTCGACGACTACGACGCGTGCATCGCCGGCACGGGCACCATCGGCTGGGAGGCCAAGATCCCGTCGTGGCCCGCGGGCGACGGTCCCGCGACGCGCGAGGCCTGCAAGGAGGTGCTCGACGCGATCGTCGACGTCGTGCCCGGCCTGGTCGGCGGCGGCGCGGACCTCACCGGCAACACCGGGACCGCGGTGCCCGACGCCGGCGTCCTCGAGCCCGGGGCGCTCGGCGGACGGCAGGTGTACTTCGGCGTCCGCGAGCACGGCATGAACGCGATCATGAACGGGATGTCGGTGAGCGGGCTGCTCCCGTTCGGCGGCACGTTCTTCGTCTTCTCCGACTACGGCCGCGGCGCGGTCCGCCTCGCGGCGCTCTCCGGGTACAAGGTCGCGTTCGTCTGGTCGCACGACTCGGTCGGTGTCGGCGAGGACGGGCCCACCCACCAGCCGGTCGAGCAGCTCGCAGCGATGCGGGCGATGCCCGGACTGCGCGTGATCCGGCCCGCCGACGCCAACGAGACCGCAGCCGCGTGGCGCATCCACATCGAGGGCGAGGGACCCACGGCGTTCATCCTCTCCCGCCAGAAGCTTCCGGTGCTCGAGGGGACCACCGACGCCGCGATGACCGGTGTCGCGCAGGGCGCGTACGTCCTGCGTCGCGAGTCCGGCGCCACCCCCGACGTCGTGCTCGTCGGGCACCGGCTCCGAGGTGTCGCTGTGCGTCGAGGCCGCGGCGACGCTCACCGCCGCCGGCACGTCGGTGCGGGTCGTGTCCATGCCGTGCTGGGAGCTGTTCGAGGCCCGGCCGCAGGGCGAGCGCGACACGGTGCTGCCGCCCGGCGTGCCCACGGTCGCGGTCGAGGCCGGCGTCAGCTTCGGCTGGGACCGCTACGCCGACGCGACCGTGACGATCGACCACTTCGGCGCGTCGGCGCCGGGTGACGTCGCGCTGCGCGAGTTCGGCTTCACCCCCGAGCACGTCGTCGAACGGGCCCGCACCCTCCTGGGAGATCGATCATGAGCACGTCGAACATCGCGAAGCTGAACGACTTCGGGCAGGCGCCCTGGTACGACAACATCACACGCGCCATGGTGCGCGAGGGCGGTCTCGAGCGGCTGATCCGCGACGACGGCATCCGTGGCGTCACGTCGAACCCCACGATCTTCGAGAAGGCCATCGCCGGGGGCGAGGGCTACGACGAGGCGATCGCCGAGGCCAAGCGCGCCGGCGACTCGATCGAGGCCACGTTCTGGGACCTCGCCGTCGACGACATCGGCCGTGGCGCCGACCTCCTGCGCCCCGTGCACGACTCGCTCGGCGGGAAGGACGGGTTCATCTCCATCGAGGTGTCGCCGAAGCTCGCGCACGACACCGATGCCTCGGCGGAGCAGGCCAAGGAGCTGTTCGGCCGGCTCGGCCGCCCGAACGTGATGATCAAGATCCCGGCGACGCCCGAGGGCCTCCCGGCGATCACCCGCACCATCGGTGCCGGCATCAACGTGAACGTCACGCTGATCTTCGCCCTCGAGCGCTACGGCGAGGTCATCGACGCGTACATGAGCGGGCTCGAGCAGCTCGCGGCGGCGGGTGGCGATCTGTCCACGGTGCACTCGGTCGCGTCGTTCTTCGTGAGCCGAGTCGACACCGAGGTGGACCGTCGCCTCCCCGAGGATTCGCCGTTGCGCGGCAAGGCTGCCGTCGCGAACGCGAAGCTGGCGTACGAGCAGTTCCGGGCGTCGCTCGCCACCGACCGGTGGCAGGCGGCTCGCGGCGAAGGGCGCGACGGTGCAGCGCCCGCTCTGGGCGTCGACGTCGACCAAGAACGACGCGTACTCCCCCACGCTGTACGTCGACACCCTCATCGGGCCCGACACGGTGAACACGCTGGCACCGAAGTCGATCGACGCGCTGCACGCGCCGGGGGTGGAGCTGCGCGCCGACACCGTCACCGAGGGGGTCGAGGAGGCCCACCGGGTGCTCGCCGATCTCGAGGCGGCCGGGGTGTCGTTCGACGACGTCACCGCCACCATCGAGCGGGAGGGCGTCGCGTCGTTCGCGGCGTCCTACGACGACCTGCTCGCCGCGCTCACCAAGCGCGCCGCCGAGCTCGACCTGCGGCCTCCGCCCGGATTCGCCGGTGGTCGTTCCAGGCCACCCATCGCTGGCTCGCAATTCGCTCGCAGAAATGCGACGGGCTGGTCAGGTCGACGGCGTCGCGAGGGAGCGGACGGCGGTGAGGTGGGCGGTCAGGGCGGCTCGGGACGCGTGTGCGTTCGCTCCGCTCGGGTTCGGCATCACGTAGGTGGTCGCGCCGCCGAAGCGCGCGGGCTGCTCCCCCTCGGACGCGTCGGGGTCGACGGCGCGGCGGTAGCCGGTGAGCCCGGCGAAGCAGACGACCGACGGGTGCAGCCACTCGACGATGGTGCACAGGCGCGCCGCGCCCCCGGTGTACTCGGCGCGGCTGAGCGAGTCGGCCCGCGGTGACGCACGCTTCACCAGGTCGGTGAACCCGACGTGGGCCTCCACGAAGGCGCGCCACGGGTCGCGGTCGGCGGGGACGAGCCCGGCGTCGAGCGCTGCGCCCCAGAAGCGGTTCGAGGCGCCGACGAACGGGACGCCGCGCTCCGCCGCGACCACGCTGGGGTTCAGGCCCACGACGAGCACGCGCAGCATCGGTGCGACGAGGTCGGCGAGGGTCATCTCCCGCCGCAGTCGCCACTTCGCCAGGCCGAGGCCCTCGGTGGCGCTCAGGATCGTCGTGCCCGCGCCCTCGGCCACCAGGTCGAACGGCACCGGTCCGAACCAGCGGCCGTGCACGTCGAGCTCGGTGCCCGGTTCGTGGTGGCGATGCCACTCCGCGAGCGCGGCGGGCGTCGCTTCCGGGGTCAGGCGGGCGAGGTCGAGCTCCTCCACCTCCGTAGTATCGCCCGATGGTCCGGGTGTGGCACAGGGTGGATGACGTTCCCGCGGCGTTCGCGGCGTTGCTGGCGGAACGGGCGCCGGCCTCGATCGCATTGTCGGGCGGTGACACCGCCCGCCACTGCTACGAGGCCGCGGCCGGCAGCGCCACCGACTGGTCGTCGACGGAGTTCTGGTTCGGCGACGAGCGGGGTGTCCCCGTCACCGACCCGGACTCCAACGAGGGCATGGCGCGCGCCGCCTGGCTCGATCGGGTACCGACGGGCCCGGTGCACTCGATGGTGAACGCGGCGCCGGGTGGCGACCTCGCGGCCGCGGCGGCCGCGTACGACGCGGCGTTGCGCAGTCATCCGCCCCTCGACGTCGTGCACCTCGGCCTCGGACCCGACGGCCACACCGCGTCGCTGTTCCCCGGTTCCGCGGGGCTCGACGAGACCGAGCGGTGGGTCATCACGAACGGCGACGCCGAGCATCCCCACCCGCGCCTGACGTTCACGTTTCCCGCGATCGCGGCGGCGCGTACCGTCGTCGTCACGGTGACGGGCGCCGACAAGCGCGACGCCCTCGCTGCGGTGCGGGCCGGTGACCGGCGCGCCCCCGCGGCTCGGGTCGACGCCGCCGAGGTCCTGTGGCTGTGCGACGACGCCGCGCTCGGGTGACCGGCGTCACCAGCGCGAGGAGCCCGTCGAACCGGCGAATCACCGTCCCGATGCCCGGCCTAGGCTGCGCCGAGTGAGCCCGGACCCCCGCGAGCTGCTCCACGCGTCCACCGACGACCTGATGCGGGAGGCGGCGCGGCTGCGCGACGCCGGTCACGGCACCCGGATGACCTTCTCGCCGAAGGTGTTCGTGCCGCTCACGATGCTCTGTCGCGACCGCTGCGGCTACTGCACGTTCGCGAAGGCGCCGGCGCGCCTGGACCACCCGTATCTCGACGCGGACGCAGTGCTCGCGATCGCACGGGCCGGGGCCGCCGCCGGGTGCCACGAGGCCCTGTTCACCCTCGGTGAGGCGCCCGAGGCGCGCTACCCCGCGGCGGGCGAGTGGCTGGCCGCGCACGGTCACGGGTCGACGGTCGACCACCTGGTGGACGTCGCCGGTCGGGTGCTCACCGAGACCGGTCTGCTCCCTCATGCGAATGCGGGTGCGCTCGGCGAGGAGGAGCTCCTGCGCCTGCGGGCGGTGAGTCCGTCGCAGGGGATGATGATCGAGTCCCTCGCCGACCGGTTGCACGAGCCCGGTGGTCCCCACCACCGCGCGCCCGACAAGACCGCGGCGCGCCGGCTCGCCACGCTCGAGGCCGCGGGACGCGCCCGGGTCCCGTTCACGACCGGCATCCTCGTCGGCATCGGCGAGACGCCCGCCGAGCGGATCGACGCGCTCGTCGCGATCCGGGATGCGCACGCCCGTCACGGTCACGTGCAGGAGGTGATCGTCCAGAACTTCCTGCCGAAGCCCGGTACCGCGATGCACACCGCACCGCCGTGCGACCCGGAGGAATTCCTGCGCACGATCGCGACGGCCCGGATCGTGCTCGGCGCCGCGATGCACGTGCAGGCGCCGCCGAACCTCACCGACGCCGAGGGCCTCGCGGATCTCGTCGCGGCCGGCATCGACGACTGGGGTGGTGTCTCGCCGGTCACCCCGGACCACGTGAACCCCGAGCGCCCGTGGCCGGCGCTCGACGCGCTGCGCGCCGCCACCGAGCGCAGCGGCCGTGCGCTCGCGCCGCGCCTCACCGTCTACCCGGAGTACGTACGGGCCGAGGAGGAGTGGCTGCACCCGGACGTGCGCACCGCGGTGCGCCACGCCTCGGACCTCGAAGGGCTCGCACGCGACGACGTGTGGGCGAGCGGCGGTGACACGCAACCCGCGATCCTCCTCGGGGTGGACCGGGTCGAGGAGGGCCCGACGGTCGTCGTCCCGACGCCGGCGCCACGAGGTCGCGTCGCCGAGGTCCTCGACGGCGTGCGTGCCGGGCAGACCGTCGACGAGGCGGAGATCGTCGCACTGCTGGGCGCCCGCGGTCCGGAGGTGCGCGCGGTGGCCGACACGGCCGACCAGCTGCGCCGCGACATCGTCGGTGACGACGTCACGTTCGTCCGCAACCGCAACATCAACTACACGAACATCTGCACGTTCAAGTGCCGGTTCTGCGCGTTCTCCAAGGGTCCGCTGTCGCTGAACCTGCGGGGCGACCCCTACCTGCTCGACCTCGCCGAGATGCAGCGGCGGGTCCTCGAGGCGGTCGAGTGCGGCGCGACCGAGGTGTGTCTGCAGGGCGGGATCCATCCGGACTTCGACGGCGAGTACTACCTCGACGTGGCCCGGGCGGTGAAGGAGGTCGCGCCCGACATCCACGTGCACGGCTTCACCGCGCTCGAGGTGACCGAGGGCGCGAAGCGGCTCGGGATGGACCTCGCCGAGTACCTGCTCCTCGCCAAGGAGGCCGGGCTGGCCACGCTGCCCGGCACCGCGGCCGAGATCCTCGACGACGAGGTGCGGGCGATCATCTGCCCCGACAAGATCACCACCGAGGAGTGGTTGCACGCGCACCGCACCGCGCACGAGGTGGGGCTGCGCTCGAACGTGACGATCATGTTCGGCTCGGTGGAGCGGCCGGAGCACGTGGCGCGCCACATGCTGCGCACGCGGGCGCTGCAGCTCGAGACCGGTGGGTTCACCGAGTTCGTGCCGCTGCCGTTCGTGCACATGGCGACGCCGATCTACCTCACCGGCCGGGCCCGCCGCGGCCCCACGTTCCGCGAGGTGGTGCTGATGCACGCGGTCGGCCGCATCGCGTACGCGGGCGCGATCGACAACATCCAGATCTCGTGGGTCAAGACCGGCGTCGGCGGGGCCCGCCAGGCGCTCCAGGCCGGTTGCAACGACCTCGGCGGCACCCTGATGGACGAGAACATCTCGCGTGCCGCGGGTGCGAGCCACGGCCAGGAGGCCGACGACGTGATGTTCGGCGCGATCGTCGAGCCACTCGGCCGCCCGCTCGTCCAGCGCACCACGCTCTACGGCCGCACCACCACGGTCGGCCGGCGCCTGCGGCCCGTCGACGACGACGGCCTCGCGGCGCGCGCCGCATCCACGCCCGGCGCTCCGGCCGGCGTTCCGGTCGAGCTCCGCACCCGGGAGCCCGTGGCCAAGTGAGGTTCAGCACGTTGACGGAAGCACCGACGACCGATGTCGTCGCGATCGGCAACGCCCTCGTCGACGTCCTGTCGAACGCCGACGACTCCCTGCTGACGAAGCTCGGCATGGTGAAGGGCTCGATGGATCTCATCGACACCGAGCGGGCCGAGACCGTCTACGCCGCGATGGGCCCGGGCATCGAGGCGTCGGGCGGGAGTGCGGCGAACACGATCGTGGGCGTCGCGTCGCTGGGGAGCCGCGGCGCGTACATCGGCCGGGTGCGCGACGACGAGCTCGGCGCGGTCTACGTCCACGACATGCGCGCATCGGGTGTCGCATTCGACGTGCCGCCCGCAGCCGAGGGCCTCAGCACCGGCGTCTGCCTGGTGCTCGTCACGCCCGACGCCGAGCGGACGATGAACACCTACCTCGGGGCGTCGGCCGAGCTGCACGCCGACGACGTCGACGCGGATCTCGTCCGCGGCGCGGCGATCACGTACCTCGAGGGGTACCTCTGGGACTCCCCCGCCGCGCAGGACGCGTACCGCTTCGCGTCCGAGGTCGCGCACGAGGCGGGGCGCCAGGTCGCGCTCACGCTCTCCGACGGCTTCGTCGTCGATCGTCACCGCGACACGTTCCTCGAGCTGATCGCGGGCTCCGTCGACGTGCTGTTCGCGAACGACACCGAGATCCAGATGCTCTACGAGGTCGACACCTTCGACGCCGCGCTGGCCAAGGTGCGGCACCACTGCTCGGTGGCCGCGATCACCCGCGGCGCGCAGGGGTCGGTGCTCCTCGCCGGCGACGACGTCGTGGAGGTGGGCATCGAGTCGATCCCGAACGGGCGGGTCGTCGACACCACCGGCGCCGGCGACCTCTACGCCGCCGGGGTGCTCCACGGACTGCTCCACGGCCGCGACCTCCACACCTGCGGTCGGCTCGGCGGGCTCGCGGCCGCAGAGGTCATCTCCCACCTCGGTCCCCGGCCGCAGACGTCGCTGGCGGAGCTGGCCGCGTCCGCCGGGCTCTGACCCCGACGGTCGTGGACCTCCCCCGCTACCGCACCGGCGACGCCACCCTCGACGCCGAGATCGCCCGGCTCGTCGAGTCGATCGAGCCCGTCCACAGCGATGAGCTGGTGTTCGAGATGATCGTCACCGCGCTGCGGATGGCGACCGACGGCGCCAACCGCGGCGACCTGAAGATCGCGAACCGCGCCCTCAAGGAGATGCGGCACGCCTTCCGCGTGTTCGCGCCGTACCGCGCCGGCGCGCAAGGCGTCGATCTTCGGGTCGGCCCGCACGCGTGAGGACGATCCGCTGTACGAGCAGACCCGGACGCTCGCCGCCGGGCTCGCGGCGCGCGGCTGGATGGTGGTGACCGGCGCCGGCCCCGGGATCATGACCGCGGGCATCGAGGGCGCCGGGCCGGAGAACGCGTTCGGGGTGAGCATCCGGCTCCCGTTCGAGGCGTCGACGAGCGAGTTCCTCGCCGACGACCCCAAGCTCGTGAACTTCCAGTACTTCTTCACCCGCAAGCTCTCGTTCGTGAAGGAGTCCGACGCGTTCGTGCTCCTGCCCGGCGGCTTCGGCACGCTCGACGAGGCGTTCGAGACGCTGACGCTGATCCAGACCGGCAAGGCGCAGCCGGCGCCCGTCGTGCTCCTCGACGTCCCCGGCGGCACGTACTGGTCCCGCTGGCGGGAGTTCGTGGAGGCCGAGCTGCTCGAGCGCGGCTACCTCTCGCCCACCGACCTCGACCTGCTCCTGGTCACCGACGACGTCACCGTCGCGGTCGACGAGTGCGCCCGCTTCTACGCGAACTACCACTCGATGCGCTTCGTCGGTCGCGACCTCGTGCTGCGGGTGCTGCACGCGCCCGACGCGGTGCGGCTGGCCCAGCTGACCGAGGAGTTCGCCGACATCGTCGTGTCGGGTGAGATCACGGCGTCCGGACCGACGCCCCGCGAGGAGCGCGACGGCGACGAGCTGCACCTCGACCGGGTGGTCCTGCGCTTCGACCGCTACCACTGGTCGCGCCTGCGCCGCCTGATCGACGCCCTCAACGCCGTCTGACCGACGCCGCGTCACGTGGCGCGGGCGGCCTTGTACGCGTCGACGGCGCGCGTCGCGGCGGCGCGATGGTCGACGATGGGCTCGGGATACTCCCGACCCAGCGTGATGCCAGCGGCGGCGAGCTCGAGCGGTCCGACGGTCGAGGGCTCGTGGATGGTGGTGTCGTCGAGGCCGGCGAGCTCCGGGACCCAGCGCCGCAGGTACGCGCCCTCGTGGATCGAACTTGCGGCTCTGCAGGGTGGGGTTGAACACGCGGAAGTACGGCGCCGCGTCGGGACCGGTGCCCGCGACCCACTGCCAGTTGCCGACGTTCTGGGGGACGTCGCCGTCGGCGAGCAGGTGCCGGAAGTGGCGCTCGCCCTCGGCGCCAGTCGATGAGCAGGTCCTTCACGAGGAAGCTCGCGGTGATCATCCGCACCCGGTTGTGCATCCAGCCCGTGGACGCGAGCTGGCGCATCCCGGCGTCGACGATGGGCACACCCGTGCGCCCCTCCTTCCAGGCCGCGAGCCCGACGGGGTCGTCGCGCCACCGGACGCGGTCGTACTCCGGCCGCTGGGCACGGTCGACGAGCTCCGGCCGCTCGGCCAGCAGGTGCGCGTACCAGTCGCGCCAGCAGAGCTGGCGTACCCACGGCTCGCCGCGCGTGCCCGTCTCGGCCGCGACGCGTGCCGCGGTCACCGCCCCGAGCCGGCCGGTCTTCAGCGCGATCGAGAGCTGGGACGTGCCGTCCACAGCGGGGAGGTCGCGCTGCTCCGGGTAGTCGCCGAGCGCCCCGGTCACGAACTCGTCGAGCCGGGCGTGCGGGTCGGGCGCGGCCTCGACCGCGGGCCGGTCGGCCGAGCCCGCGAGCTCGATCAGCCGTGCGTCGCCGGGCTCGGTCGACGGTGGGCAGGTCGCGGCCCTGCCACCGCTTCCAGAACGCGGTGAAGACGCGTGGCACCGTCCCCTCGTTCGTGGTGATCGAGCCGGGCGGCTGGACGACGGTGCCCGAGTACCCGCGCGGCTCCGTGTCCAGCGCGCGCCGCGACCGCGGCATCCCGACGGCGCCGCGTACGGGGTGACGTCGCTGGTTCAGGTACACCGTGGCGTCCGTCGAGCGCGCCGACGAGGCGCGGGATCTGCTCGACCGGATCGCCGACCGCGAGGTGCAGCCGGCCGCCGAGCGCGTCGTCGAGCGCGACCACCGCGCCCATCACCGCGTCGCGGCGGTGCGGGCCTGCGCCGTCGATCAGCGTCGGGTCGAGCACGAACACGGGGAGCACGTCGTCGCACTCGCGCGTGGCGGCGCTCCAGGCCGGGTTGTCGTCCAGGCGCAGGTCGCGCCGGAACCACACGAGCCCGCGTGTGCTCACGGTCCCTCGCTCCAGCCGCCCTCGGGGTCGAGGGCGCGGATGGCGCGCTCCACGGCCCGACGGGCCTGCAGGATCCGCTTCTCGGCCGCCGCCGCGTCCTCGTCGCCGTCCGCGGCGCTGCGCAGCGCGTCGTAGGCGCGGTCGCGCAGGTCCTCCTCGACGGCGCGGAGCTTGTCGGCGACATCAGTCAGGTCCAAGGCACTCCTCCAGGAGCTCGACCGGGTGGCGGACGGAGAGCCCGGCCGCGGCCAGGTGCAGGGCGCAGCCCGGGTTGGCCGACGCCACGACGAACGGTCGGTCCGTCGCGGCCGCGCGCAACGCCTGCACCTTGCGGTCACGCACGGCGGCCGACAGCTCGGGCTCGAACGCGGAGTAGGCGCCGCCGGCACCGCAGCAGAGCCCGTCGTCGGCGGTGAGGCGCACGTCGTAGGCGCGCGCCAGCAGCGCGGCCACCGGAAGGTGCGCGTGTTGGACGTGCCGGAGGTGACACGGGTCCTGGACCACGACGGTGACGTCACGGCGGCGGAGCGGCGGCAGCGGCCGACCCGCGAGCCAGGTCGAGACGTCCACGACCCGCGCCGCGAACGCACGGGCCGCGTCGGTGCCGAGCAGATGGCCGTAGTCGGCGAGCGCAGCGCCGCATCCGGCGCTGTCGACCACGACCGGCGCGTCACCGGGGAACGCGTCGATGACACGCTGGGCGAGGCGCTCGGCGTCGGCGCGCCGGCCGGCATGGGTGTGCAGCGCGCCGCAGCAGTCGCCGCCCGCCTCGCCCAGCCCCACGCGTGCCCCCGTGGCGCGCATCACGCGCAGCGCGGCGCGGTGGACGTCGCGCTGCCACGCGTCCATGACACAGCCGGTGAACAGGTAGGCGTCGGGATGCTCGTCGGCGGTCAGAGGCGCGGGCGGGCGGATCGGGAGCTTCGGCAGTCCGAGCGCGCGCGGCACGAGGTGCAGGCGCTGCCCCACGGCGAGGGCACGGGTCGCGGCGCCGAGCGCCCGCCGGTGCGGCAGCAGCCCGCGGAACGCGACCGCCTCGGCGAGCCGACGGGACCACCGGCGGCGGGGCTCGAGCGCGGTGCGCGTGTCCTCCATCAGGTGGCCGAACTGCACACCCGACGGGCAGGCCGCCTCGCAGCCGCGGCACTGGATGCAGGCGTCCATCGCCTCGGTGAAGGCGGCGTCGAGCGGAGCGCGTCCCTCGCTGACCGCACGCATGGCCGCGATCCGGCCCCGTGGTGAGGCGATCTCCTCGCCGGTGACCCGGTACGTCGGGCAGTGCGGCAGACAGAGCCCGCAGCCGACGCACGCGACGAGCTCGGCCTCGTCGAGCCGGAGGGCGATGGGGCTGCGGTTGCTCATGCGGCCCGAGGCACCGGCTCGGTCACGGGCACGCGGCCGGGCGCGAGCTTGCCGGTCGGGTCGAGCGCGGCGCGGATCCGGCGCTGCAGCGCGACGGCGGGCGGGTCGATGCCGAACGGGTCGAGCTCGGGTGCGCCGGCTTCGCGGAGCAGCCACCCGTGGTGCGCGTGGGCGAGGTCACGCGCCGCCGCGAGCGCCTCGGCGGTGTCGGCGGCCACGTGCACGGTGCCCACGCCGTGCTCGGCGAGGTGCCGGAGTCCCTCCACGGTGTCGAGCGCGGCATCGAGGGGCGCGAGCAGACCGGGCGCGACGCTGATCCGGCCGCGGTGCGGCCCGGCGGGCAGCTCGGGGGCTTCTGCGGGTGTGAGCCCGACGGCGTGGGCCTGGGCGCGGAGATCGTCGGGGTGCCCTTCGAGCCAGACGTGCGCACCGCTCCCGTCCGAG
Organism: uncultured Acidimicrobiia bacterium; assembly: GCA_963756815.1. Classification (GTDB taxonomy): domain Bacteria; phylum Actinomycetota; class Acidimicrobiia; order IMCC26256; family JAENVU01; genus JAENVU01. The sequence continues at coordinate 18,638 of CAVWPR010000011.1, forward strand.
GTCACCGCGGTCGGTGCGTGCAGCTCGCGCGAGCAGCTCGGCCGGCGCGCGGTCCGATCGCGAACCATGCCGACGCGGCCGGCACCGGCCGGGTCCGCAGGGTGACCTGCACGACGACGCCGAGGGTGCCGAGCGATCCGACGACGAGTCGGGGGACGTCGTAGCCGGTGACGTTCTTCACCGTGGGACCGCCGCCTCGGACCACCCGGCCGTCGGCGAGGACGAGCACGACCTCGAGCACCGTGTCGCGCAGCGGGCCCGCACCGAGCCGGCGGAGGCCCGACAGGCCGGCGGCGAGGGTGCCCCCGACGGTGGCCGAGGGATCGCGCGGGTCGAACGGGCACTCCTGCCCGAACGCCGCCAGCTCCGCCGCGAGGTCCGCACACGGCGTGCCGGCCTGCACGGTGACGGTCATGTCGGCGGGCTGGACGTCGAGCACACCCGATGGTGCCCGCACCTCGGACGCGTCGTGCACCGCACCACCCACCGACGCGTGGGTGCCGGCGCCGCACGCGACGACGGTCGGCGCGTCGCGCACGAGCGTCCCGATGTCCGCGTACCGAGCCGCGAGGTCGATCACACCCACGCTCCGGCCGGAATCGCCGCGAGGTCACCGCAGCGGCTCCCCTGCGGCAGCACCTTGTCGGGATTGGCCAGACCGTCGGGGTCGAACGCGTCGCGCAGCGCGGCCTGGAGGTCGAGGTCGTCGACCGAGAAGAACAGCGGCATCGCGTCGCGCTTCTCCATCCCGATGCCGTGCTCGCCCGAGAGCACGCCGCCCGCGTCGATGCACGCGCGCAGGATCTCGTCGCCGGCGGCGTGCACGCGCTCCCACACGCCCGGCTCGCGCCCGTCGAACACGAGGAGCGGGTGCAGGTTGCCGTCACCGGCGTGGAAGACGTTCATCGTGATCAGGCCGTACCGGTCGCTGATCTCGTACGTCTTGCGGACGACCTCGACGAGCTTGGTGCGGGGGACGACCGCGTCGTGCAGGTAGTAGTCGGGCGCGATGCGCGCCACTGCGCCGAAGGCGGACTTCCGGGCCTTCCAGAGGAGCGCACGCTCGGCCGGGTCCACGGCGATGCGCACGTCACGCGCGCCGTGCGCGCGGCAGATGCGGTCGACCGCGTCCGTGTGCGCGGCGACGCCGTCGGCGAGCCCGGACACCTCCACGAGCAGCACCGCGTCGGCGTCGCGCGGCAGCCCGGCGCCCACGAAGTCCTCGACCGCCTGCGTCGCACGCGCGTCCATCATCTCCATCGCCGCGGGCACGATGCCCGCCGCGATCACGGCCGACACCGCGCCGGCGGCGTCGTCGATGGCGGTGAAGTCGGCGAGGAGCGTGCGGATCTCCGGCGGGTCGGGCATGAGCCGGACCGCGATGCGCGTCGCGATGCCCATGGTCCCCTCGCTGCCGACGAAGACGCCCCGCAGGTCGAGCCCGGGCGCGTCGGGCGTGAGCGAGGCCTCGACCCCGCCGAGCACCTCGACCGAGCCGTCGGGCAGGACCACCTCCACCGCGAGCACGTGCGCCGAGGTGACGCCCGCGGCGAGGCAGTGCGGACCCCCGGCGTTGGTGCCGACGTTGCCGCCGATGCTGCACGCCTGCTGTGACGACGGGTCGGGCGCGTAGTGCAGCCCGAGGTGGGCCACGGCCCGGGTCAGGTCCAGGTTCAGCACGCCGGGCTCCACCCACGCGACCCGTGCCTCGGCGTCGACCTCGAGGATGCGGTCCATCCGGGTGGTCACGATGAGCAGCGCGTCGTGGAGGGGGGTGGCGCCGCCGGCGAGACCCGTCCCGCTCCCCCGGGTCACGAACGGGACGCCGTGCCGGGTGGCCGTGGTCACCGCGAACGCGACGTCGGCGGTCGACGTCGGGAAGCACACCGCACCCGCCCGCCCGGTCGCGGTGCCGGCGTCGCGTCGGTAGAGATCGAGCTCGAGCGGCTCGGCGCGCACCCGGTCGGCGCCGAACCGCGGGACGAGGGCGGCGACGAGCTCGCGGAGGCGCCGGTGGCTCACGTCGGTGTCGATCCGCCGATGCTACCGATGACCCCCACTACATTCGCCGCCGTGGCGGAGTTGCAGCTGTCGACCTTCGTGGACGCGGCGCGCCCCGAGATCCTGGCGTCGCTCGGCGACTGGCTGCGGATCCCGGCGATCTCGGCCGATCCCGCGCACGCCGGCGACGTCCGCACCTCGGCCGACTGGTGCGCGGATCGGATGCGGGCCGTCGGCCTCGAGCACGTCGAGCTCCTCGAGACGCCCGGCCACCCGTCGGTCTACGGCGACTGGCTGCACGCGCCGGGCGCGCCGACGGTGCTCGTGTACGGCCACCACGACGTCCAGCCCGTGGACCCGCTCGACGCGTGGCGGTCCCCGCCGTTCGAGCCCACCGAGCGCGACGGGCAGCTGTTCGCCCGCGGTGCGGTCGACGACAAGGGTCAGGTGCTCTACCACCTCGAGGTCGTCCGCGCCCTCCTCGCACGCGACGCTGCGCTGCCGGTGAACGTCAAGCTCCTCGTCGAGGGCGAGGAGGAGATCGGCAGCCCGAACTTCGAGGCCCTGCTCGCCGCGCACCGCGACCGGCTCCACTGCGACGTCGTCGTGGTGTCCGACACCGCGATGTGGGCGCGGGACGTGCCGTCGATGTGCACCGGCATGCGCGGGCTGGTGGCGTTCTCGGTCGCGCTGCGGACGTCGTCGACCGATCTGCACTCCGGGTCCTTCGGTGGCGCGGTGCGCAACGCCGCGCACGTCGCCGCCGACCTCACGGCGGCGCTCCACGACGCCGACGGACGCGTCACCCTGCCGCAGTTCTACGACTCGGTCCGGCCGGTCACCGACGACGTGCGCACCGCGATCGCCGCCCTGCCGTTCTCGGACGCGGAGTTCGGTGAGCACGCCGGGGGCGCGGCCCGCACCGGCGAGACGGGGTTCTCGACGCTCGAGCGCATCTGGGTGCGGCCGACCGCCGACGTCACCGGCATCCAGGCCGGGTACGCCGGCGAGGGGATGAAGACGATCGTCCCCGCCGAGGCCACCGTGAAGATCACGTTCCGCCTCGTTCCCGATCAGCACCCGGACGTGATCACGGAGGCGTTCCACCGGTGGCTCGACGCGCACGTCCCCGACGGCGTCGCGGTCGAGGTCACGCCGGTCGGCGGGGTCGCGCCCGCGCTCACGCCGCTCGACCACCCCGCGGTGCTCGCCGCGGCGCGGGTCATCGAGCGCGTGTGGGACGCGCCCTGTCGCTTCACGCGGGAGGGCGGTTCCGGGCCCGAGGAGGCGCTCGGTCGCGTCCTCGGCGCGCCGGTGGTGTTCCTCGGCGTCGGCCTCCCCGACGACCAGATCCACGCGCCCAACGAGCGCATCGTGCTCGAGCAGTTCTGGAAGGGTCTGCTCGCGGTCGGCGAGCTGTGGTTCGAGCTCGCCGCCACCCCGTCCGTCCCCCGTGTCCCCCCACCAGCCAGTCACACCCCCGGAGCCGCCTGATGGTCATTCCCGCCGCACGTGAATGGGTCACGTTCCCCGACCCGAAGCGCAAGAAGCACGTCTGGCACTTCGACGTCACGTACCTCACGTCCGCGCACATGTGCATCTACGGCCAGGGCTGCCAGGGCGTGCTCACCGAGAAGGCGCCCGAGCAGGAGGAGGGCTGCTGCTCGTACGGCGCGCACGCGTCGGACGCGAAGGACCGCAGGCACGTCGAGAAGGTCGTGGCCGAGCTCACCGCGGACGACTGGCAGTTCATCAAGAAGGGTCGCAAGAAGAGCACGTGGGTCAAGATCGAGAAGGGTGAGTGGCGCACGCGACTGCACGACGACGCGTGCATCTTCCTCAACCGACCCGGGTTCGAGGGCGGCGCAGGATGCGCGTTCCACATCTACGCGATGCGCATCGGCGTGCACCACAGCGACGTGAAGCCCGAGGTCTGCTGGCAGGTGCCGCTGCGCAACATCGAGACCTACGACGAGGACGCCGAGGACGGCGTGGTGCACCACCGCCTCACCGAGTTCGCCCGCCACGGCTGGGGCGAGGGCGGCGAGGAGTTCGCCTGGTGGTGCACCGAGGAGCCCGAGGCGTTCGTCAACCGCGAGCCCGTGTACCGCGTCGTCGGAGATCGAGATCCGCAAGATGATCGGCGACGAGCTCTACGAGAGCATGGCCGCGTACCTCGACACGCGCCTGGCCCAGCAGACGCCTCCGATCGCCCACCCGGCCGCGGTCCCCGTCGAGCTCGGCCGCACCCGCCGGTCGGCGTGAGCCGCGCCCGCACGGCCTGATCGTCGGAGAGGATCACCATGCCGCTGTTCGCGTTCGAGGGGCTCAGCCCCCAGGTCCACGGCCGCGCGTTCATCGCGCCCACGGCCACGCTCGTCGGCGACGTGATCGTCGAGGACGGCGCATCGGTCTGGTACGGCGCCGTCGTGCGGGCCGACTACGCGCCGGTGGTCATCCGCGCCGGTGCGAACGTGCAGGACGGCGCCGTGCTCCACGGACCGCCCGGGCTCACGACCGAGGTCGGGCGCGGCGCGACCGTTGCGCACAACTGCGTGGTCCACGGTGCGATCCTCGGAGAGGAGTGCCTCGTTGCCAACGGATCGATCGTGCTCGACGGCGCCACCATCGGCGCCGGGTCGTTGATCGCCGCGGGCTCGGTGGTCGCGGCGGGGACCACGATCCCGCCCGGGATGCTCGCCGCCGGTGCGCCGGCGGTCGTCAAGCGCGGCGTCGAGGGCTCCCCCGCCGACTTCTGGGTCAAGGCGAATCCGCCCGCCTACGCCGAGCTCGCCCAGCGCCACCGCGCGGGCGTCACCTGGATCCGCGACTGACGCCTCCGCGGCCACGAGTCCGAGGTGGAGCTCGCGCTGGGACCGGTCAGGTGCCGGCCCAGGCCTCGTGGGCGTCGAGGGTCCTGCGCCAGAGCGCGTCCCGGCGGGTCGAGTCGACGTCGAGCAACGACACGCCGAAGACATCGGCGAGCGCGTCGAACCAGTCGTCACGATCATCGAGCACCTGCTGGGTCCGGTCCGCCTCGATGCGGCCGAGCACGAGGCCGATCATCGAGTCGACACCGGTCGCGTCGCGGCGGTGCGCGAGGAGCATCGACACGAAGAGCGACGTCGGCGCGTGCGATTGCTCGAAGTGGTGAGCGGCGAACGCGTCGAGCGTCACGGGCGCCGAGTCGAACGCGACGAAGTGGACGTTGCAGTGCGGATGCTCGATCAGCAGGCGCCGATCCCCGTGCTCGGGCGGCGCGTCCTCGGGCGCGGCCCGCAGCTCGTACCCGATCGGCTCCTGGCGGTAGCGACCCACGACCAACGGGATCGGCTCGAGGAGGCCCTCGCCGAGACCGACGTCGACGTACCAGCTGCCACCGGGGTTCGCGTCGTCGGCCAGACCCGCGACGCGCAGCACCATGTGGTTGCCGAGGCCGGTCGGTGGGACCCTCGGGTCCGTGCACGGCGCCGAGGTGCATGGTGACGTCGTAGCCGAGCGTCTGGAGGAGCGCGGCGAAGCCGCCGTTCAGGTGGTAGCAGTACCCGCCGCGACCGGAGCCGACGAAGCGGGCCACGGCCGCTTCCGGGTCGAGGTCCCACTCGTCACCGAGATGGATCCAGGTGCTCTCGTGCGCGAGCGCGCCCTGGTGGGCCCGGTGCAGCTCGCGCAGCGCCGCGAGCGACGGCGGAGCGGCCTCCGCGCCGATGCGCGCGAGGTACGGCCGGAGCAGCTCGTCCGGGAGCGCCGACGGTCGGGGGACGCGATCCACGACCCGACGATCGCTGCTCAGCGCGCGGAGAAGAAGTCGAGGATGATGTCGGTGGCGCTGATCGTGTGCGTCGTCCCGCCGAACTGCGGCAGGTCGACGGCACCGCCGGGCCACGTGTGACCGCCGCCCTCGACCGTGTAGAGCGTGGCCGCGAGATGGTCGTCGCAGCCGCGGTACGTGCGCACCTGGATGTCCGGCTCGATGCGCGTCTCGGACGGAGTGGTGTCGCAGCCGTCGAGCGTCGCCCACGAGGCGATGATCGGACCCGCGAGGCTGTAGTTGACGATCGGATCCGCGTTGCCGTGGAAGTAGAGCACGCGCATCCGGGTGCCGTTCGAGCAGGCCGGCAGCATCGCGGTGACGCCGGCGACGGCCCGCAGCTTCAGGCCGGGCAGGCACGCGACCGCGCCGCTCATGGCCCCGCCGTTCGACATCCCCGTGCTGTACCGGCGGGTCGGACTGATGCAGAGCGTCGCGTCGAGATACCGCACGAGGTCCTCGGTGAACGTGAAGTCGACCGACGGGTCGGTGAAGTCGAACTGGTTGTCGATCCCGTCCGGCGTCGCGACGACGAAGCCGCGCGTCTTGGCGCGGGCGTCCAGCTGCGTGTACAGCACCTGCTGGATCGCGTTGGAGCCGTGTCCGTGGAAGTCGAGGATCAGCGGCGACGAGTGACGGGGGTCGTAGTCGTCCGGGATCGTGAGCAGGTACGACCGGACGACGCCGCCGGAGCGCAGGTACCGCCGTTGCTGGAGCATCGGCGCAGCCGGCTTGCCGCAGCCGCGCGGTGCTCCCGGCGGCGGCGGGTTCGGGACGCATCCCGCCGTCACCAGCGCCACGACCGCCGCGGTGAGCACGACCGACAGCCGGCGAATGCGCATGCGGAACCCTGACACAGCGAGGTGGCCGCCTCAAGCGAGCCGCTCGCCGGACCGCGGGCTCGGAATCGGGCGTCGGGAGCCGGGAGCCGGGGGTCAGGCGTGGAGCATGGCGCCGCCGTCGACGACGACGGTGGTGCCGGTGATCCAGCTCGCGTGCTCCGAGGCGAGGAACGTGGCGGCGTGCGCGATGTCGGCCGGCTCGCCGAGGCGATGGAGCGGCATGCCCTTCGCGATCGCGGCTTCGTTCGGCTCCCACAACGCCCGCGCCATGTCCGTCTTCACCAGGCCCGGCGCGATCGCGTTCCACGCGAACGCCGGGCGCGAGCTCGGCGGCGAGGGTCCGCGTGAGATGCAGGAGCGCCGCCTTCGTGGCGTTGTACGCGCCGATGGACGTCTCCACCGAAAGGCCGCCGATCGAGGCGATGTTGAGCACCGCGCCGCCGTGCTCGCGCATCGACGCCTGCCAGACGAGCTGGGTCCACATCAGTGGTCCGGCCCAGTTGACCGAGATGGTCTTGTCGAGCCGGGGTCGGTCGATGTCGATGGTCTTGCCCATGTAGGGGTTGGTCGCCGCGTTGTTCACGAGGATGTCGACGCGGCCGAAGCGCTCGACGGTTGCGGCGACGCAGGCCTCGGCGTCGTCGGGGTCGCCGGCGTTGGCCGCGTGCCACGCCGCGTCGCCGTCGATGCCCGCGACCGCGGCGGCGAGCGCGTCCGGCTTGCGTGAGGAGATCATCACCCGGGCCCCGCTCTGCGCGAACTGCTGCGCGATCGCGAGCCCGATGCCGCGCGATGCGCCGGTGATCAGCGCCACCCGATCGTCGAGACGAACGTCCACCGCGCCGGCGACCTAGAGGTAGAGGCCGGTCTCGCCACCGGCACGCTCGGAGGCGACGGCGTGGACGTCCCGTTCCCTGAGGATCAGGTAGTCCTCGCCGCGGATCTCGACCTCGAAGCCGGCGTCGGGCGCGAACAGCACGCGGTCGCCGGCCTCGAGGTTGCGCACGGTGGGGCCGACCTGGACCACCTCGGCCCAGACCAGCCGCCGGTCGACGTTGGCGGTGGCCGGGATCAGGATCCCGGACCGGGACGTGCGCTCCCCCGCTTCCCCCGACGGCTGGCACAGCACGCGGTCGGCGGTCATGCGGATCGACTGCTTGGTGTCGATGCCCCGGGAGGCGTCACGGAGCGGGGTCGGTTCGGCCACGGAGCGGCACGTTAGTGGCCGAACGTCGAGGTTCCCGACGCCCCGAGGGTGCTTCGTGACGGCGGTGAGGTGACTGCTACCGTCCGTGGTCGTGGCCGCGGTTCCCGAGCACCTCGTACCGGCCGTCGAAGCATCCGGGCGCACCCGCTCCTGGACCTCCGTCGTGCGGGCGTACTTCATGCTCACGAAGCCGCGCGTCATCGAGCTCCTGCTCGTCACGACGGTCCCCGCGATGGTGCTCGCCGACAACGGCCTGCCCTCGCTCGGTCTCATCGGCGCGGTGCTGCTCGGCGGTGCCCTCTCGGCCGGCGGCGCGAACACGATCAACTGCTGGATCGAGCGCGATCGAGACCAGGTGATGCGACGCACGCACTCGCGGCCGATCCCGGCCGGTGAGATCTCGCCGAACGCCGCGCTGGTCTTCGGGCTCGCGCTCGAGGCGGTGGCGTTCGTGTGGCTCACGCTGACCGTGAACCTGCTGTCGGCGTCGCTCTCGGTGAGCGCCATGCTGTTCTACGTCTTCGTGTACACGATCTGGCTGAAGCCGCGCAGCCCGCAGAACATCGTCATCGGCGGCGCGGCCGGCGCGGTGCCCGCCCTCGTGGGTTGGGCATCGGTCACCGGCTCCCTCGCGGTTCCGGCGTGGGTCATGTTCGCCATCGTGTTCTGCTGGACGCCGCCGCACTTCTGGGCGCTGTCGGTCCGCTACCGCGACGACTACGCCAAGGCCGGGATCCCGATGCTGCCGGTGGTCGTGGGCATCCCCGCCGCGGCCCGTCAGATCCTCGTGTACGCCGTCGTCACGGTGGTCGTGAGCTTCGCGCTGGTGCCGGTGAGCGGCGTGGAGTGGATCTACGGGATCACCGCGCTCGTGCTCGGCGTGATGTTCGTCGGCGCCGCCGTCGCGCTGCTCCGCAAGCCCACCCCCGAGAACGCGCTGAAGCTGTTCCACTTCTCGAACACGTACCTCGCGTTGCTCTTCGTCGCCATCGCGGTCGACGTCATCGTTCGTGCGGGCTGACACCCGCAAGCACGGGGGCATCCTCTTCGGCATCCTCGCGGCCGCCATCCTGGTCGCGGTCGCCGTCGGCTCGGCCGTGGGGTCGGGCTCCGACGATGCCACGATCGACGCCGGTCCGGCGAAGACACGCATCGCGGGTCGTGCGACGGCCGGGACCCTCGCCCCCGACTTCGATCTGCGCCGGCTCACCGGCGGGGGCCGGGTCTCCGTGCGGTCGCTGCGCGGTCGGCCCGTCGTCGTCAATTTCTGGGCGTCGTGGTGCGGTCCCTGTCGCGAGGAGTTCCCCCTGTTCCACGAGCTCGCCGCGAAGCACCGCGGCGACGACCTGGCGATCGTCGGGATCACCTTCCGCGACCTCGACGGGGACGCTCGCGCCTTCGCCCGTACGCACGGTGGCACCTGGACGATGGTGAAAGGCGGCGAGGGGGACCCGGTCGCCCGTGCCTACGGCGTGCGGTCGCCGCCGCAGACCTTCTTCATCGACCGACGCGGCGTGATCCGCGCCCGTGCCTACGGGCCGCCGTCGGCCGCCGCACTCGACGCCGAGGTGGCGCGCATCAGTCGGACGCGCTGAGCCCGGACGGGCCGGTCACTCCTCCCAGCGGAACCAGCGGGCCGCCGCGAGGGGTGCCGCGACCGCCCAGACGAGCAGGACCGCGAGCGCGCCCACGGGGAACGGCCCGGCGCGCAGCACCGCGCGCACGCATTCCGACAGTGCCGCCGCCGGCAGCAAGCGTGCGACCGCTTCGATCGGGTCGGGCAGCTTGGCCAGCGGGTACGCGATGCCGCCGAGGAACATGAGGACCAGGAACAGCCCGTTGGCGGCAGCGAGGTTCGCCTCGGCCCGCAACGTCCCGGCCATGAGCATCCCGATGCCGGCGAACGCGACGGTGCCGATGAGCAGCAGCACGATGGCGGCGATGAGCCCGGCGTCGGGCTGCCAGCCCAGCGCGAGCCCGGTCGCGACGATGACGACGGCCTGGACGACCTCCACGAGCAGGACGTTGGCGGTCTTGGCCGCGAGCAGGCCCTCCCGGGACAGCGGCGTGGATCCGAGCCGCTTGAGCACGCCGTAGCGGCGCTCGAACCCGGTGGCGATCCCGAGACTCACCATCGCGTTCGCGATCACTGCGAGCGCGAGAACTCCGGGCACGAGGAAATCGATCGGGTCGCCCTTGATCGCGCTGCCGAGGGCATCGACCTTGCCGAAGAACACGAGGATGCCCACCGGGATCGCGATCGTCACCATCAGGCTCTCGCCGCGTCGGAGCGTCATCGCGAGCTCGACCTTGGTCTGTGCCGCGATCGCGTGGCGGCGTCGTGACGTCATTCCTCCGGCTCCAGGCCCTGCGGTCCGGGCCCCGCTCGACCCACCCGGCTGCGAGCCCTGCTGGCGTGGGGTCTCGCTCACGGCGCGCTCCGCGGGCGTCGTCCGGTGGCGGCCGGGAGCTCGCGCTCCTCGGTGAGCCGCAGGAACACCTCTTCGAGCGACGCCGAGCCGGTGCGCAGCTCCACGATCTGCACCCCCGCGTCGCGCAGCCAGGCGGTCAGGTCGGCGACGAGTGCGGGTGACGGCGCACCGGCGAGCCGGTACTCGCCGGCCCGCACGCCGTCGACCGCGACCGTCCGACCGAGCCGGGCGCCCAGCGCGGTGGCGTCGATCGGGACGCTCGTGGTGAAGCGCGTGCACGGGTCGACGGCGCCCGCCGTGACCTCGGCCGGGGTGCCGCCGGCGACGATGCGGCCGTGGTCCAGGATCGCGAGCCGGTCGCAGAGCTGCTCGGCCTCGTCCATGTAGTGCGTCGTCAGCACGACGGTCGTCCCCGCGGCCCGCAGGCCGCGCACCAGCTCCCAGGTGTCGGCACGGGCACGGGGGTCCATCCCCGCCGTCGGCTCGTCGAGGAACAGCAGCCGCGGCCGGCCGATGAGCGCGGCCGCGAGCGAGAGTCGCTGCGCCTGACCCCCGGACAGCCGCCGGATCGCGGTGCCGGCGGCATCGCGCAGCCCCACGACGTCGAGGAGGCGCTCCGGGTCGTCGGCGTCGTCGTAGAACGCGGCGTAGAGCCGGAGCAGCTCGAGTGGGCGCAGGCCCGGGTACAGGCCACCCTCCTGCAGCATCACGCCGACCTCGCTGCGCAACCGGGCCGCGTCGGCCTGCGGATCGCCGCCGAGGACGCGCACCGAGCCGGCGTCGGCGTCGCGGTAGCCCTCGAGGATCTCGACCGTGGTCGTCTTGCCCGCGCCGTTGGGGCCGAGCAACCCGAAGATCTGGCCCTCCGTGATCGTCAGGTCGATGCCGGCGAGCGCGACGCGATCGCCGTAGCGCTTCTCGAGGCCGTGGATCTCGACCGCGGCCTCGCTCACCACTCGCCCTCGTGGCCCTGCGGGCGTGACGATGGCGCCGCTCGCTCGGCGGCCCCCGAACGGCTGCGCCATCGCCCGCGCTCGTGTCGCTGCCGGGCGGGCCCCGCTCCGCCGGCGCGGCGTCGGTTCGTCGTCGTGGTGGCGTCGCTCATCGGTCCCGCCACGCCACGAAGTTCCCGAGCTCGGCGAGCGCGGTCCGCGCGTCCGACCCGATCGGTGCGTCGGCGAGCGCGGCGAGGCTCTCGGCGACGAGCGCCTCGATTGCCGACTCGACCTCGCGCACCGCGCCGCAGTCGACCATGAGCTGCTGCAACGCCACGATCTCCGACGCCGTGATGTCCGGCGCGCCGATGCGGTCGAGGAGGGCGCGACCTTCGGTGTCGGCGCGGGCCGCAGTGGCGGCGACGAGCGGCGTGAGCTTGCCCTCGCGCAGGTCGTCGCCGACCGGCTTGCCGGTGAGCTCGGGATCGCCGAACACCGAGAGCAGGTCGTCGCGCATCTGGAACGCCTCACCGAGCGGCAGCCCGAACGCGGACAGCGGGACGCGCAGCTCGTCGGCCCGGCCCGCGAGCGCGGCGCCGAGATGGAGCGGGCGCTCGACGGTGTACTTGCCGCTCTTGTACCACTCGATCCGGCGGGCGACGGCGGGGTCACGCACCCCGGACGCGGTGGCGGCGAGATCGAGGTACTGGCCGACGCAGAGCTCGACGCGCAGCTCGTCGTAGATCCGGCGGGCCGGCGCGTCGAGACCGTCGGCGAGCATGTCGGCGTAGACGAACGCGAAGTCGCCGACCAGGATCGCGACGCCCTCGCCGAACCGGCGGGCCTCGCCCCGCCAGCCGGCCGCGACATGGTCGGCGATCGCCTCCGCATGCACCGACGGACCGCCGCGGCGGGTGCCGGCGTTGTCCATCACGTCGTCGTGCACGAGGGCGAACGTGTGGAGCAGCTCGAGCGCAGCGCCGAGGTCGACGGCTCGCGGATCGTCGGGCTCGCCACCCGCACCGACGAACGCCCAGTGGAAGAACGCGGGCCGCAGGCGCTTGCCGCCGGCGAGCACCAGCGTCCGCAACTGGGTGAGGGGCACGTGCAGCCCCGCGTCGACGAGGTCCCAGCGCTCGATCTCCGCATCGAGGAGGCGACGGACCCGGGCCTCGATGGCCGCGCCGACGACAGCCAGGCTCGGCGGGACCGGGGCCAGGCCGATGGGCGCCAGGTCGACGGGATCCGACATCGCGGGGCACCTTAGAGGCGCTTCTGCGCGCGCCCCGGTTCGGGTTCGGCGCCGCCGCGTCGATGCCGGATTCGTTCCGGTTCCGCGGTGCGACGTGCGTCCGTCGCCCGGCGGATACGTTGCCGAGATGTCCGACGACGGAGGGTCCCCACCGCTCACCGACGCCGAGCGGACCGCCCGCTCCTCGAGCTTCGGCGGCGTCGCGGAGCTCTACGAGCGGTACCGGCCCGGGCCGACCGCCGCGGTCGCCGAGTGGTTCCTCCCGGAACCGGTGGACTGCGCGGTGGACCTCGGTGCCGGCACCGGCGCGTTCACGCGCCTGCTCACCGCTCGGGCGCGAGACGTCGTGGCGGTGGAGCCCGACGAACGGATGCGCGCCGGTGCTCGCGGCCGAGGTGCCCGGGGTCCGGACGCTCGCCGGGCGGGGGGAGGCGATCCCCGTGCCGGACGGCTCGGCCCAGGGCGTGTTCGCGTCGTCGTCGTGGCACTGGATGGACCCGGAGCCGACGCTCGCGGAGATCCACCGGGTGCTCGGGTCCGGCGGTGTCCTCGGCGCGGTCTGGACCGGTCCCGATCCCGAAGGCTCGTTCATGCAACAGGCCCGGGCGTTCGTCGCCGAGGCCGGTGACCGTGGCACCGACGGTGCGCGGCTCGCGGAGTCGCTCGGCGCGGGTGCGGCCGCCGGCGCTCGGACCGTCGACCGGCTCGTGCTCCCCGACGGCGTGCCGTTCGGCCCGGTGGAGCAGCACACCTTCGTCTGGGACGTGGCCCTGAACGCCGACGAGCTGATCGGCCTGCTCGGGACCTTGAGCTGGGTCATCCTCATGCCCGTGGCCGAGCGGACGCAGATGTTCGACACGGCCCGTCGTCTGCTCGCCGAGGTCCTGGGCATCGAGGGCGAGACCACCGTCGACGTGGCCTACCGGGCGGTCGCGTTCCGGACGTTCGCCGCGGCGTGATCGGCGCACCCGTCTGGCGTTCCGGCGCCTCGGGATGTGACCGAGGCGCAGCGCCGACGGTCCGGGGCCGGAGTTCCCGACGGAGTGGTGCGCGGGCGTCTGGCGTTCCGGCGCCTCGGGATGTGACCGAGGCGCAGCGCCGATGGTCCGGGGCCGGAGTTCCCGACGGAGTGGTGCGCGGGCGCGTCTGGCGTTCCGGCGCCTCGGGATGTGACAGTTACGATCCCGCGGCTGCTCAGGAGGGCCGATGACCGAGACCACGATCGAGGACTTCACGCGCGACGCGAGCGAGTTCCTCGACGCCAACGCCGAGAAGCGCAGTGAGACGAAGTTCGTGTGGGGCGAGGGCTCCGACAGCGTGTCGATGCTCGACGAGAAGACGCCCGAGCAGGAACGGCAGGAGGTCGAAGAGGGCAAGGCCTGGAAGCAGCAGGAGTTCGACGCCGGGTTCGGCTGGATCTCCGGCCCCACCGAGTACGGCGGCCGGGGCCTGCCGAACGCCTACGACCGGGCCTACCGCGAGCTCGTCGGCCAGTACGCGATCCCGTCGCAGAGCCCGTTCGGCATCGGCCTCGGCATGGTCGCGCCCACGATCCTCGCCCATGCCATCCCCGAGGTGCGCGAGAAGTACCTGCGCCGGCTGTGGCGTGGCGAGATCATCGGCTGCCAGCTGTTCTCCGAGCCGGTCGCCGGCTCGGACCTCGCGGGCATCCAGACCAAGGCCGAGCGCGACGGTGACGAGTGGATCATCACCGGCCAGAAGGTGTGGACGTCCGGCGCGCAGTACTCCGACATCGGCGAGATCATCACGCGTACGTCGCCCGACAAGCCCAAGCACAAGGGACTGTCGATGTTCCTCGTCGACATGCACGCGCCCGGTGTGGAGGTGCGCCCGCTTCGGCAGATGACCGGCGGTGCATCGTTCAACGAGGTGTTCTTCGAGGAGGTGCGCGTCCACGACTCGCACCGGCTCGGTGACGTCGACGAGGGCTGGACCGTCGCGCTGACCACGTTGATGAACGAGCGCGCCGCGATCGGTGGCGGTGGTGCCGGCGTCGGCTCGATGAGCATGACGCGCTTCATCGAGATGGCCCGCCACTTCGGGCTCAGCCAGGAACCCGCTGATCCGCCAGGGCCTCGCCGAGGCGTTCATCTGTCTCTCGGTCGCGCGCTACACGAACATGCGGGCGACCGCGAAGGTCCGCGCCGGTCAGCTCCCGGGGCCGGAGATGTCGATCGGCAAGCTCGCGCTCACGCAGAACATGATGCGCGTGGGCCAGCTCGTCGGCGAGATCCTCGGGCCGCGCCTGATTGCCGACAGCGGCGAGTGGGGTACCTACGCCTTCTCCGAGATGGTGCTCGGGACCCCGGGCATGCGGGTCGCGGGCGGAACGGACGAGGTCATGCGCAACATCGTCGGTGAGCGGGTGCTCGGACTGCCGAAGGAGCCCCGGACCTCGTGACGCGGGCGTCGTGACGTCGGCCCGGACGCGTGCGTCGTGAGGCCGTTCGAGCGCCTGCGGCATCTGGCGCGGGCGTCCGGCGAGGACGCCGAGACGCTCGTGGAGGAGGCGGCCGACTGCCTCGCCGGCTTCGCCGACGATCCCATGGGGGTCGTCATCGCCTGCCGGCGGCTCCTCGCGTACCACCCCACGGTCACGCCGCTGTGGTGGCTCTGCGCGGAGCTGCTCGCCGCGCCCGACCCGGCCGAGGGCGCATGGGCGGCGTGGCGCGAATGGCGCAGCGACACGACGCCGGCGCGGCTCGCCGGCGCGCTCCCCTTCCCGCACGAGCGCCCGGTCGCGGTCGTCGGATGGCCCGACGTCGTGCGCGACGGCCTCGCCGAGCGCGTCGACCTCGAGCTGCTCGCGGTCCGCAACCGCTTCGACGACTCGCTGCTGTCGCGACGGCTCCGGGTGTCGGTGCAGACGGTGCGCGTCGTCGACGAGACCGAGCTCGGCGTGCTCGAGCCGTCGCACCTGCTCGTGGCACCGGTCGCGACCGGTGGCGGCACGATCCTCGTCGCGCCCGGTACGGAGTCGCTCGTGGCGACGGCGCGCGAGGGCGGCGCCGCGGTGTGGTTGGTCGTGCCGCTCGGTCTCGCACTGCCGGGCCGGCTGCTCGAGGCGATGGAGCGGGCCGCGCGTACCGAGCTCGACGAGGACGACCTCCCGTACGTCGAGTGGACCGGTCCCCGTTTCGACACGGTGATCGGACCGGAGGGCGCCTCGGACCCCTCGATCCTCGACCACCGCGCCGACTGCGCACCGGCACCGGAACTGCTGCGCCTGGGTTGAGGGCCGCGCGTGGACTGCCGGGGCGCCATGTGACTGCGCACCGGCACCGGAACTGCTGCGCCTGGGTTGAGGTCCGCGCGTGGACTGCCGGGGCGCCATGTGACTGCGCACCGGCACCGGAACTGCTGCGCCTGGGTTGAGGTCCGCGCGTGCGCGGTGGCGCGGTCGGTACCGTCGCCGGCATGGCTGCTGCGGAGCTCCCGTTCGACGCGCCGGGTCCGAGCTGCGACCTGTCGACCACGTGCCTGGTGTGCGGCACGCCGATGCGTCAGGAGCACGCGCACTACAAGTGCCCGGGGTGTGGCTGGCGTGACTCGTGCTGCGACGGTCCGTATTGAGCGCCGGCCCGTCGACATCGTCCTGTTCGATCTCGGCGGTGTGCTCGTCGACTTCGGCGGCGTGGAGGCGATGAAGGAGCTCTCGGGGATCACCGACGATGACGAGCTCTGGCACCGCTGGCTCACCTGCCGCTGGGTGCGCGAGTTCGAGCGGGGTGGGTGCAGCCCCGACGAGTTCGCCGCGGGCGTGGTGGCCGACTGGGAGCTCGCGATCACGCCGGCGGAGTACATCGAGAGCTTCGCCGGCTGGCTCGGTGGTCCCCTCCCCGGCGCGGTCGAGCTCGTCGCCGAGACGAAGGCCGTGGTCACGACGGGGTGCCTCAGCAACACGAACGCACTCCATTGGGACCGGAGCTTCTCGCAGTGGTCGGTCATCGGTGAGCTCGAGCACCGCTTCCTGTCGTACGAGCTGGGCGCGGTGAAGCCCGACCGTGAGGTGTTCGACCGCGTCGCCGACCGTCTGGACGCTCCACGCGACCGGATCCTCTTCCTCGACGACAACCTCGTGAACGTCGAGGGCGCGCGCGAGGCGGGCTTCCGCTCCGACCGGGCCAAGGGCGTCGACGAGGCCCGCAGCGTGCTCGTGCGCGAGGGCGTGCTGCCGGGCTGACGGGCGAGCGACGTCGAACCGGGTCGTCGGTGGGTGATTCGATCGGCTCCTATCATTCCCGGGTTCGTTCGGCGACGAAGGCAGGAGTTGCGGTGCTGCGAGGTCGGGTCCTGGTCGTCGCGTTGGTGGTCGGTCTGAGCGCGTGTGGGTGGGCGCAATACCGCGGAGACGCCGCGCACACGGGGTATCAGCCGATCGAGTCCACGATCGGCGTGGCGAACGTGGCGGGTCTGACCGAGAGCTGGTCGACGCCGAACGCGGACGCGAGTGGCGTCGTCGCGGGCACCACGTTGTTCGCTCCGAGCGTCGGCGGTCTCCTGGCGCTGGATGCCGCAGGGGTGAACGGGTGTGGTGGGACCCCGAAGACGTGTGCTCCCCTGTGGACCGGTCGGGTGCCGTCGGGAACCTCGTTCGTGAGCACGCCCGCGGTCGCGAACGGCATCGTCTACGTCGACGTCGGCAATGCGACGCTGCTCGCGTTCGACGCCGCCGGCGTCAACGGCTGCAGCGGGGCGCCCAAGGTGTGTACGCCACTGTGGTCCGCGACGATACGCGCTCACGGCGTTCTTCGGGTCCCCGACCGTCGCGAACGGTGTCGTCTACGTCGGCGACAACAGCGGGAATCTGTTCGCATTCGACGGTGCGGGCGTCACCGGCTGCTCCGGCGTGCCCAAGACGTGCGCCCCGCTGTGGAAGGCGTCGAACCCGAACGGCGGCGTGGGAACCCCGACGGTGGCGAACGGGATCGCATACATCGGCGGGACCCACGAGATCTCGGCCTACGACGCGTCGGGAGCGACCGGGTGCTCGGGGACGCCGAAGACGTGTGCGCCGCTCTGGACCGCGACGGCTCCGGACCGGACCTGGACGATGGCCGTGGTCGACGGCGTCCTCTACGCGAGCGGACTCGGGTCCACCACCGCGGGCGAGCTCGACGCCTTCGACGCGGCTGGGATCGCAGGCTGTTCGGGCGCCCCGAAGACCTGCGCGCCGCTGTGGACGGCGACGACCACCGGTTTCCTCGGCAATCCCGCCGTCGCGTCGGGCGAGGTCTTCGCCACCACGCTCGACGGGAAGCTGCTCGCCTTCGACGCGAAGGGCGTGCAGGGGTGCTCGGGGTCGCCGAAGACCTGCGTGCCGCAGTGGACGGCCGACCTCCATGCGAGCGCGGGATGGTCCCCTTCGGTCGCGAACGGCGTGATCTACGTGCCGACGTTCAACAAGCTGCTGGCGTTCGACGCGACCGGCACGGGATGTCCCGGGACCCCCGGCGTCTGCCAGCCGCTGTTCGTCTCGCCGCAGTTCGCCGGCGGGCTGGTCGATCCGGTCGTCGTGAACGGAACGGTCTACGTGTACTCGCAGAACGGCGCGCTGCACGCCCTGCGTCTCCCGCCAGCTGAACCGTCGTCGCTCAGCGGGGTGGAGGCGCCTCGAGGTCGGTCCGCCCGAATGCGGTGGCGACGGCACCGGCTGCGCAGCCCACGAGCGCGCCGAGGATCGCGGCCGGGAGACCGAGTTCGAACGCCGCGAACCACGCGGTGGCCGGGTGGACGGACAGGCCGACGATCAAGCCCGCCACCGCGCCCAGCAGTCCGGCGACGGCTGCGCCCCGGGCGCCCCACCGCGTCGCGCGGTTCACCGGTCGGGGTCGCCCGGAGGGAGGGCGGCCGGTGGCTCGGGCGGCGGACCGCCGGTGCCGCGGACGTCGATGACGCGGCCGAAGACGACGTTGCCGGTCCGCACGTACCGGTGCGTCCGGACCCACCGCCGGGCCGGCCACCGCAGCGGCGGGGCCAGCAACAGGAGCCCGATGACGTCGGTGACGAACCCGGGGACGATGAGGAGCAGGCCCGCGCCGGCGATCAGCGCGCCGTCGACGGCCTCGGCCGCGGGGATCTCCCCCGCCCGCATCTGCGCCTGGGCCCGGCGCCACGTGCCGAGGCCCTCACGCTTCACGAGCCAGATGCCGAACAGCACGATCGCGATCAGCGCGATGACCGCCCAGCCGTAGCCGATCCACTGCCCGACCTGGACGAAGACGAAGATCTCGATGGCGGCCATCGTCACCAGGACGAGCAGGGCGAGCACTCAACCAGCGTAGGCCGGGGGTTCGAGCGCGACGAGGGCGGCGTCGCCGGCATCGGTCACGTCGAGCGCGTGATGGCGCTGCAGGTCCTCGATGCGGTCGAGCTGTCGCTCGAGCTGACGGGTCCGGGCCCCGGCGAGCTCGTCGAACGCGCGGGTCGTGGTGGTGAGGCTACGGCCGAGCGCGTCCATCTTGGCGCTGAACGCGTCCCACTGCTTCCGGAACGAGCCGAGCACCTCGAGGATCTCGGACGCAGTGCGCTCGGTGCGGAAGCTCTCGACCGCCTGGCGCACCACCGCGAGCACCGCGAACAGCGTGAGCGGCGAGCACATGACGATCCGGTCGCGGAGGGCGTCGTCGAGGAGCGTGGCCGCGTGCTCCTGTACGAACGCGTAGAGCTGCTCGTTCGGGATGAAGAGCAGCACGCAGTCGACACTCGCCTCGGAGCCGCTCGGGTACCGGCGCTGCGCGAGCTCCTTGACCTTGGCCCTGACGTCGCGCAGGAAGTCGTCCCGGAAGCGCGCCTGCTCGAGCTCGGACTCCGCGTTCACGTAGCGGACGTAGTTGTCGAGCGGGAACTTCACGTCCATGTAGAGGATCGAGTCCTGAGGGAGCAGGAACGTGAAGTCCGGGATCCCGGTCCCTTGCGCCACCGCCTTCTGCTTGCGGTACTGCACGCCCTCGACGAACCCGGCCATGCGGAGCACGTCCTCGGCCATGCGCTCGCCCCATTGACCGCGGGTCTTGCTGCTGGCGAGCGCCTCCCGCAGGCCCTGCGCGGTGCTCGCCAGCTCGGCGATCCCGGCCCGTTGGGCCGCGAGCGCGCCGGACAGCTCCTCGATCTTGGCGCCGCGACCGGACTCGAACTCCCGCACGAGCGCGGTCACCTTGTCGAGCTCGCTGCGCACGTTGCCGAACTGACTCTCGATGAGGTTGCGCTCGGAGGCCAGCGCTTCGCCGGCGCGGGTGCGCTCACCCTCGATGAGGGCGCGGTTCGCCTCGATGAGGTGCCCGAGGGCGGCCTGCTGCTGCTGAGCCACGCGCTGGGCGATGCGGTTCGCGATGTCCTCCGGGTCGGGCGCGGCGGGCGCGTCGGCCGTCCGGCGCGCCACGACGAGCGCGCTGGTACCGGCGGCCGCGCCGATGGCGAGGACGACGAGCAGGGCGATGAGCAGGATGCTGACCATGCGCCGCACCCTCGCACGGGGGTGTGACCACGCCGAGTCGTCACCCCGCCGCGCGGCGCAGCCCGCGCCGCGCGACTTTGGCACCGAAGCGGTGGTTCTGGCATCGCAATTCGCTCCAAAGTGGAGTGAATCGATGGGCGTAAGGTGGCCCTCGTGGCGTGGGATCCGGAGCTCGAGCTCCCGATCAAGCTCGGACCGTGCTCGAACGGCGAGTACCGACCGGTGCCGCTCGGCACGGTCGAGCAGGAGACGATCCGACGCACGCGCCACGAGGCCGACGCCACCGCTCGCCGCCTCGGGATGGACCGCCGGTCGTTCCTCCGCAGCGTGAGCGGCGCGGCGCTGATGCTCGGTGTGCTCGCGGCGTGTCACGACGAGTCGAACCGCGCCCGTGGCACGCGCTCGGGTGGCACGTACCGCCTGCCGAAGGACGCGGCGACCGATCCCGGCGCGGCGGAGTCGGCGCTCGCTGGTGACGAGCTCGTGTTCGACGTGCAGACGCACTACCTCGACTACGACCTCAGCCGCGGCGGCACCGGCATCAGCGGCATCGACGGGTTGGCCAACTCGTTCCCGCAGCGCGCCTGCGGCGAGTCCGACGCCCGCGCGTGCTTCTCGGTCGACCAGTACCTCGACCTGCTGTTCAACCAGTCGGACACGTCGATGATGGTCCTCACCGCCATCCCGATCCCGGACGCCGTGAACCCGCTGTCGATGCCGCACATGGAGACCGCTCGTCACCTCGCCGATCGTGTCTGCGGGGACGGTCGCGTGCTGCTGCACGGTGGTGTGCAACCGACCGTGGGCGTGGCCGGAGCGCAGATCGCCGGGATGCAGCGGCTCCGGGAGGAACACCCGATCGTCGGTTGGAAGGTGTACACCCACGCGCCGGGCTCCGGATGGTGGCTCGACGACCACGATGCCGGCGCGCCGAAGGTCGGCGAGGCGTTCCTCACGAAGGTCGAAGCCGTCGGCCCGCGGATCGTGTGCGTGCACAAGGGCTTCTCCGGGGGCAGCCAGTACGCCTCGCCGGCCGACATCGGTCCGGCGGCACGCGCCCACCCGGACTTGCGGTTCGTCGTGTACCACTCCGGCTTCGAGAGCGGCGTCACCGAAGGTCCGTACGACCCGAGCGGCCGTGGCGTGGACCGGCTCGTCGCGAGCCTGCGGTCCGCCGGTGTCACACCCGGAGCCAACGTCTACGCCGAGCTCGGCTCCACCTGGTGGAACCTCATCCGCGACCCGACCCAGGCGGCGCACGTGCTCGGCAAGCTGCTCGTCGCGGTCGGGGCGGACAACGTCCTCTGGGGCACCGACTCGCTCTGGTACGGATCGCCGCAGGACCAGATCCAGGCGTTCCGGGCGTTCGAGATCGCGACCGAGCTCCAGGAGCGCCACGGCTACCCGGCGCTCACCGCAGAGCTCAAGCGCAAGATCCTCGGCCGGAACGCGCTCGCGCTCTACGCGATCGAGCCGCCGGACGCGAAGTGCGAGTTCGACCGCAGCGAGCTGGCGAGGCTCCGCGAGACCGACGGCGTCGCGTTCCGTACGTACGGCCCGGAGACCGATCGCGAGCTGCGGGCGCTGTTGCGCTCGCACGCGGTCATCTGAGCGGCACGTCCGCCGGCGGATTCGGACGAACCGACGCGCAGAGTCTGCGCAAGTTCGCGCACTTCTGCGCACCAATTCGCGACGCCGGGCGGCAACCTGCTCAGAAGGTGCCGCCGTCGACGGTGATCTTGACGCCGGTGACGTAGCGGCCGGTGTCGCCGACGAGGGCCCGCACGACGTCGGCGACCTCCTCGGGCGTGCAGACGTGGCCGAACGCGGAGCCCGCGTCGAGCGTGTGGATGTCCTCCACGCCCATCGCGCCCTTCACGAGCCGCCGGCCCATCTCGGTCTCGACCAGCCCCGGCGCGACCACGTTGACGTGGATCCCGTTGCGCCGCTCCTCCTTGGCCAGCCCCATCGCGAGCGCCTCGAGCGCGGCCTTGCCCATGTTGTACGGCGACGAGTTCGCGGCCAGGTGCGAGGTCGCGACGGAGGAGATCATCACGACGTCGCCGCGCCCACCGTCCTGCTTCGCGACGTCGCGCATGGCCGGCACCAGCGTCTTGCACAGGACGAACGCCGCGAGCGCGTGGGTGCGGAAGTTGCGCTCGATCTCGTCGACCTCGGTCTTCACGACGTTCAGCCCGCGCGACGCGATGCCGGCGTTGTGGACGAGCAGGTCGATCGGGCCGAAGTCGTCGAGCACCGTCGCGGCCATCGCCGCGCACGCGTCGGGGTCGTCGACCGACGCGGCGTACGCGGCGGACCGCCGGCCGAGCGCCTCGATGTCGGCGACGGTCTGCGCGGCCGACGCCTCGTCCCGCCGGTAGTTGATCGCGACGTCGGCCCCGTCGGTGGCCAGCGCGAGCGCGATCGCCCGCCCGATCCCCCGCGATCCGCCGCTGATGAACGCGCGCCGCCCGTCGAGTGCACCCATGTCGTCCTCCTCTCCTCAGTCGGTGAAGTGCGGGGGTCGCTTCTCGAGGAAGGCCGCCATGGCCTCCTCGAGGTCGCCGGCGAAGCTCGAGAGCACCTGCGTGCGGTTCTCGAGGTCGATGCCGGCCTGGAGCGAGCCGATCTCGAGCTGGCTCCACATGACCTCCTTGGTCATGCGGACGCCGAACGGCCCGTTGGCGAGGATCAGCTCGGCCTCCGCGAGCGCAGCATCGGCCAGACCGTCGATCGGCCGCGACCGACGTGACGAGTCCGATGCGCAGCGCCTCGTCACTGTCGACGAAGCGGCCGGTGAGCATGAGCTCGTACGCCCGCGACGCGCCGATGAGGCGCGGCAGGATCCAGCTCGTCCCGATGTCGCACGCGGACAGGCCGACCTTGATGAACGCGACGTTGAAGCGCGCGCTGGCGGCCGCGATGCGGATGTCGGAGCCGAGCGTGAGCGCCAGTCCCCCGCCCGACGCCGCGCCGTTGACCGCGGCGATGATCGGCTGCGGCTGCGCGCGCATCAGGGGGATGAGGTTCGCGATGTACTGCTGGACCCGCATCCCGGCCCGGGCGCGTCCCATCTCCGCCAGGTCCGGGAGCTTCACGCCCTCGGCGAGGTCGAGCCCGGCGCAGAACCCCTTCCCCGCGCCGGTGAGCACGATCACCCGGCAGGCCCGGTCGTGGCGCAGCGCGTCGAAGGCGTCGTACAGCCCGCCGAGCAGGTCCGCGTTCATCGCGTTGCGCCGGTCGGGTCGGTTGAGGGTCACGCGCGCGACCCGGTCGAGCGGCTCGTCCACCACGACGGCACCGTTGCCGAACTCCCGGTCAGCTCATCGCAGTGCTCCTCGGGGTGCGGATGCGGACGGTGATCCTGGTCGTCAGGCGCGGGCCGCCGCCAGACGCTCGGCCCGCCGGACCAGCCCGGGGGCGCCGAGTCGCTCGGTCCACGCCGCGAAGTCAGGGGCGGGCCCGGTCCAGCGCCAGTCGTCGACCGCGCCCACGGGGTGGTCGGTGCGCAGCGTCGCCAGCACCTTGAAGAGATCGGCGTCGGCGCGTCGGTCGTGGAGCGCAGTGGCGAGCTTCACCGCGCCTCGCACGTCGACGGTCCAGTCCTTCGCGAGCTCGGGGATCGCCTCGAGGTGCTCGTAGCGCGCGAGCACGGTCGCCGAGGACTTCGCGCCCCATCCCGGGATCCCGGGGAAGCCGTCGGCCGTGTCCCCCACCAGCGCCAGGTAGTCGGGGATGGACGCGGGACCGACGCCGAACTTCTCGCGTACGCCTTCGGCGTCCCGGACCTCGCGCTTGCGCCGGTCGAGCTGCACGACCGATGCCGCCGACGCACTGCCCCAGATCCTTGTCGGGTGTGCAGATGAACGTGCGTTCGACGCGCGGGTCGTCGTCGGCGACGCGTGCGCCCGCGGCGAGGCCGTCGTCGGCCTCCTGCTCCACCATCGCCCACACGACGACACCCAACGCGGTGAGCGCGTCCTCGAGGACCGGGAACTGCGCGAGCAGGACCGGGTCCATACCCGCGCTCGTCTTGTAGCCGTCGTAGAGGTCGTTGCGGAACGACTCGACCACGTGATCGGTCGCCACGGCGACGTGGGTGGCACCGTCCTCGAGCATCATGAGCACGGAGCCGAGCACGCCGCGCGTGGCGGCGACGTCCATGCCCGACGGATCGAGGTGCTCGGGCACCGCGAAGTGGTGGCGGAACAGCTCGTAGGTGCCGTCGACGAGGTGGACCTGCATCGTCGCAGCCTGTCATAGGCCGGGTCAGCCGGCGGTGCCCGTCGACAGGTACGCGGTGAACGGCACGCGGCCGGGTGCCGACCCGTGGCGGGCGACGACGGCGGTGAACGCGTCGGCGGCCGCGTCCATCTGCTGCGCGTCCAGCCCCGCGACCAGGGGCACGACCGGTGCCGACCACTCCGACATCCCCCGGAAGAACGCCGGTGGGTCCGGCACGACCAGATCGTGCCGGATCGTCGCCACCTCGACGTCGAGCCAGCCGTTCGCCGCGAGCATCTCGGCGCAGCCGTCCACGCTGCCGAGCGGATGCTCGGTGGTGGCGGGCAGTGCGACCTCGGGTGCGGCCGTCCGGACCGCCTCGGCCACGAGGCGGCTGAGCCGGGGCGCGTCGTTGCGCCAACTCGTGATCCCCAGGCGGCCACCGGCGCGCGTGACGCGTGCGAGCTCGCGGAGCCCGGCGGCGATGTCGGGGAAGAAGATGACGCCGAAGTTCGATGCGGCGACGCCGAACGCGTCGTCGGCGAGATCGAGCGCCTGCCCGTCCATCACCGCGGTGCGCACCGATCCGCTCGCGGCGCTCGCGGCGGCGCGTTCGAGGGTGGCGACCATGCCGGGCGCGAAGTCGGTGGCGAGCACCTCGGCCCCGCGTGCGGCGGCGCGCAGGCTGAACGCGCCGGTGCCGGCCGCGACGTCGAGCACCGTGTCCTCGGGCCCGATGGCGAGCCGATCGACCAGGTCGGCGGCGAACGCGCCGGTGAACGGGCGCGAAGACCGCGTGGTACTGCTCCGCGCCCGGGCCCCAGCCCTCGGGGCGCTGCTGCAGCGGCCGGATCGTCACTGGGGTCGCAGCACGCAGAACTCGTTGCCCTCCGGATCGGCGAGCACGACCCACGACACCTCCGGCCCCTGGCCGACGTCGGCCGGCACCGCGCCCAGTGCCTCGAGCCTCGCGACCTCGGCGGCCTGGTCGCCGTCGACCGGCGGGTGCACGTCCAGGTGAGCGCGGTCCTTCACCGTCTTCGGCTCGGGCACGCGGATGATGTCGAGGTCCGGTGGCCGGCCACTCGGGTGGTGGAGCGAGACGCCGTATCCACCGCGGTTGCCCACCGGCCACCCCGCCGCCTCGGTCCAGAACGTGGCCAGGCGCTCGGGGTCGTTCGCGTCGAGGACGATCGCGGCGAGGCCGGGCGCATCGGCATACCGCTCCCGGGGGTCGAGCACGCAGAGCTCGTTGCCCTCCGGGTCGGCGAGGACCACCCATGCCGTGTCCCCTTGCCCGATGTCGACGTCGGTGGCGCCCGACGCCTTCAGGCGGGCGACGGTTGCGGCCTGCGCGTCCGCGGACGCGCTCGCGAGATCGAGGTGGATGCGGTTCTTGGCCGTCTTCGCGTCACGGACCTGCTCGAACAGCAGCTGCGGGACCTCCGGGTCGCCCGTGAACACGCGGCCGTCGCCGTCCTCGTCGACCTCCCACGACCACCCGAGCGCGTCCGCCCACCACTGCGTCTGCGCCACCGGATCGAGGGCCGCGATCACCACCCCCCACAGCTGCGTCGCCATGCCGAGAGTCTGGCGCGCCCGTGCGGGTCGGCGACGCCGCACGCCAAAACGCGTAGCGGCTACGCGAGGAATCGCGGTCGTCGGTCCCTACGGTCGACCGCATCCGGCGGAACCATGGGGAGGTGCTCCGTGCTGACGTTCACCCACACGCGTCGTGGGCACGCACGGTCGGTGCGCATCGGGCTGGTCGCCCTCGTCGCCCTCGTGGCGGCGGGGTGTTCGACGCTGACGGGCTTCGGGCGCAACGCCGAGGGCCAGCTCGGCGTCGGCGACTTCACGAGTCGGAGTGTGCCGACGACGATCGACGCCGCCTGGAAGCATGGTCAGCTGCGGCGGGTACACGAGGTCGGGATCTGCGCGCCGACGGCAGTCTCTGGGCCTGGGGAGCGAAAACGACCGCGGCGAGGTGGGCGACGGCACCGTCGACGTGCCCCGAGACGACGCCGAAGAGGATCGGGACCTCGACGTGGACGTCGGTGAGCGCCGGAAAGCGCCGCACCGGAAGCCATCCGCAGCGACGGAACGCTCTGGGGTTGGGGCTACAACGACGACGGCCAGGTCGGCGGAACGAGAACGGCAACGAGCTCACTGTGCCGGTAGCAGATCGGGAGCGCGACCAACTGGTCGTCCGTGAGTGCCGAGGAACGCCACACGCTCGCGGTGCGTGCCGACGGCACGCTGTGGGAGCTGGGGCAACAACTACTCCGGCGAGATCGGCGCCGCTCGAACCAGTACGAGGTGATCGTCACGAAGCCGGTCCAGATCGGCACGGCCACGAACTGGAGGACGGTCGACGCCGGCGACGGTGCGTCGTACACGCTCAAGACGGACGGCAGCCTCTGGGCCTGGGGTGAGAACAGAAGACGGCCGCCTAGGGCCTCGGCGACACGACCGACCGCCGGTGCGACGCGAGTCGGCACCGGCAAGCCTGGGCGTCGGTAGATCGGCCGACTGGGACCATGTCCTCGCCGCGGCGCAGCGACGAACAGCACTGGGCGTGGGGGCTGAACTCCACCTACTAGCTCGGGCTCGGCGACGCCGTCAACCGGCCTGTCGCCCACCCAGGTCGCAGGCAGCAGAGGAGCGCTGCATCGCGACCGGCTCGACTACTGCGGTGGCGATCGCGACCGACGGCCGAGCTGTGGGCGTGGGGGGCGAACGCGACGGGCCAGCTCGGCGACGGCAGCACGACGACCCGGACCGCGCAGGGGCTGATCGTGGTCACGCAGATCGATCTGGCACGACGGTCGATCGTCGGCGACCAGCCTTCGTCGACCGCGATGCGGGAACGGCGATCTGTGGGCGTGGGGTGAACGACGGGTCCGGCGAGCTCGACCACGGGACGGAGGAACATGACGAAGGATCACCGAAGCGGTCGAGGGTGGCGGGCATCGCAGGCGCGTACCGCGTTCGCGGTCGTGGCACTGTGCTGCGTGCTCGCGACCGGCTGCACCCAGACGCTCTTCGGGTTCGGGCGCAACGCCGAGGGGCAGCTGGGGCTGGGTGACCACACGGGTCGCAGCGTTCCGACGACGATCGACACCGGCTGGACGATGGTGAGCAGCGGCGGCTCCCACACCGTCGCGATCCGGGGCGACGGCACCCTGTGGCTGTGGGGCGGCAACGACTTCGGCGAGCAGGGCAACGGCACCGTCGACGTGCCCCAGCCGACGCCGCAGCAGCTCGGGACCGCCACGTGGAAGTACGTCAGCGCCGGCAAGTACCACACCGAGGCGATCCGCAGTGACGGAACGCTGTGGGGCTGGGGCAACGACGACGACTACCAGGTCGGCGGCAACCCGCCCGGCCACGAGATCACGGCACCCTTCCAGGTCGGCACCGCGACGAACTGGGCGACGGTCAGCGCCGGGGAGCGCCACACGCTGGCGACGCGTACCGACGGCACGCTCTGGGCCTGGGGCAACGACATCGAGGGCGCGATCGGCGACGGTCGCAGCGGTATGGACCTGTTCGTGCCGTCTCCGGTGCAGGTCGGAACGGCCACGAACTGGAAGTCGGTGGCGGCCGCCGACTCGCGGTCGTTCGGCATCCGGACCGACGGCAGCCTGTGGGCATGGGGCGACAACGTCGACGGTGGCCTCGGGCTCGGCGACACGACCCTCCGGTCGGTGCCGACCCGAATCGGGACGGGCACGGACTGGGCGTCGGTCTCCTCGGCGGCGCGTCACACGTTGGCCACGCGCACCGACGGATTGCTCTACGCGTGGGGCGCCAACGCGAGCTCGCAGCTCGGCCTCGGTGGCACCGTGCCCCGGACGGTGCCGACGGTCGTGGGCAGCGGGTGGAGGGCGGCGTCCGCCGGCCTGGACTTCAGCGTCGCGATCAAGACCGACGGGACGAGGTGGGCGTGGGGCGCCAACGCCTCGGGTCAGCTCGGCGACGGCACGACGACGAACCGCGCGACCCCGGTGCCGGTCGGCACCGCGGTCTGGGACGCGGTCGACGCCGGCGACCAGTTCGTCGCCGCGACGCGCAGCTCCGGCGATCTCTGGACCTGGGGGAACAACTTCAACCACGCGCTCGGCGACGGGACGACGACGTCGCGCAGCTCCGAGGGCCGCATCGGACTGTCGCACGGGTGGATCTCGTTGAGCTCGAGCACGAACAGCACGATGGGGGTCCGCCAGGACGGCACGCTGTGGGGTTGGGGCACGAACAACGGCGGTGGGCTGGGCGACGGTACGACCGCCGAGCGGATCGTTGCCGTGCAGATCGGGTCGGCGACGAACTGGAGCTCGGTGTCGGTGGGCGATCTCTACTCGCTCGGGATCCGCACGGACGGGTCGTTGTGGTCGTGGGGCGACAACGCGTACGGCCAGTTGGGGGACGGGACGATGACGCCGCACCTGACGCCGGTGCGGGTGGGCACGGCGACGAACTGGAAGTCGGTCGCGGTCGGCGCGGGCCAGGTCCTCGCGGTGCGGACCGACGGCAGCTTGTGGGCCTGGGGGAACAACGGCAACGGTCAGGTCGGGATCCCGGGGATGATCTTCCGTCCGACTCCGGCGCGGGTGGGCACGGCGGCGGACTGGGCGTCGGTGACCGCCGGGAACTACCACTCGTTGGCCCGCAAGACCGACGGCAGCCTGTGGGCATGGGGGTACAACGCCGACGGTGAGCTCGGTGACGGCACCACCACCGACCGGCCGACCCCGGTGCGGATCGGCACCGCGAGCTGGAAGCTGATCGGCGCGGGCGGCTTCCACACCACCGGCATCCGGTCCGACGGCTCGCTGTGGGGTTGGGGCAACAACCGTGACGGTGGCGTGGGTGACGGGACCACGACGAACCGGCCGGCGCCGGTACGGGTCGGGACCGCCACCGACTGGACCACGGTCGCCGACGGTGCGTACCACACGCTCGGGATCCGCAGCGACGGGTCGTTGTGGGCGTGGGGGCTGAACGCGGACGGTCAGCTCGGCGACGGCACGACGACCTCACGCTCGACTCCGGTGCGGGTCGGTGCCCTCACCGGCTGGTCGGTCCTCACCGCCGGCCTCGTCCACTCCATCGCCCTCCGCAAGGCCTGACCGTCGATGACGCGTGGTCGAAGGGTCCCTCGGCTCAGCCGGGACGGACGCCCCACTGGAACGTGGTGCGCCAGGCCGGCGCGATCTTCACGACGTCGCCGGTCTGGGGCGCGTGGATCATCATGCCGCCGCCGATGTAGAGGCCGACGTGGTGCAGGTCGCCGTAGAACGCCACGATGTCGCCCGGCTGGAGCTGGTCCCAGCTCACCCGGGGGAACATCGTGGCCTGCGAACCCGAGTAGTGGGGCATGCGCACGCCGGCCGCGGCCCACGCGGCCATCGTGAGCCCCGAGCAGTCGAACGTGTTCGGACCTGCGGTCGCGAAGACGTACGGCTTGCCGAGCTGCGCGCGGGCGTACGCGACCGCGATCGCGCCGCGTGACGACGACGGTGGTGGCGGCGGGTTCGGCGGTGGCGACGAAGGCGGCGACGAGGGTGGCGGCGCGACGGCGGGTCGAGTCGTGGGGGGTGTCGCGGTGCGACCGCTCACCGGCGGCGTGGGCGCGCTTGCGGTGGCGACGGCGGGCGTCGTACCCGGGGCCGTGGTCGCGACCGGGCCGGCGGCGTCGGCGGTGCCGAGCGAGTTCCGGGCGGTCGCCTCGCGCGCCATCGCGCCGAGCTTGCGCTTCAGACGGGCCGCGTCGTCGGCGTCGCGCTGGAGCATGACGCGCGCCTGGCGTTGCGTCTCCTCCACGACCCGCAGCCGTGCGATCTCGTCGTCGAGGGTGTTCGCGAGCTGCTGGTCCGGGAGCTCGGCGGCCTCGAGGTACCGGCGGTGCCGCGCGTTGTCGGTGTAGGTCCTCGCGTCGGTGATCGGCAGTGGCGACCCGGCGCTCGACCGGCGGTACAGCGCGGCGGCCCGCCCCCGGATCCGGTCCCGCACCGTTGCCGACGCGTGTCTCGGCCAGCTGGATCTCGCGGTTGGTGGTCTCGATGAGGGCCGACGCCCGCTCGACCTTCAGCCGGGCGTAGTTGTACTGCTCGGCCACCGTCTCGAGCTGTTGCGCCGACGGACCGCCGGTCGACGGGGGCGTCGGTGCGGCACCGGCGCCGGCGCCCAGGGGCACGAAGGCCCCGGCGAGGGCGAGCGCCACGGCGGCGGTGGCCGCGCGGCGACCACGCGAGAAGGAGGTACGGGACGGCATCGAGGTTCTGAATCGACCGGATGCGTCGCGAAGATTGAGCACGGAGCGTGAGATTGTGCCGTCCGACCGGGTGTGACCGGGACGATCGGCCCCGATGAATCCCGCCAGAAAGCGGACGGATCGCCTGAACCACGCCCACTGCCGGTGTCGGGCGCGCACGCAGTGTGTGCGCGCGACGCTCAGGCGACGGGGACTGCGGGGACGTCGTGCCGGTGGGCGACCGGAGCCGCGGCCCGATCCGGGGTGCGACAGCCGAGCAGGACCCCGACCGCCGCGGAGAACACGGCGGTCGCGCCCGCGACGTGAATGCCCACGAGGAATGCGGGCAGCCCGTTGAAGTACTGGATGTATCCCACCGCGGCCTGGGCCACGAGCAGCCCGAGCAGGAGCCCGACCCTGCGGTACACGAGCTGCGACGCGCGGGTGCGCACCAGGACCGCGAGCAGGAGGAGGACCGTCCCGAGGAACACCATGACCGTCGTGCCGTGCAGCCGTGCGACCGAAGGGATCGCGAGGTCCAGGCGGGTCGCGCGCAGGGAGACCTTCGCCGCGTTGCCGGCGTCGCCCGAGTGCGGTCCGGCGCCGGTGACGACGGTCCCGGTGACGAGCACCGCGCACGCGAGCACCACCACCGCGATCGCGATGCGGTGCACGACGCGGGGCACGACGACCGGGGACGGCTCACCGTCGGGGACACCCGCGCGCCACACGAGCACGAGCGCATCGGCGAGCAGGACCGCAGAGAGGAGGAAGTGGCCCATCACGAACGGCGGGTCGAGCAGCTTCTCCACGACGAGCGCACCGAGCAGCGCTTGAGCGATCACGCCGAGCACCAGCCCCACGGAGAGCCACGTGAGGTCGCGCCGACGGGGCGTGCGCACGAGCGAGCCCAGCACCGCGACGATCACCGCGATCGACACGAGTCCGGTCACCATGCGGTTGACGAACTCGATCCAGCCGTGCGCACCGACCTGGGCCGTCGGGGTGAGGTTGCCGGTCGTGCAGTTCGGCCAATCGGGACAGCCGAGTCCCGAGCCCGTGAGGCGCACGGCGGCGCCCGTGACGATGATCAGTCCGAGCAGGATCGCGGCGACCACCGTGATCCGTCGGTACTGCACGGGCGTGAGCGTCGGCCGGCGCATAGCCCGAGCATCGTACGGGCCGGTTGCTTCCGTAGGCTGATCGGTCGTGCGACGTGTCGTGTTGATGGCCCTGATCGCGGTCTCCGTCGTGGGCGTCGCGCTCGCGGTCGCCGCTCGCGACGACGACTCGGGCACCGACCGGGCCGGTGGCGTCTCGACCGGCGCAGGACCGACGTCGACCTCGGCCCCCGCCACGACCACCACGACCCGGCCCCGTCGGGGGAGCAACCAGCCGGTCACGCTCGCGTTCGGTGGCGACACCCACTTCGAGGGGAACCTGGCGAGCCTGCTGCGTTCGAACCCTTCCGGCATGTTCGCGCCGATCGCACCGACGCTCGCCGGCGCCGACGTCGCGATGGTGAACCTCGAGACGGCGATCGCGACCGGCGGCTCACCGGACCCGAAGAACTACAACTTCCGCGCGCCGCCGAGCGCCTTCGAGGCGCTGCGCGCCGCCGGCGTGGACGTGGTCACCATGGCGAACAACCACGGACGCGACTACGGACCGGAGGGTCTCGCGGAGACGCTCTCGGCCAAGCAGCAGACGCCGCTGAAGGTCCTCGGCATCGGTGCGAACGCGACCGAGGCGTACGCACCGTGGATCACCGAGGTGAAGGGTCAACGCCTCGCGTTCTTCGCCGCGACCGACGTGCTCGACGACTGGCTCATCACCCCGTGGACCGCGACCGACACGCAGGCCGGGCTCGCGTCGACGAAGGATGCGGCCGTGGACCGGCTCGTCGCCGGGATCCGGGCCGTCCGCCCCACGGTCGACACCGTGGTCGTCGACCTGCACTGGGGTGTGGAGGGCGCGACCTGTCCGTCGCCGCGCCAGCAGGAGCTGGCGCGCCAGCTGATCGCCGCGGGTGCCGACGTGATCGTCGGGAGCCACGCGCACCGGGTGATGACGGCCGGGCGGCTGGACGGCGCGCTTCGTCGACTACGGCCTCGGCAACTTCGCGTTCTACAACGAGTCGGGCCAGTCGGGGGTCACCGGCGTGCTGCGGGTCACGGTGACCGGCCGCGACGTCGACGCGTACGAGTGGCTGCCGGCGCGCATCTCCGGCGGGATCCCGCACCTGCTGAGCGGGAGCGCGGCAGCGGCCGACGACGCCGCGTTCGCGTCCCGGCGGGCGTGCGCCGGACTCACCCCCTGACCGGCGCCACGCGGGGTCAGCCCGCCGCGGGAGGGAACGGGAGCGTCGTGTCGTCGACGCCGTCGTCGCGTTCCACCCGGCACACGTTCAGCGCGAACGAGACGATGTGGTAGTTGCCGACGAGGAACACGAGGTCGAGGACCTGCTCGTCGGTGAGGTGCTCCCCCAGCGCCGCCCACGTCGTGTCCGTGATCGTGCTGCGGTCGTGCAGCTCGTCGGCGGCTCGGATGACCGCGGCCTCGGCCGGTGTCCAGCCGGTGGCGTCGGGGCCCTCGGCGACCCGGCGGATGTCGTCGTCGTTCAGGCCCACGGCCCGACCGACCACCACGTGCTGGCCCCACTCGTACGGAGCGTCGCACCGCCACCCGACGCGCAGCACCGCGAGCTCACGCAGGCGCGGGTCGAGCGTCGACTTCACGAGGATGTAGTTGGCGAAGACGAGCCATTTGCGGAAGAGCGTCGGGTGGTTGGCCAGCGTGCCGAACACGTTGAGCACCGATGCGTCGTCGCCGCGCAGGCGGGAGAACTGCCCGAGGAGGTCGGCCACGTCGGGACCGGCCTCGGCAAGGGACACGGGAGGGATGCGGGGTTCCATGACGGCAGCGTACGGTGAGCCGGCGATGGCCGGCACCGCGTCCGACGACGTCGCCTACGACGAGTTCGGCTCCTTCGCCGACAACGCGTCGGAGGTCGGGCTCCCCTACCCCGGACCGCCGGTCGTCGAGCGCGTCGCGATCGAGGTCGCCCCGGGCCAATCGCTGAGCGCGTTGCGCTGGGGCACGGGTCCGCCCGAGCTGGTGCTGCTGCACGGTGGCGCGCAGAACGCGCACACCTGGGACACCGTCGCGCTCGCACTCGACCGCCCGTTGCTCGCGGTCGACCTCCCCGGGCACGGGCATTCCGACTGGCGCACCGACCGCGCCTACTGGCCGGGCGAGAACGCGCAGTCCGTCGCGGTGGCCGTGCGTGAGGTCGCGCCCGACGCCGCAGCGGTGGTGGGGATGTCGCTCGGCGGCCTCACCGCGCTGGCACTGAGCGCCGACGCGCCGGAGCTCGTCCGCAAGCTCGCGCTCGTGGACGTGACACCGGGGGTGAACCGCGACAAGGCGTCGGCCATCGCCAACTTCGTGAACGGACCCGAGACGTTCGCGAGCTTCGACGAGATCCTCGAGCGCACGATGCTGTTCAACCCGACGCGCAGCGAGTCCTCGCTGCGGCGCGGGATCCTGCACAACGCGACGGCCCGGCCCGACGGCACGTGGTCGTGGCGCTACGACCGGTTCCTCCCCGAGGGCGACGAGGTCGTGGTACCCGACTTCGGCAGCCTCTGGGACGCGGTCGACGCGGTGTCGGTCCCGTTCATGCTCGTGCGCGGGGCCGACTCCCCCGTCGTCGACGACGAGGACGTTGCCGAGCTCCGTCGGCGGGCGCCGGCGGTCCGCGTCGAGGTGGTCGAGGGCGCGGGCCACAGCATCCAGGGCGATCAGCCGCTGACCCTCGCCCGCCTGCTCGCGGATTTCGTCGGCTGAGCGCGGTGTCGCCCGCCGCGGACGACGAGGCCCGGTATCGCTCGCGCAGTCTCTGGCTCGACACGGTGCCCGAGCCGCTCACCCCGCGTCCCGCGTTGGGCGCGTCGATCGACGCCGACGTGGCGATCGTGGGTGCCGGCCTCACCGGCCTCTGGACCGCGTACGAGCTGCTCGGGCGCGAGCCGTCGCTCCGAGTGACGCTGGTGGAGTCGGAGATCGCCGGATTCGGCGCGTCGGGCCGGAACGGCGGCTGGTGCTCTGCGCTCTTCGCCGGGAGTCGGGCCGCGACCGCCGAGGCCCACGGGCGTGACGCGGCGATCGCGTTGCAGCGCGCGATGTTCGCCACGGTCGACGAGGTCGGGCGGGTCCTCGACGCGGAGGGGATCGACGCGCACTACGTGAAGGGCGGCACGCTCGAGCTCGCGACCCGGCCGCCGCACGTTCCCCGGCTGCGCGCCCACGTCGAGTCCGAACGACGCTGGGGCTTCGGTGCCGACGACGTGCGCTGGCTGGAGGCCGACGAGGCGTCGGCCCGGGTGCGCGCCGCCGGGGTGCTCGGCGGCGTGTACACCCCGCACTGCGCTCGCGTGCACCCGGCGCGGCTGGTGCGGGGTCTCGCCGCCGCGGTCGAGCGCCGCGGCGCCACGATCTTCGAGCAGAGCCGCGTGGTCGACCTCGCGCCCGGGACCGTCGGGACGGCGGGTGGTCGGATCCGCGCCGAGCGGGTCGTGCTCGCGACCGAGGGCTACGGCGCCGCGCTGCCGGGCCGCGCCCGGACCGTCGCGCCGGTGTACTCGCTGATGATCGCGACCGAGCCGCTCCCGAGCCGGGTGTGGGACGAGATCGGGTGGGACGGTCGCGAGACGCTCGCCGACGGCCGGCACCTCATCATCTACGCCCAGCGCACCGCCGACGACCGGATCGCCTTCGGCGGCCGGGGCGCGCCGTATCACTTCGCCAGTCGCATCCGCGACGAGTTCGACCGCGACCGGCGTGTCTTCGCCGACCTGCGCGCCGTGCTCACCGAGCTGTTCCCCGCCGTCGCGAGCGCTCGGATCACCCACGAGTGGGGCGGACCACTCGGCGTGCCGCGTGACTGGTACTCGTCGGTCGGTTTCGACGCGCGCACCGGCGTCGGTTGGGCCGGCGGGTACGTCGGCGACGGCGTGAGCACGACGAACCTCGCCGGCCGCACCCTCGCCGATCTCCTGCTCGGCCGCGAGTCGGAGCTCACCGCGCTGCCCTGGGTGAACCACCGGTCGCCGGCCTGGGAGCCCGAGCCGCTGCGGTGGCTCGGCATCAACGCCGGGCTGCGGATCCCCACCGGGGCCGACCGCCACGAGGAGCGCACCGGACGCGCGTCACGCTGGCGCGAGCGTCTCCTCGCCAGGCTCGTCGGCTGAATTTCGGCTGCTCCGCTCGCGCCTCCGCGCGATCGCCGTGCGGTGGCTCGCTGCGCAGCTGCTCGCCCTCCGCTTCGCTGCGGGCTCGTTCTGCTCGAACGTCCCTCCCACCTGGGCCCGGCTGGCCCGAAGCGGATCGTCCCGGTAGCTTCACCGGCGTCGCGGAACGGGGGAAGACCGGTGCGAATCCGGCGCTGACCCGCAACTGTGAGCACCCGTCGAAGACGAGTGCGAGCCAGATCACCCGCCGTGGCCGCCGGGAACCCCCGGTGATCGCTGTCCGTACCGCCCACCCCGGTCGTCCGGGAGTGCGGCACCAGAGCGGGCTCTCGAGGACGTGGAGCCCACGGAGGAGAACACCATGCATCGGCTACGCATTCGCGCGGGCTTCGCCGCGCTCGCCGTCGTGCTCGTCGCCACCGGCTGCAAGTGGAACGGGTTCGGTGACCCGGCGATCCAGTCGACCACTCGCGCCGCCCGCAACTGGCTCGTGACCCGGCAGCAGGCCGGCGGCGGCTTCGAGGTCAGCGGCTTCGACGGCTTCGAGACGCCCGACGCGATCCTCGCGATCGCCGAGGACGCGCAACAGCAGGTGGCGTGGGACACCACGCAGGCACGCGACGCGGTCGCCGCCGGTGAAGATCGGTGGGAAGTCGGCGCTGGACTGGGCCGACGACTTCGCCGACGGCCCGATCAACGCCGGCCAGGCCGCCAAGCTCGTCGTCCTGGTGGCGAAGCCGCTCGGCTACCCGGCGTCGAGCTTCAACCCGCAGGGCGACGCCAAGGCCACGAATCTCATGACCGTGGTGAACGCGGGCGCCCAGCCCAACGGCTCGTACGGCGCGTTCAACGCGACCCTCTACGCCGCGCTGGCCAAGCGGTTGGTCACCGACGCGGTGCCGGCGAAGACGCTCGCCTACATCCGCGCCGGGCAGCAGGCGTCGGGAGGTTGGGACTTCGCCAACGACCCGAACGCGTCGGACGCCGACATCGACACCACGAGTCTCGTGATCCAGGTGCTCGTGGCGGCGAAGGTCGCACCGACGGACCCGGACCTGATGCAGGCGCTCGCGTTCCTCGCGAACCGTCACCAGGCCGACGGTGCGTTCCAGTCCTTCGCGGTGGACGACCCCAACAGCACCGCGACGGCGACGATGGCGATCACTGCGGTCGGTGAGAACGCGGCGGCATCGTGCTGGCGCGACCGCGCGGTCCCCGCGCTCACGGGTCGTGCCTACTCGTCGCCCATCGCGTGGCTGCGCGGCCAGGCCGCGACCGACGGGCACATCGCGAGTCAGAACGATGCGTTCCCGCCCGTCAACACCTTCGCCACCACCCAGAGCGTCGAGGCGCTCCGGCGCGGATGGCTGCCGGTGGCGGTCCTGCCGCTGAAGACCTGCCCCTAGTGTGTTGTGCCCTGCCAGGTTGGTGACGCGGCTGGCCGGCCCGGTTGACCTGGGCAGCACGGCGAAGCACTACAGGTGCCGGGAGTGCGCGCTCAGCTACGAGTCCGACGCGTCCCGAATGCTCACCGAGATCGACGGGAGCGGGTGACCACATGGACGGCACGCTCACCTGCCGGGCGAGCCGTCCATGTGTCACTCCGCTGGGACTACCTCGGCCGACTGAGGGGTGGGCTGAGGTTGCGGGTCGGGATCGTCCGACTGGGTGAGTCAACCGCGACGAAGCGCGCACGACCACCCACAGATTGGTGAATCCGCGCGCCGCAGCGTCGGGACCGACCTGCGGGTTGCGCGGTCGAGGTCGCACCTCAGCGGGCGATCTGGCCGATCGCTAACGTGCCGGTACCGACCCACTCTGGGAAGGGCAGGGCGAAGGGGGGCATCTTGAAATTTGTCATCGAGTACGAGATCCGGACTGCGGGTCTGACCTACGAGCAGAACCTCGCGAACCAGGACGCGTTGCTCAAGGCCTTCGGGAAGTGGAAGCCCGAGAAGGGCCTCACGGTGAACGCCTTCGTGGCGAACATGAACAACGGCGGCTACGTGTTCGTCGAGGCTGACGATCCGACCGTCGTCTCTTCATTCGTCTCGAAGTACTTCTACTGGAACGACGTCAACGTGGTGCCGGTGATCGATGTTGCCGACAACGTGAAGATCGGCAACGCGTCGCTCGCGTGGGCCCGGAAGGCATCCAAGGGGTAACAGTCCCGCAGCACCGCCCGCCCGATCTGCCGAGACGGGTGGCCCGATCAGCGCGGGCTAGTTGTCGACGATCGCGGGGCGTCCCGCCCCGAGATCGATCGTCGCGGTGAACAGCAACCGACTCGCCGGGTAACCGACGTTCGGGCTCACGTACGCGTGGTACGCGAGCCCGAACGTCCCGGGTGCCTCCTGGAACACGGACGCGCCGCCGGGCCCGGCGATGCTCTCGTGCGACGCGAGCAGCGGCGCCGCGCCCGAGCGGTCGCACGGACCGAGCGCGCCGGCGCAGTGGACCACTCCGGTCGCGTACTTCGAGCCGTTCCAGTTGCCCCCGGAGAAGAACAACCAGCTGCCACCGCCGGTCACGAGCATGCTCGGTGCCTCGACGTTCGTGTCCTCCCACCGCTGACTCGCGCGCAGCAGCTCGCGCTCGTCCCCGGCGAGCGCGAGGCCGTCGGGCGTGAGGGGCGCAGCGACGATCGCCGCCGGCCGTTCCCGCTTCCAGAGGAGCGCGGGGGCGCCGTCCGCACCGACGACCGCCTCCGGATCGAGCGCCTCACGATCACCGCACACGAGCGGCGCGGTCGACGTGTCGACGTAGGGGCCGCCCGGGCCGAACGAGGTCGCGCGCGAGATGCACTGACGGCCGGTCGCCGCCTCGCGCACCGTGTAGTACATGACGTATCCGAGCAGGCGCGGCAGCACCGACGGCGCCCAGGTGTGGCCGCCGGCGGCCCATGCCGGGAACCGGCCGAGCGCCTCCCCCGCCGTCGTCCACGCGCCGTCGCTCCCCCGGCGGATCACCTGGATGTTGCCGCCGGTCGCGTTGGTGGCGAACGCCCACTGCTCGGTGCCGGCGACGAGGACGAACGGGTCGGGGAAGTCGAAGCCGTAGCGAGGCGTCGGTCCGCCCTGCGCAGCCTGTGCGGCACGGCACGGCGCGTCCACCAGCTGGAGGGCGGAGACG
Source organism: uncultured Acidimicrobiia bacterium (assembly GCA_963756815.1). Lineage (GTDB taxonomy): Bacteria > Actinomycetota > Acidimicrobiia > IMCC26256 > JAENVU01 > JAENVU01. Next base: position 57,459 of record CAVWPR010000011.1, read on the forward strand.
GTCGCGGCAGTGTCGTGGCGCTGCAGGGCGTCGAGGGCGGCGCCGGCGCCGCCGATGCACTGGCGCACCACGACCACTTCTGCGTTCTTGGCGTTGCGCGTGTTCAGGGCGTCGTCGCGGCTGGCATTGGTGGCCGCGAGCTGATCGTTGCGCAGCTGGATCGACGTCGCGGCGCCGTCGCGCTCCGCCCGCGCCTTGATGCCGTCGCGGCGCGCCGCGTGCAGGCGGTGGCTCTGGGTGGCGAGGGCGGCGCGCGCGGTCGCGAGACGGGCACGCGCCGCGTTGCGGGCCTCGAGCGCGTCGCGACGCGCGTCCCACGCGCCGTCGAGGTTCCACGCGGTCGTGGCGAGGGCGACGACCGCGAGCACCGCCCCGACGGTCACCCAGCGGCGCGGGGTCACCATTCTCCCGCGCTCACGTGACCGACCGGCACTCGCTGCGGACGGAGTCGAGCGTGCGCACCGAGCCCGGATCCCCCACGCTCACCTGGTTGAGCGCACGGTTGATCCCGTCGAGGCAGGCCCGGAGCGTTCCGACCTGGCCGTTCGCCGCGTACGCGGCGAGCACGGCGTCGTCACGCTCGCGCTCGACGCCGGTGATCTGGGCGGCGACCGCGTCGGCGACGGCTCGGAGGTCGGCGGCCTCCTTGCGGGTGCCGGTGTTCGCCTGCTCGACCGCGCCCGCGCTGCGGACGACGCGGTGCAGCTCGCGTTGGGTGCGAACGAGCGTGGCGAGGGCCCGGCTCCGCGCGGAACGCGCCGCCGCCCGGTCGTCGACGAGCTGCTGGCGGCGCCAGAGCCCGAGCCCCACGAGCGCGACGACGACCACCATCACGGCGATCAGTCCTGCCCGACGCGCGCGTCATCTCAGGGATTTCGTCCACCGTCGCATCACACGATTCTGCCCGGCACGCGAGGTGCCGCCGGACGCGGTCGCGCCGCCCTCAGGAACCCGACCCGGCCCGCCGATGCACCGAGGATGACCGTCGACGAGAGCTTCTGGACCGATCGGGCGTTTCGCGTCATGGGCACCCGGGCGCGGATCCTCGTGCAGGGTGGACCCGACGGGCTCGCGGCGCGCGGTGAGGCGCTGGCGCGCGAGCTCGAGGCCCGGTGGACACGCTTCGATCCCGAGAGCGAGCTCATGCGCCTGAACGCGAGCGGTGGGCGACCGGTGCGCGTGAGCGAGCCCACGTTCGCGCTCGTCGCCCGCGCCGTCGACGCCTGGCACCGGACCGCGGGCCGGTTCGACCCGACCGGTCTCGACGCGCTCGTCGCGTCCGGGTACGACCGCGACTTCGCCGCCGTGCGTGCGGACGATGTCGCCGCGGTCCCGGACGGTCTCCACGGGTCGGTTGCCGGGATGTCGTGGGATCGTTCTCGATCCGCTCGTCGCGTCGGTCACCCTGCCGCGTGACGTGCACCTCGATCTCGGCGGGATCGGGAAGGGCTACGGCGCCGACCGCGTGGTCGCCGCGCTCGCGGACGCCGGCGCGACCGGGGTGTGCGTGGACCTCGGCGGCGACCTCCGGGTGGCGGGGACCGGCCCGTACGCGGGCGCCTGGACCGTGGAGTTCAGGGTGCCGGAGCTCGCGGACCGGTTCGGTCGACTGCGGCTCGCGAGCGGTGCGGTCGCCACCAGCACGACGGGCCGGCGGCGGTGGACGCGCGGCGGCGTCGACGTGCACCACCTCATCGATCCCGCGACCGGTCGCGCCAGCCGTTCGGGGGTGGCGACCGTGACCGTGCTCGCGGCCGACGGCTGGTGGGCCGAGGTCCTGGCCAAGGCCGCGTTGGTCGCGGGCGTGGCCGCCGGCCGGGCGCTGCTCGAGGGCGCGGGTGTCGACGGCGCGCTCGTCGCCGACGACGGCGCGGTGCACAGCACGAGCGGATTCGCGCGCTGGTGCGAGCGGCCGGACACCGGGACGCCGTACGCACCGGCGGTGGTCACGTCCGGAGCAGGTACTCGCTCGTCGTGAAGCTCCGCAGGTCCTCGAGATCGAGGAAGGCGGTGACGCTCTCGAGCATCGCGGAGAGGTTGCGGCGCATGAGGTCCGCATCGCCGTCGGCGCAGTAGAAGAGCATCGGGTCGGTGAGGTGCTCGGGCGACGGCCACGCCTCCTCGACGATCCCGTCGATCGGTGGTGCGTCGGGCGTGATCGGCCGGGCCACCGCGTTGCGGACGTAGCGCATGCGGGGCTGCATCGCCTCGGAGACGGGCGACTGCACGGTGTGCCAGTGCGTGATCCACGCCTCTTCGCTCATGCGGGCCGGTCGACGCAGGAGCGTCACCATGACGACGCCCGGCGACCGTTCACCGTCCGGCCACGACCGCGGTGTGCCGAACCGGTTGCCGCCGTAGTCGGTGTAGAGCGACTCGGTGACGAGGTATCCGGCGACCCGCTCGCTCGCGTCGCGGAGCGCGGCTTCGTACGGTGCGCGGTCGTCGTAGCGATCGAGCCAGACCGACACCAGTGCGAACGGCTGGGCCTCGTCCGCCGGTGCCGGCATCGGGACCGGCACCTGGGCGTCGCCGTCGTCGATCTGCATCGAGAGTCCACGCGGACCGAGTGCGAGCAGCGCGGGTGCGAGGTCGTCGCGAGCGATCCGACCGTGATCGGCGGGCGTCAGCCCGTCGCGCGGCCAACACAGGTACTGCAGCTTCTCCATGGACGGACTCTCGCGCACGGTGCGGTGCTCGGACCGCGTCCGGCGGGATCCCCTCGCCCCTCCCGCCTCCGGAACCCGGCCACGTCGTTGGAGCCGGCCGTCCGGAGACGGGAGGAGAGGAAGTTCGAGGGGAGATCGGTTCGCCTCGCGGCGAGGTGCGGCTACGCGTCCTCGGCGGGTACGAGCGCGCGCCACACGACGGCGCCGAGGACGCCGCCGACGAGCGGGAACACGATGAACACCCAGAGCTGGCGGAGCGCCCAACCACCCTGGAAGACCGCGGTCGCGAGGCTTCGCACGGGGTTCACGGAGGTGTTGTCGACCGGGATGGTGACGAGGTGGATGATGGTGAGCATCAGCCCGACGGCGATGCCGGTGAAGCCGGCCGGCATCGACCGGCGGCTCGTGCTCGCGATCACGAAGATGAACAGCGCGGTGAAGACGATCTCCACGAGGATCGCGGACCCGATCGGGAAGCCGCCGGGCGAGTGTGCCCCGTACCCGTTGGACGCGAAGCCGGACGCCTTCGCGCTGAAGCCGTCGACCCCGCTCGCGATGACGTAGATGACGAGCGCACCGAGCAGGCCGCCGACGATCTGGCCGCCGAGATAGAACGGCACGTCCTTGCCGTCGGTCTTCTTGATGGCCCACAGGCCGATCGTGACCGCCGGGTTGATGTGGCAGCCCGAGATCGACCCGATCGCGTACGCGGCGCAGAGCAGCGCGAGCCCGAAGGCGAGGGCGACGCCGAGGATGCCGACCGAGCCGGATTCGAAGAATCCCCCGGTCGCGAGGATCGCCGTGCCGGGCCCGCCGACGACGAGGATCATGGTGCCGAGTCCCTCGGCGAGGGCGATACGGGCAGACTGGTTCATTGCCGATCCTCCAGGAGTCCGGCTCCGCCCGGCGGCGAGTGTAGGGAGCCGACCGTCCGCGGCCGGGGATGGTCGGCCGATCACGGCGCCGCCGGCCCTGGGCGTCAGGTGGCCGTCAGCCGATCGCGCGGGAGAGTTCGCGGTCTCACCCCACCGCCGCGGGTGATGCGACCGCCCGTTCGGCCTAGAGTGCCGCCAGTCGCCCAGGGCGGGCGAAATGGGCACACCACCTTCTGGGGTGGACGGGACGGGAGCGCACCATGTTCAAGCACAAGAAGCTGGTCATTGCCATCTGCAGTGTCGCGGTGATCATCGCGACGACGGTGCGGAGTCGCAGTACCGCGCGACATCAGCTCGTCGACCGGCTCGGTCGTGTACCTGAGCTCGCCACCGGCCTCGGTGAGGCGAAGAACGCGTGCGCGAGAGCGCGACGCAGGTGCAGGCATTCGACGAGCGACAGGGCGTTGCGCTCGCGTCGGCGGTCGCCGTCGAGCGCGCTCGGTGACGAACACGACCACGTTCCCGATGAGCTCGGTGACGTCGTTTCCCCACGAAGCAGTGCGACGGTGCCGGCCACCACGGTCGTCGACAGTCACCTGATCCACAGCGACATCCCACAGTCGGGCAGGCCGACGACGGGCCGGACGGCCACGCTGACGTTCAGCACTCCCACGGTCGAGCATCGCGTCGCGCGTCGACGAGCCGACTGGCCGACGACCGACGCCGCGGCTGGGGGGCGCCCACCACGCAGTACGCCGGCAACACTCACGGGCGGGGGCTCGAGAGCAGCAGCGGCAGCAACATGGAGAACAACTCGCACGGTCCGCCGACAGCTTCAGGATCACGGGCGCGAACACTCTGTCGATCAGCCTCAGCACGTACTACATGGACGAGATCCGCGTCCTCACGAAGCACCCCGTTCCCGTCGCCGTCAACGACGACTATTCGGTGAACGTGCCGGATCAGCTCAGCGCCAACGTGCTCGCCAACGACAGCAATCCGGGCGGCTCGTCGCCGCTCACGGCCGTCCTGGTGAGCAACCCGAACCCCTTGAAGGCGCAGTCCTTCTCTCTGAATTCGGACGGCTCGTTCACGTACACGCCGTACGCCAACGCGACCGGTACCGACACGTTCACCTATCAGGCGAAGGACGGCTCCGGGGCCCTGTCGGCCACCGCGACCGTCACGATCACGCTCAACCAGTCACCCGTCGCACACGACGACGCCAGCTTCAGCACCGAGGTGCAGACGCCTCTGAACGGCAGCATCGCCGCGGACGTGACCGATGACGGTCCTGCTCCGCTGACGTTCTCGTTGGTGAACGGCCCGAGCCACGCCGCCGTGAACGGCTTCACCCTGAACGGCAACGGGTCGTTCTCGTACACGCCGGCTGACGGGTACTCCGACGCCACGACGCCGGATACGTTCACGTACCGGGCGACCGACGGCGGTGGGGCGGTCTCGAACACCGCGACGGTGAGCATCACGGTGTATCCGGTCGTCACGTTCGGGAACCCGGCCACCGTCTCCGACGGTGACACGAGCGGAACCTTCTCGCTCGTCGACCCGAACGCACCCGGGAAGCGGTTCACGGCGTCCGCCGACGCGGACGCGCACACGGTGACGTTCGTTCCCAGCGGGTCGAGCCAGCAGGTCGACTACCGCGGCTTCGTCTCGTTCGGGGCCGATTCGTCGTACACGCCGGGCCAGCCCGTCGCGCTGAACCTGAGCTACGACCCCACGGGTGGCGACACGTTCCGACCCGTCCAGTGGTGTGTCGCGCCGCAGTTCGACGGCAGCCACAACGTGACCGCCGCGACCATTCCCTTCGGGGAGACGTGGTGTCTCGCGTCGGCAGTGACGGACGCCGACGCGTCGGGTGTCCCGGTGACCACGTTCCAGGTCTTCGGCCACGACGACCCGAAGTTCCGCTGATTCTTCCGCTGACCCCGTTCCGGTGGCCGTCCTCGTGTCGTGAGGCCGGCCGCCGGAACGGGTCGGTCGACGCCCGTCGCCGGTCAGTCGGCGACCGGCGCCTCTGCCGCCAGCGTGTCGAGGTCGCCGTAGGGCTTCGGGATCGACCGGACGCCGAGCCGGCGCAGGATCGCTGCGCTCTCACGGCGCAGCCGCCGTTGCTCGTCGGGATCGTGGCTGATACCGGCGATGGCGAGGGTGGTCAACGCGATCTCGAACCCGGCGTGGCGGGAGCGTCCGGCGCTGAGGCTCTCCTCGAGCGCCACCCGAGCGTCGTCGGGCCGCCCCAACGCCGCGAGCGCCAGGCCGCGGACTCGCTGGAGCAGCGGGAGCTGCGCGTCGACGCCTCCGAGCGCCTCCGCCTGACGCCGCGTCTCGTCGGCGAGCCGTAGCGCCTCCTCGTCATCACCTGTCTCCAGCAGGAAGCCGGCGATGCGCGCCGAGGCTTCGAGCGCGTCGCGATGGTCGCCGACCTCGTGCGACTCGTCGCGCGCCTCGGCCAGGAGCGTCAGCGCCTCCGCGTGGCGGCCGGCGCGTCCGAGCGTGCGACCGAGGAGCAGCTTGGCGAACGCCGACGCCGGTCGATCACCAGCGACCCGCCAGACGCGCGCCGCATCCCGGAACAACGACATCGCGAGGTCCAGCTCGCCACGGTCGAGCGCGATCTCGCCGATGTTCGTCGTACAGAAGGCACCGAGGACCGTGTTCCCCGTCCGTATCGCGAGGTCGCGTGCCTGCTCGTAGCGGGCGAGCGCCTCGTCCCACTCGCCCCGCCAGTACGCGAAGCCGCCGAGCAGGTTCTGCACGCTGGCCTGGCCGGGCAGGTCGTCGAGCTGCTCGTAGTACGCGAGCGACCGCCCGAGGCTCGAGGTGGTGTCGAGGTCGCCCAGCTCCATCTGGGTCCACCCCATGATCTTCAGCGCGTGGGCGAGTGCCTCGATGTCGTCGACTTCCTGCGCGGCGGAGATCGCCCACTCGCTGTACCGGATCGCGCGGCGCCGGTGCCCGCCTTCGAGGGAGAACTGGCCGTACCACGCCAGGAGCCGAGCGCGCTGTCGAACCGCCGCGACGGCGTCGTTGCGGTCGAGCAGCTTGAGGCCGCGTGTGATCGCGCTCAGGGCCTGGGAGTAGCGGTCGAGCCACCCTCGGATCCAGGCGAGCTTGAGCTGCAGGCGCGCCTGGGCGACGCGGTCGTCACCGACGTAGCGGCGGGCGGCACGGAACGCGACCTCCGCCTCGCTGAAGCTCCCGGCGCGGTGGCGCACGTCGCCGAGACACTCGCGCAGTCGCGCGTGTTCCTCGTCCGTGACCGTCGTGAGGCGCCGGGCCGCGTCGAGGGCTCGCTCGTAGAGCTCGCCGGCTTCGTGGTCGGCGAAGATCTCGCGTGCCCGATCGGCGGCAGTGCACGAGTAGGAGAAGGCCTCGTCGAAGCGCTCGGCGCGCGCGGTAGTGCAGGGACAGCAGCTCGACGGAGTCGTCACCGTCGCGTTCCGCGAACGCACGGATGGCGTCGCCGGCGCGCGAGTGGATCTCGCGACGAGCTCGGTACGGCAGGCCCTCGTACGCGCAGTCGCGGACGACGGCGTGTTGCGAAGGTCAACCGGCCGGGCTCGCGCACGAGGTACTCCTCGACGCGCGCCCACGCCGACTCGTCGAGCGTGCGTCGCGTCGAGCACCGCGTGGACGAGATCCTCCGGGAACGAACGTCCCAGGACCGCGATCCGACGCAGCAGGTCGCGGTCCTGCGGTGGGAGACGGTCGATGCTCGCGGCGACGAGCGCCTCCACGGAGTCGGGCAGGGCCGAGACGTCACCGACCGCGCGGGCACCGGCGACGAGCTCCGCGAGGAAGAGCGGGTTCCCCGTCGAGCGTTCGGCGAGGAGCTGGATGTCGTGGTCCGAGATGGGTGCATCGAGGGTTGCGTCCCGCAAGACGGCGACGACGTCGTCGTGCCCGAGGGGCTCGAGCACGAGCCGGACGACGTCGGCCTGCTCGACCACCGGATCCGCCGTCGCGCCGCGCCGGGTGACGAGCACCAGCCAGGGCCGGCCGACGAGGTCGGCCGTGAGCGCGTCCAGCAGCTCGGTCGACGCATCGTCGATCCACTGCGCATCCTCGATCACCAGGAGCGTCGGGGTGTCGAGCAGGCCGGTCAGCACCTCGCGGAGCACCGCGCCGAGGCGTGCGATCCGGAACTGCTCCTCGAGCTGCTCGGTCTCCGGGGTGTCCGCCATCGGGACGTCGGCGACGGTCGCGATCAGCGGTGTCCACGGGACGAGCTCGGGGTCCACCGCCCGCACCGCGTCACGCAGTCGATCGGGGTCGGCGTCGTCGCGCACGATCGGGTCGAGACCGAGCAGACCGCGCACGAGGCTGCGCAACGGGAAGTACGGGGTCGTGGCCTCGTACAGCTCGCAGCGGGTCGAGAGCTGCCGCATCGATGCACGGCACGACCGCAGCTCGGCGACGAGCCGCGACTTCCCCATCCCGGCGTCGGCGACGATCTCGACGAACTGCCCGGAGCCCCCCGCCGCCGTCGCACTCGCGGCGACGAGCAGCTCGAGCTCGGCCTGCCGCCCCGTGAAGGGGAGCTCGACCGCCGCGACCTCGGTCTTCGCACCGATCACCGGGCCCACCCGCCACGCCTCGACCGGCTTGGCCTTCCCCTTGACGAAGAAGGGGTCGACCGCGGCGAGCTCGAACGCCGTCGGAGAGCGGTCGACGACGTCGTGGGTCGCCAGGATCTCGCCGGGTCCGGCGTGGGCCATGAGCCGGGCCGCGAGGTTCACGGCGTCGCCCATCACCGTGTACGTGCGGCGATACGACGGTCCGACGTCGCCGGCGAACACCGGACCGCGGTTGACGCCGATGCGGACCGGAATGGCCACCTGCGCCTCGATGATCTCGCGGACGGTGAGCAGCATCCGTCGCTCGTCGTCGCCCGAGCTCGACGGGACGCCCGCGGTGAGGATGACCTTGCCACCGTCGCGGTCCACATCGGTGGCCAGGAACGTGACGCCGTTGCGGTCCGCCGCGTCCTGGACCGTCGTGACCAGCTGGTCGAGGTCACGCGCGACGTCGTCCAGGGGTCGGGTCGCGATGAGCTCGTCGGTGCCGTCGAAGTGGACGAACGCGATGGTGGCGCGTCGGTGCTCGGGGGTGCTCGCGGCGATCAGCGAGGCGCGCAGCCCCGCGGGGACGCACGTGGCGAGGTCGACGTCGGCGTGCAGCTCGAGCGCGGGGAACGCCACGTTCGGATCGTGATCGACGGGTGGGGCCCGCCGGAGCAGCCGGCCGGGCCCCTTCTCCGGGCCGACCGCCGACGCCGGGATGGCCCGTGCCGTCGCGGTGCTGATCAGGATCTCCCCCGCGTCCGCGGCCGCCTCCAGCCCGGCGGTCTCGGTGAACGCGGGTCCGGTGACGACGAGCTCGCGGTGGGAGCGCCCGACGAGGAAGAAGTGGAATTCGCCGGTGTGCACGCCCACCGACATGCGCAGCCGGACGTTCTGTCCGAGCACGTCCAACGCCCCGCGCTCCCGGAGCGTGCGCCGCATGCCCACCGCCGAGTGGCACGCGCGCTGCGGATGCCCGTCGCCGGTGAACAGGAGGAGCAGCGCGTCGCCACCGAACTTCAGGAGGCGGCCGCCGTTGGCGTACGCGACGGCGAGCAGCTCGGCGAACGTCGAGCCGATCGTCGCGGCCAGCTCCTCGCCCCCGATGTTCCCCGCCTTCGCGAGCCGCTCGGACAGCTTCGTGAAGCCCGAGATGTCGATGAACACGATCGTCCCGTCGAGCCGCCGGGCCCCCAGCGTCGGCTCGTCGCTGATCCATTCCACGACCAGTCGCGGGAGGTACGGGAGCAGGCGCTCGTTGGCGGCGGCACGGTTCCGGGGCGCGTCGGTCGTCACCTCGGACGACGCCGTCGTCTCGACGGACTCGGAGCTGGGATCTCCCAGCGGACGCATCTCGACCACCCCGCCGGAACGGTACCTGGTGAGTGCGGCGGTCACGGGGGCGGCAGGGGTGATCGGCGCGCCCGGGCGCCGGCGTCAGTCGGCGCGGGCGAGGGCGAGGGCGCGGGCGGTGTCCTCGGCGTCGCGGGTGATGCCCTCGAACCCGCGCGCTGCGAGCGCGTCGCCGACCACGAAGGTCGGGATGCCGGTTCCGTGGAGGGCGTCGGCGAGCGCGGGGCGGCCGGCGACCCGGTGGGTCGTGATCGCGACCCGGGCGGGGACCGACTCGGTTCCGCCCCCGCGCCGGACCTCGACCGTGGTCGGCGTCAGCGCGACGACCTCGGCGCCGGCGCAGAGCGTCACCCCGGCCGCCTGGGCGTCGGCCACCGTCCGCCACCGTCCCGGCAGTCCGAGCTCCGTGCCGAACACCGTCGTCGGCTCCACGAGCGTCACCTCGGATCCGCGCGCGCGCAGCGCGAGGGCCAGCGTCAGGCCCGGCTTGCCGCCACCGAGGATCGCGATCGTGTCGGGCGGCGTCGAGCCGTCGGTGAGCAGATCGCCGAGGTCGGGTGGGACCCGCACCCGACCGGCACCCTCGACCTCGGGGCGCTCCCACACCGGGCCGGTCGCGACGACCACCGCGTCGACGCCGGCGTCGCGCACGGTCTCGACGGTGACCGCACGCCCCATGACGATCCGGACGCCCGCCAGCTCGGCCTCGCCGCGCAGCCACTCGCAGTAGCGGGCGAGCACCGGATCCGCAGCGCCCGCCACGTCGAGCACGCCACCGAGCGCGTCGGTCCGCTCGTGGATCTCGACCGTGTGCCCCTGGAGCGCGAGGACGCGTGCCGACTCGAGCCCCGCCGCGCCCCCGCCGACCACGAGCACGCGCCGGAGTCGGCGCGGCGCCGGCAGCGTGGCCTCGACCTCCCTCCCGGTCGCGGCGTTGGCGACGCACGCGAGGGACTGGTTCACGAAGATGTTGCCGATGCAGCGGTACTGGTAGAGGCAGGGCCGGACACGTGCGGCCTCGCCGGCGGCGAGCTTGTTCGGCAGGTCGGGGTCGGCGAGCAGCTTGCGGCCCATCGCCACGAAGTCGGCCCGGCCGTCGGCCAGGACCAGCTCCGCTTCGTCGGGCTCGAAGCGTCCGAACGTGATCACCGGGACGCTCGTGGCCTCCCGCACCGCCTCGGCGTACCGGGAGAGCTCACCCACACGGTGCGGCGCGTACGAGTCGGTGGGACCGGTGGCCACGTCCATCGACGCGTACGCGGTGACGTGCACCGCGTCGAGTCCGGCTGCGACCGCCCGCTCGATCACCTGGAGCTGGTCCTCGAAGCGCTCGCCGTCGGGCTTGTGGTGCTCCAGCGCGTTGATGCGCATCCACAGCGGGAAGTCGCCGACCCGCGCCCGGGTCGCCCGGATGATCTCGAGCAGCAGTCGGGCGCGTCCGTCGACGTCGCCGCCCCACGCGTCGGTGCGGTCGTTGATGGACGGTGACAGGAACTCGTCGACGAGGTAGCCGTGACCGGCGTGGAGCTCGACGCCATCGAGACCGGCGCGCCGGCAGCGGTCGGCGGCGGCGGCGAACTGATCGACCACCGCGGCGAGGTCGGCGTCGTCGGCGACCCGGTACTCGACGCGCGCGGTGGGCGACGCGTAGGGCGCGGCGAACCCGGCGAGCTCCGCGTCGGTGAGCATCATCGACAGCGCGTCGGGATGCGGACGGGCCGGCACCGCGGGCACGAGCATGGGACGCCCGCGCGCGATGTCGAGGCGGGCCAGGGCGCCGTTGTAGGTGAGCTGGGCGGCGAGGCGGGCACCGTGCGCGTGCACGCGCGCGGCGAGTGCCGCGAGCCCGGGAACGTGGTCGTCGTGCGACGCGGCGACCTGTCGCTCGTCCACGCAGCCGTCGGGGTACGCGACCGCCACCGAGCCGATGAGCAGCAGGGCCGCTCCCCCACGCGCCCGGGCCTCGAAGTACCCGAGCTGCGCGTCCGACACGGTGCCGTCGGGATTGGCGAGCGAATCCCCCATCGGCGCCATCAGGATCCGGTTCCGAAGCGCCATCGTGCCGATCGCACCGGGCGCGAGCAGGTGCGGGAAGCCGCTCACGCGGCGAACGATAGGTGGTTGACAGTGTCTACCGAATGTGCTGACACTGTCTACATGACCGCCGCCACCGCCGGCATCTCGACCCGGGACCGTCTGGTCGACACGGCGCGCGCCTATCTCGACGCCGAGGGGGTCGACGGCATCGGGCTGCGGGAGATCGCCCGGCGCGCGGGCGTCTCGCACGGCGCGCCGCTGCGCCACTTCCCCACCCTCGGTGCGCTGCTCGCCGCGGTCGCGGCCGAGGGCTTCCGCGACCTCCACGCGAGCGTCGACGCCGCGGTCCGGGCGCGGGCGGCGGACGACGACGCTCTGGGCCGGCTGCGGGCGGCGGCCCACGGGTACGTCGACTTCGCGCGCGCCAACCCCGGGGTGTTCTCGCTGATGTTCCGCAGCGATCTCTGCGACGTCGCCGACCCCGACTACGCGACCGCCGGCGGCGTCGCGTTCGGTCAGCTCGTCGCGCTCGTCGCCGACGCCCAGGCGCGCGGCCTGCGTCCCGACGTGCCCCCCGCCGAGCTCGCCGGCGTCGTGTGGGCGACCGTCCACGGCCTCGCGTCGCTGCACCTGCACGGCGCGCTCGGTGCCCACCACCGGGCAGGCCGACCTCGACGTCCTCGTCGACCTCGCCACGGAGTTCCTGATCCCGACCACGAACTGAACCAGGAGTGACCATGACGGCAACGGATGTCATCACCAGCCAGTACCTGAGCGGCAACTTCGCGCCCGTACGCGAGGAGGTCGACGTGCAGGACCTCCCCGTGACCGGCGAGATCCCCCACGACCTCGAGGGTCGCCTGCTGCGGATCGGCCCGAACCCGGTGGTCGACCCCGATCCCGCGACCTACCACTGGTTCACGGGCACCGGGATGGTGCACGGGCTGTGGCTGCGCGGTGGACGCGCGGTGACCTATCGCAACCGGTACGTGCGCTCGGACGAGGTGGCCGAGGCGCTCGGCGGCGCCGAGACGCCGGGTCCCCGCCACGGCATGGGTGGCAACGTCGCCAACACCAACGTCATCGCCCACGCGGGTACCACGTTCGCGATCGTCGAGGCGGGTGGGCTGCCGATCCGGCTCACCGACGAGCTCGAGACGGTCGCCCGCACCGACTTCGACGGCACCTTGCCCGGCTCCTTCACCGCTCACCCGCACAAGGACCCGGCGACCGGCGAGCTGCACGCGGTCGTCTACTACTGGGAGTGGGACCACCTGCAGTACGTGGTCGTCGGCACCGACGGGAAGGTCCGCCGCGCCGTCGACGTGCCGGTGCCGGGCAGCCCCATGGTGCACGACTGCGCGATCACGGAGTCGCGCGTCGTCGTGTTCGACCTGCCGGTCACGTTCAGCCTCGAGGCCGCGATGAACGGTGCGACGCTCCCCTACCGATGGGACCCGGAGTACGGCGCACGCGTCGGCTTGCTCACACGCGAGGCGGATGCGAGCTCGACGGTGTGGTGCGAGCTCGACGACCTCTGTTACGTGTACCACCCGCTCAACGCCTACGACGACGGCGACAAGGTCGTGATGGACGTGGCGGTGCACCCGAAGATGTTCGCGACGGACAGAAACGGACCCAACGAGGGCGACCCCGCGTTCGAGCGCTGGACGATGGACCCGGCGACGCGGCGCGTCGGGCGCGAGGTGATCTCGGACATCCCCCAGGAGTTCCCGCGCGGCGACGAGCGGCTGACGGGACGGAAGCACCGGTACGGCTTCGGCGCGACGTTCCGCTCGGAGCGCGGTCGCCTCGAGCTCGGCAACATCATCAAGCACGACCTCGACGCCGGGACCTCGCAGATCCACGACCTGGGCGGCGGCCGGAGCTCGCAGGAGCCGGTCTTCGTGCCGAAGGCGGACGACGCGGCCGAGGACGAGGGCTGGGTGATGGCCTACGTGCACGACCCGAACCGGGACGCGGCCGACGTCGTGATCATCGACGCGCAGGACTTCACCGCCCCGCCCGTCGCGACGATCCACCTCCCCGTCCGTGTCCCCTACGGCTTCCACGGCAACTGGATCCCGTCGGCCTGACCCCACTTTGCGGGCGGGACCCGTCGTGATGGTGCTTGCTGGACCCGCAAAGTGGGGTCAGTGGCGGCGGTAGGCGATCGCGCAGGGGTGCTCGGGGCGGGCGATGCCGCCGATCTGGGCGCGGCGGGGCTCGCTGACGGGTCCGGTGAGCGCGGCGTCGAACGTCGCCACGAACGAAGTGAGCGCCGCGACCATCACCGCGAGCGAGAACGGCTGCGCGGGGCACGTGTGCGCGCCGTGGCCGAACGTCGTCACCAGCTCCCGGGCCGCGGGCACACGGTCGGCGCTTCAGCCGGCGCCGCGACCACCGGTCGGGGTCGTAGCCCGCGAGGTCGGTCCCGGCCGGGCAGTTGGTGAGCGGGAGCAGCGTCGCGATCGTGACGCCCCGGTCGACCGAGTACCGGTGCTCCTCGTCGGCGACGACGCACGGCCGGACGACCGCGCGCATCATGATCGAGCGCTGGGCGACGCGGATCGACTCCATCGCGCACCGCTCCGCGAGCTCGGTGTCGCCGGCACGCACCGCGTCGAGGAGCTCGGGTCGCGCCAGCACGTCGACCAGCAGCCAACCGAGCGCGGCGAACAGGTTCGACATCGACCCGAGGTGCACGAGCACGACGTCGCGCGCGATCCCCCGCGTGCGGTCGGGGGCGTCCGCCCAGGCGTCGACGATGCGCTGGAAGTGGTCGTCGGGCGGTGCTGGGTCCGCGTCCCGTTGCGCGATCGCGTCGCCGATCATCGCCTCGGCCTCGGCGAGCGCGGCGTACTCGGCGGCCTTGCCACTCGCACCGACGGCGGTCATCGCGCCGGGATCCACGAACGCGGCCGCACCGTCGAGCGCGTCGAGCGCGTCGACCAGCCGGTCGAAGGCGGTTCCGGGCGCACCGCACGGCCCGGCCCACGTCGAGAGGCCGATGCGGTGGCCGAGCCGGCGGGTCAGGTCGAAGACGTCGACCGCACCCGTCGAGCCGAGCTCGTGCCACGTGAGGTCGACCGCGCCGTCGACGACCGCGCGGTACTGCACGACGTCGTCGCGGGCGAACAGGTCGTGCGGGAAGGTCCGGCGTCCGAGGAACAGCTCGTCGGGCAGCTTGCGGCGCAGCATCTGCCAGTCGGCGATGCCCTTGCTCGCGTCGGCTTCGTCGAGCCCGTAGAAGGACCGGACGCCCGCGGGCGAGAAGAGGAAGAGGTAGCCGGTCCCGTCGCCACGCACCACGAACGTGTCGCCGTGCTCGGATCGCGCCGCTGCGAGCACGGCGACCGGATCGTCGATGTCGGCGTCCCACGGCATCGCGATGTCCGCCACCGGTGGGGTCGGGGTGATCGCGTCCGTCACGCCCCCGAAGCTAGGTGGCAGACTCCCCGGCCATGACCGAGACCGGGGCCC
>CAVWPR010000012.1:0-18116 GCA_963756815.1 uncultured Acidimicrobiia bacterium
ACTCCAGGCCTGGAACGAGTTCCGATGAGCGTCGTTGTCGTCGACTGGCTCGGGCGCGGTGGCATCACCCACACGACGCGGACGTGGCCGCGGTGTGCGAGGCCCACGGTCACGCGGCGACGGTCGTGACGCGCGGCGATCGTGAGCTCCGCGGCGACACTGTGCGTGCGCCGATCGAGGGTCCCCATCCGCTCGTGACGCACCGCCGACTGGCGCTGCTCGGGCGCGCACCATCGAGGAGCTTCGGCCCGACCTCGTGATCGTGCAGAACTATGTGGTGCCGGCGATCGAGCGGCCCTTGGACCGCGTCCTGCGGCGGTACGGGACACGCACGATCGTCGTGATGCACGACCATCAGCACCACTCCCGACTGGCCGGGAACCGAGTCGGATTGGATCGGCGGTTGCGCACGGCCGACGTCATCGTGACGCATTCGGCGTTCGTCGCCGAGCGGGTGAGCGCATCGATCGGACGCGACGACGTCGATGTCGTTCCGCTCCCTGCACCGCATGTCGCTGCGTCGGGCGTGAACCGACTTCCCCCCCGTCCCAGGGTCGCACTGCGATTGGATTTGGCGTCATGAAACGGAGCTACAAGGGTGCGAGCATCATCGGATCGCTGGCCGACCGCGGGGTTCCCGGGTGGCGGTTCGCGATCGCCGGCGTCGGCGCCCCACGAGCTCCCTGGGGTGCTCTCGTTCCCCGGCTACCTCGATGCGGGGGATCTCGTCGCCACGGTGGCTGGCGCCGACTCGGCACTCATGCCGTACCGGCTGGCGACGCAGAGCGGGGCGATCCCGTTCGCCCAGGCGGTGGGCACCGTGCCGGTCGCAACCGCGGTCGGCGGGATCGTCGAGCAGATCGACTCCGGCCGTGACGGGTCCTGGTACCACCGGTGCCGGCTTCCCGGCGTGGCCAGAGGCGCTCGAGCTGGTCGCGAACATGGGCCCACGCTCTCGAGGAACTGCCGTCGACACGTGGCGCATCTCGACGCCGAGTTTCGACGCCGGACCGGCGCATTGGTGTGAGTCGGGCCATGTCAGGCCCAGTCGGTCCCGCCCGAGAGCTCAGCAGCCGACGAGCGCTCGAGCCGTCGCCGCCCAGCGGGCGACGCCGTACTCGTCGAGGACCTGTGCACGGAGCCGGCGAGCGCCGGCCCGGGCCCGATCCGGATCGTCGAGCGCGGTCCCGACGAGTGCGAGCAGAGCGTCGTCGTCGGACGCCACGGAAACTCCGAGGTTCGGCGGGCAAGCCGCGTACGGCAGGTGGGCTCACGATCTGCGGAACCCCAGCGCGGCGGCGTCGAGCACCTTGATCTGGAGCCCCGCGGCGTGGTCCAGGGGCGCGCCGCTCCGAACGCGCCGGCTGAGCACCGTGGAGAGGTCCGGGAAGTTCGGAGTCAGGGTCCAACCGTTGGCAGAGCAGAGCGCGCGTCCTCGGCCACGGGGGACGCCCCGGCCACGAGCATGGTCGTCCCCGGGCGTCGGGCCAGCACACGGGGCCACAGCCGATGGAGCCGCTGCAACACGCCGATGTTCGGCGGGTACGACAGGGTGCCGGCGAAGACGAGGTCGTGATCGGGTACCCCGTGGGACGGGGTCTTGTCCGGCATCACCGTGATTGGTAACCACGTGGCGCCGAGGGCGAGCGCGTCGTCGTGACCGGCCACGACGACGACCTCCGTGTCCAGTCGTATCCGACGTTGGTTCCGCGCGTGCGCACGCGCCAGCAGGCGGAACCCGACGCCACGCAGCCCACCCACGAGCGCGGCGCGGTCACGGTACGCACGGTCGAGCGGATCGACGAGGTCCAGGACCGTGCGTCGCGTGCTCAGGTCGACGCCGGGCGACAGGCGCACGCCGACACCACGACCACGGCGCGCGCCGCGAGCACGGCGAGACGACGCGCAGGTCACCGACCGACCAGGCCAGGCTCTCGACGACCGCGCCACCGGTGAGGATCGGGAGGACAGCCCGGGGCTCGAGCATCGTTCGGCGCAGCGGGACGTCGGCAACTGCGAGACCGCTGTGCTCGAGCGTGGCACGCCACAACGCGACGCGACGGACCTCACCGAGCGCCTGCGGTCGTCCGAGGTGCACGATGGCGACGTCGACGCTCACGGCAGGTGCGAGACAACCCGGGCGAGACGGGTGCGCAGGCCGGTTCGCCCCGGGTGCGTGCCCGAATGCAGCGGCACGTCAGGTGATGTCGAGCATGCGTTGCAGTGCGACGCGTGCGAGCTCGGCGGTTCCGGGGTCGACTGACGATCTGGTTCACCATTTCGCCCCGAACCAGCGACTCGAGGCACCACGCGAGGTGCGGCGCGTCGATGCGGAACATCGTCGAGCACGGGCACACGAGCGGGTCGAGCGAGATGACCGTCTTGTCCGGATGATCGTGCGCGAGGCGCTGCACCATGTGGATCTCGGTGCCGACGCCGATGACCGACCCCACGGGCGCGGCGTCGACCCATTCGAGGATGCGCTCGGTGGACCCGACCTGATCGGCGACCTCGACCACCTCGTGGGAGCACTCCGGGTGCACGATGACGCAGCCGTCCGGGTGCTCGGCCCGGAACGCGTCGACGTGGTCCGTGGTGAACCGCTGGTGGACCGAGCACCAGCCCCTCCAGAGCAGGAACGTCGCGTCCTTGACGTCGCGCTCCTCGAGGCCGCCGAGCTCCTTGCTCGGGTTCCAGACGCGCATGTCGCTCTCGCCGTAGCCCATCGCCCGGCCGGTGTTGCGGCCGAGGTGCTGGTCGGGGAAGAACAGGACCTTGTCGCCCTTCGCGAAGGACCATTCGAGGACGGCGCGGGCGTTGGACGACGTGCACACCGCGCCACCGTGGGCGCCGACGAACGCCTTGATGGCGGCCGAGGAGTTCATGTACGTGATCGGCACGACCCGCTCGATGTCGGTGATCGCGGCGATCGCCTCCCATGCCTCCTCGACCTGGTCGAGGTCGGCCATGTCGGCCATCGAGCAGCCGGCGTTCAGATCGGGGAGCACGACGCGCTGGTGGTCACCGGTGAGCACGTCGGCGGATTCGGCCATGAAGTGGACACCGCAGAAGACGATGTCGGTGGCGGCGCTGTCGGCCGCGAAGCGGGCCAGCCTGAAGCTGTCGCCGCGGGCATCGGCCCACTCCATCACCTCGTCCCGCTGGTAGTGGTGGCCGAGGATCAGCAGCCGATCGCCGAGCTCCGCCTTGGCCGCGCGGATCATGTCCCGGAGCGCGTCGGCATCGGCGGTCGTGTAGCGGTCCGGCAGGGGTGCCTGCAGTCGCAACATGGTCTGAGCCCCTTCGGGGGAAGGCTCCGAGTTCAGCCGGCGGGGACAGCCTGGTCGCCACTCCGCGGGGTTGTCGGCTTCGGAACCGATATGTGGGGCCGGTGTTCCAGGCCGGCCTTCGGTGACTGTAACCCGTCGGCCCGCGATGCGATTCCCGCGCCCCTCCGGACTTTGCGTCCGAAACCCCCCGGATGGGTGGTGCTAGCGACCGCGAAGTCACAGGGGGATGCGACAATGGGCGTGATGGCGGAACCGCGGATCCGGCTCTCCGAGCCGACGGTGGGCGAGGAGGAGGCCCAGGCGGCGGCGCGCGCGGTCCGCGACGGCCACCTCGTGTTCGGGCCCGATCTGCCCGCATTCGAGGCCGCGCTCGCCGCCGCCGTCGGGGTCGACGGCGCGGTGGCCACCGTCACCGGCACCGCAGCCCTGCACCTCGCCCTCGTGACCGCGGGCGTCGGCCCGGGCGACGAGGTCTGGGCCTCCGACCTCACGTTCATCGCCTCGGTCAACGCAGTCAGCTACTGCGGCGCCCGCGTGGTGCTCGTCGACAGCGAGCCCCGCTCGTGGAACCTCGATCCCGAGGTCGTGCGGGCGGAGATCGAGCGGCGGGCGGCGGCGGGTGAGCCGATGCCGAAGGCGATCGTGCCCGTCCACATGCTCGGCCACCCCGCCGACCTCGCGCCGATCCTCCCGCTCCTCGCCGAGCACGGCATCACGATCGTGGAGGACGCAGCGGAGTCGCTCGGCTCCCGTTGGGTCGGAGGCGCGCTCGACGGCCACGCGCCGGGCAGCGTCGGCGACTTCGGCATCTACTCCTTCAACTTCAACAAGCCGATCTCCACGGGCGGCGGCGGGATGCTCGTCGCCCGTGACCCCGCACAGCTCGCCCGGGCGCGCCACCTCGGCACCCAGGCCAAGATCCCGGACTCCGACTACCGCCACGACGCCATCGGCTTCAACGACCGGCTCTCCAATGTCGCCGCCGCGCTCGGCGTCATCCAGATGCAGCGCCTCGACGGGCTCATCGAGCAGCGGCGCGCGATCGCCGACCGCTACCGAGACGCGTTCGCCGACCTGGGCCTCGCCGGCGGTCCCGACGAGCCGTGGGCCCGCCGGTCGGGGTGGCTCGCGACCGCGGTGTTCCCGGACGACAGCACGCGCCAGGCGGTCCGCGAGGCGCTCCGCGCCGAGGGCATCGAAGCCCGACCGATCTGGCCGCCGATGCGGATCCAGGCGCCGTACCGCGACTGCGAGGTGCTCGGCGGCGACGTCGCGATGCAGATCGCCGACCGCGTCCTGTGCCTCCCGTGTTCCGCGCACCTGACCACCGACCAGCAGGACGAGATCGTCGCCATCGTCCGCGACGTCGTCCGCCGGGGCTGACGCGATGGTCGACGCGTCCACCGGCCGGTTCCATCCCCGACGCGCCCGGCTCGTACCAGTTCAAGGACGCGCACGGTCGCGTCATCTACGTCGGCAAGGCCAAGAGCCTCCGCAGCCGCCTGTCCAATTACTTCAGCGCGCCGCACACCCTCCTGCCGCGCACCCGTCAGATGGTGCAGGCCGCGGAGACCGTCGAGTGGATCGAGGTCCGCAACGAGGTCGAGGCGCTGTTCCTCGAGTACAACCTCATCAAGGAGCACCGGCCGCGGTTCAACATCCGGCTGAAGGACGACAAGTCGTACCCGTTCCTCGCCGTGACCCTCGACGAGGAGTGGCCGCGGGCCGTGGTCATGCGGGGCAAGAAGCGCAAGGGCGTCCGGTACTTCGGTCCCTACGCGCACGCGTATGCGATCCGCGAGACGCTCGACCTCCTCCTGCGCACGTTCCCGATCCGCACGTGCACCAACGGCAAGTTCCAACGTCACCAGCGTCTCGGCCGGCCGTGCCTCTACGCCCACATCGAGAAGTGCGTCGCGCCGTGCGTCGACGCGGTCACCGACGCGGAGTACCGCGCCTTGGTCGACGAGCTCCTCGCCTTCCTCGGCGGCGAGACCGCGCCCGTGGTCAAGCGCCTCGAGCAGCTCATGGCCGAGGCCGCCGACGAGCTCGAGTTCGAGCGGGCCGCCCGCGTCCGCGACCAGCTCACCTCGGTCCGCAAGGCGATCGAACGTCAGCAGATGGTGGGGAAGCAGACGGAGGAGCTCGACGTCATCGGCATCGCCGACGACGAGCTCGAGGCCTCGGTGCAGCTCTTCTTCGTGCGCCGCGGGCGGGTCGTCGGACGGAAGGGGCTCATCGTGGACAAGGTCGAGGACCTCGACCCGCCGGCGCTCGTGGCGCGTGTGCTCGAGCAGCTCTACGGCGACGCCGAGCCGGGCGACGTGCCGAAGGAGGTGCTCGTCCCGTGTCTCCCTGAGGACCAGGACCTCTACGAGGAATTCCTCGGCCTCGTGCGCGGCAGCCGGGTCCGGGTTCGGGTGCCACAGCGCGGGCAGAAGCGCGCGCTCCTCGAGACCGTCGTCCGCAACGCGGGCGAGGCGTTCAACCGCCACAAGCTGAAGCGCGCGTCCGACCACAACGCGCGGGCCAAGGCGCTCACCGCCCTGCAGGAGGCGCTCGAGCTGCCCGACGCTCCGTTGCGGATCGAGTGCTTCGACATCTCGAACCTGCAGGGCACCGAGATCGTCGCGTCGATGACGGTGCTCGAGGACGGCATCCCGAAGCGCTCCGACTACCGGCGCTTCAAGATCCGAGATCAGGAGGGCCAGGACGACTTCGCGGCGATGGAGGAGGCGCTGACGCGTCGGTTCCGTCGGTACCTCCTCGAACGCGACGAGGGTGCCCGCGCCGGCAAGCGCTTCGCCTATCCGCCGAACCTGCTCGTGATCGACGGTGGCAAGGGACAGCTCGGCGTTGCCGTGCGCGTGCTCGAGGAGCTCGGGCTCGAGGACATCAGCGTGGTCGGCCTCGCGAAGCGCTTCGAGGAGGTGTACCGACCTGGGGAGTCCGAGCCGGTGCGCATCCCGCGTGACTCCGAGGCGCTCTACCTGCTGCAACAGGTGCGCGACGAGGCCCACCGCTTCGCGATCACCTACCACCGCACCCTGCGCGCCAAGAAGATGACGACCTCGGTGCTCGACGAGGTGCCGGGCCTCGGACCGACCCGACGCACCCGACTGCTGAAGGAGTTCGGCTCGGTGAAGAAGCTGCGCGAGCAGGAGCCCGAGACCCTCAAGGCCCTCCGCTGGCTGCCCGATGCCGTGGCCGTGGACCTCTACGCCCGGCTCCACGGCGAGCCGCTGCCCAGCACCCGACCGGCGGGGCCGGCACCCGTGCGCGAGGCGACGGCACCGTGACCGCGGCGTCGCCACTCGAGTTCCCGCCCGGGCTCGACGTCACGGTGATCACCGGCATGTCGGGTGCGGGTCGCGCGACCGCCGCGAACGTGCTCGAGGATCTCGGCTTCTTCGTGATCGACAACCTGCCGCCCGCGCTGATCGGCAAGGTCGCCGAGCTCGCACGCGGGGGGTCGAGCCCACAGCGCTACGGCTTCGGCGTCGACGTGCGCACCGGCTCCTTCGTCGAGGATCTCGACGACGCGCTCGCGGAGCTCCGGGCGCTCGGTGCCCGCACCCGCGTCCTCTTCCTCGAGGCGTCGGACGACGCGCTCGTCCGACGGTTCGACGCAAGCCGGCGCCCGCACCCGCTCGCGGACGCCGAGCGACTGCTCGAAGGCATCCAGAAGGAACGCGCGCTGCTCGAGGAGCTCAAGGGTCGCGCCGACGTCGTGATCGACACGTCGATGCTCAACGTGCACGAGCTGCGCGACCGACTCGTCGCGATCTTCGCCGCGGACCCCGCGGCGCGGTCACTGCAGGTCGACATCGTGAGCTTCGGGTTCAAGCACGGGCTCCCGCTCGACGTCGACCTCGTGTTCGACTGCCGCTTCCTGCCCAACCCGCACTGGGTCGACGAGCTCCGGCCGCTCGACGGTCGCGACGGACCCGTGCGCGACTACGTGATGGGTCAGGACGACGCCACGTCCTACCTCGCCGAGCTGCAACGGCTGTTCGAGCTCACCCTCCCGGCCTACGAGCGCGAGGGCAAGGCGTACCTCTCGATCGCGCTCGGGTGCACGGGCGGCCGGCACCGCAGCGTCGCGATGGCCGAGGCCCTCGGCGGGATCCTCACCGACCTCGGGTACCGCCCCCACATCCGGCACCGGGACGTGGATCGTGAGTAGATCGGGCGGGAGCGGCCGCCGTGTCACCGCCATCGGTGGTGGTCACGGTCTGGCCACCACCTTGCGGGCCATTCGCACCTACGCCGACGACATCACCGCGGTCGTGAGCGTCGCCGACGACGGCGGGTCCACCGGACGGCTGCGTCGCGACCTCGGCGTGCTCGGCGTGGGCGATCTGCGCAAGTGCCTGGTCGCGCTCGCGGCCGACGACGGCGCCCGGGACGAGGACGTGTGGGCCCGGGCGTTCGACCACCGTTTCGCGGCGGGGGAGCTCGAGGGTCACGCGCTCGGCAACCTGGTCCTCGTCGGCCTCGCCGAGGTCACCGGCAACTGGCCCGACGCGCTCGAGATCGCCGGTCGACACGCTCGGCGTCGTCGGCCGGGTCCTGCCCGCCACCTCGGAGCCGGTCGTGCTCGAGGCCGCGGTCGAAGGCGGCGAGGTGCAGGGGCAGGTCGCGGTCCAGAACTCGCCGGCGCGGATCCGGGGGATCTCCCTCGTTCCGCCCGACGCGCCGTCTCCGCCCGCGGTGGCCGTGGCCATCGAACGGGCCGATCAGATCGTGCTGGCACCGGGCTCGCTCTTCACCAGCCTGCTGCCGGCGCTCGTCGCCGCCGACGTCCACGCTGCGCTCGCCGCGACCCGGGCTCCGATCGTCGCCGTGGTCAACCTGGGGCCCCAGGTCCCCGAGACGCTGGGTCTCGACGTCGTCGACCACGTGCGGGCGGTTCTCGAGACCGGGGTGCGGGTCGACCGGGTGGTGGTGGACCCGGGCAGCCCGTTGCCGCTCGATCCGGCCGCGCTGGCGGCCCTGGGGGTCGAGTGCATCAGCGCCGAGGTCGCCCGACCCGACGCGGCGGCCCATCAACCGGCCAAACTGGCGTCGGTGCTCTCGGCTCTGCTTCAGTCCTGAGCCGGCTCGACGAGCCGATGTTCCGAATGGTGAGGATCCGGGCCGCTGCGCCCGCTGGGACCGGGCAACGGCGCCCGGGCATGGAGGGGTCATGACGGTACGGGTTGGGATCAACGGCTTCGGCCGGATCGGTCGGTCGTTCACGCGGGCGCTGCTCGCGCGGGGCGCCGACGCCGGGATGGAGCTGGTGGCGGTCAACGACCCCTTCGGCGACTCCCACACCATGGCCTTCCTGCTGAAGCACGACTCCGTGGGCGGGATCCTGCCCAACGAGGTCGCGGAGACGGGCGACGGCTTCTCGATCGACGGTCGGGCGATCAGGAAGCTCGACTCCCGGGAGCCGAACGAGATCCCGTGGGGCGACAACGGCGTCGACATCGTGATCGAGTCCACCGGCCTCTTCACCGCACGTGGCGACGCCGCCAAGCACCTCGCCGGCGGGGCCAAGCGCGTCGTGATCAGCGCGCCGAGCGGCGACGCCGACACGATGATCTGCATGGGCGTCAACGACGACCAGTACGACGCGTCCGCCCACACCGTGATCTCCAACGCCTCGTGCACCACCAACTGCCTCGCACCCATGGCCAAGGTGCTGCACGACGCGTTCGGCATCGAGCGCGGCCTCATCAACACGGTGCACGCCTACACCTCGGATCAGCAGCTGCAGGACCAGGCGGTGGCGAGCCGGAGTGGCAAGCCGGACCTGCGTCGCATGCGGGCCGCCGCGCTGTCGATCATCCCGAACACCACGGGCGCGGCACGTGCGATCGGACTCGTCATGCCGGAGCTGAAGGGGCGCCTCGACGGCATGTCGCTGCGGGTGCCGACGCCCACCGGCTCCATCACGGACCTCGTCGCCACGCTGAAGCGGGAGGCGTCCGTGGAGGAGGTCAACGCCGCGTTCGCGAAGGCGGCCGGCGACGCGTCGTACCGGGGGGTGCTGGAGTACAGCGACGAGCCGCTCGTGTCGGCCGACATCGTGGGCAACCCCTCGTCGTGCATCTACTCGTCGCTCGACTCGATGGCGTCGGGACCGATGGTCAAGGTGCTCGGCTGGTACGACAACGAGTGGGGCTACTCCAACCGGCTGGTCGATCTCGTCGGCTTCATCGGCGCGCAGTAGCGCCGAGGCGATCGCCATGCCCGGAGCCGAGGGCCACCTCGACCGAACACTCCGCGACGCGCCCGAGACGGGCCCCGAGCGGCCCGCGCCGAAGGCGCACGAGTGGACGTGTCCGTGATCCCGCACCTCGAGGACCTGCCGCGTCTGGCGGGTCGTCGCGTCCTGCTGCGTGCCGACTTCAACGTGCCGGTGCGGGACGGGGTCATCACCGACGACCTCCGCATCCGGGCCGCGCTGCCCACGATCCAGTGGCTGCGCGACCAGGGCGCGGCCGTCGTCGCGTGCAGTCACTTCGGCCGGCCGAAGGGCGCGCCCGACCCGCAGTACTCGCTCGCGCCCGTGGCGGCGCGCCTCGCCGAGCTGCTCGACTGCGACGTGCCGCTCGCACCCGAGGTCGTCGGGATCCGCGCCGCGTCCATGCAGGCGAGCCTCGAGGCGGGCGAGGTGATGCTGCTCGAGAATCTCCGGTTCCATCCGGGCGAGACCACCGATGACCCGGCGTTCGCGGTGTCGTTGTGCGAGCCCGTCGACGACTACGTGAACGACGCGTTCGGCGCGTCGCACCGCGCGCACGCGTCGATCGTGGGTCCGCCTCGCGTGCTGCCGTCCGCAGCGGGCCGGCTGCTCGAGCGCGAGGTCGAGGTGCTCTCGGCGATGCTCGATGCGCCCAAGCACCCCTTCGTGGCCGTACTCGGCGGCGCCAAGGTGAGCGACAAGCTCGGTGTGATCGGCGCGCTGCTCGAGCGGTGCGACACGATCCTCGTCGGCGGCGCCATGGCCTTCACGTTCCTCGCCGCGCAGGGCCACGACATCGGTGACTCCCTCGTGGAGCCGGACCGGGTCGAGGACTGCCGCCGACTGCTCGCGACCGGACGCGTGCAGGTGCCGGTCGACGTCGTGATCGCCCAGGAGATGACCGAGACCGCGTCGACCCGGATCGTCGGTGCCGGAGGCATCGCCGACGGTTGGAAGGGTCTCGACGTCGGTCCCGAGACCGCGGCGATCTTCTCCGACACCATCGCCGAGGCACGGATGGTGCTCTGGAACGGACCCATGGGCGTCTTCGAGCTCGCGCCGTTCGCGGCGGGCACGAAGGCGATCGCGACCGCAGTCGCCGACTGCTCGGGGTTCACGATCATCGGTGGCGGCGACAGCGCCGCGGCGATCCGCCAGTTCGGGCTCGCTGACCGGGTCGACCACGTGAGCACCGGCGGCGGCGCGTCGCTCGAGCTCATCGAGCAGGGCGACCTCCCCGGCCTGCAGGCGCTCCGGGAGTCCGCGTCACGCGGCACGACCTGAACCCACACCGGCAGCACGGCAGGAGCGGAGCGGGACGGCGCCTCCGTCCGAGCCCAGACGACAGCGGAGCGTGGCCCGTCCGGCCCGCTCCGAAGGAGCACGAGGACACGAGATGTCAGAGCGCAAGCCGATCATCGCGGCCAACTGGAAGATGCACCACGACCACTTCGCGGCGATCCAGTTCACGCAGAAGCTGTCGTACCTCCTCGACAAGAAGGACACCGACGCAGTGGACGTGGTGCTGTGCCCGCCGTTCACGGACCTCCGGTCGGTGCAGACCACCATCGACTCCGACCGCATCCCCGTCGCGCTCGGCGCGCAGCACTGTCACTGGGAGGACCAGGGCGCGTTCACCGGGGAGGTGAGCACCGTGATGCTCTCCAAGCTCACCGTGAAGTACGTGATCGTCGGACACTCCGAGCGACGCGAGATCTTCGGTGAGACCGACGAGATGGTGAACCGGAAGGTGCACGCGATCTGGAAGCACGACATGACACCGATCCTCTGCGTGGGCGAGACCCTC
The DNA here is from genome assembly GCA_963756815.1 of uncultured Acidimicrobiia bacterium. Lineage (GTDB taxonomy): Bacteria > Actinomycetota > Acidimicrobiia > IMCC26256 > JAENVU01 > JAENVU01. Next base: position 11,333 of record CAVWPR010000012.1, read on the forward strand.
GAGGAGCGTGAGGCGGGCGGGACCGACGCCAAGGTCACCCAGCAGATCCGGGCCGGCTTCGCCGGCGTGAGCCAGGACCGCATCGCCCGCACCGTGGTCGCCTACGAGCCGATCTGGGCGATCGGGACCGGCAAGAACGCCACGCCGGAGGACGCCGAGGCCACGATCTCGGTGGTCCGGGCCGCCGTGGCCGAGGTGGGCGGCGAGGACGCGGGCGAATCCGTCCGGATCCAGTACGGCGGGAGCGTGAAGCCCGGGAACGTCGCCGCGCTCATGGAACGGCCCGGAATCGACGGTGCGCTGGTGGGCGGAGCCTCACTCGACCCTGAAGATTTCGCCCGGATCATCCGATACCCGGTGTGAACGGGGAAAGAATTCCAGTCCCCTGGGACTGAACCGCACCGCGCCGGGGGTAGATTCCGGGCGCTTCGACGAAGGAGTCACGTGCTCACCCCGCTCATCCTGATCTTCCACATCGTGGTGTCGCTGGTGCTGATCTTCCTCGTGCTGCTGCACGCGGGGCGCGGCGGCGGACTCTCCGACATGTTCGGCGGCGGATCCCTGGGGGGATCGATGGCCGGCGCCACGACCGTGGAGAAGAATCTGGACCGCATCACGGTGATCGTCGCCGTGATCTTCGGCTTCACCACCGTGCTGTTGGGACTCCGGGTCAGCTGACCCGGAGTTCTTCAATTTCTCAGCGTTTGAAATCCCATCCTGATCCCGAGAGACGGGGAGGTCTCGCGTGATTCGTACTCGACGTTCTCTGGTGGCGTTCGCCGCCATCCTGGCCATCGTGCTCGCCGCCTGCGGCAGCTCGAGCGGCTCGAAGGGTGGCGGATCGGGCAGCTCGTCCACCACGAAGCCTGCGGCGACGCCGACCAGCGGCAACGGGACGCTCGTCCTCGGGGCCGAGCAGGAGATGGACTGCGCCGACTGGATCGCCAGTTGCGCCGGTTCGTCCTGGGGCACCTGGGCGTACATGGAGCACACCATGCCCCGCGTCTTCGAGTACGAGAAGGTGAACGGCGCCTGGCAGAACGTGCCGAGCATCCTGATGGCGAGCCCGCCGACCGTGTCCCAGGTCAACGGCAAGCAGACGATCACCTACAACATCAACCCCGCCGCCGTGTGGTCGGACGGCCAGCCGATCACCTCCGAGGACTTCAAGTACACCTGGGAGCAGATCGCCCAGGGCAAGGACATCTACGACAAGACCGGCTACGACAAGATCGAGAGCGTCGACTCGAGCAACCCGAAGACCGCGGTCGTCACCTTCAAGGAGCCGTACGGCTCGTGGCCGAGCCTGTTCGGTGGTGGCCTCTACGGCATCCTCCCGTCGCACATCCTCGCCGGCAAGAACCGCGCGAAGGCCATGGCGTCGGGCTACGACTGGTCGGGCGGTCCGTGGATCGGCAAGTGGCACCACGGCGTGGACGTGACGCTCACCCCGAACCCCAACTGGTACGGAACCAAGCCGAAGCTGGCGAAGGTCATCTTCCGCTTCATCCCGGACACGGCCGCCGAGTTCACGGCGTTCAAGTCCGGCGAGGTCCTCGCCATCTACCCGCAGCCCCAGCTCGACGCGGTCGACGCGATCAAGAAGGGCCTGCCGGACTCCCAGAAGGACATCACCACCGAGACGCCGAACACCGAGGCGTTGTGGATGAACAACGCGAAGTTCCCGTTCAACTCCACGGCCGTCCGCCAGGCGTTCGCCTACTCGATCGACCGCACGGCGATCGTGAAGAAGCTCTTCGGTGACCTCGGCGTCACCACGCCGCAGCAGAGCTTCAACCCGCCGATCCAGTCCGAGTACCAGGACACCTCGGAGTTCGAGAAGTACGTCCTGAACCTGAACATGGTCAACCAGCTGATGACCGGTGACGGCTGGAAGAAGAACAGCTCCGGCATCTGGGCGAAGAACGGCAAGACCGCCTCGATGACGATCAACTCCACGACGGACAACAAGCGTCGTGAGCTGACCGAGCAGATCGTCCAGCAGGAGGCGAACGACGCCGGCTTCGACGTGAAGATCAAGAACCAGTCGGCGGCCCAGCTGTTCGGGCAGTCGCTGCCGACCGGCAACTACCAGCTGGCGCTCTACGCCCAGGTCGCGACGAGCCTCGAGCCGGGACTGTGCTCGATCATGTGCTCGGCGAACGTCCCGAGCAAGGCGAACGGCGGCTCCGGCCAGAACTGGACGCGAACCGTCATCCCGTCGATGGACCCGCTCCTGCAGACGGTCGACTCGTCGACCGTGGTGGCCGGACCGCATCTCGGCGAGCAAGCAGGCCGACGTGATCCAGGGCCAGAACATGGTCTCGCTCCCGGTCGACCCGCTGCCGAACATCTCGCTGTGGAGCAACCGGATCCAGGGCGTGAAGGGCGACAACCCGATCTTCGCCCTGTTCTGGAACCTGCCGGAGTGGAGCGTCACGGGCTAGCGGGACGAGCTCCAGGGCACATGCATCTGTCACGCGTGGGCCCGGCCGATCGAGGCCGGGCCCACGCTGATCTCGACCGGGGCCGGACGTGCTGATCTACACATTGCGGCGGGCGGTGTACGCGATCCCCGTGCTGTTGATCGCGACCTTTCTGTCCTTCTGGCTCGTACGCGATGCGTACGACCCGTGCGTGAAGCTGCGCACCACGAAGGAGGGCGCGCAGGCGGTGGCGCGCTGTCGGGAGAACCTCGGCCTGAACAAGTCGGTGCCGTCCCAGTACGCGACCTGGCTCGGCAACGCGGTGCAGGGCGACCTCGGCACGAGCTCGCGGACCAACCAGCCGGTGTCGGACATGCTGCCGTCGGCGATGTGGAACACGTGGCAGCTGATCTTCTTCGGCACCGTGGTCTCGGTGCTCCTCGCCTTGTTCCTGGGCGTGTTCTCCGCGGTCCGGCAGTACTCCGCGGCCGACTACACGTTCACCGCGCTGGCGTTCATCGGCATCGCGATGCCGCCGTTCTGGTTCGGTCTGCTCGCGCAGCAGTTCCTCGCCGTCGGGCCGAAGGACTGGTTCCATCTCCAGCAACCGATCTTCTATCTCGTCGGGCTGCACACACCCGGTCAGAGCGGGTTCAACATGGACTACGCGCGCCACCTCGTGCTGCCGGTGCTGACGCTCACCGTGCAGTCGATCGCGTCGTGGAGCCGGTTCCAACGCACGTCCATGCTCGACGTCCTGTCGAGCGACTACATCCGCACCGCGCGCGCCAAGGGTGTGCCCCGCCGGTCGGTGGTCTGGAAGCACGCGACCCGCAACGCGCTGATCCCGTTCGTCACCGTCGTCGCGTTGGACACCGGCGCACTGTTCGGTGGGCTCATCGTCACCGAGAAGATCTTCTCGATTCCCGGCATGGGTCGCTTCTTCTACGACGCGCTGGTGGCCGGTGACGCGAACGCGATCGTCGCCTGGTTGATCGTCAGCGCGTTCTTCATCATCCTGTTCAACCTGTTCGCCGACCTGCTCTACGGCCTGCTCGATCCACGGGTGCGACTCACGTGACGCTGCCTCCCGAAGCCGATCAGTACCGCGGCCCGTCCGGACTCCCGGTCCTGCCGTCGAGTGAGCACGAGCTCGGTCTCGACAGCGACTTCGCGCCGGAGCCGCAGTCGCAGTGGAAGCTGTTCCGCCGCCGCTTCTTCCGCCACCGCGTCGCGGTGATCTCGCTCCTGCTGCTGATCCTCATCGCGTTCGCGTGCTTCGCGGTCGGTTGGCTCAGCCCGTTCGACCCGAACAAGCAGGACCTGCTCGCCACGCCGGCCGGCCCCAACGGCACGCACTGGCTCGGCACCGACGAGCTCGGTCGCGACCAGCTGGCGCGCATCCTCGCCGCCGGCCAGCTCTCGCTGAAGATCGGCTTCTCGGTCGCGGTGCTGTCGGTCGCGATCGGCGCGATGGTCGGAGCGGTAGCCGGCTACTTCGGGCGCTGGGCCGACCAGGGCCTGATGCGGCTCACCGACCTCTTCCTCGTCATCCCCGAGCTCGCGATCCTCGCCGTCGTGCTGGAGTGGCTCGGCCAGACCGGTGCCGTCATCATCCTGGTGCTGAGCCTGTTGTTCTGGATGTCGATCGCGCGCGTCGTGCGAGGGCAGGTGCTCGCGATCCGGGAGTCGGAGTTCGTGGAGGCCGCGCGCGCCGCGGGTGCATCCCCGTGGCGGATCATCGTGAGACACATCCTGCCGAACATCATCGGCCCGATCATGGTGAACACGACCCTGGCCGTGTCCGCGGCGATCATCACCGAGTCGACGCTGTCGTTCCTCGGCTTCGGCGTGCAACCGCCGCAGACGTCGTGGGGCAAGATGCTCTCGGATGCCGAGGGCTACGTCGGAACGTCCAAGGCGTACCTGCTCTACGGCCCGGGACTCGCGATCCTCATCACCGTGCTGTGCGTCAACTTCATCGGTGACGGCCTGCGCGACGCGTTCGACCCGCAGAGCGAGAAGCACTAGCCGATGGTGGCCGACCTGCCCACGGTGGATCCCGAAGCACCGATCCCGACGGACGCGCCGGCACCACTGCTCGACGTGCGCGACCTCACGGTCGAGTTCACGACCGACGACGGCCCGGTGCACGCGGTCGACCGGGCCACGTTCACGATCGGCCGGCACGAGACCGTCGGCATCGTGGGGGAGTCCGGTTCCGGCAAGAGCGTGACGTCGCTCGCCATCCTCGGGCTGCTCCCGAAGTCCACGAAGATCACCGGCGACATCCTCTTCAAGGGCAAGTCGCTGCGCGCGGCCTCCGAGAAGGAGATGGAGAAGATCCGCGGCGCGGAGATCGCGATGATCTTCCAGGACGCGCTCGCCGCGCTCAACCCCGTCCACACCGTCGGCAACCAGATCGCCGAGGCGATCCGCGTGCACCACCCCGACGTCGGCGAGAAGGAGCTGCGGGCACGCGCCATCGAGCTGCTCGACATCGTGGGTATCCCGAGCCCGAGCGATCGTGTCGACCACTACCCGCACGAGTACTCCGGCGGGATGCGGCAGCGGGCGATGATCGCGATGTCGATCTCGAACGACCCGGAGCTGCTCATCGCCGACGAGCCGACCACCGCGCTCGACGTCACGGTGCAGGCCCAGGTGCTCGAGGTCATGGAGCGCATCCAGACCCGCACGAGCTCGTCGATCATCCTGATCACCCACGACCTCGGCGTCGTGGCCGGCGTCGTCGACCGGGTGATCGTGATGTACGCGGGACGGCAGGTGGAGCTGGGCTCGATCGAGGACACGTTCTACGACCCGAAGCATCCCTACACCGAAGGGCTGCTCGCGTCGCTCCCGCGCCTGGATCGCCGCGCCGACAAGAACGACCGGTTGCACCGCATCGTCGGCCAGCCGCCGTCGCTCATCCGGCTGCCGTCGGGCTGCGCCTTCCATCCGCGCTGTCCGTACGCCGACGTGCCCGGGCGCTGTACCGACGAGCGACCGGAGCTCTACGACGTCGGGCACGAGCACCGGACGGCGTGCTTCTTCCCCGAGCGCGTGGGCCAGATCCGGGAGCAGGCATGACGGTCGACGCCGAGCCCTCCGCATCCAGTCCGGCGGCCGGGTCGTCGCCGGTGCTCGAGGTCGTCGACCTCGTGAAGACGTTCCCGATCCGCGCCGGGTTCTTCCGGCGCGTCGTCGGCGAGGTGCAGGCGGTCTCGGGGATCTCGTTCTCGGTCGACCGGGGCGAGACGCTCGGCCTGGTGGGGGAGTCGGGGTGCGGCAAGTCGACCACGGGTCGCTGCGTGCTTCGTCTGCTCGAGCCCGACTCCGGCTCGGTGCGCTTCGACGGTCGCGACGTGCTGACGCTCAAGGGCGGCGACATGCGCGAGCTGCGGTCGCACCTGCAGATCGTGTTCCAGGACCCGTACGTGTCCCTCAACCCCCGAATGACGGTGCAGGCGATCATCTCGGAGCCGCTGCGCATCCACGGGACGTGGAAGTCGACGGGCGTCGAGCGGGTCAAGGAGCTGATGAGCCTCGTGGGGTTGAACCCGGAGCACATCAACCGGTTCCCGCACGAGTTCTCGGGCGGTCAGCGCCAACGCATCGGCATCGCGCGTGCTCTCGCGCTCGACCCGGACGTGATCGTGCTCGACGAGCCGGTCTCGGCGCTCGACGTCTCGATCCAGGCCGGCGTCGTCAACCTGCTCGAGGACCTGCAGGAGCGGCTGTCACTCGCGTACGTGTTCATCGCCCACGACCTGTCCGTCGTGCGGCACATCTGCGACCGCGTCGCGGTGATGTACCTCGGCAAGATCGTCGAGATCGGCGACGCCGACGACGTGTACGAGCACGCCGCGCACCCGTACACGCAGGCGCTGCTGTCGGCGGTGCCCGTGCCCGACCCGCGCAAGGAGCGGGCGCGGCACCGGATCGTGCTCGAGGGCGACGTGCCGTCGCCGGCGAACCCACCGTCGGGCTGCCGGTTCCGCACGCGGTGCTGGAAGGCGCAGGACGTCTGCGCGCAGGAGGAGCCCGCGCTCGTCGACCGCGGCCAGGGCCACCCGGTCGCCTGCCACTTCGCCGAGGAAGCCGAAGTCGTCTGACCCGCACGCCGTCCCGGCCCCTCGTTCCGAATGTGATCGCGAAACGTGGGCGCACAGCTACCAGATCGCGTGTCGAATGCCGTCGCTGAGCGGCTCCGCGGAACCGCTCCTCGAACCGGCTCCCACGAGCGCTGCGCCCGTTACAATCTCGCCTCCACGTCGGAGTGGCGGAATAGGCAGACGCGCTAGCTTGAGGGGCTAGTGCCCTAACGGGCGTGGGGGTTCAAGTCCCCCCTCCGA
>CAVWPR010000013.1:0-105144 GCA_963756815.1 uncultured Acidimicrobiia bacterium
AGTCGGGGGCACGCCGGTCGAGCAGACCGCGGACGATGCCGCCCAGCAACCAGCCGCCCCCGACGACGGCGTGCGCGGGCAACGCGGCGACTACGTGCACCCGGAGCGCGGCGGGTCCGGCCGTGCGCTCGTCGGTGGCGAGCACCGCGCCGACCGTGACGGTCACCCCTGCGGCGAGCACCGCCGGCCGCCGCGCCGCGCCGACCGTCAGCAGCGCCCCGGTGCCGGCCGCCACCAGTGCGCACACCTGTCGGGTACCGTCGAGTGACTGCCGGTCCGGCGCCACAGCTCGACCTTCGATCGACCGAACGCCTCTTAAATCTGGTGCCACAGCCCGCGCCACGTCGCGCGCGGCTCGTACCTGGACGTCGACACCTGCTTCGAGCCAGATGCGGCGGCCGGACTCGCGCACCCGCCGGCAGAGGTCGAAGTCCTCGTTGGCGGCCAGCGCCTCGTCGTAGCGGAGTCGCTGCAACTCCGCGATACGGAACGATCCCAGGTAGACGGTGCGGTGGGACCGGAGGCCGCCGGGTCGCGGTAGTCGGCGTTGCCGAGCAGCCACCGGTTGCGGAGCGCCCGTTCGATACCAGCGGCACGCGTCGGCGCGGGACGAGGCATCCACGGGACCTGGTGACCGCCGACGACCCCGACCGTCGAGTCGGCCGCGAGCCGTGCGATCGTCCGCCGGACGTGGTCGGGCGCGAGCACCGACCGGGCGTCGACCCGGACGATGTACTCCCCCGCCGCGGCGTTGATGCAGCGGTTCAAGCCGGCGGTCCACGATCCACCGGGGTTGTCGACCAGCCGGACGCGACCGCGGTCCCAACCCACGAGCGCCTGCTCGATCCGGGCGTGGTCGGCACGTGGCGCGGCGACGACGAGATGGAGCGGACCGGCGTGGTCCTGCCGGGCCACGGCGTCGATCATGCGGCGCAGGCGCGTCACCGGCTCGCCGAGGGTCACCGCGACGACGGTGACCGTGGCGTCAGAGGAGCGCATCGACACCTCGCTCGAAGTTCGCGTCGGCGACCGCGGCTCGCCGCCGCGCGCCGTCGGCGAGCGCAGCGTGATCGGTGCGGACCGCCGCCAGTGCGTCGCGCCAGCAGCCGACGCTCGCATCGGCCGGCAGCAACAGCCCGTCGACGCCGTCGTGGATCTGCTCGGCGATCCCGCCGACTGCCGACGCCACGGGAACCACGCCGAGCTGTTGTGCGAACAGCACGGCGGCGGACTGTGTCGCGAAGCGGTACGGCAACAGGGCGGCCGTAGCGCTGCCGACCGTCGCGGCGAGGTCCGGCGTGCTGAGGTAGCCGGGCACGGCGTCCACCCCCGGAAGGCCCTGCGGCGCGCCGGTGCCCGCCATCGCGAACCGCCACCCGTCGAGTCCGGACGCGCCGAGCTCCGCGACGACGTCGGATCCTTTGTAGCTGCGCCGCAGCACGCCGAAGCCGATGGCGGTGGCGGCGTCGACCTCGGCCGTCGGGAGTCGGTTCACGCCCGGAGCCCCACACGGTGGCCGGTGGCAGGGCCAGCACCCTCACGTCACTCCGACCGGTGTCCGCTCGCAGCGCACGAGCGACGAACCGGCTGTGCGTCACGACGACGTCGGCCGACCGGACCCGTCGACGCAGCCCTGCGTGTGACCCTGCGGCACGCGAATGGAGCCGGTGGTCGTGGATCACGACCACCGATCGCGCCCGCGACCGGCGCAACGATCGATCGAGCGGCGCCTCGAGCGCGGGCACGACGTAGTTCTGCACCACGACGACCTCCGGGTCGAGCTCCTCGACGGTCGTGGCGGCCAGGCGGGCAAGACGACGGTGCGTGACCAGCGCGTGAACGCCGTCGCGAGGCACGCGGACACCGGGACCGTCGAGCTCCCGCCCGCCACGCGTGACGACGACCACCTCGTGCCCGGCGCCGGTCAAGGCCCGGACCCACGCGGGGGTGGTCTGCGCGATCCCACCGCGCCCCAGCCAGTCGACGACGACGGCGGTCACGCGAACTCCCTCCACGCACCGAGCGCGGCGCCGACGCCCGGCCAGCCGGGCTCCGGCGCGCGTCCCGCGTCCGGAGAGGGTGCGGACGCTGTCGACCACGAGGAGCCGCAGCTGCCAGAGCACGACGACGGGCCACGCGCGCACGGCGGCGGACCGGCCCTGGGTGCGGTACACACACCGCACCGCGTTGCGCGCGAGGAGGCGCTGCTTGTCGGCCCGGACGTCGTCGCGCCCGCCTGCATGCCGGACGATCGCGTCGGGGACCACCACCGACCGGAGCCCGGCGGCACGGAGCTGCCAGCACCAGTCGAGCTCCTCCCAGTAGAGGAAGTAGTCCTCCGGGCAGCGGGTGCTGTCGCACGACGTCGGTACGCACCGCGACCAGCGCGGCGTCGAACGCGTCGACGGTCTCGGTGCGTCGGGTCGCCGCCACTTCTGGATGTGACGACCGCGTCCGAGCGGTCGGTCGACCGTCGCGAACCACTCGACGAAGAGGCGTCCCGGGGTCGGGAGCGCCCGCGCCGAGCCCTGCACGTGCCCGTCGGTGTCCAGGATCTGCGGGACGGCGACGTCGGCCACACCGGTCGTGATCGTCGCTCACGAGCCGTCGAGCGATTCCGGCGTCACCTCGAGGTCGTCGCTCGAGAACACGGTGACCTCGGAGTCGACCTCGTCGATGCCGCGGTTCACGCCCGCCGCGTAGCCGACGGTCGGGCGCCGAGACCACGGGGCGCCGAACGACTCCGCCGTCCGGCGCACGTCGGGATCGTCCTCCTTGTTCACCACGACGACGCCGCGGCCGCCCGACGGGATCGCCGGTGCACACGCCCTGCAGCAGCCGCCGCAGCGGGTCGGTGCGGCGGTACACGACCACGACGAGGGTGAAGGCCACACTCATGCCAGATACCCCTCCGGCCATGCGTGCTCCCGGATCTCGGCGGGCAGGTCGTCGGGCGCGATCTCCTCGCACGCCGCGTAGACGTCCGGGTACGCGGGGTTGAAGTTCTCCATCGACGGGTCGAAGCGGTCCCGACACCCGGTCGATCCAGTCGGGTTCCACCTCGTGGGCATGACCGAACGAGGCGAGCTTGTCGCTGATGCGGCGGCGGGGCCCGACGTAGCTGCCGTGGTGGAACACCGCGACGTCGGGCGGGACGTCGTGGTAGCCGAGCGCCACGTCCCGGACCCGCTCGGGCAGCCCGGGAACACGCGCGATGGCGCGACGTGGAGCCGGGACGAACGAGCGCCGTAGGTACGGGAGCCGTACGTCGGCCCGCACGAGCGAGATCGAGTACTCGAGTCCGGTGACGCGGTAGGTCCAGCGCTTGAAGTACCGACGCGCGCCGATGCGGTAGACGGCGCGGGGTCGCCGGTGGACGTACGCACGCAGACGGTCGATCGCGCCCGCTTCGTAGACCTCGTCGGCGTCGATGATCAGGAAGTAGTCCGGTGGCACCAACGGCCGGTCGACCTCGGACTGTCGCCGTACGCGGCGCGAGCGGTCACTCCCTGCCGGCGAAGTCCATCGCCCGATTCCGACTCCGCGCCTCGTTGGTCTCACGCTCGATGATGAGCTGCACCCGACGATCCGGATCCAGGCCACGTGCAGGAGCAGGTCCACGATGCGGTCGCTGCTGCGGGGCGTCCCCGACCAGTCGCGGTCGTAGCCCGTGATCACCGTGATGCCGTCGACCTGGCCGTAGATCGACCGCAGGGAGGCCGGGAACAGGTCCTCGTCGCCCGCCACGGCGTAGATCGCGTGGATGCGCACCGACTCCACGCTCACGACGCCCCGCCGGGCGTCATCGCCACGGGCCGCCCCGCACGAACCGTGTGGAGGTCGCCGACGCGGATGCCGATCAGCGCGTGTCCGGGGAGGCGCGTGGTGGCGCACCAGACGCGCAGGACGATCACGACCGCGGCCACGTAACCGAGCGCGGCCCCGGCCGCGGCGCCGGTGATGCCGAACGTGGGGATCAGTACCAGGTCGGCGAGGACCATCGTGACCAGTCCGGCGGTGGCACTGGTCAGGCGGTCGCGCGTCGTGTGCCGGGCGGCGAGATCGGCTGCGAGCATCTTCCACGCGCCGCCGGCCAGCGCGGCGACGGCGAGGAACGGCACGGCTCGTGCGCCGGGTACGTACGCCGCGCCGAACACGAACCGCAGGAGTGGTGCGGCCAACACGCTCATGACCACGCCGGCTGACGGCCGTGAGGGTGAGCGAGATGCGGAACACCGCTGGGAGCGCGTCGGCGTCGGTCGAGGCTGCGCTCGGCAGCGCGATCTGCGCCGTGCCGTCGGGGATGACCCAGAGGAGCTCGGTGAGCGCGGTGGCGACGGCGTAGACGCCGACCGCGGCAGTCGGGAGGAACAGCGCGACGAGCAGGAAGTCGATGCGCAGCATCCCGAACAGCACGAGCTCCCCCGCGCCGCCCGCCGCGCCGAACCGCAGTCCGGCCCGCCACGTCGGGCCGACGTCGACGGTCCGCGGTCGCGCCGTCGCGGTGCCGGACCACGTACGCCGCACAGGCCGCGATGGTCACGACGTTCCCCGCTGCGGCCAGGCGCCATGACCGCAGTGACGCTCGGACGGTCGACGGCGAGCAGGACGAGGGCGCCGGCGAGGTAGACGGCGCTCGCCGCCGCGGTCGCGAGCGAGACGACGCCCATGGCCCGGGCGCCGTTCGGGAGCGCGAGCCAGACGAATGCGATTGCGCCGGTCGCGGCGAACGCCACCGTGGCGGTCGAGCGCACCGGCGCCGATGACGCCGGGGACGAGCAGCATCCCGAGCCCGCTCCCGACGACGAGCGCGACCCCGAGCACCGCGACCGAGTGGCGAACGACGACGGCGACGGTCCGGCGGGTGACGGCAGCCTGGCGGGCGACGTCGCGGATGATCCAGAACTGCAGACCCGCGGCGCCGACGAGCGACGCGATCGACGCCAACGACCACGAGGATCGCGACGTCACCACGCGCGCTCGGGCCGAGCAGGCGCGCGATCGCGACGCCGCCGAGCGCGCCGAGCCCGCGGGTGACGGCGGTGCCGGCGGTCGAATGGACCAACGAGCGGCCGAGGCGGTTCGGGGTCACCGGCCACCTCCGCCGAAGACGTCGCGCAGCGTGCGGGCGACGATGCGGACGTCGAGCCCGAGCGTCTGGCGCTGCAGGTAGAAGAAGTCGTACTGCAGCTTCTCGAGCGCGTCGCGCTCGTCGCCGGCGTAGCCGAACTTCACCTGGGCCCAGCCGGTGAGGCCCGGGCCGCACCACGTGGCGGAGGTCGTAGAACGGGATCTTGTCGGTCAGCTCCTCGACGTAGTGCGGCTGCTCGGGGCGGGGCCCGACGATGCTGAGGTCGCCGCGGAGGATGTTGAGCGCCTGCGGGAGCTCGTCGAGGTGGGTGCGCCGCAGGAAGCCGACCGAACGGCGTGATCGCGGTCGTCCCCGGACTTCGTCCAGTCGCTGTGCGGGCCCGACTCCATCGTGCGGAACTTCCAGCATCGTGAAGACGTGCCCGTCCCGGCCGACGCGGGCCTGGCGGAAGAACAGCGGTGCCCCGGTTGCCGAGCAGGTTGCCGACGAGCACGAACGGGATCGAGACCAGCGAGCGCCAGCACCCCGACGAGCCCGAAGCGCGACGTCGAGCAGCCGCTTGACCCGCCCGTAGCGACGACCGTGGATCTCGCCGATGTCGAACAGCATCGACGCCCGCTCGAGCTCGCGCGATCGGCAGCTTGCCGAGCCACTCGACGTAGAAGCCGGCGAGCGTGCGGATCCGCACGCCGCGCCGGTGCAGCGCGGCGGCCTGGTCGACGATCGGCTCGCTGCTCCGACGCGCGCCGGCTGAGCACGACCACCGACGCACCGCGTCGCCTCGGCCGCCCGCGACGAGCGGCAGCCCGTGCCCGGCGCCGACCATCGCCGCGGTGTCGTACGCACCGACGACGACCGCCGGCCGCTCGGGGTCCGCCTCGAGCTCGGTGCGGACGCAGCGTCGCCCTCGTCGCCGTCGCCGACCACGATGACCCGGTCGCGCGCCTCGGCCCGTTGCCGTCCGCCCTCGGCGACCGATGCGCACAGCACGTACCAGGGCGTGAGCACCGCGGCCGCGCCGAAGATCACGAACCGCGGGAGCAGCTGGCCGCCGGCCACGAGGGTCACGACCGACATCAGGGTCGCGCCGAGCGCGGCGCCGCCGGCGGCGACGAGGAGCTTGTTCCGGCTGCGGGGAAGCGACGGCAGGCCGACGGCGTAGGCGGCGACCAGCAGGACCGCCGACGTAGGCGAGCGACCAGCCCGAGCCGGCCGGAGTCGGTGAAGTCGTAGGCGTGCGTCGAGCGCGTGGACCTTGGCCAGCCCGAAGACGGCACCGACGGTGCCGACGAGGAGCAGGGCGCGCGCGGACCGCCGCATGCCCGGAACATCGGCATTTCCGGGCCCCGAGCGGAGGGTGACTTCAGTGACGCTCGCGCGCGCAGCACGAGCAGCCGCGGGATCGTCGCCGACTCGGCGTACTCGACCGCCCGGGCCAGGAATCCCGGGGGTGGCGGGGGCTCGAGCATCCGGTGCACGAGCAGCCCGTTGGCCGCGAGGGCGTTCACGTAGCGTGACATCGGGCGGTGGATGAAGGGCAGATGCACCCCGGGGGCGATCTCCTCCTCCTCGAAGCTCTCGACGAGGTACGGCCCGATGCGCCAGTACTGCTCCTCGAGGATGTGGTCGTCGATCCAGCCGCTCCCGGGCGCCTGCAGCAACGGGTGGTTCAGGAGGAAGAGGAACACGCCACCGGGGGCGAGGACACGGGCCACCTCGGCGATGGCCTCGTCGACCGCCTCGATGTGCTCGAAGACGAGGCAGGCGACGACACCGTCGAACGTGGCGTCCGGGAACGGGAGCGCAGCGGCGGCGCCGCGTGCGTACACCGGTCCCCCGGCGCGTTCGACCGCGGTGCGGAGCTGGTTGGCCGACGGATCGATCCCGGTGACCCGCCCGACGCCCGACGCGCAGCAGCACGCGGGCGAGCTGACCTTCACCGGTGCCGACGTCGAGGACGTGGGTGCGGTCGCCCAGCTCGCTCGTGACGATCGGGATGATCTGCTCGACGTACTCGGGATCGGCACCGTCGGTGAACTCGTCCTGCCACCACTGCGCGTGCTGTTCCCAGGGATCGCGTCACTCGGGTGAGCATGGGCGCGAGGAACTCGCCGGTGTAGCTGCCCGCGGTCTTCGCCACGTGCTCGGGCGGACCCTCGGCGATCACCTTGCCGCCACCGTCGCCGCCCTCCGGACCGAGGTCGATGATCCAGTCGGCCGACTTGATGACGTCGAGGTTGTGCTCGATCACGAGCACCGTGTTGCCGACGTCGACGAGTCGCTGCAGCACGCCGAGCAGCCGGCGCACGTCCTCGAAGTGCAGACCCGTGGTCGGCTCGTCGAGGATGTAGATCGTGCGTCCGGTGGCGCGCTTGCCGAGCTCGGTCGCGAGCTTCACCCGCTGCGCCTCGCCGCCCGACAGCGTCGGGCGCGGGCTGGCCGAGGCGCACGTACCCGAGGCCGACGTCGACGAGCGTCTGCAGCCACCGGGCGATCGCCGGCTGGTTGGCGAAGAACTCGACGCCCTCCTCGCACGAGAGGTCGAGGATCTCGGCGATGTTCTTGCCCTTGAAGGTGATGTCGAGCGTGTCGCGGTTGTAGCGCGCGCCCTTGCACACCTCGCACGGGACGTAGACGTCCGGGAGGAAGTGCATCTCGATCTTGATGGTGCCGTCGCCCGCGCACGCCTCGCAGCGCCCGCCCTTCACGTTGAACGAGAAGCGACCCTGCTGGTAGCCGCGGATCTTCGCCTCGGGCGTGGCGGCGAAGAGCGCGCGGACCTTGTCGAACACTCCGGTGTACGTCGCCGGGTTCGAGCGCGGCGTGCGGCCGATCGGCGACTGGTCGATGTTGATGACCTTGTCGAGCGAGTCGGTGCCGTCGACGCTCTTGTGCTTCCCGGGCACCGTGCGCGACCGGTAGATCTTCTGCATCAGCGAGTGGAACAGGATGTCGTTGACGAGCGTGCTCTTGCCGCTGCCGCTCACGCCGGTGACCGCCACGAAGCAACCCGAGCGGGATGCGCACGTCGATGTCGGTGAGGTTGTGCTCCTTCGCGCCGCGCACGGTGATCCAGTTGTCGCCCGGCTCCCGCCGCCGCTCGGGCACGTGGATCTCCCGTGCGCCCGAGAGGTACTGGCCGGTGATCGAGCGGGGCTCGGCCAGGATCGCGTCGAGGTCGCCCTCGGCCACCACCTCGCCTCCGTGCTCACCCGCGCCCGGGCCCGATGTCGACCACGTGGTCGGCGATGCGGATCGTCTCCTCGTCGTGCTCCACCACGAGGACGGTGTTGCCGAGGTCGCGCAGTCGGATCATCGTGTCGATGAGGCGCTGGTTGTCCCGCTGGTGCAGGCCGATCGACGGCTCGTCGAGCACGTAGAGGACGCCGACGAGTCCGCTGCCGATCTGGCTGGCCAGCCGGATGCGCTGCGCCTCGCCCCCGGCGAGCGTGCCGGAGTTGCGATTCAGGCTCAGGTAGTCGAGGCCGACGTCGAGCAGGAACTGGAGCCGCTCGTTGACCTCCTTGAGGACACGCTCGGCGATCAGACGCTCGCGCTCGTTCAGCTCGACCTCGGCGAAGAAGCCGGCGGTGTTGCGGATCGAGAGGTTGCCGACCTCGGCGATGTTCTTGCCGCCGATCGTCACCGCGAGCGACGCCGGCTTCAGGCGGGCGCCACCGCAGGTGCCGCACGGCACCTCGCGCATGTAGCCCTCGATCTGCTCCCGACTGCGGTCGCTCTCCGCCTCCGAGTGCCGCCGCTCCAGCCACGGGATCACGCCCTCGTAGCGGGTCTTGTACTCGCGCGTGCGGTTGTACCGGTTCTTGTACCGGACGAGGACCTGCTGCTTGCCGGTGCCGTAGAGCACCGCCTTCTGCTGTGCCTTCTTGAGCTTCTTCCACGGCGTGCTCGTGGAGAACCCGAACTCGTCGCCGACGGCTTCGAGGACGCGGCCGAAGTACTCGCCGCGGTAGCCGCTCCACGGCGCGATCGCGCCGTCGTCGATCGAGAGGTCGTCGTCGCCGATCACGAGCTCGGGGTCGACCTCGAAGCGCGTGCCGAGACCGTCGCACCGCTCGCACGCGCCGTACGGCGAGTTGAACGAGAAGTTGCGCGGCGCGAGCTCGTCGAAGCTCAGGCCGCAGTGCGAGCACGCGAGGTGCTCGGAGAACGTGAGGACCTCGCGGTCGTCGTCGGTCCGCTTCGCATCGGTGCCGGGCAGGCTCGCCTGACCCTCGGGCGGGTCGGCGTCGCGCCGGACGATCTCGACCTCGGCGACGCCCTCCGGCGAGGCGCAGCGCGGTCTCGAGCGAGTCGGTGAGCCGGCGCTCGATGCCGGGTCGTCGCACCAGGCGGTCGACGACGACCTCGATCGTGTGGTTCTCGTACCGGGCCAGCCGCTCCTGCGTGCGGTCGGTGAGCTCCACCACCTCGCCGTCGATCCGGGCGCGGGTGAAGCCCTGGCCGGCGAGCTCGTCGAGCAGGCCGTCGTACTCTCCCTTGCGACCCCGCACCACGGGCGCGAGGACCTGGAAGCGGGTGCCCTCCGGGAGCTCGAGCACCCGGTCGACGATCTGCTGCGGGCGTCTGGCGGGTGATGACCCGGCCGCAGTTCGGGCAGTGCGGGATGCCGATCCGCGCGTAGAGCAGGCGCAGGTAGTCGTAGACCTCGGTGATCGTGCCGACGGTCGAGCGCGGGTTGCGGCTCGCCGACTTCTGGTCGATGGAGATCGCGGGCGACAGGCCCTCGATGAAGTCGACGTCGGGCTTGTCCATCTGGCCCAGGAACTGGCGCGCGTAGCTGCTCAGGCTCTCGACGTAGCGGCGCTGGCCCTCCGCGTAGATCGTGTCGAACGCCAGGCTGCTCTTGCCGCTGCCGGACAGACCGGTGATCACGACGAGCCGGTCGCGCGGCAGGTCGACGTCGACGTCGCGCAGGTTGTGTTCGCGCGCGCCGCGGACCGAGATCAGGTCCGGCTCGCCGGCCGGGACCGCCTTCGGTGCCCGGGGCGCGACGGAGGAGCGGGGCACGGGCTGTCGCAACCCTCGCCGGCGTCGACTTCTTCCCGGCGCCCGGCTTCGGCCTTCGCGCGCTCGCGCGTGGTCGCGGCGCTTTGGCGGTGGCCTTCGCTCGGCGCGCCTTCGTGACGCTGCTTCGCGGCCGGCGCAGCGCGGCCGACTTCGCGACCTTCTTCGCCGCCTTCCGCTCCGCCATGGACGCACCTTACCCGCGGCGAGCGCGTCGAACGAACGTATGTTCCCGACACGGGTCAGCTGACCGCTTTGAGCTCCCGCTTGAGCTCGTTCACCTCGTCGCGCAGACGGGCCGCCTCCTCGAACCGGAGGCTCTTCGCCGCCTCGTGCATCTCCTCCTGCAGGCTCTGGATGAGCCGGCCGAGCTCGTCGGGCGGGACGCCCTTGAGGTCGGCGAAGAGCGCGCTGCTGCGACGGGACCGGCCCCGACCCCGACCGCTCCCACTGCTGGCGGTACTGGTGTCGTCGCTGTCGCGGAGGCGCACCATCTCGAGGATGTCGGTGACCTTCTTGCGGATCGTCTGCGGGTCGATCCCGTGTTCCTCGTTGTACTCGACCTGGCGTTTGCGACGGCGGTTGGTCTCGCTGATCGCGTGCCGCATCGAGTCGGTGACGCGGTCCGCGTACATCACGACCTGACCGTCGACGTTGCGCGCGGCGCGGCCCATCGTCTGGATGAGGCTCGTCGAGCTGCGGAGGAAGCCCTCCTTGTCGGCGTCGAGGATCGCGACGAACGACACCTCGGGGAGGTCGAGGCCCTCCCGGAGGAGGTTGATCCCGATCAGCACATCGAACTCACCGAGGCGCAGGGCCCGCAGGATCTCGACCCGCTCGAGGGTGTCGACCTCGCTGTGCAGGTACCGGACGCGGATGCCGAGCTCGAGGAGATAGTCGGTGAGGTCCTCCGACATCTTCTTGGTGAGCGTCGTGACGAGCACCCGCTGATCGCGCTCGACGCGCAGGTTGATCTCGTTCACGAGGTCGTCGATCTGGCCCTTGGTCGGCCGGACGACGACCTCCGGGTCCATGAGGCCGGTGGGTCGGACCACCTGCTCGACGACCTTGCCCTTCGACATCTCCAGCTCGTACGCGCCGGGCGTGGCCGACATGAAGACGATCTGGTTGATCTTCTCGGTGAACTCCTCGAAGCGCAGCGGGCGGTTGTCCATCGCGCTCGGGAGGCGGAAGCCGTGCTCGACGAGCGTGTCCTTGCGGGACCGGTCGCCCTCGTACTGACCGTGCAGCTGCGGGACGGTGACGTGGCTCTCGTCGAGCACGACGAGGTAGTCGTCCGGGAAGTAGTCGAGCAGCGTGTACGGCGCCTCCCCCGCCGCGCGTCCGTCGAGGTGGCGGGAGTAGTTCTCGATCCCCGCGCACGACCCGACCTCGCGCATCATCTCGAGGTCGTACGTGGTGCGCATGCGGAGGCGCTGCGCCTCGAGCAGCTTGCCGCGGTCCTCCAGCCACTTCAGTCGGTCGACGAGCTCGACCTCGATGTCCTCGACCGCGCGCCGGAGCGACTCCTCCTGGGTCACGTAGTGCGACGCCGGGAAGAGGACCAACGTGTCGTTGTCCTCCACCAGCTCGCCGGTGACCGGGTCCACCCACGAGATCCGCTCGATCTCGTCGCCGAAGAGCTGCACGCGGATGCCGCGCTCCTCGTACGCCGGGAAGATCTCGATGGTGTCGCCCCGGACGCGGAACTTGTTCCGGACGAACGCCATGTCGTTGCGCTCGTACTGCAGCTCCACGAGGCGCTTGAGGATCTCCCGCTGGTCGTGCTCCTCGCCGACCTTCAGCGTGAGCAGCTGGGTGGCGTACGTCTCCGGAGAGCCCAGGCCGTAGATGGCGCTGACGCTGGCGATGATGATGACGTCCCGCCGACTCAGGAGCGCGCTGGTGGCGCTGTGGCGCAGCCGGTCGATCTCGTCGTTGATCGAGCTGTCCTTCTCGATGTAGGTGTCGCTCGACGGCATGTACGCCTCGGGCTGGTAGTAGTCGTAGTAGGAGACGAAGTACTCGACCCGGTTCTTCGGGAAGAACTCGCGGAACTCCGACGCCAGTTGTGCGGCGAGGCTCTTGTTGGGTGCGAGCAGCAGCGTGGGGCGCTGCACCTCGGCGATCAGGCCCGCGATGGTGAAGGACTTGCCCGACCCGGTGATGCCCAGGAGCGTCTGGTACCGCTCCCCCGCCTCGACGCCCTCGGCCAGCGCCGCGATCGCCTTCGGCTGATCGCCCGCCGCTTGGAAATCGGATACCAGCTCGAACTCCGCCATCCGGGAGACCCTACGCCCGGGGTGTGACATTCATTCCGTGCCCCCTGGCCACTTTGCGGCTCTCGCTACACCGATCCGAGGGGCGCCGGCCGCAAAGTGGCGCGTTCGAGGGCGGCGGCGATGGTGGCAGCGGCGGTCGCCGGGTCGTGGACGATCTCGGCCCAACCGAACCGCAGCACGCGGAATCCGGCGGCCGACAACCTGCGGTCACGCTCGGCATCGGCGGCGACGTCCATGAGCGCGGAGTGCGCCTGCCGACCGTCCACCTCGACCACGATGCGCGCCGCTCGGTGCAGGAAGTCCACCCGACCGATCCACGACGAGCGGTCCCCGACGTCGATCTGCCGGTCCCATCCGGACAGGCCCGTGCGCTCGACGAAGGTCTCGAAGTGGCGCTCCAGGTGGCTCTCGGGGGGTCGGTGGAGCGGGCCGCGTTCCGCGAGGAGCATGCGGAAAGTGCGGGTCTTCCGGCGGCCACGTGCAGAGACGTCGAGCAGCACGCCCAGGAGTCCGCGGTAGTCGGTCGAGCGCCGGGCGAGCGCGGTGTCCATCGCCCGCGCGGCTCGGCCGATCGACACCGCGGCCGTGAGGTCGAAGAGCGTCCGGGCGATCGTCGTCGTGGGAACGCCGTCGATGGTGGTGCGGTGATGCGGAGGCAGGCAGTTCGTCTCATGGACGACGGCGTCGTTCACGCGCCCGACGCTCGCCGGGCGGGGCATCGTGAACTCGTCGAACGCCCGCTCGAACCCGGGGAGCCCGTGTGATCGGGCCGCCGCCCGATGCGAGACGACGGCGCGATGTCCGGAGAGCACGACGAACGCCATCAGCCTCGACTCGCGATTCGACGGAGCGCCGAGCAGGCGGAGGACTCCTCGCTGGTCGCGCCGCCACCGACCGCTGCGGACGCGGTTCTGGATCGCGCGATTGTTGCCGTGCAGGAGGAGCACTTGCCGGGTGCTGAACACGCCGTGCTGTCGTGCCGCGAGCTCCTCGACGCGACGGTCGAGTTCCGTCACGGCGACGCAACGTAGCGGCCACGTGTGACCGTCCGTCCGACGACGACTTCGCGGCTCGAGCAACACCTATACCGCGGGTTGGAGCCGCAAAGTGGGGTCGAGTCAGGTTGGCGGTGCCTGCTTCGTCGTGTGCTTGGTCTGGAGGTCCGCCCAGAGTGTGTCGACCTGGGCGACGAGGGCGTCGTGGTCGGCGCCGTTGTCGAGCAGGTGGGTCGCGACGGCCCTCCGCTCCTCGTCGGTCGCCTGGGCCCTCATGCGCGCGGCGGCGTCGGACCGGTCGAGTCCCCGTCCCTCGAGCCGGTCGAGCCGGATGTCCTCCGGTGCCTCCACCACGATGACCACCTCGTAGCCCCGCTCGGCCGCGGTCTTCGACTCCACGAGCAGCGGGACGTCCATCACCACGATGGCGTCGGCGGGCGCCTCGAGCATCCGCCGGCCGAACTCGGCGTGGATCGCCGGGTGGGTGATGGCATCGAGGGCCGCCTTCCCCTCAGGGGTCGAGAACGCCTTGGCGGCCACCGCAGCACGGTCCAGCCGACCGTCGGAGCCCACGATGTCGGGCCCGAACTCCTCCACGAGGGCGGCGAACGCCGGCTGGTCGGGCTCGACGACGTCCCGCGCGACCTGGTCGGCGTCGAGCACCACCGCACCGCGCTCGGCCAGCAGGTTCGCGACGGTCGACTTGCCCGCGCCGATGCCTCCGGTGAGTCCCACGAGCAGCACGGCCGGGATCCTACGGGCCGCGCCGGAGCGCCCGGCCGGACCGACACCACCGATTGCCCGCCGTCGCCCGTGCCCACCGGCCACAATTCAGCCATCGACACCATGCCGACGCCCGTCACCCGGAGCGGGGCACCCAGCCGCGCCGCGCAGCGACGGGCCGCGCGCGCCGGTCGACGGGCCGCGGGCCGACCCCGCCGGTTCCGCGTCCGAGGCTGGGCCCGCCGCATCGGGCCCCGCCTCGACCCCCGATCGGTCGAGGAGCTCGGCCGGCTCGGTCCGCTCGCGACCTGGCTGCGCTGGGCGTGCCTGATCTTCGGCATCGCGCTCGGGCTCACCACCCAGCAGCCCGACCAGACGGCGTTCTACATCGCCGGCGCGGTCCTGCTCGCCAACACGATCTTCCGCACCATCCACCCCATCCAGATCTACCCGGCCACATGGCGCGCCGAGGCCGTCGTCGTCATGGACCTGCTCGTCGCGGTCGCGTCGATCGCGTTCACGGGCACCTGGAGCAGCCCGTACCTGCTCATGCCGATCCCGGTCGTGCTGCTCGCCGCGTACGGCTGGGGTTACCGCGAGGGCTTCTTCGCCGCGCTCTTCACCGCGGGCACGATCCTGATGGCCGACGTCATCGACGGAGCGACACCCGGCGCGCTGCGGACCGGTCTCCTCGCGTCGATCGTCGTCATCGCGGCGGCGGTCGTCGGCGGCTACACGCGTCAGCTCTGGCTCGAGGCCGAGGAGCGCGAGCGCGAGACCGCCGACGAAGTCGGACGCATGGCGCTCGCCAACGACCTGTTCCACGCGCTGCACGACGTCGTGCGCACCCTCCCGGACTCGCTGGACCTCGCCGAGGTCGTCGCCTCCGCGCGCGACACGTTGCGCGACGTGTTCGCTCCCGACGTGCTCGTGGTGCTCCTCGCCGACGAGACGAGCGCGTCGTGGCGGACCCAGCTCGCCGAGGGCGCGAACGTCGCCGAGCACCTCGACACCGACGAGCTGCCCACCAAGGTGCGGGAGGCCCTCGACCGCCCCGGCGTGGTGCGGGTGCAGAGCACCGCCACCCAGACCGAGCTCTGGAACGGCGAGTTCGCCAGTAGCGGCATGATCGTGGGCCTGCGGACACCCGACCGTGTGGTCGGGCTCGTCGCGGTGGAGCACCGGGCACCGGATCGCATCACCGGCAACGACGCCGAGCTCTTCGCCCGGATCGCGTCGAGCCTCGCGCTCGCGGTCGACAACGCGCGCTGGTTCGGCCGGCTGCGCACCTTGGGCGCGGAGGCCGAGCGCGCCCGCATCGCACGCGATCTGCACGACCGGACGGCGCAGTCGCTCGCGTACATCGGCTTCGAGCTCGACCGCCTGAGCAACCGCTACAGCGACCCCGCGCTCCCGGAGCTCCACCGCGTCGTGCGCGAGGTCGTGGTCGAGCTCCGCGAGACGCTGTACCAACTGCGCACGACGGTCACGGAGGAAGAGGGCTTCGTCCCCCTCGCCGAGCCGTACCTGAAGCGTTGGTCCGACCGAACCGGCATCAACGCGGCGTTCGACGCCATACGTCCGGATCGTCGTCTGCCGCGTCAGGTCGAGCAGGAGCTGTGGCGCATCTTCCAGGAAGCACTCACGAACGTCGAGCGACATGCCGATGCGTCATCGGTGCGCGTCACCTGGGACTGCTCGGACCGCAACGCGCGTCTGCTCGTCGCCGACGACGGTGCCGGGATGGACCCGTCGCGACCCAACCCCGAGCGTTACGGTCTCGTGGGCATCCGCGAACGAGCCGATGCGATCGGTGCCCGGGTGAGGTTCGAAAGCACCCTCGGATCGGGCACCACCGTGCTCATCGAACTGGAGGCAACATCGTGACCCGCGTGCTCCTCGCCGACGATCACCAGATGCTCCGTCAGGCGGTGCGCCGCGCCCTCGAGGACTCGGGCATCGACGTCGTCGGTGAGGCCGGCGACGGCGACCAGGCCGTCATGCTCACCGAGACCCTGCGCCCCGACGTCGTGCTGATGGACGTCTCGATGCCGGTGCTCGACGGCATCGAGGCGGCACGCCGCATCACCGCGTCCGGCTCCGCGTCCAAGGTCCTCGTGCTGACCATGCACGACGAGGACGCACTCCGCGCCCGCGCGCTGCGCGCCGGCGCCGCGGGGTTCCTCACGAAGGACTGCGAGCTGAAGGAAGTGGTCGACGCCGTGCGCGCGGTCGCCTCCGGCGAGATGCTCCTCTCCCCCGAGATCGCGCAGGCGATCCTCGCCCAGTTCCCCGAGGAGCCGGTCGAGGACGACGGCGCGGACAACACCGGTCCGCTCACGCGCCGGGAGAAGGAAGTGCTCCAGGCGGTGGCCGACGGCCGCTCGACCACCGAGATCGGCCGCGAGCTGTTCATCAGCGTGAAGACGGTGAAGAACCACCTCGCGTCGATCTACGCCAAGCTCGACGCGCGCGACCGCACGCAGGCGGTCATCTCCGGGGTTCGCCTCGGCATCGTGCAGCTCCGGTAGGGAGCCGCACCCGGCCCGACCTCAGGCGGCGGGTTCGCCGCCCTCGGTCTCGTCGGTCGCCTCGACCGCAGCCTCGCCTTCGCCGGCCTCGGCGCGTCGGCCGCCTCGCCCTCGGCGGCCGCCGCAGCCTCGGGCGCGTCGCCTTCGCCGGCCGCCGCAGCCTCGGGCGCCTCACCGTCGGCGCCCTCTTCCTCGGTGTAGTCGGGGCCGATGTAGTTGCCCTGCTCGTCGTAGGCGTGCTCACCGAACTGGTCCTGGTACTCGGCGGCGACGACGCCACCCTCGGCAGCCTGCTTGATCGACAGCGAGATGCGCCGGCGGTCGAGATCGATGTCGATGATCTTGACCCACAGCTCCTCACCCGGCGTGACGACCTGCTCGGGCGCCTCGACGTGGTGCACCGCCATCTCGGAGATGTGCACGAGACCCTCGATGCCGTCACCCACCTGCACGAACGCACCGAACGGCACGAGCTTGGTGACGCGGCCGTACACGAGCTCGCCGACCTGGTGACCGGTGGCGAACTCCTGCCACGGGTCCTGCTGCGTGGCCTTGAGCGAGAGCGAGATCCGCTCGCGGGAGAGGTCGACGTCGAGCACCTGCACGGTGACCTCGTCTCCCACCTGCACGACCGAGCTCGGGTGGTCGACGTGCTTCCAGGACAGCTCGGACACGTGGACGAGTCCGTCCATGCCGCCGAGGTCGACGAACGCACCGAAGTTCACGACGCTCGACACCACACCCGGCCGGACCTCGCCCGGCTTCAGGTTGGTGAGGAACTCATCGCGCTGCTCGCGCTGGGTCTCCTCGAGGTACGCGCGACGCGAGAGCACGACGTTGTTCCGGTTCTTGTCGAGCTCGATGATCTTGCAGTCGATCGTCTTGCCGACGTACGGCTGGAGGTCACGCACGCGGCGCAGGTCGACGAGCGACGCGGGCAGGAAGCCGCGCAGGCCGATGTCGAGGATCAGACCGCCCTTGACGACCTCGATGACCGGGCCGGACACGACGCCCTCCTCGGCCTTGATCTTCTCGATCGTGCCCCAGGCGCGCTCGTACTGCGCGCGCTTCTTGGACAGGATGAGCCGGCCGTCCTTGTCCTCCTTCTGGAGGACGAGCGCCTCGAGCTCCTCGCCGAGCGTGACGATCTCCGACGGGTTGACGTCGTTGCGGATCGACAGCTCCTTCGAGGGGATGACGCCCTCGGACTTGAAGCCGATGTCGAGGAGCACCTCGTCGGAGTCGATCTTGACGACGGTGCCCGTGACCAACCCGCCCTCGTCGAACGACACCAGCGTGGCGTCGATCGCATCCGAGAGCGACATGCCCCCCAGGTCGTCGAGCACGACCTCGGTGATCTCGCCCATGTCGTCCAGCCCGGCACCGTCGTCGTCGGCACCGTCGACGGTGTCGGCCGTGGGCGCGTCGGGCGGAGTGCCGTCTCCGACGGCTTCGGGGTTCGGGGTGCTGGTGGTCGGGTCGTCGGCCACCATGGTGGTCTCGTCGGTCTCGGGCAAGGAAGTCGGTCTCCTGGACAAGGGTGCTGCGATCGGGCGGATCCGTGATGATCGGACCACGCGGGTGAACAGAGCTCCGGGAATGGGACCTGGGAAGGCTAGCGGCCCGATGGGACCCGTGCGAGAAGCAGGAGCTCGGGACGGTCCAGGGTGACGGGCCGGATCGCGTAGTCGCCGGGGGTGACCCCGGAGACGGCGATCACCTCGAGGTCCGAATCGCCGGCGAGGAGCGAGAGCTCGCGTGCGGTGAAGCAGGTCGTCCAGAGATCGGCGGTGATCTCCTCCCCGGCATCGTTGCGGAGCGTCGCCACCTCGTGGTTCACACCGGTGGCCGGGTCGAAGTCGTCGCCGTCCTCGATCCACCGCAGGGCGAAGTAGGCGGAGAAGGCGCTGATCGCGATCCCGCCGCCGGCGCGGACGGCCCCGGCGATCCGGCCGACGACGGCCTCGTCGTTGGTACCGCCGAGGAGGCCGAACCCGCCCTGACAGAGGCAGATCGCGGCGTCGAACTCGCGATGGAACGTCAGGTCACGCACGTCGAGGACCTCGAACGTGGCCGACATCCCGGTCGAGGCGTCGCGGGCCAGCGCCACGAACTCCGGCGAGAGGTCGACGCCGTGGACCGTGATCCCACGGGCGGCGAGCGCGAGCGCGTGACGCCCCGGCCCACAACCCACGTCGAGCACGCGCATCCCTGGCGCGAGACCGAGGGCGTCGACGAGGAAGTCGACCTCCTGGTCGGTACCCACGGTGAAGGCCATGACCCGAGAGGTATCAGGCGCCCAGTACGCCTTCCCGAGGAAGGCGGCGATCTCGTTGAACCACGGACCCTCGGGACACGGCTTCACTGCGCTCGTCACTTCTCCTGCTCGGGGGTCACCCTCGGAGGTGATCTGATCTAATGCCCGGTACATGATTGCGAAAGGTCCGCCGGAGGGCGGTCTGCGCGCGACCCTCGGCCCGCTCCTCGCGGGTCGACGACTGCGGCTCGGTGTGCTCGCGGTCATCTCCTTCGTCGGCGGTCTGCTCGAGGCCTTGAGCCTGTACCTGATCGCCGAGATGGCACTCGTGCTCACCCAGGGGAAGCAGGCGGTCACCGTACCGGGAGGCATCGGCCGCCAGCCGATGGAGACCGCGATCCTGTTCACGGCGACCCTGCTCGTCGTCCGGTTCGCGTGCTGGGTCGTGATCGCGCGTCTGCAGGCGCGCCTCGTCACGGAGGTTCTCGCGGATGTACGGAACCGCACGGTGGGCGCCTACCTCGCAGCGTCGTGGCCGGTGCAGTCCGCCGAACGCGACGGGCGTCTCCAGGAGCTGGTCGGCATGTTCGCGTTCCAGGCGTCGGCGCAGATGTCGGCGCTCGCGAACACGCTGGCGGCGGCGTTCAGCGTGATCGCGATGCTCGCGATCTCGATGCTGGCGAACGCCTTGGCGACCGTGGCCATCGCGGTTGCCGAGCGCGACACTGATGCTGCTGCTGCGCCCGCTGCGTGCCGCCAACCGGCGCCGCTCGCGGTGGAGCGCGCAGGCCGGGATGGACTACGGCACCGCGGTGAGCGAGGCCGCCTCGATCGCCCTGGAGATGCACGTCTTCGGCATCGCCGACCCGATCGAGGCCGCCCTCCAGCGCCGGAACGATCGCAGCCGGCGCGCCACGGAATCGACGCAACGGCTGGTGTTGCTCATCCCGGCGCTCTACCGGACCGTCGCGTTGCTGGTCGTGGTGGGTGCGGTCGGCCTCATCGACACGATCGAGATCAGGAGCGAGTTGGCCGCGTTGGGCGCAGTCCTGCTGATCGGCCTCCGGACGCTGTCGTACGGGAGCTCCCTGCAGACGGCGTACCAGTCGTTGCACGTCAACGCGCCGTACCTCGAGGCCATGCTCGATGCTCAAGTCCGCTACTCGAGCGGACCGGCGCAGATCTGTGGCGACGCAGCCCTGGACCACATCGACGACGTGACGTTCGAAGACGTCTCCTTCTCGTATGACGGTCGTCGGCTCGCGCTCGACCGCGTGAGCTTCTCGGCCCGGCGCGGTGAGATCATCGGCATCATCGGTCCGTCCGGCTCGGGCAAGTCGACGCTCGTCCAGCTCCTGCTGCGGCTGCGCGAACCGACGAGCGGGCGCATGCTCGTCAACGGCGCGGACGCGCACGAATTTCGGGTCGAGGATTGGGTCCACCGAATGGCGTTCGTGCCGCAGGACGCACACCTGTTCCACGGCACGGTTGCCGAGAACGTCCGCTTCTACCGGAAGGAAGTGCCTCATGACGCGGTGGAGGCGGCCTGCCGCTTCGCGGGCATCCACGAGGAGATCCTGGAGTGGCCTGACCGGTACGACACCGAGGTGGGTGAGCGGGGCCGGCAACTCTCGGGCGGTCAGATCCAGCGGCTGACGATCGCGCGGGCCCTCATCGGCGACCCGGACGTCCTGATCCTCGACGAGCCGACCAGCAACCTCGACGCCACCTCGGAGGCTCGCGTCAGGGACACGCTCACCGCGCTCTCCCAACGGGCCCTCATCTTCATCGTGGCGCACCGCCTCTCCACCCTCGAGAGCTGCAAGCGGATCATGGTGATCCAGGACGGCCGGCTGCGCGGGTTCGACGAGCCGGGAGCGACTCGCGACGTCGAGCGACGTTCTACGAGACCGCGCTCCGGCTCTCCGGTCTGCGCTGAGCTCGGCGCGCATCCCGCCGTCGTCGTGCGCGCCCGGCGATCGGCGGGTCCACGCGCGCGACCTTCGAGGCCCAAAACGGACGGTACGCTGCCGCCGGTGGCCGGGGAGCACGGGGGAAACGAGGCAACCACACCGGCCGGCGGCGCATTGGGTCACCACGAGGCGGGCCTCGACGGGCTGCGGGCGCTCGCCGTCATCGGCGTGCTGCTCTACCACGGCGAGGTGCCGGCCGCGAAGGGCGGGTTCCTCGGCATCTCACTGTTCTTCACGCTGTCCGGGTTCCTGATCACCTCGATCCTGCTGCGAACCCACGTGCGAACGGGCGCCATCGGCCTGCGCACGTTCTGGGGTCGCCGCTACCGACGCCTGCTCCCGGCGGCCTACCTGACGCTCGCACTCATCGTGGTGTTCGGGGCGACGGTCGCGACCCGTCAGCAGCTCTCGGATCTGCCCGGCGCGATCCTCGCGGCGATCCTGCAGATGGCGAACTGGTTCTTCGTCGTCGCCGGCCAGTCCTACGTCCACCTGTTCACGGCGCCGTCGCCGGTGCAGCACTTCTGGTCGCTGGCGATCGAAGAGCAGTTCTACGTCGTGATGCCCCTGGTGCTCATCCTGCTGCTCCGCCGGGCGCGCTCGCTCACGGTCATCGGCGTCGTGCTCGCGTGTGCAGCGGTCGTGTCGACCGTGGAGATGGCCGCGCTGTACCAACACGGCTCCAGCCTCGACCGGCTCTACTACGGCACCGACACGCGCGCCGCCGAGCTGCTCGTCGGTTGCGTCCTCGCGGTGATCCTCCAGCGGCGACCGCTGGCGTCCCCCACGGCGACCGGTCGTCGGATCTGGGCGGCGAGTGGTGTGGTGGCGCTGGCGGGCGCGGTGTGGGCCTGCTCGCACTTCGTCCTCACGAGCCCGACGCTCTGGCGGGGTGGCTTCCTGGCCTTCTCGCTCGTGTCGGCCGTGCTCATCGTGAGCGTCCTCCATCACGCCGGTCCCGTGGCGTGGATCCTCTCGACCCGACCGCTCGCCGCGTCGGTCGCATCTCCTACGGCCTGTACCTCTTCCACTGGCCGATCTTCCTCTGGCTCGACGAAGGGCGGACCCACCTCTCGCTCTGGCCGTTGCTCGCCCTCCGCGTCGCGGTCACCGCGGCGTTGGCGCTGATCTCGTACCACCTCCTCGAGATGCCGATCCGCAACCGCTCGCTGCGGATCACCCCGGCCCACCTGCGTTGGGTCGCGCTCGGGTCGGCCGTGCTGATCGTCGCGGGCGGTGTCGTGGTCGGGGGCCGCGACGTGCCGGCCCAGTTCGGCGGGCTCGAGTCGGCGATCGGCAAGGCGCCCGTCGCGCGTGACGACCATCGGCTCGACGTGCTGGTGATCACGGACGACGCGGGGAAGCACCTGGCCGACGACCTCCGCCGCCGGGCCGCGAGCAGGGCCGATCTCTCGGTGACCGTCGCAGATCCGTTCGCGTGCGACGGACTCACTCGGGTCGGCAAGCGCGATGACCTGTCGCAACTGGCGGACGGAATGGCCGAGGCTGATCCGATCCTTCGATCCCGACATCGTCCTGTTCCATGTCACCCAATGGGATACCGGCACGATGGCCGCGCTGTCGGGCACCACCGATGCCGGAGCCCAGATGCACTGGGCTCGCGAGGTGCTCGAGCACAGGATTCGCGTACCTCGCCGACGCGCGACGCGTCGATCGTCTGGAGCTACGAGCCATTCGATGCCGCGAACTTCGCTACTGCCGGCACGCCGTTCTTCCTCACGATGAACCGGTTGACCGTGGACACCAACGTCCTTCGCTTGCAGGACAACCACGGCGAACGTGGACCAGACCGTCGCCGAGCTCCAGGCGCTCCGTCGCCCCGTGGACCGAAGCCTGCTCCGTGTGCTCGTGGTCGGTGACTCGAGCTCCCGAACCTTCGGCTACGGCCTCGAACAGCTGGGCGAACTCGACGCATCGCGCGCTGGTCTGGTCGGTCGGCACGCCTGGTTGCGGCATCGCCAACGACGGGCGCGTCGTCGATGCCGGACGAGAGGTGTCCGTGCCCGAACGGTGCCGGGCCGTGCAGGCCGGCTGGCGCTCACGCGTCGCGAGGTTCCGGCCGGACCTGGTGATCGTGATGTCGACGATCTACGACACCCAGCAACGTCGCGTCGGCGACTGGCCGTCGATGCTGGTGCCGGGCGACCGAGCCTTCGACGACTACCTGACCAAGAAGTACGCCGACGCGTACGACATCCTCTCGCTCGACCGGCGCGCACGTGGTGTGGATGGAGAGTCCGTGTGCCCGGCCGTCCGTGGGGCCCTGGCCCGTCGACGACCGCGGCGGACCGCTGTCGACCCCACGCGTCAAGCACGTCGACGACGTCGTCCTCGCACGGGTTGTGCGACTCCGCCCGCAGCTGCGCCGCTTCGATCTCTTCCGCGTGCTGTGTCCCGACGGCGTGTTCCGCAACGACATCGGCGGCATCCACGACTTCCGACCCGACGGCATCCACTACTCGCCGGAGGCATCCCTGTGGCTCGCCCGCCACTACGGACAGCAGATCCTCGACGCCGGACTGAAGGAGCGCCGGCGCGTCGCTACTTCGCCTCGGCCCAGCTCGGCCCGAAGCCGACGTCGACCACGAGCGGGACGTTGAGGTCGATCGCGCCCTCCATCGACTCGCGCACCACCGGCTCGATCGCGTCGCGCTCGGCGAGCGGCACCTCGAAGACGAGCTCGTCGTGGACGGTGAGGATCATCCGGGTCGCGAGCCCGGCCTCGCGCAGCGCGCGGTCGGTGCGGACCATCGCGACCTTGAAGATGTCGGCCGCCGACCCCTGGACGGGGGCGTTCTGCGCCATGCGCTCCCCCATCTGACGGATGCGGAAGTTGTCCGACGACAGCTCCGTGATCTGGCGGCGGCGGCCGAGGATCGTCGTCGTGTACCCACGGGACTTCGCCTCGACGACCGTCCGCTCCATGTACGCGTGCACGTTCGGGAAGGACTCGAAGTAGCTGTCGAGGATCTCGCGTGCCTGATCCGTGGGGATGTCGAGCCGCTGACCGAGGCCGTAGGCCTCCATGCCGTACGCGAGCCCGTAGTTGACGACCTTGGCGAACCGGCGCTGGAAGTCGTCGACCTTCGCCTCGTCGACGCCGAACACCTTCGCGGCGGTGATCGTGTGGACGTCGGCGCCTCGGGCGAACGCGTCGACCAGACCGGGATCCTCCGCGAGATGGGCGAGGATCCGCAGCTCGATCTGGGAGTAGTCGGCCGTCATGAGGCCGCAGCCCTCGTCGGCGACGAACGCCTTGCGCATCTCGCGCCCCTCGGCGGTACGGACGGGAATGTTCTGGAGGTTGGGGCTCTCGCTCGAGATGCGTCCGGTGGTGGTGGCGATCTGGTTGAAGGTCGCGTGGATGCGACCGTCGGCCTGGATGAGCGGCGGCAGCGCATCGGCGTAGGTGGAACGCAGCTTCTCGACCTCGCGGTACTTGAGGAGGTCGGCGAGGATCGGGTGGTCCGACGTCGCCGCCATCTTCTGGAGGGAGTCCGCGTCGGTCGACGGTCCGGTCTTGGTGCGCTTGACCGGTGTGAGCTCGAGCACGTCGAAGAGCACGTGGCGGAGCTGGGGCACCGAGTTGATGACGAACGGCTCGCCGGCGTGCGCGTGGACCTTGGACTCCAGATCGTCGCACTGCTTCTGGAGGTCGGCGCGCATCTGGTCGAGGAACTCGCGGTCGACGCGCACCCCGACGTGCTCCATCTCGGCGAGGACGCCGACGAGCGGCCGCTCGACCTCCTCGTACAACGACCACAGCTCGCGCGACTCGAGCGCGCCTCGCAACGCGTCAGCGAGACGGAGCACCGCGGCCGCACGGCGGCCCGCGTCGTCGCCCCCGGCGTCGCCGTCGAGGTCGAGCGTGCCCTCGACCTGCTCTCGATCGGGTGACGTCAGCTCGAAGCCGCAGAAGCGGGCACAGAGCTCGCCGAGGTCGTACTTCCCCTCGCCCGGATCGACCAGGTAGGCCATGACCGCGGTGTCGAGATCCAGCGTCCCGACCGTCAGGTCGGCGGTCCAGCGCAGCCCGTGCATGAGCTCCTTGCTGCGGTGCGCGACGAGCGGCGGGCCACCGGTCGTGAGCAGCTCGACGAGGGCGCCGGTGACCGCGGCGTCGTCGAGGAGATCGGCGGGTGCGTACGCCACGGAGTCGGCCGACGCGACGGCGAGCCCGCGCAGTGCTCCCGCTCCGGGTGCTCCCTGCCAGTCGGCTTCGAGCGCGTACGGGGCTCCGGCCTTCGTGATCGATCCGAGGAGCGAACCCAGCGCCTTCGCCGTGGTGACGCGCTCCACCTCGACGTCGAGCGTCGTGGCCTCGACGTCGACCTCGTCGTCGGTGGTGCCGAGTGCCTCGAGCAGGCGCGGGTACAGGGTGCGGAACTCGAGCTGCTGGAACAGCTCGCGCACCGCCTCCTGGTCCCACCCGCCGATCTGGAGCGCGTCGACGTCGACGTCGATCGGCACGTTGCGCCGCAGGATCGACATCTCCCGGTTGTGGAACACCTGGTCGCGGAACTCGCCGAGGTTCTGCCGCTGCTTGGGCGGCAGCTCGTCGAGGTGCTCGAAGATGCCCTCGAGCGTGTCGTAGGCGCTCACGAGCTTGGCCGCGGTCTTCTCGCCGATCCCGGGAACGCCGGGCAGATTGTCGCTCGTGTCGCCGCGCAGCGCCGCGTACTGGGGGTACTGCGCCGGGGTCACGCCGGTGCGTTCGAAGATGCCGGCCTCGTCGTACAACGCGTAGTCGGACACGCCCCGCTTGTTGTAGAGCACGCGGATGTGCGGGTCGCGTACGAGCTGGTACGAGTCCCGGTCTCCCGTGACCACGATGACCTCGATGTCCTCCGCCGCGGCGCGTTCGGCGAGCGTCGCGATGACGTCGTCGGCCTCCACGCCGTCGACCTCGAGAATCGGCACGGCGAGCGTCTCGAGCACCTGGTGGATGAGCGGCAGCTGCGACCGGAAGAGGTCCGGCGTCTCCTTGCGCCCCGCCTTGTAGGTGGCGTCCTTCTCCTTGCGGAACGTGGGCGCGGCGGTGTCGAACGCGACCGCGAGGTGGTCGGGCTTCTCGTCGCCCACCACCTTGATGAGCATCGACGTGAAGCCGTAGACGGCGTTCGTGACCTGTCCGGACGACGTCGCCAGATCGGTGGGCAGGGCGTAGAACGCGCGGTACGCGAGCGAGTGGCCGTCGAGCAACAGGAGGGTGCTCATCGGGAGATCTCCGCCATCGGGTCGACTCTACGCGTGGCGTGCGACCCTGGCGCTGCGCCGGGACGTTGACGGCGCGGAAGGGATCAGGTGGCGTCGGAGGGGGCGAGGTCTCCTGCCACCACTTGCGCGGCGATCTCGTGGACCTTCGTCCGGCGGTTCATCGCCTCGGTCCGGATGAACTCCCAGGACTGCGCCTCGCTGAGGTCGTACTGGTCCATGAGCACACCCTTGGCGCGGTCGATGATCTTGCGCGCCTCGAGCCGCTCGGCGAGGTCGCCGACCTCGGATTCGAGGCTGCGCATCTCCGCGTGGCGTCCGAGGGACAGCTCGATCGCCGGAATCAGGTCGCTCTTCTGGAACGGCTTGACGATGTAGCTCATCGCGCCGGCGTCGCGCGCCTGCTCGACGAGGTCGCGTTGGGAGAACGCGGTGAGGATGAGCACGGCGGCGAGACGCTCGCTCGTGATCTGACGCGCCGCGGACAAACCGTCGAGTCCCGGCATCTTGATGTCGAGGATCGCGAGATCCGGTTGCAGGGACCGGACGAGCTCGACGGCTTCGTCGCCCCGCCCGGTCTCGCCCACGACGTCGAAGCCCTCCTCCTCGAGGAGCTCCTTGAGGTCGAGGCGGATGATGGCCTCGTCCTCGGCGACGACGACTCTCGTGCGTTCGGTGGACACTGGGTTCCTCTCGTCGATGCTCAGCGCGGGGCTGGTTCGGCGGTCATGCGGTCGAGGAGCTCGTCCTGCTCCTTGCGGAGCTCCCCGATCGTGCGCGCCAGCGCGTCGCGGTGACGGCGCAGGGCGTCGGCGTGGCGGGCGGCCTCGTTGGCGGTGGCCACCTCCATGGGCGTCTCGGCGACGATGGCGCGCAGGCGCGCGTCCTCGGCTTCCTCGTCGAGGAAGGAGAGCTGCTCGTCGGTGACGGTCAGTTCGGCCGAGGCCTTCTTGATCCGCTCACTGATGTCGAGCAGGCGCCGTTCGATCGATGCCCGTGACACGGCGGGCAGTGTACGCGCCGAATCCCGGAAATCGACCCACAAGATGTCCGGGACCGCTCGCGAATGACCAGAATGCGCCGGTGAGCCCTCATCCGGTCTTCAGCACCGAGCACGAATCGCTGCGCTCGAGCGTGCGCCGCTACGTCGACACCGAGGTGCGTCCGTACGTCGACGAGTGGGAGGCCGACGGCTTCTTCCCGGACTCGGTCTTCCGGCGGTGCGGCGAGCTCGGCTTCCTGGGACTGCACTACCCCGCGGCGTGGGGCGGCTCCGACGGGGACCTCGCGGCCAGCCTGCTGTTCATCGAGGAGCTGGCCCGCTGCGGCGCCGGCTCGATCCCGATGGCCGTCGCCGTCCAGACCCACATGTGCACACCCGCCCTCGCCGAGTTCGGCACCGACGATCTGAAGGAGCGGTACCTCGCGCCGGCGATCCGCGGGGAGAAGATCGGCGCCATCGCGCTCACCGAGCCCGACGCCGGCTCCGACGTCGCGTCGATCACGACCCGGGCCGAACGCGACGGCGACACCTGGATCGTCAACGGCCGGAAGATGTTCATCACGAACGGCACCCGCGCGCAGTTCATGACCATGGCGATCCAGACCGAGCCCGGTTCGCAGCACCGCGGCGTGTCCCTCTTCGTCGTCGACACCGACCTTCCCGGCGTCTCGGTCTCCCGCAAGCTCGACAAGCTGGGGATGCGCGCGTCCGACACCGCCGAGATCGTGCTCGACGACGTGCGCGTCCCGGCCGGCAACCTGCTCGGTGGTGCACCGGGTCAGGGCTTCGCGCAGATGGCGTGGCAGCTGCAGTACGAGCGGCTGTCCGGCGCGGCACAGAGCATCGGCCAGGGACTCGACGTCCTCGAGCAGACGATCGCGTACGCACGCGAGCGCCATGCGTTCGGTCGTCCACTCGTCGCGAACCAGGTGATCGCGCATCTCCTCGCCGACGCGGCGACCGAGCTCGAGGCGGCACGTGCGCTGACCTACGACACCATCTGGCGCGTGCAGCAGGGTGAGTATCCGGTCGCCGAGATCTCGATGGCGAAGAAGTACGCCGCGCAGGTGCAGAACCGGCTCGTCGACGCGTGCCTCCAGGTCTACGGCGGTGCGGGCTACCTCAACGAGACGCCCATCTCCCGCCTCTGGCGCGACGCGCGCCTCCAGCGCATCGGCGCGGGCACGGACCAGATCATGAACGAGGTCATCGCCAAGCGGCTCGGCATCACCGGGTAGGAAACCGAGGAGAGACAGTCGTCCTCTCGTCTCCGGTCCGTCGAGCAAGCGACTCCAAGCGATGATCATGCGAAGATGCGCGACCTCGATCCGATCCTCACTGAGCACACGTTCGACCTCAAGGCTCGAGGCGGGCAGCGGCCACGATCCGGAACTCCAAGCACAACCGGGACGGTGGCTCTGCCCCGCCTGCGGTCGCGGCAGCCGACTCGACGCCGCCGCCGGCTTGTCCGGGACAACGAACGGTCGACAGCTTCCTTGCGCCAGATCGCCGCGTCGTGCCGTGTCGATGGCGGGCACCGCGCTCGAGTCCCCAGAAAGCACGGGTACCTTGTCACGGTGGGGGCGGTTCGGAAGGACTGGGGGTACCGACCGCACCTCGACGGGGTGCGGACAGTGGCCGTGTACCTCGTCGTCGCGTTCCACGCCGGGCTCGTGCGACTTCGACGGCGGCTTCATTGGCGTGGACGTCTTCTTCGTCCTCTCCGGCTACCTCGTAACGAGCCTGCTCCTGCGCGACGTCGCGACGGTCGGCGGCGTACGGCTCCGGCAGTTCTACTCCCGTCGGATCAGACGCCTCCTGCCCGCCGGCCGTCGTGAACCTGACTGTCACCGCCGTCGTCTTCGCTGCGATCGCTTCCCCGATCGAGGCAGCGAATGCAGTCGGTGCGGTCCGCGCCGCTGCGCTCTATGTCGCCAACTGGTTCTTCATTGGCCAGTCGGCCGACTACTTCGCGCCGCAATATTACGGCGAGCCCGGTGATCCACTACTGGTCGCTCTCCGTCGAGGAGCAGTTCTACATCCTGTGGCCGCTCTTGCTCAGTGGGCTCGTTCTGGCCGGACGCCGACTGGCGTGGACTCGCGGACGCCTGGTCCAGGTCGGCGTTGTCGTGATCGGTCTGACGTCGTTGGTCTGGGCGCTCGCGCTTGCGCGTACCGATCCGAATCGCGCGACCTGCAACGTACACGCGGGCCTACCAACTGCTCGCCGGGGCGTGGTTGGCGCTCACCCCGGGTTCCATCGCCCGGGCGCGGGGATTCGTCGGTCGTCGCGTGCTCCCGTGGGTATCGGTCGCCGCACTGCTCGCACTCTTCGGCCTCGCGACGAGTGCGGTGCACGTCGGTCCGATCACGCGGGGGGTGGCGACGACGATCGCGACCCTGGTACTGCTGGTGTCCCTCGAGGCCGCCGACGGCGGCCTCGGCCGGCGGCTGCTTTCGATGCGTCCGATCGTGTACTTGGGCCGCATCTCGTACGGGACATACCTCTGGCACTGGCTGGTGATCCTCGTCCTCATCGACGCGTACCACCCGAGCCCGCTGGTGACCTTCGTCGTCGCGGCGTCCATCGCTTCGGCGATCGCGTCCCTGAGCTACCAGTTGCTCGAGATGCCCATCCGCACTGCCGCGTGCTCGACGGCAGGCGCGGAGCCGTCATCGCCGTCGGACTCGTCGCGAGCGTGCTCGTGGCGGCCGTGGTGGCACCGGCCGCGTTGCGCAACGACGCGGGACGTGCCGCTTCGGCCCGAGCGAACACCCACAGCGGGACACCCAACCATGCGAACTGGCAAGCCGCGAACGGCGACGTCTGCGAACTACCGCGACCTCAACGGTCGGGCGTGCGCCTCGCTGACCTTCTTCAAGCCGTGCCCCATTACCAAGGGCAATCACGGCTCGATCGCGCTCGTCGGTGACAGTCACGCCGGCATGCTGGTGCCGATGTTCCAGGACCTGGCCCGACAGCGCGATCTCTCGCTGACGGTCGTGCCCCTGCTGGCCTGCCCGTGGACCGAGGGGTGAGCTACGCGGGTGCCAATCCGACCTGCGTGCAAGAGCAACACCAGGTCTTCGACACGATCATCCCCAAGATCGATCCCGACATCGTGGTCCTTGCCCACCGCCCGGTCGACGACCCGACCAACAGCATCGCCCTCCGCGACCAGAAGCTCGGCAACCTCACGAACCCGGCGACACGTGAGCGAGCCCTGCGACGGAGCATCACCACCGTCGTCGACGGGCTCCACGCCGACCACCGCAAGGTCGTGATGATCGAGCCAATCCCGGTACCGCCGAAGGGAGACGATCCGCTCGTGTGCCTGTCCAAGGCCACCGTCCTCGAGCAGTGCCGCTTCGTCGCACCGACGGGGCCACTGCGCCGAAGAACGGATCATGCGCGCACTCGCCGCCTCCACCGGCGGCGTGTGGTCGCTCGACCTCGACCGCCGCATCTGCCCGTTCCTCCCCATCTGCGATCCCCTCGTCGACGGCCTCGTGCCGAGACTCGACGACAACCACATCACCGTCACCTTCGGCCGCACGCTGCGAACCGCCGTCGAGCAGTTCCTCAACGCAACGGGGTACTCCCGGCACGCTGACGCCGGACAGCCGCCAGGTCGTTCGCCGTATCAGTTCCACGGTGCCTCCAGCTCGCGAAAGCATGTCGGCCGTTTCGCTCGCGAGGTCGAGCGACCGGACCGACCGCCCGCGGTGACCACACAAACCTTCTCCGTGACCGAGGTCGTGGCCAAGCGACCCGGCATCACCGGGTAGGAACGACGCCCCTACCGCCCGATGATCTCCTCGCGTCGGATCTCGACCTCATCGGGCGCAGTGATCGCGATGCGCACGGACTTCCCACTGATGCGGGCGACCTCGACGCGGATCTCCCGGCCGTCGACTGAGAGCACGATGACCTGGCCTTCGGTACGGGTGAGCACGAGCGCCACCGGCGCACGCTGTCACATTCCGGCGCGAAGCTCCATCTCGACGACCTCTGGGGCTGCGAGACCGGTGGCGATGGGAATCCGCCGTCGAGAGCCGATCGCGCTTCCATCGAGACGTATCGGTTGTCGTGGAGGCGAAGCGAGAGTGGTCGACGTCAGGGCGAGGGCATCTCCGAGTCCGTCGCCCGTGGAGCGAGCACACGGTTCTCATCGCACGGCGCACGACCTCT
Source organism: uncultured Acidimicrobiia bacterium (assembly GCA_963756815.1). Lineage (GTDB taxonomy): Bacteria > Actinomycetota > Acidimicrobiia > IMCC26256 > JAENVU01 > JAENVU01. The sequence continues at coordinate 31,312 of CAVWPR010000013.1, forward strand.
CACCACGCAACGCAGTCATCGCCAAGCAGCTCGGCATGACCGAGTAGGAACCCAGCGGAAGGGCGCTCGTACCTGGCGGCAGCGTCGCGTTCGTCCTCAGAGGTCGACGCCCGCGGGCTCCGGTCTCGGGAGCGCGGCGTGGAGCGAGATCTCCAGGACGTGGACGCGTTCACGGAGTCGCGCGTTCTCAGCTTCGAGATCACGGACGCGACGGCGGAGTTGCCGGTGCATGCGCTTCATGTTCCTGCCCTTTTTCCTGCCCGTTACTGCTGTGAGCCTATCCAACCGAGCCGGCTCGACCAGCCATGGCGTCGCTCGCCGCGATGGTGAGCGCGGATCCTCGGGGACGGGGAGCGGGCCGGGGCCTGGCGCTCCGAGACAGGATGTCGGCTATTGCATCTGCCGGTTGGCGTAGGTGCCCTCCACCGGCCGCCACGTTCCGTTGCGCCACCGCTGGGCGTGACGATGGAGGCCGTTCGTGCCGCTGCACCAGCGGATCTCGTCGTCCCGCGGCGCGGTGGCGTCGAACATCGCGCCACATCCGAGGGTCTTGCACCTTCGCACATCCACGCGGAGCCTGATACCCACGTCGCCGCGGATTATGGGCGCGGCGCGACGGTCGTGACAGCGGCGACCGCGGCCGCGTCGGCGCCGTCCTAGTTCGGTACGGTCGAGCCTGCGGCCGCGGCGACGAGCTCGGACGCGTCCTCCGGGAGGATGAAGCCCTGGGCGAGGGCGGACGACACCGCGGCGGTCCACTGCGCGACGAACGCGGAGTGGCTCGGGTAGATCGCCTGGAGCTGTGACGTCGTCAGCGGCACCGTGTTCCCGAAGAGGACACAGAAGCCCGTACCCGAGTTGATGCCCGTCAGCGTCGCGACCGGCGTGTCGACCTGCGGCGACCGGACCCCGCCGACGGCGTTGCCGTGCGCGTCGCGGACGAGGACGACCGGCGAGGTGGACGCGACCTGGAGCGGTGCCGCGGTCGGCGGTGGCGTGCCGTCACGAACCCACGCGTCGAGCGCGTGGTACGCGGACTGCAGCAGCCAGTGGTGCGGTCCGGCGTTCACCGGGTTCGTGCACCCGACGTTCTGCGGGCTGCGCATGAACGCGAACATCTGCGCCGCGCCGGCGCCGTTGCCGATGTCGGTGCCGCCGACCGAGATCGTGTACGAGTCCGCGTGCGACGTGCCGGCGAGCTCCCACTCGCGGAAGCGTCGCGGTGTCGGGCTGGCGGGCGCCGAGGTTCGAGCCGATGACGTCGCCCTCCGCCTGGACGACCATCACCGGTTGCGTCGAGGTCGTTGCGGATCGCAGCGGCGAGGGCACCGACACGTCCGGGAGCGGGGCCTGCGTGAGCTTGGAGCCACCGGACGAGCGGCTGTGCACCATGAAGCCGTCGAACGCCTGCGCCGAGCGGGTGGATGCCGTCGATGTAGGTGACGAGGCGGCTGGCCGACTGCGACTCACCGGCGCCGATGACCCGTTGCGCGGTGAGGCCGCCGAGCACCGTCGCCGGGTTGGCGCGCACCTGCCGGCCGGCCTGGCTGAAGATGTCGTACGAGTAGCTGTCACCCGGGTGGACGAGCGTGCCGTACCGGTCCGGCTGCTGCGTCTTGAGCGCGTTGACCCCCACCGCCTGCGCGGAGACACCGACGTACGCGTCGCCCTGCCGGACGAACTCGTTGTGGGCCATGATCCAGTCGGTGGGGAGGTCCGCCCCGGCGGAGACGTTCAGCCACTCGACCACGACCGTGCCGCTGAACTTCGCCGGGTCGATGGGACGGAACGTCGACCATCCGCGTCTTGAAGTTCGCGGCGTCAGCGTCCGGGGCGACGGTCCACTTGCCGTCATTGGTCAGCGGCGCCGTCGGGCTGTAGCTGCGGGCGAACCCGGAGAGGAACGCCTCGCTGCGCTGGTATCCGACCTGCGAGAGGTCGAAGGTCGCGAGCCCGATCGTGCCGGGCCCGGTGACCGGCGTCGCGATCGAGCACGAGGCCGAGGACGAGCGCCACCGCGATCGGCGCCACCAGGCGCTTGGTCCACACGCGTACTCGCATGTCCGCTCCCCCGCTGATCGGTGCAAGTCCGGGAAAGGTAACCCAATCGACGGCGGGAGGCGCCCGCCGCCACGCGGCCGCGCGACCCGCGCGGGCCAGAAGGCCAGTGCCACACCAGATGAGCAAGTGGGCCGAGGACATCGACGAGGCCGCGTCGGCGTACTCGTCGGATCCGCCTGCGACCAACGCGTGATTTCCGCCGCTTCGCGTAGCGGAAGAACGTTCCCACCGGGCCCGCGTCCGAAGCGCGACTCCGTGCAGGTCGGCGGGTGCCCGGGGCGGGATTCGAACCCGCACGATCCTCGCGGATCAGCGGATTTTGAGTCCGCCGTGTCTGCCATTCCACCACCCGGGCGTGGGTGCGATCAGGCCCGCCACAACGGGCTGACCGGCAGCTCCCCGACCAACGGCTGACCACTGCGACCACGATCGCAGCAGTCCTACAGCAGTCCGGCGAGAGCCAAGCGAACGGTAGCCGGGCCTTGTGTGGCGCCGGTCGTGGCTCGGCTTGCGTTGACCCGCCGAGATCGGAGCCTGCGGTACAGGTGGTCGCCGGCGGAGACGGCGACGGTGGCGTGAGGGGAACGGACCACGTGCTGGTGGTGGTCGTGCTGGTGGTGGACGTGCTGGTGGTGATCGTGCTGGTGGTGGTCGTTGTGTGTACGTTGTCGTTGACGGTCGGTACCGACGCGGCCGCCCCATGTCGATGCCGGTCGCCTCGCTGCCCTCCCACGGTCCCCTGTTGTTGGGCGATTGTCGATATCGCCTCTCGGTGAATCGACCACGGTCTGGGTACGGACACACGGCTGGGCGCCCGCCATGCGGCTGGCGCAGCACCGACTTCCGTTTCACGAGGGAGAAGCATGGGTTCCGGTCGGCGGGTGCCGGGGGTGCAGTGGCCGGACTCCCGGCCGGGGACGGCGGTGCCGCGGTGTGGCGCCCGATACGACGCAGGCGTCGGCCAGGAGCAAGCGTGAATCCCTCCGGCCGCGTGCTGATCGCGTCAGCGGAGCATTCATCGTCGTCGGAGGCCTGATCGCTGCCGCCACCGCCGCCGGGGTGCTGCGGACCGGAGGCAGCCCCGTCGTCCCGTGTCCGTCGACACCGGCGGACCAGCTCGTGGTGCGCGGCAGCGTCGAGCAGATCTACGTCGTCCACGCGGGGCCAGGGAAGCAGGTCACCATCGACGGTACCCGGCGACTGCCGGTTCGCACGACCGATGCCTTGGGCGGCCTCGTCGTCCGCGACGTCCCCGTCGGCCGATACTCCGTATCCGTCGAAGGTGATCGAAGCTCACCTCATGACGTCACCGTGGTCGGTCCAGACGAACCACCTCCTTCGGACCTCTACAGCTCACAGACCATCGACATCGATCACCTCGGCGAGAACCCTGTGGACGGCTACATCACGACGCGCGATTGCAACCAGCTGTCGTATGTCGTGGAGCTACCGGGCGAACGACCGGCCGATGGCAGGTACAACGTTGTGATCTCCTACTCGGGCTACTCACCAGGCGTCCGCGACGTCTCCGGCGAGTACTCCTTCCAGCGACAGATGTTCGACGCGTTCACCGCAGCGGGGTACGCCGTCATCGGCGTGAACATGCGGGGCACCGGTTGCTCGACCGGAGCCTTCGATCTGATGGAGCAGCTCACCTGGCTGGACGGCTACGACGTGGTCGAGACCTTGCACGCCCAACGATGGGTCGACCGGATTGCGTTCGCCGACAAGTCGTGGCCCGGCCTCAGCCAGCTCTTCGTGGCGTCGACCCGTCCGCCGCACCTCGACGCGATCGCGCCCGGTGCCGCCGTGGACGATCTCTACCGAGACGTGCTGTACCCCGGCGGCATGAAGAACACGGGCTTCGGTATCAATTGGGCCGGCGCCCGTGATCGCGACAACGCACTGCCGCCCGAGAACGAGAACGTGAACGACATCATTCGCGGATCGAGCGCCCTCGACCGCACGTGCCGGGCGCACCTCGGGCTGCGCGGCCAGAACGTGAGCACGAGACGCGCGATCGAGACGCACCCGTCGTACGACGCGTACTGGCGGCTCCGAACCGCAGCGGTCAACAAGATCAGGGTGCCGACGCTGTTGACGGTGTCCTGGCAGGACGAGCAGGTGGGAAGCGGGGTGGCCGAGGCGATCCGGGACTTCTCGCCGTCGACCGAGGTCCGACTCGTCGGGACCAACGGGGATCACGAGGAGTACTTCCGCGGTCGACCCTGGGAGCTCGAGCTGGAGTTCCTCTGTGTCCATCTGGACCGTCACTGCCCGGCAGCCACCGTCGCCGACTACCGTCGGCGCGGACCCGTGACGATCCTGCTGGAGACGGATCGTCGTGGGTACCCGCGTACAGAGTTCAGCCAATCGCGTCCTGGCACTCGACGGCCCCGGCGCGACGTACCGGCTCGGATCGAACTTGCGCCCTGACCGTGGTGACGCCACGTCGTCCAGCAGCGTCTTCACCGAACGACACGAAGGCGCTGCGTGGTACCGACAGGACGACGGCCAGGCCACGTTCACCTCGGGAGCTCTTGCGCACGACGTGATCATGGCGGGCACGGGCTCGGCCGACCTGTGGATCTCGGTTCCGCGGCCCCGACGTGATGTCGACCTGCGAGTGACCCTGAGCGACGTGCGGCCCGACGGTCAGGAGATGCTCGTGCAGAGCGGACTGCTTCGCGCCAGCTATCGGGCCCTCGCGGGGACGGTCACCCGGAGACGCCTCTGCTCCCCTATCACTCCTACTCCGGAGCCTCGCCCCTGCAACCGGGTGAGCTCACGAAGGTCCGGGTCGGGATCCGCCCGTTCGCACACGCCTTCCGGGCGGGCTCTCGTCTCCGCCTCTCGATCGACACCCCCGATGGCGGGCCCGCGACCCTGTTGTGGCACTTCGACCCGCTTCCGGGCGAGTTCCCGGTCACCATCGCCCACGACCCTGCGCATCCGAGTGCCGTCGTCCTACCGGTGGTGGATCTGCCGACCGGCGTCGCGCTCCGGTCAGGTCTCCCGAGCTGTGCCACCACACAGTCGGAGCCGTGCCGACAGGCCTTCACGGTCGATCGGTTCACCGACGCAGCCGATACCCGCCCCGGGGACGGCCGATGCGTGACGGTCGGCGGCGGCTGTTCGCTGCGAGCTGCGATACAAGAAGCGAACGCGCTGCCGGGCGGCGCGACGATCCGTCTCGCCCGCGGCACGTACCGGCTGACGCTCACCGGCGCCGGCGGCGGCTCGATCGTCGTGGACGACTCAACGTTCATCGGAGGAGACCATTCGATTGTCGACGGTCGTCTCGTCGGTGGAGCACTCCACCGAGGCGACCGCTCCGTGGCGCTCACGTCGGCGGGGACGACGTTCCTCAACCGCTGAGCAGCTGCGACGGCGCGCCGAACCGCCGGCGCGCCAAGATGCCGCACATCGACGCGTTGGGCGCGTAGGGTCGGCCGCCGTGCACACACGCGCCTGGCGAGGGTCCGAGGTCGTCGCGACGCGATTTCCCCATCGCGCGGGTGTCGGAGCATCTCGAGGCCGAGCGGGAGATCGTCTGGGTGGACCTGTGTGCACCGGACGCCGACACGCTGCACGAGCTGGCCGGCGAGCTCGACCTGCACGAGCTCGCCGTCGAGGACGCGCTCGGCGAGCACCAACGACCGAAGGTCGACCGCTACCCCACCCACGCCTTCGTCACCTGTCACGCGATCCGCTGGCAACCGGGGACGCGGACCATCGACACCACGGAGATCGACTGCTTCGTGGGTGACCGCTGGCTGATCACGGTCCGCAAGGACGAGTCGTTCCCGGTCCCGGCGCTCATCGACCGATGGGAGCAGTCGGGCGATCTCATCGACCAGGGCGTCGGGTTCCTCCTCTACGGCCTGCTCGACCTCGTGGTCGACGGCTACTTCGACGCCGTCAACGGCTTCGACGACTACTACGACCAGGTCAGCGAGGGTCTCTTCGCCGACACGCCGCTCGACCCGCGTCAGCAACGCGACTGGTTCGAGGCCCGGCGCAGCCTGGTGCACTTCCACAAGCTGGTCGCACCGATGCGCGAGGTGGTGAGCGGGCTCATGCGCCGGGAGCACGGTGCGATCGCCGAGCCGCTCTACCCCTACTACCAGGACGTGTACGACCACGTCCTCCGGGTCGTGGAGTCCACCGACGCGCTGCGCGACCTCGTCGCCACGATCGTCGAGACCAACCTGAGCCTGCGCGACTACCGCCAGAACCAGATCATGAAGAAGGTCACGAGTTGGGCGGCGATCATCGCGGTACCGACGCTCGTGACCGGTTACTACGGCATGAACGTCCCCTACCCCGGGTTCGCACGCCACTGGGGGGTCTGGTTCTCGACGGTCCTCATGCTGGTGGTCGTCGTCGCGTTGTGGGCGTCGTTCCGGCGACGCGACTGGCTCTGACCGGCGGTTCCGATCGCGGCGGTATCGTGCGGGCCGGCACGGCGGAGGGTTCCCACATGTGGATCGCGATCGGGGTGATCGCCGTCATCCTGCTGGTCATCGGCGTGCTCCTCGTCCCCGCGCGCCCGACGTCGAGCGACGGTCCGTTCCCGCTGGACGAGGAGGCCGAGGTGCTGTTGGGTGAGGCGCCGCCGGAACCTCCGTGGTGGGCCCCCACGGACGACGACGACGACGCCCGCCGATGACGCCGCGACGTGCGGTCGTGTTCCCGGGCCAGGGCACCCAGGCGCCCGGCATGGGCCTCGTGTGGCGGGACCGGCCCGAGTGGGAGGCGGTCGTCGGCCGGGCCGAGGCCGCGCTCGGCGAGCCGGTCGGCCGGCTCCTGGTGGACGCCGATGCCGACGAGCTGCTGCGCACCCGCAATGCGCAGCTCGCCGTGCTGCTGTCCTCGCTGCTCGCGTGGGAGGCGGTGAGCGACCGGGTGCTGCCGGTCGCCTTCGCCGGCCACTCCCTCGGTCAGGTGACCGCGCTGATCGCGGCGGGGGTCCTGAGCTTCGACGACGGCGTCCGGTTCGCGGCAGTGCGAGCCGACCGGACCCAGGCCGCGGCCGACGCCCGCCCCGGGGTCATGGCGGCCCTCCTCGGTGCGACGCTCGAGCAGGCGGAGGCCGCGACCACGGCCGGCGTCGAGTGCTGGATCGCGAACGACAACGCGCCCGGCCAGATCGTGCTCGCCGGCACTCCGGACGGGCTCGAGGCCGGCGTGGCCGCGGCGAAGGCGGCGGGCGCGCGCACCGCGCGGCCACTCGCGGTCGGGGGCGCCTTCCACACGCCGCTCATGCAGCCGGCCGCCGAGGCGCTGTGCGACGACCTCGCGTCCGTCCCGCTCGCGTCACCGTCGGCTCCGGTGGTCTCCAACGACGACGGGGAGCCGTATTCGGACTCCGAAGGGTGGCGGACCCGCAGCGCCGCGCACGTCGCGGTCCCGGTCCGCTGGCGAGCCGTGCAGTCGACGCTGGTGGCCCTGGGCGCGGACCGGCTCCTCGAGGTCGGTCACGGGACGATGCTCGCAGCGCTCGCCAAGCGCGCGATCCCCGGGACGCCCGTGCACGGCATCGCCGACCCCGACGCCGCCGACCACGCGATGGACGACGCGTGACCGACGGGAGGGTCGCGCTCGTCACGGGCGCGTCGCGAGGGATCGGTCGGGCCACGGCGATCGCGCTGGCCGGCGCCGGCATGCGGGTGGCGGTCGGGTACGCCGAGGACGACGCCGCCGCGCGCGCGACCGTCGACGCGATCGCGGCGGCGGGCGGGCGGTCCGTTCCGGTGGCGATCCGCGTGGAGGACGTCGACGCGGTGGACGCGGCGTTCGGCGAGGTGGAGTCCACGTTCGGGTCGGTGGAGGTCCTGGTCAACAACGCCGGTGTCACCGCCGACGGGTTGGTCATGCGCATGAAGGACGATGCGTGGGACCGCGTGCTCGCCGTCGACCTCACGGGTGCGTTCCACACCATTCGCAGAGCGACGCCGAAGATGATGCGGGCCCGGTACGGGCGCATCGTCAACGTGTCGTCGGTCGTGGCCCACGTCGGTGGCGCGGGTCAGGCCAACTACAGCGCAGCGAAGGCGGGCCTGGTGGGCCTGAGCCGGTCCGTCGCCCGGGAGCTGGGAGGCCGCGGGATCACGTGCAACGTGGTCGCGCCGGGTCCGATCGAGACCGAGATGACCGCGGCGATGGGTCCCGACTGGCTGGCGACCGTGGGCGCGCTCGTACCGGTCGGTCGGCCCGGAACCCCGGAGGAATGCGCCGCCACCATCGCCTTCCTCGCGTCCGAAGCCGCCGCCTATGTGACCGGTGCCGTCGTTCCGGTGGACGGCGGCCTGGGAATGGGTCACTGAGGCAACCCCCATCGAGGGGTCGGCGTCGGCTACAACTGGACGCCGCAGCTGCCCGAGGCGGCCGGAGGAGCGGACAGATGGAGCGTGACGAGGCGCTGACGGCGATCCGAGCGGTCGCGGTGGAGGTCCTGAGCGTGCAGCCGGAGTCGGTCGTCGAGACCGCACGGTTCGCCGAGGACCTGGATGCGGACTCGCTGGACCTCGTGGAGCTGGTGATGGGACTCGAGGAGCGGTTCGACGTCTCGATCCCCGAGGAGGACCTCGAGGGCGTCGCCACCGTGGGTGACGCGGTCGACCTCGTCCTGGCGAAGGCATCGCAACGCGCATGAGCGAGACGTTCGACCACCGGGGCCGACCACGCGTCGCGGTCACCGGGGTCGGGCTGCACACCCCCGCAGGCGTCGGGCTGGAGGCCAACTGGGCCACCATGCTCGCCGGCCGATCGGCGGCGCGCCCCATCACCGCGTTCGACGCGAGCGCGCTCGCCGTGAGGTTCGCGTGCGAGGTGCGGGACTTCGATCCCGCGCCGTACCTCGGCCCGAAGGAGAGCCGCCGCGTCGACCGGGGCACGCAGCTCGGGTTCGCGGCGGCCGTCGACGCGCTGGCCGACGCCGGTGATCCCGGTGCGGACCCGGCGCGGTGCGCGGTGGTCGCCGGGACCGGGATCGGCGGGCTCGCCACGCTGGAGCAGCAGCTCGAGGTGTACCGGACCAAGGGCCCGGACCGGGTGAGCCCGTTCTTCGTGCCGATGATGATGCCGAACTCGACCGCGGGACTGATCGGCATCCACCTCGGATGGAGCGGTCCGATGCTGTGCATCGCCACCGCGTGCGCGGCCAGCGCGAACGCCATCGGCGAGGGCACCCGCCTGATCCGCGACGAGACCGTCGACGTCGTGATCGCCGGGGGCACCGAGGCCAGCCTGATCGCGCCATCCGTCGCCGCGTTCGCACGGATGGGTGCGCTCAGCAAGCGCAACGACGACCCGGAGCACGCCTCCCGTCCCTTCGACGCCGGCCGTGACGGCTTCGTCATGGGCGAGGGCGCCGCCTTCCTCGTGCTCGAGCGTCTCGACCGCGCCCTCGCACGCGGCGCCCGCATCCACGGCGAGGTCGCGGGCTACGGCGTCAACTCCGACGCCTTCCACATGACCGCACCCTCGGAGGGCGGCGCCGGTGCGGCGGCGTGCATGCAGCTCGCCCTCGCCGACGCCGACATCGCCGCCGACTCCATCGGGCACGTGAATTCGCACGGTACGTCGACCGAGCTCAACGACGCCGCGGAGTCGGCGGCGATCCGCAAGGTCTTCGGCGACGCGAGCCCACCCGTCACCGCCACCAAGGGCGTGACCGGTCACCTCATCGGCGCCGCCGGTGCCATCGAGGCGATCGTCGCCTTGCAGGCCGGTCGCGAGGGCATCGTCCCGCCAGTGGCCAACCTGGAGCGGATCGGCGACGACATCGCGTCCATCGACGTGGTGGCCGGCGAGCCCCGGGTCATCGAGCCGGCTCCGGTGCTGTCGAACTCGTTCGGCTTCGGCGGCCACAACGCCACGCTGGTCCTCGTGCCCCGTCCGTGATGCTGCTCGAGGGAAAGCGCATCCTGGTGACCGGGGTGCTGAACGACCAGTCGATCGCGTTCGGCGTGGCACGGGTCGCCCAGGAGCAGGGCGCCGAGGTGGTGCTCTCGTCGTTCGGCCGGATCCTGCGCCTCACCGAGCGCACGGCCAAGAAGCTGCCGGTGATGCCGGAGATCGTGGAGCTCGACGTCACCGACGCCGAGGACCTCGACGCGCTCGCCGGCCGTCTGCCGTTCGACCTCGACGGTGTGGTGCACGCCATCGGGTTCGCGCCGGAGTCGTGCCTCGGGGGCGGGTTCCTCGACGCGCCATGGGACGACGTCGCGGTCGCGATGCAGGTGTCGGCCTACTCGCTCAAGGCGCTCGCGGTCGCCGCGCTCCCCCGGCTCGCCGACGGCGGCGCCATCGTCGGTCTCGACTTCGACAACCAGCACCACGCGTGGCCGGTCTACGACTGGATGGGCGTGGCGAAGGCTGCGTTCGAGTCGACCGCGCGTTACCTGGCGCGCGAGCTCGGGCCCCGCCGGATCCGGGTGAACCTCGTCGCCGCCGGGCCCCTCCGGACGCTCGCAGCCCGCTCGATTCCTGGGTTCGACGCGTTCGAAGCGGTGTGGACGGCCCGTGCCCCGCTCGGGTGGGACATCCGTGACACGGCACCGGCGGCCAAGGCAGTGGTCGCACTGCTGTCGGACTGGTTCCCGGCGACGACGGGCGAGATCGTGCACGTCGACGGCGGCTACCACGCCATCGGTGCCTGACGCCCGAGCCCTCGTCCGACGTCCGGACGCGACGAGGCCCCGGCGAGTCGGGGCAGGATGGACTCGACCGGGGACCTCGTTGCTCGCCCTCTCATGCCCAACCGGAGCGACGCTCACACCTCGAAGCGGAAAAAATCTTCGGGAAGGTCGGTGACCAGGGCGAACCGGATGAGCACCTGTCCGTGCCCACCCGGCCCGCGTCCTCACCGTGCTCGACCCAGGCGCCCGATACTCCCAACGCGACCCCAACCCGACCGTTCGTGGCCGGTGGTCAACACCCGTGGTCGATGACCCGGGCACCCGTCGCCGCGGCGATCGCCCGGACGCCGTGCGACCCGTCGGCAGACGTGGCGAACCAGTTCGGGCCGCGTGCGAACCAGCGCCTCCGGACGTGCGGGTCGCGGCGACACGCGACATCGCTGAACGCGCGGTCCGCCGCGCCCTTGGCGTCGAAGACCAGGACCGCAACCGACTCGGGGCCGTACGAGCAGCGGCCGTACGAGACCGGACGCGGCGCGACGTCGGCCGGCGGCCGGGCCGCTCCGTAGTCGCAGGCCGCCTTCTTGGCCACCGCGGTCGCGTCGGGGAAGCGAGGACCGGTGGCCGCGGACACCGCGCCACTGCCGCAACCGGCGACCGCAACGCCGAGGACGACGATCGCGGGAACGCACCAGCGCACGCCCGCCGTCCTAGAGGACGCTCTTCGTCTTCGGCACGGTGTCCTTCGGGCTGACCTTGTAGAAGGCGCCGGCGATCTTGCCCTTCTCGTCGACGACGAACGCGGAGCGGATGATGCCCATGTACTTCTTGCCGTAGTTCATCTTCTCGCCCCACACGCCGTACTTCTCCGCGACGCGTGGTCCTCGTCGGCGAGGAGCGGGAAGCCGAGCCCGTACTTCGTGTCGAACTTCGCCTGCTTCGCCGGTGCGTCGGGACTGATGCCGAGCACCTCGGCGCCGAGCTTCGTGAGCTCCTTGCGGTGGTCACGGAGCTCGCAGCTCTGCGTCGTGCAACCGGGCGTGTCGGCCTTCGGGTAGAAGTAGACGATCACCTTCTTGCCCTTGAAGTCGGTGAGCTTCACCTTCTCGCCGTGCTGATCCACCAGCGTGAACGCCGGGGCGCGATCGCCGACCTCGAGCCGTGCCATGGGTGCCTCCTGGTACATCGGGGGTGACCGGTGCGCCCGTAGCATGCCCCGTCGTGCACCGCTCGGAGCAACTCCATCTCGCGGTGCCGATCGAGGTCGCGCGTGACTCGGTGCGCGACGCGCTCGGTCTCGACGACACGTTGACGGGCGCGATCCCCGGAACCGCGCAGGGCAGCTTCCGTGCCGCCGTCGCTCCGGCGGCGGACGGCGGGACCGACGTCGAGCTCGTCGCCGAGAACGACACGAAGATCCCGTTCTTCGGTTGGTTCTTCGCACTCGTGTTCCGCTTCGAGATCCGCCGCGCGCTGAAGTGGGCGCGCACCGCGCTGCACGCCGCGGCCAGCGGCTCGGAGGCACCCCCGCCGCTCGGCACGCATCCGCTCTCCACGCCGGGCACCTTCGGCGAGTCGCAGTCACAGCTGATCGCGACGGTCGCGTTCGCCGGCGCGATCACCGCGTTCGCCGCCGCGCTGTTCGGTCAGCTCAGCGATCCGGTCGCGAAGACCTTCCACGCGTCGAACGGCGAGCTCGGCGGCGCGCTCGCGATCACCCGGCTCGGCGCGCTGATCGCGCTCGTGGCCGCGGGCCTCGCCGACCGCCTGGGACGGCGCCGAATCCTCCTGGGCGCGGTCCTCGGCGTGTGCATCGCCAGTGGGCTCAGCGCGATCGCGCCGAACTTCGTGATCTTCACAGTCGCCCAGACGCTCGTACGCGCGTGTGTGAACGCAGCGCTGATCGTCGGCGGGATCGCGGTGATCGAGGAGGCACCCGAAGGCGCCCGCGCGTTCGCGGCGTCGATGCTCGCGCTCGCCGCGGGCGCGGGGTACGCGCTGTCGGTGATCCTGCTCCCGATCGCGGACATCGGTCCGTGGGCCTGGCGGATCGCCTTCGGTGTCGCCGGGCTCATGGCCCTGCTCGTGCCGGTGCTGCGCCGCAACCTCGGGGAGACCCGCCGGTTCGAGCAGCTCGCGGAGCGTTCGACCGAGCGGGGCCGCGTGCGTGAGGTGTTCGACAAGGCGTACGGCAACCGCCTCGCCCTGCTCGCGGCGGTCGGGTTCCTCTCCAACGTCTTCAGCGCGCCGTCGGGTCAGCTCGGCAATCGCTACCTGCGCGACGACCGACACTTCTCCAACTCGAGCATCGCGTTGTTCAAAGGGGTCACCAACGGCGTGCCCGGCATCATCGGCATCGTGCTCGCCGGTCGGCTCGCCGAGAGCCGGGGCCGCCGGCCCGTCGCGATCATCGGTCTCTTCGTCGGCACCCTCCTCACGATGCTCTTCTTCCTCGGCTCGGGTCCGGTCATCTGGATCGCCTCCACGCTTCGCGATCGTCGCCGGCGCTTCGGGCACCCTGTCGGTCGGCACCATGGACGCGGAGCTCTTCCCGACCGAGGTGCGCGGCACCGCCAACGCGCTGCTGCTCGTGTGCAGCGTCGCGGGCTCGGCCGTCGGCCTCGTCCTCGCCGGCACGCTGTCGGACGCGATCGGCGACCTCGGGGTGGCCATCGCCATCTGCGGGGTGGCGCCCCTGCTCGCCGCGCTGCTCCTCCTCCCCCGCCTCCCCGAGTCGCGCGGTCGCGCCCTCGACGACGTGAGCCCCTCCGAGGTCTGACCCGGACCGCGCGGCGAACCCACGCGCAGATCGAGCGACAAACGGGCTCCTCTGCGAGCCAGTTCGTTCAAGAGTCGCGGGCGTCGCGGTCGATATGTCCGAAGCGGGACCGACCGTCGAGGAGCCCACCCTGCCCACCCCAGCCGCAGACGTCGCCCACCTGCTCCGTCGAGCCGGCTTCGAGGGCAGTCCCGCCGAGATCGCGTCGCTCACGCCGATGGACCTGCCGGCGATCGTCGACACGCTCCTCGACTTCTCCCCCAACCCGGTCGACACCCCGCCGCCGAGCCTCGCCGACCCGAACGTGGGCGACTGGGAGCGGATGCAGGACCTGATCCAGTGGTGGCTCGACCGCATGGCGACGGTCCCCCACCCACTCCAGGAGAAGCTCGCCCTGTTCTGGCACGGGCACTTCTGCACGCAGTACAGCAAGGTCGGCCGCGCCAAGGACATGTACGACCAGAACCACCTCTTCCGCACCGCGGGCGCCGGTGGCTTCGAGCGCCTCGTCCAGCAGATGTCCCTGCAGGTCGCGATGCTCATCTACCTCGACAACGACCCCAACTCGAAGGGGTCGCCGAACGAGAACTTCGCGCGTGAGCTCATGGAGCTCTTCACGCTCGGGGTGAACCAGTACACCCAGGACGACGTCGTCGCGTCGGCCCGGGCCTGGACGGGACACAACGTCGACTACGACGTCGAACCGCGCGTGTACCGCTTCTACCCGGAGCGCCACGACACGTCGGCGAAGACGTTCATGGGCACGACCCAGAACTGGGACGGCCCGCAGATCATCACCCGCATCCTGACCGTCGAGCCCCAACGCTCGATCGCGGCGCGGTTCATCGCGAAGAAGCTCTGGACCTACTTCGCGTATCCCAACCCGTCCAGCACGCTGCTCGACGATCTCGTCGCCACGTTCGTCGGGTCGACCCTCGACATCCGGACGTTGCTCCGCGCGATCTTCCTGCGCCCGGAGTTCTACTCCGCCACCGCCCGCCAGGGTCTCGTCCGCACCCCCGTGGAGTGGATCGTCACCGTGCTCCGCGCGCTCGGGATGAGCGCGGTGGACGCGAACCCGCAGTGGTGGATGGAGGAGATGGGACAGATCCTCTTCGAGCCCCCGAACGTGGCCGGATGGAAGAACAACGCCTACTGGCTGAACAGCACCGCGATGTGGGCGCGCGCCGACTTCGCCCGCAACGTCACGTGGCACGCGCACGCGGCCGGCTTCATGATGGAGACCATCGCCCGGACCGCGCAGAACCAGTACGTGATGACCGAGGCGCAGGCGGTCGACTTCGCGCTCGGGAAGTTCGGTCGTGATCCCGCGGTCGCCACCGGCTCGAGCTGGATCCGCAGCGTCCTCGTCAACTGGCTGAAGGGCCAGAGGGCCACGGAGGCCGCGCCCACCTACCAGTGGCGCGACTGGGCCGCGATCAACCTCACCACCATGACCATGCTCTGTCCCGACGTCCTGCTCGCGTGAAGGAACGACCTTGACCCTCTCCGACGAAGCGTTCGACGACCTGGCGGTGGCGCGCCTGTCGCGCGTCGCGACGCTGCCCGGTGGTCTCGACCGCCGCCGGTTCCTCCAGCTGATGGGCGCCGGTGCCGGAGCCGCGGTGGCGGCCAGCCCGCTGCTGTCGGCGCTGGAGGCGTTCGCGGCGCCGCCCGTGGGTGCGACCGAGGGGATCCTCGTCCTCATCATGATGGAGGGGGGCAACGACGGGTTGAACACGGTCGTGCCGACGGGCGAGTCCCGCTACTACCAGCTGCGCCCCGGGCTGGCGATCCCCGCCGCGTCGGCCCTGCCGATCGGCTCCGGCCTGGGACTGCACCCGTCGCTCGTGAAGACCAAGGCGCGCTTCGACCAGGGCGACGTGGCGGTCGTCCAGGGCGTCGGCTACCCGAACCCGGACCTCAGCCACTTCACGTCGATGGGCATCTGGATGAACGGCTGGGCCGGCGGCGCGCAGCCCGGTGGGCCGACCGGCTGGATCGGCCGCTATCTCGACGGCCTCCCCAACGCCGCGTCCGAGAGCCTCTACGGCGCGGTCATCGGCACGTCCGTGCCACTGCACATGGTCGGGGCGGTGGCGCGGGCCAGCGGTCTGCCCCAGGACATCGGAGGCGCGTTCGGCATCGACCGTCGTGACCCCAACGACGTGCGGATGTTCGACGCGGTCGCCGCCTTCTCGGGCGGCGCGACCGGGCTCGGGCAGTGGGGCGATCTCGCGGCGAAGGTCGAGCACGACACGCTCGACCTGTCGCAGAAGATCCAACCCGCGTACACGGGGACCTTCCCGGACACGAACCTCGGCCGCCAGCTCGTGCTCACGGCCCGCCTCATCAACGCCAATCTCGGGGTGCGGGTGTTCAGCACGTCGATCGGCGGGTTCGACACGCACTCGGACCAGTCCGGCGGTCACGCACAGAACCTCACCGAGATCGACGACGCGATCGACGCGTTCTTCGCGACCCTCTCCACCGCCTGGCGCAACCGCGTGACGATCATGACGTTCTCGGAGTTCGGCCGCCGACCCGAGCGCAACGACACCGTCGGCACCGACCACGGCACCGCGGCACCGCTGTTCCTCGTGGGCCCGCGCGTGAAGGGCGGGATCTACGGCGCGCCGTCGACGACGACGAGCCTCGACGCCAACGGCAACCTGAAGTACCACACCGACTTCCGCCAGGTGTACGCCACGGTCCTCGACACGTGGCTCGGCGCCGACTCGCGCCAGGTGCTCGGCTACCCGTTCGCGAACCTCGGGCTCTTCGACGGCGGCCCCGGATCAGGCACTCCCGCGTCGGTCCGCCCGCACCGGCTCCGCCGGCTCCGACTCACCGCCTAGCCACCTTCGATGTCCGGTCGATTCCGGCGGGCCATGACCCTCGGAACCGGCCACACGCGGAGGGGTCAGGCGTCCTTCTTGCGGAGGTGGTGGCCGAAGAAGCCCCCCTTGGGGCGCGCGTGCGCGTGGTAGTGGTCCGGGATGTTGCGCATGTTGTCGTCGACGTAGTGCTCGAAGTCGAAGCACCGGTCGACGACCAGCGCCAGCTGATCGTGCATGTGCGACAGCTCGTGGGCCGGGGGCGTGACGCCGTGCCCGCGCCACACGACCATCGGCACCGCGCAGATCTCGCACTCGGCGATCCAGCACACGTCGTCCTCGTGGAACCACTCCGTGATGCGCGCCGCTTCGCAGAGGTCGCAGTCGTCGGAGAAATCACGCTGAGTCATCGGTGCATCCCTCGTCGGCGTCCAGTCCGGCGCGGAGCTCCGCGACGAACGCCGCAGCCTGGTCGGGGCCGCCACCGTCGAGCAACCGGCGCACGAGCGCGCTGCCCACGATCACGCCGTCGGCTGCGGCCGCCGCCTCGCGTGCCTGGCCCACGTTCGAGATGCCGAGCCCGAGCAGCACCGGGACGTCGGTGACCGCCTTGAGGCGCCGCCCCATCTCGGTGGCCTCAACGGCGAGCTCGGAGCGTTCGCCCGTGATACCGAGCAGCGCGACCCCGTAGACGAAACCGCGGGAACGCTCGCAGATCGCGCGCAGTCGCGCGTCGGACGTGGTCGGCGCGGCGAGGAGCACGGTCTCGACCGAAGCGGCATCGGCGGCGTCGGCCCAGCCGTCGAGCTCGTCGAGCGGGAGGTCCGGGACGATCGCGGCGTCGACCCCCGCGGCCGCGAGCCGATGCGCGAACCGCTCGTGGCCCATGTGGTGGACCGGGTTGTAATAGGTCATCACTGCGATCGGCACGCCGGCGTCGAGGTCGGCGAGCGCATCGACGATGCCGGCCGGTGTGGCCCCGATCTCGAGCGCGCGCTGGGACGCCTCCTGGATGGTGCGACCGTCCATCACCGGATCCGAGAACGGGATGCCGACCTCGATCGCGTCGGCTCCCGCGTCGGCGACGGCGCGGACGACGTCGAGCCAGCCGCGCCCGAGGCCACCGGTCACGTACGGCACGAGCAGCTTGCGCCCGGCGTCGCGCCCGGCGCGGAGGGTCGTCTCGAGGTTCATGCCGGCCGCCTCACAGCGGCTCGCCCAGCATCTCGGCCACCTGGTTGGCGTCCTTGTCGCCGCGCCCGGACAGCGTCACGAGGACGGTCGCACCGGCGGGCACCCGGTGGCCGGCTTCGCGTGCCAGCCACCCGATCGCGTGGGCCGGCTCGAGCGCAGGCACGATGCCCTCGGTGGCGGCGAGCAGCTGGAACCCCTCGAGTGCTTCGGCATCGGTGGCCGACTGGTACTCGGCCCGCCCCTGCGCAGCGAGCGCCGCGTGCTCGGGGCCGACCCCGGGGTAGTCGAGCCCGGCGCTGATCGAGTGGGCCTCGAGGATCTGGCCGTCCTCGTCCTGCAGGTAGAGCGAACGCGCGCCGTGGAGCGCACCCGGCGTGCCGCGCGCGACCGACGCGCCGTGCCGGCCGCTCTCGATGCCGAGCCCTCCGGCCTCGACCCCGACGAGCTCGGCTCCGGTGTCGACGAATCCCGCGAACGTGCCCATCGCGTTCGAGCCGCCGCCGACGCACGCGACCACGAGGTCGGGATCGCGGCCACCGAGGATCTCGCGACACTGCTCGCGCGCCTCGTCGCCGACGATGCGCTGGAACTCGCGGACCATCCACGGGAACGGATGCGGACCGACGACCGAGCCGATGCAGTAGTGCGTCTCGCGGACGGTCGCGACCCAGTCGCGCAGGGCGTCGTTGATCGCGTCCTTGAGCGTCGCGCTGCCGGAGGTGACCGGGACCACCTCGGCGCCGAGGAGCTTCATGCGGAAGACGTTCAACGCCTGCCGGTCGACGTCGACCGCGCCCATGAACACCACGCAGTCGAGCCCGAACAGCGCCGCCGCGGTGGCAGTGGCGACGCCGTGCTGGCCGGCCCCCGTCTCCGCGATGACGCGCTGCTTGCCCATCCGCCGCGCCAGCAGCGCCTGCCCGAGGACGTTGTTGATCTTGTGCGACCCCGTGTGGGTGAGGTCCTCGCGCTTGAGCAGCACCCGCACGCCGAGCCGGTCCGACAGCCGGTGGCACTCCGTGACCGGCGTGGGCCGGCCGGCATAGCTCGTGAGCAGCTCGGCGTACTCGGCCCGGAACTCCTCCGAGGCCCACGCGGTGCGGAACTCCGCCTCGAGCTCCTCGAGGGCGGGCACGAGCGTCTCGGGCACGAACCGACCGCCGAACTCGCCGAAGCGGCCGAGACCGACCGGCTCGGGACCGGGCGGACCCAGCGTGACGGTGTCACCGCGGCGCGGCGCGGCCATGTGCGCTCCTCGGGGTCGGGGCGGCTCATGATACGAGCGCCGAGTTCCGCGGCCCCCAACGATTCGTCCCCGCCACCCCACTTTGCGGTTGCCGGGCCGCTCGGTCTGGTGGTGCAGGAGCCGCAAAGTGGGAGGGCGAGTCAGTGGCCGGTGAGCTCGTCGATCTCCCAGTCGTAGGGACCGTCGACGGGTGCGGGCGGCCGCTCGTCGTCGGCGACGTCGTCACCGATCGCGTGCGCGGCCTTGATGAAGCGCCGGAGCTTGGTCGGGTCCTTGTGGCCCGGCGACGACTCGACGCCGGTCGCGACGTCGACGCCCCACGGTCGGATCCGGCGGATCGCGTCGCCGACGTTGTCGGCCGTGAGCCCGCCGGCGACCATGAGCCGGATGCCCCCGGGCGCGCCCTCGGCGAGCTTCCAGTCGAACAGGCGCCCCGAGCCTGGATCCGGTGAGTCGACGAGCACGACGTCGGCCGGGCCGTTGGCAGCGGTCGCGAGCGCAGGATCGCCCGCCGCGAACGCCTGGATCACGAAGGTGGTGCGCTGGCGCACCCACCGCACCTCCGAGATCGGCTCGCGGCCGTGCAGCTGCGCGCCGGTGAGGCCGACCTTGCTCACGATCTCCACGACGCGTTCGGGGCGCTCGTCACGAAACACGCCGACGGTGACGACCCCGGACGGCAGGCGGCGCACGATGTCGCGCGCCGTGTCGATGCTGACCTGCCGGCGGCTCCCGGGCGCGAAGACGAAACCGAGCGCGTCGGCACCCAGGGCGATGGCGAGGAGCGCGTCGTCCTCGTTGGTGTTGCCGCAGATCTTCACGAACACGAGAACGAGACGGTACCCCGGCGACGCGCCGCCACCGTGCCATTCCGGGTGGCGGCGCGCGCGGGCCGTGGTCAGGCGTCGATCAGGCGACCGTTGAGGAAGTCGTCGTACGCGGCGAGGTCGAGGAAGCCGTGGCCCGAGTAGTTGAAGAGGATCACCCGCTCCTCGCCGGTCTCCTTGGCCGCGAGGGCCTCGTCGATCGCGGCACGGATCGCGTGACCGGTCTCCGGTGCGGGGATCTTCCCCTCGGCCCGTGCGAACTGGACTGCGGCCTCGAACGTCTTGCCCTGCGGGTAGGCGATCGCCTCCATGCGGCCGTGCTGCACCAGGTTGCAGATGATCGGGGCGTCACCGTGGTAGCGGAGCCCACCGGCGTGGATCGACGGCGGCATGAACTCGTGCCCGAGCGTGTACATCGGCAGGAGCGGGGTCATGCCCGCGGTGTCGCCGAAGTCGTACTCGAACGTCCCCTCGGTGAGCGTGGGACAGCTCGACGGCTCGACCGCGACGAGTCGGACCTCCGGATCGTTCATGAACGGCAGCGCGATGCCCGCGAGGTTCGACCCGCCGCCGCAGGAGCTGACCACGACGTCGGGCCGGGTCTCGCCGGCCAGCCGCCAGCTGCTCCTTCGCCTCGATCCCGATGACGGTCTGGTGCAGGAGCACGTGGTTGAGCACCGAGCCCAGCGAGTAGTGGGTGTCGGCACGCGGCGCGGCGTCGGCGACCGCGTCCGAGATCGCCAGGCCCAGGGAGCCGGGGCTCTCCGGATCGGCCACCGGTGAGGGCACCACCGACGCGCCCCACGTCTCCATGAGGATGCGGCGGTACGGCTTCTGCTCGTACGAGGCCCGGACCATGTACACCTTGCACTCGAGGTCGAACTGCGCACATGCGAACGCGAGCGAGCTCCCCCACTGCCCGGCGCCGGTCTCGGTGGCGAGGCGGGTGATGCCCTCGGCCGCGTTGTAGAACGCCTGCGGCACCGCGGTGTTCGGCTTGTGCGACCCCGCCGGCGAGACCGACTCGTCCTTGTAGTAGATGCGCGCCGGCGTGCCGAGGGCGCGCTCGAGGCGCTCGGCACGCACGAGCGGCGTCGGCCGCCACAGGCGGAGGATGTCGAGCACCTCGCCCGGGATGTCGATCCACGGCTCGGTGGCGACCTCCTGCGCGATGAGCCCCATCGGGAACAGCGGCGCGAGGTCGTCGGGACCGACCGGCTCGTTGGTGGCCGGGTGCAGCGGCGGCTGGAGTGGCTGGGGCAGGTCCGGCAGCGCGTTGTACCAGGCGGTCGGGAGCTGCGACTGCGGCAGATCGAAGCGGGCCATGGTTCCTCCTAGTGCTCGCGTCGGGTGACGGTGGGGGCGACCAGCGCCGTGGCGAGCGAGCGTGGGTCGTCGGCGCGCACGAGGGCCTCGCCGACGAGCAGCGCGTCGAACCCGGCGGCCGTCATGCGGACCGCGTCGGCCGCGGTGCGGATCGCGCTCTCCGCCACCGCGATCGTCGCCGCGGGGAGATGCGCGGCGAGCGCAGCCGCGCCGTCGAGGTCCTCGGTGAACGTGCCGAGGTCGCGGGCGTTCACGCCGACGATCGCGGCATCGAGCCGGACGGCGCGATCCACCTCGTCGGCGTCGTGGGCCTCGACGAGCACGCCGAGCCCCAGCCCGGTCGCGAGCTCCGACAGGTCCCGGACGTGGCCGTCGTCGGGGAGCGCGGCGAGGATCAGGAGGATCGCGTCGGCACCGATGGCGCGGGCCTCGTAGACCTGCACCTCGTCGATGGTGAAGTCCTTGCGCAGGACAGGGAGGTCGCACGCGGCGCGGGCCTCCTGGAGGTCGGCGACGGAGCCGCCGAAGTAGGGCGCGTCGGTGAGCACGCTGAGCGCGGTGGCACCACCGGCCGCGTACTCGATCGGCGAGGGTCGCAGCGTCGAGATCCGGGGCGAGGTCGCCCTTCGAGGGGGATCGGCGCTTGATCTCGGCGACCAGCCCGGGGTGGCCGTCGGCCCGACGCAGCGCGGCGGCGAAGTCGCGGACCGGGGGTGCGTCGAGCGCCTGGCCGCGCAGCAGGTCGCGCGTCTGCGGTCGGTGGAGCACGGTGATCTCGTCGCGCTTCGTCGCGAGGATGCGATCGAGGACCGTCATGAGCCGCCGAGTCTACGAGTCCGCTCGCACGCGGCCCGGTGCCTTCCCGCGTGCGTCGCCCGGCGCCCCGTAGGGTGCGCCGCCATGACGTACTCCTTCCCGAACGGCTTCGTCTGGGGCACCGCGACCGCGGCCCACCAGGTGGAGGGCGGCACCTGGAACAACGACTGGTGGGCGTTCGAGCACACACCCGGGTCGGGCACGACGGAAGCCGGCCGGCGACGCCTGCGACCACTTCTGGCGCTACCCCGCCGACATCGCGATGCTCGCCGACCTCGGCTTCGGGGCCTACCGCTTCTCGCTCGAGTGGTCGCGCATCGAGCCCGACGAGGGCGAGTTCTCGAACGCCGCGCTCGACCACTACCGGCGCATGATCACGACGACGCGCGATCTCGGCCTGCTCCCCGTGGTCACGTTCCATCACTTCACCACGCCGCGGTGGGCGGTGACCGACGGCGGCTGGACCGAT
Source organism: uncultured Acidimicrobiia bacterium (assembly GCA_963756815.1). Classification (GTDB taxonomy): domain Bacteria; phylum Actinomycetota; class Acidimicrobiia; order IMCC26256; family JAENVU01; genus JAENVU01. The sequence continues at coordinate 53,512 of CAVWPR010000013.1, forward strand.
CCCGCGATCGTCGACCGCTTCGCCCGGTTCTGCGAGCGCGCCGTCGCCCACCTCGGCGACGAGATCGGCATGGCGTGCACGATCAACGAGCCGAACATCGTGTCGCTCATGGGCTTCCTGGTCGGCGCGTTCCCGCCCGGCCACCACGACCTCGGCGAGTACGCCACCGCGAACGAGCACCTCAAGGCCGCGCACCGGCGGGGCTACGACGTCATCAAGGCGGGGCCGGGCGACTTCCCCGTCGGGTCGTGCGTCGCCATGGGCGACTGGTGGAGTCCTCCGGGCTCCGAAGCGGTGCTGGAGAACACCCGGCACATGCACGAGGGCCAGCACCTCGAGGCCGCCGCCGGCGACGACTTCATCGGCGTGCAGGCGTACTCCCGCACGCGGCTCACCGCCGAGGGTCTGCCCGACGGACCCGAGCCGGGCGTCGAGGTCCTCGACATGGGCTACGAGTACTGGCCGCAGGCGCTCGAGGTGAGCATCCGGCACGCGGCCGAGATCACGGGGGCGCCGGTGTACGTGACCGAGAACGGCATCGGCACCACCGACGACGCCCAGCGCATCCGCTACGTGACCGACGCGCTCGGCGGGGTGCGGCGCTGCCTCGACGACGGGCTCGACGTGCGCGGCTACTTCTACTGGTCGCTGCTCGACAACTTCGAGTGGGCGCTCGGCTACATGCCCAGGTTCGGGCTCGTGGGCGTCGACCGCGCCACGCAGCAGCGGACGGTCAAGCCGTCGGCCGAGTGGCTCGGCGCGATCGCCCACGCCAACGCGATCGACTGAAGCGTCCCGATCGGCGAATCGACGCGCAGCATCGGCCCTCCAGGGTCAGCGCTGCGTGCCCGTTCCGGTCAGCGGCCGGGCAACGTGCGGACGGTCACTGCGATCCCGTCGACGGTTGCGTCCTCGGGCGGCTCGACCTCGCGGCGCACGTAGCCGAGCGCGATGCCGGGCACGCTGCTCGTCACCGCACCGACGATCTTGTCGCCGACGGTGATCTCGGCGCCGACCGGCAGCACGGTGCTCGCGTCGTCCGGAACGAGATGGCGGAGGAAGCGATTCACGTGGCCGCGCGAGTCGATGCGGCACACGAGCTCCTGGCCCACGAAGCAGCCCTTGGTGAAGCTCACCGCGTCCTCCTCGAGGAACGCCTCCTGGGGGATCACCGAGTCGTCGAGGTCGACACCGAGGCGCGGTACGCCGGCCGCGACCCGGGCCCGCTCCTCGGCCGCGGCCACGGTGTCGTCGACGGCGGGTGCCGCCTCGACGGCGATGTCGACCTTGGTGCGGATCTTGAAGCGGGTCAGCGCCGCCCCGAGGTGCTCACCCCAGCCCGGCTCGGTGGTGAGCACGGCGTCCTCGCCACGGCGGGTGATGTCGGCGAGCACGTCGACCTTGCCCTGGGGCGTGAGCAGCAGCGTGGGCAGCGTCTCTCCGTCGGCGAGGCCGTCGAGGTCCTGCGAGAGGAGGCTCTGCAGGAACGTCCACGTGTCCGGACCGGTCACGACGACGCGGTCACGCCGATCGCCGGCCTCCGTCACGGACTCCCCCGTCAACCGGCGGGCGGCCGCGGCGGCGGTGAGGAGCGCGCGCGCCTTGTTGTGGCACTCCAGGTCCTCGAGCTCCGCGTCACTGTCGGCGACGATGCCCGCACCGGCCTGGATGCTGGCGCGGTCGCCGCGCCACACCATCGTGCGGATCGCGATCGCGGTGTCGAGGTTGCCCGAGAAGTCGAGGTAGCCGACGACGCCGGCGTAGGGACCGCGCTTCACCGGCTCGAGCTCGTCGATGAGCTCCATCGCCCGAACCTTGGGCGCGCCGCTCACGGTGCCGGCCGGGAACGTGGCCCGGAGCACGTCGACCGCGGAGCGGCCGGGCGCGAGCGTCGCCGGAGACCTGGGACGTGAGGTGCATCACGTGGGAGTAACGCTCGAGGGTCATGAGTTCATCCACCTGCTCGGTGCCGAACGTCACCACCCGGCCGACGTCGTTGCGGGCGAGGTCCACGAGCATCACGTGCTCGGCCCGCTCCTTGGGGTCCTCGCTCAGCTCGGCGGCGAGCCGCCGGTCGTGCTCCTCGCTCCGGCCCCGGAACCGCGTCCCCGCGATCGGCCGGCTCACCACGCGGCCGTCGGTCACCTGCACCATGGGCTCCGGCGACGATCCGACGAGCGTCGCCTCGGCGTGCTTCACGATGTACATGTACGGCGACGGGTTCACCTGTCGCAGCACGCGGTACACCGCCAGCGGGTCGTAGGTGCCCTCGAGGTCGAAGCGCTGCGCCAGCACGACCTGGAAGATGTCGCCGGCGAGGATGTACTCGCGTGCCGCCTCGACCGCGCGGCAGTACTCCGGCGTGCTCATCGAGCGCGTGTACTCCGGCACCTCGGTGAGCGGCGTCTCCGGCGGTGGTGCGGGCCGGTACGGGAGCGGTTGCGCGAGGTCCCCGACCAGCGCGTCGAGGCGGGACGCGGCGCGACCGTAGGCGTCGTCGAGCTCGGCGTCGGTCATCCCGGGCGTGACGAACACGTTCTCGATGAGGAAGAGGCGCTGGCGGAAGTGGTCGAACGCGGTCACGTGGCCGGTCAGCGTCATCACCGCGTCCGGCCACCCGATCGGGTCGTCGGGGACCGCCGGCAGCCGCTCGACCTCGCGCACCACGTCGTAGCCGAGGTAGCCGACCACTCCGCCGTGGAAGGGCGGGAGCTCGTCGAGCTGCGGCGCCCGGTGGTGCGCGAGGAGCGCTTCGAGCGCGGCCAGCGCACCGGCGTCGGTGGGGACGCTCGCGGGCAGCTCGCCGGTGACGGTGACCGCGTCACCGCGCGCGATCAGGGTGACGACGGGATCCCGGCCGATGAACGAGAAGCGACCCCAGCGCTCGGCGTGCTCGACCGACTCGAGCAGGAAGCCGTCGCCGTCGCCGACGATCTTCAGGTAGGCCGAGACGGGGGTCTCGAGGTCGGCGAGGACCTCGCGCCAGACCGGGACGACGGTGTGGTCGCGCGCCAGGGCGCGGAACTGGTCGAGCGACGGCTTGGGCGCCGCGCCCGTCGTCACACCCGGCCGGGCGTGGCGCCCGAGCCGAAGGCCCGGAAGAAGCACGAGCGCTCGCCGGTGTGGCAGGCGCCGCGGCCCTCCTGCTCCACGACGAAGAGGAGGCAGTCGGCGTCGCAGTCGTAGTACGCCTGCCGCACGTACTGGCGGTCGCCGGACGTCTCCCCCTTGCACCAGAACTCCTGGCGGCTCCGGCTCCAGAACCAGGTTCGCCCGGTCTCGAGGGTCTTGCGGAGCGACTCCTCGTTCATCCACGCGAACATCAGGACGTCGCCGGTGGACTCCTCCTGCACGATGGCGGCGACGAGACCGGCGTCGTCGAAGGAGACCGCGGCGATCTCGGCCTCGGTGTGGGCGACGGGCGTGGCGGTCGGCATCAGCGAGGACCCCGGCGGGCTGTGTCCATGGACGCGCAGCGTACCGAAGGGCCTGCGGCGCGGACGGACCCGTTTCGTTTGGCAGACTCGGCGCCGTGACCCCCGATGCCCCCCTGGCCGCGGCGCGGCCCGTCGAGCTGACCCGCCACGGCGACGTCCGCGTCGACCCCTACTACTGGCTCCGCGATCGAGAGAACCCCGAGGTGATCGCCTACCTCGAAGCGGAGAACGCCTACACCGAGCGCGTGCTGGCGCCCACGACGAGCCTCCAGCACCGGATCTTCTCCGAGATCCGGAGCCGGGTGCAGGAGACCGACGTGTCGCCGCCGGCGCGCAAGGGCCCGTGGGAGTACTTCACCCGGACCTTCGAGGGCTCCCAGTACGCCGCGCACGGTCGGCGACCCACGGGCACGCCCGAGGGCGAGGACGAGACGGTGCTGCTCGACGAGAACGACCTCGCGGTCGGCCTCGCGTACTTCTCGCTCGGCGGCCTCGCGCTGTCGCCCGACCAGGCCCGACTCGCGTACTCGTTCGACGACGACGGCGGCGAGCTGCACACGCTCCGCTTCCGCGACCTCGCGTCCGGTGCCGACCTCGATGACGTGATCGAGGGCGTGTACTACGGGCTGGCGTGGGCCAACGACAACGCCACCGTCTTCTACGTGCGGCCCGACGACGCGATGCGACCGTTCCAGGTGTGGCGTCACACCATCGGCGCACCGGTGGACGACGACGTGCTGGTCTTCGAGGAGACCGACGAGCGCTTCTTCGTGTCCGTGGGACGAGCGCGCAGCGGACGCGCCATCGTCCTCAGCAGCGACTCCAAGGTCACGAGCGAGTCGCGACTGCTCGACCCGGACGACCCGACGGCGCCGGCGCGGGTCGTCGAGCCCCGAACCGACGAGCTCGAGTACGACGTCGAGCACCACGTGGACGCCGACGGCTCCCAGCAGCTGTTCATCCTCACCAACGCCGACGGCGCGACGAACTTCAAGCTCGTCCGTGCGCCCGTGACCTCGCCCGGACGGGCGTCGTGGACCGAGGTGGTCGGCCACCGCGACGACGTGAAGCTCGACGCCGTCGACGTCTTCCGTGACTTCCTGGTGCTGTCGGAGCGGGCCAACGGGCTCGAACAGCTCCGCGTCATCGGGCTCACCGACACCGCACTCGACCGCGTGCTCACCATGGACGACCCGGCGTACAGCACGTGGATCGCCGACAACCTCGAGTTCGACACCCCGACCTTCCGGTTCGGCTACACGTCACTCGTCTCGCCGACGAGCGCCTTCGACGAGAACGTGGCCACGGGCGAACGCCGGCTCGTGAAGCGCACGCCCGTCCTCGGCGACTTCGACGCCGCCGACTACACCTCGGCCCGCCTCTGGGCCACCGCACCCGACGGCGCCCGGGTGCCGCTCTCGGTGGTGCACCGTCGCGACACACCGATCGACGGCACCGCGCCCGCGCTGCTCTACGGCTACGGGAGCTACGAGTCGTCGGTCGATCCCACGTTCTCGATCATCCGCTTGTCGCTGCTCGACCGCGGGTTCGTGTTCGCGATCGCGCACATCCGGGGCGGCGGCGAGCTGGGCCGACCGTGGTACGAGCACGGGAAGCTCCGAGAGAAGCGCAACACGTTCACCGACTTCGTGGCGTGCGCCGAGCACCTGTGCGCCGAGGGCTACACGTCACCGGACCGGCTCGGTGCCCGGGGCGGGAGCGCCGGCGGCCTGCTCATGGGCGCGATCGCGAACCTGCGGCCCGACCTCTTCCGGGCCGTGGTGGCCGAGGTGCCGTTCGTCGACGTCGTCACGACGATGCAGGACACCGAGCTGCCACTCACGGTGACCGAATGGGAGGAGTGGGGCAACCCGCTCGACGACCCCGGCGACTACTCGTACATGAAGTCGTACTCGCCGTACGACAACGTCGAGCCACGCGACTACCCGGCGATGCTGGTGACCGCCGGCCTCAACGACCCGCGGGTCAGCTACTGGGAGCCGGCGAAGTGGGTGGCGAAGCTCCGGGCCACGCGCACGGACGACCGCACCCTGGTGCTCAAGACCGAGATGGGTGCCGGCCACGGCGGCCCCTCGGGGCGGTACGACGCGTGGCGCGACGAGGCGATGACCCTCGCGTTCCTCGTGTCCGAGCTCACCGACCGCGACGAAGGTGCGGCATGACCTCGATCCCGAGCGGTGGGCTCGAGGGCGCGGCCACCCTGGTGACCGGCGGGGGCAGCGGGATCGGCCTCGGCTGCGCGCGGCGCTTCGCACGCGACGGCGCCCACGTCACGATCTGCGGTCGGTCCGAGGAACGGCTGCTCGGCGCGGTGGAGCAGATCCGAGCGGAGGCCGCGTCCGGAGTCAGCGTCGCGCACGTGGTCGCCGACGTCACCGACGAGGACCAGGTGGCCGCCGCGGTGGCCGCCGCCGCGAGCACGACCGGCGCGCTCGACGGCGTCGTCGCGTGTGCGGGCGGCTCCGAGACGCTCGGCCCGATCACCCAGATGGACGTCGACGCGTGGCGTCGCACGATCGACCTGAACATCACCGGCACCATGCTCACGATCAAGCACGCGGCCGCGTCGATGGCAGGTGCGGGACACGGCTCCATCGTCGGGATCTCGTCGATCGCGAGCTCGAACGTGCACCCCTGGTTCGGCGCGTACGGCCCGGGCAAGGCCGGGATCGACCACGTGTGCCAGGTCGCCGCGCTCGAGCTCGGCGCGAGCGGTGTGCGCGTCAACTCCATCCGGCCCGGGCTCGTGGACACCGACCTCGTGGGTTTCATCACCGCGGGTGGTGAGGTGCTCGACGACTACCTGGCCTGCATGCCCATCGCGCGCGTCGGCACCGTCACCGACATCGCCGCGATGGCGCGCTTCCTCGTCGGGCCGGAGTCGACCTGGCTGACGGGTCAGGCGATCAACGTCGACGGCGGCCACTCGCTCACCCGCGGCCCGAGCTACCGCGCCATCCTCGAGCCCCTCTACGGCGCCGACGCCCTCCGCGGCATCACACCCTGAGACGCCCGGGCGCGCCGTTGCCCACGCGCACCACCCGGACCCGAGACTCCGGCTCCGCAACGTCCGGCGGAGCGTCTCAGCCTTGCGACGAGCGGAGCGGGAGGATGGTCGCGAGCTGGCGGGACTGCGCGAGCAGGGTGCCGTCGGGCGCCCACACCTCGCCGTCCTCCTCCAGGAAGCCGCCGGCGGCGACCGTCGTGCGGAACGCCGCGAGGACGAACGTGTCGGGTGCGAGGCCCGGGTGCGGCAGCTCGGCCCGGAAGTGGATCGTGAGGTCGACGGTGGGCACCACGACGAGCTGCTCCACCCGGCTGAACGTGGGAGGCACCCAACCGTCGGTGATGGCGGCGGCGACGAACGGGTCCACCTCGTGCCCCTCCGGCAGGCGGATCCAACCCCCCGCCACCGCGCGTGCGCCGCGTGGCGCTCCCGGCACCGGCGGGTGACCGATCGCCCAGCGGGTCTCCCAACGGTGGGCGATGGGCGGTGACTCGGCGGGCACCGGTCGGGCGACGTAGTGCTGCGGACCGGGGACCTGCGGCATCACGAGGTCGCAGAACTCCACGCCCTCACGCGGCGCCGAGAACGCGGCGAGGGCGAGCGCGATCAGCGTGCCGCCCTGCTCGAGGCGCGCCGAGCACGTGGTCATCGACCGGCCGACGCGCTCGAGCCGCGTGGTGATCTCGACGTCCCCGGCCCCGGCCGGGTTCGCGTAGTGGACGGTCAGCGACCGCGCCGACCGGGTCGGGTCGTCGACCGCAGCGGCGAGCGCGCGCAGGATCACCGCCGCGAGATATCCGCCGTTCGGCCCGCGGTGCACCCACCACGACTCGGCCATCGTCGCCCGGAACGTGCCGTCGCCGGTGCGGTGCACCGCGGTCTCGTCGTCGAAGCGGGAGGACATGCGCCGGGGACCTTAGGCTCGCCCCTCATGGTCGAGCGGGTGGCGCTGGTCACCGACGACGGCGAGACGCTCGACGGCGAGCTGGCGACGGCCGACTCGCCGCACGCCCAGATCGTGCTCTGCCACCCCCATCCCCAGCACGGTGGCTCGATGCGCTCGCTCGTCGTGTCCGAGCTCTTCTCGGCACTGCCCGGGATGGGCGTCGACTGCCTGCGGTTCGACTTCCGCGGCGTCGGCGCGAGCACGGGGCGGTTCGACCACGGCGTCGGCGAGCGGCACGACGTCCGCGCCGCGCTCGCCCACACGCTCGCGCGCGCCGACGGTCGGCCGACCCACCTCGTCGGTTGGTCCTTCGGCGCCGACCTCGCGCTGTCGATCCGCGACGCCGGGCACGCCGGCTGGGTCGGGATCGCGCTGCCGCTGCACTGGCTCGACGATGCGGCCGCCACCGGCGCCGACCCCCGACCGAAGCGGCTGCTGCTGGCCGAGCACGACGAGTTCCGTCCGCCGGACGAGGTGCGGCACGCCACGGCCGACTGGACGAACACCACCGTCGAGGTGGTCGGCGGCGCGTCGCACTTCTTCGTCGGACGGACCCACCGGCTGGTCGAGCTCGTCGAGGCTGCGGTCGGCGCCGAACCCTGACGGTGAGCCTCCTCGCTGTGCGCAACGGGACCGGCACGCGAAGCGGCCGCGACCCTCTGGGCCGCGGCCGCTCGTCGCGTCGTCTCCGATCGCAGGGTCAGGCGGTGGCGCCCGCCGCGTCGAGCAGCTCGTGGCGCCCGAGGAACGACACCCGGCGGGCGACCGTCTCCTTCCAGGCTGCGAAGTCGAGCTCGTAGTGCTCGCGGTCACCTTCCTCGACCGCGTGCTCGAGCTCGTCGAACGCCGCGTCCTCCGCGTCGAGCAGCTCGCGGTAGCGGCGTAGGAACCCGTCGTCGACGACTCCGTTCAACGGCAACCCCCTGGTCGGGGCGGTCCCGACGGCCGCCCGGTGCCCGGACGCTAACCGACGTCGCCCGTCCCGGAAACCGCCGCCGCACAGGCCGCGATGCCTTCGGCCACCGTGAATCGGCGCTCGTAGAGGGCCCGCCCGACGATCGCACCGTCGAGTCGACGGCCGTTCCGCACCAGCCCGCCGAGCGCGTGCAGGTCCTCGATCGTGCCGACGCCGCCACTCGCGATCAGCGGCACGTCGGTCTCGGCGAGCACCGCGCCCAGCTGATCGAGATCGGGTCCCTCGAGCGTCCCGTCGCGTCCGATCTCGGTCACGATCAGCGCACTGACGCCGACGTCGGCGAACCGCCGGGCGAGGGTGACGAGGTCGTGACCACTCCCCTCCGCCCACCCGCGCACCGCGACGTCGCGCCCGCGCGCGTCGAGGCCGACGGCGACCGCACCCGGATGGAGGGTGGTCAGCTCGTCGACGAGCTCCGGGTGCTCCACCGCCGCCGTCCCGACCACGACCCGGTGCACCCCCGCAGCGAGCAGGTTCCCCGCGGCCGCCACCGATCGCACGCCGCCCCCGGACTGGATCCGACAGTCGACCGCCGCGCCGATCGCCTCGATCGCCCGCAGGTTCGCCGCGGCGCCACTGCGTGCGGCATCGAGGTCGACCACGTGGATCCAGCGGGCGCCCTGCTCGGCGAAGCCGCGCGCGACCGCGACCGGATCGGCGTCGTACACCGTCTCCGCGTCGAAGTCGCCGCGGAGCAGACGCACCGCGTTGCCGCCGCGCAGGTCGATGGCGGGATAGAGGTCTACAGCGAGCCCTTCGTGCTCGGGAGCGCGTCGCTCTCGACGCGCACCGCGTCGCGCAGGCAGCGGGCGACGCCCTTGAACGACGCCTCGATCACGTGGTGCCCGTTGCGGCCCGACAGAGAGTGCAGGTGGAGGGTGATCCCGGCCGCCTGCACGAACGCGCGCCAGAACTCCTCGGCGAGCTGCGGGTCGAAGGTGCCGATCCACTCGGAGACGGGATCGACGTCGTAGGTGAGGTACGGCCGTCCCGAGAGGTCGAGCGCCACCTGCACCAGCGCCTCGTCGAGCGGGAAGAGCCCCGACGCGAACCGCCGGACGCCCACCTTGTCGCCGAGGGCGTCGCGCAGCGCCGTTCCGAGCACGATGCCGGTGTCCTCGATCGTGTGGTGGGTGTCGATCTCGAGGTCACCCTCGGCTGCGATCCGCAGGTCGAACCCGCCGTGCTTGCCGAGCTGCTCGAGCATGTGGTCGAAGAACGGGATGCCGGTGACCGCGGTCGCGTCGCCGTGGCCGTCGATCTCGAGATCGACGACGATGTCGGTCTCCTTGGTGGTGCGCGCTTCGTGCGCGGTGCGGCTCATGTCGTCCGCTCCTGGCCGTGCGGGCCGGGCCGCTCGGGCCCCGCTCGGCGCGATCTTCGCAACGTCGGAACAGCTGGCGCCTCGCTCATCGGGCCCCACTCTCGCGCAGCGCCCGCGCCAGCGAGGTGAGGAACGCGTCGTTCTCCTCCGGCGTCCCGACCGTCACCCGCAGACAGTCCTCCACCCCCGGCCAGCCCGAGAAGTCGCGGACGAGGACACCGTCGTCCACCATCGCGGTCCAGAGGGCGTGGCCTCGCCCGGCCGCACGGAACAGCAGGAAGTTCGCGCCGGACGGGAACACCTCGATGCCGTCGAGGTCGCCGAGCGCGACGAAGAGCCGCTCGCGCTCCTCGATGAGGTGGCGGACCCGGCCCTCCATCGCGTCGACGTGGTCCAGCGCCAGGATCCCGGCGGTCTGCGTGGCGACGTCGAGGTGGTACGGGAGGACGACCTTGTCGAGCTCGGCGACGACCGACGCCGGTGCGATCGCGAACCCGAGCCGCAACGCGGCGAGCGACCACACCTTGGAGTAGGTGCGGGTCACGACGAGCGGGGTGTCGTCGTCGACGAGCTCGAGCGCCGAGGACGGCGCGAACTCGCCGTAGGCCTCGTCGACGATGACGAGGCCGGGCGCGGCGGCGACGATCGCCTGCACCGTCGTCGGCGGCTCGACCGTCCCCGACGGGTTGTTGGGGCTGCACACGAAGACGACGTCGGGTCGCTCGCGCTCGATGACCTCGACCGCGTGGTCGGGGTCGACGAGGTAGTCGTCGCGTCGCGCCGCGGTGACCACCTCGGTCCCGGTGATCCGCGCGATGTGACCGTGGAGCGCGTACGTCGGCTCGAACACCAGCGCACGCCGACCGGGGCCGCCGTAGGTGAGCAGGAGCGTCTGGAGCACCTCGTTCGAGCCGTTCGCCGGGAAGACGCGCGCGGCCGGTTGGCCGAGCCGGCCGCCGATCGCCGCGCGCAGGTCGGTGGCGGCGCGGTCCGGGTACCGGTGGAGCGGAGCGGACGCGAGCGCCCGGAGCCACGCGTCGACGAACTCGGGCGGCGGCGGGTACGGGCTCTCGTTCGTGTTGAGTCGCACCGACACGTCGAGCTGCGGCGAGTGGTATCCGGCCAGCTCCCGCAGGTCGGCGCGTGGCTCGATCCGGATCATCGGGCGATGCGCCGCTCGACCGACGCGGCGTGCGCCACGAGGCCCTCGGCGCGCGCGAGCGCAGCCGCCGCGGGTCCGATCGCGCGCAGACCCTCCGGCGTGGCCCGGATGACGTGCATGTGGCGGCGGAAGTCGTCGACGCGGAGCGCGCTGGAGAAGCGCGCCGCGCCGCCCGTGGGCAGGACGTGGTTGGCGCCGGCCACGTAGTCGCCGATCGCGGTGGGCGTGCCGACGAACACCGCGCCGGCGTGGCGGACCTCGTGGACGAGCTCGTCGGCGTCTCGGGTGAGCAGCTCCAGGTGCTCGGGTGCGACGAGGTTCGCCACCGCGATCGCCTGCTCCGCGTCGCGCACCAGGACCGCCCGCCCCCCGGACGTCATGGTCGACTGGATCTCCGACGCGCGGGGCGCGTCGGCCACGTACGCGACCAGCGCGTCGATGATCGCGTCGAGCACGGCGTCGTCCCAGGCGACCACGAACGCGGTCCCGCCGGGACCGTGCTCGGCCTGCGCGGCGAGATCGAGGGCCACCTCACGGGGATCGGCGGTGGCGTCGGCGATGACGACGAGCTCCGACGGACCGGCCGGTCCGTCGATCCCGACGCGCCCCTCGCCGGCCACGATCCGCTTCGCGGCGTCGACGTAGGCGTTGCCGGGCCCGACGATGACGTCGACCGCGCCGATCGACTCGGTGCCGTAGGCCATCGCCGCGATCGCCTGCGCGCCGCCGACCCGGTAGACCTCCTCGACGCCGGTGAGGAAGGCCGCCGCGAGCGTGACGGCCGCGATCGTGCCGTCGGCCGCGGGCGGGACGCACAGCACGCGCTCCGGGACCCCGGCCACCGCGGCAGGGATCGCGGTCATGAGCACGGTCGACGGGTAGGCCGCCCGGCCGCCGGGGACGTACAGACCGGCGCGGTCCACCGGGCGGATCGCTTCGGTGACGGTCACGCCGTCGGCGGCGAACGTGGAGGGCGGGACCTGTGCCTGCGCGGCGTGGTACGCCCGGATGCGGGTGGCGGCGACCTCGAGGGCGTCGCGCACCTCGGGCGGCGTGGCCTCGACGGCCGCCTCCAGCTCGTCCGCGTCCACCCGGAGCTGCTCCACGTCGGCGTGGTCGAGCTGCGCCGTCAGCTCCCGAACCGCGGCATCGCCGCGTGTGCGCACCGCATCCAGGATCGAGGTGACCGTGGCGGTGATCGGCGAGGTCGTCGGAGGGCCGGCTGCGGTCACCGAGGCGATCGGCCAGGTCTGCGCGCGCGTCGCGGACGTCGAGCCGGACGAGCATCGGTCGATGGTACCCGTGGACTCCGTCGCCGCTCGGACGAGTTGCACCGACCCGACCGCCTTGCCAGGCTCGCCCGATGGCCGCCCAGTCCGACTCCGCCGAGCTCAGCACCCTCCGTTCGGCGCTCGAGGACTCGATGCACCGCGTCGTGGCGGTCGCCGATCGCTACCGCGACACGGAGGACTCGGCGATCGCCGGGGACCTCGACAGCGCCGAGCGGGGCCTCGTGATGGCCCGGCGCGCGATCGACCGCGCACTGCGCGCGCTCGCCCGCTTCGACTGAGCTCGCGACCGCGACCCGTTCAGAATTCGTCGGTGATGAGCGGTGTGGGCGCCTGGAGCAGCCCACCGAGGCGCGCCACCGCTTCGTCCTCGCCGGAGACGCGGCCGGCGTTGCGCAACAGCCCGGTGGTCGTCCCGCCGACGGCGAGCGCGCTCGAGCGCGCCGATGTCGAGGGTGACCTCGACGGTTCCGTCCTCGGCGGGAACCGCGCTCCCGTTCCCGCCGTCCACCGAGATCCGCCACGCGTGCCCGGCCCGGGCGTGACCGGGTCGGTCACGCGCGACGACGATCGTCCCCGCGACGCCCGGCGGGAACCCGCGGGCACCCATCGCGCCCGGAACGTCGACGACGCGGTGCATCCAGTGGTTCTCGAGGTGCGTGACGGAGTCCTGCTCGTCGAGGAGGAGCGAGAGCGAGGCCAGGGCGCCGATCGGCAGCTGCACCTGCTCGACCTGCATCGAGTGGCCACCGATGAACCGCCACAGGGCAACGGCCGACGGTCGGTCGCGCGCCGCGACGTCGTCGATCCGCAGGTCGTAGGTCCACGAACGCGGTTCCGACGTCTGCGTGTAGGCCACATACCCGGTGAGCACGCCGTCCGTGCGGACGCCGTAGAGGAATGCGCCCTCCTCCCGTCCTCCACGCTCGTGCAGGGTCCAGAACGGCTCCGAGCGGTCGACGGCCGCGGGCACGCTCGGTGCGCACGCGGCGTAGCAGGCCCGCACCTCGGGGCTCCCGGTGGGATCGAGGGGCTCGGGCGTCCCGATCGCGTCGCCGCGGATCGATTCGAAGCTGCGGGTCGGGACCCGGAGCCAGCCGGCCCGCCCCGCGAGCTCCCAGCCCGCGCTGCGGTACACCCGCGTCGATGCCGGGTGGAGCGAGCTGACCGCGATCCCGGAGTCGCGCATCCAGGTGATCGCCTCCCCGAGCAGCGTGCGAGCCACGCCCGTGCCGCGCGTCTCCGGTCGGACCACCACGGACGCGATCCCGCCCATCGGGACCGACCGGCCGTGCACGAACTGACCCGCAGGGATCACGCGGAGCGCTCCGAGCAGGTTCCCGGACCGGTACGCGCCGAAGCTGACGATCTCGGGGGTTGCGGCGACCAGCTCCAGCCATTCGTCGCGCCCGCTGCGCGGGAGGCCGAACGACTGCGATCGCACGTCGAAGTACTGCTCGAAATCGTCGCCCTCGACCGGTCGGACGTCGAACCCGCCCGCCTCGCTCACAGCCGACCCGCCGACGGACAGAAGTCGGCGAGGATGCACTCGCCGCAGCGCGGCTTGCGGGCCACGCACACGCGGCGACCGTGCAGGATCAGCCGCAACGAGAACGCGCCACGGTCCTCGGCCGGCACCAGCACGTTGAGATCGAGCTCGACCTTCACCGGGTCGGTCTCGGTCGTCAGCTTGAGTCGCGTCGCGAGGCGACCCACGTGGGTGTCGACCGGCAGGCCCGGGAGGTCGTAGGCGACCGAGCGCAGCACGTTGCCGGTCTTGCGGCCGACACCGGGCAGCGTCACCAGATCGTCGAGCTCGGTGGGCACCTCGCCGTCGAAGCGGTCGCGGACCGCGGTGGCCATCCCGATGAGGCTCTTCGTCTTCTGCCGGAAGAAACCCGTGGGATGGACGATCTCCTCGACCGCGGCCGGGTCGGCCGACGCGAGCGCGTTCGGGTCCGGGTACGCCGTGAACAGGATCGGTGTCACCGAATTGACCATCTCGTCGGTGCACTGCGCCGAGAGGATCGTCGCGGCCAGGAGCTGGAACGGCGATTCGTGCCGGAGCGCGCACAGCTCGACCGCCGAGCCGGGGTACTCCTCGGCCAAGCGGGCCATCGTCGTGACGGCGCGCTGCTTCGCCCCTCGTGGTCGCGCCATGGGCGGAAAGTAGCGTCTCCCCGGATGGACACCCCGAGGGTTGTGCGCGGACCGGACCGCGCGTCGGTCGACGCGCTGCGCGCCCTCGACGACGACGTGCGTCGCCGCACCGGGCACGAGGCCCTGCCGGAGGCGGTCTGGCGCGGTCTGGACTCCCGGGCCGACGACTGCATCCTCGCCGTGGACGAGCGGAGCGGGGTCGCCGCGCTGACCATGCCGTCGGACTCGTTCTCGCCCGCCTACCGCCAGCTCGCGGTCGCCGCGCACGCCGACGCCGATCCCGACCGGATCGCGGCCGTGGTCGCCCCGGTGGTGGCGGCCGACGCCGCGTCCTCGCTCACCGCGTGGCTGCCGGGCACGATCGAGCCGATCGAGACCGCGCTGGCCGGTCTCGGCTTCAGGGTCGACCGGCGCCAGCACCAGATGCGCGTCCCGCTCCCCCGGCCCGACCCGATCCGCGTCCCCGAGGCCGTCGAGCTCCGGTCGTTCCGACCCGGGACGGACGACGCCGCGTGGTTGCGAGTCAACAACCGCGCCTTCGAGAACCACCCGGACCAGGGCGGCTGGGTGGAGGCCGTGCTCGAGCGCCGGATGGCCGAGCCCTGGTTCGATCCCGACGGGTTCCTGCTCGCGTGGCGGGGCGACGCGCTCGCCGGGTTCTGCTGGACGAAGGTGCACGCGGAGCCGGAGCGGCTCGGCGAGATCTTCGTGATCGGGGTCGACCCCGACGCGCAGGGCATCGGCCTCGGCCGCGCGCTCGTCCTCGCCGGCCTCGACCACCTGGCCCGGATCCGGCAGTGCCCGAACGGCGTCCTCTACGTGGCCGCGACGAACGCGCCGGCGGTCGGGCTCTACGAGTCGCTCGGCTTCACGGTGCACCGGACCGACACCGCGCTCGTCCTGGAACGACCGTGAGCGACGCCCGAGCACGCATGCGCCTCGAGCGCCGCGGTCGGAGCGGGACCCGAGCGCCCCGGCCCGAAGCGCCGAGAGCGGACGAGCCGTGAGCACGCGGTACGGCGCGACGCGCGCCAACTACGCCGAGTGGCTCGCCGCGCGGGGCGCGCCCCGGTACCGCACCGACCAGGTGTGGGAGGCGCTGACGACCCAGCGCCGGCCGTTGGATGCCGCCAGCAACCTGCCGTCCGACCTGCGCGCCGCGCTGGTGGAGGACTTCCCGCTCGCGCTCCGACCGGTCGTCGAGCAGACCGGTGACGACGGCGACACCACGAAGTGGCTCTTCACCACAGTGGACGGTCACGAGATCGAGACCGTCCTGATGGTCTCGCCCGACCGCGCGACGGTGTGCGTGTCCTCCCAGGCCGGCTGCGCGATGGGCTGCACGTTCTGCGCGACCGGGCAGGCCGGCTTCGCCCGTCATCTCGACCCCGGCGAGATCGTCGAGCAGGTCGCGCACGCGATGCACCACGCCGCGCGCCCGGTGACCAACGTCGTGTTCATGGGGATGGGCGAGCCGCTCGCGAACTTCGGCCCGACGTGGGAGGCGGTGACGCGACTCCACGACGACTTCGGCATCTCGGCGCGCCGCATCACGGTCTCGACCGTCGGCATCGTCCCCGGTATGCGCCGCATGGCCACGGAGGAGCTGCCGGTCACGCTCGCCGTCTCCCTCCATGCACCGAACGACGCGCTCCGTGAGACGATGATCCCGATCAACGCGCGCTACCCGCTGCGCGACGTCATCGACGCTGCGCACGCGGTCGCACGCCGCCACGGTCGTCGGGTGACGTTCGAGTACGCGTGCATCGAAGGCGTCAACGATGCCCCCGAGCTCGCCGACGAGCTGGCCGAGCTGCTCGCACCGCTGGGGCCGCTCGGCACCCACGTGAACCTGATCCCGCTCAACCCCACCGCCGGGTTCGAGGGCCGGGCGGCCACCGCTCCCCACATCCGCGCGTTCGCCGATCGCCTCGCTGCCCGGGGGCTCACACCGACCATCCGGCGCAACCGGGGCACCGACATCGACGCCGCCTGCGGGCAGCTCCGGGAGCGGGCGAACCGGGACCTGGGCCCCGTGTCGACAAGAATGCAGCGGTGAACGAGTACCGGTTCCTCAATCCGTCACAGCCCCAGACCCTCGTGAACGCCACGATCCTCTGCTACATCCAGGCGTTCTTCGGCCTCATCGGCAGTGGCGGGCTCGCGGCGATCATCCTGATCTCCGTCGGCCAGGGCGTCGGCGGGTTCGGCATCGCCAACGAGAAGCGGTGGGGCTACGGGCTCGCGCTGGGCAGCGGGGTGCTGAACGTCGTGGCCTGGCTGTACTTCTTCGGCTCCGACGTGTTCGGGTTCCCGATCATCATCTCGTTCGCGTTCGCGGTGCTGCTGGTCGCGCTGCTCGTCCACCCGATGAGCCGCGACTACCAGCGCATCTGGTTCCGCTGACGCCGGAACCATGACGGCCCGCGACGAGCTCGCACCGCCGGTCCCCGTCGACGTCCTCGATCTGCTCGCGCCCGAGCGCGCCGAGCTCGTCGACCTGCTCGCGGGGCTGGCACCCGCCGACTGGGACCGCCGCACCGAGTGCCCGGCGTGGACGGTTCGTGGGATCGCGCTGCACGTCCTCGGCGACGACCTGTCGCTCCTCGCCCGCCAACGCGACGCCGAGGTGCCGAGCCTCCTGACCGAGTCGTCGCTGCCCGGATGGGAGGGCGAGCCGGCGAACGTGCTCGACCGCTTCAACGAGCGGTGGGTGCACGCATCCACGTTCCTGTCCCCCGCGTTGATCGTCGACCTCCTCGAGCGCACCGGGGTCTGGACGCACGCCTGGTACACGACCGTCGACCCGGACACGCCCGGCGAGATCGTCATGCTCTTCGGTCCGGGCCCGGCGCCGTACCGGTCGATCGCGGCGCGCGAGTACGTCGAGCGGTGGGTCCACCACCTCCAGATCCGGCGGGCCCTCGGACTCGACGCCGGTCCCCTCGGCGCGCCGCCGTTCGATCGACGCGCGCGTACGACGTCGTCGTGCGCGCGCTCGCTGCGCTGGTGGCCCTCGTGGTCACCGACGTCGACGGCGCGGTCGTCTACGAGCTCGGCGCCCACGCGTGGACCTTCGTCCACGACGACTCCCACGACACGGCCCACGGATGGGCGCCCCGCCGCGGGCGGATCGACGATCCCACCGTCACCCTCACGGTCGACCCGGCGATCTGCCCGACGCTCGTGTCCCGCGGCCTGATCCGGCCCGACGCCGCCGCCGCGTTCACGATCACCGGCGACGCGGATCTCGGCGCCGCGCTCGTGGACGCGACCGCCGCCGTGATGAGCGCGTACTACGTGGAGCTCTGACCGGCGGTCAGCGCAGCTCGGGGATGACCTCGTCGGCGAAGCGACGCAAGGTCTCCTCGCCGGGGGAGTCGGGCATCCACGCCACCAGGTACGACGCGCCGAGCTCGCCGTAGGTCGCGAGCCGGTCCAGCACCTGCTCGGCGGTCCCGGCGAGATTGCCCTGCCGGTACGAGTCCCACTCCTCCAGCCACGGCTGCGCGGCGCGCCGCGCCTCGTGCACCGCCCTCGCCTCCGCCTCCGTGCCCCGCACGACGAGCTCCGGGCTCCAGCTCTTCACGATCTGGTCCTCGTCGCGTCCGACGTCGCGGCAGTGAGCCTGCAGGAC
The DNA here is from genome assembly GCA_963756815.1 of uncultured Acidimicrobiia bacterium. Classification (GTDB taxonomy): domain Bacteria; phylum Actinomycetota; class Acidimicrobiia; order IMCC26256; family JAENVU01; genus JAENVU01. The sequence continues at coordinate 71,471 of CAVWPR010000013.1, forward strand.
GTCCCGCTTGTGTCGCCACTCGTCCGGCTTGCCGCCGAAGTTCGACACGTTGGCGTGGCGGGCGACGACCCGCAGCGTGAGCTGCTCGCCGCTGCCGCCGATCCACACGGGCGGGTGCGGCCGCTGGAGCGGCTTCGGGTCGCACTGCGCGCCGGCGACGCGGTAGTAGCGGCCGTCGTAGGTGGCGTCACGGCTCGGTCCACATGGCCTTGACCACCTCCACCGCCTCGCGCAGCATCCCGATGCGGACCGCGGGCTTCGGGAACTCGTAGCCGTAGGCCCGGTACTCCTGGTCGTACCAGCCGGCACCGACACCCCAGTCGAGGCGGCCGCCGGAGATGACGTCGATCGAGCTCGTGATCTTCGCGGTGAGCGTGGGCGGCCGGTAGGACGTGCAGCTCACCATCTGGCCGAGCCGGATCCGCGTCGTCGCCTGGGCCAGCGCGGCCATCGTGGTCCAGCACTCGAAGACCGCCTCGTGGGCGGGGGTCGGCACGTTGTGGAAGTGGTCGTAGACCCAGACCGAGTCATACCCGAGCTCCTCGGCGGTGAGCGCGGTGTCGAGGCACCGCTGCCACTGCGCGGCGGCTCCGTCGATGCCGGCGAGCTCGGTCTTCCACCCCTGGGGCGCGAACGCGCCGAAGCGCCACGTCGTGCTCATGTCGGATCCTCTCGGCGACGGTTCGGGACGGCGAACCTATCCGGCCGCTCCGGTGACGCGAGGGTGCCCGTACACTGCCCGGATGTCCGACGGCCAGGCCCTCGTCGACGAGATGACCGCCCGCCTCGCGCCGCTCGACCTCGCCGCGAACCTCGCGTGGTGGGACGCCAGCACCGACGTCTCCGAGGCCCACGAGGCGCAGCGGATCAGCACCGACCTCGCGCTCCGTGCCGCCCTCGCCGATGCCGCGGTCTTCGACGCCGTCGAGAAGGCCGCCGACCGCGCGCCCGACGGCGTCGCCCGTCAGCTGTACGTGCTCCGCAACGGCATGCTGCCCCAGCAGGTGCCCGCCGACATCCGCGAGGAGATCGTGCGGCTCGAGGCGTCGATCGACGGGACCTTCAACGCGCACCGTCCGGTCCTCGACGGGGCCGAGGTCGACGACAACGCGATCGCCGAGATCCTGCGCAGCTCCGACGACGGCGAGCTGCGCCGCCGGGCGTGGGAGGCCGCGAAGACGGTCGGCGCGGCCGTCGGCGACCGCGTGCGCGAGCTCGCCCACCGCCGCAACGCCGCGGCCCGCGCCCTCGGCCACCGCGACCACTTCGCGCTGAGCCTGGCCACCGCCGAGCTCGACGAGGACGAGCTGCTGCGCACGCTCGACGCCATCGACGACGCGACCCGCGACCGGTTCCGCGCGTGGAAGGACGGGGACGACACCCGGCGCGCGGCGCGCTTCGGCGTCCCGGTCGCCGAGCTCCGGCCCTGGCACTACGACGACGTGTTCTTCCAGTCCGCGCCCATCGGGACGGACCTGGACCTCGACCCCTGGTTCGCGGACGCGGACCAGGTCGCCCTGACGCGCGCCACCTACACCGGCATCGAGCTCGACGTCGACCCCGTGCTCGACCGCAGCGATCTGCTCCCGCGGCCGGGCAAGAGCCAGCACGCGTTCTGCATCGACGTGAACCGCGGTGACGACGTGCGCGTCCTGTGCAACAACGTGCCGGGTGAGCAGTGGACCGAGACGATGCTCCACGAGTTCGGGCACGCTGTCTACGACCTGCACGTCGACGCGGAGCTCCCGTGGCTGCTCCGCACGATGCACCCGCTCACCACCGAGGGCGTCGCGATGCTCTTCGGCCGGCTCACGCTGGACCCGGAATGGCTGACCGCGGTGGCCGGCGTCGATCCGACGGCCGTGGCGGACGCGGCGCGCGCCCTGGCGCACCGGCGTCTCACGATGATGCTCACGTTCGCCCGCTGGGTGCTCGTGATGACGAACTTCGAGCGCGGCCTGTACGCCGATCCGGACGCCGACCACGACGCCCGGTGGTGGGATCTCGTCGAGCGCTTCCAGCTGCTGACGCGTCCCGACGGTCGCGCCGCGCCCGACTGGGCGGCCAAGATCCACGTCGCGCTCGCCCCCGTCTACTACCAGAACTACCTGCTCGGTGAGCTCGTCGCGTCACAGCTCCAGGCGACGTTGTTCGAGCGCTTCGGCGGCATCGTGGGCCGGCCCGCCGCGGGTGCGTTCCTCCGCACCGAGTTCTTCGCTCCGGGGTGGTCGTGCCGGTGGGACGAGCTCGTCGAGCGGGCCACGGGCGCGCCCCTCGGCGTCGACGCGTACGCCGCGGAGCTGGCCGACCTCGCGGCCGCGCGCGGCTCGGTGAGGATCTGGGCCGTGCGCTCCCGGTACGGAGCCGGAGTCTCGGGTCCGGGTGGTGCGCGCTCGTTGCCGGTCCGCCCGGCCGGCCCAGGAAGATAAGCGTGTGCGACACGCTGGCGGTCCTCGGCGGAACGGGTCTGCTGTTCGGCAAGAACTCGGACCGCCCGCCCGACGAGCCGCAGGTGGTGGAGTGGTTCCCCGGTCCGCGCGGCCGGTGGGACGGTCCGCACGCAGTACCTCGAGCTCGAGGACGCCGGCGCGGCCGCGTTCCTCGGCTCGCGACCCACCTGGTTGTGGGGCGTCGAGCACGGCGTCAACGAGCACGGCGTCGCGATCGGCAACGAGAAGCTCTACACGGCCGGCCGGCCGAAGGCGCGGCCCGAGGCGCTCCTCGGCATGGACCTGGTCCGGCTCGGACTCGAACGGGGCCGGAGCGCCGACCACGCGGTCGAGGTGATCACCGCGTTGATCGAGCGGCACGGCCAGGGCGGGTCGGGCGAGCGCGACACGTTCTCGCCGTACGACTCCTCGTTCCTGGTGGCCGACGCGACCGGTGGGTGGATCGTCGAGACCTGCGACCGCACGTGGGCGGCCCGCCCGATCGGTGCCGGCGCGTCGATCTCGAACCGCATCTCGCTCGGCACCGACTGGACCCGGGCGTCCTCCGACGTCCCGCCCGGCACCGACTTCCAGTCGTACCGCCACTCGGGGATCCCGACGACGATCGCCGACCACCGGCTCGCGGCGACGGCGCGCTGCGTGACCCGGGGCCGGGACGACCTCGAGCCGACCGACGTGATGGCGGCGCTGCGCGACCACGGCACCGGACCCTGGGGTGCGCCCGGGCTGCCGGCCGCGGTGGCGCCACCCACCGATCCGGGACCGGACCATCGCGGCGTCACCGTGTGCATGCACGTCGTCGGGCTGCAGAACACCACCGCGTCGATGGTGGTCGCGGTCGGGTCCGGCACCGGGAGCGAGCCCGGTATCCGGGCCTGGGCCGCCCTGGGGAACCCCTGCGTCTCGGCGTACGTGCCCGTCCCGTTCGGTGCGCCGGTACCGACGGTCCTCGGCGACGAGGCGCTCTGGCGGCGCCTGGCGCAGCTCCGGGACCGCGTCGAGCAGGACCCGGCCCGCATCGCGGAGGTCCGCGCCGCCCTGGCCCCGATCGAAGCCTCGCTCGGCCGGCCGGGTGCCGATCCCGACGCGCTCGGGCGCGCGCTCACCGGCCTCGGCGTGTGATCGCGGACCCCGTAGCCTCGATCGGGTGAACCGACTCGCCCACGAGACCAGCCCGTACCTGCGCCAGCACGCCGAGAACCCCGTCGACTGGTACCCCTGGGGCGAGGAGGCGCTCGCACGCGCGGCCGCCGAGGACCGGCCCATCCTCCTCTCGGTGGGCTACTCGTCCTGCCACTGGTGTCACGTCATGGCGCACGAGTCGTTCGAGGACCCCGAGATCGCCGCGACCATGAACCGGCTCTTCGTGAACGTGAAGGTCGACCGCGAGGAGCGGCCCGACATCGACGCGGTCTACATGGACGCGGTGCAGGCGCTCACCGGCCAGGGCGGCTGGCCCATGACCGTGTTCCTCACCCCCGACGGCCGCCCGTTCTACGGGGGCACCTACTTCCCGCCCGCCGACCGTGGCGGAATGCCCGGCTTCCCCCGGATCCTGGATGCCATCGCCGACGTCTGGTCCACCAAGCGCGACGAGATCGCGCAGCAGACCGATCAGCTCGTCGCCGCCATCGAGTCGAACACGCTCGCGGGACGGATCGCGGACTCCGACGAGGGGCTGCACTTCGTGATGCTCGACCGCGCGTACGAGGGCGTCGCCGCGGCGTTCGACCCGGTCGACGGCGGATTCGGCAACGCGCCGAAGTTCCCGCCGTCGATGACGCTCGACTTCCTGATGCGCTGCCACCTGCGCGGTGACGCACCCGAGGCGCTGACGATGGTCACGACGACCCTCGACGCCATGGCCGCCGGCGGGCTGTACGACCACGTCGGCGGGGGGTTCGCCCGCTATTCCACCGACACCCGCTGGCTCGTGCCGCACTTCGAGAAGATGCTCTACGACCAGTCGCTCCTCGTGGGCGCGTACCTGCGAGGCCACCTGCTGACCGGGCGTGATCGCTACCGCGAGGTGGTCGAGGAGACGATCGCCTACGTCCTGCGCGACCTGCGTCACGACGCGGGCGGGTTCTTCTCGGCGGAGGACGCCGACTCGGAGGGCGTGGAGGGCAAGTTCTTCCTGTGGTCGCCCGCCGAGATCGAGGCCGTCTGCGGCGCCGACGCCGCCGAGGTCATCCGCTACTTCGGCGTGACCGAGGCCGGCAACTTCGTGGATCCCCACACGCAGTACTCGGGCAGCATCCTCCACCAGGCGGACCGGCAGGAGCCGAAACCGGACGCGGTCCGCCGCTCGCTCCCCGCCCTGTTCGCGGCGCGCGAGCAGCGGGTCCGGCCCGGCCTCGACGACAAGGTGCTCACGGCATGGAACGCGTTGTTCACACGGTCGCTCGTCGAGGCGGCCGCGGCGTTCGAACGCACCGACTGGATGGACGCCGCCCGCACCAACCTGCGCTTCCTCCTCGACCACCTGCGTCCCGACGGCCGGCTCCTGCGCTCGTGGCAGGCCGACGGCGGGGCGCGTCACCTCGCGGTCGCCGAGGACTACGCCGCGCTCGTGGGTGCACTGGTCACTGCCGCCGAGTACGACGACGTGGCATGGCTCGAGGATGCGGTCGTCCTCGCCGAGGAGCTGCGCGAGCTGTTCTCCGATCCGGCGAGCGGAGGGTTCTTCACCACCGGCGTGGACGCCGAGTCGCTCATCATCCGTCCGCAGGACTTCTTCGACAACGCCACGCCGAGCGAGAACTCACTCGCCGCCGATGCGCTGCTGCGTCTCGCCGCGGTCACCGGCGACGACCGCCATGCCGCCGACACGCGTCGGATGCTCGCCATGCTCGGACCGGCGATGACGCAGTACCCGACGTCGTTCGGCATGCTGCTCGGCGCCTACGAACGCGCCCTCACACCGCCGGTGGAGGTGGCGATCGTCGGGCCGGACATCGCGCTCCGCACGGTCTGGGCCCGTCGGGTCACCGCGCACGGCGTCGGGGTGCGGAGCCCGGAAGGTCGCGACGCGGCCCTGTCGCCACTCCTGGCCGACCGCCCCTACGACGGGTCGACGAGCACCGCCTACGTGTGCGAGCACTTCACGTGCCGCGCGCCGGTGCGCGACGCGGCGGCGTTGACGGGCGCGCTGGACGCGGTGCTGTAGCGGCGACGCGCCGGATGCGGAGGTGTCAGGCGACGGGGTGGCCGAGGCCGTTCGCCAGCGCGTCGGCGGTCGCCCAACCGAACGCGATGACGGCTTCGCCACGCAGCGGGTCGACCACACCGACCACCTCGGTCGCGGCCTTGCCGCCACCCTTCACGCTGCTGGCGTCGAGCACGGCCTCCGGGGCCGGCTTGCCCTTGCCCTTGTGCGCGACGCGAAAGGCGCGGTCGTCGTAGCGGGCGTCGCATCCGAACCGACGTGCGAGACGCCGGCCCCACGCGCGCTCCTCACCCGTGGGCGAGTAGTTGGGGCGCGGGACGACGTCGGTGAGGATCTGCAGCAGGCTGTACGCCGCGGGGTGCGCGATGCGCCCGGCGACGAGCACGTCCTCGTCCGGGAACGAGATCGCGGCACGGCGGTAGAGCTCGCTCACCATGCCCTTCACCGCGAGCCCGGCCTGGCGTCCCTTGCGGGTGGCGCCGAGGCCCCAGAGGATGCACGGCGTCCCGCCGACGCGCTCGAGCGACCCGAACATGAAGCCGTGGATGTCGTCGTCCTCGGACGCCACGACGATCAACGGGAAGGTCTCGATGTGGCCCTCGAGCTGGGTGTCCATACCTGGGAGCCCCACCGTGGTCAGCAGCTGACCCAGCACATCGAGCTCTGCCGGCTTCAGCGAGACGGAATCACGGGATTCGACCTGCATGAGTTCTCCATTCTGCCCGACCACGGGGACGGTCGGCCAGTCGTTCGGACACCGACGGGGGTCGGTGCGGGGGTTCCCGCTCAGCCTTCGAGGGGACTTGCTGCGGCCATGTCCCAATACGCACGGACGCTGACCAGGCGTCCGTCGTCGTCGACCCGCATCACGTCGACGGCCTCGATGAGCATGCCGCCGGCGCCGATGTGGGCGTGGATGTCGAACACCATCGCGGCCTCGTCGCCGGTGACGATCACCGACCGGGGCGACAGCTCGATGCGGTCGGCCAGCTCTCTGGCGCCGTCCCAGAAGGCGCCCAGGGCCTCCACGCCCTGGTGCGCCGGGGTGCCGACCGGGTCCTCGAGCACACCGTCGGGGGCCCACAGCGCGAGGAACGCGGCCTTGTCGTTCCGGGCGTAGGCGTCGACGTAGGCGTCGACGGTCGCGCGGACCTGCTCGGGGGTGGGCATGGGCGACCTCGTCGGAGGTGAACGGGGGTCCGCAATCCTACTTGGTCGCCGCGCCGCGCCGGACCGCCGGGAACCCACCGGGCCGCGTCGGCGTTGTCAGTGCACCCCCGTCAGACCATCACCCGGCCCTCCCGGGCCCGAACGAGGCAGCATGAACCAGACTCTGCTCCCGGAGCGACGCCATCTGCGCGTCCCGGCCGACGCCACCCCCGAAGAGCTCGTCGACGCGCAGCTCGGCGCAGCGCAGCGGCAGCTCGCGATCGCACGCGACCGTCTGATCGCGGCACGGCGCCGGGTCGTCGCACTCGAGGAGGCGGTGGCGAACTGGGCCGAGTTCGCACGGTCCGCGAAGTCGGCCGCACGCGCCGAGCACTGAGCCGGCCGGTCAGGCGTCGCGCGAGACCCTGCGCTTCCGCGACCCTTCGGAACCCCGCGTTCTCGGTCTCGAGGGACCGCGTCATGCGCGTGCGGGACAGCCGGCCGAGCAGACCGGCACCGGGTCCGCTCAACTCGACCGACAGCACGTTCTCGCAGCCGTCGGGCACGGTCCGCAGCTCGTGCCGCCCGGTCATCCGCACGCCCATCACCTTCGTCGCCCATGCGAAGACCCGCCCGGGCTCGAGCTCGGTGACCGTCCACACCCGCGTCGAGAGTCCCGGCTGCGTGAGCCGGGCTCGACCCCCCACCGCCAGGGGCACCGGGTCGAGGGGCTCGGCCTTGGTGATGGTCGGGGTCGCATCGGGCAGACCGACGATGTCGGTCGTCACGTCCCACACGACGTCGACGGGCGCATGGATCACTGCTCGGTCCTGAATCATCATGGCGTCGAGTGTACCATGTGGTACACTCGACGGCAAGATGGGAGACCCGAAGAACGAGCTGCTGGACCGGATCGTGGCGGAGGTCGCGCTCCACGGACTCGCCGACCGGTCCATGCGCGAGGTGGCGGCGGCCGTCGGCAGCAGCCACCGGATGCTGCTGTACCACTTCGGGTCCCGCGACGGTCTCGTCGCCGCGGTCGTCGCCGCCACCGAGGCCGCCCAGCGGGAGACCCTGCGCCGGCTGGCGGTCGACGCGGACTCCCCCGCCGACCTCGTGCGTCAGCTCTGGGCGCAGGTGTCGGCGCCCGAGCTGCGACCCTTCGTCCGGCTGTTCTTCGAGACCCTCGCCACGCAGTCCCGCACCCCGGGGACGGCGACGGATCCCACCGCCGACTGGCTCGACACCGTGCACGGGCTCGGCGCCGTCGCCGCGGGCTCCGACGACACGGACACGCGCCTCGGGATCGCGGTCGTGCGCGGGTTGCTCATCGACGTGCTCGCCACCGGCGACGTCGATGCCGCGACCGCAGCCCTGGAGCGCTACCTCGAGTCGCGTGAGGTGAGCCCCTCGGTGGGGTGAGCCGCGTCGGGCCCGTCGGCGCCGCGCCGGTCAGTGACCCAGTCGGCCGAGCACCGCACGGATCGAGTCCACCGCCGCCGCGGTGCCGTCCACCACGAGATCGACGTCGTCGGGCGGCAACCAGGTCGCGCGGCTCCGCTCCACCTGCTCCCAGGTGAGCTCGTGCCACCCGGGGATGCCGCGGTCGCGCCCCTCGATCCGCGCCCGTTGCACGAGCGGGTCGTCACAGGTCGTCATCACGACGACGGTCGGCACCGCGACCTCGCGACCGAGCGCGCGGACGGCGGCGATCTCCTCGGCCCGCGCCATGCCGTCCAGCACGACGCTCACGCCCCGTCGCAGCTGCGACCGGGCCGCCTGCCCGAGCAGTGACCAGCCCACCGACCGGTACTCGCGAGCTTCCATCGTGCGCAGCGCCTCCTGCAGCGGGGCGAACGGCGTGAGCGCGGCCATGAACCAGTCCCACGCGAAGACCGGTGCACCGAGCGCGTCGCCGATCCCCTCCGCGACGGTCGACTTCCCGGTTCCCTGGAGGCCGGTGACGAGCAGCAGGCACGGAGCGGGCGGAAGGGTTCCGGGGCGCTTCACCGCGCCAGCCTGCCCCACCGACGGCCGGCGAGCGAGCGGTCAAGGGGATCCGGCGTACGCGTCGATACCCGCGGCATGAAGGCAGGTTCGTCGAATCTCGTCCTCTTCCTGATCATCGGCGCGGTCGTCGGTGCCGGGGTGGGCTACGCCATCGGTCGTGCCAAGGGTCGACCCGGCCTGGGCCTCGTTCTCGGGCTGCTGCTCGGGTGGATCGGCTGGGTGATCATCGCGTTGGTGCCGCGACCGTCAGCGTCGGTCACCCGAGCGCAGAAGCCGTCGCGCGGCAGGTACCCGGACCCGTTTCCGGGCGCACGAGATGCGCTTCTTCGACGGCAACGAGTGGCGCGCCGACGTCGCCGATCGCGGCGTCATGGCGGAGGACCCTGTCCCCGACATCCCGCCACCTCCGCCGGCGGCGCCGCCGGCGCCGCCGCCGGCGACCTCGACGTCGCACTGACGGGCGGGCTCTCCGACCTCGTCACCGGAGCGGTGCGCCGCTCCCGCCCCGACCTCGGGCTACGCGTGTGCGATGCGGCAGACGTGCGCCGGTCCGAGCACGCCGGAGAGGACCAGGTCGACCGGCCCGGCCCGCACGAGGAGCGTTCCGCCGTCGGCGCCGTCGTAGCGGAGCGGGAACGACCGCACCGCACCGGCGGCGAGCGACACCGCGATGACTCCGGAGAACTCGATGCGCGTCCCACGTCGGGCGTGGATCACGCGCGGTCACCGGGCGGACGGGGCATCCGCGTCGGTCCGCGCCGGTCCGGTCTGGTGCAGTGCGATCGCCGCGTCGGCCGCGAGCTGCTCCTGGGGCGACACCCGGGGACGGGCGAGCCGCCCGTCGGCGGCGGCACGCCGCAGGAAGCCCGCGGTCGGCGCCGAGCGTGGGCGCGGTCGGGAACGTGAAGAGGCGGGTATCCGCGGGCAGCTCGCGGATGAGCGGCGAATATGCAGCCGCGACGACGACGTCACGGTTCCCGAGCGCGCCGACGTGTCGGAACAGGTCGACATTGCTCGGGAGCGCGATCGCGAGCAGCACGACCGGGATCGCGCCGAGCACCACCCAGCGGCGCGCGAGCCACTCGCCACCGAGCGCGACGACCGGGAGCAACAGCCCGGCCACGATGTAGATGTACCGACCGCTGGTCGCGGCCTGGGTCCCGGCCGTCCGAACGCGCGATCGCGGTGAGGACGGCGAAGGACACCGCGCTGCGATCAGGGCCGCGGTCACGGCCGGCACCGGGCTGTGACGGTCGGCCATCGCCGTGCGGACCGCGGCCGCGACACCGAGCGCCGCGAGCGCGACGAGCCCGACCGCGACGACGTCGTTCTGCCCGAGCCCGACGAACGCCGCCCGGCCCATCTGCCAGCTGAAGACGACGGCGTCCGTGCCGAAGGTGAAGTCGTGCCGCGCGTCCCGGGCGTACGCCAGGTACCAGGCCACGTAGACGACGGCGAGCGGGACGCCGTGGAGGGCGGCGGCGCGCCAGCCGCGACGGAGGAAGGCGGCGACGGTGGCGCCGATGACCATCGGGATCCCCACGGCCGAGCTCATGATGGCGACCAGCCCGCACACGACCCCGAGGACGTCCTTGCGCCGATCCGGCGGGTTCGCCGTGGCGAGGAGCAGCTGCGCGAGCCCGAACACGAACGACCCCGTGAGCGTGATCTGGAACGCGAAGAGGATGTTCCCCAGGCCGGCGCCGAAGAACGCGAACGGCACCGCGGTCAACGTGGCCAACCAGGGACGGACGCCGAGCCGGCGCATCGTCGCCCAGATCAGCGCGACCCCGCAGAGGTGGAGCACGACGTCGGCCGCCTGGTACGGGCGGTACCGCAGCCCGAAGATCTGGAAGAGGACCCGGAAGGCGATGGCCGGCACCGTGACCCAGTGACCGTTGTGCGGCGCCAGCAGGGTCGAGGGATGGCCGAGACCTCGATTGACCAGGAACGACCACTCGTCGAGGAAGAACCACTGGTGTCGACCCCAGTGCAGCAGCAGCGGGACCGCGGCGACGAGGACGACGACCAGGACCAGGAACCACGCACGGGCCGGCGTGAGCCGGCGTGATCCCACCGGCGGCGGACCCGCGGTCACGGGCGGCGGGCCGGGCGGGAGCGCGCGTGCTCCCCCTCCAGCGGGAGCCCGTAGTTCTGGGAGAAGATCCGTCGGTGGCAGCGCACCATGTCGACCACCGTCCGGTAGATGTTCTCCGGTGACGTCGAGCTCCCGCTCCCGAACTCGCGGGGGAACATCTGGATGCCGAGCTCGCCGACCCGGTAGCCGCGCAACATCGTGGTGATCGCGATCTCGGCGCCGATGAACGGGCTGTCGGAGGTCAGCTCCATGTCGTCGACGATGGCGCGCCGAACGAGGCGCAGCCCGGTGCTGACGTCGCGAAAGCGGGTGTAGAAGAGCCGCCGGAGCAGCCGGTTGTAGACCTGGGAGATCACGATGCGGAATCCTGAGTAGCGCCGGACGTAGCGGAACGTGATGACCAGGTCGTAGAAGTCGCGGAGGCGCCACAGCTTCTTCAGGTCCCACAGGTCGTACTCGTCGTCGCCGTCGGTGAAGCAGATCCACTCGTTGCGGCACGCGGCGAGGCCGGTGCGCACCGCGGCGCCGTAGCCGAGGTTGCGCTCGTGGTGGATCACCCGCACGCAGTCGTGCTCGGCCGCCACCTCGGCGGCGAGTCGACCCGAGTCGTCGGGGCTCCCGTCGTTCACGATCACGATCTCGTACGCGTCGGTGAGCTCCGACGCGACACGGATCGCCTTCTCCGCCACCCGCCGGACGGTCCGCTCGTCGTTGAAGACGGGGAAGAAGATGCTCAGACTGTCGGGCCGCTCGACCATCTCATCCCCTCAGAAGTCCAACCGGCGGTAGATGCGCCACGGCAGGCGCCGGAGGATGGCCACGATCGGGCCCCAGAAGCCCGGAAGATACCGGAATCGGCGCGATCGGAAGAGACCGTCCGCGATCGTGTCGGCGACCCGGGCCGGGTCGGCGACGGGCAGGCGCAGCTCCCGCCCCGGGTCATCGCGGTGTCGACGTACCCGAGGGCGCACACCTGGACCCGGATCTCGGATCCGGCGTACCGGTGCTGGAGGGAGCGCGCGTAGGACTCGAGCGCGGCCTTGCCCGCTGCGTAGCCGACGTTGCGGCGCCGGGGGGCCGCGGCCGCGATGCTCGAGAAGACCACGAGCGTGCCCGCGCCGCGGCGCTCGAACTCGAGGAGGAACGGCCGCACGAGGCGCGCCACGGCGACGAAGTTCGTCTCGATCAGCGACTCCGTCAGCCGCCAGTCGGAGACGCCGTCGTCGTCGTCGTCCACTGCGCCGACCGTGACGAGGACGGCGTCGATCCGTGGGAGCAGCGCCGCGCAACGAGCGTGCCAGGCCTCGATCTCGTCGGCGGACGCGCCGAGGTCGAGCGGGAGGGGAACGGCTCGCCGCCCGTACCGGACGGCGACGTCGGCGGCGACGGCCTCGAGATCCCGCGTGCTCCGGGCGGCGAGCACGAGGTCGAAGCCCCGGCGGGCGAGCGCGTCGGCGAGCGCGCGGCCCACCCCTCTGCTCGCGCCGACCACGACCGCGGCGGGCGTCTCCATCCTCAGAGCCCCAGCCGGCGACGGAGCGCGGAGTCGAAGCGCCGCTTCGGGTCGAAGCGCTCCAGCGCGGCGCCGACGTCGTCGTACTCGGGGAACAGCGCCGCCACCGTCGTGCGCTCGAGCCGGCTGTCCTTCGCGATGTTGACGCGGGCGCCGACGTCGCGGGCGATCGCGTCGAGCCGCGAGAAGAGCGCGACGGTGCGCTCGTCGGCGGCGCCGTCGATCGTCACACAGATGCCGTCGTCGACGAACCAGAGCAACCGCGGCGTCCCGCGAAGAGCTTCAGCGATCCGAGCGTCACCGGTGCGCCGCTGGCGGCGATCGCACGCTCGAGCGCGCGCACTGCCTCGGACCACGCCGCGTGCGGGACGATCATCTGGTACTCGCGGAAGCCCGTGGACCCGAAGCCGAGGTAGTACGCCTCGCTCCCGTTGATCGGGAACGCGGCGTCGTGCGCCGAGCTGATCCGGACCGGACGGAGCGCGTCCGCGCCGCGGGTAGAGATCGTTCACGGCGCGCACCGTCGCCGCGTTCCAGAGCCGCGGCGTGGTGCGGATCCTCGGTCGGAGACGGCGGTAGCGGACCCGCGACGGCCGGGCGCCGGCGACGAAGCGCTCCTCGTAGACCACGCCCGCTCCGAACCGGTCGCCGCGGGCGTTGAGGTCGTTCCAGGAGTAGAGCGCGTCGGCGTCGAGCGAGCGCATGAGCTCGACCGCCTCGTCCAGGTTCCGCACCGGGTGCGCGGTCCGGGCGACCGACCCGCCGGCGAGCGGCTGGAGCCGGAGCGTCACGTCGATGATGCAGCCGGTGAGGCCCATGCCGCCGAGCGGTCAGCGCGAAGAGCGGTCCGTCGTCGGTCTCGGTGCAGCGGACCTCGCCGTGGTCGGGGTGATAGAGCGTGAACGCGATGACGTGATCGGCGAAGTGCCCGACGTCGTGCTGGGTCTTGCCGTGGACGTTGAAGCCCGCGCACCCGCCGACGGTGATCGAGGGATGACCCGGGAGCACCGGGAAGTAGCAACCCGCACCGACCGCGAAGTCGTGCAGCGCACCGACCGTGAGCCCGGCCTCGACCGTCACCGAGCGCTGCGCCGGGTCGAAGTCGAGGATCCGATCGAAATGGCGCATCGAGACCGTCGTCCCGCCGTCGCACGCGCTCGCGAGCGCGTAGCTCAGACCGGCGCCGCGGATCGAGCACGGGCCGGGCGGATCGAGTGACCGGAACAGCTCGGCGTAGCGGTCGGGCTCCTCGAGGCGGGTGCGGCACCGCTCGGTGCCGTCGAAGCCGGCGACCTCGACCGTCATGGCTGCCGGGTCGCCGTCACCAGGAACTGTCGACCGACGAGTCGCCAGACCGGCGGGACGCGGAGGTAGGCGCGGATCAGGAAGGAGGGCGGGACGCGGCGGCCGGCCATCGTGGCGGGAAGGAAGCGGCCGATCCGCTCGTCGACCCGGAACCCGCCGATCTCGAGCACCTCGGCGAGCGATCGGTCGGTGAGGGGCACCTGGTGGTCGAAGAAGTCCCAGTACGAGCCGGGCATGTAGCGGACGTTGGGTCCGAGACACACGATGCGTCCGCCGGGTCGGAGCGACCGGCGCGCGTGCGCCAGGACCTCGGCGACGGCGTCCCGGCTCGGGAGGTGCTCGAGGAAGTTGCTCGTGAAGACGAGGTCGAGCGACCCCGCGTCGAGCTCCCAGGGCCGGGTGGCGTCGGTCCCCACGAGGTCGACACCGGGGGCGAGTCGGTTCGGCGCGTCCGGGTTGAGGTCGATCGCGTAGCGGTTCGGCACGTCGACCTGGTTGACGAAGTGGCCCCAGCCGGCGCCGAGGTCGAGCACCGAGTCGACGCCCTCGAGGTAGCGGACGAACCAGGAGTCGATGAGGACCCGCCAGACCTCGTGGCGCGCGGCCTGTTCCGGCTCGAATCGCCGGCGATAGATGGCCCGGAGGTCCTCGCTCATGCGGTACGCGCCTCGTCGCTCTCGCCCGCGGGAGGGTCGGAAGCTATCAGCACGGCCATCAGCCGATCGCGGCGCGATCGCCGGGTGCGACGGCGGTTCCGCGTGGCCGGGCGACAACGAACTGGGTCCAGAGCATGCCCTGCGCGCGCGTGTGCCGCTGAGGCGATGCTGACCGGCGACCTCGATCCGCACCGCGCGGTCTCCGAGCGTCTCGGCGAGGCCGGGGAGATAGAGGCCGGCGACGAACTGCTCGACGGGGTCGAAACCGGCGGTGTCGAGCGCGTCGCGGCAGCGCGCGGCGGGTCATGAGGTTGATGTGTCCCGTCGCCATCACGGGCTCGCGGTACACCCGACGTGCGAGCTGGATGAACCCGGGGAGGAACGCGACCTTCGATGTGACCTCGAGCAGGCTGTAGCGCTGGGGAGTGGAGAGGATGAGGACGCCCTGCGGATCGAGGATCCGGCGGATCTCGCGCAACGCGGCCGGTCCGTCGGGGATGTGCTCGATGACCTCGGAGCAGAGGACGAGGTCGAACTGGGCGTCGGTGAAGTGCGAGTGCGTGATGTCGTCCCAGACCAGGTCGGCGCCGCACGCCGAGGCTGCAGGCGCCAGGCGATCGAGATACGCGCCGCTCGATGTCCGACGCGACGACCTCCTCGGCGACCGTGGCGAGAGTCGGGAGGTAGACGCCGGAGCCGGGACCGACCTCGAGCGCGCGACGCGATCCACTCCCCCAGCGTTCGATCGCACCGACGATCCAGTCGCGGCGGCTTCGGTGCAGCCAGCGACGGGTCGGGTTGCGCGAGTCGTAGAGCGTCTGCTGCAGCTGGAACAGCGCGTCGTCGTGGTCGATCACGGGCGCGGTTCTTCCCCGGCTGGAGCGGCGACGGTGACACGAGCGACGCAGAGCACCGAGGTGCCGATGGGCAAGGAGACGAACCGCGTCACGAAGCCCTCGAGGCGGGTCAGCACCAAGCTGGTCCAGGAGATGGCGCGCGAGGAGACGTCGAGGCCAGCTTCTCCACGGATTCGCCCCGCCCCCGTCGCCGGAGCCACACGGGCAGCGCCAACCACGAGAAGACGTGCGACATCCACACGACCTCGAGACCGTTGCGTGCGAGCTCACGACGCAGCGAGCGCCGGGTGTAGCGCCGAACGTGCCCGAGGATCTCGTCCGCCTCGCTCCACAACCACGGGTGCGCAGGGACGTTCACGATGACGCAACCGTCCGGCTCGACGAGCCGGGCCGCTTCCCGCACGATCGCACCCGGATCCGCGACGTGCTCGATCACGTCG
The DNA here is from genome assembly GCA_963756815.1 of uncultured Acidimicrobiia bacterium. Lineage (GTDB taxonomy): Bacteria > Actinomycetota > Acidimicrobiia > IMCC26256 > JAENVU01 > JAENVU01. The sequence goes on from CAVWPR010000013.1 coordinate 87,118, forward strand.
AGCACGCACACGACCGCCGCGACACCGTCCCGGAGCGGCAGAGCACCACCGTCGCTGACCGCCGTCAGCAGGCCGTGTCGGTGCCGCGCCGCCGACACGAGGTCGAAGTTGCCGTCGAGGGCCAGCGCGCGCTTCGGCGGCCACCCGAGCGTCGCGGTCACACCGGCGGACCCGGCGCCCACGTCGACCAGCAGACCCGAACGTCGTGAGTATCGCCGGATGCTCATCGAGACGAACGCCGCCTTGCTCCGGAACCACCAGTGCTCGACGTCGGCGGACGAGAGGCGCAGCGCGTTGTCGTCGCCGAACACGCCGGGGCGTGTCGCCCGCGGTCACCGACGTCGCGCACTGTGGCCACAGTGGCACGGACGCGGGGATCGCGCGCAACATCCTCAGTCCGTCGCGCGCGAGCCGGACCCGGGAGCCGTCCTGGTGGCGCCACTCGATCCCCACCTCCTGGACCGGGATGCCGAGGGCGCGCGCGATCGCGATGACCTCGACGTCCCAGGCGAAGCCCTCTTCGCAGGAGTGACGCATGAGCGCGGTCCAGATCGTGACGTCGGCGGCCTTGGCGCCGCATTGCGTGTCGGTGATGCCGGGGACGACCGAGAGCTGAATGGCGCGGTTGTACGCGCGTCCGAGGAGCTCGCGGGCGCGACGCTGCCGCCGTACGAGCCGCGACACGGCCGTCCCGCGTGAGCCGATCGCGAGCACCGGGGCGCGCGTCGCGGCCTCGATGATCACGGAGAGCTCGGGCAGCGGCGTCGCGAGATCGATGTCGCAGAAGGCCGCGATGCCGGACGGCGCCGTGGCGAGCCCGGCTTCGAGGGCTGCACCCTTGCCGAGGTGCGGGCAGGTGAGGAGCTCGATGCGTTCAGCCGGGCGGTCCCGGATGAAGGCTCGGATCAGCTCCGGCGTCCCGTCCGTGCTGCCGTCGTCGACGAACACGAGCCGCCCGTCAGGGGACGAGCGCACGTAGTCGGCGAGCGAGGAGCGGTCTGTCGGAGTCGGTGGGCCTCGTTGAAGACGGGCACCACCAAGGTCAACGGGCCATTGACCGGTGGCTCGTCGAGCGCGGGCGTGTCCGTCGCTCATCCCCTGCTCCCGTCGGCCGGGCTCGGCGGCGGGCAGGTGGACAGGTCGAGTCGTCCGTCGAGGGCATAGAGCCACGAGCGCGCGGAACCCGAGGTGTCGGTGAGCACCAGCCGCGCGAGGGTCGGACTCGGTCCAGGAGCGTTCCGGAGCCGCGAGCCCTCCCGCCACCGGGTAGCCGGGTGTCGTGACGATGACGAAGTCGAGGTCCTGACGGTCCACGGCACGCCGCCATGCCCGACAGGTCGTGATCGTGGTGGACGACTCGAGGTCGGACCGGCGCTCCGCGAGGTACTGCACGTGGTTCGAGACGCGGTTCCCGGTGAACGGGTACTGCAGGAACGTGCCGACCAGCCCGATGCGCTTGCCGTGCTGGTCGCGGGCCCAGCGGTACGTCTTCGGGAAGAACGGCGCGTCGGCGTACCGGCGCGAGACGTAGAAGCCCTGCAACACCAGCAGCGCGACGAAGACGACGACGACCGTCACCCCGTACAACGGAAGTGATCCCCGAAGCGCTCCGGGTCCGGACCCGGCACGCGCCCACCTGATGATCAACATCAGCAGCACGACCACCACGACCCCGGCCGTGATCCCGAGCGCCAGCGCACGCGAGCCGAGCGACGGGAGCCCGAGCTCCGGCGGCTTCGCGCCGTCGAACGGCCAGAGGTGGCGGTCGAGCTGCGATGCGAGGAGGGCCGCGCCGAACACGACCGCCCCGCATTGGCGACACGGGGACCGAACCGGGCGCTCAGGGCCGCGACCGCCACGGATCCGAGCGTGAAGGAGATCGCCAGGTAGCGCACGTCGTACCGGAAGAAGGACGCGGTCCCGAAGAGACCGAGCGATTGCGGCGAGAAGAGGTAGATGACGGCGCTCGCCAGCCCGACGATGCCCATCAGACGGATCCTCCGTCGATTCGTGGCGTGACGACCGCCACGAGGAGCCCGCCAACGCAGATCGCGACGACAGCCCACCACACCGGTCCCATGGCGTACCGGAAGCCGGGCAGGAGGTCGCGACTCCACGTCGCCCGCGTGAACATGTGCGACCACAGGGTCGACAACCCCGGGAGATCCAGGCTCGGGAGCTTCAACGGGCCGAGGGAGACATCGACCGCCGGAACGGGGTTCCCGACCCGGATGAGGTTGCGCATGTACCAGAACCCGCCGGTGAGCGCCATGCCGCCGAGCCACCACGCGCCGATACGCACGCGTCGCCACGCGGGGCAAAGGCGATGACGCAGATCGTCAGCACCGCGGCGGGGCCGATCACCGTCACGCGGGACCCGAGGGCGAGCCCGGTCGCGAGGCTCGCGACCACCACGCCCGCGGTCGCCTGGTGACCGCGCCACGTGGTAGCGAGGAACGCGATCGCCGCGAGGATCAGCGCGATACCGAGGAGGTCGTTGATGCCCTGACCGGCTTCGTACATCACCAGCTGGGGTCCGCCGAGCACCATGGCGACCCCGGCCAGGGACAGCTGCGACACGCCGAACGCACTCCCGATGCACCAGGCCGCGAGCAGTGCGACCGCGAGCCAACCGAGGTTGAGGAGCGGGGTGAGGGTGTCGTGGCCGAGGAACACGATCCCGACCGCGTGGAGCAGCTCCGAGGTGTGCGGGTAGAAGGTCGGGAGTGACTCGCCCCCGCCGACGAACATGAGACCGAGGGTCGAGCCCGACTGCGCGAAGCGAGCCGCGATCGGCAGGTGGTACCACATCGAGTCGATGGTCAGTGGTCCGTGGCGAAACGCGTCGACGAGCCGGGGAAGCCAGGAGGCCACGAGGACACCGATCGATCCGATCGCGACGGCGGCGGTGACCGCCGTGTTCCGGTCCGCAACGACGGCGACGGCGTCCCCTGCGTCGGCGGTCGGGGTGTCGGAACCGCCGGCGCGACCCACGAACCACATGGCGATCCCACAGCCGATGAGTGCCGGGGTCAACGCGGCGACGCGGAGGAGACCGACGGTCCCGAGCAGCTGCGAGACCGTCACGACGGGGGTGGCGACCAGCACCAGGTCGGCCAGCAGCGCCAGGGGGCGCGACGTCCCGGCGAGGAAGCGACGCCTGAGCGCATCCGCCCCGAAGACGAGCGCACCGAGCGCGGCGAGGGCGGCCACGACGCCCAGCACTGAACGAACGATCGTCAACCCCCGTCGAACGCCGGAACCGGGCCGCGGCGGCGAGTGCCACGCGCGTGCGCAGCGAGCGGTCTCCGGCCTGCACCCCAGCTTCTCAAGGGCCGCATGGTAGGCGCGCCCGCAGTGGGGTCGGGTCGCCCCGGACCCACCATCGGGCCGAGCGGGCACCGATCGCCGGTCGAGAACCAGTCGTGACACGCTCGCAGGTGCGCCGCGCGACGACCGGGAGAAGAAGCGGCGAACACGCCCATGAAGAGACGCCGAGAGTGCTCGGCGCGACGCGGGCGCGGGCATACCTTCGATTCGGCCGCCCGCCGAGCCACCCGCTCGGCACCCGCCGCGAGCACGGGGAGACACAGCCGTGCGAGTACCTCGGCGATCCAGTGCAGCACCCAGCCGGCCCTGCCGGGGTCGGCCGCGAGGATCCGGACCGTCGCCGACCGGTGGCACGTCGCCGACGGCGCGATGGCGCCGGCACCGTCGTCGCTGACCGCACCCCCGCCGGCCCCACCACCCCGGCGGAGGAGGCATGATGGGCCGATGCGGCAGGGATTCATCGTGTGTCTCGCGGTGCTGTGCGGCGTCGGAGCCGCGTGCGGCTCGTCCGGCGCGCCGGCGGCGAAGGACGACAAGGGCACGTTGACCGGCACGGTCGTCACGAAGGGCGACCAGGCCGGCACCCGTCCCGAGGGCAACATCCAGGTGCTGGACGGCAGCGAGATCGTCGCGACGCAACACGTCGGGGGCCTCGAGAAGCAGGCGTTCCGCTTCCGGCTCCCACCCGGCCGCTACTCGATCTCGGGCAGCGTGGGGCAGCTGCCGGCGGGTTCGTGCCGCGGTCACGCCACGATCACGGCCGGCCGGACGACGCACGCCGACGCGACCTGCGCCGCGGTCACGGTTCCGTCCACCTGACCGCCGCACTCCGGTCGCCCGGTGGCGTCGGCCGCCGTGGTCAATCCGACGGCGGCGATCCGTCGTCGGGCTCGATGCCGAAGAGATCCTCGAGCCCGAGGATCTCGAACACGCGTCGCGGCGAACCGGACACGTTCGTGATGCGCAGGCGGTGTCCCGCGGCCTCCAGCGAGTTCCGCACGTCGATGAGCACGTGGATGCCCGACGAGTCGATGAAGGTCAGGTCGGAACAGTCGACGACGACGTCGACGCCGTCTCCGAGGAGCTGCCCGAGCGCGGCTGCGACGGCAGGCTTGGACACCAGATCGAGCTCACCGGTCAGCGCGAAGCTGACTTCCCTTCCCATGACGGCGGCCTTCGGACGATGAGGCGATCGAACCGCGTCAGCCTCTCGCTCCTGATGGCCGGCCGCAACACCCCCAGGGGTGAAGTGCTCGGGACGCGGCTCGACCGGTCCGATCACAACCCCCGACCAACTCGCGCGTCACCGGTCGTGAACTCGCGCCTCGGCGGTTGGACGACCCTCGATCGCGGGCACCAGCCCGGCATGCCGATCTTCACGACCTCGTCGGAACGGATCTTCAGGAGCATGCCGACACCTGCTCGAGGTGCCCGGAGGCCGAGCTCGTCGCCGCGTTGCAAGGGCGCGTCGGGCAGCCGGCGCGCTCGTCACCCCGCGGGTTGAGGACGCCGCGCTCCGCCCGGGTCGTCGAGCTGCTCGACGCCGGTACGCCCGAACCCGGCACGTACTGGTGAGGCCGAGCAGAGGGACCGGCTGGCAGCAGCGGGCAAGTCGCAACCAGCGTGGGCTTCAGGTTCGGGAAGACCGTCGCGCCGGGCCGGTGCGTTTTGTGGAGGCACCTCCGGGTACAGCAACGCCGGAGGGCAACTCGACGGCTGCGTTCGGGCCCCGTTCCGAAGGCGCGTCTCGCGCCCTCCTCTCAGCCACGGCGCACAACGGAGTGCACCGTGGCGCGGCCGAGGTGCGCTGATGGGTCGTTCGACCTATCCTCCCCGGATGCGCCGGACCATCACGTGCCCCACCTGCCGCGCTCCGATGCGGGCCGTCCCGGTCAAGATCTTCACCCCGGGCCGCGCCCCGAACATCGTGAAGCCGTCCGGGGCCTACATCTGCGACCGACACTGCGCGTCGGGCGGCTGAACCTCGCGCCGGCCCGCGAGTACGAGCCCAGGTGTCGACTACTCGCAGTCCTGCGCTTCACCGAGGACCTGCATGCGGGCGGTCCCCACGGCCGACAGGACGGCGTCGACGACGGATCGCACGAGTTGCCTCATACCCTGCTATCGGAGCGTCCACTGCCTTCCTGCATGGGCAATTGGTCGGCAGGAAGGCAGTCGTGCGTTCGCGTCCCGAGGCCGATGGGGTGTTCGCTTCCGAGGCATGTTCACGATCCGCAACGTGCGGGTCTGCCCGTCGAGAACGTTTTGCGCGCGGTCACCAGCGACCGGTCAGGGGCATTGCCTGACGCCAGCCACAATCGCCGCACGGAACGCTGCCATTCCCTTTTCGGTTTGGTGTACGCCGTCGGGAATCACGTAGTCGGGGTGGGCGGTGACCATGCTCGCCCACGGCACGGTGACGGTGGCGTGGCGATGGAGCCACGCGTTGTACGGCGGCGCGAGCACGTTGAGCCCGTACGGACTGGTGACAGGCACCTCGACGGCGACATTGCACGACGGCGCCGAAGCGCGCCCAATACCTGGCGACGTTGGCTTCGATCACGGCTGTCGCGACACGGAACCGCATGTCGTTCACCCCGATCACTGTGACCGTGATGTCGGGACGGCTCGGCCAGGTGACATAGCGCAGCTCTCCTGACACCGTGCCCACCCCGGAGGATGTCGACGCCGGGTAGCCCGCAGCGGCCACGGCGTCGATCCAGCCGGTCCGCCGTGAGGTACACCTGGCTGTCGCCGGCGATCCGCACCCTCGGTCCTCGGCCCGCGACTCCCGCGTTTCAACACCGGCAGTATTGCGCCGAGCGCTCACGGCGCGAGACTCCCCACCGTGCGCGGGGCAGAGGAGTCTGGTGCGGCCACGGATGGCTGCCCTGGATGGGCTCCGCGGCGTCGCGATCCTCCTGGTGCTGTTTCACCACGTCCGAGCGCAGTTTGCAGCGTCGCTCAACACCACGTTGCTTCCGGGTGGCTTCCTCGGCGTCGACCTCTTCTTCGTCCTGAGCGGCTTTCTGATCACCGGCTTGTTGATCAGGGAGTTCGGGTCGCACCGCTCGATTCGGCTCGGTGCGTTCTACCGCCGACGAGTGCTCCGCCTCTATCCCGCGCTCGCTGTCGTGCTCGTAGCCCAGGCGATCTACGCCAGCTCGCTGCACACCCCGGCATCCGTAGAACGGAGCACGGTGCAGTCGCTGCTGCTCTACTACTACAACTGGAGGGAAGTGCTGATCGGCGCACCAGGAGTCGGCCACTTGTGGTCGCTCTCGGTCGAGGAACAGTTCTACCTGGTGTGGCCGCTCCTGCTCTTCGGTCTGCTCATCGCCACCCGGGGCCGCCGGCGGATTCTGGTGCCAGTCATCGTCGTCGCCATCGGCGCAATCGCGGTGCACCGGCGCCATGCGTTGGAACGACGGGATGTTCTAGCTGTGGATGTACATCCGTACAGACTTTCGCGCCGACTCATTGCTTATCGGCGCGCTCGTCGCGATCGGATTCGGCGGCCTGGAAGCCCCACGCGACTTCTTTTCCCGACACCGTTGGTTGCCGGCGGCGGCATGGATCTCGGTCATCGTGTTCCTCGTCTGTGCATTCAGCGTGCAGGTCGACGAGTCGTTCCTGTACCTGGGCGGCTACACGCTCGTGGCCGCCGCCTGCGCCGTGCTCCTGGTTGCCGTGCTTCCAGGCACACGTTGGTCCGGCGCGGGCGCTGGCATTCCGGCCGCTCTGCACGCTCGGTGTGGTGTCCTACGGGCTGTACCTCTGGCACCTCCTCGTGTTCAACGCGGTCGCCCACTACGGCCAGTCGATCCCGCCAATACCGCGGGTCGGACTCGCGCTCACGATCACCGCTGCATGCACGGTGCTGTCCTGGTTCTACGTCGAGCAGCCGTTCCTCCGCTGGAAGGACCGTCTGGAGTCCCGTGGCCCTGCGCTCGACCGCGGCGAACTCGAACCGCTGTAGTACGCGCTCGTCGCCGAGCGCTACGTCGAACTCCTCGTCGAGCGCCCCTGCGACTGAGGATCTTGCCGCGGACCTGAACTTCAGCACCTCGCAGGTGAGACGCGACGAGGCTCGCAAGATGCTCTGACCTGCGGCTGTTCCGGTGGGCGATGAGGGACTCGAACCCCCGACCTCTGCCGTGTGAAGGCAGCGCTCTAACCATCTGAGCCAATCGCCCGGGACCGTCGAGGATAGCCACCACCGACGCGACGCAGGGGCCCGGATACGATGCGCCGCCGCGCGAGGGGGACGGATGCCGGAGTACGCAGAGGTTGCCGACGGCCTGAACATGCCGTTGGCCGAGGCGATGCGCACTCAGCGTGCGGTCCGGCGCCTGCGCGCGGACCCGGTCGACGACGACACGGTGCTCGCGGTCCTCGAGCTCGCCACCAAGGCGCCGACGGGCAGCAACCAGCAGGGTTGGGAGTTCGTGGTCGTGCGGGACCCGGACGTGAAGCACGCCCTCGCCCGGCTGAACCGCCAGGCCTTCTCCGTGTACCGGCGGGTCGCCCGCAGCCGAGCACGGGGTGACCTCCAAGCGGCGCGGATGCTCGCGGCGGTGCAGTACCAGGCGGATCACTTCGAGGACGCGCCGGTGATCGTGGTGGCGTGCCTCCACGGCCGGTCCGGCCCCACCGCCATGGCCCGGGCCGCCTATTTCGGGTCGATCTTCCCGGCGGTGCAGAACCTGCTCCTCGCGGCCCGGTCACTCGGTCTCGGGGCCACCCTGACCACGCTGCCGCTCTGGTCCCGCACCCAGGCCCGGCGGACGCTCGGGCTGCCACCGAAGGTGACGCCCTGCGCGGTGATCCCTTTGGGCTGGCCGCTCAAAGGCGGGTACGGTCCCACCACCCGCCGACCGGTCCGAGAGATCGTGCACCTCGACCACTACGGAAACCGGGCGTTCCTGCGCCCGGACGGCGCTCCGGAGCCGGATCCGGGCGCCTCCTGAGGAAGTGTTCGGCACACCGTCGCCGGATGCGAGATAATCAACGGCCGTTGTACGGACGACCGGCCCACTGGGGTAGGTGAATCGTGCCAAGAAAAGGACGAGCGCGTCGCTTCCGAGAGGCCCGCGAGCTCAAGCAGGGCTTCGACGACGGCATGTTCCGGGAGCGCGGCGGCAGCCTCGCCGACATCGACGACGACGACGCCGGGGTCGTGTACCTCGAGGACGACGACGCCGACGGCAAGGACAAGGAGCCCTGGGACCCGGACGAGGAGTACAACCGCCGCGGCGCCTGAGCGCGCCGGGCCCGGTCCTCCCTACCTCGAGCGCGGCGGGGCCGCCTCGGGATCCACCTCGAGATCGCGGATCGCATCGCCGACGACCTTCGGGTCCACCGCGCCCTCGTGCGCGAGCTGCGCGAGCACGGTCACGACGATGTGGCTCGCGTCCACCTCGAAGTGGCGCCGCAGCGCGGCCCGCGTGTCGGACAGGCCGTAGCCGTCGGTCCCGAGCGACACGAACGGCGTCGGGACGAAGCGCGCGATCTGGTCGGAGACCAACGAGAGGTAGTCGGTCACCGCGACCACCGGACCGGAGCGCTCGTCGAGCTGCTGCGCGACGTACGGCACGCGCGGCAGCTCGGTCGGGTGCAGCCGGTTCCAGCGCTCGCAGTCCATCGCGTCCTCGCGCAGGAGCTTGTAGCTCGTCGCGCTCCACACGTCGGCGTGCACGTCGTACCGCTCGGAGAGCAGGCGCTGCGCGTCGAGTGCGCTCGCCATCAACATCCCGCTCGCGAGGATCTGGGCGCGGTGCGTGCCGCCCTCCGCCTCGCGGTACCGGTAGAGACCGCGACGGATGCCGTCCTCGACGCCCGCGGGCATCGCCGGCATCGAGACGTTCTCGTTGTAGAGGGTCAGGTAGTAGAAGCAGTCCTCGGGATCAGGCCCGTACATGCGGGCGAGGCCGTCCTCGATGATCACCGCGACCTCGTAGGCGAACGCCGGGTCGTAGCTGCGACACGTCGGCACCGCGCTCGCGAGCAGCTGGCTCTGTCCGTCGCAGTGCTGCAGCCCCTCCCCCGTCAGCGTCGTGCGGCCCGCGGTCGCGCCGAGCAGGAACCCGCGCCCGCGCTGGTCGCCGAACGACCAGATCAGGTCGCCCACCCGCTGGAACCCGAACATCGAATAGAAGATGAAGAACGGCACGAGGGGTTGACCCCACGTCGCGTACGCCGTGCCCGCGGCCGTGAACGACGCCATCGAGCCGGCCTCGCTGATCCCCTCCTCCAGCACCCGTCCCGTGCGCGCCTCGCGGTACGACAGCAGGAGCCCGGCGTCGACCGGCTCCCACGTCTGGCCGAACGGTGAGTAGATCTTCACGTCGGAGAACAGCGCGTCGAGCCCGAAGGTGCGCGCCTCGTCCGGGATGATGGGCACCACGCGCGGCCCCACGTCGGGGTTCGCGAGGAGCTTGCGGATCAGTCGGGCGAACGCCGTCGTCGTCGACGCGGTGAGCTTCGGTCCGGTTCCCGCACGGAACTCCGCCCAGACCGTGTCGGGGACGGGCGCGATCGGCGGCGCGTCGCTCACCCGTCGCGGCAGCGCACCGTTGAGCACGTTGCGACGGGCGCGCAGGTAGGCGACCTCGGGCGAGTCCTCGGCCGGCCGCGCGTACGGCGCGAGCTCGCCGAGCGCGTCGTCGGGGATGTCCATGTACAGCCGGTCACGGAACGTCGCCCACTCCGCGGCGGTCATCTTCTTCACCTGGTGCGTCGCGTTGCGCGCCTCCACCGAGCTGCCGAGCGTCCACCCCTTGACCGTCTTGGCGAGAATGACGGTCGGACTCCCCCGGTGCTCGGTCGCCACCCGGTACGCCGCGTACAGCTTGCGGTAGTCGTGGCCGCCGCGCGGGAGCTTCTGCAGGTCCTCGTCGGACAGGTGCTCGACCATCTTGCGCAGGCGCGGGTCGGGACCGAAGAAGTGCTCCCGGATGTAGGCACCGGACTCGGTCGCGTACTTCTGGAAGTCGCCGTCGACGGTCTCGTTCATCTTCCGCACGAGGACGCCGTCGACGTCGGCCGCGAGCAGCGCGTCCCACCCGCGTCCCCAGATCACCTTGATGACGTTCCAGCCCGCGCCGCGGAACGCCATCTCGAGCTCCTGGATGATCTTGCCGCCGCCGCGCACCGGACCGTCGAGGCGCTGCAGGTTGCAGTTCACGACGAAGATCAGGTTGTCGAGCTGCTCACGCGCGGCGATGGACAGGCCGGCCTTCGCCTCGGGCTCGTCCATCTCGCCGTCGCCCACGAAGCACCACACCTTCGCCTGGCTCGTGTCCGCGAGCTCGTGGTGCAGGAGGTAGCGGTTGATGCGCGCCTGGGCGACGGCGTTGAGCGGGCTCAGCCCCATCGAGACCGTCGGGAACTCCCAGAAGTCGGGCAGCCGGCGAGGGTGCGGGTACGACGGCAGCCCGTTGCCGTCGACCTCGCGCCGGAACGACTCGACCTGCTCCTCGGTCAGGCGACCCTCGAGGAACGCACGCGCGTAGATCCCCGGCGCCGCGTGACCCTGGATGAACACCTGGTCGCCGTGCGCACCGTCGTCCTTGCCGTGGAAGAAGTGGTTGAACCCCACCTCGTAGAGCGAGGCGGCCGACGCGTACGTGGAGAGGTGCCCACCGAGTCCCTCGAACCGGTGGTTGGCCCGATCGACCATCGCGACGGCGTTCCAGCGCACGAAGGCACGGATGCGCCGCTCGAGGTCCTCGTCACCCGGGAACCAGGGCTCCTGCTCGGCGGGGATGGTGTTCACGTACGGCGTCGAGATCGCGGCCGACAGGCCGACGTCGCGCGCCGTGGCATGGTCGAGCAGACGCGTCAGGAGGTACCGCGCCCGAGCGGTCCCGGCGCGGTCGACGACGGCGTCGAGCGACTCGATCCACTCACGGGTCTCGTCCGGGTCGGCGTCCGGCAGTTGGTGGACGAAGCCGTCAGCGGGCACGGTGCCTCCGGAGGATCACTCCCCGCAGGTTACGAGCCCCGCCGCGTCGTTCCGGACCGGTGCGAGGGGGTCACGCTCCGCGCGGAAGAGCGACACCGGCTCGGGCAGACCCTTCATCATCACCGGACCGACCTCGTCGAACGCGACGCCTCCGTGGGCGTCGGCGCCCACGAGCGCCTCGGACACGAGGAGCTCCCCCGGCGCGGCGACGTCGGCCACCCGGGCGGCGACGTTCGCGTCGTGGCCGACCAGGTCGGCACCGCGGACCGTGGGGCACCCCCAGTGGCCACCCACCCGCACCCAGAGCGGCATCTCGTCACGGTCGGCCGCGGCTGCGAACGCATCGAGGACGTCGAGCATCGTCGTCACCGCGCTGCAGGGCTCGGCGAAGAAGATCATCAGACCGTCGCCGAGCTCCTTGACGATGCGGGCATCGTCGGGCAGGAGCGTGGTGACGATGTGGTCCTGGAGACCGAGGAGCCGGACCGCCTCCTCGTCGCCCGAGGTCGCGGTGAACTCGGTGAACCCGACCAGGTCGGTGAACACGATCGCGCCGGTGACCGATGCCATCAGCGTGCCTCAGCCCGGCCGGACCGTGATGCGGCCGCTGATGGAGCGGCAGGTCACCCGGCAGTCGTCGCCGGCCGTCATCTCGTTCTCGCACCTGCCACTGACCGACCGCATCGACACGCTCGGTCGCACGTCGGCCGGCAGCGCGACCTTGACCCGACCGGACACCGACTCCGCCCGCACGTCGGCCGCGCCGGTCATCCCGACCTCGACGCGCCCGCTCACGGTCGTCGCGTGCACGGATCCTCCGGCCTGGGCGACCTCGACCTTGCCGGACACGGAGGTGACCGTGAGGGTGCCGCCGACCTCGGCGATCGTGACCCGCCCGTTCGCCGCCTTCACGTGCGCGTCGCCGGCGACCTTGCCGACGTCGACCCGACCCGACACCGTGCGTGCGTCCAGGGACGCGCACGACTCGATCTCCATCGATCCGCTGCGGGTGGTGACGCGCACGTTGCCGAGGTCGCCGCCGAGGCGCACCGCGCCCGAGTGCGACCCGATGATGAGGTCCGACCCGACCGGCACGCGCATCCGGACGCCGGCCGACGTCCCCTGGACCTCGAGGACGCCACCCATCGGGTGCTGCTGGCCCTGCTCGACCGCGACGTCGTCCCGGGACTCGGCCGTGACCTCGATGCGCCCCGAGGTGGCCGTGATCCGGATCGGGTCCATCACGCCATCATGGCGGGCGCGGCAGGGCCACGGAAGCAACCCCGCCAGGCGTCACACCACCGGCGTCGGCTCCACCATCGGCACGCCGACGCGAAGCAGCGAGGGCCGGAGCCCTCGCTGTCCTGCGTGTTCACCGGTGGGCGATGAGGGTTTCGAACCCCCGACCCCTTGCGCGTCATGCAAGTGCTCTACCGCTGAGCTAATCGCCCGGTGGAGCCGCCCAAGCTAGCACGCGTCGGTGTGGACCGCTGAGCTCATCGCCCGGTGGAGCCGCAGCTGAGCGCGTCGATGTGGACCGCTGAGCTCATCGCCCGGTGGAGGCGATCAAAGCTAGCAGCATGCCTTGCGAGGCTCTCGCCGCTCACTCGTGGGCGATGGCCTCGAGCACGTCGAGACGGCTCGCGTGCCAGGCCGGCAGCAGCGCGGCCACGAACCCGGCTCCCACCGACGCGAGCACGAACCAACCGAGCTGGCCGACCGGGATCACGATGTCGTCGGTGAACCGGCTCTGGAGCACGGTCATCACGCCCCAGCCCCACAGCAGGCCGACGCCGATCCCCACCACACACCCGAGCACGGCGATGATCACCGACTCGCCCGACACCATGCCCCACACCTGGCGGCGCGTGGTCCCGACGGTGCGCAGCAACCCGAGCTCGCGGGTGCGCTCGTACACCGACAGCATCAACGTGTTCACGATGCCGAGCACCGCGATCAGCTCGGACAGCAGCAGCAACGCCACGAAGATGTTGAGGAACTGGTCGAGGAACGACCGGCGGGAGTCGCCGTACTGCGCGGGGGTCTGCACGTCGACGTTGGGGAACGGCGTCCGCAGGTCGTGCCGCAAGGCGCTCACCACCTCGGCACCGCGCCCCGGCGCGGCGGCCACGTACAGCAGCGTGTCCTGCGGCGCGCCGCCGAAGGCGACGTCGTAGAGCTGGTCGGACACGAGGAAGTCGATCGGGAACGCACCCGAGAACCGTCGGGTCTCGTAGATGCCCGCGACGCGCAGCTGCGTCGGCCCGAGGCGCGGGAACTGGATCACCGTCGAGCCACCCACCTTCAGGTGGTAGCTGTCGGCCTCGAGCGACGACACGAACACCTCGTCGGGGTCGATGCGGTGAGGGGTCGGGCCCTGCCACCGGAAGTCGATGACGCGGTTGAAGCCGGTCGGCGTCACGCCGTTCACCGTCTCCTCGTTCCCCTGGACCGCGGCCTGACCCCAGCGGAACCCGACCGCGTCGGTCACGCCCGGTGTGTGCAGGGCGCGGTCACGGATCTCCGTCGAGAAGCCGGCGTACCCCGGCGCGGTGATGATGACGTCGGCCTTCACGTCGGCGAGCGCGGTCCCGACCGACGCCTTCAGGGACGCACCGAAGATCGCGACCATCGCGACCAGGGCCAACCCCACCACGAGCGCCGCCGCGGTCACCGTCGTCCGACGCGGGTTGCGCATCGCGTTGCCGCGCGCCAGCGCGCCCGTGATGCCGAAGACGGTCGGCAGCGGCCGTCCGATGACCGCGGCCAGGCCGCGCACGCACAGGGGCCCGAGCACCACGAGGCCGATGAAGATCAGGAAACCGCCGATGAACGCGATCGCGACCGATTGGTCGAGCGGGCGCGGTCCCCAGACGCCGTACGCGCCCACGGCGGCACCGACGCCGGTCACCAGCACGCCGGTGATCGCGCGTCCGATCACCGAACGCAGCCGGCTCGTGACGCGCAGGTCTCCGATCGCCGCGATGGGCGGCGTCCGCGCCGCGCGGATCGCCGGCACGATCGCCGCGAGCATCGTGACGCCGACGCCGACGACCGCGCACGCCTGCACCGTGCGCGGCAGCACCACCAGCGAGCGGGCGGGGACCGGCACGCCGAAGCCGGGGAGTGCCCAGAGGAGGAGCTTCCCCAAGCCGATCCCGGCGACGAACCCGACCACGGACGCGACGAGACCCATCACGAGCGCCTCGAGCAGCACCGAGCCCACCACCTGCGTACCGCTCGCGCCCATCGCGCGCAGGAGGCCCAGCTCGCGGGTGCGTTGGGCGATCAGGATCGTGAACGTGTTGAAGATGATGAAGCCGCCGACGAGCAGGCCGATGCCGGCGAAGCCGAGGAGCAGGTCGTTGAGGATCGAGAGGAACTCGTCGACCTGCTGCTGCAGCTGCGCGGCGAAGTCGGTCGAGCGCTCGACGGCGAGCGCGCCACCCACCTGCTGCCGGATCGCGTGTTGCAGCGTGCGCACGTTCACACCCGGATCGGCGCGCACGAAGATGAAGTCCGCGAGACCCTCGGCGGCGAAGCCGCGCGCCGCGGTCTTGGGGTCGAACGCCGCCACCGTCGCGAAGCCGAGGTCCTTGCGGTCCCCGAGCGCGACCAAGCCGACGATCCGGAACGGCTCCGCCGCGCCGGTGAGGAGCACCCGCACGTGGTCGCCGACGGAGAAGCCGTAGCGTCGCGCCGTCCCGGCGTCGATGGCCACCTCGCCGTTGCGCACCGGTCGCCGCCCCTCGACGACCCGCGCCGGGCCCACGGAGTCGCCGCCGGCCCACGAGATGCCCAGCGTCACCGCGCCGAGCGGCTGGATCGCGTCCTTGCCGTTCTTCTCGATGAGCTTGGCGTCACCGAGGAGGAACGGCGTCGCCGCGGCCACGCCCGGGACGCTCGCGACCTCCGAGGCGAGGACCGACGGGATGCGCTGGCGCTGGGTCGTCCGGTCGCCGACCTGTTGCTTCGCGGCGACCACGAGGTCGCTCCCGGTGGCGTACTGCTGGAACACCTCGCTGAGGGACGCGTGGAGCGTGTCCGTGAGGACGTAGGTGCCGCTCACGAACGTCACGCCGAGCACGACGGCCAGCGCGGTGAGGAGCAGGCGCACCTTGCGGGCGAGGATCCCGCTGATCGTCGCCCGCCACATCTCGCCCATCCTGTCGCACCAGAGGCGACGATCCGGACGCGGGCGGTGGAGGGGCGACCGGGGAACGAGGTCGGTTACCTTCCCGATCGTGCCCGATGCCGTCGTCGACGAGTCCCCCGCCGATCACGAGTTCCGTCTCGCCGCCCGCGCGTTCCTCACCGAGCACGCCGAGCCGAAGCCGCCCGGCGCATCGACCAGTCCCCTGGGTCGGGAGATGTCGGCCGACCTCGAGGCCGCCCACGTGCAGGAGTGCCGTGACTGGCAGGCGACGCTCGCGGCCCACGGCTGGGCCGGGATCACGTGGCCGGCCGAGTACGGCGGGCGGGGCGGCACCGCCGCGCAGGCCCGGATCTTCGCCCAGGAGGAGTCGCGGTTCCTGGTGTCGAGCGGCGTGTTCATGGTCGCGATCGGCATGGTCGGGCCGACGATCATCAGCCACGGCACCGAGGAGCAGAAGCAGTTCTTCCTGCCGCGGATGCTGAACGGCGAGCACGTCTGGTGCCAGCTCTTCTCGGAGCCGGGCGCGGGCTCGGACCTCGCCGGTCTCACGACCCGCGCCGAACGCGACGGTGACGAGCTCGTCGTCAACGGTCAGAAGGTGTGGACGTCCGGCGCGCACTTCTCCGACTGGGGGATGATGCTGGCCCGCACCAACTGGGACGTCCCCAAGCACCAGGGCATCTCCTGGATCGCGGTCGACATGCGCTCCCCCGGCATCGAGGTCCGACCGCTGCGCCAGATCACCGGCTACGCGCACTTCAACGAGGTGTTCCTCACCGACGTCCGCGTGCCGGTCGACAACATCGTCGGTGGGATCGACAAGGGTTGGGGCGTCGCGCTCACCACGCTCGGCAACGAGCGCCAGATGATCGGCGGCGGCGGTTCCGGCATCGGGTTCAAGTCGCTGCTCGCGCTCGCGCGCAGCTGCGGCCGGACGGAGGACCCGACGATCCGCCAGGACCTCGCCCGCTCCTACACGCGGTTCGAGCTGCTCAACTGGCTCGGGCAGCGTGCGAAGGCGCGTGCGAAGGCCGGGCTCCCCCCGGGTCCCGAGGTCTCGGTGATGAAGCTGGCGGTGTCCCAGCGCGTCGCGGCCGACGGTGATCTGGCGCTCGCGCTCGAGGGACCCGACGGCATGCTCATCGGTGCCGACGCGCCCGACGACGGCACCTTCCAACAGCTGTTCCTCAACCAATGGTCGGTCCGCATCGGTGGCGGCACCGAGCAGATCCAGCGCAACGTCCTCGGCGAGCGGGTCCTCGGGCTCCCCGGCGAGGCGCGCCCGGAACCGGACGGCATGCTCATCGGCGCGGACGCGCCCGACGACGGCACCTTCCAGCAGCTGTTCCTCAACCAGTGGTCGGTCCGCATCGGTGGGGGCACCGAGCAGATCCAGCGCAACGTCCTCGGCGAGCGGGTCCTCGGGCTGCCCGGTGAAGCGCGGCCCGACAAGACCGCCACCTTCCGCGACCTGCCCCGCAACTGACGATCACCGGCGATGGACGAGCGGTACGATGAAATGATGCACCGTTCCCCGGAATGCCGCGTTTCGGCATCCGGAGACTGTGGAAGGCGACCGTCGCGGACCGGGGAGACATCGGTGGGCGGACTCCTGCCTCGCGCTCGTCTGGGGCGGCCGGTCGTGCCCGATGACATCGCCGTAGATCATCGCGGCGGCGACGCTGGTCGTGGTCGTCCTGATGCATCACGGTCCGACCGCCTGGCGCTGATCGCGCTGATCGTCGCCCTCGTCGTCGCCATTCCGGTGCTTGCCCACCTCGGACGTGGCCGTTGGTTCCGGTACGACGACTGGGACTTCCTGGCTGCTCGTCACGCCACCAGCATCTCGGATCTCTTCAGACCGCACGTCGTGCACTGGTCCACGATTCCGATCCTGATGTACCGCGCGGTCTGGACCGTGTTCGGACTCCACAGCTACCTGCCGTACATGCTCATGTCGATCGTGAGCCACGTCATCGTGGTGGCGCTGGTCTGGGTCGTGGCGACACACGCCGGCGTTCGACCCTGGATAGCGACCGCAACCGCGCTGCTCCTGCTGTTCTTCGGATCCGGCGACGAGAACATCCTCTGGGCGTTCGGCGTGACGTTCGTCGCGTCGATCGCGTTCGGACTCGTGCAACTCCTCCTCGCCGATCACGATGGTCCGCTCGGCCGCCGTGACGCTCTGGGACTTCTCGCCGGGTTCTTGGGGCTGCTGTGTTCCGGGGTCGCGGTGACGATGGTCGTCGTCGTCGGCGTCGCGACGCTGACGCGCCGTGGCTGGCGGGTCGCCGCGTTCCACACGGCGCCACTCGCGGTCGCCTACCTCACCTGGTTCGCTATCATCGGTCACGAGAATTTCGGGAAGAGCCAGACCGGCGCGAGCCTCGGTGGTCGACTTCGTTCGTATCGCAGCAGCGAACGCGCTGGACCGCGTCATGCGATTTCCCGGTTCCGGCTGGGTCGTGGCCGCAGTGCTCATGGTCGGCTGCTCGCTGGCCTGGGCCCGCACCCCACGAGCAAGCTGCGACACACCGCCGCCGCACCATCGCGATGCTGGTCGGTGCGTTCGTCT
>CAVWPR010000014.1:0-90895 GCA_963756815.1 uncultured Acidimicrobiia bacterium
GACACCAAGGCTGGTGCCAGCGACAGCGCCGACGTGCACTCGTTCGTTCGGGTAGGGCGTGGCGTACCCGAGGAGTACGTCGTGGTGGCCGGGGCCTTACTCGGCGGCTACTCAGTCGCTGACGCAGCGGCGCCGCCATCGGCATCGAAGAGGAGCTCCTGCTCGGACGGGGTCGCAGCAGCTCCGAACTCTCGGATTCTGTCCAGCGCGGGAAACAGCGCCGTCAAGAAGCGGACCTGGAGGTCCGCCAGCCTGGCGGCGTCCACCGCGGACCCCAGATCCTTCACCACGTTGAGCCGCGACTCATCGAGCCACACCTGGAGGTCGGGCGCCTCGCTCCACCCCGCCTCGGTGCGCATACCCATGAGTACCGCTCGCAGGAAGTCGAACGGCGTGTCCGAGTAGGGGTTCGGTGGGAGGAGTCGATTCTTCTCGGCGGCAGATCGATCCGTCGTCTC
This sequence comes from uncultured Acidimicrobiia bacterium, assembly GCA_963756815.1. Lineage (GTDB taxonomy): Bacteria > Actinomycetota > Acidimicrobiia > IMCC26256 > JAENVU01 > JAENVU01. The sequence continues at coordinate 459 of CAVWPR010000014.1, forward strand.
GAGGAAGCCGGTGACCGCCGCGGAGAGTGTCGGACTCTGGCGAGTGACGCACTGCAGCGTGATCGTGTCGTCGGTGAAGATGGGGCGTGGGACAACGCGCGGCAGGCCGGGCGCCGCGCAATGGACGTGAAGCGCTCCGGGAGTCGTCGGAATCGATCCGTGGTCCAGCAAGATCTGGTCGCGCTCGATGCGACGTACATGGCCCAATCGGACGACGTTCTCGATCCGGCGCAGCCCCTGAAGTTCGGCGACGGTCAGGGTGGGACCCTTGCCCATGGTGGGCCGGACCGATGGATCGATCCGGAGGATCACCTCGTCGTGTTCGAGCCGCTCGTAGACCTCGTCCACCGAGCCGGACGCTGCCACCGCCTCCAGCTCGAGCACCGCACCCTCGAGAGTCGCGATCGCACCTGCGCCTGGTTGGAAATGCGCGCGGTTCATGAGCCACGCGTCGCGCGGCCGGATCCAGGTGATGGCCTCTGGCGGTGTGCCCTGTTCGAGGAGCCACGTGCACGCGTCCATCGCCGTCTTGCCCGCACCGATGATGACGAAGCCGTCGGGCGGTTTGGCGACGCCGACCAGTTCCCCGACGGGTACGCAGCGAGCGTCTTCCGCCACCTCGAAGGGCGGAGGCTCGGTGGCGGGCACGCGCGATGCAAGAACCGTCGCGTCGACGACCCGGCGCCGCACCACGACCTTCGACTCCTGACCGGTGAGCGTCGACCGGAAGCGGCAGTTTCCCAGATAGTCGCTCATAGGGAAGAAGCGAACCCGACCGGACGCCAGAAGGCGGTGTCGCATCACCTCGTCGAAGTACGCGCAGATCTCAGCCTGACTGGCGAGCTCGTGGAAGCCTCGGTTCGGCCCGTCGCGGTCGACGCGATCCCACCCCAGGGGCGTCGAGTTGACGCCGTAGTTGGCTGATGGCTGGTGCAGCTTCACGAACGAATACGCGTCGAGCCAGTGCCCACCGGGTGCAGGCCGACGGTCGACCATGATCACGTCGACATCGGGAGCCTCGATCAGCGCATCGACGAACGCCATCGCGACCGCGCCGGCGCCGATCACCAGGTAGTCGGTCTCCACCGTCGCCCCCTCGTCCAGCGGCGTGACGAAGATACCAAGGCGGCAGCGATCGGGCTCCCCGAACGCCTGCGCATGCAACACCGACTCCGCAACCTTGCGGAGGTGTCGGGTGGGCACTGCGTCGGTCGGCCCGGCTGTCGTCAACGAAGTGGATCGGTTGCGTCAGCCAGGATCCGCGACGAGTTCGGCTCGCAGCGTGACCTGTCGGCTCTCAGGACCCTGCGTTCCTCCGACACGGTGAAGCTGCACGCTCAACGAGCGGGGTTCGACGGGTAGCGAGCTCTGTGGTCACACGATGTTCCGCAGCTCGCGCGGTGATCGTGCCGAATGTCCTCGAGAACGTTTCACGAGGTGTGGGTTGCGTTCTTGTCGAGCAGCGGCAGCGTCAGTGAGAGCCTGGCGATGGTGACGTCCGCGGCGACGTTGCTGGCCTGGAAGTACGGGGAGTCGTTTGCGGTGACTTCGACCTTGAGACGGTGCCCGGCGGGGAACACGTAGCCCTGCGGTCGGATCTGGAATCGCACCTTCCGGTTGGGGCCGGCGGGACCGTCGACGCGGTAGGTGCCACGCGTGACCAATCCTTGCGCGCTGCCGTCGGGAAGCACGTCCCACACCCGCACGCTGAGCGGCACACCGGCACCCGTCGTCGAGAACTCGAGATCGACCACGGGGCCGCCCATGAGTGCAAGGTTCTGTTTGACCGGGAACTCGTAGGTCGCCACGGTTGGATCGGGATCGGACGGCCGCATGATGCGGCATCCTTTGTACGAGTTGGGTCCCGGCAACGTGGCCGTCGAGATCGGATCGGTGGCCGCGCCCGCCGGTCCTGCAACGCCCGCGGAAGTTGAACCGGTTGCGTGACTCGTGAACGTGATGTGCCCGGGGTGAAGTGCCTGCCAGTCGGACGCGTGCACGTACCGCAGCTTCGCGTCATGGTCGAGGCAGCGCGTCAGCGTCGCACCCACGTCGAACGTCGCCGCTCTCGGCGTGCGTCGCGGCCGGAGGTAGTGGTCAAGGAACTTGTTCATCTGCGGCTTCACGAGGTCCCACTCGTCTTGCCGCTCCGCGGCGTAGTCGTGGCCGATGTCGCCGAGGAACAGCTTGAACGGGTAGTGAGGATCAGACGCGCGCACGTGGTTCATGACCGACAGTGCTTCGGATGCCGGGAACAGCGCATCGGTGAGGCCCTGGACCCAGAAGATCGGTACGCGACCCTGCGGGGTGATCGTGATTGGTGACTTGAACTCGCGGTAGGACCGCACTCCGGCGGCAACCGTCGGGTCCTCGGGAGGGAATGGGTTCCCCGCGAGGAGCCGTTTGGTCGAGGCCGTGATGTCGCTATCAGCGTCGGTGCCCGGGGGCGCGAGCGAGCCCGAGAGCGGCGCCGCGGCGATCAAGCCCGAGACGGTGCTCTGGAGCGGGACGCCGAACGGTGTGCTGTGGTTGCCGTCGGGCGGCGCGAGCTTCCAGCCGTCGGTGCCGCGTCCGTTGGGCGCGAGGACCTGGATGAGGTCCCCGAACGTGTACATCGGCAGCGCGGCAACCCACGTGAGCTTCGTCCGCCCATCGGGCGTCTTCCATGGCGCGAGCTGACCGTTGTCCCTTCCCCTGCACGGATCGATGCCCAGCTCTGCGGGCGTGGGAGCAGCGCCACACATCACGCGATCGGCGAGCAGGGCCGCCATCGAGGCGGGGCCTCCTCCGTACGAGCCACCAGTGATTGCAAGGCGTGCCTTGTCGGCGACGCGGCTTTGGACGAGCCCGCCCGTCAGCCATTGCACGTCGCGCACCTCCCAGCGCTTGTCGTCGAGATGGATCCAATACTCGTACGGTGCGCATTGGGGCGCTGGCGCGGCGGTGCTGTGGCCGGGAGTGTCAGGGCCACACGAGTCACGCCAACCGCGCGCGGTGTAGTTGAGCACCACGTAACCACGCGACGCGAACCAAATGTTGTTCCAACGGTCGTTGGTGGCCGGGCGGTCGATGGAGTGAACGGTGTCGCTCTTGCCGGTCTCTTCCCAGACGGTCTTGTCGTCGGTGAAGCCGTGCGCCATCACGACGGTCGGTTGAGGACCGCGTGCGCCGCACGGGATCGTGACGTCCACGGAGAGCGGCATTCCATCGAAGCTCGGGACCGTGCCGCGCCACCGCACGTACGACACCGGCCGGCGATCCTTGCTGACGTGAACCTCCGCGACGAGCGCCGCCCCGGGCAGACCGTCGTAGGGCCTCACCCCCGGTGCACAGTCGGCCACGGCCGCGGCTGCCGACGCAGCCGTGGCGGTATTCACGGCCAGCATGAATATCCCCAGAACGACTGCCACGACCCGCTGCATCCAGCGCGCACAGTACTCAGCGCGGCACATCTCGGGACGCTGGCGTTCGTCGTGTCGGACCTGCGTCTCGGATGGGCCGACACGACCGTCGCCCCGGAACTGGGGCGTCCCGAGGCGACGGTTCGTGTGGCGCGAAGGGCTCGTGTCACCACCGCGGCCCGTTCGGGTCGACGGCGAGGAGCGCCTTCCCGATCGTCTCGTGGGTGAATGCATCGGTCCCCGGGTGGAAGCGGGCTGCCCGGACGTCGCGGGAGAGTCGTTCGAGCTCCGAGCCACGACGGAACGAGCTGCCTCCCACCACGTCGCACGCGGCGTCGACGACGGTCATCGCGGCAGTGGCCGCCCGCCACTTGGCGGCGAAGATCTGCACCGGCCAGCGTTCGCCGTGGTCGACTCCCTCGACCCAGTCGAGTGCCAACCGGTCGACCACCGCCCGGGCGGCGTCGAGCTCGAGGTGCATGTGCGCCACCTGCTGCTGGACGAGTGGGTGATGGGCCATCGTGCGGTTGGGGATGGCGATCGAGGTGTGGCGACACGCGTCCGCGACGGCGAGCTCCAGTGCCCGCTCGGCGACACCGACGTAGACGTTGGCGATGAGGGTCAGCGCCCAGACGAGCATGGCGCCGAGCACGGGGTCGGAGGGCGGGCCGGCCGGCACGACGCAGAGCACGTCCTCGTCCGGGACGAACGCACCGTCGAGGATGGTGTCGTGGCTCTCGGTCGCGCGCATGCCGTGCGCGTCCCAGGTCTCGACGACGCTGACCCCAGGGGTGCTGCGGGCCACGAACCCGTGCACGACGATCGGCCGCGACGGGTCGCTGGCGTCCATCGCGTGGAAGCCGAGGCGGTCCCAGACCGGACCGAGCGAGCCGAACTGCTTGCGCCCGTGGAGCCGCCAGCCTCCGGGCACGCGCTCGGCCCGGGTCGTCGACAGCGCGATCGGGATGTCGTTGCCGATCTCGGCGTGCCCGGAGGCGAGGATCTCGCCGTCGCGGGCCCAACCGAGGATGCGTCCGCCGAACGGGTGACCGAAGGCGTCGAGGGTCGCGCCCAGGCCGACCCAGTAGTGGTGCATGCACGTGGCCAGCGCGGTCGCCGGCGCGTAGCGGGCGAGCCGGCGTTGTTCCGCGCCGAGCGTGGCGAGGTCGAGGCCGAAGCCGCCGAAGCGCTGCGGCGCGGCCGCCGTGAGCCAACCGACCCGGCGGAGATCGGCGAGGTCGTCGTGCGGGAAGCGGCCGGTGCGGTCGAGGTCGGCGGCGCGGCTCCGGAACGACGAGAGCATCGATTCGTCCAGCACGGCGGAGTGCGAGCGGTTCGAGGGTCGGGATGGTGTCGGTGGTGTTCGTCATGCGACCAGCATCCCGGAGCGGCGGGAGCGGGGGCATCGGCGCGACGCTCCATCGCGGGTATGGAGCGTTCGCTCCACCGACGGCTGGATGCGCTCAGCCGGCGAGCCCCGCCTCGATCGCCGATCGCGGCTGCGGCGGTCCGGTTCCGCACGTCGAGCTTGGTGAAGATGTTGCTGAGGTGACGATTGGCGGTGCGTTCGCTGATGAAGAGCCGCTCGGCCAGCTCCCGGTTCGTCAGGCCGTCGGCCAGCGCGGCCAGGACCTCCCGCTCGCGGGCGCTGAGCGACGCCATTCGCCCGGACGGATCCGCGGTCGACGCCGCCGCCAGCGGAACCGACGTCTCCAGCTCGATGTGACCCGCGATCCAGGCGTCGACGCTGCCGGCGGGCATCTCGAGCGCCCACAGGTCGACCGACGCGCTCGGAGGCGACGGGCGCGAAGCCGAGCGCCCGTACCGTCGGAGCGAGGGGTCCGTCGGCGGGCGCGGTGTCGTACACGCGCAAGAGGTCGGGGCGTAGCTCGAGGTACGTGCGCTTGAGATCGACGATCATCAACCCCAGCTCCGGGCACGGTTGCGTCCCTCGTTCCGACGTGAGGATCCGGCGGACGAGCAGCGCGCGGCCTCCTCGACGGAGCGGCCGGAGCTGCAGGTCGGCCGCCATCGCCGAGACCGCGGGATCGTCCGCCCGGAGCTCCGGCGCGACCGCGGCGGCCTCGACGACCACGCTGAAGGCCTGCACGCCACCGCTCCGCGTCCGCGCGACACCGAGAAGCCTTCGGGATGGTGATGCCACCAACGCTCCATCCAGGCGCACTCGTCACCCCCGACGTGTCGCTCGGTGATCGCCAGCATCTCGGACAGGTCGGAGGCCGTCGCCCGCTCGACCGGGTGTTGGGCTCCCGCGGGTGGAAGGAACGCGCTCCGCACGACCGGGTTCTGCACGAGGTGCAGCAGGTCGGCCGTGGCGGCCCAGCTCGGGGCGTCTTGCACGGTCGCGAGCGCGACACGGGCGGCGCGGCGGCGCAGGTCGCGGGCTCGGCCGGGATCGCGCAGCTCGAGCCGGGTGGCCGTCACGTCCTGCACGACCGGCTGCAGCTCCAGGCCGTCGGAACGAACGGTGGCGAACGGGAGGTCGCGGAGTGCCACCCAAGCCGCTTCCGCCGCCGCATCGTCCCGACCCAGCACCGCGGCGAGTGCCGGCACCGTGACCCGCCGGAGCACGGAGGCCGCTTCGACGACCTCGCGCACGTCCGGATCGAGGTCGTCGAACAGCACCTCGACGAGCTCCTCGACGACCTCTGCCGGCGGCGCGTCCTCGACGACGAGGTCGGGGTGGCGGACGAGGGCTTCGCACGCCAGCTCCAAGGCGAGTGGGTGACCACGCCCGAAGCGCCGCGCGCGCTCGGCCCGGTCTCCCACGAGGCCCTTGCGGGCGACGAGTTCGGGCCGCGCCGGCCTCGGTGAGCGGGCCGACGAGCACGTCCACGAGGAGCGGCCGCCAGCCCGGCGCCGTCCGCCAGGCGACGTTGGGCGGGTTGCGCCCGACCAAGCACGGTCGTCGTGTGGGCGGGCAACGACGGCACGAGCCGGTTGCGCAGCCAGCCGTCGACGACCCCGAAGCGCTCGTAGCTGTCGACGACGAGCGCGACCACCGATGCTGCGGCGATCGCGTCGGCGACCTGCTCCAGCGTGGGTGCGCGTGGTCCCCAGCCCGAGGACGGAGCCGATGATGGTCGAGCACCGTCGCCGGCGTCGGCTCGACCTCCCGACCGTCGACCACGACGGTCGTCGGACCGACGAGCGTGCCGGTCACGAGCGCGGTCTTGCCGATGCCCGCCGGCCCGTGCACGAAGACCGCCGACGGTCCGTCGGGGTCCATCACCCACGCGCGCAGCTGATCGCGCTCCCGCTCCCGCCCGACCAGCGCCTCGGCTGCTGCCACCGCCAAGCGGTCTGCGACCCGCTCGGACTCCATGTCCGGAGGTTAGGGCCGCGTCCCGTGATCGCGGCCCGAACCGGATTCCGACGCGGTCTCGGCCTTCCGGCGCACTCGGCGGAATGGAGCGAACAGCGGATGCCGCACCGCGGCACCGCTTCGTACGGTCTCCCCGTCATCAACGCAATGTCGCTCCCGAAGGGATCACCGATGCACGCACGAATCGTCACCTTCCGGCTCGACGGGGTCACTCCCGCCGACTACGAGGCCCACGTCGCCACGCTCGCGCCCGCCTTCAGCACCTGGCCCGGGCTGCTCGCCAAGGTGTGGATCGCCGACCCCGAGGCCGGCACCTACGGCGGCATCTATCTGTTCGCCGACCGAGGATCGGCCGACCGCACGCCGGGACACGGACCTGTTCCGATCCATGGCGACCGACCCGGCGATTCGCGGATCTCTCGGTCCGGGAGTTCGACGTCCTCGACGAACCCACGGCGATCACCGCCCCCGGCTTCGCCGCTGGTCACGCGCGCTGAGCCAACCGAGCCGTCACGAAAGGCACCGTCATGTCCTCCCTCACGACCACGACCGACGTCCGCGTCGGACTCTTTCCGGCCGCACTCGATCAGCACAGCGGCGACCCTGCGCGCACGACGCTCGCCAACATCGCCGAAGCCGGCGTCGACCACCTCTGCGTCGGCGACCACGTGAGCTTCTTCGTCGGTGCGGGCTCGGATGGTCTCATCACGGCGAGCTCGCTCCTGGTGGCTCAGTCCGCGCTGCCGGTGTACGTCGCGCTCTATCTCCTGCCGTTGCGTCACCCCGTCCCAGTGGCACGGCAACTCGCGACGATCGCGGAGATCGCACCGGGCCGGCTCACGCTCGGCGTCGGGATCGGCGGCGAGGACCCACACGAAGTCGAGATCTGCGGCGTCGACCCCACGACGCGAGGACGACGAATGGACGAATGCCTTCGCGTCCTGCGAGGACTCGCCACGGGCGCGCCGGTGACCGTCGAGGGCGAGTTCTTCACGCTCGACGAGGCCCTCGTCCTCCCCACCCCACGTCCCGCGATACCGCTCGTCGTCGGCGGACGATCGGCCCGCGCGGTGCGCCGCGCCGCCGAGCTCGGCGACGGCTGGCTCGGGATCTGGGTCTCACCGCGTCGTTACGCCGAAGTGACCGGCGAGATCGCCCGGCGAGCGGAGGAGGCCGGCCGGAGTTCGAGGGGGTTCGAGCACGCGCTCAACGTCTGGTGCGGCTTTGGTACGACGCGTGAGGCGGCACGTGAGCCTCTGGCGACGGCGATGCAGGCCTTCTACCAGATGCCCTTCGAGCCGTTCGAGCGCTCCTCGCCCTACGGCACACCCGAGGACGTGGCCGAGTTCCTGAGCCCGTACATCGAGGCCGGCTGCTCGGTCTTCAACGTGATCCCATGTGCAGACGACGCGGAGACGGCGATCGCCGCGGTCGGCGAGCTCCGACATCTGCTCACCGCGCCGAACCGACGGGGACGACCAGCACGAGCCGGCAGCGTGATCAGACCTGCAGATGGGGGCGACATCTCTTCGTTCATCTCGTAGTCGGCGGTCGGGACCGTGTGCTTCAAATCGGCGCCTGACAGCCCGGCAGTGCTCAATGGTCTCTGCGCCGTCCTGGACATGGTGCGATCATCGACGGCATGCGGGAAGTCGAAATCGTTGTCGCACATTCGGAGCGCGTGACGCTGCGCGTCGGCGATCTGTTCCTGAAGATCGACACGGATCAAGCGCGCGTCGACCGAGAGGTCGACGTCATGGCGAGAGTGCCGATCGCCACCCCCGAAGTCCTCTGGCGCAAGCCGGGGGTGCTCGCCCTCGCAACAGTTCCGGGAGCGGCGCTCGGCGTGCTCGGAGAGCCTTCGCCGGCGTCTTCGACGGCATGGGTTGCGGCGGGTGCCGCTGTCCGCAGGCTGCACGACGCTCCGCTGCCGCCGTGGCCCAGCAGCCAGTGCCAGCAGCAGCCCACTCTCGACAGTCGGGGCACGGTCGGGTTTCCGCCATTGCTCGATTCGGAGTGTGAGTGGCTCGTCGCCAACGAAGTCGTGTCCGCTGACGTTGTCCGGCGCAATCGTCGGGTCGCGGAGGCGGCGCTGCGGCCATGGACGCCGGTGTTCATCCACGGCGACCTGCAGATCGTTCATGTGTTCGTCGACGGTGACGAGGTGAGCGGCGTGGTGGACTGGTCCGAGGGAGGCCAGGGCGACGCGATGTATGACCTCGCCACTCTGACGCTCGCACACGAGGAGCACCTCGACGATGTCGTTGCGGGCTATGGCGGCGACATCGAGATCGATGTGATTCGCGCGTACTGGTCGTTGCGGAGTTTGATGGTGATCCGGTGGCTGGCTGAGCACGGCTATGGAGCGCCGGCGACGTTCCCAGAAGTCGCGGTGCTCAACTCTCGGTCGGGGAGTTCTGAGGCGCTGCCCCGCCCGCGCCGGTAGGTGACAGATGTGAGCAGACCTGCGCAGGGTGTGGCTGTGGCGCCGCACGCGGACATCATTGCCACCCCTGTGTGGATCCCCACCGCTTGGAGCATGAGGTGCAGCGTCAGCATCGCCGCACCCGCTGAGGGACGTGCGCACGACGAAATCGGCAAAGATCCACCGGTGGTGCGCCTTCGACAACGGTCCCTCGTTCTCGCTTGCGCAGCGGTCTCGTGCGCAGTGGTTCTGATCGGATGCAATGGCGGGCACGGGTCGAGCGGGTCGCGGTCGGCAAGGTTCGGCGTTCTGCAGGTGACGAGCGCGCGATACGAAGTTCCGGCACGGCTCGCACCCGCAGCCGCCGGCTCGCTGATCGCTGCACGCGAGGCGCCGACGAAGGCGCGAGAGTTCGGCGCCGGGCACGTCTGGCAGATCCTGTACCACTCGACCGATCTCTCGGGACACGACATCGCGGTGAGCGGTCTGGTGCTGGTTCCGACCGGACCGCGTCCCGCTCACGGGTGGACCATCGCCGCGTGGGCGCACGGCACGACCGGGCTCGCAGATCAATGTGCACCGTCGATTGCGAGGGATCTCGGGCACGATTCGAGCGCCGTGCGTGAGGTGAGGGCACTGCTCGTCCAAGGCCTGGCCGTCGCTCGCGAGCGACTACCCGGGACTCGGAACACCGGGTGTCCACACCTATCTCATCGGGCGGGCCGACGCGAGGGCGGTGATCGACAGCGTCTCCGCCGCTCATTCTCTGCTCGGCGCGCGGGTCTCGAACCGGTGGTTCACGGTCGGGCACTCCGAAGGTGGTCAGACGGCGCTCTTCGTGGCGCAGTCGGCCGACCGACGAGCGCCGCAGTGGCGGTTCGTCGGCACGGTCGCGCTCGCTCCGGCGTCCACGCTCGACGCTGCTCGTCCCCCTCGCCGAAGCCACCAAGGATCCCGTCGAACAGGCGTATCTCATCTATGCGCTCGAGGGGCTCCACGCGGTCGATGCCGATGTGAGGTTCGAATCGCTTCTCACGCCACAAGCCCGAGCCACCCTCCCCGACACGACAAGGGGATGCATCGACGACATCGTCCACGATCTCACGATTCGGCCCGTCCACCAGCTGCTCGATACGGACCCGACGACCGTGGACCGTCTCGGCCGGGCGCTCGCGTACTACGACAACCCCGACCACGTGGGTGCCCGTGAACCGATCCTGATCACCCAGGGCACCGCCGATCGCGACGTACCTGCAGTTGCGACGCAGGCGCTTGTTGCGCGGTTGTGCACGCTCGGCGACCGGGTCGACTACCAGCTCTTCACCGGCCTGGACCACAACAATCTCGTGGCCGGCTCCCAGCACGTGATCACCGATTGGATCACGGCACGTCTCGCCCACGACCCACCTCCCACCAGCTGTTCGGGAGCCGCTGCGTGACGTGAGGCACCGGAATGCGTGCGTCTCATGACGGTGTGCCGATCCAGAGCCAGGTCTCGCAGGGGACGGAAGGGTTCCGGTCGGGAAATCGCCACGTGAGGATCGATCGGAGCTCGTCGAGGAGTGCGGACCGTGCGCTGTCTGGAAGTACGGCGACGTAGCTGTGACTGGCCTGATCGGTCAACCGGCAACGCGGCCCCGTCAGCGATGACCGCGTGGAGACCGGAAGTGCGCGCAACGGCACGGCCGAGCACTGCACGGCCGGTGTCCACCGCGATGACCTCCGCTCTGCGGGCGATCAGGGCCCGAGTTGCGATGCCGGTGCCTGCCCCCACGTCGAGTGTCACGAGGCCGGTCAGTGGACCGAGCGCATCGAAGAGTTGGTCCGGGTACTCGGGCCGTGCCGCGTCGTATTCGTCAACCACGGACTCGAACGAGGCCACCTCCCATCATGACCCAGCGCGCCGACCGCGACCTGCGGTCAGGGATGGTCGCACGATCCGCCCCGGCGTTCAGGGGCAGGCGGCTCAGTTCGATCGGCGACCGACGAGGTGGAACAGTCGGCTGAGTCGCCGGTAGGGGTCGCGTTGGCTCGCCATGAGCTCCGCTCGCAGCACCAGGTCCTCGGGATCCGTGTCGGGTCGATCGGGGGCCCAGCCGTCGGTGAAGAGGCGCACGCCGTACCAAGCGACTGGTTCGACGCCGCGGCCGGCGATCAGGGTCGAGAGGTGATCGATCCGGTCGCCGCGGGTGTCGACGCCGAGGCCGTTGATCTGACGGTCGTTGTCGAACGCGGCGATCGCACCGGCCCAGTCGCCTTCGTGGGCGTGACGCATCGCCATCACCTCGGCGTTCTTGGCCACGATCGACACCACACCCGCAGGGCCGGTCAACTCGCAGAGCGCGCTCGACGAGTGGTTTCGGATCGTCGAGGTACATGAGCACGCCGTGGCAGAGCACTGCGTCGAACACTGCGCCGTCGAGCGTCTTCGGTGCGTCCTCGCCGCTCGCTTCCACCAGCCGGACGCGCGCTGCGACAGCATCGTCTTCGGTGGTCAGGCGCTGCGCCGCTCGCTCGAGCATCGCAGACGACGGGTCCACGATCGTGACCTCGTGGCCGGCGCGTGCGAGCGGCAGGCTCTGGTTCCCGGCTCCGCCCCCGACGTCCACGACCTGCTGTGGAGCCGGCCGGAGGTGGTGGCGGAGATGCTCGTGGATCACGTGCGTTCGGACGCGTCCACGGAGTGACCCATAGTGCTGATCAACGAATCGCTCCGCGAGCGGCGCCCACTCGTCAATGGATTCTCGGTCACCCACCAGACCATCGTGCCGCAAGCCGACAACACTTGCTCGCGCCTCGAGCCGGCGTTCTGGGACAGCCTGGGTCGCTGTCGTGCGCGGCACGAACGCAGCGATCGGGCTTCCGATGGACATAGGCTGCCCCGTCGTGGGGATCGTCGACGACCTTCTCGCCAACCCGGGCCTCTATGTCGGCAAGGATGCCGTCGTCGGAAGTGATCTGGTCGGGGCCGCGTGGATCCTTTTGGCGCCGCTGCCGGGTCGTGCCGGAGTGAGTCTCGACTACGAGATCCTCAACGGCCTCGCGCCCGGACCCGTGCTCGGACACGTTGAGCACACCTTGGTCGGGACTGCTGACGACGGTTCCACGGTCATGGTGATCGCACACACCCACGGGGAAGGAATCACCATCCTGCGCGAGTCCGAGCCCGGAGTGTTCTTGCCCGGCGATGTCCCGGCGCCGTATCCGATGAAGGTCGTGCTCTCGGTCCCCGAGCCGGGCCGGCTCCGCCACGCATGGTGGTACGGACCGCCGGGCGGGGAGGCATCCGAACGCGATGTCGCCGAACTTGAGATCGTCACCGAATAGACGACCCGAGCCGGCGTTCTGGGACAGCCTGGGTTGCTGTCGTGAGCGTGCACGAACGCAGCGATCAGGCTTCTGACCGCGACATCCCCGACGTGTCAACGCACCCTCGCCGCCCAGCCTGCAGTGGGCGTCACTCCGTCCAGGCTTCGGTCCGGGCGAGGCGATCGCGCCAGAGTGCGGCGGCGTCTGGTGAGCCCTTCTCGGTCCGGCGCCGGAGTTGAGCGCATCGTTCGAGCATCGCGGAGTGTCGCTCGGCCCAGGGCGGGTGGAGTCGCGGGGCCTCGAAGAAGTCGGTGAGCGAGTCGCGGGCGCTCGGATGGTGCATCCGGACGATCCATTCGGTCCAGGCGAGGTCTTCGATCGGTCGCCCGACGTGTGCAAATTCCCAGTCGAGCAGCCCGCTGATGTGATCATCGGCAATCAGGACGTTCTGCGGTCCGTAATCCCCGTGGACGAGCACGGACCCCGATCCGGGCAGTCCGGGAAGAGAGTGCGGGCCGATCTCCTGGACGTGTACGAGGAGCGCGCCGAGCAGAGCGAGCACCGTCGAAGCGCCGCCGGCGTCGATCAGGTCCTGACCGTGGGCTCCGGCGAGCCTTCGCACTGTGAGCGCGAGTTTGCGCTCGTCGTAGCGGACAGCTTCGGGCACCGGCAGCTGACCCGTGAGCCCGGTGAGGCACCGACGCTCCCGTTCCCAGCGGTCGCGAGCGTCGCCACCCTGGAAGGTCTTCTCGATGAGATGGCCGGCCACGACGCGAGTGCCGTTGGTGTAGCCGTGACGCAGCCGATCCACCACCACATCCTGCCGCTCCGACCGTCAACTCGTCGGTCGGGACGATGCGAGTTCCAGCATCCGCCACTCGAACAGGATCGCATCACTCACGCGACGGTGCTCTCCCGGCGCTCGGTGACGCTCGGGTGATCCACCATCGGTACGGGCAGGTCTGCACCAGTTCCACGACTGATAGCAGGGACCGTTCGCTTGCGATCGCTACTTCGACAACCGGGACGGGGTCGCCGACGCGGGGTCGAGCGGCCAGGCGTGCTTGGGGTAGCGACCGGCCATGTCCTTGCGCACCTCCGACCAGCTGCCGGCCCAGAAACCGGGAAGATCCGCGGTGATCTGCACCGGACGACCCGCGGGCGAGAGCAGGTGGAGCACGAGGGGGATCTTCCCGTCGGCCACCGACGGGTGCGTCGTGGTGCCGTAGAGGTCCTGCACCCGTACGGCGATGGCCGGCTGCTCGCCGCCGTAGTCGATGGGGACGCGCCGTCCGTTGGCGAGCATGAACGTCGTGGGCACGACGGCGTCGAGCTGGTGGACGCGGTGGTGACCGACGAGGTCGCGCAGCAGGCGGCCCATGTCGATGCGCGCGAGCTGAGCGCGACGCGTCATGTCGTGGAGTCGTGGCGCCAACCACTCGTCGAGGGAAGCGAGGAGGGCGTCGTCGGAGACGTCGGGCCAGTCGCCGTCGAAGGCGCGATGTGCGTACTGGAGGCGGGTCTGGAGCACCCGCGACGTTCGCGACCAACCGAGCACCTCGAGGCGGGTGGCCCGGACGCGGTCGAGCAGAGGCCGCGACGGTGGCGGCGCCCGGTTCGGCCGGGCCGACGCCTGACGCCAGCACCAATGAGCCGAGGCGCCGTTCGGTCCGCAGCCGCAGGTCGTCGCGCTCGGGGTCCCAGGCCAGGGTGGTGATGCGCTCGACACCGTCCCCAGCGGCGAGCTCGACATCCGACTCGTCGAGCGCGGCCGCGAGCAGGATCCGGTGGTCGGCGCGCCCGCGCTCGGCTCTGGCGTCGGCTGCCAGCTCGGCCACGACGAGGAACGGCTCGCCGGTGAGCGCGTCGTCCTCGGGCAGCCAGGCTCCGGCGCCGTTGCGCATCCGGAATCGACCGTTGCCGCGGGCCTGCGCGACGCGGTCGGGGTAGGCGAGGGCCAGGGCCAACCCGGCCGCGGTCATCGGATCGGTCGAGCCTCGACCGCTCCGCGCGATGCCCGCCCGGCGAGTCAGCTCGCCGGCGCGCCTGCGGACGAGATGCAGCGCCGAACGATCGAGGCGGGGATGGTCCGTCGCGGTGCCGTCGACGAGTCGGAGTCGGTCGACGATGTTGGCCGGCAGCTCGTCGGGGCGGCCGCGCAACACGTCGCGCTCCTCGAGCAGGGCGGCGAGCGAGCAGGCGGTGGAGCCGAGACCGAGGTCGGCGCCGGCGGTGACCATGCGGGCCAGGCGCGGATGCACGGGGAGCTCGGACATGGACCGTCCGGCGTCGGTGACGCGCCCGTCCGCGTCGAGCGCTCCGAGGTCGTGGAGCAGACGCCGGGCAACGTCGAGCGACCGGCGCGGCGGCGGATCGAGGAACGTGAGGTCGTCGGCCGACGTGCCCCACACGGCCAGCTCGAGCGCGAAGCCCGTGAGGTCGACGGAGACGATCTCCGGGTCCGCAAACGGGCGCCGAGTGGCGTGCTCCATCTTGGACCAGAGCCGGTAGGCCACCCCCGGCTCGACCCGCCCGGCGCGCCCCGCGCGCTGATCGGCCGAGGCGCGTGAGTTGACACCGGTGCGGAGGCGGGTGAGGCCGCTGCGCGAGTCGTAGTGAGGACTGCGGACCTGGCCGCTGTCGATGACCACGCGGATGCCCTCGACGGTGAGGCTGGTCTCGGCGATGTCGGTGGCGAGGACCACCCGGCGGCGTCCGGCCGGCGCGGGCGCCAACGCCAGGTCCTGCTCCTGGAGTGACAGCGCGCCGTACAGCGGACGGACGTCGACGTCGGCGGGCCGGTCATGACCACCGAGCAACGACTCGACCCGGCGGATGTCGGCGGCGCCGGCCAGGAACACGAGGACGTCGCCGGTGTCGTGCTCGAGCGCCTGCTGCACCGCGGCGGCCGCCGCCTCGGCGATGCGCGGCGGTCGGCCACCGTGGTGCTCGACCGCGCGCCATCGGATGTCGACGGGGTGTGTCCGGCCGACGCTGCGGATCACCGGCGCCGGTTCGTCGCGGCCGATCACCCCGGCGACCCGGTCCGTGTCGAGGGTCGCCGACATGGCCAGGATCCGCAGGTCGGGGCGCAGCGCGTCGCGTGCGTCGAGCGCGAAGGCGAGCGCGAGGTCGGACTGGAGGTTGCGCTCGTGGATCTCGTCGAAGATCACGAGTCCGGTGCCGGTGAGGGAGGGGTCCCGTTGGAGGCGGCGGGTGAGGATGCCCTCGGTGACCACCTCGATGCGGGTGTCCCGTCCGACGTGGCGCTCGTCTCGGGTGCGGTACCCGACGGTGCCGCCGACCTCCTCCCCGAGGAGGTCGGCCATGCGTCGCGCGGCAGCACGGGCGGCCAGGCGTCGGGGTTCGAGCATCACGATCCGCCGGTCGTCCAACCAGGGCTCGGCCAGCAGGCGCAGCGGCACGATGGTCGTCTTGCCGGCGCCCGGTGGGGCCTGGAGCACTGCGGACGAGGTCTGGCGCAGAGCCGATCGCAGGTGCTCGATCGTGGCTTCGACCGGGAGGGTCGAACGGGGGCCGCCTGGGGATACGAGCGGCGGGCCCGGTGTCGGCATCGGCGAAGTCTCGCAGTGACGGCGACCCGATCGGACTCCGGCGTCCCGCCTGCGGGCGCGGTGCCGAGCCGAGGAGCTCGACTCCACACGGGCGGTCCACGCGCCGGTACCGCCGAACGGCAACGATCCACACGTCTGGATGCGTCCACGCGGGAGGGGAGCAGATGCCCAGCGCCACCGATGCCGACATCCGCCGGATGCGCGACCAGCTGTTCTTCGAGGGCGAGCGCCTCTCGGCTCGCCTCAGCCGCTACTGGCTGCTCCTCGCCCTCGCCGCGGTCATCGCAGCTGCGGGCGTGGTGTCGGATTCCACCGCGACGGTCATCGGCGCCATGATCGTCGCGCCGCTGATGGTGCCGATCCTCGGCGTGGTCGTCGCGGTCGTGCTCGCCGATCGGGACAACTTGCTGCGGTGTGCAGGACTCGCCTTCGCCGGGTCGGCCCTGGTCGTCGCCATCGGCTACGGCATCGGGTTGTTCATCGACACTCCGGTCGTCGCGGCCACCAACTCCCAGGTCGCGTCCAGGGTCACGCCGACGCTGATGGCACTCGTTGCTGCGCTCGCCACCGGCGCAGTCGGTTCCGTGGCCCTGGCGCGCGAGGACATCTCGGACACACTGCCCGGCGTCGCAATCGCGATCTCGTTGGTCCCGCCGCTCGCCGTCGTGGGCCTCACGTGGGAATCCGGAGCTCCGCACCAGGCGCTCGGGGCGCTGCTGCTCTTCGGTGCCAATGTCACCGCCATCCTTGCCTCGGGTCTGATCGTCATGGCGATCTACCGCGTGCACACCCTCGCGATCACGCCGTCCGACGAGGCACGGCGGATTCGACACCGCGGACGGCTCATCGTCGCGGTCGCCGTGGCACTGATCGTCGTCGCCCTGCCGGTCACCCTGATCTCACTGCGCATCAACGACAACCGGACCACCGAGTCGGCGGTGCGGCAGACCGCCGTGGCGTGGGCCACACCGGCAGGCTGGAAGGTGGTCTCGGTCGCGACCGAAGCCGACCGGACGCGTGTCCGGGTCTCGGGGCCGCTCCCGGAGCCCGACACCGCCTCGTTGCAGAGCGCGCTACGAGCCGCCGGTCTCGGCAACGATCGCGTGGAGCTGGAGCTCATCCCCAGCCGCACCGTCGATTTCGGAGGAAGCGGCTGATCCGGTCCGGCGGTCGGACCTTCCCGGATGGCTCGTCCTCACCGCCGGCCTGCATTCGCGCGTCGAGGCGACGACCCTCCAGCGTGCCCAGACCCATCCGTTGGAGAACGACGCCGGGTCGGTTCACGAACTCGATGGCGATCGAACGATGATCACCGACTTGCCCCTCGCGGTGCCGCCCTCGAGGCCGCGGATCGCCGATGCCGCGTCGTCGAGCGTGAAGCGCTGGCCGATCGACGGCACGACGTCACCGTCCTCGATGAAGTCGGCGAGCCGCTCCATCGAGGAATGGTGCTCCTTGCTGATGAACGTCGTGAGACGCTGCTCGACGACGGGCGACAGCAGCATCGCGCGCAGCTGGCGCCCGATGCCGCCCGTCCAGCGACCACCGTTCTCGCCGCCCACGATCACGAGGGTTCCCTTCTCCGTCAGTGCGCTGCGCAGACGGGCGATCGTGCTGCGACCGCCGATGTCGACGATCACGTCGTATCGGATCCCGCGGTCGGCGAAGTCCTCCCGGGTGTAGTCGACGACGTCGTCAGCGCCGAGGTCGCGGACCAGGTCGAGTTTGTCGGTGCCGGCGACGCCGGTGACTCGGGCACCGAGCGCCGCGGCCAGCTGCACGGCGAAGCTGCCGACACCGCCGGAGGCTCCGATGACGAGCACTCGGTGCTCGGGCTGCAGTCGGGCGACGTCAGTCAACGCCTGGAGCGCCGTGATGCCGGAGACGCCCGAGACGGCTGCTTGTTCGAAGCTGGCTCGTCGCGGCTTTCGTGCCAACTTGTCGGAGCTCGCGGCGCAGTACTCGGCGAAGGATCCCGAGGCGATACCGAAGACTTCGTCGCCAATCCCGAACCGGCTGACCGACGTTCCGACGTCCACCACGCGCCCGGCGACGTCGAGCCCGAGGATCGGCTGCTTCGGCTTCGTGAGCCCGAAGCCGGTCACGCGGACCAGGTACGGCAAGCCGGTCATGAGGTGCCAGGTACCCCGGTCGACCCCGGCGGCGTGCACCTCGACGAGGACCTCGTCGGAGCCGATCGCCGGCATCTCGACCGTCTGGAGCTCGAGCGTGTCGGCCGGCCCGTACGAGCGTTGCACGACAGCGCGCATGGTCGACCGCCCCGGTGACGGGGAGGACGTACCTTCCACGTGTCGAGCGCGCGATGTGGATCGGATCGATCGTCGTGGGGTCGCCATCGAGGGCATGAAGTACGTCCTCTCCTCGTGCGTCCAGCGGGGTTCGTGTCACCCGCGCAGCTCGACGAGCTGCTCGGACAGCCAGAGACGCATTCTCGAAGGGCCGCGTGACGATCGTGCGCAGGCCGGATTGCAACCCGCGCGACAACTCGTGGTCCGACCGTGCGGGCTGGGTCGGAGCGGTGCTTCGGTAACGTCCAGCGTCAGGTCGATACCAGTGCCAAAGGTGCCCGCAACCACGAGGACGACGCGATGCGACGCCAGATTCCCGGAGCCCTCGTCGCGACCCTGATCGTCGCGTTCCTGCCGACCTTCGGCGCGCGGTCAGCGGCCGCGGCGACGCTCCCGCCCGGTCTGACGGACACCGTCGTCGCCGGTGGGCTGGGCAGCCCGACGGCGGTCGCGATGCTGCCCGACGGGCGCCTCCTCGTGACGAGCCAGGGCGGAACGCTCTGGCTCGTCCGGACGAACGGAACGAAGTCGGTCGCGCTCGATCTCGCGGCGCTGTCGAAGGTCTGCACCGCCGGTGAGGAAGGACTGCTCGGCGTCACCACCGACCCGCAGTTCGCGTCCAACGGGTTCATCTACGCCTACTACACCGCGCGCGTCGGGAGTTGCACGCTGAACGGTGCCGGCCCGGGAGGCGCGAAGAACCGCGTGGCGCGCTTCACCATGACGGGATCGACCGTCGACCCCGCGACCGAGACGATCCTGCTCGACAACATGCCCGAGTGGGGTGGCAACCACAACGGCGGCGAGGTGCGCGTCGCGAACGACGGCACGATGTTCGTCTCCGTCGGTGACGGCGGCGGCGGCAGTCCCGCGTCGAACCCGTCGGACCTGAGCCTGCCCAACGGCAAGGTGCTGCGAATCAATCGTGACGGGACGCCGGTCGCCGGCAATCCCCACGGGACGACCGCGTGCAGGGACGCATGGGGTCCGCCGGGCACGTCGAAGGTGTGCGGCGAGATCTGGGCCGACGGGCTCCGCAACCCGTTCCGGCTCGGCTTCGACGTGTCGGCACCGGGCGCGAAGTTCAGGATCAACGACGTCGGCGACGGCACCTGGGAGGAGGTCGACGATGCTGTTGCCGGCGCGCACTACGGCTGGCCGTGTCGGGAGGGTCCCGGTCCGCACGCGAGCTCCTCACCCTGTGCCACGCCGTTCACGAACCCCGTCCTCTCGTACAACCACTCGACGGGTTGCAACGTGGAGACCGGCGGCGCCTTCGTGCCGCCCGGCGTCTGGCCCGGCTTCGACGGCGCGTACCTCTGGGTGGACTTCGGGTGCGGCCGAATGTTCCTCGCGCAGCCCGGCCAGTCCGGCACGGCACCGTCCGTGCTCGCGACCGGACTGCAGCAGACGACCGATCTCGAGTTCCTGCCCGTCACCGGCGGCTACTCGCTCTTCTTCACGACGTATGCGAACGGTGGTGAGCTGCACCGCGTCCTCGGCGCCCCGAAGCCGCCGGATCGTTGGGATCGTCTCGGGGGTGCGACGAACGACGGTCCCGCGGTCGCGAGCTGGTCCGCCGGCCGGCTCGACGTCTTCGTCCGCGGCACCGACAACCAGCTGTGGCACAAGTGGTACCAGGGCGGGTGGTCCGGCTGGGAACCCCTCGGTGGTCGGCTGGCATCCGGTCCGGCTGCGGTGGCGTGGTCCGCCGGGCGCCTGGACGTGTTCGTCAGGGGTTCGGACAACCAGGTGTGGCACAAGTGGTTCCAGAACGGGTGGTCCGGCTGGGAGCCCTTGGGCGGCGCGACGAACGACAGTCCCGCGGTCGCGAGCGGGTCCGCCGGCCGGCTCGACGTCTTCGTCCGCGGCACCGACAACCAGCTGTGGCACAAGCGGTGGGCGAACGGCTGGTCCGGATGGGAGCCCCTCGGTGGTGGGCTGGCCTCGGGTCCGGCTGCGGTGGCGTCCTCAACCGGTCACCTCGACGTGTTCGTGAAGGGTCCCGGCAACGAGCTGTGGCACACGTCCTTCCTGAGTGGTTGGTCGAGCTGGGAGGCATTGGGCGGCGCCGTCGTCGACGCACCCGCCGCGACGGGCTGGCCCACCGGACGCCTCGACGTCTTCGTCCGCGGCACCGACAACACGTTGTGGCATCGGTGGCGTGCGAGCGGTTGGTCCGGATGGGAGCCGCTGGGCGGTGTGCTGGCGTCGGGCCCGGCGGCCGCGACGTGGTCCGTCGGACGCTTCGACGTCTTCGTCCGCGGCACCGACAACCAGGTGTGGCACAAGTGGAACGACGGCAGCTGGAACTAGGGGAGCAGCGCCCGCCTCCGGATGTCGAGAACGTGGGACTGGCTCCGTCCCAGGTGCACGAGGTGCCAGGCCGAGGCCGCTCGCCGACGGAGGAGATCCAGCATGACGATTCGACGGATGGACCACGTGAGCGTGGTGGTCGACGACCTCGAGGGTGCGATCGCGTTCTTCGTCGACCTCGGCATGGAGCTGGAGGGGCGGGCACCGATCGAGGGTCCGTCGGTCGACCGGTTGAACGGGCTCGACGGGGTGCGCGTCGACATCGCGATGGTGCGGACGCCGGACGGCGAGGGCCGGCTCGAGCTGACGAAGTTCCACCACCCGACGGCGGTGCGCCCGAGCCGCACGACGCGCTGGGGAACACGCTCGGCCTGCGCAGCGTCATGTTCACCGTCGACGACATCGACGCGACCGTGGACCTCCTGCGCGCCCGCGGCGCGGAGCTCGTCGGAGATCTCGTTCAGTACGAGAGCAGCTACCGGCTCGCCTACGTCCGGGGCCCCGAGGGGATCATCGTCGCGTTGGCCCAGGAGCTCGGCTGACCACGCTCACGAGGGCCCGGCTTCGACCTCGGGGTAGATGCTGCGGGTCTCGGACCGCCGGTTGCGTTGCGCGATCCAGTCGCTCAGGTACGCCTTCGGCAGCAGCTTGATGATCGCGAGCGTCAGGTAGATGATCGTGTTGATCGCCACGAACATGCTCAGCGCCGCGAACCACGGGCCGTGCATGATGCTCTCCGGCAGAACGTTCGCGAGCAGGACGAGCGCGGTCATGAGGTTGCCTCGGCGGTGTCTCGCGGCTCAGGGAGGGGCCGGTGCGATCCGTGCCCCGCGTCGCTGTGGTCCACGTGGCCCCAGCTCGCGTTGCGGGCGAAGGTGATGTCGAAGATGCCTTTGAGGTACACGACGTCGAGGTACATGTCGTAGAGCAGCTCGGGCACCAGGAGGGCGGCGAGCAGGCGCGCCCGCCACCCGCCGCTCCACACGCTGACCACCCGGTCGACGACGAAGAGGCTTCCGACGACGAGCCAGAAGGGGAACCACACCCAGTGGTCCGTCGCGAGCACGGTGACGGTGATGAGGAGCCAGAACGAGCTCAGCGCGATGACCGAATATCCGATGCCGAGCTGCTGTGCCCAGTAGCGGAGCATCGTGGGCGCAGGTCCGTAGGCCCCGAGGTTCTCGAGCGCCCCCCGCTGCCAGCGGAGCCGTTGCGTCCAGAGGTAGCTCCACTTCGGCATGAGCTCGGTGACCACCCGGCAGCCGTTCGGGGACGCCATGAGCCCGCCGAGCGACTTGATCGCGAGGGTCAGCTCGTTGTCCTCGGTCAGCGCGGCGGTGTCGTACACGTCACGGTGGATGCCGGGCAGCAGGGTTCCCCTGCTCGCGGCGACGGTCCGCAGTGCTCGCGCCCGGAACATCGACGCGGTGCCCGTCAACACGAAGACGCGCCCACGCCGGCGTCGGATCTCGCGCGAGTACCGGACGTACTCGTTGCGCTGGAGCTGGCCCAGGACCCGGTGGCCCTCCTCCCCGTAGAAGAGGCCGCCGATCGCCATCAGGGCGCGATCGCTGGTGAAGCGCTGGATGCCGGCGGCGAGGAAGCCCTCGTCGAGCACGGTGTCGGCGTCCATGCACATGACGACGTCGTTGTCACCGAGACCCGGGAGGAGCTCGCGCAACGCTTGGTTGAGCGCGCCCGCCTTCTTGTGGGCGTTGGCCACCGAGACGAAGACTTCCGCTCCGTGCGCACGTGCGATGGATTCCGTCGCGTCGCTGCAGTTGTCGGCCACGACGATGATGCGGTTCGGCGCCGGCTCCTGGGCGCCGAGCGAGTCCAAGGTCGCACCGATCGACGCGGCCTCGTTGTGCGCCGGGATCAGGACGGTGACCGTGACCGGTCCGGCGAACACGCCCCGGGTCGCCGCCATCACGAGCTTGGGCGCGAGCAGCCTCCGCGCGGCATCGGTCGACCGCCGCGAGCGATCCAGGACGACCCGTTCGACGAGGGCGACGCCCGCGGCGAAGAGGAGCGCAAGACCCACGGCACCGATCACGACCGACCGCGCGGGTGCACGGGTGTCGTAGAGGACGTGCCACGCGCCGAACACCGAGCTGGTCTTCGTGGACTGGTCGATCGAGGCCGAGCGCGCCGACACCGCGAACCACAGCAGGAGGGCGGCGCCGACGACGATGCCGGCGATGACCAGGCCGACGAACCGTCCGAGCCACCCGCTGGCGTGGCGGCGCATGGTCGCGCGGGTCAGGTCCAGGTCCGATCCCTGGCCCGATGCCGCCGCGGGGGCGTCGTCACCGCTGCGATCCCGGCCGGTGACGACGGGCGCGGACCGCCCGAGGGCCTCCGGATCGGTCGAACGACGCTCGTCGACGAAACGTGTGGAACGTCTGCTCACCAGCATCCAGATCGACGGTTCGAACGCCGGACCTGACCGAAAGTTCGCCGAATCCGGGACGTGACCCGAAAGAGTGGCGACGACCCGCGACGCCGGCGGAGCGCTTTCACGCCAATTGCGAGGAAGCGGCCAGTCCGGAGCCCAGGCCCTGGTGGAGCCCGCCCGGCGTGCCACAGTCGGGCGATGCGCCCCGACCACCACACCGCCGACGCGACGCTCACGAACGACCGGCGGCACGTCTTCCACTCCTGGTCCGCGCAGGCCCAGATCAGTCCCGTCGCCGATCGCCGGCGCCGAGGGGTCCTGGATGTGGGACTTCGACGGCAACCGGTACCTCGACTTCAGCTCGCAGCTGATCAACGTCAACCTCGGGCACCAGCACCCGACGCTCGTCGCCGCGATCCAGGAGGCGGCCGGCCGGATCTGCACCGTTGGCCCGATCCACGCCGATGCGGAACGCAGTGAGGCGGCTCGTCTGATCGCCGAGGTCGCGCCCGAGGGCCTCGAGAAGGTGTTCTTCACCAACGGTGGTGCGGAGGCGACCGAGAACGCGATGCGCATGGCGCGCCTGCACACCGGCCGCCAGAAGGTCCTCTCCATGTACCGCAGCTACCACGGCGCGACGTCCGGCTCGATCGCCGCGACGGGCGACCCGCGGCGGTGGCCGTCGGAGCCGTCGGTGCCCGGGATCGTCCACTTCATGGGTCCGTACCTGTACCGGTCGTCGTTCCACGCCACGACCGAGGCCGAGGAGTGCGAGCGGGCGCTCGCGCACCTCGACGAGGTCGTGATGTTCGAGGGCGCGCACACGATCGCGGCGCTGATCCTCGAGCCGGTCGTCGGCACCAACGGGGTCCTCGTGCCGCCGCCCGGGTACCTGCAGGGCGTGCGGGACCTCTGCGACCGCCACGGCATCGTGCTCATCGCCGACGAGGTGATGGCCGGCTTCGGACGCTGCGGCGAGTGGTTCTCGATCCAGCGCTGGGACGTCGCCCCCGACCTCATCTGCTTCGCCAAGGGCGTGAACTCGGGCTACGTGCCGCTCGGCGGCGTGATCATCTCCGACGAGATCGCCGCGACCTTCGACGACCGCGTCTACCCGGGCGGCCTCACGTACTCGGGTCATGCGCTGGCCTGCGCGTCCGTGGTCGCGTCGATCAGCATCTTCCGCGACGAGGACGTCCTCGGCCAGGCCCGCGCCCTCGGCGACGCGATCGGTCCGGCGCTGGCGAAGATCGCCGCGAAGCATCCGGTGGTCGGCGAGGTGCGCGGCCTCGGCGCGTTCTGGGCCGATCGAGCTCGTCCAGCGACCGCGGAGACCCGCGAGATGCTGGTGCCGTACAACGCGAGCGGCGCCGATGCGCAGCCGATGCAGGAGCTGCTGGCCGCGTGCCGGGAGCAGGGCGTCTGGCCGTTCACGCATTTCAACCGGCTGCACGTCACGCCACCGCTCACGACGTCGCTCGCCGATCTCGAGCTCGGGCTCGCCCGCATCGACGACGCGCCTGACCGTCGTCGACCGCTACGCGACGGCCTGAGGGGCATCCGTCGCCACTCCGGACGCCGGCAACACGGACCTTCGCCTCTAGGACTTCGATGCCGCCGCGCCCACGCTGGCGGGACGATCGAGCCGAGCGCGAGGAGGGCAAGCATGCAGCCGCCGAGGACCGACGCCCAGACCGAGACCTCCACCTCGAGCAGCCCACCGCCGAAGCTCCCTCCGAGTTGGTTCAAGCACGCGTTCTGGCACGTGCATCGATTCGTGAACAGGGCCTCCGGAGGACGGTTCCTCTGGACCCCGGCCAGCAAGCGTGGCTGGGGCGCGCTCCGTCTCACGACCGTTGGGCGGAGGTCGGGGCAGGACCGCAGCGTCATCGTCGGCTACATCGAGGAGGGCCCGAACCTCGTTGTCCTCGCGATGAACGGATGGGACGAGGGACATCCTGCGTGGTGGCGCAACCTCGAGGCGCACTCGGATGCGCTCGTCCGGCTCCCCGGCGGTCAGGTGCGCCCGGTGCACGCGCGCGCCGCCGAGGGTGACGAGCGCGATCGACTCTGGCGGCGCTGGGCCGGGATCGACCGCGATCTCGACGGGTACGCCGGCATGCGGGCCGTGGAGACGCCCGTCGTCGTCCTCGAACCGCGGAACCGCTCCGACTGACCTTCGCTCGTGACGGAATCCGGGCGCCGCGTTCACTCGCAGCGGCAGGGCACCGTCTCGTCGAGCACCTGCCAGCGGTACTGCACCAGCGGCGACGCCTCACCGCAGCCGGTGCAGCTGATGCGCCATCCCGAGCCGACCCGCGCGATCTGGAGCGCGACCTCGCCGGTCGAGTGCCGCTGCGGCTCGACCTTCGGCTTGGTCACGGTCGGCAGTGCTGTGAGCTCCGGCTCGAGGTAGACGGCGGTCGCGTCGGGTGCCGGTAGGGCACGCTCCAAGCGAGTCAGCTCGGCGAGGTCGCCCGCGTCGAGCGCACCGTGCGATGCGAAGGCCAGCAGCGCGTACCGGGTCTCGTCGTCGAACGGCTCGTTCGTGCGGGCGTAGCGCTCGAGATGCTCGGGTGCCCGCACTTCCGCCGGTCCCGGCTCGGCGATGAACGCGGCGAGACGGTCGAACTCCGCGGCGTCGAACACGCCGGTGGCCTCGGAGATGCGCTCGATCTCGTCGAGGAAGCCGTCGCGCTCGATGCGGTTCGCGGGGTCTTCGAGCGTGTCCTTGGCGAACATGATCACGAAGTGGGCCGCAATGCCGGCGCGCTTGCGCCGGAGGATGCGACCCATCCGCTGGATCATCTGGCGCCGGGTGCGGCTCGCGCTCATGACGACGCCGAGATTCGCGTCGGGGACGTCGATGCCCTCGTCGAGGACGCGTGGTGCGGCAACCGCATCGAGCTTCCGATCGCGCAGGTCGTCGAGGATCTCGCGCCGGCGCGAGCGCCCGGTCGAGCCGGTGATCACGTCGACGGCGACGTGCGGGTCGAGCCGGTTGATCGCATGGTTGGCGGCGCGCACGGTCTCGGTGAAGATGAGCGCGCCTTCCGCCGATCTGATCGCCGGAGCGAGCGCGCCGAGGAGCTCGTACTTGCCGATCGACTGTGCCACGATCTGTCGCCGCTTCGAGAACGCGTCGAGGTAGTCGCGCGCAGCGCGTCCGTCGGCGCCACCGTCACGCTCGGCGAGGTGCGCGACCGCGGCCATGAAGTCACCGAACGGCTCCAGCGGCATCTCGCGGATCTGGCGGAGATGGTTGCGCGCGCTCACGAGGCGTTGCTCGATCGCGACGTACTCGGCGCGCTCCTGATCCGAGAGCGCGACACCGACGAACGCCACCCGCGGGCGGGCGCACACGCCGTCGGCGATTCCCTGCTCGAAGCCGTACCGGTGGCAGATCCCGCCGAAGTAGGGGAGCAGGAGCTCGGTGACGGCGTCGTCGCTGCGCTCGAGCGTGGCGGTGAGGCCGAGGCGCTCCTCGTACTGCGGGAGCATCGCCCGCCGGAGCGTCCGACCGCCGAGACCGTGACACTCGTCGGCGATCAGCAGCCCGCCGCCGGCGCCGGGGAGGGGCCGGTGGGCCGCGGCCGAGTGACGCGTCGCGACGAGAACGTCGCAGTCGGCCGGACCGTCGCGGCCACTGTCGCCGAGCCGGCCGATGCGGGCGGTGGGGAGCGCCAGCTCGAGCCGGCCGTACCACTGCTCCATCAGCACGCGTGAGGGAACGAGGACCAGGACGAAGCGGCCCCGACGGAGCGCATCGGCGGCCGCGGCGATCGCGACATCGGTCTTGCCCGACCCCGTCACGGCCTCGATGACACCCCGGCGCCCACAGCGCAACCAGCTCACGAGGGCGTCGAGCTGCCAACGGTAGAGCTCACGATGAGCCACGCCGGCACCTGGAGACATGAGGGGACAACGGTACCGGCCTCGCACCCTGGTCCACGACGCAGTACGCGACCGCCGGCCCGTGGGTCGCGACCGCACCGTCATCTCCGGGTTCCTGATCACGTCGTTGCTCGTGCGCGAGGTGCGGACGACGGCTCGGGTCTCCGTTCTCGGCTTCTCCGGCCGGCGCGCCCGGCGGATCCTGCCGGCCGCGTGCCTCCGCCGCTCCGGCACTTCTGGTCCCTGGCGGTGGAGGAGCAGTTCCATCTTGCCTGGCCGACGTTGCCCGGCCTCGCGACCGTGGGGTAGTCGCCGCGAACCGTTGCCTTCCGAACGCCCGCGCCGTCAGCGGCGTCGAGCCGAGATGAACAGCTTCGGCGAGAACCAGTTGACGAGCGGTCGGCCGGGCCGGCTGACGTAGTCGGCGACGGCGAGGGACAGCTTGCCCCCGGGCCCGATGAGCACCCCGTTGTACGCCTCGTCCTCGATCACGAACCTGGCGCCGAGCACGCGCCGGTAGCTGCCGAAGGTGCCGAGGGGGAGCAGGCCGCGCTCGTTCCGATCGAGCACGCACATGACGGCGAGGGGGATGTTGCCCTTGTTGGGCTCGAACACCAGGAGGTGTCCGCCGGGCCTGAGGACTCTCGCAACCTCTTCGATCGTGACCGACACATCCTGGAGGTGGTGGATCGTGTCGATGAGCACGACCTTGTCGAAGCTGGCGTCGTCGAAAGGCAGCCGGTCGTCCGTGACGAGAACGGCCTCGGCGTTGGCGATGCCGTTGTGCTCGATCATCTCACCGGTGCGGTCGATGAACTCGGCGACGACGTCGGCACCGACGATGTGCCCGCACAGCGGCGCCATCAACGCGAGGAAGCCACCGGGTCCGCACCCGAGGTCCAGGCAGCGGTCCGTCGGGGCGAGGTGCTCCCGCACGACCGGCACCAGATGGTGGAGCACGGACTGATTCGATGCCACGGCGTCCGCGTCGAAGCGATTGTCCATGCCCCAGAGACTGCGTCGCTGCCTGCCCTCGACCAGGTCGCCATAGAACGCCTGTGTCTGCTCAGTGGATCTCGATCGGAACAAGGCGAGAGAAGCTAACGCGTTCGACGTCCCGCTTCGGCGGCCGCGTCGAGAGGGTCGAGGCTGACGGTGTTCCGGGACTCACGGACGAACCTGTGTGGTCGGGAACTGCGGCGCGATGAATTCACCGAGCTGAGGGATGTCCACGGCGAGCAGCACCACCATCGCCACGGCACACACGATGCACGAGATCAGGAGGGCCGGCTCCCGATAGAGGAGCTCGGGCGCCTGGGCCGCACTCTCGTCGTGCAGCGCGATCGACAGGTAGATGGCCATCACGAGCGCGATCAGCGGGAAGGTCAGCAGCAGCTCCACGCGGTAGCGCACCGCGAACGCGCCGAAGAACAGCATCGCCGCCGATCCGTAGCCCATCGCCGTCACCAGGAGCAGACCTTCGCTGTACCCGCGAATGGAGGGCGGTAGGTCGCCGCGACCACGGGATCACCGATGGAGCGGTACTCGGAGTAACGCTTGAGCGCCATGAAGTAGCAACCGATCATCCAGTAGCTCAGGATCAGCGACAGGGGAGCGACGTGCGCGTCCGGTACCGCGATGTACCAGCCTGCGAGCAGTCGGATGGGATTGTTGATCGACTCGACCAGGACGTCGACGAACACCACATCCTTGAACCGGAACGGTCGGACGTTGTAGAGGATGCCCATGACGAGCAGCCACGTCGCACACACGAAGAAGCGCCAACCGAGAGGTACCGCGAGCGCGAGCCCGGCCATGCCCACGACGATCCACTGCACGTACGCGTCCCGTACACGAACCACGCCCGACGGCACCGGACGCCGATGCTTCGTGGGATGCAACGCGTCGAACGGCGCATCGAGGATCTCGTTGATCACGTAGTTGCTCGACGCGACGAGCGACATGGACAACAGCCCGACGGGAATTCGCCACCACAGGGCCCCCCAGTCGAGGTCGGAGCCGTAGAAGTACCAGGCCAGCACGATGCCGGGCAGCACGAAGACGTTCTTGAACCAGTGGTCGAACCGCATGATGCGGACGTGCCCGCTCAGCGAACGTCGCGGTACCTGCGACGCGGCACTCACGCTCTCCTTCGTCGTCATCGTGCACGGGCGACGACGGCGAGCGAGTCGAACAGGTTGAGAGGCACCACGAGTCGCGGCGTGGAGGCGGTGTGGGCGTCGGTGGGACGGAGCCGAGCAGGGAGGTACACACTCACCCGTGCCACGAGATACCCGACGGGGAAGTACCAGCGAGGACGACACCACCGCTCGGGAGTGAGCTCGACGCGAGCGAGGGCGTCGGTGAGCGTGGTGCGGTCGAAATAGCCGACGTGCGCGAGCCGACGGTGCCACCAGCGGCGGCCGAGCAGCCTCGCGGCCACGCTCCGGCGGTCGGGCGTGACGACGAGGAGCTGCCCACCGGGCTCGAGCACAGCGGCGCACTCACGCAGCAGGGCGAGAGGATCATCGACGTGTTCGATGACGTCGACCAGCGTGACGAGCGAGAACCGCGCCTCCCCCAGCGCGGCGTTCGGCAGCACGCCGCTGTGAACCTCGATCCCGTCGGCGCGGGCCCGAGCGGCGAGCGGGAGGCTGGGCTCCACGCCCGTGGCCCGAAACCCCTGAGCGGACGCCTCGCGTACCAGCAGTCCGCTCGCCGCGCCGACGTCGAGGATGCTGGCGCCGGGGGCGAGTCCTCGTGTCGCCCACCGCAACAAGTGCGCCATCTGCCGGCGGCGACCCTCCTCGCTCGCCCCGTACTCGACGTCGTCGAGCTGGGCGTACAACGCAGTCAGCTCGGGCAGGCCCGCGTGCCGGGCGAACACGAACCCGCACGCGTCACATTGCTGCAGCGGCAGGGTCAGGCCGTACCGCTTGTCGGAGATCCGCAGATCGTCCGACGTCAGGCCACCGGTCATCGTGCCGCCGGGCTGCGCGGTCGTCCCCGCGGAGCCACAGATCCAGCACACGTCGTCCGCGATCATGCGAACGACGATCTCCTCGGAACCGTGGGCGCAGGCACGTCGATGCAACGTCTCGCACTGAGCGCCATACAGGTACGTCTCCCTGGCAGTCGTGGCGTCGGAGTGTATGCACGGTGTGCTCATTCGTGACAATGATCAGGCCGAGCCGTCGAGAGCGCCGGGAACGCGCGCGCGGCGGCGCCGACACCGACCGCCAGGGTCGACGCCGGCGCCACCACGCACCCTGCCGATCAGGCGTCCCGGACCTCCGCCTCCTTCGGGTCGATGTGGCCGAGGCTGCGGACCACCTCGAAGGTGCCGTCGTGCGAACGGGCGATGTACATGTTCATCCGCACGTGGTGCTGACCCGGGACCATCTCCGCCGGACCGCCGGGACCCTGCTCGATGCGCGCGTGGTCGAGCGCCGCGACGACGTCGCCCTGGTCGAGGGAGCCGGCCTCGGTCACCGCCGCCTCCCAGAGCTTGAGCGCCCGGTAGGTCCCGGTGCAGGCACTCCCGGCCGTGAACATCGCGCTCCCGGGGAACCGAGCGTCGTACCGGTTGAGCAGCTCGACGCTGAACGGATCGTCCACGGACCGGTAGTAGTCCAGGCACCCGTAGAGCCCCTCGACCTGCTCCGCGGGGACCAGGTTCAGGAAGTTCTCGTCGAAGTACGTGCACACGACGATCCCGCCCCGTGCCTGGAAGCCGGCGCGGTGCAGCTCGTCGAGGAACGGCGTCAGGCCCGGCGGCACGATCGTGTTGAACACGACGTCGGCCTCCGTCGCCATGATGTCGGCCACCACCGCGCGGTAGTCCATGTGGTCCATCGGGAAGTACTCCTCGCCGACGACCGAGCCACCCTCCGCGCCCACGACCTCCCGCACCTTCTTGTTCATGACCCGGGGCCAGATGTAGTCGGCCGACGGCATGGAGAAGGTCTTCGCTCCGGTCTCGCGCATGAGCCACGGGAAGAACGGCTCGACCTGCTGCGCCGGCACCGGGCCCGTGCAGAAGATCAACGGGTGGCTCTCCTGCCCTTCGTACTGCTCGGGGTAGAGGTAGAGCGTCTCCGCCTCGTCGACGACCGGGCGCTTGATGGCCTCCCGGGTCGAGCTGTAGATGCCGCCCACGACGACGTCGACGCCCACTCGCTCGACGAGCTTGGCGGCCCGGGCCTCGGCGACCTCGTCGTCGGTCGCACTGTCCTCGATGAACAGCTCCACCGGCCGGCCGAGGAGCCCGCCCGCGGCGTTGATGTCGTCGATCACCATGCGGGCGACGTTGGCGTTGGCGATCCCCATGAAGGAGAGCGCACCGGACTGGTCGGTGATCAGCCCGACGCGGGCCGATCGGTCACTGGCGTTCGTCATCGTCGGCCTCCTACGCGTCGAAGGTTGCGAGGTAGGTGGCGGCCTCGGGCTTCTGCAGGTGGCCGGCGTCCTTGAGGACCGGCGGCACGGTGGGGTCGGTGACGAACGCGGCCCAGCCGGCCTCGTCCCAGTCGAACAGGGCCCACACCCGGTTCTCCTCGGACGGGTCACGGAACACGGTCGCGCCCTTCGAGCCGTGGACGGCGCGCTTCTCCGCACCCTTGGCCCCGAACACCTGCAGGAAGCGGTCGACGTCCTCGACCGTGGTGGTGGCGAGCAGCATGGCGGTTCTCCTTCGGACTCTGCGAGCACCGACCGGATCCGATCGGCGTGCTCCGCATTGTCCGGGGAAGCCGCCCGGGCGGCATCGGTAGACCTACCCATTCACGTGTGGGTACTCGAGCACTGCCCGGACCTCCGACGTGATCAGGCGGGGACGGCACCCTCGACGACCCGGTGCTGCACCGCCCACCGGGTGGCGGCAGCGCGATTGGCGACGCCGATCTTGGTGTAGATGTGCGAGACGTGGTGCTCGGCGGTACGCGTCGAGATGAAGAGCTCGGTCGCGATCTCGCCCGCGGTCCGACCGTCGGCGAGGAGCCGCAGCACCTCGACCTCGCGCCGGCTCAGCCCACCGGGTCGCCCCTGCGGCGTGCGGGGCGCGGGGTTCCGGCGCGCGACCTCGATCTGCTGTCGCGCGTACACGGCCGCGTCGCCGAGATCGAGGTCGGCGCCCTCGGCGGCCAACTGCTCGGCCCGCTTCGGTCCGAGCTCGATCGTGATGCGTTCGCCCAGCGCGGCGAGCTCGGGCACGTGGTGTCCGCTGCCCGGCTCCTTCGCCAGCGCACCGAGCAGCGTGGCCGCGGGCTCGGGCCGGCCGAGCCGTTCGAACAGCGCGGGGACGCTGGCGAGCGTGATGACGAGCTGCGGGACGTTGCCGGCCCGCTGGAACGCGGTGATCGCATCCGCGAACAAGCCGAGCGCGGCGGCGGGCTCGCCGTCGGACGTGTGCACCCGCGCCGCGTCTCGCGCGATGAAGCCCTCGAAGAAGAGGACGCGGTGCTCGCGGACGACGGCCATGCCCTCGTCCCATGCGGCCAGCGCCCGACGGGGCTCGGCGTGCGAGAACGCCATTCCTGCGATCCACAGCGAATAGGCGATCCAGTACGGGTTGCCCAGCGCACGCGCGACCGCGACGGATCCCTCGGTGAGGGCCAGGGCCTCGTCGGTGCGCCCGGCCGCCTGCAGACCGTCGACGTAGGCCGCCAGGCCGTATCCGCGTTCGGTGCCGTAGGTACGGGCGACGGCCTCGGTGAGCTCGATGTAGCGCTCGAGGTCCCCGCAGTAGACGGCGCCGAGCGCCTCGATGAACGACGCGTAGCCCGGCGCGCACGCGTCGTAGCTCGTGTCGAGCTCCAGCTCCGTGGCGCGATGGGCATGCGCCCGGGCGGCCTCGGCGCGGCCCGCGAAGCACGCATACCCCGCGGCGGTGTAGAGACGGGGGAGACGGTGCACAGCGGCGGCCGTCGCCGCGTCGAGCAGCTCCTCGGCCCAGGCCAGCGTCTCGAACAGCTGCACCGAGAAGCCCATCAACGCCGCGTGCGCGGCGATGTCGGTGGCGACCTCGAGATCGCCACGCGCCGCGCTCCACCGGTGGGCCACCCGCAGGTTGCCGAGCTCGGCCTCGACCCAGTCGACCGCGGTCCGCCACCCCGGGCCGTCCCAATCGTCCCATCGCACCCGGGCGGCGTCGGCGAAGTGAATCGCGTGCCGATCGCGGGTCGTCGCGAGCGCGCCGTGGCGGTCGAGCTGGTCCTCGGCGAACTGGCGGATCGTCTCGAACAGGGCGTAGCGGGTGCGAGGCCCGGCGTGATCGGCGACCACCAGCGACTTGCGCACGAGCGAGTCGAGGTGCCGGAGGACGTCGACGTCGTCGGCCCCGCCGACCACCGCGACGAGCGCGGCCAGGTCGAAGCCACCCGCGAAGACCGAGGTCGTCCGGAGCAGGGCTCGCTCGTCGTCGGTCAGCAGGTCGTAGGACCAGTCGACGGCGTGCCGGAGTGTGAGCTGGCGTTCGGGTCCCGGCGTGCCGGCTTGCAGCAGGCGGAAGCGGTCGGAGAGGCGGTCGCGGACCTCGAGCGCGCTCATCGCGGCCATGCGCGCCGCCGCGAGCTCGATGCCGAGCGGCAGCCCGTCGACGGTGGCGCAGATCTCGGAGACCGCGGCTGCGGTCGCCTCGTCGGCGATCCCGAACTCGGGCCGCACCGCGCGGGCTCGGTCGACGAAGAGCGTGACCGCGTCGGACGTCACGCCACCGTCGCAACCGAGCGGCGGGACCGCGAGGTTGTGCTCGCCGGCGACACCGAGCGACTCCCGGGACGTGGCCACGATCCGGACGCGACCGGACCGGGCGAGGAGCGCGCTGACCGTCGCCGTGGCCATCTGGAGGACGTGCTCGCAGTTGTCGACCACGAGCAGGAGCTGCCGGCCGGCGAGGGTCTCGGCCAGCGTGTCGACGAGGGGTGTATCACCCTGAGGCGTGACACCGAGCACGGTCGCGATCGCCGTGGGCACCGCGTCCGGGTCGCCGACCGACGCGAGCTCGACGAGCCAGACCCCGTCCGGGAACTCGGCTGCGAGCTCGGCGCCGGCCTCGACCGCGAGCCGGGTCTTGCCGACGCCGCCGACGCCGGTCAGGGTCACGAGCCGATGTTCCCGGACCATCTCCGCGACGTCGCCGACCAGCTGCTCTCGTCCGACGACCGAGCTGAGCTGCTGCGGCAGGTTGCCGGTCAGTGCGTCGACGCTGCGCAGGACCGGGAAGTCAGCCCGCAGCCCCTCG
Source organism: uncultured Acidimicrobiia bacterium (assembly GCA_963756815.1). Classification (GTDB taxonomy): domain Bacteria; phylum Actinomycetota; class Acidimicrobiia; order IMCC26256; family JAENVU01; genus JAENVU01. Next base: position 34,672 of record CAVWPR010000014.1, read on the forward strand.
CCGAGCACCTGGAACACCGAGACCCGGCCGCGCAGCCCGCGGAGCCGGTGGTCGCCGAGCGGCCTCAGGGGCATGCGCCCGCGCACCAGGACCTCCGTCGCGTCGGAGAGGAGCACCTGGCCCCCGTGGGCGAGGGCCATCAGCCGGGCGGCGCGGTTGACCTCTTTGCCGAAGTAGTTGCGGTCGCGTTCGACGGCTTCGCCGGTGTGAAGTCCCATGCGGACGGCGAAGTCGACGGTGGTGTCGTCCCGCAGCTCGTGCTGGACCTCGACCGCCGCCGCAAGGGCATCCGCGGCGGTCGAGAACGCGGCCGCGAAGCCGTCACCGCCGGTCCCGAAGACGTAGCCCTCGTGTCGCTCGATTGCTCCGCGGACGACGGCGTCGTGGACGCGCAGGGCGTCGGCCATCGTCGTGGGGTCCTCGTCCCACCGACGAGTGGAGTCCTCGATGTCGGTGAACAGGAAGGTGACCGTCCCGCCCGGACGACCGCGGGGCATGGGCGGACGGTACCGCAGGGAGGCGGACGACGAGTCAGGGGAGGGCGCGCCCGGCTCCGGTGCGACGAGTCCGGCGGCATGTCCGTCACACCGACGCGGCGCGCCGGGGTCGCAGGCCGCGCGCCTCAGCGGGGGATCGTGCGGCCCGCGGCGGCCATCAGGCGCTCGGTGGCCGTGGCGTCGGTCGGGGGCTGCGTGGCCGGATGGATGATCCCCGCTTCGCGCGCGGCATCGGTGCAGGTCGCCTCGACGACTGCGGTCATCGCCGGGACCATCTCGGGCGGGAACTCGATCGCGCTCCCGACGCTGGCCGACAGGTCCCACGCGTGGACCGCCGCGTCGACGGTGGGGAACAGGATCACGACCGAGCCCGGGAGCTCACCGAACGGCGTGGCGTGGACCTGGTCGAGGACGCCGTCGGTGCGCCACATCGAGAGCGCCCGGCCCGCGGCGTCGGCCGCGAACGGCGCCAGCGCGCCTTCGTGGGCAACTGCGCCCATCGTCTCCTCGACCGACACCATCGTCTGGCCCGTCACCATGCCGCCCCACAGGAGCTGGTTGTTGGCCGCGTGACTGGCCAGTTGCCGAACGGTCCACGGCTCGCAGTTCGTGGCGTCGTCCAGCTGCGCGTCGTCGAGCGCGCTGATGACCGTGGTGAGCTCGTCCAACGCGAACGCCAGTGTCTCCACGGCTCGACTCATCGACCTGCCCCCTGTCGCCGGTAGTGCGCCGACGCTAGTGGCGCGCCCGACGGGTCGGCACGGAGCTCTCGACCACGGGTCGTCATGAGCTGCCGGCTCCCTCGCGATCCATCAATGACACTTGATGGATATTCGATCGCTGGATACGGTGCGGGCCGTGGCGGCTCGGACATCGGACCCGACGGACGACGTGACTCCACCCCGCGTCCTGCAGCTCGTCGGCCATCCGCTCCGTTGGCGACTGCTGCGCGAGCTCGCGCAGAGCGACCGCGCGGTGTCGGAGCTGACCGACCGCCTCGACGCGCCGCAGAGCCTCGTGTCGTACCACCTCCGCCGGCTGCGCGACGACGCGCTCGTCGCGACGCGGCGCAGCACTGCCGACGGCCGCGACCGCTACTACCGGATCGATCTCGACCGCTGTGGCGAGCTGCTCTGCGGCGCGGGTTCCGCCCTCCATCCCGGGCTCCGGCTCGCCACCGGGCCACCGGCGGCCCCGCACACCAACGGTCGTGCGCGACCGCGACCACGGGTGCTGTTCCTCTGCACCGGGAACAGCGCGCGTTCCCAGATGGCCGAAGCCATCCTGCACCGGGCGTCGGACGGCACCGTCGAGGTCGCGAGCGCCGGGAGCGATCCGAAGCCACTTCATCCCAACGCGATCCGCGTGATGCGCCGGCGGGGCATCGACATCAGCGCCAACCGGACCAAGCACCTCGATGAGTTCGTCTCGCTCCGTTTCGACGCGGTCGTCACCCTCTGCGATCGCGTCCGCGAGGTGTGCCCCGAGTTCCCGTCGCACCCGCGACGCGTGCACTGGAGCATCCCGGATCCCGCTCGCGACGGCGCATCCGCCCGGGCGAGCCTGCCGGCGTTCGAACGGACGGCGGCGGAGCTCGAGACGCGCATTCGCCATCTCATGGCTGCGATCAACGAACCGTCGAGGAGGTCGACGCATGCGTCACGATGAAACGGTCAGCGTTCGGTACATGGTCGACGACGTCGAGGCGTCGATCGCGTTCTACACCGAGCTCCTCGGGTTCGAGGTCCTGACGAGCGCCGCACCGGCGTTCGCCGACGTCGCGCGCGGGAACCTGCGTCTGTTGCTCTCGGGGCCGCAGAGCTCGGCCGGTCGCCCGATGCCCGATGGCCGCACGCCCGGTCCGGGCGGTTGGAACCGGATCCATTTCCTCGTCGACGACATCGACGAGGACGTGAGCCGGCTGCGCGCTGCGGGCGCGACCTTCCGCAACGACATCGTCACCGGACCCGGCGGGAAGCAGATCCTGCTCGAGGATCCGTCCGGCAACATCGTGGAGCTGTTCGAGCCGGCTTCGGCCTGAGCGTCAGCCTCCGCCGAACTTGGTCGACGACGGCAGGACGATGACTTCGGACGCCGGCTGCGGTGACGGGCTCGAGTAGTTCGGCATCACGATCACGGTCGCGCCCTTGACGAGATTGCCCGACGCCGCGGTCGTCGCCCGCTCGACCGTCGTGTCGCCCGTCAGTCTGAACGTGCGGGATCCCGATGACGACTTCAGCCTGACCGTCATGGAGTTGCCATTGACCGCCGTGATCACGCCGACCGGCCGGACGTTCTTCGCGCCCGCATTGCGCGCCGCGTCCTTTGCCTCGCTGACGTCGTCCTCGACGCGGTTCTTCTCGACCTGCCAGCCGATCAGCCCCCCGACGATCACGCCGACGACGAGCGCTGCGATCACTCCTCCGACGAGGACGCCCCGGCTCACGCTCCGGGACGACGACGACCGGCTCGACGACTCCGGTGGGCTCGTCGTTCCGCCATCGCTCACGCCTGCATCGCTCACGTTGCGTCCCCTTCCGTCTGCCCGTCGCGAGTTGCGGCACGAAGTCCGCGCGAATCGTGCCAGATCGCATCGGGACCCGCCAACCTCGCCGGGTCAGCCGAGGAGCTTCGTTCGACGCGACCGGGCGCCGACGGCCCGGACGCCGTGCTCAGCTGGCTGCCGCTGCCGCGCGATGCGGGTACCGCAACGCCGTCGAATCACATGAAGGGGAACTGGTTGTTGGTCTCGACGACGTCGGTGCACCGATAGAACTCGGTTGCGAGCTGCTGAGGACTCCGACCCGACTGCAGCGGCTGATAGTTGTCCTTGACCAGGATGTGGTCCGTCTGGAACATGCGGATCGAGCCGTGCGGGCTGCCGAACGTGTGATCGGAGGTGTTGCCGATGATCGACCAGTCGTGCCGGCGACCTACGAACCCCGAATTCTTGATCTGCATCGGAACGTTGACGTGATGGTTGTAGGCGTAGAGCACGTCGCTGACATCGCCTTCCCCCTTCGACGCGACGATGTCGAGACGGGTTGGTCCAACCGTGTTGTTCGTGATGCGGGTGTTGATGACCGACCACTCGCCCACGTAGGTCTCGAGGTCGAAGGCACTCCGGGCGATGTACGAGAGGTTGTTGTGGTCCAGGGTGGTGTTGATTCCGTCGGCGACCGTGATGCCCTGGCGGCCGCTCCGGATCATCGTGCAGTTGCGGACGACGGTGCCGTCGGCGTTGTGGGCGATGTACACGAAGTCGCCGTACGTGTCACTGATGGTGCAGTTCTCGAGGCGCGAGTTCACGGAGCCGTGGAACTCCACGCCGGCCTGCGCCTCGTATGCAGCAACAAACGAGCTCTCCTGGGTACCGCCGTTCGGGTTCGCTCCCTTCACCGTGAGGTTGCGGAGCACGACGTTCGAACCGTTCCAGACGGCGACCTGGTCACGGTGGCGCGGCCATCTCCACTGGATGTCGCCCGGCCCCATCGGCGTCGCCCCGCTGCCGTCAGTCGTGGCGAAGAAGGTCGCGCCGTTGCCGTTGACGATGAGGTTGTTGCGATCGACGAGCGAGATCGTGCTCTCGATGCGATAGCGCGCATTGCGCGGGAACACGATCGTGTTGCCGTCGGGCACGCTGCGGATGAACGCGTTGACGCGCGGCCGAGACGTCGGCGGTGCCGGTGGTGTCGATCGAGGTCGGTACCGGGTAGACGCTTCCGACTGTGTCGCCGGTCGGGAGCACCTTCGAGCACGCCGTCGGGATGATCAGTGATATTCCGACGAACAGGGTGACCGAGATGCGGCGAAAGCGATCCTGCATCACACTGTTTCGACAGAAGCGGCACCTCGACTTGAATCACGCTCGAGCACCGGTTTGCCACATCGGGACGTGCGGGTCGGAACGAGCCGACGTGCCTCCTCACGTCGTCCGCCGCCCCAGTCAGGGCCTGGTGAGCCTTCTCGATCCGGTCATTCGCAGGCACGGTCGGGCCCCGCACCGGCGGTCGGCTCGGCGACTCGTAGCCAGGAGCGGCGGAACGCCTCGATCTCCTCGGGCCGGTAGAAATGTCGCACGATCTTCGACGAGTACGCGAGGTCGAGCGTCCGTGGGCTCAGGGCTATCTCGTCCATCACCGCGGTGTAGAGCTGGGCGTACCGCTTGCCCTCTGCGGAATTCTCGCGCCCGAGCGGAATCTCCGACATTCCCAAGAAGGCGCCGAGAGCACCCGACGACCGGCTGACGTCCTCCGTGCGCAGGACGAGCACCCGAGCCCGCGCGACTTCGATGATCGTGTGGCCGACGGTCGGATCGAACGAGTGTGCGTACACATCGATGCCGACATGCGGCTCGAGCTCGAGGTCGAACCATCCCAGCGTCGCCGGGAGCCGCTTGTCGACGAACGCCTCGACCGATCGTGCGACCGCCACCGGGTCACGGCCCGGACCCAAGGCCTGCGACTCCTGAAAGAACTGCGAGACGAGCTGGGCGATCGGGTCGCGAACCAGCGTCACGACATCCCAGGGGGCGGCAGCCGTGGGGAGGTGACGCCAGAGGTACTGAGACTGCCAGATGTGGAGCATGCGCGCATCCGGGTCGGTCACCCGGTACTTCTGTTCGCTCGCGGCCACCCGCTCCGGCGTGAGGAGATGGATCTGGAACACCGGTCGGCCCTTGACCGTGCGGCGCAGCGCGTCGGCAACCGTCGAGCTCGCCGACTTGGGCACGCTGAACACGACGAGCGGATGTCCGCCGCGCCACGCCATGCGAGCCATGCGAGCCCGCTTCGTCAGGCGATAGCTGGGCTTCACCGCCCGATAGGCCAGCGACCGCATCACGTTGCCGATACCGGGGGCAGGCTTGCTCACGCGTCCGTGCCGCGCCGTGAGGGTGCGTGCGCGTGAGCGGGGCCGCTCATCACCACTCAGTGCGCGCCTTTGGTGCACACGTACAGGTCATCGCGGACGCGCAGCCGGTAGCGGTGCGCCTGCTCCTGGCCCAGGCTCGCCGAGAACGGCTCGACCGCCACGTCGAAGCCGGCTCGTTGGAGGCGCCGCTCGTACTCACCGTCGTGCCCGTACATCCGCACATGGTCGAAGTGGCCGTACAGGCGTTCACGCTCGGCGGGGTCGACGATCGTCGGATCGTCGAGGGTGCGTTCGCCCCAGATCGGGACCTGCAGGATCGCCCAGCCCGAGGGGTGCAGCACTCGCCGCAGCTCCCGCATCGCCTGCTCGTCGTCCGGGATGTGCTCGAGCACGTCGTTCACCAGGATCACGTGGAACGAGTCGTCGGGGCACTGGATATCCGTGATGTCCATCTTGACCATGGCTGCAGGCGAGTCGAGGTCCGCCGTGACGTACTCGATGTTGGCGTAGGAACACAACCGCGTCCGCATCGCGTGCTCCGGCGCGATGTGCAGCATCGTCACCGGTTCGTTGAAGAGGTTCGTCTCGCGCTGGAAGTACAGCCATTCGGCGCGATGCCGCTCCAACGAGCCGCATCCGGGGCAACGCCGTTGCTCCGGCGCCGCCACGGCACCGTCCGCGCCCCCGTTCAATCCGGATGCCGGCTGGGGTGACCGTCCGCCGCCCTGGAAGGGCAGGAACCGTGCGACGACCAGGCCGCAGATCGGGCACTCCGCAGGGTCGGGATAGACGCCCAGCGAGTCGACGGCGGAGTGGATCACACGCCGCACAGAGCGGCGCCATCGCCTGACCGGCTCGGGGACCTTCCTGCGCAGAGCCGACAATCGATCGTCCACGCGCAGGCGCCTCCCGTCGCGCAAGGATGCGGACATCTGCGCTCAGTGTGCCAGAGGACGCTTGCGGGCGACAAGCTGCGACGCCGTGGCTGGCGGGCGAGTCGACCGGGCGCACGCACGCCGGAACGTCCGTCGGCAGCTGCCCGAGCTGCCACCACGGCGAGCCGCCTGCTTCGTGGCGCCGGAGGCTACGCGTCGGCCAAGCGGGCGTCGATCCATGCGAGTGCCGCACCCTGGTAGTCCGACGGCGACTGCGGATCGGTGTTCACCGCGCCGGTCCGGTTCAGCGTGACGTGCACCGAGCACTGTCCGGGAAGATCCGTGGTCGACACGCACACCGGGAGGTTCCGGGACCGACTCGTCGGTCCCTGCGCCGCGATCGCGAGTCGCATGGGCTCGTGGATGCAGTCGGTGTAGCCCATGGTCGGAGTCGTTCCGTCACGGAGCGGGCACGCGACCGGCGGGGCCCCGCAGGTGTTGGAGTCGCCGTGATTCCACACTTGCAGCACCGGCACCGTGAACCGGCCGTCGGCGAAGACCTTGTCCGGCTCGTTCGCGATGTTGGCGAGGTCGGGGTGCACCCGCTTCGCGAGCGCGCTGATCGCGTCGAGGTCCGTGTTGCCGGTCCCGCAGTCGATGCCGGCGGCGTTCGCGGCTGCGGCCGCTTCCTGGTTGACGATGCTCGCGTCGGCGACGATGCCGGCCGGTGCATTCAGGCCCTGCTGCATCGCCCATGCGACCCCGAAGGTCCCGGCCGAGCCGGCGCTGCCGCCGTAGAGGAAGAACTTCGACGTCGGGTAGGTCTGCTGGACGAACTGGACCGCGGCCTTGACCTCGAGCACGCCGTTCGTGGTGCGCGGGTGGCCCGCGGCGTCCTTGTTCGGGTTGTTGGGGTCGGTGCTGTTCACGCCCGCGTAGATGTCGTGGCTGCAGTACGACACCGCCAGCGTGCGGAACCCGGCGGCGTCGGCGCGGATCTTGGCCATGAGCCCGCCGCCGGTCAGTCGCTGCACGAGTGACGTCGCCGCCTCCTCGGTCTTCTGGCCGCTGCTCGGCTGCGGCGTCCCGGCGGCGTCGAAGTATCCGAACCCGCCGCCGTGCATGTACGCGTAGAGCGGTGCCGTGGCGGTCGGCGACGATCCGACCTTGGTTCCGACGACGAAGGTCTGGTAGCCGCTGATCGCACAGGGGTACGAGGTGTTCCGGTAGTAGTCGTACTTCCAACCGCCCTGCGTGGTCGTGCTGACGAGTTGGATCCCCGTGACCGTGCCCTGCGTCGACAGCGGGAGCACGCATCCGGCCGCGAGCACGACGAGCGCGGCACCGAGACCGATGCGGCCCAGCATGCGGCGCGAGCGGCGGGCACGACCCGGCGTGATCCCGGTGCGGGCGGCGGCTCGGTGCGAGCGGTCCATCGGCTTCTCCCCAGTCGGTGGTGGTGTTCGTCGGTCCCGGAACCTGTCATCTCATTGCGAGGGAACTGTGAGGTCCGGATCAGCGTCGGGTGAGCTTGGCCGAAACGTCGGGCGTCCGGGCGCGGTCGTGGCGGGCGCGCTCCGCGAACACGGAGGCGGGGTGCTCTGCGGGCCGCGGCCGGCGGTCCGGGGCGTCGTGCTGCGGTTGTTGTCAGATGTTGTCGATTGTGCCCGGTATTTCCTGGGTTTTCGGTTGACTCGCGGGTCGGTGTCCGGTAAACTACAAGCATGTCATTCGGGTCGGATCGCGGTACTCTCGACGGGTGGTGTGACCCCGTGGGTGACCTCGGTTCGGCCGTGGACGGGGTCCGCGGCCTGGACCCGGTGAACCTGCCGACCGCCGAGCTGAAGACCGATCTGTTGCGCTTCACGCGGCACCGCTCGCGCGAAGACGCCGTGTTCGCCGCCTGGGTGCTGGCCGCGGTGCGCCACCAGGTCGGGGTCGAGGACGGCTACGTCGACACGATCGGCTGGCTGTCCTGGAAGACCGGCAGCTCCCGGTCGGAGCTGCGCCGCGTCGTGCGGCTCGCGGAGCTGTGCGAGTTGTTGCCCGCGACCGGTGCGGCGTGGCGTGACGGGTCGGATCACCACGACCGCGGTCGAGTTGATCGCCGCGGCACGCGTTGCCGGACTTCGACGACGAGCTGGTCGCGATCGAGGGCGAGTTCCTCGACCGCGCCCGGCGCGGTGACCACAAGACGCTTGCGGATGCTCACCCAGCACTTCCGGAACTGTGCCCGGGCCGACGGTTCGCAAGCCGGAGCAGCCGGACGGGGTGACGGTCGCCGACGTCGGTGACCGGGTACGTCCTGCACGGTGACTTCGCCACGGCCGGCGTCCAGACGGTCCGCGACGCGCTGGAGGCGTTCACCCGGCCCCCGACCGTGGACGACGGGTCGACGTTGGCGCAACGCCAGGCCGAGGGCCTGATCCGGATCTGTGAGATCGCCCTCCGGCGGGGGACCGACGCCGACGGTGCCCGCCCCGTCGTGTCCTATCTGACCCAGGAACGCAGCACCGGCGAGGCGCATCCGATGATGATGGGCGTGTTCTCCGGGGTCATCGACCCCCGCGAGCGGGAACGGATCCTCTGCGACGCGGTGATCGTGCCGGTGACGACCGACCGGTGGGGTGAGATCCTCGACCAGGGCCGGGCCACGAGCGTCTGGAACCGGGCCACCCGCCGCGCCCTGACCGCCCGGAGTCCGCAGTGTCAGTGGCCGGGGTGTGAGACCCCCGCCCCCTGGTGCGATGCGCACCACTTCGTCCACTGGGAACACGGCGGTCACGACCAGCCTCGCCAACGGGGTGCACCTGTGTCGACGACATCACGTGTTCCTGCACCAACACCGCGACTGGCACTTCACGTTCGACCATCAACACTTCCGCGTGTACCGAGCCGACGGCACCGAAGTCCACCCCGACGCCTGGACCACCATGCACTGGGCCGTCTGACGCGCGCTCGCGCTAGGACGTCTCCATCGAGTAGCTGTTCTTCAGCTCGTCCTGGACCACCTTCGCGGTCGTGCTCGTCGTGACGACACGCAGTGGTGCGGTGAGCGTGCGGGCGGCGTAGGACCAGCCCGCCGGGAGCTGCAGCCTGGCGCCGAGCGATGCCAGGTCGGATTCCTCCAGCGTGGGATCGACCTGCTGGCTCCACGACTGCATGACGTACTTGGTGCCGTCCGGCGGTGGTGAGCTCGTACACGGTCCGGCCCTTGTCGTACGAGAAGACGGTGCGGCGGTCGACCGCGTTCTGCACGTACGGCTTCGACGCCTCGACCGGGTTGCCCACCACCACGGTGGCGCGCTGGATCATCTCCATGCCGCCGAACGACTTCTGGACGGGCGCACCCGTGTCGTTCTTCTCGATGGCGTCCATGAGCCAGTAGCGCGGGCCGTTGAGCAGCGCGGCGAGCATGGAGTTCTCCTGGGCGATCGTGTGCGGGTCCATGGCCTTCCACTGCGCTTCGGGGCAGTCGTTGATCGGGAAGGTGTTGTAGACGTCGGCGGTGATGCCGGCGGGCGCAGGGTGGAGGAGCAGCACCTCGCAGTACCGCTTGCCCCGCAGCTGCGTGGCGGTCGGCGTCTTCGGCCGGGAGGTCGTCGTCGACTTGCCGGTGTCGGACGCCGTGGCCGACGAGCCGGACGAACCGCAGGCTCCGAGCACGAACACGAGGACGCCGGTCGCGGCGAGCACCGCGATCCGGACGAGGGGAGTGGGCCGGCCGCTCATGCGCGCATACCTCCGTGCACGAAGGAGTCGATGATCTCGACGAGCCGGTCGGGCGCATCCTCCTGGATGAAGTGGCCGGCGCCGTCGATGACGACGTGGTCGAGGCCCGCGGCACCGGGCACGACCCGTTGGAACTTGCGGTGCGCGCCGGGCTTGTAGGCGACGCCGTCCTCCGAGCCCATCACCGTGAGGAACGGCTTCGTCCAGGTGGCGAGGAAGGCCCACGTCTCCCGGCACATCATCACGCCCGGGTTGTCGGGCTGGACCGGAATGAGGACGCGGGAACTGGAGCGCGCCGGCCTGGTAGGTGCCGTCGGGGAACGGTGCCTCGTAGGCGGCCAGCTGGCCCGGCGTCAGGTCGCGACCCGTGCCGCCGTTCACGAGTCCCGCGATCGGCAACGCGTCGACACTCTGGCTGAACTGCAGCCACCGTTCCATGAACTCGTTGACGCCCTCGCCGCTCGGGATGCCGGTGTTGGACGCGACGATCCGCGCGAACCGACCGGGCTGACGGGGGAGCAGCTGCAACCCGGCCAGTCCGCCCCAGTCCTGGCAGTAGAGCGTGATGTCGGTCAGGTCGGATTCCTCGAGCCATTGCCCGAGCCAGTCGACGTGGCTCGCGAGCGTGTACGACGCGCGGGCGACCGGCTTGTCGGACCGCCCGAAGCCGATGAGGTCGAGGGCAACCGCGCGGTGCCCCCGGGCGACGAGCCCACGGATCATGTCGCGGTGCAGGTAGCTCCACGTCGGGTTGCCGTGCAGCAGGAGGACCGGTGCGGCGTCCCGCGGCCCCTCGTCGACGAAATGGAACCGCAGCGATGTGCCGTCGCCGGCCGACACCTCGGCGTAGTGCGGCTCGAAGTCGTAGCCATCGAGATCGGCGAACCGCTCGTCGGGCGTGCGCAGTACGTCCATCGTCAGCCCTTCGCGCCGGTCGCGCTGACGACCGAGTCGACGAGCCGGTCGATGGCGCGCTCCACCAGCATGACGTGTGCTTCGTCGGCACCGGCCACGGAGTCGACGAGCGCGTCGAACGCGTCGTCGTCCCGGACCGTCGCGAACCAGGCGCGGTCGAAGCTGCGGTCGTCGCCGACGATCACGCCCTCGACGGTGAACGCCACCACTGGTTCGACGCCCGGGACCTGCGGGGCCGGCCCGTCACCGCGCGCCACCACCAGCGCGAGCCGGTCGGCCGCCGCGCCGGCACCGGGCGTGCCCTCGGGCCGGCACGCCATCACGATGGTGAACTCCATCCCGGCCTCCTTGTGCACGTGCTGGTCCTTGAAGTCGTCGCGCCGCTGCATCTCGAAGAACGCGGCCCGCGTCGGGTACCGCACGATCCCGACGCGGTCCCAGGCGGGCGCGCCGGCGCGCTGGTCGAGCACGTCGCCGTGGAAGGCGACGATGGCGCCGATGGCCGCCAATGGTCCGAGTGGCGCGTACGCGTCGTCGGCGTCCTTGCCGGACACGCGAGCCGCGTCGCCGTCCTCGTAGGCCGCGACCTCCCGGTACTTCATCAGGTTCAGCGCCCAGAACGGGCCGTCGTCCTCGGCCGGGAGTGCGAGCCAGCGCTTCAGCATCTCCCAGTTCGGTGTGCCGTAACCCGGGTTGGCGGAGCCGGCCATGATGATCCTCTCGTCGGGACGACCCGAACGCGGTTGCGTTCAGGTGGTGAGCAGGACACGGAGCGCGTCGACGAGCAACGCCTCGGTGTCGGTCGTCGAGAACCCGCGGTGCAGGCGGTAGTGATCGAGGGCCTCGAGCTCGCAGAGCGCGTCGATCGCCGCAACGCGCGCCCGGCGCGTCCGGGCCGGCATGGCGTCGAGCTCCGGTGCGAACTGCCGCTCGATCTGGTCGCGCAACGCGCGGCGCGTCAGCTCCAGCTGCTCGCGCAGGATCTCGTCGGTGGCCGCGCGCAACCGCGTCGCGCGTGCGGTCGCGCCGATCGCCTCGAACAGCCGCACGCGGTGGGCGGCGAAGTCGACGATGCGCACCTCGAGCGGACCGTCGCCGATCCGGTGGAAGTGGTACAGGTGCCAGACGCCGTCGAGGTGGTGGCCGATCGCGGCGCGGAGCAGCGCCTCGCGGTCGTCGAAGTAGCGGTACACCGAGCGTGGGGAGATCCCCGCCCGGCCGGCGACGCGCTCGGGCGTGGGGTCGAAGTCGCCCTCCGAGAACAGCGCGATCATCGCGTCGAGCACGGCGGCGCGGTTGCGGTCGCGACGTGCGAGTCGGCCGTCGGAGGACTCGACGACGGGCGTGGGCCCGGCTGCGTCGGTCATTCGCGCCGCCGGCCGGGAGAGCGAGCAGACGTACCCGGTGCGGGGTTCCGTCGTGCCGGCGAGCAGCTCGGCGTAGGCCGCACCGACCGCGTCGGCCCCGTCGGCCCGGCGCGGCTCGAGCCAGCCGTCGGTCCACGCGGAGTAGTCGCGCCACGCCTCGGCGGCGCGCCGGTCGAACTCCTCGCGACCCCAGTCGCCGTGGCGCTGCACGATCCGTGCGGGCGCGAAGAAGAACTCCGGGCGCGGGCCGGGGAGCGCAGCCGTCGCCTCGGCGGGCGCGTGGTCCCAGTGCGTCCCGCCGACGACCATGGAGTGGCCGAGCCGGTCGCCGTACGCGGTGTGCACCGCGTGGCGCACGTCGAGGTTCCCCGACATGTCGACGTAGACGGCCGAGCCCGGGAGCGCGGTGATCTCGTCGTAGGTCATGACGTCGTCGTAGACCCCCAGCGACTCGACGAACGCTCGGTTGCGGCCCGAGGTGAGGCCGACCACGTGACGACCGCGCCGGTGGGCCAGGTAGGCGATGCCGATCGCGGTCTTGCTCGATGCGCTCGACAGGATCATGGCGTCGGCACCGATCTCGGCGTGCTCGTCGAAGAAGTCGTCGACGAGGAACGACGTGACGAAGAGCGGATAGAGCAGCATCTGCTGCGCCTCGCGCGCCGCGTCGTACCCGGGATCGGATGCGCAGCGCGTGTAGCGGTTGTAGGCGCGCGGCCATCGGTGCCCGGTGGGCGCTGACGTCGACCAGGCCGCGGTCATCGGCGCGGCCCACGCTGACGACGAGCTCGGACGCCATCGGGAGGTAGCCGTAGAGCCGCTCGCCGGGGGCGCAGGCGTCGGACGTCGACTCGACGACGTCGGCGAATCCCCACACGGGGATGCAGCCCCAGGTCTCGGGCTCGGCCGTGGGGAAGAAGTCCCAGTACTGCATCGCCGCGCCGAAGACCGCGTAGGTCACGTTGTTCGCGGTGAGCCCGAAGGAGTCGACGCGCACGCGGGCCTGGTCGGGTCCGAGGTCGACGGCGTCCGGTTCCACCCGTCGGGTGTCGGCCAACCGCGCCTTGGCGACCTCGAACCTCATGGCAGCGCCCCCGTCACGTCTCCGCCTGCGTCGGCGCCGATTCTGCGCACGCGCGGATCTTTTGTCAAGACTACTGCCAGAAGTTCGCATCGCCCGCCGGATGCCGGCCTGCGGGGCACGGTTTGCCACGCGGCCCGCCTCGGGTATCGGGCGCCGCGACGACGCCACGCACGAGGAGCCGGGATGGTCGCGATCGGTTACACGATCATGGGTGAGCAGGCCGGGCCGAAGCAGCTCGTCGCCGATGCCGTGCGCGCGGAGGCGGCGGGCTTCGACTTCCTGGCCGCGAGCGACCACTTCTTCCCGTGGCTCGACGAGCAGGGCCACTCGCCGTACACGTGGTCGGTGCTCGGGGCGGTCGCGCAGGCGACGTCACGCATCGAGCTCATGACGTACGTGACCTGCCCGACGATGCGCTACCACCCGGCCGTGGTCGCGCAGAAGGCGGCGACCGTCCAGCTGCTGTCCGACGGTCGCTTCACGCTCGGTGTCGGTGCGGGTGAGCACCTGAACGAGCACGTGACCGGCGCGGCGTGGCCGCCCGTGGACGTGCGGCACGAGATGCTGGTGGATGCGCTCGAGATCATCCGCGATCTCTTCGCAGGGGAGACCGTCACCCGTCGGGGCACGCAGCTCCAGACGGAGAACGCGCGCCTCTGGGACCTGCCGTCGACACCGCCACCGATCGGCGTCGCGGTCTCCGGGCCCGAGAGCTGCCGGATCGCCGGCACCCTCGGCGACGCGATGATCGCAGTGCAACCCGATGCGGAGCTCGGCGAGCGGTTCGCCGCCGACGGTGGTGCGGGCAAGCCCCGGATCGGTCAGGCCGCGCTCTCGTACGACGTGGATCAGTCCGCCGCGACCAAGCGCGCGCTCGAGCAGTTCCGGTGGTTCGTCGGCGGCTGGGACGTGATGGCCGAGCTCCCCGGACCGAAGCACTTCGCGGCCGCATCCGAGCTCGTGCGGGAGGAGGACATCCGTCGGCAGGTCCCGTGTGGTGACGACGTCGACGAGCACGTGGGGGCGGTGCGGAGGTTCGTCGAGGCGGGCTTCACCCATGTGGCCGTCGTCCAGATCGGCGGCGATGCGCAGGGACCGTTCCTCGACTGGGCCGAGCGCGAGCTCCTGCCCGCCCTCCGCGCGATCGACGCCTGACGACTCGGCCGGTGCCGCAGGCGCCTCGCCCACGGCGGGATCGACCCGGACGTGCGCTCAGGCAGGGGCGTAGGTCCAGTCGGGCTGCTTCCGGGCCGCGGCCTCGTCGTACGTGGCGACGCCGTCCGCCAGGTCGACGAGCTTGGGGATCGGCAGCGGCTCGAGCGGGGGATCGCCCTCCATCCCGCCCACGAAGTCCTCGGGGAACTCGCGCAGCAGGCTGCTGATGACGCGCTGCTCCTGCTCGCCGAGGAAGCAGCGGTTCTGGTCGGTGACGGTGCGCAGCCGCCGGCCGATGACGTCGAGATCGGCGGCGTCGCCGGTACCCGCGGCGAGCACGTCGAGATGGCGGGTGACCTCCCCGCACCCCTGCTTGCACGCGCGGCACTGGCCGCACGACTCGACGTAGAGGAACCGCGACACCATGCGCGCCACGGCGAGCATGCTGCGGGAGTCGTCGTAGACGATGAAGCCGGCGGAGCCGAGGCCGCCGCCCGCGTCGCGCAGGCCGTCGTAGCCGACGGGGGCGTCGAGCGCGGCAGGCGGTCATCACGGGGTTCGAGACCCCGGAGAGGATCGCCCGGATCGCGCGCCCCGGCCGCGGGCCGCCACCGAGCCGGTCGATCACGTCGCCGAGCGTGGTCCCCGGCTCGATCTCGCCGACGCCGGCGTGGGCGACGTCGCCGACGACGGTGCAGAGGAGCGGCCCGGTGGTGTCCGGCGTCCCGATCCCGCGGTACCAGTCGGCTCCGCGGGCGAGCACGAGCGGCACGTTGGCGAACGTCTCGACATTGTTCACGAGCGTGGGGTTCGCGCCCGTGACGCCGGCGAGATCGGCCTGGCCCACACCCGCCGACCACCCCTCCTGGGGCGTCGTCGCGAAGAGGCCGTGCAGATACGGCGGGAGCCAACGCGGCATCGGGTCGTTGCCCTCGATGACCTCGAGCAACGCCTTCTCCTCGCCGAAGAGGTACTCCTCGGGGCCGCCGACGAGGCTCACCGGGGCCGACGGCGACCAGGCCGGCCGCCGCCATCTCCCGGAGCGCGCGCTCGAGGGCGGCGATCTCGGACGCGAAGCTCGCCTTGACCGCGATGAACGCCTCTCGCGCGCCGATCACGTGGGCGGCGATGCACAGCCCCTCGATCACCTGGTACGGGTTGGCCCGCAGCAGCGCGCGGTCCTTGAACGTCCCGGGCTCCCCTTCGGCACCGTTGGCGACGACGTAGCGGTCGCCGAGCTCGGCCCCGCCGGTCATCACGGAGCGCCACTTGCGCGCGGCGGGGAACCCGGCACCGCCGCGTCCGCGCAGTCCCGAACGGTCGAGCGCGTCGAGCACCCCGTCACCGCCACCGTCGAGCACCGCACGCAGGGCGGTCGCCGCCGCCCGCGGCGACGTACTCGTCGAGCGACGTGTACGGACGGTCCGGGAGCAGCAACCCGCGCTCCATCAGCCTCTCCCTCCGCGGTCGAGCTCGCCGAGCGCACGCGTCACGCGTTCGACGTCGTCCTCGTCGTTGTAGAAGTGCACGGACAACCGCAGGTGACCGTCGCGCAACGACGTGACGATGCCCCGGTCGCGGAGCGCGACCGACCACCGCGTCGCCGTCAGCGTCGCGCGAGCGGCACGGAGACGATGGTGCTGCAGTTGGCGTCGGGGAGCGCGACGGGGGCCCACCCGGCGTCGGTGAGGGCGGCTCGGAGGCGTCGCGGTGACCTCGCGGTTCCGCTCGTGGACGGCGTCCGCGCCGAGCTCCTCGAACTCGGTGAGCGCGGCCTCGTTGCCGATCGCGGCGATCCAGCTGATCGAGTGGTCGAAGCGCGACGCGGTGGGCGAGAGGTCCATCGTCGGCCCGAAGTAGCTCGCGAACGGCTCGCGCCCCGCCTTCCACCCCGGCACGACCGGGGCGATCCGATCCTGCACCGCGGGGGAGAGGTAGCAGTAGCCCATCCCGCGGCCGGCGTGGAGCAGGAACTTGTGGTCCGACGTCGCGAGCACGTCGATCGTCGTCGAGGTCCCGGGCCACGGACAGCGCGCCGACGAGCTGCGCGCCGTCCACGAACAGGATCGCACCGACGCCGTGCGCCAGCGCACCGAGCGCGGCCAGGTCGGTGCGGTGGCCGGTGGCGGTCTGGACCGCGCTCACCGCCACGACGACCGTGCCCCCGTCGACGTGCGGTGCAACGGCCTCGGGCTCGACCCCACCGTTGCGGAACGGGACCTGGCGGACGTCGTATCCCTTCGCGGCGAGCATGCGCCACGGGAAGTGGTTGGAGCTGTACTCGCGCTCGCCGATCACGACGTTCTCTCCGGGCGCCGCCGGCCCGAACTGCGCCGCGATCATCCCCGCGGCCGTCGACACCGACGGCACGAGCGCAACGTCGGCCGGCGCCGCGCCGATGATCCTCGCGACCGCAGCCCGGGAACGTTCGGCGGCCGCCTCGCCGCGTGCGTAGTCGAAGCCCCGCGCGGCCCAGTCGTCGACCGCCGTGTGCAGCGTGGTGGCCAGACCCTGGCTCGCGAGCCCGGTGGCCGCGGTGTTGAAGTACGCGAGGTCCCGCGTCGCCGGGAAGCGGCGACGGGCACCACGGACGTCCGGGTGCGGCTCGATCACCGCGACGCTAGGACGCCGGGGCCCCGGTGACGGCACGCGAGCTCACTCCCAGATACGTCGGGGCTGACACTCGATGGTGAGCCGTGCGTCGAGATCGAGCGCGGGTGTGCGCGGGAGTCGCAGGATCATCACGCCGGTCTGGGTGGGCGTCGGGATCAGACGGTCGTCGTCGCGCCCGGCCAACGGGCCCCGCCACGCCTCCCACCCGAGCGGCTCGTAGAACCCGCGGACGTCGGTCTGCAGGCAGCCGATGTCGAAGTCGGCGATCACGTCGGTCATCCTGGTCAGGGCGACCGCGCCGTAGCCCCGGCGTTGGCAGTCCGGTCGGGTCGCGACGGCGTCGAGGAACGCGGTTCGCAGCACGGGGTGATCGTCGGGCTGGACCCAGCGGGTGGTCGCGACCGCGTGGCTGACCAACTCGTCGCCCCGGTGCACCAGCACGTGACGACCGTCCGGCGGGACGAGATCGAACAGCTCGCGGAAGGCGTGGGTGTCGTTGGCGGCGTTGCAGACGGCGATGACGGCGGCGCGCACGGCCGGGCCGAGGTCCGCAGAGGTGCCGGTGGTCACGACGGCGTCGGTGGGTGACGGCACGCCACGATGCTGCCAGGCGGCGCACCGCCGCCCGGGCGAGATACGGCACGCGGAAGGAAATTTTCGGCGGACGGGTGTCGATGTGGCGCATCGCCGTTCGTCTCCTGGGGGACAATCCGCAACGGAGGAGCACACGATGAAGTACATGCTGATGATCCACCAGGGCACCACGCCCACTCCGCTCGACCCGGAGGCGTGGGCCACGCTCTCCGAGGAGCAGCAGCGGGAGGTCTACGAGGCCTACAACACCGTGAACGCGACGCCGGGCGTGACCCCGGGCGTGGGCCTGCAGCTGCCCGAGACCGCCACGACCGTGCGCGTGCAGGACGGGCGGACGGTCACGACCGACGGCCCGTTCGTGGACACGAAGGAATCGCTGAACGGCTACCTGATCTACGAGGCGGACGACCTCGATGCCGCGATCGAGCTCGCGGCCAAGATCCCGGCTGCCCGCCTGGGTGGCGCGATCGAGGTCCGCCCCGTCATGGAGTGGTGAGCGAGCCGGGACCGCGACCGGGCGGAACGATCGCGGCGGGCCGGGGCCGACCGCCGGCCGTCGCGCGAAGGCAACAGGGTGACGAGCCTCGACCGGACGTTCCGCGAGCAGTGGGGCGGCGTGCTCGCGGTCCTCGTGGGCTTCCTCGGCGACTTCGACCTCGCCGAGGAGGCCACGCAGGACGCGTTCACGATCGCGGCCGAGCGGTGGCCGGTCAGGCAGGCCCTCCGGACAACCCACGCGCGTGGCTGATCACGACCGCCCGCAACCGGGCGATCGACCGGCTGCGCCGCCATCGGACGCTGCAGGCGAAGACCGCGCTCCTGCGCGTCGACGAGGAGGTGCACGACGAGATGTCCCCGAGCACCTTCCCCGACGAGCGGCTCGAGCTGGTCTTCACGTGTTGCCACCCGGCGCTCGCCATCGAGGCGCAGGTCGCCCTCACGTTGCGCTCGCTCGGCGGGCTGTCGACCGACGAGATCGCCCGCGCGTTCCTCGTCCCGGAGGCGACGATGGCCCAGCGACTCGTGCGGGCGAAGCGCAAGATCAAGGTCGCCGGCATCCCGTTCCGCGTGCCGCCCCCGCATCTGCTCCCCGAACGGCTCGCCGCCGTCCTCGCCGTCGTCTACCTGATCTTCAACGAGGGCTACGGCGGGCGGAGCGACCTCGCGACGGAGGCGCTGTGGCTCGGTCGGGCGCTCGTCGAGCTCCTGCCCGACGAGCCGGAGCCCCGCGGGCTCCTCGCGATGATGCTGCTCCACGACTCCCGGCGGGAGGCGCGGCTCGACGGCGGCGAGCGCGTGCTGCTGGCCGACCAGGACCGGTCGCGGTGGGACTGGGACCAGGTCGAGCGGGGTCGGGCCGAGCTGGCGCGGGCGTTCGCCCTCGGTGGGCGCGGCCCCTACGTGATCCAGGCGGCGATCGCGTCGCGTCATGCCGACGAGCACCGGGACTGGCGTCACATCGCCGTGCTCTACGGCGAGCTGGCCCGCCTCACCGACTCGCCGGTGGTCGAGCTCAACCGGGCCGCCGCGATCGCCGAGGCCGAAGGCCCGGAGGCCGCCCTCCGCATCGTCGACGGCATCGAGCTCGCCGACTACCGCTACCTGCACTCGACCCGCGCCGAGCTCCTGCAACGCCTCGGCCGCACCGACGACGCCCGCGCCGAGTACCGGCGCGCGCTGGAGCTGGTGCACGACGAGGCCGAGCGCCGCCTGTTCGAGCGGCGACTCGCGGTGCTCGAGCGCCGAGCCCGATCTGAGACGCGAACGCGGCGCTACCGCCCGGCGTGACACGTCGGCCCGACGCGCCACGACGACGGGACAGCCGGCCAGGTTCACCACGCCCATCGTCACGCTGCCGAGCAACACCCGCTCCACGGCGCCGCGGTCGTGCGAGGCCATGACGACGAGACGACGCGTCGAGCTCGTCGGCGACGTCCACGATCACACCGGCTGGGGTAGTGCCGCTGCTCGATCCGGTGACTCACGGTCACGCCGTGCGCACGGATGCGCGCCTCGACGTCGGCGAAGAGCACGCTCGGGCCGCTCGGCGTCCTCCACGTCGAGCGGATGGATGACGGTGGTCACGACGACGTCGACACCGAGCCGTTGCGCCCAGTCGCACGTCGCGTCGACGACGGCGTCGGGGAGCTCGCCGCCGTCGTGGGCCAGCACGACCGGACCGGAGCCGGGCCGCCATCGGGTGCACACCGAGGGCCGACGACCACGACCGGCGTCGGCGCCGCCGCGACGACGGACTCGGCCACGCTGCCGAGCATCGCCCACCGGAGGCCACCGCGCCCGTGGCTGGTCATGCACACGACGGCGTCACGGTGCAGCGCGCAGAACTCGCTGATGCCGGTCGCGGCGTCCCACGAGTGGATGACGACCGCGTCCACGTCGCTCCGTGACATGCTCCTCGACCTTGGTGTCCAGGTACGCGCGCAGGTCCTTGCCGCGGTCGTCGGCGCCGACGGCGACGAGGCGCAGCCGCGCGTCGAGCCGATCGGCGATGCGGGTGGCGACGGGGAGCGCGGTCGCGGCGAGGTCCGAGCCGTCGAGCGGCACGATGACGGAGTCGACGGCGGCAGGCATGGTGGTCCCTCTCTCAGCCGAGGTGACGGCCGGTCACGAGGTCGGTGCTCACCTCGACGAGGTGATCGCGCGCGCCGTCGAGCCAGGTCGTGCCGAGCCGGGCGCGCGCGGCCTCGAGCCTCGGACCCGCGGTCAGCTCGTGGGCGACACCGCGGACCAGGACGCTCCAGCCCGCGCCGGTCGTCCCGTCCACCGTGTCGACCTCGATCGCGACGATCGCACCGCCGCCTGCGGCCGCCGGCTCGGCGCCGGGTGCGGACCGGAACACCACGACGTCGTCGACCACGGTGAGGAACACCGGGAAGATCGCCGGCAGGGCATCGACGCTGACGCCCACCCGGCCGAACCCGGCGCCGCGGAGCAGATCGAGGCACTCGGAGCGGGAGAGCTCTGGGAGCACGGGCTTCGTCTGCACCCCTCGAGGGTGGCGGTTCCGTCCCTTCGGCGGGTAGGGCCGAAAGCCCCCATCACGTGGGCAGGGGGACCGTCCAGGTGAGCTTCGTGCCGTCGGAGCCGGTCTCGACCGTGAAGCGGCCGCCCAGCTCCTCGGCCCGCCGCTCGAGGTTCGCCAGGCCGCTCCGGCGGGTCTGGTCGGCCGGGATGCCGTCGCCGTCGTCGGCGACGACGACCACGATGTCGGGACCCACGTCGACCGTGACGTCGACCCGGTGGGCGTTGGCGTGGCGGGCGATGTTCGACACCGCCTCCCGGATGACCGCCTCCACGTGCTGGACGAGCGCGTCGGGGATGGCGCTGTCGACGGGGCCGTCGAATCCCACGCGCGCCAGCCAGCCCGCCCGCTCGGCGTAGCCGTCGACGATCGACGTCACCTCCTGGCGCACGCCGTGGGCCGGCGGGGTGGAGAGGAGGAAGATGCTCGTGCGGATCTCCTTGATCGTGGTGTCGATCTCGTCGATCGCCTGGCCGATCCGCTCCCGGTGGGAGGCCGGGTCGGCCATGAGCGTGGCCTGGAGCTGCATGCCGACCGCGAAGAGACGCTGGATGACGGTGTCGTGGAGGTTGCGACCGATGCGCTCACGGTCCTCGAGCATCCGGATCGTGTCCTGGTGGCCCCGGCTGCGGGCCAGGTCCATCGCGAGCGCGGCCTGCCGGGCGAAGCTGGTGATCACCTCGATGTCGAGTGCCTCGAACGCGCGGCCGCCCTTGGCGTTGTCGACCGAGAGCACGCCGAGCGTCTCGTCGACCGCGAGGAGCGGTGCGTAGACGACCGGCCCGGGTCGGAGCGGCTCGATCGGCCGGGAGATACACCCGCGGATCGCTCGTGGCGTCCTCGACCACGAGCGTCTCGGCCCGAGCGGAACGCATCGCCGGCGACGGTGCCCTCGATCGGGATCCGCATGCCCACGATCTCCTCGGCGTGCATCCCGCGTGCCGCGACGACCCGCAGGTCGGCGTCGTCCCGGCCGCCGAGGAGCACCCGCACGTCGTCGGCCCGCGCGATGCGTCAGCGCGCGTTCGGCGATGTCCTCGAGCACGTCGTCGACCGCCACGCCGGAGAGCAGCGACGCGCGAGATGTCACCGATCGCGTCGAGCCACTCCTCGCGCCGCCGCTCCTCGGCGAAGAGCGTCGCGTTCTCGATCGCCAGGCCGGCGGCGATGGCGAGCGCGGACACGAGCTCCTGGTCGGTCTCGGTGAACGCGTCCGCGCCCCGCTTCTCGCAGAGGTAGAGGTTGCCGAACACGGTGTCGCGCACCCGCACCGGCACGCCGAGGAAGCTGCGCATCGGCGGATGGTTCGCCGGGAACCCGACCGACGCCGGGTGCTCGCCGAGGTCGCGCAGCATCAGGGGCTGCGGGTCGCGGACGAGCAGGCCGAGGATGCCGTGCCCGCGGGGCTCGGACCCGATCCGGGTCCGGGTCTCGTCGTCGATGCCGACGGTCACGAACTCCGACAGCTGCTGATCGGGACCGATCACGCCGAGGGCGCCGTACCGGGCGTCGGCGAGCCGGGCCGCGCCCTCGACGATGGCCCGCAGCACCTCGGGGAGGCTCAGGCCGGTCCCGGCGGAGAACACCGCCTCGAGGAGCACCCGGAAGCGGTCCGCCGCCCGCATGGCGGCGCTGCTCCGTTGCACCAGCTCGGCGACGAGCTCCTCGAGGCCGAGATGCGCAGCGCCGATCTGGTCGAGGTTCGAACGAGGATCGCTCACGGGTCTGCCCCCGGTGAATGGCTGTCCGGGGTCGGGGGACAGCGGTCCGGACGCAGTGTCCGGCGGAGAGCCACGCTAGCCCGCGCGGGGCGTTACCGTCGGCGGGACTCGGTCATCGGCAGGAGGGCACGTGCGAGCTTGGGTCGTCCGCACACCGGCGCCATCGACGAGCGGTCCGCTCGCGCTCGTCGAGCGCGCCGAGCCGACGCCCGGGCCGGGCGAGCTCCGCGTGCGGATCCGGACGTGCGGGGTGTGCCGGACCGATCTGCACCTCGCCGAGGGTGACCTCGTCCCGCACGCGCCCGACGTGGTCCCCGGTCACGAGGTCGTCGGCATCGTCGATGCGCTCGGCGCCGGCGCCGGACGGTTCGAGGTCGGTGAGCGTGTCGGCATCGCCTGGTTGCGTCACACCTGCGGGGTGTGCCGCTTCTGCACCCGCGGCGACGAGAACCTCTGCGTCGATCCCCGCTTCACCGGATGGGACGCCGACGGCGGCTACGCGGAGGCCGCCGTGGTCGACGAGCGCTACGCGTACCGGCTCCCGGACCGGTTCGACGACGACGAGGCGGCGCCACTCCTCTGTGCCGGGATCATCGGCTACCGCGCCCTGCGGCGCGCCGAGCTGCGCCCCGGCGGCCGCCTGGGCATCTACGGGTTCGGCGCCTCGGCGCACCTCGCGGCACAGGTCGCCATCGCCCAGGACTGTCGCGTGCACGTGATGACCCGTTCCGCCGATGCCCGCCGCCTCGCGCTCGAGCTCGGCGCGACCTCGGCGGGGGACACGTTCGACGCGCCGCCCGAGCCGCTCGACGCCGCCGTCCTCTTCGCGCCGGCGGGTGAGATCGTCCCGGCCGCGCTCGCCGCGCTCGACCGCGGCGGGATCGCGGCCGTCGCCGGCATCCACCTCACCGACATCCCGCCGCTGCGGTACGCGGACCACCTCTTCGAGGAGCGCCAGCTGCGCAGCGTCACGGCGAACACCCGACAGGACGGGGAGGACTTCCTCGCCCTCGCGGCCGAGATCCCCGTCCGCGTCACCACGACGCCGTACCGCCTCGACGACGCGCCGACCGCCCTCCGCGACCTCGCCCACGATCGCGTCGACGGCGCCGCGGTCCTCCGCGTCGCGGGAGCTGCGACCGAGGCGCACCGGGGAATGTGACGGAGGGCCCGGGATACTCACCGCCGAGCGCGGGCACCGCGACACGTGTGCGCCCGCTCGCAGAGGAGACCGAGATGTCGAAGCCGTCCCGCACGGTCGTCGCCCGTCGACGCCCGGCGCGTCGCGTGATCGGGACAATCGGCGCGATCTCCGACGATGCTGCTCGCCGCGTGCGGGTCGAGCGGCTCGAACGTCACGACCTCGACGTCGAGCACCACGCGGCGCACGACCACGACGACGACCACGACCACAGCCCGACACGCCGGGCGGCGACGCCGTGCTCGCTGCGCCGTTGCTCCCGCTCTTCCCCTTCCAGACGGCGGGCGAGGCCCGGGCCTGGATGACCGCGTACCGCGCGAAAGGTGCCCGGCCGGAGTTCGCGGATCCCGGCCCGACCGCGCTGGCCTTCGCACGGTTCCTCGGGTACACCGAGGTCGACCGGGTGACCGGGACCACGACCGACGCGAAGGGCGCGCACGTCTCGGTCGGATCCCTCGTTCCCGAGACGCAGAGAGCGAGCACGGCCGCCGTCGTGCACCTCGTCCGGTACCTGCCCGGTGGCGACGCCCCGTGGGAGGTGGTCGGCACCGACGACACCACGTTCTCGCTCACCGCAGCCCGCATACGGCGCGTCGGTGCGATCCCCGCTCGCGGTGGGCGGCCGGATCACCGGCGTCGACGAGAGCATCCGCGTCCAAGTGCGGCAGCTGCACGGCGACGCCCCGCTCGGCGAGCAGTGCTGCATCGCGGCCGGCGGCGAGCGCAGCCCGTGGTCCGGGCAGGTGACGTTCTCCACGCCCACCGATCCGATCCTGATGGTCGCGGCGTCGACCGGCGGTCACGTCCGGAGTGTCGAGCGCTTCACCGTGAACGGGGTCCGGCGCCGCGGCTGACCGGTCCGGACGGCCCATGAGGCCGCCGCCTTCTTGAACGGTTCTTGCATTCGCACCAGCTTCGTCTTACCGGCGTCCACCACGGTGTCGCCATGCAGGACCTCCGCCCCGACCCCGACACGATCGCGATCCCGGAGCCGCACCCCGCGACCCGGCCGGCCGCGCCGCCGGTCGTCGAGATCGCGGTCCCGGTGTACAACGAGGAGCACGTCCTCGCTCCCAGCATCGAACGGCTCCATGCGTACCTCTCGAGCCGCTTCCCGTTCTCGTGGCGCATCACGATCGTCGACAACGCCTCCACCGACGGCACCTGGGTCGTCGCGCGCCGGCTCGGGCGCGAGCTGCCGAACGTCAGCGTGCGGCACCTGCGCGAGAAGGGACGGGGCCGGGCCCTGCGTGCCGGCGTGGACCGCGTCCGGACGCGACCGCGGTCGTGGCGTACACGGACGTCGACCTCTCGACCGACCTCGACGCGCTGCTCCCCATGGTGGCGCCGCTGGTGTCGGGCCACTCCGACATCGCGATCGGCTCCCGCCTCGCCCCGGGTTCCTCGGTGGCGCGGGGCCCGAAGCGCGAGCTCATCTCGCGTTCGTACAACCTGATCCTGCGCACCGTGTTCGCCACGCGGGTGCGCGATGCGCAGTGCGGGTTCAAGGCCGTGCGCGCCGACGTCGCCCGCCGGCTCCTGCCCGCCGTCGAGGACGACGGTTGGTTCTTCGACACCGAGCTGCTCGTGCTCGCCGAGCACAACGGACTCCGCATCCACGAGGTGCCGGTCGACTGGGTCGACGACACCGACAGCCGGGTGGACGTGACCCGCACCGCGCTCGACGACCTGCGCGGCACCGCGCGGCTGGCCCGCGCGTTCGCCGCCGGTGGTGGGCGCCTGGAGCTCGGACCCACGGCCCGCCCGCCGATCGGGGACGACTTCGGACGCAGCATCGTGAGCTTCGCGACCATCGGAGCGATCAGCACGATCGTCTCGCTCGTGCTCTACCTCGCCACCCGGGACGCGCTCGGCGCGGTCGGCGCGAACGTCGTCGCGGTCAGCGCGACGTTCGTCGGCAACACCTGGGCCAACGCCCGCTTCACCGCCGGCGTCCGCCGACCGCAGTGGCGGCTCGTCGGCGCGGTGTACGTCGGCTCGCTCGCGGTCACGAGCGCGGCACTGCTCGTCGTCATCGCGACCGGCGGGAGTCGCGCGGCCGAGGTGGCGGTGCTGCTCGTCACCTGGATGGCCGTCGCCGTCGGCCGCTTCGCCCTCGTGCGCTCCCACCCGAACCCCGACCGGCACGCAGCCTGAGCCTGCGCCGCCCGACCCGACAGGACCCGACATGTCGAGCACCACGCTGATCCCGCCGTCGTCGCCGCCCGCGCCCGATCCCGTCGCGGGCGACGACTCCAGCCGCGCCCCCGACGCAGGCGCGACCGGCCCGGACGCGCCTCCAGCGCATGTGGCGCGGACCCGAGACCGACCCGAGCTGGGCGCGACCGGCACTGCTCGCGCTGCTCGCCACGACCGCGGTGCTCTACCTCTGGGGCCTCGGCGCGTCGGGGTGGGCGAACTCGTATTACTCGGGGGCGGTGCAGGCCGCGACGAAGAGCTGGAAGGCGTTCTTCTACGGCTCGACCGACGCGTCGAACTTCATCACGATCGACAAGACGCCGATGTCGATCTGGCCGATGGCGATCTCGGCGCGGATCTTCGGCGTCAACTCGTGGTCGATCCTCGTGCCCCAGGCGCTCGAAGGGGTGGCGATGGTCGCCCTGCTCCACGCGACGGTCAAGCGGTGGTTCGGGCCGGCGCGGCGCTCGTCGCCGGTGCCGTGGCCGCGCTCACGCCGGTCGCGGTGCTGATGTTCCGGTTCAACAACCCCGACGCGCTGCTCGTGCTGCTCCTGGTGGGCGCGGCCTGGGCGCTGACCCGCGCGCTCGAGGGCGGACGGACCCGTTGGCTCGTCCTGTGCGGCACGCTCGTCGGCTTCGCGTTCCTCACGAAGGAGCTGCAGGCGTTCCTGGTGCTCCCCGGCTTCGGACTCGCGTACCTGGTCGCCGGACCGCCGCGACTCGGACGACGCATCTGGCAGCTGTTCCTCCTCGGCGTCACGACGATCGTCGCCGGTGGCTGGTGGGTCGCGATCGTGCAGCTCACCCCGGCGTCGGCGCGCCCGTACATCGGCGGTTCGCAGAACAACAGCTTCTGGAACGTGCTCTTCGGCTACAACGGCTTCGGGCGCCTCACGGGCAGCGAGACCGGGAGCGTCGGTGGGGCGCGGCGCCGGGCGGGCAGGGCGGGCAGTGGGGCCCGACGGGATGGACCCGCTTGTTCAACCAGGCGTTCGGCGGCCAGGCGTCGTGGCTCGTCCCCGGCGCGCTGATCCTGCTCGCGGGCGGGTTGATCGTCACGTGGCGCCGCAGCCGCACCGACCGCACCCGCGCCGCGCTCGTGCTGTGGGGCGGCTGGCTGCTCGTCACCGGCATCGCCATCAGCCTCGGCAAGGGCATCATCCACGAGTACTACACGGTCGCGCTCGTCCCGGCGATCGGCGCGCTCGTCGGCATCGGCGGCGCGGTGATGTGGCGACGCCGCGACACCTGGTTCGCCCGGGCCACGCTCGCGGTCGCCGTCCTCGCCACCACCGTCTGGGCGTTCACGCTCCTCGGCCGCACGCCGGACTGGGCACCCGCTCTACGGCCGATGATCCTGGTGCTCGGGCTCGCGGTGTCCGGCGCGCTGCTCGTCCCCACACGCGGGTCGCGTCGCGCTCGCCGTGCTCGGCGCCGCGCTCGTCGTGGCCCTCGCCGCGCCGACGGCGTACGCGGTGTCGACGGTCCGGAGCGCGCACACCGGCGCGTTGCCCACGGCCGGACCGGCGAGCGCCGGGCGCGGCTTCGGGCCCGGCGGGGGGGCCACCCGGCGGCGGTCCGCAGGGTGCGGGCGGCTTCCCACCGGGCGCGACCGGCGGCGCCGTGCACCGGCCTTCGGGCCCCCGGGATTCGCCGGCCCGAACGCGGGCGGCACCACCGGTGGTGCCGGCGGGTTCCCGGGCGGCGCACCCGGCGGGCTCCCGGGCGGCACGGGTCGCGGCGGCACCGGCGGTCCCGGCGGCGCGGCGGCCTCGGCGGGCTGCTCGGCGGCACGACCGTCTCGACGCAGCTCACGCACCTGTTGGAGCAGGGGAGTGACGGCTATCGCTGGACCGCCGCCGCGGTCGGCGCCAACAACGCGGCGAGCTACCAGCTCGCGTCGGGGCGGGCGATCATGGCCATCGGCGGCTTCAACGGCAGCGACCCGGCACCGACGCTCGCGCAGTTCCAGTCCTACGTCCGCCACCACCGCATCCACTACTTCCTCGGTGGCGTGGGGGCGGTGGACGGTCTCGGCGGGCCGGGTGGGAGCTCGGGCACGTCGAGCGCGATCTCCACGTGGGTCTCGTCGCACTTCACCGCGACGACGGTGGGCGGGGTGACGGTCTACGACCTCTCGTCGCCGACCACGTAGACGAGGGCACACCCGGCCGGCCCGCATGACCCGCGGACCGGCCGGGTAGGCCGAGGGGAACGCCCCCGACCGAGGAGCCCGACGATGTCCGAGACCACTGCCCGCGCCACCATCGACATCAAGGCGTCGCCCGACGCCGTCTGGCGGGCCGCTCACGGATCCCGAGCAGATCAAGCGGTACTTCATGGGCAACGCCGAGGTGCAGACCGACTGGGACGTGGGGAGCCCCATCGTGTTCCGCGGCGAGTGGAACGGTCAGGCGTTCGAGGACAAGGGCGAGATCGTCACGTTCGAGCCCGAGCGCGAGCTCGCGTACTCGCACTTCAGCCCGATGACCGGCAAGCCGGACACGCCCGAGAATTACCACCTGGTCGACATCACCCTCGACGGCGGATCCGACCGCACCAGCGTGACGCTGGAGCAGTCGAACCTCACCGGCGGGGTGAGCGACGAGGACCGGGCGTCACGCGAGCAGTTCGAGCAGAACTGGCAGCAGATGCTCGAGGGGCTCCGTGACACCGCCGAGTCCTGACCCCAGGCCGCCGGGGCGTGGCGGTTGACCGCGCGCCCGGCGGGTACCGCACCCGCATGTACGTCTCCGACCGCGATATACGCGACACGCGACTTCCGGGTGACGGCGCCGTTCGGCGACGGGTCGGCACCGCCGCGGACGAGGTGGTCGCCGACTCCCACCGCGCCGAGTTCGGCGTCACGATCCTCGGCCACTGACCGCCGCTCCGACGCGCCCGCGCGTCACGGGTCGTCGCGGTCGGCCTGGGCGAGCTCGCGGAACTCGTCGGGGACCCCGCCCTCCCGCAGCATCAGCGCGGCGTGGCCGACGGCGTCGCGTCCGAAGCGGTCGCGGACACGGTCCATGGCGCGGTCGAGCGCCCAGCGCGCCGCGCCGGCCTCGGTGCCCGGACGCGCCAGCGCGTCGCCGAGGTCCAGCGGCAGCTCGAGCTGGAGGGGCACGTCGGGGACGAGGTTCCCGACGGAGATCGCGAGGAGCGTGATCTCGCGCTCGTCGGGATGGTCGGCGAGCGCCGACTGCGCGAGGGTCACGCCGATCTCGGCGAGGGAGCGGGTCGCGGAGATGGCGGCCGGCAGCGTGACCGAGCGGGTGACGGAACGCATCCCGAGGAACCGGACCCGCACGGTGATCGTGCGTCCGGCCCGCTCCTTCGCGCGCAACCGGGTCGCGACCCGGTCGGCGAGGAAGCCGAGCTCGACGCGGAGGACCTCGTCGTCCACCGGCCGCCGACCCAGGGCCGACTGCGCGCCCATGGAGCGGGCGCGACGGGTGGTCTCGATCCGGCGGGGGTCGGCGTTGAGCGCGAGCGCGCCGAGCTTGGCGCCGTTCGCCCGGCCGAGCAGGTGGCGCAACATCGACGGCGAGGCCGCGGCGAGCGCGCCGATCGTCTCGATCCCGCGCGACGCGAGCTGCTCGCGAGTCACCGGTCCGACGCCCCAGAGCAGCCCGACCGGCAGGGGATCGAGGAACTCGTCCTCGGTGCCGGCGTCGACGACCACGAGCCCGTCGGGCTTGGCGACCTGTGACGCGACCTTCGCCAGGTGCTTGGTGGTCGCGACGCCGACCGAGATCGGGAGACCGAGCTCGGCGCGCACGCGGTCACGGATCTCGGTCGCCATCGCGGCCGGGGGACCGAACAGGTGCACCGACCCGGTGACGTCGAGGAACGCCTCGTCGATCGAGATCCGCTCCACCAGCGGGGTGAAATCGTCGAGCACCTTCATCACGGCGTCCCCGAGGCGCTGGTACTCCCGGAAGTGACCGCCGGTGGTCCGCAGATCGGGGCAGAGCTGGCGCGCCCGCCAGCCCGCCATCCCGGCGCGCACGCCGAACGCCTTGGCCTCGTAGGACGCGGCGAGCACCACACCGCCTCCCACCGCGATGGGCAGTCCCCGCAGGCTCGGGTCGAGCAGCTGCTCCACCGACGCGTAGAAGGCGTCGAGGTCGGCGTGCAGGATCGTCGCGGCCCTCGGGGACGGGGGGTCGGTCCGGGGCGCCACCCGCCGAGAATAGCGAACGTGTGTTCGGTCTGCTCGCGCCTACCGGACCCACGCGGTGCGTTCGAGGCGGTGCACGAGGCAGTCGTCGGTGCCGAACGTCCGCCGCCCCGACGGCACGAACCCGAGCCGGCGGTAGAAGCGGTGTGCTGCGGTGTTGCGGGCCAGGGGATCGATGACGACCGCCGTCACCCCGGGCGACGAGAAGCAGCGATCGAGCGCCTCGGTCATCATCGCGGTCCCGTGGCCGCGCCCGAGATCGTCGGCGTCACCGATCCAGATGTCGATCGCGCGCAGACCGGGCTCGACGTCGCCCCAGTAGTGGGTCGCTTCCCGTGCCGGGTCGATGATCTGCACGACGCCGAGCGGGCGACCGTCGAGCTCGGCGATGAGGGTCTGCTGCGTGTCGCCGTCGTCGCGCGTGAGCTCGTCGGCCCAGTCGATGCCCGCGTCGTCGCCGAGCGCGGCCATGACGTGCGGTTGGCGGTCCCAGTGCGAGAGGACGTCGACGTCGGCCACCGTCGCGGGTCGGAGCCGCACGTTCACAGGGCGGCCGCGACCGCGAGCCCGATCGCCGCCGCCGCCAACCCGACGACGACGCTGACGAGCACGTACGCGACGGCCATCCGGGCGGCACCGTCCTCCACGAGTCGGAGCGTCTCGTACGAGAAGGTCGAGAAGGTGGTGTAGGCGCCGCAGAAGCCGGTGCCGACCGCATTCCTCGGGACGTCGCCGAGTCCGTGGTAGAGCGCGAGACCGGTGAGGAGGCCGAGCACGAGCGAACCCGTCACGTTGACGACGAGGGTGCCCCACGGGAACACCCCGGAGACGCGGTTCTGGACGACGCCGTCGAGGACGTACCGCGCGGGTGCACCCACCGCACCGCCGACGACGAGCCAGGCGAGGAGCATCAGGCACCTCGCGTGAGCGCAGCGCGGCGTGAGCCCGACCCCGGTGACGACCGCCGCGAGCCCACCGGCCAGGGTGGCGAACAGGTACACGAGCGCGGTCGCGACGTGCCCGTCCTTGACGAGCAGGTCCGTGTCGACCATGAAGGTGGAGAACGTCGTGAAGGCGCCGACGAACCCGATCGCGACGAACGGACGCACGTAGCGGTCGGTCGGCCACCGGACCAGCAGCAGGGTCAGCACCACGCCGAGGACGAAGCTCCCGGTGACGTTGACCGCGAACGTCGCCCAGGGGAACGCGCCGGAGGAGACGTCGAACGCGCGACCCGACGCCGTAGCGCGCGAGCGTCCCGAGGATGCCGCCGGCGGAGATGGCGAGGAGGACGCCCGGGGCGTGCCGGTGGTGGGGCTCGCGCAGCGCCTCGGCGGGCAGATCGGGGTCGACCGCACGCTGCGCCCGCCGCCGGCGATCGGCCGCGGCTCCACCGTCGGCCGTCATTGCGCTCCCCGGTCGTGACGTCGGACGGGCGTCATGGTACGGGGCGGGGTCACCGCACGCGGGACCGCCGAGGCTCAGGCCGGTGGTGCCTCGGCGGCGGGGGGCGGCGTGGTGTCGTACCGGCCGTCGGTCGCGACCGGTCCCACCTCGCCGACCTTCGAGGAGTCGTGCGTCACGATCGCACGCGCCAACGCGAGCGATTGGGCGATGCGGCTGTCGGGTCCGTCCCACCAGCGACCGCCGGTCACGTCGAACGCCAGGGCGATCACGTCGGGGTCCTCGGGCCCGTCGAAGTAGGCGCGAGCGGGCGCGGTCCAGAGGTCGCGGACACGGGAGGGGTCGTCGTCGAGGCGGAGGCGACCGACGAGACAGACGTAGCTCGCGTGGCGCGTGTCCTCGAAGGCGAGGAGCGAGTCGCGGTGGCTGGCGGTGGCGACGTCGACCCAGTGCGCACGACGCGACACCAGGAACCAGAGGGTGTCGACGTCCTGCGCCACGATGGTGAGCGGACGGGCCTCGAGCCCGTCGGCGCTCTCGGTGGTGAGCATGGCGACGCGGACGCCGTCGAGCACCTCGTCGACGCGGCGGGCGGGCTGGTCCTCGATCTCGGCGGTCTCGTGGTCGGTCATGTGCGGCCGGGTACCCACTTCCGGTGGGCCGCATGCGTGGCGGCGCTCAGAGCTCGAGGAGGGCCTGCTCGACGACCTCGGTGAGCGCGGGGTGGACGTAGAGGACATCGCGCGCGACCTGGTCGGCGGTCTGGCCGAGCATCATCGCCTGCAGGAGCGGCTGCAGGAGCAGCACCGCGTCGGGGCCGATGACATGGGCACCGAGGATCGTCCGGTCGTGCGCGTCGGCGATCACCTTGAGGAAGCTCGTCGTGTCCTCGAGCGCCCACCCGTAGGCCGTGGCCGAGTACGCGCGCGACGCCACCACGACATCGCGGTCCGATGCGCGCGCGTCCGCCTCGGTCATGCCGACGGCCGCGATCTGCGGGGACGAGAACACCGCGTGCGGCACGAGGTGGTGCCCCAGCGTGCGCAGGTCGTCCGGGTGGACCAGGTTGTGGCGCACGACCCGCATCTCGGCGTTCGCCATGTGCTTGAGCTGGCTGTGGTTCGCGATGTCGCCGAGCGCCCACACGCCGTCGACGGTCGTGCGGAAGTGCTCGTCGACGACCAGGTGTCCGTGCTCGTCGACGGCGAGCCCACCGGCGGCCGCGTCGATGCGGTCGTGATTCGGCACCCGGCCCGTGGCCACCAGGATCAGCTCGGCGTCCCGCACCGTCTCCTGGCCCGCGCCGTCACGCCACGTGACCTGCGCGCCGGCACCCGACGGCGCGACGCGCTCGACGGTGACGTCGGTCTGCACGTGCATCCGGTGCCGGAACAGCTCGGTGAACCGCGTCGACACGTCGACGTCCTCGGCCATCAGCATGCGCTCGCCGCGTTGCAGGATCGTGACGTCGGTGCCGAAGCTCGCGAAGACGTGACCCAGCTCCGCGGCGACGAACCCGCCGCCGACGATGATCAGGGACGGCCGGGAGATCGTCGATCCGCATGATCGTGTCCGACGTGTGGAACGGCACCGTGTCGAGTCCGGGGATGTCGGGGACGTACGGCCGCGATCCCGCGGCGACCACGATGTGCCGGGCCGTGAGCGGCTCGCCGTCGACCTCGAGCACCTTCGGCGCGGTGAACCGGGTGTGGGACCGGATGACGTCGACGCCGCTGCGCTCGCGGTAGCGCACGGCGCCGCTCGTCGGTGGGGTCGAGCCGGCCGAAGATCCGGTCGCGCAACGCCCCCCAGTCGACGCCCTCGTAGGTGGCCCGCACGTCGAGGTGCGCGGCGTCCCGCACGGTCCGGGCGACGTCGGCGGCGACGACGTACATCTTCGACGGGACGCAGCCGCGGTGCAGGCAGGTCCCGCCGAACTTGTTCTCCTCGATGATCGCCGACGTCCAGCCGTCGAGCTCCGGACCGAAGATCATGTTGCCGCTGCCGCCACCGACGACGATCAGGTCGTACTCGCGCATGGCCCGCAGTCTGGCCGTGTCCGCGACGGAAGAGGAACGGTTTCATCGACGCGGGGCGGCTACCTCGTTGCCGAATCTGGAGACTGGGATAGGTGGAAGGCAGGGGCGAGCGTTGATGTCACGGGGTCTGGACGAGATCACGCTGAGTGACAGAGCAAACGTTGGCCCTCGTCGAGCCACTCCAGCGGATGCTGGCGTGGTTGTCTTGCAGGCGCTGCTCGAGCTGCCGAGCACGCCAGGCGTGCGCCGACGTTCAGGCTGGCGAGCATCGTGCCGCGTCGCGGCTGCCGTACGGATAAGAACACTCGCGACGGGTGGCGACACGTCGAGAAGCGCTACGTCGGGCCGCACCGATTCGAGAATGCGCCGGAGTTGGCCTGCCTCTCATCTCTCGTGGACACTGCCGGTCGAGCAACTGTGATCGAAGCCAACCGGCGATCCCGCGTCACAATGAATGTCCTGCCCGGTGATCACGGACAGGATCTGATCGACGTCGGTCACGCACGCGCCGTCCTGGAACTTGTCGGCGAGTCCTTGGAATCCCTCCAGCGCCTCCGCGCCTGCTCGGTGCTGGGCTCGACGGCGACGGCCCGGTCATCGTGCATGGCGACTTCGGACCTCGAGAACATGCTCTTCGATCTAGACGCCCGCGGAGTCACGGGACTTCTCGATTGGGAGTTCGCCCATCGCGGCGACGCCATCGAAGATCATCGCCTGGTCAGAATGGATCGTGCGCATGCACCACCCGCAGCGCGCTCGATGCGCTAGACGGCCTCTTCGTCGATGCTCGTCGCGGCTTCGCTGGACGAACCGCCACGACGAGATGCTTCGCCGGGTGCGACAGCCCCTCGGAATCTGAGCCAAGGAACGAGGCATCCCCCTGGCGTTAGCGGCTCGATACCACCGAACGCTGGTCCGAGTGAGTCGAAGCGTTGGTGTCCGTCGAGAAAGCTGCCGTCACACCCAGCCGTGCGGCAATGACCCACAAGAACCGGCGCCGCGATCCTCACAGTCATCCGAAGGCGTTCACTGTCCGTTCAGCCACGGCGAGTTCAACCGGTCATTGCAACGAGTTCGAGCGAGTGGTCGGAGGGAGTCTGCCAAGTCGAGGGTTTGACGTGGGCGGCCGTTGAGTTGGACGGCGACGGCGTCGAGCTGGTCGTGGATGTGAGCGATCGAGAGGCTGGTGCCCTTGGGGAAGTACTGGCGGAGCAGGCCGTTGGTGTTCTCGTTGGAGCCGCGTTGCCAGGGGCTGTGCGGGTCGCAGAAGTAGACGTCGATGCCGGTGTCGATGGTGAACTGAGCTGGTGCTGGGCCATCTCGCGGCCCTGGTCCCAGGTCAGGGATCGCCGCAGATGCTCGGGCAGCGTGGCGATCGCGTGCGATCAGCGCGTCGCGGACGGTCTCGGCGCTGTGGTCGAGGGAAGGTGGCACAGCATCACGTAGCGGGTGGACGCTCGACCAGGGTGCCGATGGCGCTCTGGCTGTTCGTGCCGATGATCAGGTCGCCTTCCCAGTGGCCCGGGAACGGCACGGTCGTCGACCTCGGCGGGACGTTCGCTGATCATCACCATGTCGGGGATCCGCACGTCGCTCGACGCGTCCTGGGGACGGCGTTGCGCCCGGCCGCTGCGCAGACAGCGGGCCAGTTCACGGCGGAGCTCACCGCGCCTTGGATGTAGAGCGACTGGTAGATCGTCTCGTGCGACACGCACATCTCCGGACGGTCTGCGGGAACTCGACACGCAGCTTGGTCCGGGATCTGAAACGGCGACCACAATCGTTGCAGACGCTGATGACTCGCCGGCAGAGCTCGCCGTGATCGACAACTTCGTCAGCTCCGGCCGGCGAGCGCGAACGAGCCGCTCGCTGATGCGCAGCGCCCGGCCGGTAACCGTCGCGGCCCATGCCTTACTTCCGACCCTCGACGGGTCCGACCCAGACCGCGCGCGATAGTCAGCGATAGACTCAACTCGAACCGACCCGGACTAGAGCCGTTCCTCCAACGACAGTCGCTGCGGTGAGAGAAGCCACACTACGTCACTGATGGACACGACACCAGGTAGCGAAGAACGAGCGTGATAGCCCGTGCGACGTATCGATGCTCGAGGATCTCCCGATACGTCGACCCTTCGCCGCCACGAATGATCTGCCTCTCAGATCACGATCCAACCTGCGCCACGGTCGCTTAGCCACCACAACCTCCTCGTTCGAGCCTCACGACCACTCGACACGACGGTTGCAGTGATCTCTTGAACCGCCCACCCAGACGGTGGCTGAACGGACAGCAGACGAGCGGGACACCAACACCGGTCCGCCACCCAGGCATGCCGGAGAGAGACGACACAAGAACACAAAAAGAGAAAGAGGGGCGAGGTGACCCCCGCGTAGTGGTCCGGGTGGTTGTGCGGGTCCGTTGCTCCAGATTGGGGCGAGGAGGACAGCACCATGACGCCGACGTCGGCATACGCCCGACCAGATCATCCGCAAGCTCGCCGAGGGCCACAAGCTGTTGGCCGGCGGCACCGAACTCGACGCGGTGTGCCGCCATCTCGAGATCGCCGAGTCGACGTGGCATCGGTGGATCGCGCAGTACGGCGGCATGAAGGCCAACGACGCGAAGCGGCTGAAGGAACTCGAGATCGAGAACGCCCGGTTGAAGCGGCTGCTCGCGGACGCGGAGCTCGACAAGGCGATGCTCAAGGAGCTGGCCGAGGGAAACTTCTGACCCCGAACCGTCGACGCGACGCCGTGAAGGTGTTGCGCGAACGGTTCGGGGTCTCCCAACGACGAGCGTGTAGGGTCGTCGGTCAGCACCGCTCGACCGAACGGCTCGACCCGCCCGTCCCGGCGACGAGGAAGCCGAACTGCGGGCGTGGCTGCGCGCGTTCTCGACGCGAACGGCCGCGGTGGGGTTGGCGGCGCGCCGCCAAGGCGGCTCCGCCGAGACGGGCCGGAAGGTCAACAACAAGCGGGTGCAGCGCCTGTGGCGTGAGGAAGGGCTGCAAGGTGCCGTATCGGAAACGGAAGAAGCCGCACCGTGGGATCGGCACCGCCGGTCGGGCGCGATGTGCCCGATCGCACCGAACGCGCTTGTGGGCGCTCGACTTCCTGTTCGACACCACCGTCGATGGCCGCACGTTGAAGCTGTTGAACATCGTCGACGAGTTCACCCGCGAGTGCCCGGCGATCGTGGTCGGCCGGCACATCGACGCGGACCAGGTCGTCGCGACCCTCGACGCGATCACCGCGCGAACGCGGCGCGCCGGCGTTCGTGCGGTTCGACAACGGGCCCGAGTTCATCGCGCACGCGGTCGCGGACTGGTGCCGCTTCAACGGTGTCGATACCGTTTTCATCGATCCCGGTTCACCATGGCAGAACGCGTGGATCGAATCCTTCAACGGCCGGCTCCGCGACGAGCTCCTCAACGGCTGGCACTTCGACAACCTGCTCGAAGCCCAAGTCCTCATCGAGGACTGGCGCATCGACTACAACATCAACCGACCGCACAGCGCCCACGGCGACCTCACCCCGAGCGAGTTCGCCCAGGAATGGACCACCCGAACACCAACCAGCACTCGCATAACCGCTGGACCACTCAACGGGGACCCCTCAGAAGGCCGTGACAGGAGAGAGAAGGAGGAGATGCGCGTCGTTGCGGACTGGCCCGCAGCTGATCTCGACGAGGGCCATCGTCACGACGGGTTGACGACCGAGGACTGGGCCGAGCTCACCGGTTGCGCAGACGGGTGTTGCGTGAGACGAGAGATACTGAAAAAAGCCGAATCTTCGCAAGGAGACTCGCTCGACCGTGAGGGTCTCGAGTTCATCACGCGGAGAAGGCAACCACCGGATCGCGCGATGTGTCGACTGCTCGGTGTGTCGCGCGGGATATACGCGTGGGTGATCCGGCGACGTCGGTGCGGGCGGTGCGCGACGGCGAGATCGGCGAGGCGATCACGGCGGTCTGGGAACGGTCGACGCACCTATGGAGCGCGCGGTCGATGTCGAGGTTGGATCACGACATCCGCTGCGGCCGCAAACGCGTCGCCCGGCTGATGCGCCAGGCCGGGCTCGAGGGCGCCGACGACGCGGCGGCGAGGACTGACCGTCGGAACCTGGCGGCGCTTCTGTCAGCGGATCTCGTCGAAGCGCGAGTTCCGGCCGAAGGCCGGACCGACTCTGGGTTGCGGACATCACCCAGCATGGACAGACGAAGCCTGGCTGTATCTCGCGACGCTGATCGACGCGACAGTCGACCTCGACGGCTGGTCGATGGACGTCGCACCTGCGCACCGAACTCGTTCTCGACGTGTTCAACTGGGCGTCTGGACCGGAGACCCGGCGAAGGACTCGTGCATCCTCCGACCACGGCTGCCAGTACACGAGCCGCTCGGAAGACGACTCCGCGAAGTGCGGCATCGTCGGATCGATGGGCCGATCGGCGACTGCTCGACAACGCCGCGGCGAGAGCTCTTCGCGACGCTCAACCGAGCTGCTGCGCGGCGTTCATCGGCGACGCGCGAGGCGACGACAGCGATCTCGACTACATCGAGGGCTCACAACCGCCGCCGACGGCACTCCACCTCGACTACCA
This sequence comes from uncultured Acidimicrobiia bacterium, assembly GCA_963756815.1. Taxonomy (GTDB): domain Bacteria; phylum Actinomycetota; class Acidimicrobiia; order IMCC26256; family JAENVU01; genus JAENVU01. The sequence goes on from CAVWPR010000014.1 coordinate 72,766, forward strand.
AAGCCTGCCGACGATGAACACCACCACGCCGCCGCGCGGTCGCTTAGCCATCCGGTGTCCACGCAACCGGGTCAACTCCATGACGCCAGAGGGACTGGCGTGCCTCAGGGGCTGAGAGCGCGTTCCCTTGTCACTGACGATCGAGAGGCCGAGTCTGTCCTGGTCGGCACTTTTGGGGCAGCCGGCATTTGTTGCCCCGCGCCAGCAATCCGCGCAGCTCCATGCTGCCGGCAGCTCTGCGCCACAAGGCGGGCGGCGCTCGGCTGTGGACGTCGTCGTACGATCCGGTCGATGAGTCGGCCTCCGACAAAGTTCGTCAGCGTCGGACAGGACCGGGTCGCGTACGTCGTATGGGGTGACGGCCCGACCGACGCGCTGTTCCTCCAAAGCTTCGGGGCTTCAGTCGATGCGATCTGGGAGCATCCCGGTCATCTGCGCTGGGCGCGTGCGCTGGGCGCGCGATTGCGAGTGACCATGCTCGACCATCGCGGCTCGGGTGTCTCGGATTCGGTGCCCGACGTGAGGCAGGGCGATCTCGACGATCGGATCGACGATGTCTGCGCGGTGCTCGACGCCGTCGGTGTCGACCGGGTGAGTGTGATCGCCGAGGCCGACGGCGCGTTGACCGCGATCAAGTTCGCAGTCGAGCACCCCGAACGTATCGACAAACTGGTCCTGCTGAACGGGTACGCGGCCGGAGCGGCCGCGCCATTCCTCGGTGCGGCACAGCAAACGTCACCGGAACACCTCGAGGAGCTCGCGGATTCTGTGCGTGGTGTGTGGGGCAGTGGCGAGCTGGTCGCAGGGGCGGTGCCCCACTTCGGTGACGATCTCGACTTCTGCGCCCGGTTCGAGCGCATCGGTGCCCGGCCGAGCGCAGCCGCAGCGGTAATACGCAACCTCGCGACCGTCGACGTTCGCGGTCTCCTCGACAAGATCACGGCACCGACCCTCGTCGTCTACAGCGGCGACATGACGCTCTCGACGGTCGAACAATCCCGCGAGCTCTCAGAACAGGTCCCCGACGCCCGCCTGTTCGAAGGATCATCGTCGACCTTCTACTGGGGGAGCGGCGTCGTGAAGGAGTTCATCGCGTTCATCTCCGGCGCGGACAGCGACGGTGACCGAGACCTCGTGACTCTCCTGTTCACTGACGTCGTGGATTCGACTCGCGCCGTCGTCGCGGCCGGCGACGACGAATGGCGCCAGACGCTGAACTTCCTCGACGACCTCGTCGCCGCGAGGATCAGCCGAGCCGGTGGACGCATCGTCAAACAGACCGGGGACGGGCACCTCATCGAGTTCGCGCGCCCGGCGACGCCGTCGACGCCGCGATCGCGATCTGCCGCGCGGCGCCGACGCTCGGCGTGACGTTACGCGCGGGCATCCACACTGGCGAGATCGAACGTCGCGAGAACGGCGACATCGGCGGCCTCACCGTGCACATCGCCGCCCGCGTCGCCGCCTCCGCCGGTGCGGGCCAAGTCGTCGTCTCACGGACCGTCGCCGATCTCCTCGGTGCCACCGAGTATCCACTCCGAGACCACGGCGAACATGAACTCAAAGGCGTCCCAGGTCGATGGGCACTCTTCGCTGTCGACCCTTGACGCGACCACGCAGGAGTTCTCCACACGGCGTGGCCCTGCAACAGCGCCGCGCAGCGTCTCAGGAGGCCGGGATCGTGCACCGTCCAAACGCGACCGGAAGGCACCCAAACATGACGTCGCTGGAGTGCCTTCGCGGAACACTCCGAGGATCTGGCGTTGACGCGTCCGCGGACGCGTCAGGCGATGAGCTCCTGCGCCTGCTGGAGCAGGAAGACGGTCATGAAGTGCAGGCGGTCGCCCACCTCCTTCGGCGCGAGTCCGGCGCACGCCCGCGCGTGGGTGCCCTCGAGGATCAGGCCGAGGCGGTAGCAGGCGAGGACCCGGAACCACAGCAGGTCGGAGAGGTCACGGTCGGTCCCGGCGGCGTAGTGGGCGATGACCTCGTCGGTCGTCGGGAGGTGGGGCGCGTCGACGCCGATGGGCGTCGACCCGCCGTCGCGCACCGGCCAGGTGGCGAGCAGGTGTCCGAGGTCGAGCAGCGGATCGCCGATCGTCGCGAGCTCCCAGTCGACCACGGCGGCGAGGTCGCCCGCGTCGGGGCGGATGATCACGTTCGCGAAGTGGAAGTCGCCGTGCATCAGCCCGGCGCGGACCTCTCGGGGGCGGTGCGCGTCGAGCCACCCGCCGACGGCGTCGACGCCCGGGATGTCGGGACCGGGGTAGCCGTCGAGCTCGGCGTACCCGTCGAGCTGCTTGCGCCACCGGCCGACCTGGCGTTCGGCCCAGCCGTCGAAGCGACCGAGGTCGCCGATGCCGCGCGCCTCGGGATCGACGCGTGCCGAGCGCGAGCAGCGCCTCCGCCATCGACAGACCCATGCGCCGCTGCATCGCCGGGTCGGAGCGGTGCGGCTCGGGCAGCCCGAGCGTGGCGTTGAAGCCGGCCACCGGCTCCATCAGGTAGAAGACCGCGCCGAGCGGCTCGGTCTCGGTGCACGCGGCGATCAGCGCGGGATGGGGCACGTCGGAGCCGGCGAGCGCCGCGAGGATCCGCGCCTCGCGCCGCATGACGTCGTCGCTGTTCGCACGCTTGTGGAGCGGCGGTCGACGGAACACGTACTCGCGACCGTCCCGGGTGAAGCGCAGCAGGATGTTCTGGGTGCCGCCCTCGATCGCGGTGACGTCCTCGAGCGGTCCGGCACCGAGACCCTGCTCGTCCATCCACGTCGCGAGGACGTCGAGGTCGACGCCGCTGACGGTCTCGTTCATCCGTCGAGCGCGGCGTAGCGCACGCCGGTCAGCTCCTCGGAGACCTCCCACAGTCGGCGGGCCGTCGAGCTCGTCCTGGGCCGCGGCGTGACCGGCCCACGACGCTGCGGGTGACCGCGCTGCTCACCGAGACCGTCGGGCCCGAAGTACTCACCCCCGACGACGGCGGGATCGGTGGCCGCCCGCAGCGTGGGCAGCGCACCCATCGCCGCGCTCTGGAGGAAGAGCCGTTCGATCAGGGGACGGCCGGCGTGGCCGAGCGTGTTCACGATCCCGCCCGGGTTCTCGTGGCCGAGGTTGGTGCGTGAGCCGCCCGGGTGCGCGGCGAGGGCGAGCGTCGACGAGTCGGCCGCGACGAGCCGTCGCTGCAGCTCGGCGATGAACAGCAGGTTGGCGAGCTTGCTCTGGAAGTACGCCTTCCACGGACCGTAGGACCGCTCGGACTGCAGGTCGTCGAACGCGATCCGTCCCGGCCGGTGCCCCTGGCTGGAGATGCTCACGACACGCGAGGCGGGCGTCGCGAGCAGGCGATCGAGCAGGCGCCCCGTGAGCGCGAAGTGCGCGAGATGGTTCACGCCGAGCTGCATCTCGTAGCCCTGCACCGTCGTCTGCCTCGGGATCGCCATCAGGCCGGCGTTGTTGACCAGCAGGTCCAGGCGGTCGTGCGTCGACAGGAACGTCGCGGCGGCCACGGTCACCTCGTCGAGGTCGGCGAGGTCGAGCTCGAGGACGGACACGTCGGCGGCGGGCGCGGAGTTCGCGATCGCCGCGACCGCTTCGTCGGCCTTGGCGCGACTCCGGCACGCCAGCACCACCGTGGCGCCGTGCTCGGCGAGCGCGCGTGCGGCCTCGAAGCCGATCCCGCTGTTCGCCCCGGTGATGAGGGCGACGCGTCCGGACTGGTCGGGGATGTCGGCCTCGGTCCACTTCACGGCGCGGCCGTCACGAGCTTGGTGCGGAACAGGTCGAGCACCTGGTCGAGCGCGGCACGCGTGGGCTCGCCGGGCTCGTCGATCAGGTCACCGGTGAGCACCGAGTGGTGCTTGCCGAGCGGCCCGCCGGGATGACCGTCCTCCTGGCGCAGCTCGACGGCCACGAACCCGTCGCCGAGCCGCGCCTTCAGGAACGCGAAGCGCTCGCGCGGCACGAACGGGTCACCGTCGAAGCGGAGCCCGAGCACGCGCAGGCCCTCCGCGTCGCACCGGCGCTTCACGATGTCGAGGTCCGTGTCGCTCGTGTCGACGCTGCCCTTCCGCGCCGCGCCGATCGGGAACGGCAACGACGGCTGGGACATCACCGGCGCCAGCACGAGGTCGTCGACCGCCATCGCCAGCGCGAACCCGCCCGTGAAGCACATGCCCACCACGCCCACGCCGGGTCCACCCGCGCGTTCGTGCTCCGCGTGAGCGAGGGCGCGCAGCCACGACACGACCGGCGACGACTTGCCCGCCGCCATCACCGAGAACTCCCGGCTGATGCACGCACCACCCATCGACTTGAGGCCGTACCCGGCGACCGAGAGCGGGTTGCCCTGCATCGGGTCCTTGCCCGCCTCCCCGAAGAGGTCGGGGAGGACGGCGGTGCAGCCGAGCGCGACGATCGCGGTCGGCGAAGCCCAGGACCATCGGCGAGATCCCCGGCATCTCGGTGATGACGACCACCACCGGTCCCGTGCCCTTCCGGAACACGGTGTGCGTCACGCCGTCGGCGGTGAACGGGTACGACTCGAAGGTGGCGAGGTCGCCCTCGGGCGCGCGCTGGCGCGTGGCGTTCGGCTCGGTGCTGCCGTCGGTCATGTGGTTCCTCCCCGGATCGGACGCGCAGTCTGGCCGATCAGGCGACCGGTCCGTCGGTGGGCGCCGCCGCCGGGGGCAGCCACCGGGGTTCCCGCTTCTCGGCGAACGCGCGCGGCCCCTCCTCCTGGTCGGGGTGGCCCCACATCCCCACGAGCTCCTGCGCGCCCGCCCGGCACGCGTCGGTGAGGCCGAGCTCCAGCGCGCCCCACAGCGCCCGCTTCGTCGCGGCCATGGCGGCGGGGGAGTTGCGGGCGATCGTCTCACCCAGCGCCTGGGCCCGGTCGCGGAGCGTCTCCGGTGGGTCGACGATCTCGCTGATCATCCCGAGCTCGTGGGCGCGGGCGGCGTCGATGCGCTCGTACCGACCCATGAACGCCATCCGCATCACGGCCTCGACCGGCATCTTCTTCATCAGGCCGATGGCCTCGATGGCGACCACCTGGCCGACCGACACGTGCGGGTCGAAGAACTGCGCATCGGACGCCGCGATCACGATGTCGGCGTCGGCGACCCAGTGGAACCCGCCCCCGCAGCAGATGCCGTTGACCGCCGTGATCACCGGCTTCCACACCTGCTGGTGCCAGCTGGTGAAGTGCAGGTCCCACTGCTCGACCGACTCCTGGTATCGCTGCATGCCGACGCCGTCGCTCGCGATCTCCGCCACGTCGACACCGGTCTGGAACGCGCGGCCCGAGCCGGTGTGCACGATCACGCGGACCTCGGGATCGGCGTCGAGCTCCTTCCAGGCCACCGCGAACTCGTCGCGCATGCGGGCGTTCATGGCGTTGAGCTGGTCGGGCCGGTTGTTCACCAACCAGCCGACCGGCCCGCGCCGCTCCACGATCAGGTGCTCGAACTCGGAGTACTGCACGGCATGGCTCCTAGGTCTCGAGCGCGGCCCAGAGGGCGCGCTTGACGGTGGCGAGGTGTTCCGGATCGTGCTGCGCGATGGTCGCGGCCAGCTCCTGCGCGCGCGGGCCGGAGGGCGGCGACGGTCGGGACGACCTCGGAGAGGATGCCGAGGGCCCGGGCCCGGTGCGCGTCCATGCGCTCGTACCGACCGACCAGCGCCATGCGCAGGACGGCCTCGGTCGGCGACTTCTGGGCCAGCGCGATCGTCTCGTACGCGCTCACCTGCCCGATGCTCACGTGGGGATCGAGGAACGTGGCCTCGGGCGCAGCGATCACGATGTCGGCGTCGGCCACGAAATGCAGACCGCCGCCGGCGCACACGCCGTTCACCGCCGCGATCACCGGCTTGGAGACCGAGTTGTGCCAGGCGGTGAGGCGGAGCGCGGCGTCACGGGTACGGCGCGACTGCTCCCGCAGCGCCTCCTTGTCGCGCGCGAGCTGACGCACGTCGAGGCCGGTCTGGAACGCGTCGCCGTTGCCGGTGTTCACGATCACCCGCACGTCGGGGTCGCGGTCGAGCTCCTGCCACGCACTCTCGAGCTCGGCGAGCATCGTCGCGTCCATGGCGTTCGCCGACTCGGGCCGGTCGAAGACCAACCAGCCGACCGGACCGTCGCGCCGGACCTCGAGGGTCGCGTAGGTCACGCCGAGTCCCCGGCACGCAGCGCGCCCCGGCGGATCTTGCCGACGTCGGTGCGGGGGATCGCGTGGACGCGTCGGAACGCGACCGGCACCTTGTAGGGCACCAGGTGCTCGCGACACAGCGCGTCGAGCTCGGCGTCGGCGACCGCGGCATCGGTCACGACGTACGCGACCGGAACCTCGCCGAGCCGCTCATCCGGCTCGCCGACCACACCCGCGTCACGAACGGTCGGGTGGAGCAACAGGACCTCCTCGACCGCGTCCGGGAAGACCTTGTTGCCACCGCGGTTGATGAGGTCGCCGGACCGGCCCTCGATCCAGACGAAGCCGGCGTCGTCGATCCGGGCCAGGTCGCCGGTGTCGACGAAGCCGTCGGCGTCCACGCGCCCGGCGAGCGGGTCGTCGGCGCCGTCACCCAGGGCGCGGCGGGGCGGGCGCACGAGCAGCCGGCCGACGCCGTCGGCATCCGCGTCGGCGAGCCGGAGGTCCACACCCGGGTGCGCTCGGCCCACCGCGCCGATCTTGTCGGGATGCTCCCGGGCGTCGGCCGCGGTCCAGCCGATGACCTCGCCCAGCTCGGCCTGCCCGTAGCCGTTGAGGACGACGATCCCGAACCGGTCGTGGAACCGGCGGGCGAGCACCGGCGAGAGCGGTGCGGTGATCGACCGGACGTACCGCAGCGGCGCGAGGTCGTCGACGTCCGGCGCGTCGGCGAGCATCGCGATCGCCGCCGGGGGGAGCACGGTGGAGCGGATGCCGAAGCGGCGCACGACCGCGACGAACCGCGCCGGCTCGAACCGACCGAGGATGACCACGGGCGACCCGGCCCGGAACCCGAACAGCACGTTGTAGATGCCGGCGTTGAGGGCGAGGGCCACCGGAACGAGATTGGGCGCCGGCGGGCGCGTGGGATCGCGGTCACGACCTCGCAGGGGCTCGAGCACACGGTCCAGCAGCTCGACGTACTCGGCGTGGCCGTGCCGGATCGGCGTCGGGCGTGCCGGTGGTCCCCGAGGTCCAGGTCACGAACGCGGTCGCGTCGGGGTGCGTCGACGGTGGTCGCCGCCGGTCGGCGTGATGCCGTCCGGCGCCGACCACGAACCCGTGCGCCGCCGGCCTCGATCTGAGGCGCGCCCGCTCGGGCTCGGGGGCCCGCACGTTCAGCGGAACCATCACCGCGCCGATGCTGCCAGATCGCGAACATCGCGACGACGAACTCGCACGAGTCAGTTCCCCAGCGCGACCGCCACGGTGTCGTGGCGCCGCACGCCGAGGTCGCGCGAGCTCCGCCGCACGCGGTCGATCACCGCCGCCTCGACCTCGGCCCGCGTCAGCTCGACCTCGTCGTCGGCGAGCAGCAGGTCGTCGGGTGCCGCCGGGATGGTCGTCGAGCAGCGCGACGAGGTTCGCCTCGTTCACGAGCTGCTCACGAGCGCGGCACCGTGTCCCAGGGGGCGTCGTGGTACGGGTCGGGCTCGCGGGGGAGTCCGAGCACCTTCTCGCCGAGGACGTTCTTGTTGACCTCGGTGGTGCCGCCCTCGATCGTGTTGGCCCGGCTGCGCAGCATCCCGGCCACCTCGTACGGCAGCGTCTCGGTCCACGCCGCGAGCGAGGCGTCGGCGGCGGGCCAGGCGAGCGCGTCGGCGCCGAGCAGATCGGCGGCGAGCATCTGCAGCGACTGGTTGAGCCGCCCCTGGTGGACCTTGCCGATCGACGCGGCCGGCCCCGGGGTGCCCCCGGCCCGCACCGCGGCGCGCACCCGCTGGTTCGTCCAGCCGCGGATCCGCTCCTCGGCGTAGAGCGCGGCGAGGCGCTGACGGGCCACGGGGTCCCGGGTGCGGCCGAGCGCCGTCGCGCGGCGAGCACCCGGTCGATACCCGCGCCGCCGATGCGGTCGACGCCGCCCGAGCCCGAGCCGGAGACCATCTGCCGCTCGCCGGCGAGCGTCGCGCCCGCGACCCGCCAGCCCTCGCCCGGCGCGCCGACGCGTTGCGCGTCGGGCACCCGTACGCCGTCGAGGAAGACCTCGTTGAAGTCGATCTCGCCACCGAGGTGGCGCAGCGGCCGGACCGTGACGCCGGGCGCGTGCAGATCAACGAGGAAGTAGGTGAGACCCTGGCGCTTCGGTACCGATGCGTCGGTGCGGGCGAGGCAGATCGCGAAGTCCGAGACGTGCGCCCAGGTGGTCCACACCTTCTGGCCGTCGAGGACCCACTCCTCGCCGTCGCGCACGGCACGGGTGGCGAGCGACGCGAGATCCGATCCCGCACCCGGCTCGCTCAGGAGCTGGCACCACTTCTCGCGGTTGGCGACGATCGGCGGCAGGTACCGCAGCCGCTGCTCCTCGGTGCCGTACGCGAAGAGCGCGGGCGCCGCGCTGTTGAGCCCGAGCGGGTTGAGCCGGCCGAGGTTGTACGGCGCGAGCTCGGCCTCGGCGGCGCGGGCCTGCGCGCGGCGTCAGGTCGAGCCCGCCGTACGCCACCGGCCACGTGGCCACCACGAGCCCGCTCGCCGCGAAGCGCGGGTACCAGTCCTCGTAGTCGGCCCGGCTGCGCACGGCCCGGATCGCGGCACGGCCATCCGCCGCCGCGTCACGCCACGCCGCCGGCACCGTCGCCGCGACCCAGTCGCGCACGACACGGGTCACCTCCGCCACCGGCGTGGTGCGATCGAGGGCGAGGCGATCGTCGGTCACGGCGTGACGATGGCGAAGCTGGCGTCGAAGTGGTCGAGGACGTCGAGCAGACCGACGAGGACGGCGCGGTCGCCCGTGACCGTCACCGCGTCGCCGAGCTCGTCGAGGGTCACGTGGCCACTCACGAGGCGCGCCAGCGCGAGGTGGTCGAGGGCGACTCCCACGGTCGCGTGGTCGTCGTGGCGACCGGCGGTGAAGCGCAGCGCACCGTGGTCGAGGCCGACGACTCCCCGGTCGCCGGTATCGGTCACGGTGAGGTTGAGCAGCAGCGCGGCGGCGCGCGCGCCGTCGAGCCGGACCGCCATGAGGTCCACGAGCATCTCGGTGGTCATGGCCCGCAGGACGTCGACGCTCGACGCGAGCGACCCGCCGAGGTGCGGTGCCCCGTGGCGCAGCTCCTGCGCGCCGGTCAGGTAGAAGTCGCGCCAGGGTCCGGATTCGGCGCGGTAGCCGAGCTGCTCGAGCACGTCGGCCTGGAGCAGCTTCACGTCACTCCGGTCGGGCGCCGCGAACACCGCGTGGTCGAGCACCTGCGCGGCCCAGCGGAGGTCACCGGCGGCGATCGACGACTGCACCTTCTCGACCACCGCGTCGACCCCGCCCATGAACTCCACGTAACGCGAGGCGGCGTCCTCGGGCGGGAGCGGGTGGAGGTGCGCCGGGTTCGCGTCGAACCAGCCGAGATACCGCTGGTACACGGCCTTCGCGTTGTGGCTCAGCGTCCCGTAGTACCCGCGCACGTGGGCCCGGTCCTCGAGCCCGGGCGGGGGTCCGAGCGTCTCCGCGATCTCGAGCGCGGTCTCACCGTGGTTGGCCCGCCGCATGGTCTCGTCGTGGATCCAGCGGTACGTGTCGCGCTGCTCCGCCATGAACGCGAGCGCGGCCGTGTTCCCGAACCGCGGCCAGTGGTGGCTCATGAACACGATGTCGGTGGTGGCGCCGAACATCTCGATCGACTCGTTGATGTACTTCGACCACGCGAGCGCGTCGCGGATCTGCGCGCCCCGCGGCGTGTACACGTTGTGCAGCGTCGAGCTGCAGTTCTCGGCCATGCACAGCAGTCGCCGGTCGGGGAGATCGATGTTCATCTCCGCGGGGGCCTCGGTGTCCGGCGTGTACTGGAACCGCAGGCGCACGCCGTCGACGACCCGCTCCTCGCCGGTGTGGGTGATCTCGACCGTCGGCGCGATCAGTCCGGAGGTGCCGAGCAACGGGATCGCCTTGCCGAGCCCACAGTCGACGTGGCCGAGCGGGTCCGCCGGGAGCAGCCGTCCGTACATGTACGACGCCCGTCGCAGCATCGCCGGGCCGGCCACGACGTTCTCGGCGATGGCGGCCTCGAGGAACCCGACCGGGGCGATGATCTCGACCGCGCCGCTCGCGACCGCCTCGTCGCTCGTCACGCCGCGCACCCCACCGAAGTGGTCGATGTGGCTGTGGGTGTAGATCACCGCGACGACGGGACGCACCGGCCGGTGCGCGTGCAGCAGGTCGAGCGCGAACGCGGCGGTCTCGGACGCGGTGAGCGGGTCGATCACGATCCAGCCGGTGTCGCCGGCGATGAACGTGATGTTCGAGAGGTCGACGCCCCGCACCTGGTAGACGCCCTCGGCCACCTCGAACAGGCCGTGGATCGCGTTGAGCTGGGCCTGCCGCCAGAGGCTCGGGTGGACCGAGGCGGGCGCGTCGGCGCCGAGGAAGTCCCAGTCGGCCGGGTCCCAGACCGCGTGGCCGAACGTGGGGTGCACCACGGGTCCGGGCAGCGGCGCGATGCGGCCACGGGTGGCGGCGGCGAAGTCGTCGGGGTCGTCGGGCACGAGCGCGGCCACCGCCGCGTTGACGGCGGTCGTGGTGGTGCTCGGCGGTTTGCGGTCGGCGTCGGTCATGCGGCCCCCTGGACGGACCGCCCGACGCTACGCGGTGGGGGTCCGCGCCTCCCACAACGCGAGGAGTGACGCCGCGCCGGCGAGGAACAGGCGGCCGGCGGCGGGATCGGCGGCGGCGGCGTCGAGGCAGGCGAGCGTGTACTTCACCAGGTGGGCGTCGCGGTGGGCGCAGGCCGCGGTGATGACGGCCGTGCGCGCGGCCGGGATGGCGTCGTCGGGCGCGTGCAGCACCCATCCGGCCGCCTCGGCGCGCCCGGCGGCGACGGCATCGGCGAACGACCCGCCCGGCGCCGGCAGGTCGGCCGTCCCCGGGACCGGCTCGGTCGCCAGCGCGGCGAGGAACCCGACCACGAACGTGCCGGCGACGTCGACCGCGAGCTGCGGGTCGACCCCGTGCGCGGTGATGCCCAGGGCGCCCTGGGGCATCGTGAGGCAGTGGGTCCAGCCGTAGGGCGCGTGATCGGGGTCGGCGAGGAGCATCGCCCGCGCCGCCACCCGCAGCAGGACGCGCGCGGCGGCGTCGGGGGCCACGCCCGCGCCGGGCGTCGCGAGCAGGTCACGGGCGACGCCGGTCTCGTCGACCTGGTGCATGAGCGGGAAGATGAAGGTGCTCCCGGGCACGCCGAGCGCGGGCACCTCGCTGAGCGCGTCGGCCAGCGCGGCGGGTGAGCCCCCCGTGCGCGGCCGGTCCCGCCGCCACTCGATCTGCAGGCCGGGATACCGCGCGAGCTCACGCGCCAGGGGTCGGAGCAGCTCGGCCGTCGCCTCACCACGCGGTGCGACGCGCGGCAGGTGGTAGAGGAAGATCGGCGCGTGCGCCGCCGCGGCCAGGCTCGGCAGCACCACGCCACCGAGGAGGGACGCGAGCTCGGCGGGCGTCGCCGCGTGCGCGACCCGCGTCGCCTCACGGTCGGCGGCCTCGAGGTCGCCGGCGTGCAGCGCGGCCGCGAGTCCGCGAGCCGCGGCCGGGGCGTCGGGCCGGCGCTCGGGGGCGGGGGCGGGGAGGGCGGCTTCGTCCCAGCCCTCGTACTCGTCGAGCAGGGTCAACAACCGCAGGTGCGCGGCCCGGCGACCCTCGGGCGCGACCCAGGGGAGCAACGCGGCGCGGGCCAGGAGCTCCAGCGGCGCATGGAGCACGAAGGAATCGGCGGGCTCGGCGCGCGGGACGCGGACACGGTCGGCCACGTGGCTCACGAGCATCGCCTCCGGCCAGGCCGCCGCGCCGAGATCGTGGTACCGGCGGGCGGCGCGCTCGATGAGGTCGGGATCGAGGGCCGTCGTCATGTCAGTAAGGTAGAAGTTGAAGTGAACTTCATGTCAAGCACCGATCGCGATCCGAGGTGAGCCCCGTGCGCACGAAATCCGACGACGAGCTCCTGAGCATCGGCGCCGTGGCCGACCGGACCGGCATCGCGCCGTCGGCGTTGCGGTTCTACGAACGTGAAGGCCTCGTCACGTCGACCCGCACCGACGGTGCGCAGCGCCGGTACGACCGGGATGTGCTCCGGCGGCTCGCGTTCATCCGGGTCGCCCAGACGGTGGGCCTCGGGCTGCCCGAGATCCGCGACGCGCTCGCGACGCTGCCCGCGAGCGCACGCCCAACAAGGCGGACTGGGACCGAATCGCACGCGCCTGGCGGCCCCGGCTCGACGAGCAGATCGACGCGCTCGTCCGGCTGCGTGACCAGCTCACCGAGTGCATCGGCTGCGGGTGCCTGTCGTTGCGCGGCTGCGCGCTCTACAACCCCGAGGACCGGGCCGCCCGTCTCGGCAGCGGCCCCCGCTTCCTCCTCGGCGACCTCCCCGCCGACGTGCCTCCACCTCCCGTCTGACACACCCCACTTCGCTTCTGGCTCGCAGAAGAGCGCAATCTGCGCAGATTTGCGCGTTGGTTCGCTCCGCGACGCCCTGACAGACTCCCGCCCGCATGGGAGACCGCATCCACCTCACCTACGACGGCGCCGTCGCGACGATCACGAACGACAACCCGGCCGCCCACAACGCGTTCGACGACGACATGGACGCGGAGCTCTTCGCCGCGTTCGCCGAGCTGCGCGAGCCGCCCCGACGTCCGGGCGATCATCTGGCGGGGCGAGGGCAAGAGCTTCTCGTCGGGCCGCGACGTCAGCTCGATCGGCAACCTCAAGGTCGAGCTCACCCACCACGAGCTGATGCGGCGGGGCCACCGCGGCATCCAGCAGATCTGGGAGATCGACGCGCCGATCATCGTCGCCCACAAGGGCTGGACGATGGGCGGATCGTTCCAGCGGGCGCTGCTCTGCGACATCCGGGTCGCGGCCGAGGGCGCCCGGTTCCGCCTGCCCGAGCTCACCTACGGCGTGATCCCCGACACCGGCGGCTTCGGCACCCTGTTCCAGATCGCCGGGCACGGGCTCGTGAGCGACATGGTGCTCACCGGCCGCATCCTGACCGCCGACGAGGCCCTCGCCCACGGGATCGTGTCGCGCGTGGTCCCGGCCGACGACCTCGACGCGACGGTGCGCGAGATGGCCGAGCAGATCGCGTCGGCCCCGGCCGCGTCGGTGCGCATGGCCCGGTCGATCATCCGCCACCTCGCGCTGCCCGAGATCCGGTCGTCGATGGACGAGGAGATGATCGGCCAGACCTACCTGAGCCGCAGCGACGACATGGCCGAGCTCCGCGCGTCCCGCGCCGAGGACCGTCCGCCGCACTACACCGGGAGCTGACGAGATGGCCGACGCCGCGATCACACCGCCGGGCCTGCCCGCACCGCCCGACCCCGGTGCGACCGCGCTCCCTCCGGGCACCTACGACGGCGAGACCGTCGTCGTCACCGGTGGCGGCACCGGACTGGGCAAGGCCATCGCGAGCGAGTTCGCGCGGCTCGGGCGCCAACATCGTGATCGGGTCGCGCAAGGCCGAGCACCGCGAGGCGGGCGAGGCCGCGATGCGCGAGCTCGGCGCGCCGGTCCTCACCGTGGAGTGCGACATCCGCGACGCCGAGTCCATCGCGGCGATGTTCGACGCCGCGGTCGAGCGCTTCGGGCTGCCGCGCGTGCTGGTGAACAACGCGGCCGCCAACTTCCCGGTCCCGGCCGAGGACATGTCGCCGAACGCGTGGCGGACGGTCGTCGACATCACGCTCACCGGCACGTTCCTGTGCAGCCGGGAGTTCGCCCGCCGCCACCTCGCCGCGGGCACGCCCGCGTCGATCATCGACGTCGGCGCGTCGTACGCGTGGACGGGTGGCCCCGGCTTCGCACATTCCGCGGCGGCCAAGGCCGGGGTGAAGAACCTGGTGGAGACGCTCGCGGTGGAGTGGGGCCCCTACGGCATCCAGGTGAACGGGCTCGTGCCCGGCCTCTTCCCACACGCCGACATGACCGCGGACATCCAGGCGAACCTCGTCCGCACCCACGACAAGGACCCCTGCCAGCCGGCGCTGCGCGTCGGGCAGGTGCAGGAGCTCGGGTGGGCGGCCACGTTCCTCGCGTCGCCGTACGCACGGTTCGTGTCGGGGCACACGCTCGTGGTCGACGGCGCGAACTGGCAGCGGCGGTCACTGACGAACCCCGCCGTGGTGACCGTGCGCGACCAGATGGGCCGTCCCGCGTTCACGATCGAGTAGCGGACGTGGCGCCGTCGCCCGGGACGGGTAAGGGTGGGGACATGACCACGCTCGACGACGTCCTCGCCCTCGCCGGCCCCGAGCAGTTCCTGATGACGGTCGCCACGCTCCGGGCCGACGGGACGATCCAGTCGTCGCTGGTGAACGCGGGGGTGATGGCGCACCCGGTGTCGGGCGCCGACGTCCTGGCCTTCGTCACCTACGGCCCGACGAAGCTGCGCAACCTGCGGGCCCGTCCGCAGGTCACGCTGACCGTGCGGTCGGGCTGGCAGTGGGCCACGGTCGAGGGCACGGCCGAGATCGTCGGCCCCGACGATCCGCACGCGGCGGTCGACGCCGAACGGCTCCGCCTCCTGCTCCGCGAGGTGTTCACCGCCGCCGGGGGCACCCACGACGACTGGGACGCCTACGACGCGGAGATGGTGGCGCAGCGGCGCACCGCCGTGCTCGTCACGCCGACTCGCATCTACAGCAACTGAGGGAGGACCCGTGACGGACGACCGTCCGGTGCTCGACCAGGTGAACCTCGTGACGAGCGACATGGACGCGGCCGTCGCGTTCTACCGCCGGCTCGGCGTGGAGATCCCCGACACCGAGCCGCAGTGGGCCGCGGCAGCACCGGTCGGCGACGCGTGACGACGGCATCGACTTCGACATCGACAGCACCGCGTTCGCGTCGCAGTGGGACCGGGGATGGCCGAAGGGCGCGACCGGCGCGGTGCTCGGCTTCCGCGTCACCGAACGCGAGACCGTCGACGCGATCTACGCGGACCTCACCGCCGCCGGCGCGGTCGGACAGCAGCCGCCCTACGACGCGTTCTGGGGCGCGCGCTACGCCGTGGTCACCGACCCCGACGGCAACGCGGTGGGGATCATGAGCGCGATCGACCCGGCCCGCCGGACGACCGGGCCCGAATCGGGCTGACGCCTACGGGCGGCGGCCGGTGGCGTCGAGGAGCCGCGTCTGCAGCGGGGCCTGCTCACGGACCGTGCCGCTGGCGCCGCCACCGAAGCGACCGCTCGAGGCCAGGATCGGGCCGAGCGGCTCGATGCCCTCCCACACGTGCGCGACGAGGTCCTCGGGCAGGGTCTCGTCGGCACCGATGGCGCGGGCGAGGTCCCAGGCGTGCACGGTCCAGTCGCCGATGCGGAACCCGAGCAGCAGTGGGACGGGGAAGTCGCCGGCGGGGTGCTCGGTGACGCGGTCCATGGCGCCCGGCGCCGCGAACGCGGCGGCCTGGGCATCGGCGCCGGCCGCGAACTCGGCCATCACGTCGTCGGGCAGCGTCGCGTCCACGAAGAGCGCCTCGGCCTCGGCGCGGGTGCCGCCGTCCACGAGCAGCGCGGCCATGCGGGAACCCACCAGCACGTGGACCACGAGGTCGCGCACCGTCCAGCCCTCGCACGGCGTGGGTCGGTCCCAGTCGCCGGGACCGACCTCGCGCAGTCGACGTTCGAATTCCTTGCGCGCGGTGTCGAGCGCCGTGAGCTGATCCATCCGCGCACCCTACGCGTCGGTCGGCGCCGCGGACGCGATGCGACCCCCGGCCCGCCACGCATGGTGGTCGGTCGACGGGGGCCGCGAGACGCGTGCGCTACTCGGAGACGCGCGTGAGCTCGTTGCGGTCCGTGTGCGCGATGGTGTCGCCACCGAGCTTGGCCATCGTGCACGTCGTCGTCTCCTCGTACGACCACGAGTCGGCGCCGACGTTGATCGTGATCTCGAACGCCTTGGTGCTCGCGTTCTCGGCGAGGTACGGGTTCTCGAGCACGCCGTAGGTCTGCGAGCCGAGCTCGGACTTCAGCGTGAAGGACGTGGCCCCCGCCGCGACCTTGCCGCCGGCGATGACGACGGTCGCCCGCGGCACCATGATGCAGCGGTAGATCTCCTCGCGGTCCGGGTCCCACAGCCAGTAGCCGACCTCGGTGTGGAACGGGTCCTCTTCGTCACCCCGCCACGCGGCCATGCGGTAGTCGAGGCCGAACAGGTGCTGGTTGCCGTTGTCGACGGGGCCGAACGGCGACAGCGTCACGCGCTCCCGGTACGGCGTGTCCCCGATCTCGCTGTCCTCGTTGTGGTACGAGACGTCGAGGCCCTTCGTGCCTTCCCAGGTGCCGGCCAGGCCGGCGAGGGGTCCGAGCTGTTCGGGGGTCGGTGCGGGCATGCGTTCCTCTCACAGGAGATCAGGCGGACGGTGCGGCGAGAAATCTAGGCGGCGCGGTCAACCGCTCGCCGCTCGTTCCTTCGCCTTGAGCTCGCGCCGGAGGATCTTGCCGCTCGGGTTCTTGGGGATCGCGTCGATGAACTCGACCTCGCGCACCTTCTTGTACGGGGCGACGCGCTCGGCGACGAACGCCTGGATCGCGTCGGCGTCGAGGTCGGAGCCGTCACGGCGGACGACGAACGCCTTGGGGAACTCACCGTCGGCGGTGCCGCTGTCCTTGGGGATGACGGCGACGTCGGCGACGTCGGGGTGCTCGATGATCACGCCCTCCAGCTCGGCCGGTGCGATCTGGTACCCCTTGTACTTGATCATCTCCTTGGCCCGGTCGTGGATCGTGACGTAGCCGTCCTCGTCCATCGACACGATGTCGCCGGTGCGCAGCCAGCGGCCGTCCTCGTCGGTGACGATCGACTCCGCGGTCGCATCGGGTCGTCCGAAGTAGCCCTGCATCACCTGCGGACCGCTCACCAGCAGCTCGCCGATCTCGCCCGGCGGGAGCGTCTCGCCGGTCTCCAGCGAGACGACCTTCTGACGGGTGTCGGCGACCGGCGGGCCGACGGTTCCCTCCTTCAGCCTTCCCAGCAGCGAGATGTGGGTGACCGGGCTGGCCTCGGTCATGCCGTAGCCCTGCACCACGGTCACGCCGAAGCGCTCGGTGACCCGCCGGGCGACGTCGAGCGGCAGCGGCGCGGCACCCGAGTTGATGTACTGGACGGTCGAGAGGTCGGCACTCGGCGTCGGCGTTGGCGAGCGCGAGCAGCGCCGGCGGCACCATCATGAGGAGCGTCGCCCGGTGCTCCTCGACGAGCTCGAGGAAGCGCTTGGGCTCGAAGGCGGGCATCGTCACCTGCAGCGCGCCGGCCGCCAGTCCCGGGAGCAGCAGCACGGCCATGCCGTAGATGTGGAAGAAGGGCAGGAAGTCGATCATCACCGAGTAGCGGTTGATGAGCCCGGAGCCGAGGGTCTGGCGCACGTTGCTCGTGAGGTTGTGGTGCGTGAGCATCACGCCCTTGGGCGCACCGGTGGTGCCGGACGAGTAGGGCAGCACCGCGAGGTGCGTCATCGGGTCGAACTCGACCGGTCGCACCTCGCCGGCGGCGCCGGCGACCAGCTCGGGGACCTCGGTCGTGAGGTGGAAGCCCGGGCGGTCGCCCCACACGGCCCGTACGGCCGGGGCGGTGGCCTCGACCGCGAACACCACGGTGGGCGTCGAGTCCTCGAACTGCTCGCGCACCTCACGCTCGGTGTAGAGCGGGTTGAGCGTCGTGACGGTGCCGCCGGCGAAGAGCGTGCCGAGAAAGACGACCGCCCAGTGCGGCGAGTTGGTGGCGACGAGGCCGACGCGGTCGCCGAGACCGACGCCCTCGTCCTGCAGCACGCGGCCGAGCCGCCGCGCCGCCGACACCAGCTCGCCGAACGTGTACTGCGCGCCGGTCGGCGCCGCAGATCAGCGCGACCCGGTCCGGGTGCCGGGCGGCCGCGGCCACGACGTCGTCGGTCACCGGCTGCACCGGGTAGGGCGCGAGCGACATGCGTGGCGAGAAGTGGATGC
>CAVWPR010000015.1:0-65033 GCA_963756815.1 uncultured Acidimicrobiia bacterium
AGCAGACCTCGCCATTCCGCGAGGTCGCGGTCGCGGAAGCCCGACCCCACGCGGCCGGCGAACCGCAGGGCGCCGGCGTCGTCGAAGTACCCGACGAGCAACGCCCCGACGGTGCCCCGCCGCGAGCCCTGGCCCTCGACCCAACCGCCGACCACGAGCTCCTGCTCGGCGCGGTGCTTGACCTTCAGCCACTGGCGGGAGCGCCGGCCGGGCTCGTACACCGACCCGCTGCGCTTGGCGACGATGCCCTCGAGCCCGAGCTCCCGGCTCGCCGCCAGCATCGCCGCCCCGTCCTCGGCGCCGTGCACCGACGCCGGCGTCTGCCAGTTGGGTCCCTGGAGCCCGAGGGTCCGACAACCGCGCCCGGCGCTCCAGGTAGGTCTCGCCGAGCAGCGACTCGCCCGCGTGCCACAGCACGTCGAAGACCATGAGCGCGACCGGGGCCTCTGCGGCGAACTTCGCCTGCCGGCGCGCGTCGGCGACGTGCATCCGTTGTTGGAGCCGCTCGAAGCTGGGGCGACCGGCGTCGTCGAAGGCCACGACCTCGCCGTCGAGCAGCACCGGCGCGTCGAGGGCCGCGCCGAGCCCGGCCAGCTCGGGGTAGCGGCCGGTCAGGTCGTTGCCGAGCCGGCTCGTCAGCGTGACCGAGCCGGCCTCGACCGCGACCAGCGCTCGGATCCCGTCCCACTTGATCTCGTACGACCACTCGTCGGCGAGGGGCGGCTCGGCGGCCAACGTGGCGAGCATCGGTCGCCAGTCGGTGGGCACGCGGTGGGCATTCGGCACGCCACCATCCTGACGCCGTCGCGCCCCACCGACGCCGGGCGTCGGTGCCATGCTGGCGAGGATGCGGATCTCGCGGGGCGGGCGCGTACGGAGCGTGGCCGCCGGCGCGCTCCTGGCCGCCCTCCTCACGAGCGTGGCCCTCGTCGCCGTGACGCGACTCTGGGACCAGCCGCTGCACGTCCCGTTCCAGTACGCGCACGTGCCGGGCGACGACGCGCAGGACGCGACGCTCGACATGATGCTCGTGAAGAACGTGGCCGAGCAGGGGTGGTTCAACCGGAACCCCGCGCTGAACGCGCCCTTCGAGCAGCACTGGGCCGAGTGGCCGATGGGCGGCGACGTCGTCGCCTACACCATCAAGAAGGCGATCGTCGACGTCACCGACGACGTCCCGTTGACGCTCAACCTGTTCTGGCTGCTGACGTTCCCGCTCGTCGCGTTGTTCGCCGTCCCCGCGCTGCGCGCGCCTGCGGTGCTCCCCCGCGACGGCCGTCGTCGGTGGCGTCCTGTTCGCCCTCGCGCCCTACCACTTCCGCAACGGCACCGGCCACAGCAACCTGGCGTTCTACGTCGGCGTCCCGGTGATCGTCGTGGCGTGCGTGCGCATGCTCGGACCACCCCGGTCGTTGCCGACGATGGCCGAGCTCCGAACCGGGGCCGGACTGCGCTCGATCGGCTGGTTGGTGCTGGGGAGCGTCCTCGTCGCGGTGACCGGCATCTACTACCTCGCGTTCCTGCTCACGCTCGTGGGGACGTGCGCGGTCATCGGCGCCGTCGTCCGTCGCCGTCCCGGGCGCCTCGCGATCGCAGCGATCATCGGCGGCGTCGGGATCGCGACCGCGGTCCTCGCCAACCTCCCGACCATCCTCTTCCGCTGGCAGCACCCGGCGAACCTGCTCGGCGTCCCCGACCGGCGGCCGGCCGTGAGCGAGGGCTATCCGTTGCGGATCGTCGAGCTGCTGAGCCCGGTCGCCGGGCACCGGCTCGCGCCGTTCGCCTGGGTGTCGGACCAGCTCTCCGCCGCCGGTCAACACGGCCTGGGCACGGCCAACCTGGGTCTCGCCGCGGCGATCGGCTTCTGCATCGGGGTCGGCGCGCTCCTCCTCACCCCGCTCCTCCGACGCGAGCGGTGCGGTTGGCAGCTCGAGTCCCGCCTCGGCCTCGTGATGCTCATCGCGTTCTTCTTCGGCGCCGCCGGCGGCCTGGCGCGCGTGATGGAGCTCGTCGGTCTCCAGGGGGTGCGCGCGTGGAACCGGATCGCGATCGTCATCGCGTTCGCGGCGATCGCGGTGTTCGCCCGCTCCCTCGACCGGCTCCGCGCGTCGCGGACCTTCCGCGACCGATTGCGCCGACCGCTCGTATGGAACACGGTGCTCGCCGCCGTGCTGATCGTGGGCGTGCTCGATCAGACGTCGGGCGCCCTCCTCCCGGACGCGCGGGCGAACGAGACCGCGTGGCGGCACGACGCCGCGTTCGTCGCTCGTCTCGAGCGGGCGCTCCCGCACGGGGCGATGGTGTTCCAGCTGCCGGTCACCGACTTCCCCGAGCACGGTGCGGGACACCGCATGTCCGATCACGACCTGATCAAGGAGGGATACCTGCACTCGAGCTCGCTGCACTGGAGCGCCGGCGGCATCCGCGGGCGGACGACCGAATGGCAATGGCCTGCGTCCAGATTGAGGATCCGCGCGCTGTTGCGCGGTCTGGTGGCGATGGGCTTCACGGGCGTGATGATCGACCGCAACGGCTACGCCGACGACGCCCGTCACCAGGTGCGGGCGCTGCGCCGCTGGCTCGGTCCCGCCGTCGACCGGAACCACGGCCGGCTCCTGGCGTGGGACCTCAGACGGGCGGATCCTGCTCTGCTCACCGGGCTCGACCCGTCCGGGCGCGCCCGCCTCGCGCACGCCATGGTCGTGGCGCCCCGCCTCTACCTCGACGCCGACGCGAGCCCGATCCGTGACCGCGGCGACCCGCACGCGGTGTGTCGCGACGCGACGCTCCGGCTCGTGAACCCGGCGCGGAGCCGTGTGCCGGTCCATCTCGTCGTCGAGCTCGATCGCGGCCACAGCTCGGCCACGGGCGCCACGCTCACCCTCGGTCGACGACGCGTCCCACTCCTCGTCGACCAGCCCACGCGCCTGCGCGTCTCACTCCGACCCGGTGTCACTCGGGCGCCGATCGTCGTCCGGGATCGCCGGGTCCGCTGTGACAACGTCGAGCGCGACGACCTCCCGACCGTCGCGGCGCACCTGGTACGACACTCGGCCGGATGAGGATGGGCTGCGACGTCAGCGGCTCGCGAGCGCGCCCGTGACCGTGGGCGCCACGAGCGGCCACGGGTGGTGACGCTCGGCGGCGAGGGCGAGGTCGAGGAGCAGCGCGTCCGCATGGTGACGCGCGAGCACCTGGATCCCGACCGGCAGCCCGTCGATCGTCCCGGACGGTATCGACACGGCGGGGTTGCCGTAGAGGTTCGCCGGGATCGTCAGCGCGCCCATGTTCACGAGGTCAGGGAAGCGCTCGCTCGCCGCGGCGAGGAAGGCGGGCGGGAACTTCGGGAACACCCCGGCCGCGACGCGCGCCCCGAACAGCACGCCCCGCAGCGCCGCGGCCCCGGCACGAGCTCGACAGAGCCCAGTCGGCCACGCCCGACTGCGGCGCGCTCGTGACGGCCTCGGCCGGGAACGCGGGCCCCGGGTTCGTGGCCGCGATCACGAAGTCGACCTCGTCGAACGCCGCCGCCATGGCCTCGTTCGCCTGTATGCGCAGGGCTTCGGCCGCGGCCGCGGTGTTGAGGTTGTAGAAGGTCTGCGACAGCCGCAGACCGAACGTCAGCTCGGTGGTCAGGTCGTCGGCGCACTCCGGCCAGCGGTCGCCGAGCTCGGCGAGCAGGGTGGCGAGATTGCCCATCATCCACTGCAACGCGAGGTTCGGGAGCTCCAGCGTGACGTCGGCCTGCACCATCCCGGTGGCCGCGATCAGATCCGCCGCCGCCGCCTGCACGTGCTCCGCGACCCCGTCGTCGAGCGGACTCCCGCCGAGCGCGGGGATCACCGCCACGCGCCGGCCCCGTAGCTCGTGGGCGCCGAGCCCGGCTTCCCACGGTCCGGCGACCGGCAGCGACGTCGGGTCGGCCGGGTGCGGTCCCGCGCAGACGTCGTAGTAGCGCGCCACGTCGCGCACCGATCGCGCGACGTTCCCGAGGACCACCGTGTTCGGCCGCATCGGCGCGTGCGGACTCCGGGGGATGCGCCCGAACGTGCCCTTCATGCCGAGCAGGCCGGTGTAGCCGGCGGGGATTCGGATCGATCCACCGCCGTCGCCGCCGGTGGCCAGGCTCACGAGCCCGCCGGCGACCGCAGCCGAGGAGCCGGCCGACGAGCCGCCGACGGTACGACCGAAGCGCCACGGGTTGTGCGTGACGCCATGGATCCTCGTGACGCTGACGTTGAGCCCGCCGAACTCGCTCGCGGTCGTCGCGCCCACCGGCACCGCGCCGCCACGTTCGAGCAGTCGTTCGACCACGTGCGCGGTGCGATCGGCGGTCCGGTTCGCGAAGACGAGGGAACCCTCACTGAACGGCCAGCCGCGAACGGGATCGAGCTCCTTGATCCCGGTCGGCACCCCGCCGAACGGCTTCGAGACGTCGGCCGCCGCCGCCACGCGATGGGCCCATTCGCGGTCGAGGTGGCAGAACGCGTTCAGACGCGAGGCGTCGATCGCGGCGAACGTGGCCTCGAGCTCCTCGGTCGGTGATCGCTCACCGCTTCGGAACGCGTCGACGAGCGAGCAGGCATCACCGGTCCAGGGAGCATCCGTCACCTCGGCATCCTCGCGCCGGTCGCCGGCTGCGGGCAGATCGCGCCCGACCGGGCGCCGGGTCGCGTCAGCAGGGCGGGAGCGCGCCGAGGCGTGGCACCACGAAGCTCGGTTTCGGTACCGGTGGCCCGTTCGGGTCCTGGATCGCCACGGCGTCGACCATCACGAACGGCCCGTGCGGGACGTCGGGTGCCCGGCAGAACGCCGACGGGCCGCCCAGCGCGGTGTTGCGCCGGGCGTCGAGGCCGCTCACGCCGTCGACCCAGCGGTACGGGCTGGTGTTGCCCACGATCGTGGAAACGTTGTCCTTCACGACGGTGTTCGTCACCGGGTGGCCGAGGACGGCGGTGCGGTACGGCGTCCCGACGATCACCGCATGGTGCGACGCGTCGGCGCCGCCGATCAGGTTGCCGACGATGCGGGCACCGTCGTCCTCCACCCGCACGCCGGAGTCGGCGCCGGAGATCACGTTGGCCCGCACCGTGGTGCGCGGCGCGCGGTCGAGCGTGATCGCCTGGAGCGGTCCGCTGACGTAGGGCACGTCGCTGCAGTCCATCGGATAGACGTTCTCCGCCATCCGCGATCCGATCCACACGCCGGTCCGGCCCCCGAGGATCAGGTTGCCGGTGATCGTGTTGTCCTCGGCGCCGAACCGGTGCTCCACCCAGCTGGCCGGGTCGGTGTGCACGTACTCGCCGCAGTTCGTGTAGAGGAAGACGCCGCCGGCGGAGTTCGCCGCGATCCAGTTGCCGGCGATGCGGTTGTCGCGTGAGCCGTCGACCGCGATCCCCTCCCGGCCGGGCCCCCAGAACCGGAACGTGAGCCCACCGAACTGCGTGACGGTGCCCTCGGGATTCGGCCCGTTCTCGCGAAAGCCGTTCTCCACGACGATGTTCTCGACCACGCGGCCGTAGCGGGAGCCCGCGTCCAGGTAGATGCCGTCGCTCCCGGCGCCGCGGATCAGGACGTGCTTGATCGTCGTGTTCGTCACGTACCCGTCGACGTAGAGACCGACGCCGCGCGAATTGGTGAGGACACTGTCGACGATCGTCACGCGGTCCAGGTGATGGTCGTACTCGTGTCCCGGGGGCAACGAGTTGAAACCCTGCCGCCGCAGGTGGACGCTGTTGACGAAGCCGTCGACCTTGCAGTCGCGGATCGTCACGTCGGCCATGTCGACGTCGGCGGGCGTCTGGACCAGGATCCCGATCCCGCCGCCCGAGCTCTGGATCGTCGCTCCCCGACAGTCGAGCGTGACCCCGGAGGCGGTGATGTCGAGGCCCTGCGTGTAGGTGCAGGACGGGTCGAGCACGGAGCTGACGATGACCTCAACGCGCGTGGCGGCCCGGTCGCAGCCGATCAGCGCCGGCCGGGCCGCACCCGCCACCGTCGTCGCACCGGCTGCCGTCGTCACACCGGACGTGAGCACGGCGCTGAGCGTCATGAGCACCACGACGACGACCGTCGTGGTCACCTGTCGTGCACGCCCCCGGATCATCGCCGCTCCCCCAGCTGTTCGACCGGGACAGGGTATCGGGGGCGAAATCGGATGCCGGCCGGCGCCGCGACGACGATCTGCGCTGGGACCGAGGTCAGAAGATCAGCGACGCGCGTCTCACCTGGGCAGCCACTGCCCCCGGCAGCGCGTCGGTCGCGCGCTCGGGATCCTGCCGTCCGGTCAGACCTTCCACGAGATCAACGGCGCGCCCCGCGGGGACCGCACGGTGACCGGACCCGCAACGCGCGACGGTGACGCCGTGGGCCGGGGTCCCAACCGAGAGGTGCAGGGGGTCCGCGGGCAGGTCCGTGAACGCGAGGCACACGTCGATCGGCTCCTCGGGACCCGGTCCGACTGCACGCGAATCGTCGACGAGGCCACCCTGGAGGGCCGCCATGACCAAGCTGAACCACGTCGCGACGAGCAGGTCGTCGCGCTCGACCGCCGGCGGATCGCCCAGCGGGACGAAGATGTCGTACTCGTGGAGCCACGAGTCCCAGTAGCCGTGGGCGAGGATCAGGTGCGCGGGGACGTGCCCGAGCGGCGACTCGCACCGCCGGTTCCAGGCGTCGTCGTCCAGCCCGATCACGAACGCGTGCAACGCCTCGAGCGCGGCGGCGTGCCGTTCGAGCAGCTCCGGGTCGGACGTGTCCGCAGTGGCGGCCCTCACGAACTCGTCGGGCGAGCTCGACGGGTCGAATCCCCTGAGGTAGGTCGTCGGCGGGCCGTCGTCTCGGGCGGGCGCCATCGCGACCGGCCAGAATCCGTCGACCGTCACCAGGTGCGCGACGACGTCACGCACGGACCATTCGGCACAGCGGGTCGCGTGGTCCCAGTCGCCGGCGTCGAGACGGCGCACCGCGCCGAGGAATCGGGAACGGTGCGCCCGCCACGGCTCCACGAACGACGCGAGCGCCGGATCGACGACGACCGGCACCGGGGCCGCACCGTCGGTCGCGTAGTGCTGGCGGAGGGGTCGGGTCGCCATGTCGCCTCGCTGGTCCGGCTCGGGGTGCGCCGGGAGCGTATGACGGCGGCCGACCCGACGGCGGTGTGAACAGCGCCACATCCGGGCGTTTCGGGGTGCTGAGTGAGTGCTCACTCATATAGGGTCGACGGCGGTGACCACCGTCAGGACCGCCGCCGGGACCCTCGAGCCCCGCTCGCGCGCCGCCGCCCTCCCACCCGAGGAGCGCCGGGCGCGCATCGTCGAGGCCACGCTCCCGCTGCTGCTCGCGCACGGCACCGCGCTGACCACCCGCCAGATCGCCGAGGCCGCGGGGATCGCCGAGGGCACCATCTTCCGCGTCTTCCCGGACAAGGAGTCGCTCATCGCGGCCGTCGTCGACGCGGCGCTCGACACCACGATCGTCGACGCGCAGTTCGCGGCCATCGACGAGATCGCTGCCGCTCGAGGCGCGACTCGTCGCGGCGGTCGACATCCTCCGCCGCCGCATGGCCGATGTGTTCCAGCTGCGGCTCGCCGTCGGCAGCATCGACCAGCGACCGTCGACCGACCTCGGCGCGCTGGCTGCCGTGTTCGAGCCCGACCGCACGTCGCTGCGGCGCGACCCCGTGCAGGCCGCGCACCTGCTGCGCGGGATCACGCTGGCGGGCACGCACCCGTCGCTCGCACCCGAGGAACCGCTGACGTCGGAGGAGATCGTGTCGCTCCTGCTCGACGGGCTCCACCGTCGCGATGACGAGCACGGGCGCTGATGGACCTCCTCCACCTCCTCCGCAACTACCTGCTGCGCTACCGCAAGCTGCTGTCGATCGTGGTGGCCCTCACGTTCGTGCAGGTGATGGGCACGCTCTACCTGCCGAGCCTCAACGCCGACATCATCGACAAGGGCGTCATCACCGGCGACACCGACTACATCTGGCGGACCGGCGGGCTCATGCTCGTGGTGACCTTCGTGCAAGCGGGGTTCGCCATCGCCGCCGTCTACTTCGGCGCCCGCGCCGCGATGGCGTTCGGCCGCGATGTGCGCAAGGCGCTCTTCCACCAGGTCACCGGCTTCTCGACCCAGGACGTCGCCACCTTCGGCTCCGCATCGCTCATCACCCGCATCACCAACGACGTGACCCAGGTGCAGACCCTGGTCGTCATGATCTGCACGCTCTTCGTGGCCGCACCGATCACGATCATCGGCGGCTCGATCATGGCGGTCCGGGAGGACGGACCGCTCTCGCTCCTGCTGCTGGTGAGCGTGCCCGCTCTCATCCTGAGCGTCGGGCTCGTCATCATCCGGATGCTGCCGCAGTTCCAGCGGATGCAGGAGCGCATCGACCGCATCAACGAGGTGCTGCGCGAGCAGATCACGGGCCTGCGCGTGGTGCGGGCCTTCGTCCGCGAGCCCAACGAGACCGAGCGCTTCGGCACCGCCAACGCCGACCTGACCGAGACGTCGCTGAAGGCCGGCCGCCTCATGGCCTTCATGTTCCCGACCGTGATGCTCATACTCAACTGCTCGAGCGCGGCCGCGATTTGGATCGGCGGCGACCGCATCGGCGCGGGCCAGATGCAGGTCGGCGCGCTGATCGCGTTCCTGAGCTACCTCATCCAGATCCTGATGTCGGTGATGCTGGCGACGTTCGTCGCGGTGATGGCGCCGCGCGCGTCGGTGAGCGCGGAGCGGATCCAGGAGGTGCTCGAGACCGAGCCGTCCATCGCCGCCCCGCCGAACCCGATCACCGAGCTCGGGGCGAAGAGCTCGCTCGAGCTGCGCGACGTCTCGTTCGAGTACCCGGGCGCGGAGCACCCGGTGCTGTCTGACCTCTCGTTCCGGGTCGCCGCCGGGGAGACCACGGCCATCATCGGCAGCACCGGGTCGGGCAAGTCGACACTGCTCAACCTCGTCCCCAGGCTCTTCGACGCGACCTCGGGCGCGGTGCTCGTCGACGGCGTCGACGTGCGCGACGTCGAACCCGAGCTGCTGTGGAGCCGCATCGGGCTGGTGCCGCAGAAGCCCTTCCTGTTCTCCGGGACCGTCGCCACCAACCTCCGGCACGCGAACCCGGACGCCACCGACGACGAGCTCTGGGCTGCGCTCGAGGTCGCGCAGGCGCGTGACTTCGTGGCCGCGATGCCGGGCGGTCTCGACGCGCGCATCGCGCAGGGCGGCTCGAACGTGTCGGGCGGACAGCGCCAGCGGCTCGCCATCGCGCGTGCCCTCGTCCGCAAGCCCGGGATCTACCTCTTCGACGACTCGTTCTCCGCTCTCGACCTCGCGACCGACGCGCGCCTGCGCGCCGCGCTGGCGCCGGTGGTGCGCAACGCGGTCACCGTGATCGTCGCCCAGCGGGTGTCCACGATCCGCAACGCCGATCAGATCATCGTGCTCGAGGACGGCGTGATCGTCGGCAAGGGCCGGCACGAGGAGCTGCTCGACCATTGCGAGACCTACCAGGAGATCGTCTCCTCGCAGCTCACCGCGGAGGAGGCGGCATGAGCCCGGGAGGTCGACGGTGACCGTCGTGAAGCCGGACGCGCCGATCGAGGACGAGGAGGGCGCGAGCGTCATCCGTCCGAGCGAGGAGGCTCGTGGCGGGATGGGTGCCCGTTGGGGTGCCGCCGGCATGCCGCTCGAGCGCTCGAAGGACTTCAAGAACTCGACCCGCCGCCTGGTGGGACGGCTCCGGGCCCAGGCCGGCGCGCTCGTGGCGATCCTGTTCCTCTCGGTCGTCAGCGTCACGCTGATGGCGTTCGGGCCCAAGGTGCTCGGCCACGCGACCAACCTCATCGTCGCCGGGGTCGTGACCGGCAAGGGCATCGACTACACGGCGCTGCACGAGACGATCTTCGTCGCCCTCGGTCTGTACATCGGCGCTGCCGTGCTGTCCTACTCCCAGGCGTACCTGGTCGCGGGCGTGGTGCAACGCTCGATGGGCCGGCTGCGCGCCGACGTGGAGGAGAAGGTCCACCGCCTGCCACTTCGTTACGTCGACCGACAACCGCGCGGCGACCTGTTGAGCCGCGTCACCAACGACATCGACAACCTCCAGCAGAGCCTGCAGCAGACGATGAGCCAGCTGCTCACGTCGACGCTGTCGATGATGGCCGTCCTGATCATGATGTTCACGATCTCGTGGACGCTCGCGCTGATCGCTCTCATCACCGTCCCGGTCTCGATCTTCAGCATCAAGATGGTGACGAAGCGCTCGAAGGTGAAGTTCACCGACCAATGGCGTCACACCGGCATGCTGAACGCACAGGTCGAGGAGGCGTTCACCGGCCACGCGCTCGTGAAGGTGTTCGGCCGGCAGCACGACGTCGAGGAGACCTTCGGCGCGAAGAACGAGGAGCTCTTCGAGGCGGGCAACGCGGCGCAGTTCATCTCCGGGACGATCCAGCCGATGATGATGTTCTTCGGCAACCTGAACTACGTGGCGATCGCCCTGATCGGCGGGCTGCGGGTGGCATCGGGCCAGATGTCGATCGGCGACATCCAGGCGTTCATCCAGTACTCGCGCCAGTTCACGCAGCCGCTCACGCAGCTCGCGTCGATGATCAACGTGATGCAGTCGGGGATCGCCTCCGCGGAGCGGGTCTTCGAGCTGCTCGACGTCGAGGAGGAGAGCACCGACTCCGACGACCCCCTCACCGACCCGGACCCCGCCGGTCGCGTGGAGTTCGATCACGTGCAGTTCGCCTACGACCCGAAGAAGCCGCTCATCACGGACCTGTCGCTCGTGGCCGAGCCCGGCGAGACGATCGCCATCGTCGGTCCGACCGGCGCCGGGAAGACCACGCTCGTCAACCTGCTCATGCGCTTCTACGAGCTCGACGGCGGGGCGATCCGCCTCGACGGGCGGGACACCGCGGAGATGACGCGTGCCGAGCTGCGCTCGAACATGGGCATGGTGCTGCAGGACACCTGGCTCTTCGGCGGGACCATCCGCGAGAACATCCTGTACGGCCGGCCCGACGCGACCGAGGCGGAGCTCCTCGACGCCGCTCGCGCGACGTATGTCGACCGCTTCGTCCACTCCCTGCCCCACGGCTACGACACCATCATCGACGACGAGGGCGGCACCGTGAGCGCCGGCGAGAAGCAGCTGCTCACGATCGCGCGCGCGTTCCTCGCCGACCCCACGATCCTGATCCTCGACGAGGCCACGAGCTCGGTCGACACCCGCACCGAGGTGCTGATCCAGAAGGCGATGGCCGCGCTGCGGTCGAACCGAACGAGCTTCGTCATCGCACACCGGCTCTCGACCATCCGCGACGCCGACACCATCCTCGTGATGGAGGACGGCGACATCGTCGAGCAGGGCAATCACGAGGAGCTCCTCGCCGCCGACGGCGCCTACGCCCGCCTCTACAACGCGCAGTTCGCGGCGCCGGCCGTCGACGAGGTCGACCTCGAGTCGGTCTGAGCCGACTTCACCGATCCCTCACACGACCCTGACGCCCCCGCGCGCCGGCACGGGCACCATGGGGATCGCCCTCGAGGAGGCGCAGCATGATCCCGGACCCGTCCCCACCCGAACCGTCCCGACCCGCGATGCCGGGCGACCGCCCGGTCCCTCGTGGAGGCCGCACGCCGTTCGGGCCCGGGCCCGGCATGCTCGTGCTCCGCATCGCTGTCGTGACCTTGGGGCTCGTGATCGGCGTCGTGCTGCTCAGCCGTGGCGACGTCGTGCTCGGCCTGCTCCTCGTGGCGTTCGCGTTCCTCCGGGGCGCGATGTTCCTGTCGATGCGCCGGCGTCGCGCGCAGTGGCGGGCCGCACGCGACGCCCGGGGCCGTTCGCTCGCGACCATCCACCGCCGCACCGGCGCGGTGTGATGGCGTGGACGGATGCCGTCCGACTGGGACCTCATCGCGCGCGTCCTCGTCGGCTTCGGTCTCGCGTTCACGATCGGGTTCGAGCGTGAGCTGCGGGGCTCACCCGCCGGCAACCGCACCTTCTCCCTCATCGGCGCGTCGATCGCGGGGATGACTGCGGTCCTCTGGCGCGAGGCACCCCAGGCCGTCGCCGGCGCGATCACCGGCATCGGGTTCATCGGCGTCGGTGTCGTCCTCCACGGTGAGAACCAGTTCGTACGTGGCCTCACCACAGCGGCCGCGATCTTCGCGACGGCGGCGATGACCATCGTCGCCGGGACCGGCCACCTCCTCCTCGCCACCCTCATGACCGGCGGGATCCTGCTGGCCCTCGAGCTGCGGGACATCCCCGTCCTGAGGTTCCTCGACGCACGCCGCTACCAGCCGCGATTCCGCAACGACGACGCGCCGCCGCTCCCCGCTCGGCGCCGGCACGGAGAACCGCCCGCCTGAGCCGATTCAAGCCCGGCGCGCCGATCTGTCGATGCAGCAGGGATGGTCGTACGCCTCACGGTGGTCGTCGCGTGCCTGCTCGCGATCGCCGGCGTCGCCGTGGCGCGTCGGCAAGGCGACACCCCGTCGGTCGCTCCGGAACACGCGGCCCCGGTCCTCCTCGGCGCGTACGTGTCACCCGACGGTCGGCACTGGGCGGAGTCCGGGGTGACCGCACTCGAGCGTCGGCTCGGGCGCGGGCTCGCCATCGACCACCGGTTCAAGCACTGGAACGACCCGTTCCCCACCGCCGCCGACGCGTGGGACCACGCCCACGGACGGATCCCGATGATCACCTGGGAGCCCGACACCACGTCGCTCGGCGCGATCGCCTCGGGCGCGGATGACGCCGGCCTGCGCGCCCGAGCCGAGGCCGTGGCGCGGGACCGGCGCCCGCTCCTCCTCCGGTTCGCCCACGAGATGAACGCCGACTGGTACCCGTGGGACGGGGTACGGGTCGGTGCGCCGGGGACGCACGACGGACCGGCGCGCTACGTCGCCGCGTGGCGGCACGTGCACGCAGTGTTCGTCGCGGCGGGCGCCACCAACGTGCGCTGGGTCTGGTCGCCGAACCATCGCAGCATCCCGGCGGCCGCGTGGAACGACGCGGCGCGCTACTACCCGGGCGACGATGTCGTCGACTGGGTCGGCGTCGACGGGTACGACCGCCTGTCGGGCCGGCCCGCCACGTTTGCATCGCTCTTCGGACCGGTGTTGTCGACGTTCGCCGGGCACAAGCCGCTCATGATCGCCGAGACCGCGACCGACCGACGCGATCCGGCACGGGCCAGGCGCTTCGTGGACGACGTCCGGCGAGCGATCGACACCGGCACGCCGCGTGTCGACGCGGTCGTCTGGTTCGACACGGCGAAACAGGGTCACGACTGGCGCATCGGCGGTACGGACGCGCCCGCGGACGCGTTCCGTCGCCTCGCGCGCGACCCGCGCCTCAGCGGCGCTCGATGAGCTCGTAGCAGTCGAGGTCGGGCGCGGCCATGACCGCACGGAAGTGGTCGAAGGTCCACGGCCAGGTGGCAGGGATGCCGCGGTCGTCGAGATACCAGCTGTTGCATCCGGTGACCCAGATCGACCGCTGCGCCGCCTCGACGCGGGCGGACTCGTGCTCCTCCATCGCCCGCGTGCTGGCCGACACCTCGGTCGCCCGGCCGTCCCGAAGCAGCGCGACGAGCTGGAGGATGTAGCCGAACTGCCGCTCGGCCACCTCGATGAGCGAGAAGTTGCCGACCGGTCCGTTCGGCCCGTTCACCATGAAGAGGTTCGGGAAGTCGGGGATCGAGATCGACAGGTACGCGTTCGGCCGCGGCGACCACCGCTCCGCCAGCGTCACTCCACCCCGACCGGTGATCGCCATCGGGCCGCATGAAAGCGTCGGCGTGGAAGCCGGTGGCGAGCACCAGGACGTCGAGCTCGTGCAGCACGCCGTCGACGGTCAGTACTCCGGCCGGCTCGATCCGCTCGATCCCGGCGTCGATGAGCTCCGCGTGCGGCGCCTGGATCGCTGCGTAGAAGTCGGGCGAGACCACGAGGCGCTTGCACCCGGCGCGGTAGTCCGGGCGCAGTCGCTCACGCAGCCCCGGGTCCTGCACCGTCTCGAGGTTCTCGCGACACATCTGCTCGATCGCGGCCATGCCCTGCGAGTCGGCGTCGATCACCGCGGTGGCGAAGGCTCCGAACGCCTCGGCGAGATTGTCGTGCATCGTGCGCAGGAGCTCGGGGTCGGACGCGTACCGGGCCCTCTCCTCCTCCGAGTACGGCGTGTTGGCCTGCGGCAGGACCCACTGCGCGGTGCGCTGGAACAAGCAGAGGTGTGACGCCCGGTCGACCAGGGCCGCCGTGATCTGCACCGCGGTCGATCCTGTGCCGATGACCCCGATCCGAGCGCCGTCGAGCGGCACGGAGTGGTCCCACCGGGCGCTGTGGAACGCCGCGCCCGCGAACGAGTCGAGGCCGTCGAGGTCGGGCAGGTTCGGATGGTGCAGTACGCCGGTGGCCGCGATCACCACGTCGGCCGCGTCATGGCGGCCCGAGGCCGTCTCGATCTCCCACCGCCCGTCACGGAACGTGCACGCGACGACCTCCTCCCCGAACACGACGTCGCGACCGACGTCGTGCTCCCTTGCCACGCGCTCGAAGTAGGTGCGGATCTCGTCGCCGCCCGAGAACGTGTGCGTCCAGTCCGGGTTGGGCGCGAAGGAGTACGAGTAGAGGTGCGACGGCACGTCGCACGCGAGACCCGGGTAGGTGTTCTCGCGCCACGTCCCGCCGAAGGACTCGGCCTTCTCGTAGACGGTGATGTCCTCGTAGCCGGCACGCCGGAGCTCGATCACGCTCAGGATCCCGGCCATTCCCGCGCCGATCACCACGAAGCGCAGCGGTCGCGTCGTCGCTCCTGCGTCGGTCACGGGCGGCAACCTACCGGTCCCCGCCCGCCCGGCACGACGCCGAACCGGCTCGTGCCGGCGCAGGAGATGCGCCCGCGGACGCGTCGGCACCGGATCGGTGGTCACACCCGGGGCCTAGGTTGCCGAGCGCAGCTCGTCCGGCCCGCTGCGACGGCCGACCGCCCGAATCGACGAGCACCGGGGACCCGGTGACTCGAACCATGGAGGTGATCGAATGTCGATCGCAGCGACGCGCGCGCCCGCTCCGGTACACGAAGTCGCCGAGACGTCGATCCGCCAGGAGATCCGCGTCGTCGGGTCGCACTGGTCCCGGGCCCAGCACCGGTTGGTCGAGCTGGTGGTCGCGCTCGACGACTCGGGGCACTGGGCGGCCGACGGCGCGCCGACGTGTGCCCACTGGGTCGCCGACGCCCTGGACATCGAGGTGTGCACGGCGCGTGAGTGGTTGAGGATCGGACGCAGGCTGTCGGAGCTCACCGCCATCGGCGCGGCATTCGTCGACGGTCGCCTCTCGTACAGCAAGGTCCGAACCCTGACGCGAGTCGCGACACCGGAGAACGAGGCGGAGCTCGAGGCGATCGCGGAGCGAATTCCTGCCGGCCGCCTCGCGCACGCGCTCGCCGATTGGCTGACGCGCCACGAGACGCCGGAGGAGACCGAGGCCCGCCAGCACGCTGCGCGCTCCCTGTCGTGGCGCATCGATCCCGACGGAATGGTCGCCGGCTTCTTCCGGCTGCCGCCCGCGGACGCGCAGGCGGTGACCCGAACGATCGACACCGAGCTCGTCCGGAGCCGTGCCCGCGTCGACGCGTCCGCGGACGCGCCGGAGCGGTGGCCGTCCATCGCCCAGCAACGGGCCGACGCGCTGGTGCGGCGGATGACCACGGGTGGATCCCGACTGGTCACCGAGCTCGTCGTGCACGTCCGAGGGGACGGCTGCAGCTTCGACGACGGGACACCTGTGACCGACACGTTCGTCGAACGGATCGCGCCGACGTCGTTCCTCCGTGCGCTCGTCCACGACGCTGAGGGCCGGCCCATCAACGCGTCGGGCCGTCAGCGCCATCCCACGAAGCGGCAGCAGCGCGTCGTCGCGGCACGGGACCGCGTCTGCGTCGACTGCGGAGCCACCGAGTTCCTGCAGTACGACCACGACCCGGAGTACGAGCACTCCGGGCGCACCGTCGTCGACGAGCTCACGTACCGGTGCTGGCCGTGTCACCGCCGCCGGCACGCCGAGGCGATGCGCCGTCGCCGATCAGCCGGGCGAAGCTGATCTCGTGACCCGACGGGTCGCGCACGTGGAAATAGCGCTCTCCCCAGGGTGCGTCGCCCGGCGCCATCTCGGGCTCGTACCCGGCGTCACGGAGCGCGGCGTAGGCGGCATCGACGTCGGCGACCCAGAAGATGGCCCGGCCCCAGATCGCGGCAACCGGAGCGTGCTGCGGATCGAGCTGCAGGTTGAGGTAGCCGGTTCCGGCTCGGAACGTGGAGAAAGGCGCGTCCTGACCGCCGACGACCGCCTCGAATCCCACGGTCTCGTAGAAGCGCACCGACGCGGCCATGTCGGCGGTTGCGAGGGTCACCGCGCTGAGCGCCTCGATCCGGTCCATCACGACGACGGTAGGACACGCCCGCGGGGCGGCGCGAGAATGCGGTCATGGCCACCACCTTCACCCGCATGGACGAGTCGACCGCCGAACAGTGGGCGGTGATCGGCGCCGAGACGATGCGCAACCAGCCGCGCGTCGCCGACGAGGTGCTCTCGATGTTGCAACGGCTCGAGGGCATCACGGACGGCTTCGCCACCAACCAGCTGGTGCACGCCCTGCAGACCGCGACGCTCGCGGAGCGGGCGGGCGCCGACGAGGAGATGATCGTCGCCAGCCTCTGCCACGACGTCGGCAAGCTCGTGAGCGTGTTCGGGCACCCGGAGATCGCCGCCGCGATCCTGCGGCCGTACGTGCGCGACGACGTGTACCAGGCGATCCGCGCCCACCAGGACTTCCAGGGTCGGCACTACTACCAGCACTTCGGTGGCGACGTGAACGCTCGCGATCAGTACGAAGGTCGGCCCTGGTTCGACCTCGCGGCCCAGTTCGCCGACGAGTGGGATCAGGTCGCGTTCGACCCCGACGGTCCGTACGAGTCGCTCGAGCACTTCGAGCCGATGGTCCGCCGGGTGTTCGAGAAGCCGCGCAACTGAGCGGGGTGCGTCGGCCGTCGACCGTCGGTCGGCTCAGTACGGGCGGTCGCCCACGATCGTCACCCGTTCCATGATGCGCCGCGCGGGTAGGAAGTCGTTGCTCACGACATGCTGCGTGGCGCGGTTGTCCCAGAACGCGACGCTGCCGGGCGCCCATCGGAAGCGGCACTGCACGTCGGGAACGGTCGCCTGCCGCTGCAGCCGGTCGAGGAGCGGCGCCGACTCGGCCTGGTCCATCCCCTTGATGCCCATCGTGAAGCCACCGTTGACGTAGATGGTCCTGCGTCCGGTCTCCGGGTGGGTGCGGACGACCGGGTGCTCCTGGGTGGGGTGCTTCGCGCGCATCTTGTCCTGCACCTCGGGCGGCTGGTTCCATCCGAATGCCCGCGTGAAGTCGTGCAGACCCACGAGACCGTCGATGCGGTCCTTGGTCGGCTCGTCGAGCAGGTCGTACGCAGCACCCATGTCGGCCCACAACGTGTCGCCACCGATCGGAGGGAGCTCCACCGCGCGCAGGACCGAGCCCATCGACGGCTCCGGCCGCCACGTCACGTCGCTGTGCCAGACCTCGGGAGCGCGGTGCTTGCCGCCCGCGGGGATCACGAAGATCTCCGGCTGCGCCTGGTCCTTCGGCGTGAGCGGATGCACCTCGAGGTCCCCGAACGCGCGTCCGAACATCACGTGCCGGTCACGGTCGAGACGCTGCTGGTCGCGGAAGAAGATCACCTTCCAGTCGAGCAGCGCGGCGCGGATCTCCGCGATGGTCTCGGGCGAGAGGTCGTCGGCGAGGTCGACCCCGCCGATCTCCGCCCCGATGGTCGCGGTCATCGGTTCGACTGAGATGGTCATCCCGGCAGCGTACGGCTCACCCGTCGGTTCGACCACGAGCCCGCGTCGAGCGGAAGTGCACTCCCGGGCACCCGCATGCCGACGTTCGCTACGTTCGACGCCGTGGAGACCATCGCGGTGGAGATCGGGCGCCCGACAGCGACGATCACGCTGACGCGGCCGGAGAAGCGGAATGCCCTCTCCGTGCAGCTGCGCGACGAGGTCACGAGCACGCTCGCCGAGCTCGCCGCGGACGAGCGCCTCACGAGCGTGGTCGTCACGGGGGCCGGAGACGTGTTCTCGGCGGGGTTCGATCTCGACGAGTTCGCACGGGCGGCCGACGACGCCGACTTCGGGCGGGCGCTCTGGGAGAGCAGCGACCGCTTCCACCACGCGCTGCTCACGTTCCCCCTCCCGCTCGTCGCCGCGGTCAACGGTCCGGCGCTCGCCGGCGGATTCGACCTCGCCGTGTGCTGCGACGTCCGGGTGGCCGCCACGACCGCCCGGTTCGCCCACCCCGAGTTCAGCTTCGGTGACGTCGTCTACTCCCCGCTCCACGAACTCGTCGGCGGCGCGATCGCACGCGACCTGTGCCTCACCGGGCGCGCGATCGACGCAGCCGAAGCGCAGCGACTCGGCCTCGTCACCGACGTCGTCGCGCCCGAGCAGCTCGATGCCGCGGTCGCCGAGGTGACCGAGCGAATTGCGCTCGCGCCCCGGGCCATGCTCCTGCGGACCAAGGCCAAGGCGATCGCCCGGGCCGGCATCGTGCTCGGTCCGACCCTCGACCTCTGACATCCCCGGTGCGCCGGCGACGGTGCGTCGCCCGGGTACCGTGCGCGCATCGGCCCGCGTTCTCTGCTCCGCATCCCGGTCTTCCTCGCGGCCGTCGTGACGCTCGCGATCACGCTCGTCGCCCGTCTCGGCTGGAGCGGGTGGCCGACGGAGCTGTTCACGAACTTCCCGGTGCAGCTGCTCTGCGTCGGTGTCGTGGTCACCGTCCTTGCCGCACTGCTCCGTGCGCCGATCTCGTGCGCGTTGGGCGCGATCGCGATGCTGCTCAGCGGCCTCACCGTCTTGGGCACCCTCACCACCGACCCGAGCCCGGCCCGTCCCGACGGCGAGCGCATCAGCGTGGGGCACCTGAATGCGCAGTCGCGGTCCATCGACACCGCCGCCCTCGCCGCCTACCTCGCTCGCACGCAGCCCGACGTGTTCGTCGTGTTGGACCCGCTCCAGCCCGACGTGCGCGCGCTGCGGGCGGCGACCACCGGATTCGAGATCCGGACGACGGGATCGCGGATCGACCAGGTGTCGAACTACGTGCGCACCATCGTGCTCAGCCGAGTCCCCGTCACCGACGTGCGGCATCCGGCGGACCAGTCGTTCGGTCCCTCGGCGGTGGAGATGACGATCGCCTCGGCCGACGGCCCGGTGGCGGAGCTCGTCTTCGGAACCGATTCGCCGACCACACCGGGCCGCGCGCACGACCGGGACCGGGCCCTGAACGCCGCCGCGCGCTGGAGCCGCGCGCACGCCGCCCGTCGCATCGTGGAAGGCGACTTCAACGCGACGCCGTGGTCACCGGCGTTCGAGCACCTCCTGGACGACGGTCGACTCACGAGCTCGCTGAACGGGTTCGGGCTCCAGGTCTCGTGGCCGGAATCGAACGTCCTGCTCCGCATCCCGATCGACCACGCCCTCCTCGGACCCGGGCTGGCCGCCACCGACCGGGGCACGGGGCCGTCGTTCGGTTCCCAACACCGCAGCCTGCACGTGACCGTGGCGCCGGCGCGGTAGCCGCCGCCGGAGGCCGCAGCCGTCAGTGGGCGCCGGCGGGCACCGGCGGCGGTCCGAGCGCCCAGCCCAGCAGCGCGAGGAGCGACGTCGCCGCCGGTCGGACCACGAGCGGATCCGCCAACGGCACCGGCCAGAGCCCGAGCGCGCGTCGGCGATGGAATGGCAGCAGGTCGGCCGCGGCCGCCGCGATCACGGTGTACGTCGGGAGCATCGGCAGCGGCAGGTTCGGCAGGACGAGGAAGCGGATCGCGGCGCGGGCCTCGGCGGTCATGGCGAGGTCGGGAACCGCCTCGATCCAGTCGGTGAGGTCCGTCGCGGTCTCGGGGAGATCCTCGGCCCCCAGGTGCCGTCCTACGATCGCCATCTCCGCGACGTAGCGGTCGGCGTCTGCGGGCTCGAGGTCCCGTCGGCCGTAGCGGCGGTAGGCAGCGAGGAAGGAGTCGACCTCGACGTTGTGGACCCACGCGAGCAGCGCGGGATCGTTGGCGTCGTAGGGACGTCCGTCGGACGCCGTACCGCGGACGCGATCGTGGATGTGACGGACCGACGTGACGGCCCGCTCGGCCTCGGCGCGTGTGCCGTAGGTGGTCGCCGCCACGAAACGACCGGTGCGGGAGAGTCGTCCCAGGGGGTCGTCCCGGTACGCCGAGTGCTCGGCGACCCCGGCCATCGCCAGGGGGTGCAGCGTCTGGAGGAACAGCGCTCGCAATCCGCCGACCAGCATCGAGCGATCGGCGTGCACGCGCCAGGTCATGGAGTCCGGCCCGAACCAGCCGGGCTCGTCGTCGGTCGCGAACGCGATCTCCGAGCGACGGTCCCGCGGGCCGGCGAGGGCGCGCCGCGCCGCTTGTCCGACGACGAGACGGGCCGGCGCCGTCACCACACCCGCGATGGAGCCGACGGTCCGCCCGATCGGCGGCGGCACGCGCGTGAGACTGCTCACAGCGGGATCCGGGCCGAGACCTCGTAGCGGACGAGCTCGACGCTGCTCACCCGGAGGGCGGCCATGGCCGCGAAGAACTCGGCGAGGTGGGGCGACGCAGCGTGGGCGTCGTTCGTCTCCGGCGACGCCCACTCCTCGAACAGGCGGATCCGGCCGCGGTCGGCCGGGTCGACCCAGAAGTCGTACGCCACGCAACCTTCCTCGGCCCGTGTGGCCGCGACGAACGGCTCCGCCAGGGCCATGGCGGCGTCGAAATCGCTTGGGTCGATGAGGATCTCACCGGAAATGACGAGCGTCATGGGTGTGACCGTACCGGAGGGGCGGGTATCCACCGATCCGGGCCGGTCCGTCCCTACGCTTCCTTCCGTGGGTGGAGACGGCACCACACGGGGCCGGCCCTCCCGGAGCGTGGAGGAACGCATGAAGCCGTCGTCGAGGATCGTCCGGATCGCAGCCGTCGTCGGCCGTGGGCGCGCTCGGCGCGCTCGGTGCCGCTCGGAGCCGCCGGGGCGTACCCGAATCCCACGCCGCCGGAGGTCGCACCGAGGGACACCAGTCGTCAGCCCACCTCGGTCGAGGCCGCGAGCGCCAGCCGCGCCAGCAAGCCGTCGACCCTGCCGTTCACGGGCACCGATGTGGCCGAGCTCGTCGCCATCGGCGGCGCGAGCGTGGGGGTCGGCGTGGTCCTCGTCCGACGCTCGCGGCGGTTGCGCACCACCGACTGAGGTCGTCGACCACGCGGGTAGCCTCCTCGGCCATGCCCGCCACCGTGCGCACCGACTGGACGATCTCCGAGATCACCGACGTCTACGAGACGCCACTCATGGAGCTGGTGCGTCGCGCGTCGGATGTCCACCGCGCGTTCCACGACCCCGACGAGGTGCAGGTCAACCAGCTCCTGTCGATCAAGACGGGCGCCTGCCCCGAGGACTGCGGGTACTGCTCCCAGTCGGTGCACTACGACACGGGGGTGAAGCCTGAGCCGCTCATGGACGTCGACGAGGTCGTGCGGACGGCGCGGCGGGCACAGCGGGCCGGCGTCACCCGCTTCTGCATGGGCGCGGCGTGGCGTGAGGTGAAGGACAACGCCCAGTTCGACCGTGTCTGCGAGATCGTCCGGCAGGTCGACGCGCTCGGGATGGAGGTCTGCGTCACCCTCGGCATGCTCGACGAAGCTCAGGCCCGCAAGCTCGCGGACGCCGGCCTCCACGCCTACAACCACAACCTCGACACGTCGCCCGAGTACTACGACTCCGTGATCACGACCCGGACGTACCAGGACCGGCTCGACACCCTGGCCGCGATCCGCACCACGAACGTGACGGTCTGCTGCGGCGGAATCATCGGACTCGGAGAGACCGACGCCGACCGCGTGTCGTTCCTCCACCAGCTCGCGACGATGGATCCCCACCCCGAGTCGGTCCCGATCAACGTCCTCTCGCGCGTGCCGGGGACCCCGCTCGAGGACGCACCCGACGTCGACGTCTCGGACACCGTCCGCATGATCGCGACCTCCCGGATCCTCATGCCGGCCGCTCGCGTCCGCATCGCAGCCGGCCGCCACCTCATGGGCTTCTCCGACCAGGCGCTGTGCTTCCTCGCCGGCGCGAACTCGATCTTCACCAGCGAGCGCAACATGATGCTCACCGAGACCACGCCCTGCGCCGACCACGCGTCGGACCGTGCGCTGCTCGACTCACTCGGCCTCCGCATGCGGGTGCTCGACCGCGCCGAGCAGTCCGCCTGAGGCGGGCCGGCTCAGACCGATCGGTCGGCGCAGAACGTGCGCCGGTACGCGGTCGGGCTCGTGCCCATCGAGCGTTGGAACTGCAGCCGCAGTGCGGCCGCACTGCCGAACCCACTGCGGTCGGCCACCTGCTCCACGCTCGCGTCGGTGGTCTCGAGCAGCCGTCGGGCCAGCCCGACTCGTTGGGTCAGGATCCACTGGTGCGGGGTCGTGCCGGTGACCGCCCGGAACCGCCGGGCGAAGTGGCGAGGGCTCATCAGCGCGATCTGTGCGAGCTCGGCGACGCTCAGCTCCCGATCGAGGTGGGCGGCGGCCCACTCCAGCGCGGTGGCGAGCCCGTCCGTGCACTCCTCGGGCGGCCCGACCGGCGTCTGGATGAACTGTGCCTGCCCGCCGCGCCGGTGGGGTGAGACCACGAGGTCTCGGGCGACCTGGTTCGCGACCTCGGCGCCGAAGTCCCGCTGGACGATGTGCACGGCGAGGTCGATCGACGCGGCCGAGCCCGCCGACGTGAGAATGTCACCGTCGTCGACGTACAGCACCGCGGGATCGAGGTCGACATTCGGATAACGCGCCGCGGAACGTCTCCGCGTGCGCCCAGTGCGTGGTCGCCGGCCGACCGTCGAGCAGCCCCGCTTCCGCGAGCGCGAACGCGCCGGTGCAGAACGACACCATGCGGGCGCCGCGCGCGTGCGCGCGGCGCAGGGCGTCGGTCAGGGCCGGGCCGGCCGGGTCCTCGACGCCGCTCCATCCGGCCACCACCACGGTGTCGGCGCGCCGCAGCGCCTCCAGTCCGCGCTCCTCGTTGACCCGGAAGCCGCCGATCTGCACCGGCGAGGGTCCGGGCGTGCACGTCGTGTACCGGTACCACGGCACTCCGAGCAGCTCGGAGCGGTCGTAGCCGAAGAACTCGTCCGCGACCGACGGCTCGAACGCCGACATCCCGTCGACCAGGACCGACACCACCCGGTGGCGCGCGCTGCGCATGGCCGGATCCTAGCGATCGGGCGGGATCCTGACAATGGCGGTTTCCTCGCGTACATCGTCATTCCTGCCGGTGGCGTCGGGCCCGCCCCCGGAGGATCCTCGCGGGGAGCCAGGAGGTACGGACATGTTGAGCCCCCACATCAGCAGCGCATTCGCCCAGGAGCGCCAGGACCGCTACCGCCGGGAAGCCGCCGATCAGCGTCGCATCGGGCGCCGGCGGCGATCGGAGCCGACCGTGCGCGGGTCGACCGCACGCCGGGTGGCGAGCACGGACCCGTCGCCGCGGGGCGCGCCCTGCCCCGCGCCGTCGCCCGCGCACTGACCGCGATCGCCGGTCCTACCCTTGAGCCGGTGAGCGTTCCCGTCGACCTCGATGCCCTCGAAGCGACGGCCGCCGCGCTCGGGACCGAGGCATTGCTCGCGACCGTGACCGACGCGTCGACGCCACACGTCGTGTCGGTGCTCGTGCGGTGGGCCGACGGCCGCATCGAGGCGGGCGGTGGCCGGCGCACCTCGACGAACATCGCCCTGCATCCGCAGGTCACGGTGCTGTGGCCCGAACGTCACGACGACGCCTACCGCCTCAT
Organism: uncultured Acidimicrobiia bacterium; assembly: GCA_963756815.1. Lineage (GTDB taxonomy): Bacteria > Actinomycetota > Acidimicrobiia > IMCC26256 > JAENVU01 > JAENVU01. The sequence continues at coordinate 23,951 of CAVWPR010000015.1, forward strand.
CGTCGACGGCGACGCCACGGTCACGGGTGACACGGTCACGATCACGCCGACGTCCGCGGTGCTGCACCGCATCGCCGGCGCACCCGGGAACGGGCCCGCCTGCGTGCCCGTCGAAGGGTGACACGCGGCGCGGCTCAGCCCGCAATCCCGCGCGCCGGTGCATCTCGACGACGTCGACGGCCGACGTTCCTGCACGCGAACCACGATGGCGGGACCCGTGAGCCGATGTCCGTACGATCTGGACCGATCACCCGGCGAGCAGCGAGGTGTCACCGCGATGACCGCGCGGATCGAGGACTACGCCCTGATCGGCGACACGCAGACTGCGGCGCTCGTCGGACGCGACGGCTCCATCGATTGGTGGTGCGCGCCGCGGTTCGACTCCGGCGCGGTGTTCGCCTCGCTGCTCGGGCGGCCAGACCACGGACGGTGGCTTCTCGCACCTGCAGGAGGCATCCGGTCGGTGGAGCGCTGCTACCGCGACGACACGTTGGTGCTCGAGACGACCTTCCGCACCGACGACGGCGACGTGCGCATCACGGACTGCATGCCGCTCCGCGGCGCGACCGTCGACATCGTGCGCGAGGTCGAAGGGCTGTCGGGGCGCGTCCCGATCCACATGGAGCTCGTGATCCGGTTCGACTACGGCTCGATCGTGCCGTGGGTCTACGGCTCGGATGCCGGTCTGCGCGCCGTCGCCGGTCCGGACGCGCTGGTCCTGCAGACGCCGGCGCGCACGCACGGCGCGGGCAAGACGACCGTCGCCGACTTCGTGGTCGAGGCGGGCGAGAAGGTGCCCTTCATCCTGGCGTACCACGAGTCGCACGTGCGCCCTCCGCACGACTACGACGCGAGCCCGCGCGATCAAGGACACCGAGCGCTGGTGGCGCAAGTGGTCACGCCAGTGCACCTACGAGGGTGAGTGGCGCGAGGCGGTCATGCGCTCGCTCATCACGCTCAAGGCGCTCACCTACGCGCCGACCGGCGGGATCGTGGCCGCGCCCACGACGTCGCTCCCCGAGTGGATCGGCAGTGTCCGGAACTGGGACTACCGGTACTGCTGGCTGCGCGACGCCACGCTCACGCTGATCTCGCTCTCACTCGGTGGCTACACCGACGAGGCGCTCGCGTGGCGCGACTGGCTGCTGCGCGCCGCTGCGGGTGATCCCGAGGATCTGCAGATCATGTACGGGGTGGCCGGCGAGCGCCGGCTCACCGAGATGACCCTCGAGTGGCTGCCCGGGTACGAGGGCTCCGAGCCCGTGCGGCTCGGCAACGCGGCGAGCGAGCAGTTCCAGCTCGACGTGTACGGCGAGGTGCTCGCGACGCTGTACCGCACTCGCCGGCTGATCCCGGATCCGGGCGGGCACCGCGACTCCTGGGACCTCGAGATCGCGTTGCTGAGCTCGCTGGAAGGGTTGTGGCGAAAGCCGGACGAGGGCATCTGGGAGGTGCGCGGGCCGCGCGAGCACTTCACGCACTCGAAGGCCATGGCCTGGCTGGGGTTCGACCGAGCGGTGCGCAACGTCGAGGACTTCGGGTTGCCGGGCCCTGTGGCCCGCTGGCGGCGCCTGCGCGACGAGATTCACGCGCAGATCTGCAACGAGGGCTTCGACACCGACCTCAACGCGTTCACCCAGGCCTACGGCTCCAAGCGGCTGGACGCGTCGGTGCTCCAGATGCCGATGTCCGGCTTCCTACCCGGCGACGACCCCCGAGTGAGCGGCACCGTCGACGCGATCGAGCGCAACCTCCTGCACGACGGCTTCGTCGCGCGGTACCAGACCGACGCGGTCGGCGCGGTCGACGGCCTCCCTGCGGGTGAGGGCACGTTCCTCCCCTGCTCCTTCTGGCTCGCCGACAACCGCGCCATGGTCGGGCGCGAGGACGCCGCGCACGAGATGTTCGAGCGGCTGCTCGCGCTCCGCAACGACGTCGGGCTGCTCGCCGAGGAGTACGACCCGGTGAGCGGCCGCCAGCTCGGCAACTTCCCGCAGGCCTTCACCCACGTGTGCCTGGTCACGACCGCCGCCCACCTCTCGGCCATCTCGCTCGAGGGTCCCGAAGCCGACGGCACCGTGCACACCCGCCTGTGACGCGCCGGTGCCCGTCGCGGTCACACTCGGCTGCCAGACTCGTGCGATGGCGTTCGGGCAATCGGCCGGTCCTCCGGCGTCACGGCGCCAGGTGGAGACCCTCGAGCAGCTCGTGCGCGCCGCCGGCCACACCGATTTCCGCGACGCCAGGGGCCCGCTCGGCCTGAACCAGCGTCAGGCCGGCGGTCGGTTCACCCGCGACGAGGCGGACGCGCTGATCAGCCGTCTCGAGACCGAGGCCGAGACCGAGGGAGGCCGCGCCGGCGACCGACGCCGACCCGTCGGCCGCACGCCCACCGAGGGCACGGACGCCGGCGGCGTCGCGCCGCGACGCCGAGGTGGCCAACTCGCTCCACCGCGTCCCTGCGGAGCTCCTCGCCGCCGAGCTCCAGCGTCGCGGGTGGGTGGTGATGGAGCCCTGATCCGATCCTGGACGCGTCGCCGCTAGGCGTCGACCCCGGCGGGCTCACGCGGAACGCCGGCCGCGAGGAGTTGGATCAATCCCCAGCCGATCAGGCCGATGACCGCGAGGAGGAGCACCACCTTGCCGGTCGGCCGCTCCCAGGTGATCAGGACCACACCGAGCACTCCCACGAGGAGACCCCGGAGCAGGCCGACGTGGTGCCCCACCCACACGTTCACGGGCCCGATCTCGCCCACGGCGCCGCCGGCCTTCCCCGTCATGCGGTTCCACTGGCGCCGGACCGACTGTGCGGGTCGGGACGGACCCGCGAGCCACGCGATCAGCCACACGAGGATGCCGATGACCAGCACGACCTTGAACCCGCGCTGCGCGTACCGGGTGACGGTGTCGTAGATCACCGCGCCGGCCTCGTGCTTTCCGGGTCCGGGCAGCGAGTCCAGGTACAGGGTGCGGAGCAAGCCGTACCCGATCACGGCCACGACTGCCGCGATCGTGACGCCGATGCCCACCCGCACGACCGTGACGCGCTTCTTCGGCGCGATGACGATCGCGAGCCCGTAGAGGAGCAGCACGAGGATCGGCAGCACCCAGGCCAGCTTGTTCAGGATCTTCGTGTAGTCCTGGACCGACTTGAGATCCGCAGAGTCGATGAGGACGAACCGAACGCTCACGCGGCTGACGTCGATGTTGCTCGGCAACCCCAGGCCGATCTTGTCGAGCTGCTGCGCCACCTTCGCCGCAATGGGCCCGAGCTCCAGCACGACCTTGCCGTTGCTGTTCTTGATGTGCTTCGTGCCCTCCCCGGTGAGCGCAGCGACGATCTGGTCGTGGGCACGGCGGTTCGCGGCGTCCCACAGCTGCTGGAACTTGTCGGTACTGACCAACTTGAGCGTGGCGTTGTGCGCGAGCTGCGTGGCACCGGTTGCGATCGGCGCGGCGAGGAACTGCGCCTTGTCCGGCAGCGCCGACTTCGCGCGTCCCTGGATGTCGAGCTCCTTGACGAGCGCCACGCTCACCTTCGTGGCGATCGCCTCCTGCACCGCCGGGTCCGATGGGAGCGGCGACACCGTCTGCACGTAGCGGTCGGTGTTCAACATCAGGTTGCGGACCCAGACCGTGAGCCCTGCGAACGGCAGCAGCAGCGATGCGACGACGATGAGCACCATCGCGGTGACGGCCCGGCCGCGGCGGCGCGGCTCGGGGCCGTCGGTCGTCGCGACATCCGTCCGCGTGTCGGTGTCCTCGGTCATGCCCACCCCGTTCTGTCGGCCGGCCTGCTCCCCGAAACGCGCAGCCGGCTCCGACCATCATCATTGCCGGAACCGACGCGACGAGCACGCATCGTCGGCGGGCGAGCCGTCAGCGGCCGCCATCGGTAGAGTCCCGCCCATGCTGATCGCAGGGACCGACGGGTCCGAGCTGTCGACCGAAGCGCTGCGCGCCGGGCTCGCGTTGATGCCGGCGGACGAGGACGTGCTGCTCGTGACCGTCGTCGACTACGGGGACCCGACGCTCGTCGCGGGCACCGGGATGGCCGGCGGAGTGATGACCGAGGGCGAGTTCCAGGAGCTCGACGACGCCCGCCTGTCCGAGGCGAACGCACTGCTCGGTGCGACCGCGGACGAGCTCGGGCTCACCGAGGCCGGGACGCTCGCGCTCCGGGGCGACGCCGGGCGCGCGCTCTGCGACCTGGCCTCCGAGCGCGGCGCGAGCGCAATCGTCCTCGGCACCCGCGGGCGCGGCGGCGTCAAGCGCGCGCTCTTGGGTTCGGTCTCCGACTTCGTCGTGCGCAACGCGCCGTGCCCCGTCGTCATCACCCGTCCGCCCGACTGACGCGGACGGACGGTTGCGGGGCCGCAGGTAAGGGCGAACGGCAGCGAGACACCCATCGCGGACCGCACGACGTGCGGATGGTCCTCGATCCGCGGAACGCCTCGGCGCGCGACCTCGTGAACGAGATCTGGCGGTCGCCTGCGCTCAGGCGCGGTCGAAGATGACGGCGTACCCGCCGTCGGCGCGGTAGAGCGACAGGCGGTTGCCGACGACCTCGAAGGTCTTCGCGGCCTCGAGCGCAGCGGTGTAGTGCTGCGCCTGTTGGTCGACCGCGGGATCGGCGCACGCCATCAGCGTCGCCGCCAGCGGGCCGATCGTGATCGCGGTTCCCTGCACCTTCGACGGCCCGTTGAAGGTGTTGCACCCCGAGCTCCCGTTGACGGTGTCCGCCGAGAACGTCGCGGTCAGCGGCTGGTCGCCCGTGGGGCTGGTGAGCGCGGTGCCCGTGTACAGCGTCGTGACGTTCCAGTCGCCGGCGATCGCCTCGGCACCCGACGGCGCGGTCTCGTAGGTGAGCAACGTCTTGCCGTCGACGTCCTTCAGGGTGAGCGTCGAGCCGGAGCGGGTGAAGGACGCGACCTTCGGCAGGCGCCCGAGGTAGGCCTGCTCGATCGCGCTCAGCGGCGCCGGGCATGCGATCTTCGTCGACGCGATGTCCTTGCCGACGGTGAGCGAGTCGCCGTCCTGCGTGAACGACGTGTGGTACGTGTTGCAGCCGCTGTGGCCGGACAGCCGGCCGCCGGCGAAGCTCGCGGTCACGGTGACGCGGGTCAGACCGGGCACGGCCGGCGTCATGGACGTGAGCACCCAGTCGGTGCCGTCGATCGACGCCGTGCGCGCGGTGCCCCCGGAGGAACCGCCACTGCTGCCGCACGCCGCCAGCGCGACGAGCAACGCGAGCAGGGTCGTGACGCGCACGGAGCGCTTCATCATGAGCGTGCCCTTCGATCGACGACGCCTCGCTGCGAGCGTCGGTGCGGCGAGCCTATGGCGGTGCTGCATCGCGAACCGAAGCCGCGGCGCGACGCGGACGCGGTGCCAGACTCGACGCGTGCAGGCAGAGCGGCGGCGCGGATTCGGCCACGCCGACGAGCGCCCGTACCGACGCCTCACGGGCGATGCCATTCGGCTCGCGCTCGCCGCGATCGTCGTCGTGCTCACCGCGGTCCGTAGCGGAGCGTCGTCGTCGTCGCAGCGCGCGCTCGACGCCTTCCTGCGAGACCCTGCCCGATGCCTTCGACGGCGCGTGCACCGCGCTGCTCGCCTTCGGATCGCTGTGGGCCGTCGGCCTCGCGCTCGCGGCGGCGCTCGGCGCGCGCCGATGGCGGCTCGCGGCCATGCTGGGCGCCGCGGGAGTGCTCGCGTGGTGGATCGCGCGAGTGATGGCCTTCGTCGATGACGGAGCCGGGTTCTTCTCCGCCGTGACCGACGCGTTCAGCGGCAAGGACACGGCGCCGTACCCCACGGTTCGGCTCGCCGTGCTGGCCGCGGTCGTCCTCACGGCCGCGCCGTTCGTCTCGCGGCCGACTCGTCGGATCGGCCAACTTCTCCTCGTGCTGCTCGTACCCGCATCCGTCATGCTCGACGCCGCCGACGTCAACGCCGCCGTCGCGGGCATCGCCATCGGCTGGGGGATCGCCGCCGCCCTGCACCTCGCGTTCGGCTCCCCCGCAGGTCGGCCCACGACTGCCCACATCGAGAGGGCGCTCGCCGAGCTCAACGCGCCGGTCCGCGACCTGACGCTGACCCCCGACCAGCCGCGCGGTTCGACCCTCGCGACCGCTTGCCTCACCGACGGCCAAGCGATCGGCGTGCGTGTCTACGGGCGGGACGCTGCGGACACGCAGCTCGTCGCCAAGGCGTGGCGCACGGTGGCCTACAAGGACTCCGGGCCCACGTGGACGACCACGCGGCTCCAGCAGGTGGAGCACGAGGCCCTCTGTCTCTACGCCGCGCACGACGCGGAGGTCCCGGTCCCACGGATCGTCGCCGCGGGCGTCGCGGGCCCATCCGCAGCCCTGATCGCCTCCGTCCAGCCGGGCGGCGTCACGTTGTCTGACCTCGATGCCGGAACCGGGGGCGCGTGGGCGCCGGCGCTGTGGCACGCGGCCGTGCGGATGTGGGAGGCCCGCATCGTCCACGGCGCGCTCGATGCCGACCACGTCGTCGTCGACGGCGAGGCGGTCACCATCGTCGACTTCGACCGCGGCGAGATCTCGGCCTCACCCGACGCGATCGCCCAGGATCGTGCGCAGGCGCTGGTCACGACCGCGCTGCTGCTCGGCGCGGCGCCGGCCGTCGAGCTGGCCGTGAGTGCAGTCGACCCCGAAGGCGTGCGCGACCTCGCGCGCTACCTCACCAAGCCGGCGCTGACACCGAAGACCCGCGACCGCTTGCGCACCACGAAAGGCCTGCTCGACGAGATCAGCGGACTTCTCGCGGATCACATCGACGGTGGCGTCGTCCGCCCCGTCGAGCTGCGCCGCGTGAGCCCGATGACGTTGGTCACGATCGCCGCCCTCCTCTTCGCGCTGTGGATCATCCTCGGCCAGGTCGGCAGCCTCTCGGAGCTCTGGGCCACGCTGAAGACGGCCGACTGGCCGTGGCTCGTCCTCGGGTTCACGCTCGCGCAGCTCACCGCCGTCGCGTTCGCGTTCACCACGATCGGCTCGGTACCCCAGGTCATCCCACTCGTTCCCGCGATCGTGCTGCAGATGGCGGTGTCGTTCGTGAACCTCGTCGCACCGACGGGGGCGGCGTCCACCATCATGAACATCCGGTTCCTGCAGAAGCAGGGCGTGGAGGTCGGCGCCGCGACCTCGTCCGGCGTGCTCGTCGGGCTCTCCGGGACGATCACGCAGTTCGGGCTCTTCGTTCTGACGGCGTTCGCGGTCGGGGAGCAGGGCAGCCTCTCCCAACTCGGCGGTGGCGACCGCGACGACGGCGCGCTCATCGTGATCGGCGTGTTCGTGGTCGCCGCCGTTGCCGGCGTCGTGCTCGCGATACCGGCGCTGCGCCGGTTCACACGCTCGAAGGTGTGGCCGCAGGTGAAGAGCGCGGGCCGCAACATCTGGGGCATCCTCACGACGCCGCGCCAGCTGGGCCTGGTGCTCGGCGGCAGCGTCGCCGCGCAGCTCCTCTACTCCTTCTGCCTCTGGTCCTGCCTGCACGCGTACGGTGGCAGTCTCAGCCTCGGCGAGATCGTGTTCGTCAACACGTCCGCGTCGTTCCTGGCGAGCCTCATCCCTGCACCCGGCGGTATCGGGATCATGGAGGCTGCTCTCGTCGGTGCGCTCACCGCGTTCGGCGTCCCGAGCGAGATCGCGGTGGCGACCGCGGTGACGCACCGGCTGTTCACCACCTACCTGCCGCCGCTCTGGGGCAGCTACGCCACGAAGTGGCTCGTCGGTCGCGGGTACCTGTAGCGCGCCGCTTGCTGACGCACCCGACGGCCGTGCATTAGGTTGCCCTGCGCCCAATCTTCCTAGGGGTAGGAGTACCCAGCATGCTCGCAAGCGATTTCGGCACCGGTCAGGTCTTCCTGTCGATGCTCTGGTTCTTCCTGTTCTTCATCTGGATCTGGCTGCTCATCACGGTCTTCGCGGACATCTTCCGCAGCCACGACATGGGTGGCTTCGCGAAGTTCCTGTGGGTGATCTTCGTGATCTTCCTGCCGTACCTCGGCGTGTTCGTCTACCTCATCGCACGTGGTCACAAGATGAGCGAGCACGCGATGCAGGCCGCGCAACAGCAGGACGCCGCCGCGCGTGCGTACATCCAGCAGGCCGCGGGCACCAGCGCGAGCCCGGCCGACGAGCTGGCACGTCTCGCCGACTTGAAGAGCCAGGGCGTGATCACCGACGCCGAGTTCGCCCAGATGAAGGCCAAGATCGTCAGCTGACCCGTTCCACCCCGCGGCGTCCGCCGGAGTCGTCAGACCGACGGCTCCGGCGGGTGTCCGGCCAACCGGTCCTCGAGGTCGATGGGTGCGGGGACCGAGCGTCCGGCCCGTTCCTCGGATCGGTACCAGAACGCGGCGTTGAGCGAGATCGCCGCCGAGACGATGCGACCGAGGATGTAGGCCCACAGCAACAACGCGAGCGACGTCCCGATCGCGCCGTAGGTGTCGGACTTCCGCTCGATCGAGCCCGCGAAGTAGAACACCGTCGCCGCCTGCAGGCCCGTCGTGCCGACTGCCACCAGCGCCGCTCCCGGCGCCAGCGCCCACCACGGACACTCGGCGTGGGGCAGCAGCCGAGACGTGAACAGGTACAGCCCGAAGACCAACCCCATCGACAGCAGCAGCGAGAGGATCCCGAGCAGCAGCGACTGCTGCCGGATCCATGCGATCCCCCCGCCCACGAGGAGCTGGGTCGACACCAGCCCGATGGCGAGCGCCGCCGCCGCGTTCGAGCTCGAGAGCTTGGGCACCGGCACGCGCCACACCAGGCCGTGGGTGATCCGCAGGACCTTCACGAGCGCGCGGGCGGCGAGGAACATCGCGAAGCCGCTCACGCAGATCGCCCAGACGCGGTTCCACGTGTCGAGATTCGCCGCGCTCGCGAAGGTGCGTGCCATCAGGCCGCTGACACCCACCGAGCGCGCCAGATCCGTGGGATCCTCGGACGACGCGCCGGCGGCGAGCCCGAACGTGACCACGCAGAAGAAGACGTACGGCACGAGGAAGAGGAACGCCCGGAAGGCGATCGCGGCCGAGAGCACGCCGCCGCCGGCCGCGTTGTCGCGTTCGAACGCCCGGAACGCCGTGTCGATCGGACCCGAGCTGGGACGCGCATCCTCGAGCCGGTGGTAGGTCGAGGTGATCTGGTGCTCGACGCGCTCGGCGGCCGGCGGCGATGCGGCTGCGCTTGGTCGCCGAGTCGGCGGCGGTCTCGGCTCCGCTCGCCGCATCGTCGGGCACCGCGTCCGCGGTCACCGGGTCGTCGGGCACGGCGGGCATCGTAGGGGTGCGGCGCAGGGTCAGCGGAGCGGGACCCCGCTCACGATTCGGCGGCCGGAGACGAACTCGGTCCGGATCCGCACCACGTGGCCCCGCGTGCCGTGGGCCCATGCCCGTACCGGCAGTGGCTCGAGCCGACTCAGCTCGATCGGACGCAACTCCGTCGCCTTGCCGACGAACATGACGCTCCAACCGAGGTGACCCGCCGCGTCGAAGTCGTCGACCTGGAACGCGACCACGGACTCCTTCAACGCGGCGTCGAGCTTGGTCCCGGCCGAGGTTCGGAACACGACGTCGCGTCCGATCAGGCAGAAGTTCACCGGGAACACCGCGGGCAACGCGCCCACGGTCACCGCCACGCGCCCGATCGGGCGGCGAGCCGCGAGATCCAGGGCCTCCGCCTCGGTCAGCAGCTCGAGCCCCTCCTCGACGAGTGCTCCCGGGTGGAGGCGCTCCGGTGGCCGCGTGTCCGCCATCGCGCCACGATCCACCGGCAGGACCCTTCGCGACCAGGGTCGAAGGTCACAGCCCGGTCCGCGACCGTGGTCCCGATATCGTGCCTCGCTCCGCGAACGGAAGACCCCACGATGACCGATGCAGCGCTCATCGACGCCGCGACGAAGATCTACATCTACGGCTACCCCCTGCTCGACAACCTGAGCGAGATCGCCAAGATGCCGGCCGGTACCGCCACCCTCGCCGAAGGGCGGCCGGTCCCGTACAACACGTTCTTCCCGGCGCGGGCACTGCTCGACCCGTCCGCGAAATTCGTCTCACCCAACAACGACACTCTGTACCTGCTCGCGCCGTTGGACCTGAGCGGTGGCCCGGTTGCGCTCCACGTCCCCGACACCGCCGACCGCTACTACGTGCTCCAGTTCGTCGACGCCTGGACGAACAACTTCACCTACATCGGCCGGCGCGCGACCGGGACCGCGGCGGGCGACTACCTACTGGTCCCGCCGGGATGGTCGGGCGCCGCCGACCCCGACGGCGCCACCACGGTCGAGGTCCCGTCCACCGTCGCGGTGATCGTCGGTCGGATCCAGGTCGACGGCGAGGCCGACCTCGCCGCGGTCCACGCACTCCAGGATCAGTTCACGCTCACGGCCGCGGTACCCGACGGCGAACTCGCCGGCATTCCGGCCCCGGGCCCGGACGTCGCCGACGATCTCGTCGAGTGGGAACGCCTCCGCCTCGCGCTCGCCGCCTTCCCGCCCCCGGCCGGTGACGCCGAGTTCGTCGCGATGGCCGAGCGCCTCGGGCTCACCGGTTCGTCACCGCTCGTCGAGCTCGACCCGGAGGTCGCCGACTCCCTGCGCCAGGGCGCGGAGACGGGCCGGGCGACGATCGAGCAGATCGCCGGCGGCGGCAACGCCGTCGGCTGGGTCAGCGCGATGCACTACTTCGACTACAACCTCGACCGTTGCGGCCTCGGCACCATCGACTCGCCGCAGTGGAAGATCGCCGACCGGACCACGGCCTACGTGACGCGCGCCGTCGCCGCACGCGCCGGTCTCTGGGGCAACCACGGATACGAGGCCGACTACGAGATCATCTGGACCGACGACCGCGGCGACCGGCTCGACGGCGCCCACCGCTACGAGGTGACGTTCTCGCCGGAGCCGCCGGCAGACGCGTTCTGGTCGCTGACGATGTACGACGTGCCGGACTTCTACCTCGTCGCGAACCCGATCGGGCGGTACTCGATCGGCGACCGCACGCCGGGGCTCGTCGTGGCCGACGACGGCTCCGTGACGGTGTTCCTGCAGGCGACGTCGCCGGGCGCGGGCCGCGCATCGAACTGGCTCCCGACGCCGGCGAGCGGCGCGTTCCGACCCATCCTCCGCATGTACCAACCAGGCGCCGCGATCCAGGACGGTAGCTACACCTTCCCGCAGATCCGCCGCGTCGGCTGATCGCGGCGGTCAGGCGCGCGGCGTCGGCGTCGCGCCGGTGTTGGCGACCACCGGGAGCTCGTCGAACTCCGCAGCCGGCAACGGGGGGATCGGAACGTCGGCCGGGCGGGGCCACGCGATCGGCGTCACGTCACCGTCGATGACGGCACCCACCTCGATGCCACTGCGCTCGACCGCGAAGTGGGGGAAGGCGTAGCCGCGCGTGCTGCCGTCCGGGAAGTAGATCATCGTCTGCACCGCCCGGTCCCGGTCGGTGCGATTCGCACTCGCGAAGTGCACGGTCAGGCCGTGATGGAACGCGACACCTCCCCTCGGGACCTCGACGAGCACTGGCTCCAGATCGGCGATCTCCGGATCGGTGAGGATGTCCTCGGGCTCGCCGAAGAAGATGTTCACGAACTTCCGAAGTCCGATCGCATGGCTGCCGGGCAGATAGGACATCGCGCCGCTCGCGGTCGTCGATCCCTCGAATGGGATCCATGCCGTGACCGACGCGGTCTCCAGGATCGGCCAGTACGGATGGTCCTGGTGCGGGTCGGTCACGCGTCCGCCGGCGCGCTTGTACAGCGCCTGGTCGTGCCAGAGGCGAACGGCTTCGACGCCGAGCAGCTCCGCGGCAGCCTGACCGACCCGGGGGTGGAACACGAGCGGCGCGACGTCGGGATGATCCTCCCAGAGGTTCATGCACTGCACGAACGACTGTTGGTAGCGGCTCTTCTGCTCGAGCGGCGTGGTGTCGTGGCGGGTCCGATCCTCGACGGCCGCGGTCACGGCGTCGCCGTACCGGTCGAGCTCGGCTGCGGTGAGCAGGTCCGGAACGACGACGAAGCCGTCGCGCTCGAAGGTGCGCACCAGCTCCTCGTCGAGGAGGCGATCCGGTGTGGTCGTGGTCATGTCGCCGTGCTCTCCCGCGGCTGGCTCGAGGGAACCGCACGAGCGTACCGGCCTCGCGTACCACCCGCGCGAGGCGTTCGGTCGTCCGACACGTCCGCCGGCGTCGGCGCCGCTCGACGTCGGTACCGATGCGAGTGACAGCGTCGATCACGGCGCGCGAGGCTCCCGCCCGTGTTCGACCGCGCCGCACGTGACGCCGCCGTCGTCGATCCACGGCTCGACGCCCGCGCCATCACGTTCGAGAACCCCACCGGTGCCCGCGGCGCGGGCGGGACCGCACACGGTGGAAGGAAGGGCGCACCGAACCGGCGCATCCGGGCCGGCGAGCGGGTCGTGCTCGCGGACGTCGACGGGCCGGGAATCGTCCGTCACCTGTGGATGACCGTCCCACCGGCGGCGCCCGAGCGCCTGCGCGGCCTGCTGCTCGAGGTGTTCTACGACGACGCGACCGAGCCGAGCATCTCGGTGCCGGTCATCGACTTCTTCGGGCTCCCTCACGGGCGCCCGGTGCCCTACGAATCGGCGTACACCACGGTGCTCGAGGGGCGCGGGCTCACGAGCTACCTGCCGATGCCGTTCGCGAGGAAGCTGCGCGTCGAGTTCGTCAATGCGTCGACCGCCGGCACGATCCTCTACTTCCAGATCGACTACACCCTCGTTCCCGAGCTCGAGCCCGACCACGGATACCTACACGTCACGTTCCGACGGGAGAACCCCACCACCCTCCGGCGCGACTTCGTGATCGCAGCGGGCCTGCGCGGTCCCGGTCGGTTCCTCGGCTGCAACGTCGGCGTGCGGGTCATCGACGCCGCCGACTGGTACGGCGAGGGCGAGGTGAAGGTGTATCGCGACGGCGACGCGGAGCTCCCCACCATCTGCGGCACCGGGCTCGAGGACTACGTCGGCAGCGCCTGGGGGCTCGGTCGGTGCCACGCCGCGTACTCGGGCGCGCCGCTCGTCGTGCACCCGGACGCCGGTCCCGGCGGCGGACCGCTCGCGGGGAACCCGGACTTCGTCGGCTTCTACCGCTGGCACCTCCCGGATCCGATCATGTTCGCGACCGACCTCCGGGTCACGATCCAGCAGATCGGTGCGAAGTTCTTCGCCGCCGGTCAGGACGCCGAGCTCGCCGCGTACGAGGCGACGAACCCGGTGGCGGGTGAGGGTTGGCACCGCGGACTCGCGCCGGGGATGCTCGCCTGGGGCATCGCCGAGCGCGTCGACGACTACTGCGCGACCGCCTACGTCTACTGCTCCGAGGTGCAGGCGGTACCGCGCGTCGACGTGGCGGTGGCGACAGCCGACCTCGATCGCCGCGACTACGAGGTCGCCGATCCCTTCGAGCTCTTCGGCGGCATCGCCGCCGGCGCGGACTGACCGCGCGCCGGGCGCGTCACGTCGCGATGAGCTCGGCTGCACCGAGGTCGAGCACGTGCCGGCTGTGGCGAGCGGCCATCGTGAGGAACATCTCGTCGCCGCGCGCCGTGCGCTCCACGAGCATCGACGCCGCGACCGCCATCATCAGGCCGGCAAAGGTGCCCCGGCGGTAGTCGGTCCAGCACTGCTCCCACGGGTAGCCCGTGACGCCGGCGGCCTCGAGGCTGCGGTGGTACTCCCGGACGAGCGTCTCCTCGTGGGCGCGCCGGTCCTCGGCCCTCAGCCCTGCGCCGATGAAGTACGCCACGTCGTGGAGGGCCGGGCCCACGGTGCACGTCTGCCAGTCGACGACGCCCGCGACCGTGCCGTCCGCGTGCAGCAGCAGGTTGTCGAGGCGGTAGTCGCCGTGCACCACGGTCTCGGGACCGCCCGTGGGCGTGAGGTAGTTGCCCAGGTTGGCGAAGAGGGTCGCGCCCGCCGCGTGGACGTCGGCGCCGAGGTCGGTCGCGTACCGCTCCTTGAACCCCTCCCACAGGGTCGGCAGCAGCATCGTGAGCATGGCGATGCCCATCGCGCGGTCACCGGTCAACCACTCGATGTCGGCGAGCGTGGGATCCCCCCAGCGCGGTGCGTGCAGACCCACCAGCTCCTCCACCGCGGACTCCGCCACGCCGATCGTGCACCCGACGAGCTGGTCGCCCTGACTCGCCGGTGCGAGGTCCTCGAGCAACAGGACGAACCGCGAGAGGTCATCGGCGTCGAGCGCGACGTGAAACACCCGCGGCGTCGGGATGAGGAGACCGGTCGCGAGCTGCTCGTAGAACCGGACCTCCTTCTCGTAGCTGCGCATCGCGACGGCGGTGGCCCGGCTCGTCTCGTCGGCGGCCGGCAGCTTGGCCACGAGCACGGCGGGCGCATCCGTCGGCGCGTCGTACGTGAGTCGGACGCGCACGCTGTCGCACATCTGCCCGGTGCCGAGCGGCTCGGTCTCCACCGCGGTGACCGACGCGCCGGCGAGGGCGTCGGACGCGCGCAGCACGTCGGTGAGCCACTCGGCGGTGAGCTCGTCGGGGTGGGTCGCGATCGCACTCACGATGGCAGTCTCCCGCTCACGATCGTGTCGGGGAAGTATCGATGGTGGTGCGCACCGGTGACCTCGTAGATCGCGGTGCCGGTCCGACCGTCGTCGGTGCGCACACGCATGAGGTTGAGCCCGCCGCGCTGGAATGGCTCGTAGGGCCGTGCGAACGCTCCCTCGGCCTCGACGGTCAGCCGTCGCCCGTCGGCCAGGACGAACGTGCTCGTGCCCGAGAGCCCCGCGATGTCGTCGCCGTGCTCGCCGTAGCGGCCGGCCGAGCCGTCGGCGGCGGTCCACGCGACGTCGGTGTGGAAGTCGACGACAGGGACCGGGTCGCGGCCGTCGGTCCCGGCCCAGCACCCGTCGGTGTAGATCCGGGCGCCGTTCGCGAGCTCCCAGTGCCAGACGCCGAGGAAGCCGTCGTCGAGCTGGATCTGGAACCACATCCAGAGCGGACAGCGACCGTGGTCGCGGATTCCCCACGAGTGGTCGCGCTGTCCGATCCAACCGTCGACGGGGTGGGTCACCCCACCCGCGGTGTACGTGCCGTGGTACGTCCCGGACTGCAGCGTGTGGCACTGATCCCACACGACGTCGTGGCCGGCCCGCATCGTGCCGCGCCGCAGTCCGTACGGCTGGGTCCGCGCCGTGA
The DNA here is from genome assembly GCA_963756815.1 of uncultured Acidimicrobiia bacterium. GTDB lineage: Bacteria > Actinomycetota > Acidimicrobiia > IMCC26256 > JAENVU01 > JAENVU01. Next base: position 39,184 of record CAVWPR010000015.1, read on the forward strand.
AGGTCAGGTCGAGCCCGATGTTCGACACCGCGGGATCTGCGAGCAGCCGCACCTCGTGCCACGGCCGCACGATCTCCACCGACGCACCCGGTAACGACGTGGTGAGCGGGTCGTCGTCGTCGGGTCGGTCGAGGAAGCCGATCACGGGCTCACCACCGATGCGGCCCATCTGCAGGGAGTCCACGTGACCGCGGACCGGGGAGTGGGCGAACGTGAAGAAGATCACGTCTCCCTCGCCGCTCGGGTCGTGGAGGTCGAAGAAGTAGCTCTCCCGCCAGTGCTCGTCGCGCGTGGCGACGTTCGGGAGCAGCTCGGGGATCTGATGGACGAAGTGCTCGTCCCAGGCGGTCGGTCGGGTCACGGCGCTCACCCTACGGACCGACGGTGGCCTGCCGCACCGTGACGCCGGTGAGCCGCGGCAGGACCCGCACGCGTCGCCGCGCGCGCGTCAGCGGGCGAGCTCGGCGTTGATCGTGCCGACGCTGTCTGCGTCGAGCTCGTATTCCTCGGCGACGGCGTGACGGGACTTCATGAAGCCCCACGCGCCGGCGCCGAGGGCGGCCACCGCGCCGAGCGCGATCGCGTACCGGGCACCGAACTGGTCGGACACCCACCCGACGATCGGGCCGCCGATCGGCGTCGAGCCGAGGAAGAGCATCGCCTGCAGCGCGAGCACGCGCCCGCGCATCTCGGGTGCGGCCTCGAGCTGCACGATCGCGGTCGACGACACCAGGAACGAGATGCTCGCGACCCCGAGGCCGAGTCCGACCACGAACGCGACCGCCTCGTTCGGTGCAACGGCCATGAGGGCCATGGCCACGCCGTAGCCGAGCGAGGCCATGGCGACCGCCCGCACGTCGGTCGAGGTCCGGCGCGCGGTCCGGAGCGCACCGACGAGTGCGCCCACGCTCACCACCGAGAACAGCAGCGTGAACGTGGTGCCGTCACCGTGCAGGTCGCGCGTGGCGAACAACGGGAACACGGTCTGGAAGTTGTAGGAGAGCGTCCCGACGACCGCCATCATCACGAGGGGGACCCACAGCTCGCGCACACCGTGCGCGTAGCGGAGGCCCTCCCGGATCTGGCGCTTCGCCTTCGGCGTCACCGGCGGCCGGCGGAGATCGGCCGGTCGCATCCGCCACAGGGCCCACAGCACCGCGACGTAGGACAGGCCGTCGGAGAGGAAGCACCACCCGAACCCCACGGTGGCCACGAGCAGGCCGGCCAACGCCGGACCGACCACGCGCGACGACGTCATCAGCGCGCTGTTCAGGCTCACCGCGTTCTGGACGTCCTCCTCGTCCACCATCTCGTTCACGAACGCGCGGCGCGCGGGGTTGTCGAACGCCACGGTGACGCCACCGACGAGGGCGACGAGGTAGATCGACCACACCGGCGGGCTCCCGCTGAACGCGAGCGCCGCGAGGGTGAACGACTGCAGCATCGCGACCGCCTGGACGACGAGCAGCAGGCGGCGCTTGTCGGACCGATCGGCCACGAGCCCCGCCCACGGACCGAGGAGCAGCACCGGGCCGAACTGCGCGGCGGCGAGCGCACCGAGCGCGATGCCGCTGTTGGTGAGCGTGAGCACCAGCAGCGTCTGGGCCACCAGCGTGAGCCAGTTGCCCACCTGCGAGATCAGCTGGCCGCCGAAGAACAGGCGGAAGTTCCGGCTGCGGAGCGAACGGAAGGTGTCGCGCGTCGCCGCCTGCATCCGGCGCCTCATCGCGTGTCCTCCACGAGCGCGTCGAGCACGTCGAGCGCGTCGGCGAGCCGCGCGCGCGCCTCTGGGTCGAGCTCGGCGAGTCGGGTCGCGAGCCAGCGGCTCCGGAGTCGGCGGATGCGGGCCAGCCGGGTCGCGCCCGCTGGGGTGAGCGACACCCACGCCACGCGCCGATCCGCGTCGTCGGCCCGGCGGACCACGAGCTCGGCCGCCTCGAGCTTGGCGACCACCTTCGTGATGCTCGGCGGTGCCACCTGCTCCACCTCGGCCAGCGTGCCGAGCGTGAGCGGACCGTGCCGGTCGATCGACGCGAGGGCCGCGAGCTGGCTCGGCGTCAGGTCGGTCCCCGACTCCTGGCGCAGCCGGCGCGCGAGCCGGGTGGCGCTGAGTCGTAGCCGGTCCGCCATCGCGAGCGCGTCGGAATCGTCGGGGGCCCGGATCTCGGCTCGGGGGTCCAGACGGCTGGTCACGGCAGATAGTTTACCAGGCTAATTAGCTTGGCGAAACACCTTTCTGCTCGGCTCGCCGACCTACTGTGCGACCGCGATCGACCCCGGAGGGCTCGTGGACCCGAGGCAGGAGACACGGTGACGGCAGCGACGGGTAGCCACCGCGGGCCCGGGCGCCGCCGCGAAGCTCGTGTTGCTCACGCTGGCATCGGCGCAGTTCGTGATGATCCTCGACTCGTCGGTGATGAACGTGTCGATCGCCACCGTGGCCAAGGACCTCGGAACGACGGTCACCGGCATCCAGACCGCGATCACCATGTACACGCTGGTGATGGCGTCGCTCATGATCACCGGTGGGCGGATGGGCGAGATCCTCGGTCGCAAGCGGGCATTCGCGATCGGGTGCGTGATCTACGGGTGCGGCTCGTTCGTCACGGCGATCTCACCGAACCTGCCGGTCATGTTGTTCGGCTGGTCGTTCCTCGAGGGCACGGGCGCGGCGCTCGTCCTCCCCGCCATCGTGGCGCTCGTCGCGTCGAACTTCGAGAAGCACGAGCGGCCGAAGGCGTACGGGCTCGTCGCGGTGGGCGGAGCGATCGCGGTCGGCGTCGGTCCGCTGATCGGCGGGCTCTTCACGACCTACTGGTCGTGGCGTTACGTGTTCGTCGGCGAGGTCCTCATCATCGCCGTGGTCCTCCTGCTCAACCGCCGCACCGCCGACACGCCGAGCGTGGAAGGGGCCCGCCTCGACCTCGTGGGCACCGGCCTGTCGGCGCTCGGCCTGGGGCTGATCGTCTACGGCATCCTGCGCTCGGGCACCTGGGGCTTCGTGCAACCCAAGCCGGGAGCGCCGGAGTGGCTGGGCCTGTCCCCGGTGATCTGGCTGTTGCTCGGCGGCGGCGCGGTGCTGCTCGGCTTCCTCAGCTGGGAGCAGCACCGGACCGCGGCGGGCCGGCCGGCCCTGCTCGACCCCGCGATCCTGCGCGTCCCCATCCTGCGGTCCGGCCTGATCGCGTTCTTCTTCCAGTACCTGCTCCAGGCCGGTCTGTTCTTCTCGGTGCCGCTCTTCCTCTCGATCGCGCTCGGCCTCTCCGCGATCGACACCGGCGTTCGTCTGCTCCCCCTGTCCGTCAGCCTGGTCATCACCGCGATCGGCGTCCCGAAGGTCTTCCCGCAGGCGTCGCCGCGACGCGTGTCCCAGATCGGCTTCGTGTTCCTGTTCCTCGGTCTGGCCGTGTTCGTCGCGCTCCTCGACTACGGCGCGGGACCCGAGATCACGACGTGGCCGATGCTGCTCGCGGGTGTCGGCATCGGCGCCCTCGCGTCGCAGCTCGGTGCGGTCACCGTCTCCGCCGTCTCCGACGAGGAGAGCGGAGAGGTCGGCGGGCTCCAGAACACGGCCTCCAACCTCGGCATCTCGATCGGCACCGCGCTCGCCGGCGCGGTGCTCATGTCTGCGCTCACCGCGTCCTTCTTCAGTGGCATCGCCTCCAACCCGGCGGTGCCCGACACCCTCACCTCGAAGGCCCAGGTCCAGCTCGAGAGCGGCGTGCCGTTCGTCTCCGACGCGGATCTCGACGCCGCGCTGAAGGACGCCGGCGTGAGCGGCGCGACCGCCGATGCGGTCGTCGAGGAGAACGCCCAGGCGCGCATCGACGGCCTCCGCGCGTCGCTGGCGGTGCTGGCGGTGCTCGCGCTGATCGCGCTCGTGTTCAGCCGCGGCCTGCCCATGACGCCGGCCGAGGCACCCTCCGACGACGCCGCGGTGCCGGCCTGACCGACGGCGGAGCCATGTCCTCCGACGCAACGACGGCGCGACCCGGGCATTCGCCGCGGCGAGACGGGGTCGTGACCCGTCCCGGGACCTCGGACCCTGGACCCGGGGCGCCGGAGCGGCCAGCATGCGGCATCACTCCGGGGGTGGGTCCATGAAACCGCTACGCATCGTCTTCCTCGTGCTGGGCAGCATCCTGGCGCTCATCGGACTCGCGCTGCTCGCCGGCGGCGGCGTCCTCGGGTGGGCGCTCACGACCCAACGGGACGACGCCGGCTACTTCACCACCTCGGACCAGCGGTTCCACACGCGGACCGCGGCCATCACGACGCGGGACATCGACCTCGGCACACCGGGCCCCGACGACTGGTGGGCCGAGCGCGACATCGCCACGGTCCGGATCCGCGGCGCGTCGGCGTCGGGCACGCCGCTCTTCATCGGCATCGCACGCGACGCCGATGTCGAGCGGTACCTCGCCGGCGTTCGTCACGACGAGGTCTTCGACGTCGAGTACGACCCGTTCCGGGCGACCTACCGCCTCCACAACGTGGCCGGCACGGCGGCGGCCACGCCGCCGGGTGCGCAGCCGTTCTGGGTCGCCCGCAGCCAAGGGATCGGGACCCGCACCGTCGCGTGGCACCTGAAGCCGGGGCACTGGGCGGTCGTCGTCATGAACGCGAGCGGTCGGGCACCCGTCGCCGCCGACGTCGACCTCGGCGTCAAGGTGCGGTACCTCGTGCCGCTGGCCATCGGCCTCGCCGGTGGCGGCTTCGTGCTCCTGGCGATCGGCGCTGCGCTGATCGTCGGGGCCGTCGTCACGCGCGGCCATGAGGCGATGGCCGGTGCACCGCCCGGCGCGGCGCCTGTCCCCGACGCACCCCGACCTGCCGAGCCGGTGCGCCTCACCGGCCACCTCGATCCCGACCTGAGCCGATGGCAATGGCTCGTGAAATGGTTCCTCGCGATCCCGCACTTCATCGTGCTGCTGTTCCTCTGGATCGCGTTCCTCGTCCTCACCGTGGTCGCGTGGTTCGCGATCCTGTTCACCGGTCGGTACCCACGGTCGATCTTCGAGTTCAACGTCGGCGTGCTGCGGTGGAACTGGAGGGTGCAGTACTACGCCACCTCGGTGCTCGGCACCGACCGGTACCCGCCGTTCTCGCTCGGCCCCGCCGACTATCCGGCCACGCTCGACATCGCCTACCCGGAGCAGCTCTCGCGGGGACTCGTGCTGGTGAAGTCGTGGCTCCTCGCGATCCCGCAGCTGGTCGTCGTGGGTGCGTTCGTCTCCACCGGCTCGGCCGGGTACGGACGTGGCGGCGCCGCGATCAGCATCCTCGGCGCCCTCGTGGTGATCGCCGCGGTCGCGCTGCTCTTCACGGCGAAGTACCCGCGTGGCCTGTTCGACTTCGTGATGGGGATCCACCGCTGGATCATCCGGGTCGTGGCCTACGTCGCGCTCATGACCGACCGCTACCCGCCGTTCCGACTCGACCAGGGACCCGACGAGCCGGTCCTCGCGGCTCCGCCCGCCGCGCCGGGACCACCCTCTCCGTCGACACCAGCCGCATGACGTTCTCGGTCACGCCTGCTTCACGGTTCCCTCACCTACGGCTCGCGGGCGGCTGACATCCGACGCGCAGGCTCGACCGGCCGGCGAGAAGCCGGTCCCATCACACCGTGGAGAACGAGGTGCCCATGTCGCGATTCGCCCGCACGACACTCGTCGCCGCCACCGTGGCCCTCGTCGCGGCCGCCTGTGTGCCTCCGCCTCCCCCACCGCCCGCGCCGTATCTCGATCAGGTGTACACGAACGTCACGGTGACGCCCAAGGCATCAGGTCTCGCGTTCGGCGCGGCGCCACCCGTCGATCCGACCGTCGGCACGCCGAGCGACACGCACCACCGGCAGGTCGACGCGAGCGGCAACGAGATCCTGCACCTCTGGGTCGCCGACCCCGTCGACAACACCGCGGCCAATCGGCCCGCGATCGTGTGGGTGCACGGCGGCGGGTTCGTCGGCGGCATCGGCTCGGAGTACGGGCTCGCGGCCGGCGCCGGGCTCCAGTACGCGAAGCGGGGGTACGTCGGCCTGTCGATCGAGTACCGGATCGACACGACGAGCCAGTGCCAGTACGTCCAGGACCATCAACACGACGTTCCGCTCCCACCGAACTTCGACGCGCTCGCGCGCGCAGTGCGTCCGCGGCATCACTGCGGCCGTACAGGACGCGCAGGCCGCCGTCCGCTGGGTCCGGCGGCATGCCGTTGCGTATCGCATCGACCCGAACCGCGTTGCGATCGGAGGGTTCTCCGCCGGTGCGGTCACCGCGGACATGGTCGCCTTCGATGCCGACCTGGCGGGCAGCTGGAAGTACAGCGCCGACGACGACCCCACCGCGAGCTCGCGTGTCCAGGCCGCGTTCGGTGCGTCGGGCTGCAACTACGACCCCTCGACCATCGGCGCGGGCGACTCGCCGACGTCCTTCATCCACTCGGAGTTCGACCAGGCGGTCGACTACCGCGACTGCGTGGTCCCGACGTTCTCGGCCGCGCGTGCCGCAGGGCTCGTCGCCGAGCTCACGTCGTACTGCGGGCAGAACGGCCACGCGCAGTCCCTGTACCAGCAGCACCTCGCCGCCACCGATGCCCAGTGGACGACATTCCTTGCCCGCGAGCTGCGGATCTACTCGAAGTTGCGGCCGCCGAGCGCGGACCCGCTCTGCCGCGTAGCCGGCGGGTGCCGGCCCCCGGGCGACATCACGGGCCGACCGGAATAAACCAAGTAGTATCTTGTTTGTTGTTCTCACGAACGAGATGCGAAAGGGGTCCGCAATGGCCGACCACACCGCCACCGCCCCGCCCGTCGCCGTGATCACGGGCGCCTCGCAGGGCCTCGGACTCGCACTCGCGGAGGCGCTCGCCGACGCGGGCTGGTCACTGGTCGTCGACGCCCGTGGCGCCGACCGCCTCCAGACCGAGGTCGACCGGATGCGAGCACGCGCTCGCGGACACGTCATCGCGATCCCGGGCGACGTCGCCGACCCCGAGCACCGGGCCGCGCTCGCCGACGCCGCCTCGACACTCGGGCCCGTCCAGTTGGTCGTCCACAACGCGAGCACGCTCGGCGCCAGTCCGCTCCCCTCTCTCACCACGATCCCGGCCGACGTGCTGCGGACCGCCTTCGAGGTGAACGTGATCGCACCGATCGCCCTCACCCAAGCGCTCGAGCCGCACCTCGCGCCGGGCGCGACCATCGTCGCCATCACCTCGGACGCGGCCGTCGAGCCGTACCCGGGGTGGGGCGGCTACGGCGCCTCGAAGGCGGCGCTCGAGCACGCGAGCCGGATACTCGCGGCCGAACGTCCCGACCGGCGCGTCCTGGTCGTCGATCCCGGCGACATGCGCACCGAGATGCACCAGGCTGCGTTCCCCGGCGAGGACATCTCAGATCGTCCCGAGCCTGCCGACAGTGTGCCGGGACTGCTTGCGCTCGTCACGGGGGACCAGCCGAGCGGACGCTACGAAGCCCGGGCGCTCGTGCCCGAGACCGTGGGGCTGCCATGACGACCACCACGCCGACCCGGCGCCTCGACTTCGTCCTCGACCCGGCCCACGAGGCGCACGAGCCGCCCGAAGCTGCGGGCCGGCGGCGCGACCACGGCCGACTGCTCGTGAGTCACGGTGCACGCCCACCCGTCGACGCGCGTTTCGACGCGCTCGGCGAATTCCTGGATCCCGGCGACCTCGTCGCGGTGAACACGTCGGCCACCGTGCCGGCCGCACTCGACGGTCGTCTCCCTGACGGCGAGCCGGTCGCGGTCCACCTCTCCGGCGAGCTGCCCGGCGCAGTCTGGCTCGTCGAGGTCCGGCGACCGAGCGAGGGCAGCACGCAGCCGCGACGAGTCGACGAGTCGCCCGACACGACCATCGGCGTCGACCTCCTCGGCGGCGGTCGCGTGAACCTGCTGGCCCCGTTCGCCGACTCGGCCCGCCTGTGGGTGGCGACCCTCGACCTTCCCGCACCGGTCGGCCGGTACCTCGCGCACCACGGACACGCGATCCGCTACCGGCACGTGCCGCGCGCCTGGCCGATCGAGACCTACCAGACCGTGTTCGCGGACGAGCCGGGCAGCGCCGAGATGCCGAGCGCGAGCCGCCCGTTCACCGAGGAGCTCGTCACCCGCCTGGTGACGCGCGGCATCCACTTCGTGCCGCTGCTCCTCCACACCGGGGTCTCCTCGCTCGAGGGCGGCGAGCGCCCGTACCCGGAGCGCTACCGCGTGCCGCGCGACACCGCCGCGATGATCAACGCGGTGCGAGCGGGCGGCGGCCACGTCGTCGCCGCCGGCACCACGGTGGTGCGTGCGCTCGCCACCGTCACCGACGACCACGGTGTCGTGCACCCCGGCGCCGGCTGGACCGACGTCGTGGTCACCGGAGACACACCGATGACGGCGGTCGACGGCCTGCTCACCGGTTGGCACGAGCCCGAGTCGACCCATCTGTGGATGCTCGAGGCCTTCGCCGACCGTGCGGTGCTCGCCGACGCGTACGCGAGGGCACTCGAGCTCGGGTACCGCTGGCACGAGTTCGGCGACAGCCATCTCATCCTGCGGGACCGCGTGACCCCGTGACCGACGATCGCGCCGCCGCGCTCCCGAACCTCCCGAGCGGGCGCCGGGAGGTGCTGTACGCGGTGCGCCGCCGCGGTGAGGCGACGGCCGAGCGGGTGGCCGAGCAGCTCGGGATGACGCCGAGCGGCGCGCGCCAACACCTCACCGCGCTCGTCGCGGCGGGGCTCGTGGACGCCACCGAGGTCGCAGCGGAGACGCCACGTCGAGGACGCCGCACGCTGGTGTACGCCGCGACGCCTTCAGCCGACGGGTACTTCCCGAAGGCCTACGGCGAGTTGACGAACGAGCTCCTCGGGTATCTCGGCGACACCGACCCCGCACTGCTCGACGACATCTTCGCGAAGCGTCGGGAGCACCGGATCGCCGGCGCACGAGCGCGGCTCGAGCCCAAGCGCACGCTGGCGGGGCGCGTCGCGGAGCTGACGAAGATCCTCGACGAGGACGGCTACCTCGCCACCTCCGAGCGTGTCGGGACGGGCACGTACCGCATCGTCGAGCACAACTGTGCGATCTGGGCCGTCGCGCAACGCTACGGCCAGGCCTGCACCAGCGAGATCGACTTCATCCGCGCGGTGCTGCCCGACACCACCGTCGAACGCGTCCAGCACATGGTCGCCGGCGCGCGCCACTGCGCGTACGAGGTCCGGGCCGCGCCGGCGTCCGGTCTCAGCTGAGCGCGGCCAGGATCCGCTCGACCGTCGACCACGCCCGGCTCGTGACCCGCGTGCCGATGACGCGCTCGATCAGCCCGCCGGGCCCTCGACTCGTCCCGTCCGCCTTTCGCGCCGCGACGCTGAAGAGCTCGCGTCCCGCCGCGGCGAACACCACGAGGTCGCGCGCCGGGCTCCAGATCGGCAGCTCGAGCGCCGGCGGCGGACCGGGAAGGAACGACACGACGCGTTCGTGCGCGCCCCGAAGCGGCGCGGCCGCGAACGCCTCGAGCTCACGCAACGCGACGAGCTCGGTCAGCGACCGCACGAAGACCTCGGTCGGCCGATCGACCACGCGGGCGATCGAGTTCTCGATCGCCGCCGTCATGCGCGCGAGCTCAGAGGGGGCTGCCGTGAACGACACGTTGCCCGTGGTGATGTACGACTGCACGTCGGTGGCGCCCGCCGCGCCGAAGAGCGTCGAGCAGCGTCGCGCGGTGCAGTCCCCGCCGTCCCAGCATCACGGCCCGGATGAAGGCCACGTAGGGCTGCGGTGCCCGGCGCGCGGTCACGGGTACGGGCAGTGGCGGCAGCCGCTCGCACAGCACTCGCCGCGCGCGCGGTGGTGGGCGGCCGTGAACACGAACAGACCCGTGTCCGGGTCCTCGTACCCGGGCTCGCCGGCGGTCACCGCCGCCGCATGACGGGTGAGCACCTCAGCACGCGCCGAGGCGGGCAGGCGCTCGGGATGGCGACCGGTGTCGATGGCATCGGACATCCCAACCACCCTCGCACGCGGCGGCGCGCCGGAGGGCGGCGCGACGCCGAATCGTCGGCGTCACCGCGCGATCGCCCCTACCCTTCCGGCCCGATGAACCTGACGGGACGCATCCGGGACGCGGACCTGACGAACAGCGAGCGCCGCGTGGCCGACCTCGTCCTCGACGACCCGAGCCGGCTCGCCTTCGGCTCGGTGGCGTCGGTCGCGACCGACGCCGGCGTCGGCAACTCCACCGTCATGCGCTTCGCGAGCAGGGTCGGGTTCGCCGGATTCCGCGAGCTCCAGGACGCGGCTCGCGCCGAGATGGGCGGTCGCGTGCGACAGGCGACGCACCGCGTGCGTCAACCGGCGGCCGGCGATCCGGTGGAACGGGCGCGCGAGATCGAGGTCACCAACGTGGGTGAGACCTTCGCCCGGATCGATCCGTCGGTGGCCGACGCGGCCGCGGACGGCCTCGCGCGCGCCGGTCGCGTCGCGGTGCTCGCCGGCGACGCCGCGCGGGGTCGCGCAGGACTTCGCCACCCAGCTCGGCATGGTGCGCGACGGCATCGAGTCCGCCGAGGTCGGATCGATCGCCCTGAGCCGCAGCCTCGCGTGGCTCGAACGCGGCGACGTGCTCGTGGCGCTCGACACGGCCCGGTACGAGCGGAGCATCGCGACGGCAGTGGAACGGGCGGCGGCCGAGGGCGTCCGCATCCTCGCGGTCTCCGACTCGCACGTCTCCCCGATCGCGCGTCAGGCGACGTGGTCGTTCCAGGTCGTCGACACCGGCGCGGGCCCGTTCGACAGCTTCGTCGCCGCGCTCGCGCTCACCAACCTGCTCGTGACGCTCGTGACCCGCCGGCTCGGCCGGCGCGCGGTCCGCCACATCGATCGCCTCGACGCCGCCTGGGACGCGACCGACGTCCTCCGCCCCGACTGACCCGCCCCGCTCCCCCGAATTGGTGCGCAGAGGAGCGCATCTTCACGTCATTCTGCGCGTCGGTTCGCCGGAGCCGGTATATCTGTACCGGGATTGGGCCACACCAGGTACGATCATGCCGTGCCCGAGCCGACCGTCCACCCGGCGATCCCGACCCTGCCCGACGTCGAGCGCGCCGCGACCGCGCTGGGAGCCGGTGTCGCGTCGGGCGCGGTGCTCGTCCGAGGACTCGACATCGGTACCCCCGGACCCACCCCGGCGGCGATGCGCCCGGCGCATCTCGGATCGCGATCGGCCGGGTCGCTCCTCGCCGCCGCTGGCCGCCTCGGGCACCCCGTGGGCTACGTCCAGGAGCACGGCGGGCGGGTGGTCCAGAACATCTACCCGCTCGCGGAATCCGTCGGCCAACAGATCTCGACCTCCTCGGACGTCCCGCTCGCCTTCCACACCGAGACCGCGTTCCACCCACACAAGTCGCACTTCCTGCTCCTGCTCTGCCTCCGCGGCGATCCCGGCGCCGCGACCGAGCTCTGCAGCGTCGACGCGGTCGTCCCACATCTGAGCGCCGGGGTGGTCCGCGCGCTCGAGCAGCCGCGGTTCCGAACCGGCGTGGACCTGTCATTCGGTCGTGGCGACGGCTGGACGACCGCGCCCGGTCCGGTGCTCGCACGCACCGCGGGCGGAACCCGCACGCTGACCTACGACGGCGAGCTCACCATCGGAACCGACGCGGACTCCGGCGCGGCGCTCGCGGATCTCGCCGACGCGATCGCGTCGACGTCCACGTCGATCGTCCTCGACGCCGGCGACCTGCTGATCGTCGACAATCGCCGTGCCGTCCACGGTCGTTCGCAGTTCCGGGCGCGTTTCGACGGCACCGACCGGTGGCTGCAACGCACGTTCGTCGTGGACGACCTCGCCGCAATCACCGACCGGCGGGGATCGGTGATCACGACCCGCTTCTCGGCCGCCGCCTGAGCCCACACTGAGGATGCGGCCCGGTGCGGAACCCGCTCCGCACCGGGCGACGTTGCGATGTCGGCGAGACTTGACCGGCGCACGTGCGCACCACAGGAGCAGGTGACATGACCGACGAACCGACCAGCGAATCGAGTCCCGAGGCCCCCCTGCCGCCGCCCGCGGCCGAGACACCCCCGCGGCCGAGCACCGACCGCAGCCGACACACCGACCGCAGCCGAGGCGCCGCCGTCGGCCGAGACACCGACCACACCCGTCGCGAGCGTCCCTGTCGATGAGCCCACCGAGGCGGCACCGGTGACGCCGACGACGACCTCCACCACGGATGCGCCCCGACGCAAGGGCGTCCTCGTGCCCGTCTGGGCGCTCGTGACGGTCGCGGGACTGCTGCTGATCGTCGCCAGCGGCCTCGTGGGGTACGCGATCGGTCGCCACGACGACGGCGACGGGCGGACCGTGCGCGCCGGCGGATTCCAGCTGCCCGAGCGCCAGCTGCCACCCGGGTTCGGTCCGTTCGGCAACGGCTCCAACGGCAACGGCAGCAACGGGAACGGCAACGGCTCCAACGGCAACGGGAACGGGAACAACGGGAACGGCAACGGTGGGTCGACGACGGACAACGGTGCGTTCCTCGGCGTGGCCGTGCAGGACTCCGCGAACCCGCGTGGGGCCGAGCTCGTGCGCGTCGTCGCCGGCAGCCCGGCCGCAGACGCGGGATTGAAGACCGGTGACGTCGTGACCGCAGTCGACGGCAAGGCCGTCACCGGCGCCGCGTCGCTCACCACCCAGATCCGTGCCCACTCGAGCGGCGACGAGGTGCGAATCACGTACCAGCGTGACGGCTCGAGCAGCACCGTGAGGGTCACGCTCGGCGACCGGACGCCGACGAGCACCCAGTAGCGCGGCGCTGCGCGACCGCGCCGCCTCACCCTCCGGGGTGTGCCGGCGAGCCGCGTCCCGTCGCCGCCCGCGGACGAACGCCGCGTGCGATCCGTCTAGTGTTCCCGCACGTCGTCGACTGGGGGAAACGACCGTGCGCAACACTCGCCGGACTGCGATCGCCGTCCTGATCCTGATTCCTGCTCTGATCGGCCTCGCCGGCTGCACCCGCTTCGGCGCGACGCTGACCCGGCCGTCCGACCCGGTCGTCCTGTCCGGCAGCGCACTCCCGAAGCTGCTCGGCGGCGACCCCATGCACGTCGTGGGCTTCGCGTGGGACGGCACGACCTGGCACCAGGTCCCGGTCCAGGTCGACGAGCGCGACCTGGTCAACCCCGGGCTGATCTACCACCGGCCGACCAACGTCTGGCCGGTCCTGTCCGGGACCTCGACGCCGTACACGATGCTCGTGTACACGCCGCCGGCCCACCTCACCGCCGGCTACACGTCGAGCGCCACCTATACGCCCAGCGACTCGAACCCGACGTTCGACGGCAACGACGAGCTGTCGTTCCTCGCCAACGACAGCGGCAAGCAGGCCGGCGGCGGCGTGACCGCGCCGGCCGGTGTCGACGCGAGCACGCGTGAAGAGGTGAAGGCCACCGACCCGCTCACGAACGGCGCCGGCGTCGGCTACGTCTACCTCTTCCACAGCGCGACGCTCACCGGTGGCAGCGCCGGGACCACCGGCGTCAATTACACGTTCAGCCTGGACTCGGGCGACTACCGCGCCACGTACCAGATGGGTTCGGCATCGCTCGCGCCGAACAACACGTGGGGCTTCAACCCCGAGCACTCCACCGTCGTCACACCCGCGTACCGCGAGCAGTTCGGCGACCGCTGGCTCAACAACGGCCTCGCCGTGACCGCGGGCAACGCGTCGGGGGCGCCGATCCTCGAGCGCACCCACTTCTACGCGACCGGCGTCGGGTGCGGCCGGTCCGAGGACACCTTCGACGGTGGGGCGAGCAACCCCGGCGAGGGCGCGTTCATCGTGAACCTCTCCGGACCCGTCCGCGCCATCCGCTCGTACCTCGGCGCGAACAGCTACCTGTACACCGCCAACACCCACTTCTTCTATCCGGAGCGCGAGGACCTCGTCACCGACGTGCGCGGCCACGCAGGCATGCCCGGCTACGGCAGCGCCGACGACTACGTGACCGGCACCTCGGGGCTGAAGTACTCGGACCCCGAGAACACGAACATCGCGATCGACGGCACCCCCGACGCGGTCACGCCGATCGGGTACGTCACCGGCGCCGCGGCGCCCGCGTTGTGGCAGATGGTCTCCGGCGCGCAGGGCAGCGTCGTCACGGTGCGCAGCCTCGACACCGACATGTCCGGCCTGAACGTCACCACCGTGTACCAGGACCGCAACCCGGCGTCGCCGGCGCAGTGCACCGGTGACGCGGCCGCGTGGGGCCAGAACGGCACCAACCTCACGTCGCCGGTCAACAACGTCCCCGTGACCGACCCCACCCTTTCGAGCACGCCCGGGAAGCTGGTGGTCCACCAGTCGCGCCTCTTCCGCGGCGCGAACCTGTCGACGGCGGACGCTGCGACGCTCGAGACCCAGGTCCGGACCCCGGTCACCGTCACCGTCGCGGGCTAGGTCACCGGTTCGCCGTCTGCCGTCGAGCACGACACCCTCGACGGACGAACGGGCCCGAACGGCGTATTCCGGACAATGACCGACTCCAGCCTCACGCGTCACTATCGTGTCAGCGACGTCGACGCTTCGGGGCAGTAGCGCGAACGTGAGAGGAACGAACTCCGCCGCCGGCACTGCGCTCTCCTCCCGGCCCTGATCCCATCGACACCGAGCCGTCGCCACGGTCGGTCGACTCCCGACCGCGGCGCACGATCGCCCCCGAACGGGGGTGGGATGCCCAAGGAGGGCCAGACATGAAAATGCGATCAGGTTGGGTGACGTTCGCGGGGGTGATGATCTTCGTGCTCGGAGTCCTCAACGCGTTCGACGGTCTCGTTGCCATCACGCAGACCCGGTACATCGAGCGCAACATCGGTGGCGAGCTGCCGATCACCAACAACGTCAAGAACTGGGGTTGGGGCGCCCTGATCCTCGGGGTCCTGTTGATCCTCATCGCGCTCGGCATCTTCTCGGGCGCGACGTGGGCCCGGGTGGCGGGCATCGTGCTCGTCGGTATCAACCTGCTGTTCCAGTTCGCGTACCTCGGCCACTATCCGTTCTGGTCGTTGACGATGATCGCGATCGACATCGTGGTGATCTTCGCGTTGGCGGGTGCCACCGGCGACGGTGCCTATCCGGACGACGGCTCGTACTCGAGCACCACCTGACGAACACCCGGCGCGACCGCGCCGGCCGCGACTCGCGTCGCGGCCGGCGCGGTGCCGGCACGCTGCTCGACACGGTCGACGCAGCCACAGGGGCCGCCACGGTCCCACGGACCTCCATCCCGGGATCACGTCGGGCGCGCCGTAATGTTCCGCCCGACCGTGTCACCGATCGACCGCGCACCACGACGGGGTCGTCACGCGAGAAGGGGCAGGACGGATGAGCGAGGGTTTGTGGGGAACGCTGCTCGTCCTCATCCTCACGGCCGCGGCCTCACCGTTCAGCCTCGTGGCGTTCAGCCTCGTCCTCGCGACCGACCGTGGACCGAAGAACGGCATCTGGTTCATCGCCGGCTGGATCGTCACCGTGGTCGCCATCTGCATGATCTCGGTTGCGATCGGGAGCGCGGTGACCTCGTCCGACAGCTCGGGGACCACGAGCGACGTCACGCTGGGAATCCAGATCGCGCTCGGTGCGGTGCTGCTGACGATGTGGGTGCGGCGCCGGGTCCGCGCTCGCATGGCCCTGCCCGAACCGACCGCACTCGAGGTCGACGCGATCACCGAATCGGCACCGGACAAGCCCGAGCCGGCATGGCGGCGCCGGATCGCGACCATGAAGGGTCCCGGCGCGTTCGTCATGGGCGGCGCGACCCAGACCTGGCCCGTGATGATCGCGGGTGGTGCCGAGATCGCGAAGGCCGACCTGAGCACCGCGGACGCACTGCTCGTGAGCATCCTGTTCGCGGTCCTCACCACCGCGGGCATCGTCGCGCTCGAGATCCTCGCCTGGCGCAACCCCGGGACGGCCGCCGAACGGCTCCGTCGCATCGAGGACTACGTCGCCAGCCACCGCGACACGGTGATGAGCTGGATCCTGCTCCTGTGCGGCCTCTACCTGCTCGGCAAGGGCATCTACGGACTGGTCGCGTGACGCAGATCGATCAGGCGGCGGTGAGCCCGTCGTCGGCCACCAGATCTCCGGCCTCGATCGCGGCCACCACCGTCGCGTAGTCGCGGTCGTTCTGGTCGGCGTAGTCGCCGGCGAAGCTCGCGATCGCGCGGTCGAAGACGGCACCGTTGCCGAGGTAGGCGGCGATCGCGATCCGGTCGCCGGATCGGGCATGGGCACGCGCCAGCGTCGAGCCGCACATCCGGCCGAAGCCCTCGAGCACCTCGGGCTCCATCAGCTCGATCTGCGGGCTCAGCTTCCCGTCCCAGAGCTGCCGCACGTAGAAGTCGCGCGCCTGGCCCGTCGCGTCCTCGGCGCGATCCCAGCCGAGGAAGATGTCGCTCGACGACTGCGTGAGCCGTTGACCCTCCACGACCCGACGACCGTGGTTGTTGTACGCGCTCTTGCCGCAGTACGGCTCGAGCACCGACGCCTCCGCCTCCTTGATCTGGAGGAACAGGGGATCAGTCTCGTCGCGGCCCTGCATGTAGGCGATCCAGCACCGGGTGCCGACGCTGCCGACGCCCACGACCTTGCGTGCCATGTCCATGATCTCGAACGACTCGAGCAGGATGCGTCGATCCGGCTGCAGGCTCTGGCGGTAGCCCCGGAACCACTCGCGGAGCAGGTCCATCATCTTCTCGGCCTCCGCGCCCGGGACGAGCTCGTCGATCCGCACGATCAGCGGCGGATCGCTCACGATCCGACGCCGGTCGCCGTCCACGGCCGTGAGCTTGGCCAGGGCGCGCACACTGTCCTTGCTGCGCGCCTTGCTCAAGCTCTTCTGGAAGCGCTTCATCGCGCTCGCAGGCACCTGAGCCCCGAACACCTCAAGGACGTCGGTCTCGTCGAGCCGCTGGTACCAGAGGTCCAGGTTTCGCATTGCCGCGAACTCACGCATGGACGCGCGGTAGGCGCGAGCGGTCTCCTCCACGATCCTCGTCCGAACGGTGTCGTCGAACTCGCGCGCCCGGGCCGCGATCTCGAAGCTCGTCACGAGCCGCTTCACGTCCCACTCCCACGGACCCGGGTTCGTCTCGTCGAAGTCGTTGATGTCGAACACCATCGTGCGGTCGGGCGCGGCGAACCCACCGAAGTTCGCGAGGTGTGCGTCACCGCAGGCCTGGACCCGGACGCCCGACTTCGGGGTCGTGGCGAGGTCCGCCGCCATGATCGCGGCCGCACCGCGGTAGAACGCGAACGGCGACGTCGTCATGCGCGCGTGCCGGATCGGCACGAGCTCCGAGACCCTCGTCGCCGCCTGCTGCTGGAGCACCTCGACCGGACCGGTACGCGTCGCCGCGGGTGACCATTCACCGTGGGACGACCGTGGCACCGCCGCTCGGGCGGCACGGCCGACTTCGGCGCGCGCTTCGGGGGACGGGTGCTGCACGACTCTCGGCGTGGGCATGGGTTGGTCCGCTCCTCGCTCGCCGATCCGTCGCCCGGATCCTGCTCCCGGCGTCGTCGAATCGGCGGCGCCGGGACTCTAACCACCGCCGCCGAGCATCGTCCGAGCGGGTGACTACTTCTCGTCCGTGAAGCCCTCGTAGGCGTCGAAGTCGAAGTCGTCGTCCGGCTCGCTGTCACCGTAGGAGCGGCGACGCGACATCACGACCGCGCCGGCGATGATGCAGAGGATCGCGAGCCCACCGAAGAGGAACCATCCGAAGTACATGACCGCACGCTACCCGTGGCCCGCGGCGACCGCAGCCGCCGAGTCCTCCGCGTGGTACTCCTCGATCAGCCGCTCCTCGTCCGCCTGCTTCGGGAAGAAGAAGAAGACGAGTGCGAACCCGAGCGCGATTGCGAGGATTCCGGCCGTGTAGGCCCAGTTCGCGCCGTCGAGGAACGACGACTCGGCGGCCGAGGTGATCTGCGTCGCGTACTTCGGATAGTGCGCGGCGACCGCGCTCGCGCTCGCGAACGACTGCTGCAGCTGGTCCTGTGTGGTGGACGTCACCGAGGCGCCGGACCCGACGATCGCGGCCGCCATCGCCGCTGCGTATCCGGCGGTGAGCAGTGCGCCGAGGATCGACTGCATGATCGCCCCGCCCAGGTCGCGCTGCAGGTCCGCGGTGCCCGAGGCCATGCCGGCGCGGGTCACCGGCACCGACCCGGTGAGCGAGTGCGACGCGGGCGTCCCGGCGAATCCCACCCCGATGCCCACGAACGCGTAGGCGAGGCCGACCTCCCAGTACGGGGTCCCCTTGTCCCAGAGCACGAGCATCGTGAGGAATCCGGCGAGCACGAAGCAGTACCCGACGAGGAGCGTGAACCGGGAGCCCTTCGCCTCGATCAGCTTCGCCGAGCGCGGCGCGACGATCACCATGAACACGACGGCGGGGAGGATCGACGCCCCGGCACTGAGCGTCGAGTAGCCGAGCACGTTCTGCAGGAACTGCTGGCCGATGAACGCCGCCGCCATGAGCGATCCGAACACGATGATGCCGGCGCAGGCGGCGACCCAGAAGATGCGTCGCGCCGCGACAGCGAGGTCGTAGAGCGGGAATCGGGCCGACCGCTGCCGGAGGAAGAAGCCCAGCCCGGCCAGGACCGCGACGATCCCCAGGCCGATGGCGACCCCGCCCTTGTCGGGGACGGGCGCGAAGTTGATCGCCACGATCAAGGCGCCGACCGCGACCGCCGAGAGCACGCCCCCGAGGTTGTCGACGGGATCCGTGGTCTCGTTCACGTGGCTCGGCACGAGGCGCAGCGCGAGCACGAGCGCGACTGCGGCGAGCGGCAGCGTGACCAGGAACACCGAGCCCCACCAGAAGTGCTGGAGCAGCGCGCCGGCCACGAGCGGGCCGAGCGCCGAGATCGCGCCACCGATCGCCGACCAGAGCGCGATCGATCGCGTCCGCGAGTTCCCGGACCACAGCGCGGTGATGAGCGCCAGCGTGGTGGGATACGCCATGCCGGCGGACAGGCCCCCGAGGACGCGTGCGCCGATGAGCACCTGTTCGTTCGGTGCCCAGGCTGCGAGCAGGCACGCCGGCACCGACAGCGACACGCCGAGGATCAGCATGAGCTTGCGGCCGTACCGGTCGCCGAGCGCGCCGAGGTAGAGCACCGAGGCCGCGAGTCCGAGCGAGTACCCGACCGCGATCAGGTCCAGGGAGGTCTGCGAGGCGTCGAACGCCTTCCCGATGTCGGGCAGCGCGACGTTGGCGACCGAGAGATTGAGATTCGCCACGGCCGCGACGAGGATCAGGGCGACCAGCACCAGACCGGACCGCTCGGGCGCCGCGTCCACCGTCGGCTCGGTTGCCACCACGCCCGACCCCCTCGTCACACCGCTGCTCGCGGCAACCACTCGATCCGTCACGTCTCGGGCGGCGATCGGCGCCCGGCCCGGACCCAACCTAGGGTCTCGGCTCGCCTCGGTGGACGACCACCGCAGATCCGCATCCTCCGCAGAAGGACAGCTCCGTGAAGCACGCACGCACCGTGATCGTCGTCGTCCTGGCGACCCTGGGTCTGTTCGCGTGCGGGTCGAGCTCCTCGTCGAGCAGCACCACGACCACGACGCAATCGGTCTGTGCCGCGAAGTCCGACCTGCAGCAGTCGCTCAAGGCCCTGACCGATCCGAGCACGTTGAGCGGCGGGAAGAGCGGCATCACCGACGCGCTCGACGCCGTGAAGCAGGACCTCGACGCCCTCGGCGCCTCGGTGAGATCCGACCTGCAGCCCGACGTCGACGAGGTCAAGAGCTCCCTCGACGACCTCAAGACGGCACTCGGCAAGCTGGGCAGCGGGTCCGCGGGGTCCGGTATCAGTGCCGTCGGCGACGCGATCGGCAAGGTGTCGACGTCGACCACCAAGTTGGTCGAAGCGGTCACGACCCGTTGCCCGTCGAACTGACGCGGCTCCGCCGACGCGCCCGGCAGTAGCGTCCCCCGGCGTGACCGGGGCAGCCGACACCAGCACCGACGCGCCCGCCGCGCCACGGCGACGGCTGCGCATCCCCGCGCCGGTCGATGCCGGCACCCCGGAGCGTCGACCGGCCGATCTCGCGCTCGTCGTCGTCGCGCTCGTCGGCGTCGTGCTCACCGGGATGTGGGCACAGACCGGCTCGACCATCGACGCCAGCCTCTTCTCGGTCGTGAACGGGCTGCCGAACGCCTTCGAGGGCCTCGCCGAGGTCCTGAACTTCCTCGGCTCGCTCTGGTTCGTCGGCATCGTGGTCGCGTTCCTCCTCATCGCCCGGTGGCTGCCGGCGGCGCGTGACGTGGCGGTGGCCGCGGGCGGCGCCTGGCTCCTGGCACGCGGACTCGACGCGCTGCTCGGGACGCGCGCGGCCGACGGTCTCGACGTCGTGGTCCGCACCGGCACGGGTCCCGCGTTCCCGGTCGCGAGCGTCGCCGCGTTCACCGCACTGACGGTCGCGCTCTCGCCGTATCTCACCCGCCCGATCCGTCGCCTCCTGCTCGTCACGATCCCGTTCGTGGCGCTCGCGTCGATGTACCTCGGCACCGGGTTCGCCTCCGACGTCGCGGGCGGGCTGTGGCTCGGGCTGGCCGCGGGTGCGTTGGTGCACCTCGCGTTCGGCGCGCCGGGCGGGCGACCGTCGGCCGCCCAGATCCGCGACGCGCTCACCGAGCTCGGGATCGCCACGACCTCGGTGACCCCGTCGACGGAGGACGTCGCCCACGTCACGGTGATGGAGGCCGAGCTCGCGTCCGGGGACCGGGCGCGGGTCGTGGCCTACGGGCGCGACCAACGCGACGGCCAGGTCGCGGCGCGACTCTGGCACGCGGTGATGTACCGCGCGCCGGGCGTTCCGACCTTCGGGAGTCGACTGCAACAGGTCGAGCACGGCGGGTACGCGCTCCTCCTCGCCGGCCGTGCCGGGGTCCGTGCCCCGCACCTCGTCGGCACCGGTGTCGCGGGCCCCGACGCCGCGCTCCTCGTGTCCGACATCCCGGCGGGGCGACCACTCGCCGAGCTCGGCGACGACGTCGACGACCGCTCCCTCGGCGCCGCATGGGCTGCGGTCGACGCGCTCCACTCGGCCGGTATCGCCCACGGCAACCTCACGACGGCAACCCTCCTGCGCCAGGACGACGGCGGGATCGCGTTCACCGACCTGGGCGACGCGCACATCGGGACGATCGCCTACTGGCGGGACCGCGACGTCGCGGCGCTGCTCGTCGGCACCGCCGCGCTCGTCGGCGACGACCGCGCGATCGCGGCGGCGGTCACCGCGATCGGCCCGGACCGCGTCAGTGCCGCGATCCCGCTGATCCAACCGGCCGCGCTCCCACGCGGGGCCGGCGCGGGCGTCGCGCACTTCGGCAAGGTGCTCAAGGAGCTGCGCACCGCGGTCGCCACGGCCACGGGCGTCGACGACGTCGCGCCGCTCAAGGTGAAGCGACTCAGCCTCGTGAACATCGGGATGCTGATCGGCATCGTGATCGCGCTGGCGATCGCGATCCCGAGCCTCGAGGCCGTCGACTGGCACACCGTCCAGCAGGAGTTCGAGCACGCGACGTGGGGCTGGGCGGTGCTGACCCTCATGCTCTGGCCGCTCATCCCGATGTCCTGGGCCACCGCGTTGATGGGATGTGTGGCGATCGATCTCCCGTTCGTCCCCACGGTGCTCACGCAGGTCGCGTGCAGCTTCTTGAACCTCATCACGCCGAACGGCATCGGGGGTACGGCGCTGCAGCTCGACTACCTCCACCACCAGGACGTCCCGGTGGCGTCCGGCGCGAGCGCCATGGTCCTCTCCACCGGCGTCGGCGGCGCGATCCAGATGATCCTCTTCCTGGTCGCGGCGGCGATCACCGCGACCTCGGTCGAGTCCTCGAGCTCCGGCGTCAGCATCTCCCTCGGAGCGATCGCGGTCGGCGCCGCCCTCGTGGGCGTGGTGCTCTGGATCCCGAAGGTGCGGTCCAAGGTCGTCCCCGCGGTCAAGCGCGCCGCGAACGACATCTGGTCGGTGCTGCGCAACCCGAAGAAGGGGCTGCAGCTCGTGGGCGGCGACCTCGCCGGCAACCTCATCTACCCGGCGTTGCTCGGCCTCTGCCTCCTCGCGTTCGGGACCTCACTCACCTTCGCCCAGCTCGTGGTCGTCCAGGTCGGCGCCGGCATGCTCGGCAACGTCGCACCCGTCCCCGGTGGCATCGGCGTCCAGGAGGCCGCGCTGACCGCGGGACTCACCTCGTTCGGCATCGACACGAATACGGCACTCGCGACGGTGATCGTGTTCCGCACGATCACGTTCGCGATCCCGCCGATCATCGGGTTCTTCACCCTGCACTGGCTGCGGCGGCGCGGCTACGCCTGAGCCACCGCCTCGGACGCGTGCTGCTTCGGCGGCCGGCCCATCCAGACACTCGCGACGAAGAAGCACACGCCGCCGAGCGCCGTGCCCGCGTTCACCCAACGGATGTTGATCGGCTCACCGGTGGTGGGCAGCACGTAGGCGGCGACGGCCGCCAACCCGAACATGATCGAGCCGATCATGTTCAGCCACGCGATCCCGCGGTCACGACGCGTCGCGACGACCATGGCCACCGCGACGAGCGCGAGCACGCTCGACGCGAGGAACAGGGCCGAGCCGTAGAAGTCCGGGGACCACACCAGCCGCTTCTCCTGGGACGCCGAGAGCCCGGTGATCAGCGCTCCGAGTGTCGACACGTTGAACTCGAGCGTCCCGACCCACTGCACCGCGGCGCTCCACCAGTTGACGCGCTCCGGATCCCGGGCGAACAGCGCCACTTTGGTCCGAGATCCCCGCACCTGGAGCGTGGCCGCACTCGTGAACAGGATCGAGCCGACGAAGAACGTGACGCCGACGACGGTCGCGTCGACGTGGTCGTAGTAGAGCGGCACCGAGCCGAGCACGAAGCACAGCGACCCGAGCGCGAACAGCAGCGCCACACGCTCAGGTCACGTGTGGCTGAAGTGCGAACCGTCGCTCGCGCCGGGTGCGCCGGCGGCGAGCGCCGCGATCGACTTCTGCAGGCTCAACATCAGGAGACCGGCCAGATCGGCGGTGAAGCCCTCGCGGATCACGAACCGCAGGACGGCCACATCTTCGGCGCCTTCGGGCATCGTGTACGCCGGGACCTGCCAGCCGTCGCGCCGCAGGTGGTCGGACACGTCGAACACCGTGTACGGCGTGTCGGCCTTGCACTGCACCGCGAACACCGGCATCTGCGAGCCGTCGGTGATGAGCTCGAAGGGACCGAGCGCGCCGATCTGGGCCGAGAGGTCCGTCGCGATGTCGCGCAGGGTCTCCATGATCGACGTGTAGCCCGCACGTCCCAGGCGGATGAAGTTGAAGTACTGCCCCACCACCTGGTTGCCCGGACGCGAGAAGTTCAGCGTGAACGTGGGCATGTCGCCGCCGAGGTAGTTCACGTGGAAGACCAGGTCCTCGGGCAGGTCGGACGCGTCCCGCCAGACCACGAACCCGATGCCGGGGTACGTGAGCCCGTACTTGTGACCGGAGACGTTGATGGACTTCACCCACGGCAGCCGGAAGTCCCACTCCAGGTGCGGCTGGAGGAACGGCGCCACGAAGCCGCCGCTGGCCGCGTCGACATGCAGCGGGACCTCCATCCCGTTGGCCTCGTTGTGCGCGGCGATCGCGTCGTGGATCGCCCCGATCGGCTCGTACTCACCGGTGAACGTCGAGCCCAGGATCGCGACGACCCCGATGGTGTTCTCGTCCAGCGCGCCCACGACCTGCTCCGGCGTGATCGCGTACCGGCCCGGCGCCATCGGGAGGTAGCGCGGTTCCACGTCCCAGTACTTGCAGAACTTCTCCCACACCACCTGCACGTTCGTGCCCAGCACGAGGTTGGGACGCTGCGCGTCGGCGGCGCCGATGCCGCGCCGGGCCCGCCACCGCCACTTCATCGCCAGTCCGGCGAGCATGACGGCCTCGCTCGACCCGATGGTCGAGGCACCGACGGCTTGTCCCGGCGCGTTGAACAGGTCACTCACCATGCTGATGCAGCGCCGCTCGATCTCTGCGGTCTGGGGGTACTCGTCCTTGTCGATCATGTTCTTGTCGAACGACTCGGCCATGAGACGGTCGGCCTGCGGCTCCATCCACGTCGTGACGAACGTGGCGAGGTTCAGGCGGCTGCTGCCGTCGAGCAGGAGCTCGTCGTGGATCAGGCGGTACGCGGTGTCGGCGTCCAGCCCGTCCGCCGGGAGCGCGTCCTTGGGCAGCGGCGCGACGCTCGGACGCCCGCTGTACGCGACATGGACGTTCGGCGGGGCGGTGGTGGGGTCGTTCATCGGCTGCCCTCTCTGGGTGATCTGGTGACGGGTCGGGGGACGGTATCCCAGGGCGCATCGTCACGTGGGGCCGCGTGGGTCGTGCCGACCGGAACGGTCAGTCGGTGCCGACGTCGTCCTCGGCCGAGAGGAACGCGTCCCGCAGCCGCAGCGTCTGGGCCGGTCCCGGCAACGGCGGCGGCGCACCCTCGACGAGGGTCTCGTCGGTCGCACCACGAATCCATCGACCGATCCGTCCTGGGTCCTCCGCCAGCACCGGGCCGGCACAGGCGCCGATCATGATGCAGATCGCCGCCCCCGAGAACCACGAGACCAGCGCCAGCGCGACACCGAAGAACCCGAACTGCGCCTCGTTCTTGGTGACGAGGTTCGACATCCACGCCGTTGCCGAGATCCCGTAGGCGGTCAACGCGACACCCGTGATGATGCCGGTCGGGATCAGCACCCGTGCGCGCACCTGCCCTTCGAGCATGAACCACGAGGTCAGCACCCACGCCCCGGGGACCGCCACCAGGCCGACCGCCGCGAAGAGCCCGAGGCCCGGACCGTCGCCGGCCCAGTCGCGCAGTGCGCCCATCGCCGCCAGGTAGATCAGCACGCAGGCGAGCCACGTCGGCCCTCGCGTGTAGGACCCGACCTTCTTCGCCGGCGGCCGGCGCCAGGCCCGCAGGTACAGGCGCTGCAACGCGGTCGTGAACGAGCTGGCGAAGAAGAACGTGAGGATCAGACCCAGCACCCCGGTCGCACGCCGGATCTGATCGGCGGACGCGAAGGCTTCCTTCGCGGTGGCCAGCGCGTGCCCTTGGACGCCGAGCCGGTGGGTGACGCTGCTGAAGATCGCGGTGCGGATGCTCGACCCGGCGAACGCGGCGACCACGATGATCAACGGGAAGAACGAGACGAACGCCTTGCTCGCGAGCGCGACGCTGCGGTCGACGAACTCGGCCTCGAGCATGCGCTCCCAGATGTTCCACACGAGCGTGTGCTGGGCGCGATCCTGCACGGGAGCGACGCGTTCGCGGACGCGAGCGACGCGTCGTCGGAAACTTCGCTGCTCGTCCGTCATCCCCACACTCGATCGCCGCGTCCGGCCTGCCAGCGACTCGGTCCGAGCCGGGTCGCACCCTAGCCATCGTCATCGACGCGATCGCCCTCGCCCGCGATCTACCGTCCCGACCATGACCGACGCGATCACGCCGTTCACCATCGACATTCGCCAGGACCAGCTGGACGATCTGGCCGGCCGACTCCGCCGCACCCGCTGGCCCGACGAGGAGGCGACGGCCGGCACCGCCGAGCCGTGGCAGCAGGGCATGCCGATGCAGTTCGCGCAGGAGCTCACGGCGCACTGGGCCTCGGAGTACGACTGGCGCCGGGTCGAGGCGCAGCTCAACGCACACCCGCAGTTCCGCACGACGATCGACGGGCTCGGGATCCACTTCCTCCACGTGCGGTCGCCGCAGGAGGA
>CAVWPR010000016.1:0-116356 GCA_963756815.1 uncultured Acidimicrobiia bacterium
CGCGCTCCCGCTCGTCCTCACCCACGGGTGGCCGGGGTCGGTGGTCGAGTTCCTGAAGGTGATCGGTCCGCTGTCCGACCCGAGCACGCACGGGGGCGACGCGGCCGACGCCTTCCACCTGGTGGTGCCGTCGCTGCCGGGGTACGGCTGGTCCGAGCAGCCGAGGCAGACGGGGTGGAACGTGCCGCGGATCGCGGCGGCGTGGGAGCAGCTCATGCTCCGGCTCGGCTACGACCGCTTCGCCGCACAGGGCGGCGACTGGGGATCGATGGTCACCTCGGCGATCGGCGCGCACCACCCTGAGCATCTCGCCGGCATCCACGTGAACATGCCGCTCGTCATCCCCACGACCCCACCGGAGGAGATGACCCCCACCGAGACCGCGGCGGTCGCCGGGCTCGAGCACTACATGAGCTGGGACGGTGGCTACTCCGCCCAGCAGTCCACCCGACCGCAGACGCTCGGCTACGGACTCGCCGACTCGCCGGTCGGGCAGATGGCGTGGATCGTCGAGAAGTTCTGGTCCTGGACCGACTGCGACGGCGATCCGCGCAACGCGCTCACCGCCGACGAGCTGCTCGACAACGTGATGGTGTACTGGCTCACCAACACCGGCGCATCGTCCGGCCCGCCTGTACTGGGAGTCGTTCAAGCAGCTCGACTTCAGCCCGATCGCGGTTCCGAGCGGCATCTCGATCTTCCCCCACGAGATCTTCCGTTGCTCGCGGCGTTGGGCCGAGGCCCGGTTCACCGATCTCCGGCACTTCCACGAGCTCGATCGGGGCGGCCACTTCGCGGCGTTCGAGCAGCCCGAGCTGTTCGTCACCGAAGTCCGCGAGGCGTTCCGCTCCATGCGCTGAGGACGGCATCGTGCGGACCGGCGTGCGCCGCGAGAACCCGGCCACCCGACCGAGAGTGAGAGAATCAGCTTCCCGGACCCGGAGGAACGCTCGTGAAGACACTCGAGCTCTCGGATGGCCGTGACCTCGCCTACGACGAGTACGGCGATCCCGGCGGCACACCCGTCATCTTCAACCACGGCCTGTCGGACTCTGCGCTGATCCGCAATCCCGACGACACGCTCACGACGTCCCTCGGCGTCCGCGTGATCGCCGCCGACCAGCCCGGGGTGGGTGGCTCCTCGCCCCAGAAGGGCCGGAAGATGGTCGACTGGGGCAAGGACATGGAGGAGCTCGCGGACGCGCTCGGCCTCGGCCAGTTCGCGGTCGCCGGTCATTCCGGTGGCTCGCCGCACGCGCTCGCGATCCCCTACCGGATGCCCGACCGGGTCACGAAGATCGTGCTCGCCTCGCCCGTCGCGCCGCTCGACGAGAAGGGCATGGGCCGGCTGATGGTCAACAAGGACCTCAAGCTCGTCGCGAAGCTCCACCACCTCCACCACCTCATCAAGTGGGGCTCGGACTACTCGGCGAAGAAGGCCGAGAAGGACATCCCGTCGTTCGTCGAGGCCACCGCCGAGGACGACGAGTCGGACCGGGACACGTTCCTCGCGGATCCGGCCCAGCGCAAGATGTTCGAGGCGTCGTTCACCGCCGGGATGATCCAGGGCGGCGAGGGCATCTACGAGATGACGATGGCGCTCTGGGACTGGGGATTCCGGCCCGAGGACATCAGCCATCACGTCGAGCTCTTCTACGGCGACGCCGACGACATCCTCGACCCGAAGATGCCGCTCCACCTCGCCGAGCGTCTCCCCGACTGCACCACGCACGTCTGGCCCGGCGCCGGCCACTACGGCTTCGTCGACCGCGAGCGCTGGACCGACTTCTTCGGCGCCGTCGCCTGATCGTTCGCGCTCCGAGCGGCGGGGCCGATCGGGTGGGCGGGGAGATCGCGGGGTATCACTCTTTGATGCCGCACTCATCGCCGGGGCCGACCCGGCACGGAACCACCGCCGTCGGGCCGTTCGACGTCTCGTGGACCGAGCTGGGGTCGGACGACGCGCCGCGCGTGTTGCTGCTGCACGGGCTCTACGCCGGTGCGCACTCCTACGAATGGCGCGCGCTGACGCCGCTTCTGGCCGAGACCCACCGGGTGCGCGTGCCGGATCTGCTCGGCGCGGGCGACAGCGACCGACCCGACCTGGAGTACACCCGGACCGTGGTCCAGGGAGTCGTCGACGACGTGATCCGGGACGCCGGCGAGGACACCACCGTCGTGGCGAGCTCGCTCACCGGCGCGTACGCGCTCCGGTCGGCAATTCGCGGCGTCACGTCGGCCCGGATCGTGCTCCTCACCCCGACCGGCATCGGCGCGCGCCGCGAGCGTCCGCCGGGCCACGTCAGCGACGCGCTCTACCAACTGGCTCGCCACACGCCGGTCGGCGATGCGTTGGTGACGGCCCTCACGTCGGCGCCGTCCGTGCGCTGGTTCCAGACCAACAAGACCTACCACGACCCGACGTTCCTCACCGACGACGAGCTCGTCGCGACCCGGCGCGCCGGGCGCGACACCAATGCGAAGCACCTGCAGCTCGCGTTCGTGTTCGGTCGGCTCGCGCTCGACCTCGCGCCCGACGACATCCGGCGCGTCGCACCCACGGTCATCTGGGGCTGTGGGCAGGGCTTCGTCGACAACCGGGAACGGCTCCGTTGGGAGGAGGCCGGCGCACGCGTCGTGAGCCTGCCGAGTGGTCTCCCCCAGGTCGAGGAACCCGATCGGGTCGCTGCCGTCATCGCGGCCGACTGAGCCGCACACGTCCCGGAGCGCGTCGACAACGCGGTCGTGTCCGTGCGGCTCGCAGTGGGCTGACGCGGTCAGGCCGGTGTGTCGGGTGCGGGACCGCCGTCGTCGACATCGGCCTGCGCGACTGCGATCGCCGCCTCGATCGTCGGCGAGAAGTGCTCACGATCGAGGGTCTCGAACAATCCGTAGCGCAGCGCGAGCTCACGGACCCGTGTGCGCATCTCCGCGAACGCGAGGTGGATGCCGCGTTCGTTCAGCTCCCGGTCGAGCTGCACGAGCATCTCCGCCGCCGTGACGTCGATGTCGGTGATCGCCTCGCACTGCAGCACGATCCAGCGCGGCTCCTCGAGGCGGGCGAGCGAGCGGATCTGCTCCCGGAACGCGCCGGCGTTCGCGAAGAACAGCGGTGCCTCCCAGCGGTAGACGACGATCCCGGGGAGCACGGACGCGCCCGGGACGTCCTCGAGCGAGTGCCACCCCTCGCCCTCGGCGTGGCCGAGCACGGCGCCGTGCGGCCACCAGTTCCGACGGAAGAACATCAGCACCGCGAGCGCGATCGCGATGACGATGCCCTCGAGCACCCCGAACAGGACCACGCCGAGCGTCGCCGTGACCGACAGGACGAACGCGCTGCGCCGGATCCGCCAGAAGCGCTCGAGCGCCGAGAGGTTCGCGAGCGAGAGCGCGGCGGCGATGACGACGGCTGCGAGCGTGGTCTGGGGCAGGTCGGCGAGCAGACCGTTGAGGAACAGCAGGAGCACCGCGACGAGCCCGGCGCCGACGAGCCCCGCGACCTGCGACTTGGCGCCCGACTGTTCGGCAACCGCGGTCCGCGACCCGCTCGTGGACACCGCGAATCCCTGGAACAGCCCGGCCGCCACGTTCGCGGCACCGAGTCCGATCATCTCGCGGTCGGGCTCGACCTCGTCGCCCCGACGCGCCGCGAAGCTCGACGCGGTGGCGATGGTGTCGGTGAGCGAGACGAGCGTGATCCCCAGTGCGGCGACCAGCAACGGGCCGACGTCGGAGAAGCTCGTCCACGGCAACGAAGGTCGGGGCACTCCGGCCGGCAGGGTCCCGACCGTACGGACCCCTTCGTCGGCGAGCCCGAAGGCCGCGGTCACGAGCGTCGCGCCCACGACGGCGACCAGCACCGCCGGAACCTTCGGCACGACTCGCGGTAGGACGAGGAGGACCACGAGACACGCGAGGCCGACCACCAGGGTCGTGGTGTGCGTCTGATCGATGTGGGCGAAGAACGCACGCAGCTTCGTCGACGAAGCTGTCGGCGTCGGTCGAGAACCCGAACAGCTTGGGGAGCTGACTCACGACGATCGTCAGTGCCAGCCCGTTCATGTAGCCGATCTGGATCTCGCTCGACAGCAGGTCGGCGATGAAGCCGAGCTTCCCGATGCCCATGGCGATCTCGACGAGCGCCGACGAGGATCGCGAGCATCCCGGCGAGCGCGATCGCAGTGCCCACATCACCGCCGGCGAGCAGCGGCACGATCGCGGCGAGGATCAACGGCGAGACCGACGAGTCCGGACCCAGAACGAGCACGCGCGACGGACCGAGCAACGCGTAGCCGACGAGGCAGGCGATCGTGGTGTACAGGCCGGTCACCGCCGGCAACCCGGCGAGCTCGGCGTAGGCCATGCCCTGGGGAACGAGGATGGCGGCGAGGACGAGCCCCGCGACGAGGTCGGGCCGGAGCCATTCCCGCCGGTAGGTCGCCAGCATCCGCACGATGGGTACGGACTTCACCGTTCGATCGTGTCCGGTCGCCCCGGTGCCCTCCACGGTGCGTCCCCTTCACATTCCGAGCGCCCGCCCCGGGATCGTGTCGAGCGAATCGTGCAGGTGCCGGGGGCCACGGCCCCCGGCACCGCCGACTACTTCTTCTTGCCCTTCTTGCCCTTCTTCTTCTTGTCCTTCTTCTTCTTCTTCGCCACGAGTTGCCCCTTTGCTCGGGACGCCGTCGAGGTGATCCGCGGTGACGGGCCCCGATCGACGTCGCTGTGGCGGCCCAACGTACCGCCCGACCGGCGTCGGGGCTCGGGACCGACGACGCGTCGGCTCAGGCGAGGATCTGCTCCCTGCGGGTTCGGTACGCCTCGGCGTCGATGAGTCCCCGGTCCCGTTCGCCGTTGAGCCGGTCGAGCGCGTCCACCTGTTCCCGCGTCAGCACTGCGCGTGTCTCCGGTGCAGGTACCGGACCCGGCAGCCCGACGTGGAGCGAGTACATCCGACTGCCGCGCACGAGGATGTAGACGAACACGCCGAGATACGGCAGCACGACGACGAACAGGAACCACAGCGCCTTGGCCGGGCCCGAGAGGTCGGGGCTCCGGAAGACGTGGACCAGCACGCCGATCAGGAGCCACACCCAGATGACGAAGAGCGTGAACCACAGCAGGCTCAGGAAGACCTGGCCGACGTGCCATTCGGAAGCGAGCATCAGGTCTCCTGCATCTCGTCGATGAGCGCGCGCACCGATGCCTCGAGTGTGGCGTCGGGGTCCCGGCCGGCCTTGCGCTCCTCGTCCATCCAGCGGATCGCCACCGCTGCCGCGAGACTCGAGCCCGCAGCCTTGTGGGAGGCGATCCACTTCGTCCGGTTCAGCTCCTGGGTCTCGAGCCGGGTGACGATCCGCTGCACGCAGTCGGCGGAGTGCTCGAACCCGAGCACGGCGTTGAAGAACGGCACGAGGTCGAGTCGGTAGTCGTGGCCCTTGGCCGCGAACTGGCCCGGCACGACCGTCGCGGAGTTCTTCATGTCGACGAGCGTCTGGAAGAACGTCGTCGTCGGGACCCACCGCATTCCGCGCGGGACGCGTGCCGGGCGATCACCGACCGGGCCGAGCCACTCCGGTGCGCGCACGAAGATCTCGGGCCCGAACAGCGCGACTCCGTCGTCGGAGTGGGTGATCATCACGTAGCGGATGCGGTCCCGCTCATCGGCCGGGAGCGCGTTCCACTCGCCGATGTTGTCGAACACGCCGACGAGCGAACGGTCGATCTCGGGACCATCGTCGTGGAGCACCTGCTCCTTCCACTTGCTCATGTGCGGCGTGCCGATCCAGATCGCGTGATCGACGCCGTCGGCGACGGCACCGGCGGTGCCGCGATCCACGAAGGCGTCCTGGCTCGTCCACGCTCCGAGACTCTCACCGAAGACGACGAACTTCGGGCGCCGCTCGACCGGGATCTCGGCGAGCCGGGCGCCGACGGCGGCGATGAGCTTCGTGGCGTGGAGATGGCCCTCGTCGACCCGATCGAGCGAGAGCACCGACGGTCGGGCCGAGTACTGCATCGCGACCGTGGCGCAGTCACCGAGGGAGAGGCACTCGAGGGCTCCGACCGCGGCGTAGTTCACGTATCCCGTGCCGGTCGGTGAGGTGAACATCAGCCACGAGCGTTCGAACGCGCCGGTTCGCTCGAGCTCGGCCATCGCGAGGGCGACGCGTTCGTCCTCGGTCGGTGCGCTCTCGAGCCCGACGTAGGCGCGGATCGGCGTGGCGATCGCCGGTTCGTCCATCACTGCGGCGATGACGTCGGGGCGCACGAGGTTCCAGACGAACCGCCGCCCCTGACGCGCGAGCGTCTCGAACGGGACGAGGCTCTCGTGAGCTGCCGCTCACCTCGGGGACGGGCGGTGGCAGGTCGAAGGCGGTCTCGAACGACTCCTCCTTCCGCTCGATGTTGCCGAGCACCTTGTGGGCGCCCGCCCGGAATCCGGCGGCGAGTCCTCCGAGCACCGCCACCCGACCGACCGGTCGCCAGAAGGCCGGCGACCCGGGCAGCGCGCGGCTGAGCTGCTCGCCGATGACGTCCGCGGCGACGCGGGTCGCGGTGCTGAACCCCACCGCCGCGCCCGTCACCCCGAGACTCATCGCGAACGACTTCGCCGCCGTCGTCGGCAGCTCCTCCGCCGGCAACTCCTGGTTCAACCGGGCGAGGCGGCGCCGCCGCGCCTCGGCTGCCGTCGTCGCGATCACGGTCATCGGGATCCCGACCGGGAACCGCGATGTCCGTCCGAGCGCCGCGCGTGCCTCCTGGTAGCCGCCCACGAGCGTCGCGGCCCCCGCCGACACGGAGGTGAACCATGCTCCGGTGCGCGCGGCCGACACGAGCATCGGCTCACGCGGGCGCTGACGCAACAGGCGCTGCATCCCCAGGCTCCCGAGCGTCGCCGCGAGATCGAGGCCCAGGGTGGTCTGGCCCCAGCGGCGTTCGTGGTCGTCGGCGACGCCCGCGACGAGCGTGAGCGCGCCGGCCGCGATGGCGTCCTGGATCAAGGACGTGATCGCGTGGTCCGCCGCCAGCGTGAGACCGGTGACGAGTGCCTGATCCATGTTCGATCGCGGCATCAGCGTCCGCTGGAACGTGATCGGCACCGACACGGCCGACGCGCCGATCGCGGCCTGCTCGGTGCGGTACCGCAAGCCGCCGCGGTTGTGCTTTCGGCTGGTCATCCGAGTGCTCGTCCGCCGGAGGCGTCCGCGGCGCGAAGCCGTTCGTGTGTCCGCCGCGTGACGACGAACGATGTCATGTTCAACGCGGCATGCGCGAGCACCGGGGCGAGCACGCTGCCCGACCGTAGCCGGATGACGGCGAACACGGCGCCGGCGCTCGTCGTCGCCGCGACGACGCCGGCCACCGAGCCGAGCCGAGCCGCCGCGCGTTCGCCCACCTCCGGATCCGCGGCAGCACCGAGTCCCGCCCAGGTGGGCAGGACGTGCCACAGGCCGAACAGCAACGAGCTCGAGAACACGGCGGCGGGCACGGATCGCCGCCGCGACGCGATGCCGAGGAGCGCGCCCCGGAAGATGAGCTCCTCGGCGAGGGCGGTCTCGAGCGGGATCCGCGCTGCGAGCTCGAACGCCGCCCGGCGCGGATGGTGGCCACCGATCCGCTCGTCGACGAACCGGTCGCGGGTGCCGGGCGCGCGAGCGGCCACGACGACACCGGCGGCGAGGACCGCGCCGGCGCCGGCGCCCCACCGCAATCCCGCGCCGAGCGACGCGCGGTCGAGTCCGAGCTCGGACCACTCGACGCCCGCCGTTCCGTGCGGATGCGGTGCTCGCCGCCGCCGCCGCGAGGTTCGCGGTGAACCGACCGCCGACGGGGAGCATCCGCTGCGCCAGGTTCGCTCCGAGCGCGACGATCGCCACGGTCCGCTCCGCGCGGCGAAGGCTCGGGATCACCATCCGAGTCTGCCGCAGCCGGTGCTCGAAGCGACGAGAGAGGCCTCCCCGGAGGGAGGCCTCTCTCGATGCTTCGATGGTGGCGGGGGTAGGATTTGAACCTACGACCTTTGGGTTATGAGCCCAACGAGCTACCAGACTGCTCCACCCCGCGGCGTGGCCTCCATGCTAACCGACGGCGTGATGCTCCGACCACTTGCGCACCGTAGGGTTCGGCGGCGATGGCCCGACGCCGACGCGAACACCCCGACCGCCCGCGCATCACGATCGAGGCCCACGAGCGCGAGTCGGTCAAGCCACTCGAGCTGTTCTTCGACCTGGTGTTCGTGCTCGGGTTCACGCAGTGCACCGCGCTCATGGTGGCGGACCCCACTGCACAGGGCATCTTCCGTGGCCTGCTGGCACTGGCGCTCCTGTGGTGGGCCTGGACCGGCTACGCCTGGCTGACGAGCCTCATCGACCCCGAGGAGGGCGCGGTACGTCTCGTCATGTTCGCGGCCACGGCTGCGTTGGTGGTCGTCGCCCTCTGCCTGCCGGAGGCCTTCGGCGACCGGGCCCTCACGTTCGCCGTCGCCTACGGCAGCGTGCGTGCCGCGCAGGTCGCGCTGTACTGGCTGGCCAGCGGGGACGACGACGCCCTGCACCATTCCGTCGCCACGCTCGCCGTGAGCACGTCGCTCGCCGTGGCCCTCCTCGTGGGCGCGTCCTTCCTCGACCCCGCCGCCCAGAGCGTGGTCTGGGCCGTCGCCGCGCTCCTCGACTTCGGTGGTCCGGCCGTGTTCGGCATCGAAGGCTGGCGCCTGGTGCCGGCGCACTTCGCGGAACGTCACAGCCTGATCATCATCCTCGCGCTCGGCGAGTCGATCGTCACGCTCGGTGTCGGCGCGCGACTCGACCTCACGCCCGCGGTGCTCATCGCGTCCGTCCTCGGCGTCGCGCTCGCGGCCGCCTTCTGGTGGACGTACTTCGACGTCGTCGCGCTGGTGACCGAGCGAAGGCTCGCAGCCGCGCCGGAGGGCGGCGAACGGAACCGCCTCGCGCGCGACTCCTACTCGTACCTGCATCTCCCGATGGTCGCGGGGATCATCCTCTCGGCCTTCGGTCTCCACGGCGTGCTCGCTCACGTCGACGAGCCGCTCCACGGCTCGTATCCGTACGCGCTGCTCGGCGGCGTCGCGCTGTATCTCCTCGCGCACGTCGCGCTGCGATGGCGCAACGCGCACACGCTCAACCGACAGCGTCTGATCCTCGCCGTGGCGCTGCTCGCGCTGCTCCCGGTCGCCGTGGTCGTGCCCGCCATCGCGGCCCTCGCCGGGCTCGACGTGCTGATGTGGATCATGATCGCCTACGAGCACACGCGCTACGACGAGCGTCGCTACCGGTTGCGCCACGGCCTCGAGCCCGGACCGGCACCGGACGAGACCTCCAGCTGACCCTCGCCGCGCCGGTCAGCGCCTCGGCCACTCCCATTCCGAGCAGACGACACGGTCCGACGGCGGGACGCGTCGCCAGGACCAGCACCGGGGTGCGTGGTCGGCCAGACGGTCCGGCGCACGCGGCGTGGCGGGCGGTGAGCGTCTCGACGAGCGTGGTCCACGGGACGTCGGCGGAGCTCACGAGCCCGAAGTTGCTGTTCTCGGTGTCGAACCGCCCGCCCGCGGGCTCGTCGACGTACTCGAACCAGTGGTCTC
Source organism: uncultured Acidimicrobiia bacterium (assembly GCA_963756815.1). GTDB lineage: Bacteria > Actinomycetota > Acidimicrobiia > IMCC26256 > JAENVU01 > JAENVU01. The sequence goes on from CAVWPR010000016.1 coordinate 9,605, forward strand.
CGACCATCCACGGCGCCGAGTAGAGACGTTGCAGATAGCTGTCCGCGGCCGCGGCGCGCGCCGCCTGATCCGGAGACGTCGGGAAGATCGGCGGGTAGCGGTTCGGCACGCCGGCATCGGCGGCGCGGAAGGAGTACTCCATCACGAGCAGCGGCCGGCCCACACCGTCGTGGAGATTGCGCAGCGTCGGGTCGTGCGGCAGGTAGAAGGGCCAGGTCGTGTGGATCGTGTCGTCGAGGCCGGGGAGCAGCGTGTAGTCGTCGACCGAGAAGACGTCGACCCACGGACGGGCTGCGGCGAGCACCTCGGGTGGAGTCAGCTGCGCGATCTGCTTCACCCCGAGGATCAGGTGGTGCGGATCCTGCGCGCGGATCGCGCGTGGAGGTGACCTCGAAGTACCGATCGGCGAGCTCGCGGACGAAGCCCATCGGATCGCCGAGATGGCGATCGGCAACGACCCGACCGGGCGTGCCGACGGGGAGACGGAGATAGTCGTCGAGCGGCTGTCCCGATGCCGCGCCAGTCGGGGCCCCAACGCAGCTCGCTGTCGGTGGTCCAGCCGACGAGATCGGGATCGTCCCGGTGCGGGGCGACGCTCTCGCGCGCCACCTGCGGCTGCGTGATCGGCGAAGGCGGGCGCGAACCAGTCGCCGTCGGTCGCCATGTGCAGCAACGCCGTGTACGGCATGCGCGGGGCGAACCGCTGCTCGTCGGACCACGAGCCGATCGTGTTGAAACCCCACGTCCGCAGGCGCCGGATCGTGGCGTCCGTCCACGCGTCGACACTCGGGTACTTCGTCGGCCATCGCCTCGCAGTACGGGCACCGACCGGTCACCCGGTCGACGTCGTTGCTGGTCGAGACGTGGTTGATGCCCGTCGAATAGAAGGGTCGACCGTCGGGAGTCACGAGCCACCACCGGTGCCCATCGAACGCGGTGCGGAACCAACCCGTCGCCCGGAACCGGCGGCCGGGGTCGCCGCCGGGAGGGTGCCCGACGGGCCGGCAGGCGCCCGCGAGCAACGCGAGCGCAACGACGATGACGACGACCCGACCCCGCACGGCTCCTCCCTCGGTCCGCCCCGGACACTAGCGACCGGCGCGCGTCGTGGCCCCGGCGACGGAGCCGCCGGTCAGCCCGTTGCGCCCAGCGTCGCGACGACGGCGAAGTGATCGGATCCGGTGCGGCGGATGCCTGCGATCATCCGCTCGCCGGGGTCGTCGATCGCCCAGGTGCCGGCATCGACCACGCGTCCGGCCTCGGGCGCGGCGTGACGCACCAGCACGTGGTCGAGTCGGGCGAGCGGCGCGTAGTCGTCGGTGCGACGCGCGACCGGATGGGTCGGATCGTCGTTGCCGATGACGGCCAGCGCGTCGACGAAGCCGTGCTCTGCAAGGATCGTCCCGAGTTCGGTGTCGCGCGTGTTCTCGTTGCAGTCACCGGCGACGACGTCGATCGTGTCCGTGACACCCGGACCGAGATGCTCGCACGCGGTCCGGAGCTGCCGACGGCGGAGCTCCACGCGATCCACGTCCAGGTGCACGCTGAGTGCCCGGACACGCGTCGCGGTCCCGGTGATGCGGCCGGTGAACGTGGTGGCGACGTTGCCGTCGTCGCTCAGCGTGAGCGCGCCGGTCTCGACGTCGTCGAACCGAGCCCGTCGCCACACCACCGCGGTGCCGTTCGGCTCCCACGGCAGCTCCGGCGTGGACCAGTCCGCCCACAGCTCCGGCGCGTTCGCCGCCGAGTGTGCGATGACGCCGTCGCCCAGCAGGGCGATGACCGCGGCGAGGTCGACGGGGGTCGTCTCCTGGAGGCACACCAGGTCCGCGTCGAGCTCGGCGAGCTCCGCCGCGACCGCGGTGCGCCGCACGACTCGGTCGAGGGCCGCCGTCTCCATGCCCGGCGGGTAGAACGCGGGTGCCGCCCACGGCGCCGCCAGGATGTTCCAGCTCGCGACGACGAGGCCACCGCTCACCACCGGGCGCGGCACTCCTCGGCGAATCCCTGGAGATCCTCGAACGTCACCGACCGGCCGTCATCGGTGCGGGCGGAGCCCGACCACCGGCCGAACACCTGGTGCACCTCCATGCCCATGACGCCGGCCTCGGTGCGCGAGTGCTTGTCGTACCGGGGGTGCAGCACGAGATCGAGGCTGCCGTCCGGCGCCCGCACCTTCCACGGCGCGAGTGGGTCGTCCCAGCGGTAGTCCCACTCGAGCTCGACCCCGATCTTCGTCAGCGTGCCGTCGACGATGAGGCCGTTCTCGGTGGCCGCCGTCCCCTCGGTCCACTTCCCGCCGAGTTGCAGACCGACGACGGGACCGTCGGTCCCGGCGCGGCCGGCACCTCCGCCCCAGTTCCAGTTGGTCCGGTACGGCCACCGGCCGCGTCCGACGTCGAGGACACCCCATGCCGGTTCCTCGGTCCCGAACTGCCACTCCGTGGCGCCGACCGTGAGCACCCCGCGTGCAGGGCGGGCCTGATGCTTCGACGTGTACTGGAACGTCGTGTCCGACCAGGGGATCACCACGTTCAACGACTCGTGTCCGGGCGGGCGCTCGACGCGCGCGTCGAGCCGGCCGGGTGTGCCGTCGCGCTCCTCCCACGTGGCGCGCAGGTCGGTGCCTCGCTCGTCGTCGAGCATCTCCACCGTGATCCGGCGCGACGAGTGGCGCAGCGGCACCGAGCCGGGACGCTCCGGGAGGCGGATGGAGCGCGGGAACGGCACCGTCGCGCCGCGGCCGCCGGTGCGACGCGGTCGCGAGATCGGCCCACCACACGTCGACGATGCCGAGGTAGTCGACGTTCGAGAACGTGGACGAGACGAGCAGGTCGCCGGCGAGGATCCCCCAGTAGTCCCAGCGCTTGTTGCGTCCGAATCGACCTCGCAGGTTGCAGCGGTGCAGCGGCACCCGCGACCAGCCCCGCGCGTCCGGGTGCAGACGCCCGTCCGCGGTGCAGAGGTCGACGGGACCGGTGATCTCGTGCTCGTGGGTCGCCACGGCCCGACCCTACGGTGCGCCGACGCGCGTGGGGAAGGGCTAGGACCCGGTGGGTGTGCCGTGCACCGCGAGACGCCAGAGGGCGCGCACGGTGGCGGTGTCGGCCCGCACCGCGGCGGCGGCGGGCGAGGCCATCGGCGCGTGCCGGGCGAGCCGGACCCGCAGGCAGGCGGGCCGGATCGAGAACCGAACCGGCGGATCGAGGCGCACGAACTCGCCGTCGATGCCCGTGGCCACCGGCACGTCGGCGTCGATCTCGACCGTCTTCGCGGTCCAGGTGTCGTAGCCGGGGAAGCGGTCGAGCTGTCCCGCGAGCCCCAGTGCCGTGAGCTGCGCGGCCTCGGCGGTCGACGCGACCGAGATGGTCGTGATCCCGAGCAGGCCGGTGTCCATCCGCTCCCGCGTGCCGAACCCACCGAACCGTCGGAGCTCGTAGGGGTTGTTGGAGACGAGCACGAGCTGCCGGGTCGTGCGCGACGCACCGTCGGGACCCACGAGACGCAGCTCGGGCGCGTCACCGTCGGGACCGAGCAGGTCGGGCAGACGGTCGACCGCGGTCCGCACCTTCGCGTCGCGGTAGTCGTCCGACTCGACGATCTCGCCGTAGACGCCGAGCGACACGTTGTTGACGAACACCCGATCGGCGACGATTCCCAGGTCGACGCGTTGCTCGACGCCGTCGACGAACGCGTCCAGGGAGCCGACGACGTCGTCCCGGTCGACGCCGAGGTCGAGCGCGAAGTGGTTGCGCGTCCCGGCCGGGATGCACACGAACGGGAGGTCGTGCTCGACCGCGACCGTGGCCACGAGCGCCTGGGTCCCGTCACCTCCCGCCGCCCCCAGCACCGTCGCACCCGCCTCGACCGCGTCGATCGCCTTCTGCCGCCAGTCGTCGTCGGGTCGGAGGACGATCGGCTCGACGCCCCGCTTCCGACACTCGGCGACGACGTCGAACTTCTCGACCTTGCCCCCTCCGGACTTGGGGTTCATGAGCAGCACCGCGTGCTCGGCCCGGCCGGCCGGCCGTCGCTGGACCTCGCCGCCACGGATCCGACGCACCTTCGTCCCGACCGCGAACCGCGCCGAGAAGGCACCCGCCACGACCACCGCCGCGACGACCGCGAGGCCGATCAGTGCGTCCCGGATCGCGAGCGCGGTCACGAATCCGATCACCACTGCGACGAAGGCGACCACGGCGACGACCACGGACAGCACCCGCTGCGGGCCGCGGTGCGTGAGGGCGATCCACCCGAACGCGGCCGCCAGGCTCAGCCCGACGATGACCGTGAGCACCGCCAGCAGGTTGCCGAGCACGAAGACCGCCCCTGCGACCGGCGCCGCGACGAGGAGCACCAAGGCGCCCGCGGCCGCCGCCCGTCGGGAGGTCCCGATCGAACGGGTGCCGTGTGAGGTCGTCACGGCGCAGAAGCTAGGTCAGCCCGGGACGTGGCCGACGACCTCCGGACCTCAGCCGTCGTCCTCGTCGTCACGGGTGTCGTCCGGATTCTCGTCCCTGAAGTCGTCGACGACGGCGGACGTCGGGCGGCGCTCACGTCCGAGGTTGGCCACCAGCAGGGCGACGACGCTCACGAGGTAGATCTGGCCGACCAACGCCTCCGAGATCGCGAGCATCCGCCCGAAGCTCGTGGCGGCGGTGAAGTCGCCGTAGCCGGTGGTCGTGAGCGTGGTGAACGAGAAGTAGATGAAGTCGACCGCCGCCCCCGCCTTCTGCACGAAGAATTGGCCATCGAGCACGTCGAGGATGCGGTACACGTAGGAGAAGAAGATGCCCGCGAGCAGGTAGATGCAGAGCGACGCCGCGATCGTCTCGATGTCGATGCGCGCGTGGTCGCGGATGCGCCGGATGATCACCACCGGACCCGCGAACGCGATCGCGCCGCCGACGAACGCCGGGCCGAGCGTCTGCCGGTCCAGCGTGATCGAGATGGCCGTCACCACTGCCGCGAACAGGACGAGGATCGTCACCGTCCGGATGGTCCGCCGGGCGACGTTGGACGCGTGGAAGATCACGATGAGGGTCGCGCTCTCCACGACGACGAGGACGAACTGACCCCATCGCTGGTCACCGCCGATCGCGGTCGTGATGATCGTGACGACGATCAGGATCGCAGCGAGCGCGAAGCGGTCCTCCAGCGTGGCCAACCGGGCCTCACGCGCCTCGCGGCGGGCCTGCTTCCTCGCCGCCCGCTCCTCGGGGGTGAGCCGTGCGTCCCGTTCCAGGCGCAGGCGGCGTGACTTCTCGGGCTCGGACTCCGATGCGCTCGACTTCGGCACGCGGGCATCGTACGGCGCCCGGTCGCGCTTCCCCGCGATGCCGGACCGGCGAGAATGCGGTCGTGGAGGAGCGCACGCGCCGTTCGATCGCGCTCGAGGATCCCGCCGCGTACCCGAACGCCGACGACGGCTCTTCCGGCGGCACCGTGCTGCAACTCGCCCTGTTCCACGCGCCCGTGGCCACGGTCACGGCGCTCCTCGACGCGGGCGCCGACCCTGACTTCGATGCGCTCGACGGATTCCCGGCGCTCCTCCTCGTGCTCGGCCACACCGAGGTCGCTCGCATGCTGCGCGCCGCAGAAGCCGGGTAGCTTCGCCGACCGGACGAGCGATCGGGGGAGACCGCACGGTGGGGATGTCACTGGAGGACCTGCAGGCGTCGGAGGCGTTCGGCGGACGCGCCGGACGGCGCGCCGAGGTCACCTTCCTCCCCGAGCCGGAGCCGCGCGACCGGTGGGCGACCATCGTCTCCGTCGACGACCACGTGGTGGAGCCCCCCGACGCGTTCGTCGACCGCTTCCCCCAGAGGTACCGCGACGCCGCGCCGCGGGTGGTCGCCACCGACGACGGCGGCGAGGCGTGGCTCTGGAACGGCGAGCTGCTGCCCAACGTCGGGTTCAACGCGGTCGCCGGCCGACCGTCGAGCGAGTACGGGTTCGAGCCGACGCGCTTCGACGAGATGCGACGCGGCGCCTGGGACGTGCAGGCGCGCCTGTCCGACATGGACGTGAACGGCGTCTGGGGGTCGCTGTGCTTCCCGTCGTTCCTGCCCGGCTTCGTGGGTCAGCGGCTGACGACCTGGCCCGAGGACGAGGACCTCGCGCTCGCGGCGATGCGCGCCTACAACGACTGGCACCTCGACGCCTGGTGTGGCGCCGCCCCCGACCGCTTCGTGCCCGAACCAGATCACGTGGCTGCGGGACCCGCACGTCGCGGCCGACGAGGTCCGACGCAACGCCGCGCGCGGGTTCCGGGCCCTCACGTTCTCCGAGGCACCCGAGAAGCTCGGCCTGCCGTCGGTGCACACCGGCTACTGGGATCCGCTCTTCGCCGCGTGCGAGGAGACCGGGACCGTGGTCTGTCTCCACGTCGGGTCGTCCGGCTCCTCACCCATGACCGCGCCCGACGCGCCGCCCGAGACCGTCGCGGTCCTGTTCTTCGCCTACGGGATGTACGCCGCGGTCGACTGGCTCTACTCGAAGGTGCCGGTGCGCTTTCCGAACCTCAGGATCGCGCTGTCGGAGGGTGGCATCGGTTGGGTGGCCGGGCTCATCGACCGTCTCGACCACTGCTTCGCCTACCAGCTCGGCTACCTGCCGACCTGGCGCGACGTGGAGCTCACCCCGAGCGAGGTCCTGCGGCGCAACTTCTGGTTCTGCGCGATCGACGACACGTCGGGGTTCCTGACGCGTGACGTGATCGGCGTCGACCACCTGCTCGTCGAGTCCGACTACCCGCACGCCGACTCGACGTGGCCCGACACCCAACCCCGACTGCGCGACCAGCTCCGCGGCGTCCCTGACGACGAGGTCCGCCGCATCTGCTGGCAGAACGCGATCGAGCTGTTCCGCATGCCCACCCCACCGGAGGCCAGACCATGATCCGACGAACGATCGGCGTACTCACGGTCGCGGCGCTCTGCGTCGCCGGCCTGGGCGGGACGGCGGGGGCGCACGACGGGCGGCGTGGCCGACTGCTCCCGCTGCACGTCAACCACAGCTTCCGCCCCACGATCGTCGACGCCGCCGGTCGCCAGGTCACGCTTCGGGGCGTCAACCTGAACTCGCTCGGCGACTACTACCAGGACGACCCGAGCCTGCCGCCGGTCGTGCCGGTCACCGGAGCCGACTGGGACGCCATGGCCGCCCACGGCTTCGACGTGGTGCGCCTGCTGGTGTCGTGGTCGCGCCTCGAGCCCCGCCCCGGTCGGATCGACCAGGGCTACCTCGCGTTGGTGCAGCGCACCGTGCACGACGCCGCCCGGCGGGGCATCTACTCCGTCATCGACATGCACCAGGACGCGTGGGGCAAGTACATCGCGTCGCCACGCGGCGTGGTGTGCCCCACCGGCACCAGCCCCGCGATCGGCTGGGACGGCGCGCCGCAGTGGGCGACCATCACCGACGGCGCGAGCACGTGCACGCCCGGCGGCCGCGAGGACAGTCCCGCCGTGCTCACCGCGTGGGACAGCTTCTACGCCGACCGGGACGGGATCCAGAGTCACCTCGTCAGCGTCTGGGGCGCAATCGGACGAGCGTTCGCGCGCGAGCCGGCCGTCGCCGGCTTCGACCTCATCAACGAGCCCAACCACGGTCACCGAAGCGACTACGCCACCCGCCTCGCCACGTTCTACTCACGGTCCATCGACGCGATCCGAGCCGGCGAGCGCGCCGGGCGCGGGTTCTCGCACCCCGTGTTCTTCGAGACCACCGTCTACGGCGTGAGCGTGCCCGCCGGGTTCACGACCGACCGCAACCTGGTCTTCGAGGGCCACAACTACGGCGAGTCGATCGGCGACCTGCCCATCGAGGGCGTGTTCGCCTACTTCCAGGCGCTCGCCACGCAGTACGGCGCGCCCCTGTGGATCGGCGAGTACGGCTGGTTCTCCGACCCCGCCGCGCAGCGTCCGAAGCTCGTCCGCTACTCGGCCAAGGAGGACGAGCTGCTCACCGCCGGTGACGCGTGGTGGCAGTGGCGCCAGGCGTGCGGCGATCCGCACAGCATCAGTCACCCCGGCGGCACCCCGGACCCGGTGCTCGTGCACTTCCAGCGCAACGGCTGCCCGGGGGACCACAACCTCGGCGTCGTCCCCGAGTGGTCGTGCACCTGGCGGGCGTACCCACGCGCGACGCCGGGGCTGGTGACCCGGCGGACCACGGTGTGCGACGGCCCGCTCGATCTCACCGGCATCACGTTCCGTCCGGGCATCGCGGAGATCTGGTATCCCGGCTCCGTCGCGCCCACGGTCCAAGGCACGGGTTTCGGCCGCGTCGAGCGGACCCGCGTCGCCGGCGGGTGGTTGGTCCGGGTCCCGGTCGGAGGTCTGTACTCGCTGCACGTCGCGGCATGACCCTGGGCGACGTCGTCGCCGCGCACGCGCGGCGGGATCCCGACGGCGTCGCGTTCGTGGGTGCCGGCCGCTGCACCTGGCGCGAGTACTCGCACGACGCGAGCGCGGTCGCGGCGACGCTCGCTCTGCGGTTCCCGGCGCGCGGCACGCGCGTGGCCGTGCAGATGCCGGACGGCTGCGACGTGCACGTGCTGTACCTCGCGGCCGAGCGGGCCGGTCTGGTGGTCGTGGGCATCGGACCCCGCGCCGGGCGAGGCGAGGTCGATCACATCGTCGGCCGCACCGGAGCCGTCGCGTTGCTGCACGAGCTGCCGGAACTTGGCGACCCGGCGGATCTCGATCCGGCACGGGCGCTCGGTCCCGACGAGCTGTGGCTGCTGAACTCGACCTCGGGGACCACCGGGCTGCCGAAGGTGGTGATGCACTCCCAAGCCCGCTGGTTCGCGTTCCACGAGCTCGCCGTCCGCACCGGTGCGCTCACGGCCGACGACGTGTTCATGAGCGTGCTGCCCGCACCGTTCGGGTTCGGGCTGTGGACGGCGCACTTCACCCCGACGATCCTCGGTGCGCCGTGCGCACTCCTGGACCGCTTCACGCCCGAGGCCGCGCTGGACGCGATCGACACCTTCGGCGTCACGGTGCTCGCGGCGGTGAGCACGCAGTTCGTCATGCTGCTCGAGTCGGCGGCGCTGGCCGAGCACGACCTGTCGAGCCTGCGGGTCCTCTACACCGGTGGCGAGCGGGTCCCCGCCGACCGGGCCGCCGAGTTCGAGGACCGCACCGGCGCGCGCGTGCTCCAGTTCTACGGCTCGAACGAGACTGGGGCGCTCTCGGCCACCGCGCTCACCGACGACCGGCGGGTCCGGCTCGAGACGGCCGGCCGGGTCATCCCCGAGCTCCACGTGCGGCTCCTCGACCCGGACACCGGCGCCGACGTCACCGCGACCGGTGGCCCCGGGGTCGCCGCGTGTCGCGGCGCGGTGAACTGCCTCGGCTACTGGGACGACGACGCGGCCAACGCCGAGCTCCTGACCGCCGACGGGTGGATGCGCACCGGCGACCTCTGCACCATCGCACCCGACGGCGTGCTCACCGTCGTCGGCCGGACCTCCGACGTCGTCATCCGCGGCGGCAAGAACATCTCCGCCGCGCAGGTCGAGGCCGAGGTGTCGACGCACCCGGCGGTCGGCTCTGTGCGCGGCGGTGGCGATGCCGGACCCGGTGTTCGGCGAGCGGGTGTGCGTCTACCTCGAGGTGCGACCGGGACACGCCGCACCCGACGTCGACGCCCTGCGCGCCCACCTCGACGCGCGTGGGCGTCGGCAAGGAGCTCTGGCCGGAGCACGTCGTGATCGTCGACGCGCTCCCACGCGCCTCGGGCGGCAAGATCGCCAAGGCCGAGCTCCGCGCCGACGCCGCCTCCCCCTGACCACTTTGCGGCGCGAACCCGCTGGTTGAGTGTACGGAGAGCCGCAAAGTGCGTGGTGCGGGTCACCACATCTCGTCGAGGAGCGTGACGAGGTCGTCGACGCCGCCGGTGGGCACGTAGCCGGTCGCCTTCCCGGCCGCGAGGGTCGCAGCCGCGACCGCCGCGAAGTCCGCCCGGCGGGCACCGACGTCCCGCAGGCGCGTCGGCAAACGAAGCGTCGTCACGAGATCGGTGATCGCGCCGGCGCCGGCCGCGACGGTCGTCGCGTCGAACGCCGCCGCGACGCGTGCCACTCCCTCGGGCTGCTCAGCCGCGACGTAGCGCATCACCGGTGGGAGCGTGATCCCCGACGTGATGCCGTGCGGCACGTTCCAGCGAGCCCCGATCTGGTGGCCGAGCGTGTGCGAGAGGTGCACGCGGACGTTGACGACGCCGGCCATGCTCATCCAGCCCGCGAGCTGCGCGTCGAGACGCGCGCCGAGGTCGGCAGGATCCGCCGCGCTCGCGGGGAGCGCGGTCCGCAGCGTGCGGATCGCCTGCGTCGCCAGCGTGTCGGTGAACGGGTGCGCACGCGGCCCCCACATCGCCTCACAGGCGTGGTCGATCGCCTTCACGCCGGTCGAGAGCCAGAGCTCGCGTGGCGTCGCCACGGTGACCTCGGGGTCGAGGACGATCGCGAACGGCGCCATGCGCGGGTCGACCACGTAGGTCTTCACGCCGGGCTCGTCGCCGGTCATCCCCGACGCGGGCGTCCACTCCCCGCTCGACAGCGTGGTCGGGACGTGCACCTGCGGGAGCGCGTCCGTCCCGGCGCGAACCGCGACGATCTTGGTGGCGTCGGTGACGCTCGACCCGCCGAAGCCGACGAGGAGGTCGGCGCCGGTCTCGTGGACCGCCGCGATGGCATCGTCGATGTCGGCGCGCGGCGCGTGCGCGCGCATCCGGGCGAACGTGGCGCGGTGGCGGTGGCCGAGCGACGCCTCGAGCGCGCCGACGAGCGGGGTCGCGAACGCGAGCGTGCTGCCGGTGAGGATCAGGACCCGGGTGGCACCGAGCTCTTCGGCGAGCGCCGGGACCTCGCGCACCGCGCCCGGTCCGTGTACGACCCGGTCGATCGCCGGGAAGCGGAACGTGCGGACTCGGCTCACGGCTGCGCCCACACCGCGCGACGGGCGGCCGACGGGTCATCGGCGACGATGCACTCCGGACCGAGCACCTGGACCCGGCCCGACGCGTGCTCCGGCCACCCCGGGTCGCCGGCCGCCGCGAACCGGCACCACGCGTCGGTCATCGTCTCGACGAGCGCCGACGCGGCAGCGGGCCGGTCCGATGCGGCGGTCCACGCCGACCACCCGAGCCGGTCGAGGGCGTCGAACGTGAACGGCAGGTCGGCGGCGTGACAGGACCGCAGCTCCAGCCCGTCGGCACGCGGCGCGACGGGCCAGGTGAACAGGTAGCGCCACGTGGTGCCCCGGTGCGCGTCCGCAACGGCGAGCGCGGGCAGCAGCATCTCCCGGTCGGTGAAGATCGCGGCCCAGACGTCGATCGGGTCGTCACCCACGATCCCGCGGTACGCGTCCACCACGTCGGCGCCGTCACGTCCGAGGTAGCGGTCGACCCGCTTGCGCATCTGCACCTCGACGAGGCTCGGCTCCATGAGGAACAGGCGCATCTCGTCCTCGGTCGTGCCGACGACGAGGTCCACCGCGGCACCGACGCCGGCGGCGAGCGCGTCGACCGGCCGCTGCGTCAGGAGCTCGCCGTCGACACACGGATGGAACGGCATCCGCGCCATCTCGGTGAGGAGCGGGAGCAGCGCGCGCCCCTGGGCCTCGATGATCCGCGGCCAGGGCACTGCGCGCGGGTCGTCGCCGTCGAGCGCGTCGAGCACGACCTCGGTGACGCGCCCGACCTCGTCGCGCGTGCGCGTGTACTCAGTGGCGCCGCTCTGCACGACGGCGCGCCGGAACCGGCCCGAGGTCCGGGGCGCGGCGAGCAGGTGGAGCACCGATCCGCCGCCGGCCGACTCCCCGGCGATCGTCACGCGGTCCGGGTCGCCGCCGAACGCCGCGATGTGCTCGTGCACCCACCCGAGCGCGCACTCCTGGTCACGCAGACCGCAGTTCAGCGCGCCGACACCGAGGTAGCCGAGGACGCCGAGCCGGTAGGCGACCGTGACCACCACGAGCGGTCCACGGGCGGCGAGGCGAGATCCGTCGATCGTCGGGTCCGCGGTCGTGCCGGTGAGGAACCCGCCACCGTGGAACCAGACGAGCACCGGGTGCGGGCCGGGCGCGGCGGGTGTCCACACGTTGAGGAACAGGCAGTCCTCGTCCATGGCCGCGGGCGTGACGTCGCCCGGCACCGCTTGGGAGGCCGGGAGCTGCGGTGCGGCGGGAGCGAAGGCGACCGCGTCGACGGCTCCGACCGGCGCGACCGGTTCGGGCGCCTCGAACCGCGCCGCGCGTGCGTACCGGATCCCGAGGATACGCGCGCGTCCCGCGCTCCTCGCTGGCCCGGCCCGTGATCGTGGCCGCCGACAGCTCGACTGCGGTCATGACCGGGCCTCGCGCCGGGCGCTCAGCGACCGCGCGCCTGCGCGCCCCGCACCGCGGCCCCGCCGACCTTCAGGAGCCGCTGATCGCCGACCGGCGTGCCGGCCATGCGGTTGCAGACCATCGCGACCGACAGATCGAGGTCCGGGTCGGCCCACGCGCCCGAGCCACCCAGTCCGAAGTGGCCGAACCCGTGCGGCCGGACGCCACGCGTCGTCGCCGCCATGTGGTATCCGAGCCGCCAGCGCATCGGCCACCCGAGCACGATGTCCCGCTGACGCGTGCGCACGGTGCCGGCGCGGGCGATCGTCTCCGGTGCGAGGAACCGCTCGCCGTCGACGGTGCCGTCGGTGGCGATCGCGGAGTACATCCGGGCGAGCGAGCGGGCGGTGAAGCAGCCGTTGATCGCGGGGATCTCGGCGTCGAGCACGGAGCCCGACGCGATGATCTCGGGGAAGTCGCCGGTGAGCATGAAGGCGTCGATCGCGGGCTGGAACCATCCGCGCCGGTCGAGTCGGGCGACGAACCGGTCGGTCCGGGCGGGATCCGGCCACGCGGTGATCAGTGTCGCCAGCCGCTCCCGTGCCGTGCCCCGCGCTCCGATGGTCATCCCGTCGAGACCGAGTGGATCGACGATCTCGCGCTGGACGACGCCGTCGACCGACAAGCCGGTCACACGTCGCAGGACCTCGCCGACGAGGTAGCCGAAGGTGAGCGCGTGGTAGCCGTGGCGGGTTCCGGCGGGATACGCCGCCGGTGCCGCCGCGAGCGCGTCCACCGAACGGTCCCAGTCGAGCAGCATGTCGACGTCGGCGATGACCCCGCGCACGCGGTGCATCCCGGCCGAGTGGTCGAGCAGGTTGGCGACGCGGACGTCCTCCTTGCCCGCCGCCTTGAACTCCGGCCAGTACTCGCTCACCGGCGCGTCGACGTCGAGCTCGCCGCGGTCCGCGAGTCGGTGCGCGGCGGTCGCGATCACGCCCTTCGACGTCGACCAGCTCATCGCGGTCGTGTCCTCCTGCCACGGCGCGTCGTCGTTGCGCGTGCCGGACCAGATGTCGACGACCTTCTCGCCCCGGTGGTACACCGCGACCGCGGCACCGCCTCCCCGCTTGTGGCGGAGCGTGGATCGGAGGGCGACGGCGACGTCGGCGAAGTCGGGGTGCAGGTGGCCGTGGATCATCGGGGCATGCTCGCACGGCGGATCGGGAGCGAGCGCATCCCCCTCACCAGGGTCGACGGCGCCCACTCGGGATCGCCGGTCACCTCCCAGTGCGGGGTGCGGGCCAGGAGCTCGTCGAGGAAGATCCGGGCCTCCATGCGGGCGAGCGCCGCGCCGAGACAGAGGTGCTCCCCGAATCCGAACGCGAGGTGCGGAGGGTCGACCGGACGCGTCACGTCGAACCGGTCCGCCGTCGGTCCGAACGCGGTCTCGTCCCGGTTCGCCGACGCGTAGAGCATGACGACGAACGCGTCGGCCGGCAGCGGGACCCCGCCGACCTCGGTGGCGCGGGTCGACGTCCGGCCGAAGGCCTGGATCGGCGTCACCCACCGCAGGCACTCCTCCACCGCCGCGGGGACCCCCGCCGGGTCGGCGGCGAGCGCGGCCCGCTGGTCCGGGTGCTGCCAGAGCGCGAGGAAGGTGCCCGAGAGGAGGTGACGCGTGGTCTCGTTGCCGGCCACCAGCAGCGAGAGGCAGAACATGCGCGCCTCCGCGTGGGTGAGTGGGCGCCCTCCGAACTCCGCGTGCATCAGCATCGACGTCAGGTCGTCGCGCGGATGCGCGACACGGTCGCGCAGGTGCTCGTCGAGGAACCGCCAGAGCTCACCCGCGCGCGTCAACACCTCTGGGTCGTCGCTGTCGGGCGCCTCGATCATGGCGTCCGACCAGCGACGGAAATCGTCGCGGTCGGCGTCGCCCACGCCGAGGAGCTCGGCGATCACCTGCACCGGGAAGGGAGCGGTGAGCCCGCCGACGGCGTCGAACTCCTCGCCCACCGGCGCGGCGTCGAGCACCGCGACCGCGAGCTCGCGCACGCGCGGTTCGAAGTGGGCGACGCCGCGAGGCGTGAACTCGCGGTTCACGAGCTTGCGCCACTCGGCGTGCTCGGGCGGGTCGGTGTGCAGCACCGAGCCGGACATGTCGGCCGGCGCCGACCGGAGGGGGTCGTTCACGAGCACACCCCGACTCGAGCAGAACGTCTGTGGATCCCGCGAGATCGCACGCACCTCCGCATAGCGCGGCACGAGGAAGACGTCGTCGTCGAGCTGGTGGAGCGGACCGGCCTGCCGGAGCTCGGCCAGACGCGCGAAATAGTCGGCCGTGAGGAAGGCGCCGGGGACCCGGGGGTCGAAAGCCGTCGCCGCTGCGGCCGTCATGCCCTGCCCCTCACGCGGCGAGCGCCGCGCCGGCGGTGCCCATGAGGTCGAGGAAGTTGTCGCAGTAGAACGCCCGCCGGACCGCGTCGGACGCGTCACCGAGCGACGCCTCGAAGCGCTCGTAGGGCTTCCGCCCGCCCTCGACGTGCGGGTAGTCGGACGAGAAGAGCACCACCTCCGGGCCGGCCTGCGCCACGATCCACCCGACGTCCTCGGTGGGGTACGGCGTGAACCGCACCTGGCGCCGCACGTAGTCGGTGGGCCGCAGGCTGAGCTGCTGGAGCCGCTCCTCGTGTCGGTGGAACGCCTCGAACGCGGACTCCATCTGGCGCAGCCACGACGGCACCCAGATCGCGCCCTGCTCGATCACGCCGATGCGCAGGTCCGGGAAGCGCTCGAGCACGCCGTCGAAGATCATCGTCGCCAGCGTCTGCGCGGGCGGCCCGGGGATCCCCATGTAGTCGACCGAGCGGAAGTTCTCCTCGCCGCCGTGGAAGTCGGGCGGGATCGGGAGACCGTTCAGGAAGTACGCGGGATCGATGAGGTCGTCGGTGCCCCCCACGTGGAAGACGATCGGGACGCCCGCCTCCTGCGCCTTCGCCCACACCGGGTCGAGGGACCGGTGGCTCGGCGAGTGACCTTTCGGGCAGCCGGACGCGACGAGCAGCGCCGCCGCGCCCATCGCGATCGCCTCGTCGGCCATCGCCGAGGCGCGGTCGAAGTCGACGAGGGGCACGTAGAGCGTCGAGAGCAGGCGCGGGTCGACCGCGCAGAACTCGGTCATCCCGCGGTTGTGCGCACGCGCGACGCCGTATGCGTAGTCAAGGTCCTCGCGGTGCTCCCAGTCGTGCAACCGACGGTTGTGGAACGTGTTGAAGACGAGCTGGCTCGAGAAGCCGAGGAGGTCGAGGGCACGCGTGCGGTCCTCCGCGACGAACGAGCCGGTCGCGGCGAAGTTCTTCCGGCTCATGATGTCGGCGGCCTCGGTGGCGCGGTACTCGTCCGACGCATGCTTGACGGCCAGCCGCTCGAACGCCGCGGTCAGGTCCCGGAGCTGCTCCTCAGGGTCGCCGGTCTGGCGGAGCTCGTTGCCGCCGCTGAGCTCGAGCGGGCGGATGCGGTCGCGCAGGCCCGGGTCCGCGTGGTCGCGCAGCCACGTCGGCGTCTCCATGATGTGGGCGTCCGCGTCGTGGACGATCCGGTCACTCACGTAGGGCATGGGAACCTCCCCGGGTCCGCCCGACGGTACCCCGAGCCGGGCTCGCCGTGGACGGGCGGATCAGCCGGCGAACGGGCCGCCGGGTGCGAAGGCGTGGGCCGCGAACCGCTCGCCCATCCGCACGTACCCGTCGGCGTTCGGGTGCAGTCCGTCGGGGAGGTCCCCGACGTCGTCGGGACCGAACAGCTCGAGCCCGTCGAGATGGTGGAGGTTCGCGTCGCCACGCTCCCGCCGGCCCGCGACCAGCTCGCGAATGATCGTGCGGATTCGCTTCAGCGTGAGGTCGGTGGCCCGCAGCTCGGGCGGTGCGCCCTCGATCACCCGGAATCCTCCGCCGGCGTCGGGAATGGTCGGGCCCGGATGATCCTCGACCATCGGGCACACGATCGGGGAGGCCACGACGAGCGGCGCGTCGGGGTGGCGATCGCGCACGGTGTCGAGGAACCCGTGGAGGGCGCTCGGGAAGGTGCGCTCGTTCAGGCTGTTCGCGTTCACCACGTTGATGCCGACCTTCATGCTGATGAGGTCGACCGGCTGCTCGCCGATCGTGCGCGCGACGAACTGGTCGAGGTGGCACTGGCCGGCGAACGCGAGCTGGAGGAGCTCGACGTCGCCGAGTCGGGCCGCGACGGCCGGCCACACGTCGGTGGGTCCGTGGGCCTCGATGCAGTGGCTGATCGAGCTGCCGTAGTGCACCCAGCGCCGCTTGGTGTGCCGCGGCGCCTCGACGCGGGCACCGTCGCCGAGCCGCAGCGCGCGGAGCTCCGATTGCGCCGCCTGTGACAGCCAGATCTCGACGTCCTTCATCCCGTCGCCGAGCCCGTCGAACCGGAGCGTGCCGACATCACCGGCCCGCACCGACACGTCGAACCTCGCGAGGTCGAGCACGAGACGCGGCCCGAAGTCGACGACCCGACGGTCGACGCGCCTGCCGTCGACCACGAGGTCGTAGGCGATCGTCGGGGCCGGCATCGTCCTCACCTCGAAGCCGGTGGGGACCACGTCCAGCTCGATCCACGGCGCGTCGGTCCGCACCGCCACCCGGACGCCCGAGCCGAGGGTGACCATGAACTCCATGAAGAGGTCGGGGATCTGCGGGCGCGTCCACGCCGGGAGCCGGCGCGGTGCGATTCCCGTGTCCGTCCGATCGAGGTCGAGCGCGTTCAGGATCTCGACCGGCCCACCCGTCAGTGCCACGTCCATCCGATGACCCCCGTCCGTCCGGGCGGCACCCTACGGCGCCGTAACTCTCGCGGCATGACGGCGACCGACCTGGGACGATGCCGGGATGCCTCCCGACACGTATTCGCACGGCCATCACGAGTCGGTCCTGCGCAGCCATCGGTGGCGCACCGCCGAGAACTCCGCCGCGTACCTGCTCCCGCACCTCGCACCGGGGCAGTCACTGCTCGACGTCGGCTGCGGGCCGGGGAACATCACGCTCGACCTCGCGGCACGCGTCGCGCCGGGACCGGTGCTGGGCATCGACGCGGCCGAGGACGCGGTCGCCGCCGCCAACGAGATCAACACGGCGCCCGACCACGTGACGTTCGCCGTCGGCGACGTCTATGCGCTCGACGCGCCGGACGCGACCTACGACGTCGTGCACGCGCACCAGGTGCTGCAGCACCTCTCCCATCCCGTCGACGCGCTGCGCGAGATGCGTCGGGTCACCCGGCCCGGCGGCGTGGTCGCGGTCCGCGACGGCATCTACGCCTCGTTCGCGTGGGCGCCGGACAATCCCCTCCTCGTGCGGTGGAACGCAGCTGTACCACCAGATCACGGAGCACAACCGCGCCGAGGCCGACGCCGGCCGGTACCTCCTCGGCTGGGCGCAGCAGGCGGGGTTCACGGACGTCACGTCGTCGAGCTCCACCTGGACCTTCGCCGACCCCGAGTCGCGCGCGTGGTGGGGTGGGCTCTGGGCGGACCGGGTGGTGGCGTCGTCGTTCGCCGAGCAGGCCGTCGAGTACGGCTACGCCGATCGCGCCGAGCTCGAGACGATCTCGGCGGCGTGGCGCACCTGGGCCGAGCAGCCCGACGGCTGGTTCGCCGTGCTCCACGCCGAGATCCTCGCCCGCGGCTGAACTCGCCGGCCCGCGGTCAGGGCGCGGTCACGGGAAAGCGGATGTACTCGTCGATGAGCGCGAGACCGAGGTGCTCGTCGCGGGCCACGTCGACGCCGCGGCGCGACGACAGGTCGGCGCGGAGCGTCTCGAGGATGTCGTCGAGCGTGAGGTCGTCGGCGTGTGACCGCCAGGCGTCGCGCGCCGCGTCGCCGGCGAAGCAGTAGGCCTTCCACGACACCGACAGTCGGAGCTCGGACCAGTCGTAGTCGGCGAGGACGTCGCCGTCCGCGCTCCGCAGCACCCACCGGTCGCCCTCGGCGGCCAGCCCACACCCCGGCCGGATCGGCGGGCATCGCCGCCGCGGTCCACCGGTGCGACGCGTGCGACCCCGTGGAACACGGAGTCCGTGTCGAGCACGAGCGCGGAGTTGGACCGGATCGGGTGCAGCACCAGCTCGCCGTCCGGACCGTCGGGCCAGTACGCGAGCGCACCACCGTCGAGATCCGAGAACCACGCGATGCCGGTGGCGATGTGGAGCCTCCACGCGTGGAACAAGCCGGAGTGGTGCATGACCACGAGGAGCCACTGCGGGACGGTCTTGCGGCTGACGCCGCGGAACTCGGGGACGTCGGTGTGGACCGCGAGCTCCTGGCCGGGGACCATGAGGTTGGCGTACGCGATCTGCGGCTCGATCACCGGTCGGCCGTGGACGGTGCGGGCGGCCGCGGCGAGGCGCTCCGAGTGCAGGAACGGCGCGATCGCGGGGGTGAACAGCTCGCCGGCGTACGCGTACTCCTCCCGGAAGTAGCTGGTGCGCGCGGCGAGCGTGCCCACGCGCTCCTGCGCCCCTCCGAGCCCGCCCGAGCGCAGGAAGTTCCTGACGCTGTCGTGCCGTTGCGCGAGACCCGGTCCCTCGGGGATCTCGATCGGCTCGAGCTCGCCGTAGGTCCGGTACCGGCCGAACGTCGTGCACAACGTCCGGACGGCCGTCTCGTCGGCAGGGTCGAGCACCGGATCGACGGCGACGATCGGCGCGGGCGACGGCATGGGCCGATGGTACGCGGGTGACATAGGTTCCGGGCGTGGAACTCCCCTGCGTCTGGGACGCGCCGCGGCCGTACGTGCACCCGCTCACCACGCCGGCGGGCGCAGTGCTGAGCGTGGAGGCACCGGCCGACCACCCGTGGCACCACGCGCTCTGGTTCACGATCAAGTTCGTGGACGAGGAGAACTTCTGGGAGGAGTACGGCGAGTTCGGCACGCTGCGCACGAGCCGCGTCACCGACACCGACGACGGTGTCGACGCCGCCATCGACTGGATCGCGCCGGATGGCACGACCGTCCGCGTGACCGAGACCACGGACGCTGCGCGCGGCCGCGGTCGACGACGCCACCCACCGCATCGACTGGACCGAGCGACTCTCGGTCCCCCGGCCGACGGTGCTCGACCGCACGCCGTTCACGACGTGGGGCGGCTACGGCGGCCTGACCCTTCGTGGCGCACCGACGTGGACCGACACGGTGCTGCGCCTCGACGACGGCACCGAGCGCGAACGAGCGCTCGGCGAGCCGTCGCGGTGGCTCGCGATCGACGGCATCGCGCACGACGGGGTCGCCCGTGCCCGCGCCGGCCGGCGTCGTGATCCTCGACCATCCCGACAACCCGCGCTTCCCGACGCCGTGGTACGCGTCCACACGCGCCGACACCTACGGCGAGGGCTGGGCGAACTTCGTGAACGCCGCCTTCCTCTGGGACGAGCCGATGACGATCGGCCCGGCGCCCCTCGATCTGCGGTACCGCGTCCTGGTGCACGACGGCCCGTGGTCGACCGACCGAATCGAGGGCGAGTACCGACGATGGGTGTCCTGATCGACGACAGCCGGGCACTCGCCGACGGACTGCTCGGCTTCACCGTGGAAGCCGTCGGCGCGCTCGCCCGGGCCCACTTCCCCGGCTGGCGCATCCCGCACACCTTCGCCGGCCACCCGGTCGACGCCGACGTCCGGGCCGACCTCCTGTTCACGCTCACGCACCTCGCGCACGGCGGCGTGCGGGAGGTCGCCGACGTTCCCATCGACGCGCTCGTCACCGAGCAGCTCGGGCAGGTCGACGGTCGGAACACCCACACGTTCTTCTCGTACCGCATCGCCGAGACGCTGCTCCGGGCCGGCGGTTTCGACGGCAATCCCCTCCTCGCCTCGTGCTCCGACGAGCAACGGGAGGAGGTCGCACGGGCCGTCGACAGTCGCGACTGGATCGAGCTCCTCACCGCCGACGTCCTGCCGCGCAACTACGCCGCCGTGCTGTCGCGTTGCGAGCTCGCACGCGCCGAGCTCGGGCTCGCCGACGACCGCGCGCCGCTCGAAGATCTCATCGGCCGCCTCGCCGCGCTCCTCACCGAGAACCCCGACGGATACCTGGACGACTCCAACGACGCGTCCGGCCGCTACGACATCTACACGGCCGACCTCTGGCTGTTCTGCGAGCCGCTCGCGCCGCTCATCGGACCCCGGTGGCGCGACGGCACGCGCACCGCGCTCGCACTCGTCGACACGGTCGCGGGTCCTGACGGCGCCGCGATCCCGTGGGGTCGATCGACCGGCGTCCTCGCCGACGCGCTGACGGTCGAGCTGGCCGCGCTCGCGCTGCGCGACGACCTCCGCGACGACCGCGCCGAGGCGTGGGTCCGGCGGGGCATCGACGCGTTCGCGGCCACCACGGTCCGGTTCGACCCCGACGGCGTCGCCGATGCCCATCGCCACCGCGACCAGGACGCCTACCGCGGCCCGGCACGTCGGCTGCAGCTCACGCTCGACGTCCTCGGCAAGCTCGCCTGGGCCGGTGCGACCCTGCGGCAGGCACCACCCGTCGCCGCCGCCTCGCCCGCCGACACGTACCGCCGCACCGATCGGCTGGTGCGCTTCGAGGCCGAGCGGGCCGCGGGGGTCTGGGTGCACGCCGCACCCGGCCGGCGCGCCGTCGTGCCCTTCGTCGGCGTCACCCGGAGCCACTACCTGCCCATCCCCCACGACCCCGGGACCTTCGAGGCACCGGTCGACAACGATCTGGTCGTGTGGGCGCCGCTCGTCGTGAGCCGGGGCCGGCGAGCCACCACCGGTGAGCTCCCGGTCCGGCTCGATGCCGGCACCGACTCCGTCACCGCGCACTGGGACGCGCTCGCGGTGACCGGACGCGGTCTCGACGGCGCGCGCCCCGAGCCCGTCGCCGGCTCGTGCACCACCACGTACACGGTCGACCGACGAACCCTCGTGGTGGAGCACGATCTGACCGTCGGCGACCGTGCGGAGGGCATCGCGCTCGTCGTACCCGAGACCGCCCGCGCGCCGCTCCACGTCGAGCTCGACGCCAGTGCACCGCATGCGACGACGCGCGTCGTCGTCGACGGCCTCCACGAGTGGGCCACGCCGTACTCGGGACTCGCAGCGGTGCACCAGATCGACGTCGACCCGGTGCGCGCCGTCCGGCTCACCGCCCGCGTCACGCCGAAGCTCCGCGTCGCGAGCACCGCGTACGGCCACTGGTACGACCGCCTGCTGTACACCCCGATCGACGACCGGGTCCTCGAGGTCGCGTCGCCGATCGGCGTGCAGGCCGACCGCGCCGTCGACCTCCGCGCCGTCGAGCTCCTGCACCTGCACTGGCCCGAGTGGTTCGGCTTCGACGATCCCGAGATCCACGAGCGGCTCGTCGCGTGGCTCGCGGCGCACGGCATCCCGGTGGTCTGGACCGCGCACAACCTCACCCCGCACGACAAGCGCGCCGACGTGTTCGATCCGATCTACCAGCGGTGGGCCGACGTCGCCGCCGGCGTGATCCACCACACGGCGTGGGGCCGCGATCGGATGCTCGCCCGCTACCGCTTCCGGCCCGATTGCCGGCACGAGGTGATCCCGCACGGGCACTTCGGCGACCTCTGGCCGCAGGCGGCATCGATGCCACGCGCCGACGCCGAGGCCCGGCTCGGGTTGGCCCCCACCGGTCTGCGCATCGGGCTCGTCGGGGCGCCACGCACCGACAAGCGGGTCGGCGAGTTCCTCCGCGCCGTCACCGGGTGCCGGCGTCAGGACCTCCAGGTCGTGTGCTGGTCGCTGGCGTTCGGCGAGACCGCTCCGGACGACCCGCGCATCGCCATCGCCGAGCGGTACCGCCACGCCGACGAGGCGACGTACTCGGCCCGGCTCGCGGCGTGCGACGCGCTCGCCTTCCCCTTCGATCCCGACGGCGACATGCTCGCCACCGGAACCCTCGCGGACGCGATCGGCGTCGGCCTCCCTGCTCTGGTCTCCGACTGGCCGTTCCTCACCGAGATGCTCGGCGACGCAGGCATCCGAGTGGGCCACACCGCGGCCGAGATCGCGCCCGCGCTCGACGCGCTCACGCACGAGCGACTCGACGCGGCCCGCGCCGCGATGACCGCGCTGCGCCCGCGCTTCGACTGGGGCCCCATCGCGGCGCGCACCGCCGACCTCTTCGAGCGGGTCGTGCTGGACGAGCCCTGAGCTGCGGGGCCAGGAGAGACTCCCGTGTTTCTCGCGGCGAAATCGGTGTCAGGGCTCGGACTTCACCGCAGAAACGCCGGGGGGCAGCCAGGAACGAAGGGTGGCGGCGTCGCGCCGCAGCGCGTCGGGGTCGTCGCCGGCGACGAACTCGACGAACGCGACGCGGTCGCCCCCGAGCGCCGACGCAGCATCGAGCACCGCACTCCACCGGTCGGCGCCGTCGACGAGCGGGCGGCGGTCCTCCGGGCCGGCCCACTCGTACACGTGCAGGTGCGACAGCCGCGCGCCGAGCGACGCGATCTCGGCCGCGTCGGCTCCCGGAGTCGTGGGTCCCCGCCAGTACGGCGGCTGCCAGTACGACATGACGTTCGGCGCGCCCACCGCGTCGAGCAACGCCAGCGTTCCCGCCACCGTCGCCGTCGCGGTCCCGCCGTGGTACTCGAGCCCGACGGTGAGACCGCGGGCTGCGGCGGCGCCCGCGAACTGCGCCAACGCGGCCGAGAGCAGCGTCGAACCGCGCCCCCTCGGCGGTGACGCCGAACCCGGCCCACACCCGAACGTTCGGCGCGCCGAGCGCGATCGCGGTGTCGAGCACCGCGGCGGACTCGTCGGCATCCGGGAGCCCGAGCGCGAAGGCGTACGAGCCGTAGGACGCGACGTCGAGGTCCGCGGCCATCGACGCGTCGCGCGCGCGGCACGCCGCCGCAGTGTCGCCGGGGGGCACGTGCACGTCGCCCCCCCATTCGATCGCCGCGAGCCCGCACTCGGCGGCGATCCGGGCGATGTCGTCCACGGTCCGGGCCCGCAGCGTGACCGAGCAGAGTCCCGGACGGATCCCCGTCACGCGATCCGATCGAGATCGGCGGCGACGACCGGATGGAGCGGCGGCTCACCGGCCACGAACCGCTCCACCTCGGTCACCGCGAGCTCGGAGAGGCGGACGAGCTCGTTGCCCATCGCCCCGGCGACGTGCGGCGTGACGAACGCGTTCGGGAGCGCGAGCAGCGGATGGCCGGCCGGCAGCGGATCGGGCTCGGTCACGTCGAGCACCGCGGCGAGCCGGCCGGACGTGAGCTCTGCGACGAGCGCGTCCTGGTCGACGAGCGCGGGCCGGGCCGTGTTCACCACCGTCGCGCCATCGGGCAACGCCGCGAGCTGCGCAGCGCCGATCATCCCGCGGGTCGGTGGGATGTCGGGTGCGTGGATGGACAGCAGCCGCACCGACGCGCAGAGCTCGTCCAGCGCCTCGACCTTCTCCACGCCGAGCGCGTCCGCCTCCTCGTCGCTGAGGTACGGGTCATACACCGCGCACTCGAGGTCGGTGGCCCGCAGCGCGTCGATCACGAGCCGTCCGACGAACGACGCGCCCACGATCCCGACGCGCGCTCCCGCAGTTGCCGACACGCGATCGATCCAGGGTGACCTGCGCGTCGGGGTCGCGCTGCAGCTCGCGGACGAGGAAGACCCCCTTGTTGGCGAGCAGGATCGCCGCGACCGCGTACTCCGCGACCGGCACCGCGTTCGCAGCCGCGGCCGAGGTCACCACGATGCCGCGCTCGAACACGGCGTCGGTCACCTGCCACTTCACCGTTCCGGCGCCGTAGGCGAAGAGGCGCAGCCTCGGCGCGCGCTCGAGCACCGCGGCGGTGAGGGTGGGGCAACCCCAGTGGCCCACGAGGATCTCCGCCTCCGCGAGGAGCGCGTCGGCGCGCGGATCGTCCCAGGCGGCCAGCGGCACCGGGTCCGCAACCTGCCCGCACGCCTCGAGCCGGGTGCGCTGCTCTCGGGTGAACAGGTGCTCGATCATGCCGTCGAGCATCCCGAACACGATCACCGGCTCAGCCACGACGCCATAGTGGCAGAGCCGCCGACGAGGCAGGCCACGTTGCGTGGCCGCGGGCCACCGTGCGAGGCTTTCCCGCTTCGGGTGGAGGGGGATCACGTGCGGAAGTCGCTCGTCGTCGTGTTGACGTTGGCCATGGTCGCGACAGGCTGTCGTGTGCTCCTCGACCCGGATCCGCCCGGTCCCCGCACGACCGACGGCTTCGTTCCCACGTCCTACCTGCGGGCGCGTCAGAACTCGTACCTCGACTACGCCTCCACGCAGTTCGCGCCGGGATCGTTCACCAACCTCATCGCGAACGCCGAGCACGCGCGACGGACGGGTCAGCCGTTCGACACCGCGGGCATCACCATGGCCGACTTCGCGAACTCGTTCTCGCGGTTCGACAACTACGTCGACACGTCGGACTTCGACCTCACGTACCTCATGAACCTCTGGTACGGCTACCGCGACCTGCTCCCGGCCGACGTGCGCGCCGCGACCGAGGCGCACTTCAAGAGCTTCAAGTACTGGTACACCGATCCGCAGCCCGCCGGGGTGATCGACCAGCGGTACTACTGGTCCGAGAACCACCGGCTGCTGTACCACGCCGACGAGTACCTGGCCGGCCAGGCGTTCCCGAACGACGTGTTCTCCTCCGACGGTCACACCGGCGCCTGGCACCGCGACCGCGCGCACGGGCTGATCGACAAGTGGCTCACCGAGAAGGCGAAGTACGGCTTCACCGAATGGCACTCCGACGTCTACTACCAGAAGACGTTCGACGCGCTGATCACCATCGTGGAGTGGGTCAACGACCCGGTGCTCAGCCGGCGGGCGTCGATGGTCCTCGACCTCCTGCTGTTCGACATCGCGCTGCACATCCAGAAGGGCAACGACGGCGCGACCCACGGGCGCTCGTACATGAAGGACAAGAGCGTCGCGACCGACCAGGACATCTTCAACCTGTCGAAGCTGCTGTTCGACGACACCACCCTCGGGTACAACTCCACCGGCGACCCGGGCGCGACGCTGATGGCGCGGGCGCGGCGCTACCGGGTACCGGCGGTGATCCTCCGGGTCGCACAGTCCAAGTACACGACCGTCGACCAGGAGCACATGGGAGTCGCCCTCGACGCCGCGGCGCCGGTCGACCACACGCAGACCGGCATCGACGGGCACTCGTTCTCCGACCCGAACGAGGTCGAGTTCTGGTGGGAGAAGGGCGCGCAGACCGCGTGGCAGACCGTCCCGCTCACGATGGACACCCTGGACCGGTACGGCCTGTGGGAGTCCGACTTCTTCAAGGACTTCAAGCCCATCGCCGACCTCACCGGTGGGAACCGCACCGTCGCGCAGAACCTCGCGCAGTCGCTCCAGGCGATGCTCGGCTTCGCGCTGCTCACCGCCGTGGACACCTACACGTACCGCTCCGACTCGGTGATGCTCTCCACCGCGCAGTCGTACCGGCCCGGATTCGCGAGCGAGCAGCACCACATCTCGCAGGCCACGCTCGACGAGCAGGCGATCGTGTTCACCACCCATCCGAAGAACGAGCCGCAGTCGGGCACGCAGTGGCCCGACGACGACGGCTACTGGACGGGGAACGGCAGCCTGCCGCGCGCCGCGCAGCACGGCGCACTGTCGGTCAGTCTCTATGCGCCCGCCTTCGCGAACCCGGGACCGCCGCTGACCGCGTTCAAGTACCTCGACTACACGCACGCGTACTTCCCGCAGGAGCGGTTCGACGAGGTCGTGCAGCAGAACGGCTGGACGTTCGGGCGCAAGGGGAACGGCTACGTGGCGCTGTGGTCGTGGCGCCCGATGCAGTGGCGCACCTACACCGACCCCGGCATCTACACCCACGGGCTGACGAAGCCGTTCGACCTCGTCGCCCCGGGTGGAGCCGACGACGTCTGGTTCACGCAGGTGGGCGACGCGAAGACGTTCGGCGACTTCGCCCGGTTCCGTGCCGCGGTGCTGGGCGGCGCGATCCACGTCGCGCCTGCGCGCGCCGGTCAACGGGCTCGCCGGCGGCTTCGACGTGAGCTACGCGTCGCCGACCGAGGGGCTCGTCACGTTCGGCACCACCGGCGCGCTGACCGTGAAGGGCCGGCCCGTCGCGCTCGACTCCGGCAAGCGCTACGACAACCCCTGGGCCCTGGTCCCGTTCGGGTCCCAGCAGCTCACGATCGCGGACAAGGCCGGAGATCTGAAGCTCGACTTCGCGACGACGACCCGCACCGCGTCGTCGACCCCCGAGCACTGCGGGGCCGGACACGACCACCACCGCCCCGGCGACCCCGCCCACGGGCACGGGTGCGACCCACGCTGACCGCCTCCGGCCCGACGGGCGCGTGACGACGATCGCTAACCTCCGCAGGTGACCCACGCGCTCGGGATCGACGTCGGAACGACCAACGCCAAGGTCGCGCTCGTCGACGAGACCGGCCGGTTGGTCGCCGCCGCGGCCCGGCCGATCCGAACCGTGCGCGACGGCGAGATCGCCACCCAGGACCCGGCCGAGCTCTGGGCCGCGGTCGTCGGCGCCACCCGGGAGGTGGTGGCCGCCGCGCCAGGGGCAGCCGCCGAGGTCGCGCACATCGGGATCGACAGCCAGTACTCGTCGACGGTGCCCGTGGACGCGACCGGTGAGCCGATCGGGCCGCTGGTCATGTACCTCGACATGCGGGGCACCGACCACTGCCTCGAGATCCTCGGACGCGAGCCCGAGGCGTTCATGACGTTCACCGATCACCACGGGATCCCGCCCGTGGGCGCCGGCCTGTCGCTGTCCCACATGCTCCACTTCCAGCACGACGAGCCCGAGATCCACGCCCGGACGGCGGCGTACCTCGAGGTCATGGAGCTCGTCGCGGCGCGCCTCACCGGCGAGATCGTCGCCAACCAGTGCACGCAGTTCACGTCCCAGCTGATCGACAACCGCACGCTCGGCGCCACGGAGTACGACCCGGTGCTCGTGCAGATGAGCGGCATCGACGCCTCGAAGCTGCCCCCGTTACGTCCGCTCGACGACCCGGTCGGCACATTCCGCGGCGAGGTCGCGGCGGAGCTCGGCCTCCCGGCCGGAGCCGTCGTGCACGCGGCGATCAACGACAGCCACGCGGGCGCGATCGCCACCGGCGCCCGGGCCGACGCGCGCATCGGCCTGATGATCGGCACCACGTCGGTGATGCTCGACACCACCGAGAAGTTCGGCACCGACCTCGATCACGAGGTGCTGTCGATGCCGGGGCCGTTCGCGGGCGAGTACCTCGTGTGGGCCGAGAACGGGCTGTCCGGGAAGGTCGTCGAGCACGTACTCGAGCACGTCGTGCACGCGACCGACGAGCTCGGCGACCACGCGACCGAGGATCCGTTCGCCGCGCTCGATCGCGTGCTCGCCGCGGTCCCGCCGGGGAGCGGCAAGATCCTGTTCCTGCCCTGGCTCGCCGGGTCGCTCTCACCGAGCGCGAACGGCACGATGCGCGGCGGGTTCCTCAACCTGTCGCTCGACACCGAGCGTCGCGACCTCGTCCGCGCCGTGATCGAGGGCCTGGGCTTCAATCTCGGGTGGCTGCTGCCGATCGTGGAGGGCTTCTCCGGGCATCGCGGCGACGAGATCGTGTTCGGTGGCGGCGCCGCCCGCTCCGAGCAGTGGGTGCAGACGCTCGCCGACATCCTCGGCCGTCCCGTCGCACCCCTGCGCAACCCGCACCAGACCATCGCCCGCGCCACCGCGCTCTACGCGCTGTACCGGGGCGGCGTGCTCGACGACGCCGACCTCGCCGGCATGGTCGACACCGTCGGCGTCGTGGAGCCGAGAACCGAGCACCGCGCCACCTACGACCTGTTGCAGACCCAGTTCATCGCCGCGTTCGAAGCCCTGCGCGACATCTCCGCGGCCCTCAACGGCTGACCCCCCCCCGACCCCGAGGATCGTTCATGAGCGCCTACCCCTACGCCGACCGCTACCCAGTGCTCCGTGGCCTGCCGTCCGAGGGTCGCGACCGCAACGCGATCATCGCCGAGCTGCGCGAGATCGCGACCGACGAGGACAAGACGTGGGAGACCGGCAAGTGCTCCGGCACCATGTATTGCGGTGACCACGACCACTACGACTTCATGAACGAAGTGTTCGGCATGTACAGCCACATGAACGTGCTCCAGCGCGACATGTGCCCGAGCGCGACGCGGTTCGAGGGCGAGATCATCGCGATGACCCTCGACCTCATGCACGGGAGCGCGGCCGAGAGCGCCGACGACGGTCCGGTCGGGCTCATCACGTCCGGCGGCAGCGGCAGCATCCTGCACTCGGTGCTCGCCTATCGCGAGTGGGCCCGCAACGTGAAGGGCATCGCGCACCCGAACATCGTCAAGCCCGAGACCGCGCACCCCGCCTTCAACAAGGCGTGCCACCTGGTCGACGTCGAGCTGCGCCAGGCGCCGGTCGACCCCGTCACCGCGCAGGTGGACGTCGGCGCGATCGACCGCGCTGATCGACGAGAACACCGCCGCGCTGATCGGCTCCGCGTGCAACTACGGCTACGGCACCATCGACCCGATCGAGGAGATGGGCCGGCTCGCGCTCGACTCCGGGATCGGGCTCCACGTCGACGGCTGCCTCGGCGGGTTCATCCTGCCGTGGGGCGAGCAGCTCGGCTACGACATCCCGCCGTTCGACTTCCGCGTCCCGGGCGTCACGAGCATCTCCGCCGACACCCACAAGTACGCCTACGGATTGAAGGGCACGTCGGTGCTGCTGTTCCGCGACAAGGTGCTGCGCAACGGCCAGTACTTCTACCTCACCGACTGGACGGGCGGGAAGTACTGCTCCCCCGGGATCGACGGCTCGCGCTCGGGTGGGCTGCTCGCGGCGACGTGGGCAGGAATGGTGTCGCTCGGTCGGGAGGGTTACCTGCGCTACGCGCGCGCGATCTTCGAGACCGCGTTCGCGATGCAGGACGCCGTGAAGGCGCACTCGGAGCTGCGCATCATCGGCTCGCCGACGTTCTGCTTCAGCTTCACGTCGGACGAGTTCGACATCTACCACGTGAACGACTTCATGCGGACCCGTGGCTGGCGGTTCAACGGCCAGCAGTACCCGAACTCGATCCACATGGCGGTGACCCGGCCCCAGACCCAGGACGGTCTCGCCGACACGTTCGCGACCGACCTCGACGACGCGGTCCGGTACGCGCTCGAGCACAAGGACGAGCCGGCCAAGAGCAGCGCCATCTACGGCGGCGTCGCCGGCGGCCCGAGCGACGACGCCACCGCGTTCATCGAGGCCGTGATGGCCGACATGATGGACGAGCAGCAGGCCCTGCCACCGATCCCCGCCTGACCGCCGCCATTTCTCGGGCATTCTCGCCCGACCCCAGAGACAGCGGAGGACGGACGGCTCAGGGCACCTGGTTCCAGCGGCGGATCGCCCGGTAGTCGTGCTCGTGGCCGAGCACGCTGATCGAGCCCGCCTCGAGGGCGAGCACCTTCCCGGCCGACGGGTCGAGCCCGAGCGCGCACACGGCGAGGATCCGCAGGACGTGGGCATGGGCGAAGAGCACGACCCGCCCGTCGACCGCGTCGATCCGGTCGAGCACCCGGCCCACGCGCACGGCGACGCCGTCGAGCGACTCACCGTCGACGATGGGATCGGACCACACGCTCCAGCCCGGGACCTCCCGGCGGATCTCCGCGGTCGTACGTCCCTCGTAGACGCCGTAGTCCCACTCTCGAAGGTCGTCGAGCACCTCGGCGTCGGCGAAGCCGGCGATCCGGGCCGTGTCGCGGGCCCGGACCAACGGGCTGGTGAAGGCCGCGGCGAACGCCTGCCGGTCGAGCGGCTTGTACAGCGCGGCGGCGTCGCGTCGCCCCTCGTCGGTGAGCGGCAGGTCGGTGCGCCCGGTGTGCTGACGCGTCGCCGTCCACTCGGTGGCGCCGTGCCGAACCAGCCAGATCTCGTCAGGCCCCGTCATCGACGCCTACGGACGCGTGCGGTGCTCGACGCCCGCCGGGCCTGCGACGAGGAGGTCGGTCGCGAGACCGAGGAACAGCCCGTGCTCCACGATCCCGGCGCGCCGGTCGAGGAGTGCCGCGAGCCGGGCCGGGTCCGCGATCGCGCCGAACGCGCAGTCGAGCACCCAGTTCCCCTCGTCGGTCACGAACTCGGCGCCGTCGGCGCCACGCCGCACGGTGACGGTCGCGCCCATGTCGTCGAGGTACTCGGCCTCGGGTCGCCAGCCGAACTGCGCGACCTCCACCGGCAGCACGCTGCGGGTGCCGAGCTGCGGCGACGGCTTCGTGTGGTCGACGACGATGACCTCGCGCACGCTCGCCTGCGCCACCATCTTCTCGCGCCAGAGCGCCCCGCCCGCGCCCTTGACGAGGTCGAGCGAGTCGTCGACCTCGTCGGCGCCGTCGATCGTGAGATCGACCACGGGGTGCTCGGCGAGCGTGGTCAGCGGGACGTTGCGCACGATGGCCTCCGCCTCGCTCGCGCGCGACGTGGGGATGCCGAGGACCTCGCGCAGGTCGCCGCTCTCGATGCGCGCACCGATCGCACGGATCGTGTGAACCGCGGTGCTGCCGGTGCCGAGCCCGACGATCATGCCGGACTCGACCCACGACGCCGCGAGCTCCCCCGCGGCCTGCTTCTGCCCGTCGACCTCCACGTCACTCATCGCTGCTCCTCGTCGTCGCGCCTCATGCGGATCCCGGCTTCACGACCGGGTCGTGCCAACCGCCGTCGTGGAGGATCAGACCGTCGGCCTCGGCCGGGCCCCACGTCCCGGGCTCGTACGGCAACACCCGCGAGTGACGGGTCAGGACCTTGTCCACCACGCGCCAGGCCTCCTCGACGCCGTCCTCGCGCGCGAACAGCAGCCCCTCGCCGCGGATCGCGTCACCGATGAGCCGCTCGTAGGGGCTCATCTCGTCGGGGAAGTCGTTGCAGAGGAACAGCTCCCGCAGCTCGCCCACCATCGCCTCGCCCGGCAGCTTCGCCCGGGCACCGATCGCGATCGAGATCTCCGGCGTGAACCGGAACCGCACGTAGTTGCCGTGACCCTCGGGCATGTCGGAGTCGGTGAAGACGCGCTGCGGCGGTGCGTTCAGCTCGACGTGGACCTCGGTGCAGCGGACCGGCATCTCCTTGCCGGCGCGGATGTACCAGGGCACCCCGGACCACCGCCACGAGTTGATGTGGAGCCGGCACGCGGCGTAGGTCTCGACGTCGGAGTCCGACGCGACGCCCGGCTCGGACCGGTAGCCGTCGAACTGGCCCCGCACGAGGTCGTGCGGCGCCATGGTGTCGACCGCGGCGAACACGCGCTCCTTGGCGTCGCGCAGCGCCATCTCGCCCATTCCCAACGGCGGTTCCATCGCGAGCAGCGCGACCATCTGGAACAGGTGGTTCTGCACCACGTCGCGCAGCGCCCCGACCTCCTCGTAGAACGCACCGCGGCCCTGCACGCCGAAGTCCTCGGCCATCGTGATCTGCACGCTCGAGACGTAGTTCCGGTTCCAGATCGGCTCGAGGAACGAGTTGGCGAATCGGAAGTAGAGGAGGTTCTGCACCTCCTCCTTGCCGAGGAAGTGGTCGATCCGGAAGACGCGGTCCTCCGGGAACACGGAGTGGATGATCCGGTTCAGCTCCTGCGCCGATGCGAGATCCCGACCGAACGGCTTCTCGACGATCAGCCGCGCGTTGTCGGCCGCGCCCGACGCGCCGAGCGACTCGACGACCGGTCCGAACATGCTCGGCGGGATCGCGAGGTAGTGCGCCGGCGCGGACGCGCCCACGTTGTCGAGCTCGGCCTTCAGCTTCCGGAACGTCTCGGGGTCGCCGTACTCGCCGTGCACGTAGTGCATCGAGCTCATCAGGTGGTCGAGCGCCTTCGCGTCGGTGATACCGCCGTGCTCCTCGATGCTGGCGCGCATGCGCTCCTCGAACGCGACGAGCTTGAGCGCGTCGCGGGCGATGCCGATGACCGGCACGTCGAGGCGACCGTGACGCGCCATCGCGTACAGCGCCGGGATCGTCATCTTGTAGCCGAGGTCCCCCGTCGCGCCGAACCAGCACAGCGCGTCGGCCCGTCCGATCCCGCGGTTACGACTTCTCGTCATGGCCACCGAACTCCTTGCGCATCGCGGACAGCAGGCGGTTGGCGAACTCCGATTCGCCGCGTGACTCGAAGCGGTCGAACAGCGCGGCCGACAGCACGTGGATGGGCACGCCCTCGTCGATGGCGGCGAGCGCGGTCCAGCGGCCCTCCCCCGAGTCCGAGACCCGCCCCTCGAACTCGGCGAGCGTCGGCGACTGCGCGAGCGCGTGCGCCGTGAGGTCGAGCAGCCACGAGGCCACCACGCTCCCACGCCGCCACACCTCGGCGACCTCCGGGATGTCGAGCTCGTACTGGTAGTACTGCGGCTCCCGCAGCGGCGTGGTCTCGGCGTCGTGATCGCGTGTCTTCGTGCCGGCGTCGGCGTGCGCGAGCACGTTCAGGCCCTCGGCGTAGGCCGCCATCATCCCGTACTCGATGCCGTTGTGGACCATCTTCACGAAGTGCCCCGCGCCCGCCGGACCACAGTGGAGATACCCCTGCTCGGCGGTCGAGGGTGCCCCCGAACGACCTTCGGTCCGCGGCGCGGCGTCCACACCGGGGGCAATGGTCGCGAGGATCGGATCGAGGTGGGCCACGACCTCGGGTTCCCCACCGATCATCAGGCAGAACCCTCGCTCGAGACCGAACACCCCGCCGCTCGTGCCGATGTCCACGTAGTGGACGCCCGACTCCTTCAGCTTGGCGGCCCGGTCGACGTCGTCCCGGTAATAGGTGTTCCCGCCGTCGATGACGATGTCGCCCGGCTCCATGCGGCTCGCGAGGTCGAGCACGGTCTCACCGGCGAACGCCGCCGGCACCATCACCCACGCGGCGCGCGGCGACGTGAGCGCGGCGACGAACGCGTCGAGGTCGGCCGCCACCGTCGCGCCCTCGGCGGCAAGTGCGTCGGCCATCGCCGGGTTGACGTCGTAGACCACGCACTCGTGGCCGGCCCGCATGAGCCGGCGCACGAGATTCGACCCCATCCGGCCGAGTCCCACCATCCCGAGCTGCATCAGTTGCTCCTTCTTCCTTCTGCTCGGCGCAGCGCGCCGGGCCACGGACATTCCGCCTGCGACCGCCGGCGGCGGAGCGAGTCGAGCGCGTCGTTCGTCGCCGGCGGCTCATGGCGTCGTCCGCAGCGCGGTACCGGCGGATCAGTTCGTCGGTCGAGGAATCGTGTGCGAGGGGACCGTCGGACTGCAGCTCGGGCACGATCCGCTGCGCGAGCTGCTTGCCGAGCTCCACACCCCACTGGTCGAACGAGTTGATGCCCCAGATCGCCCCCTGGGTGAACACCTTGTGCTCGTACAGGGCGACGAGCTGACCGAGCGTGTTCGGCGTGAGCTCGGGCAGCAGCAGGACCGACGACGGGTGGTTGCCCGCGAAGACCCGGTGCGGCGCCTGCGCGGGCGCCACGCCGTCGGCGAGCACCTCGTCGAGCGTCTTGCCGAACGCGAGGGCCTCGGGCTGCGCGATGAGGTTGGCGACGAGCAGGTCCTGGTGCGGACCGAGCGGCTCGGCCGCCCGCGCGATCCCGATGAAGTCGGCCGGGATCAGCTTCGTGCCCTGGTGGATCAGCTGGTAGTAGGCGTGCTGGCCGTTCGTGCCGGCCTGACCCCACACGATCGGGCCGGTGGAGAGCTCCACCGGGTCACCGGCGAGCGTGACCGACTTCCCGTTGCTCTCCATGTCGAGCTGCTGGAAGTACGCCGGCAGGTGCGCGAGGTACTGGCTGTACGGCAGCACCGCGAGCGTCTCGGCGCCGAAGCAGTCGTCGTACCAGACCCCGATGAGGCCCATGAGGATCGGCAGGTTGGTCTCGACCGGCGCGGTGCGGAAGTGCTCGTCCATCAGGTGGAACCCGGCGAGCATCTCGTCGAAGTGGTCCGGTCCGATCGCGAGCATCAGCGAGAGCCCGATCGCGGAGTCGAAGGAGTACCGGCCGCCGACCCAGTCCCAGAAGCCGAACATGTTGGCCGGGTCGATGCCGAACGCGGTCACCTCCGCCTCGTTCGTCGACACCGCCACGAAGTGCTTCGCCACCGCGGCGTCGTCACCGAGCGTCGCGAGCGACCACTCGCGTGCCGTCCGCGCGTTCGTCATCGTCTCGAGGGTCGTGAACGTCTTGGACGCGATGATGAAGAGCGTCGTCTCCGGGTCCAGGTCACGCGTGGCCTCGCGGAAGTCCGCACCGTCCACGTTCGACACGAAGCGGTAGGTCATCGAGCGATCGGTGTAGGGCGCGAGCGCGGTGGTGGCCATGCGCGGGCCGAGATCGCTGCCGCCGATCCCCACGTTCACGATCGCTTCGATGCGCCGCCCGGTGTGGCCGGTCCACTCCCCGCTGCGTACGCGGTCGGCGAACGCGCGCATGCGGTCGAGCACCGCATGGACCTCGGGCACGACGTTCACGCCGTCGACCTCGATGACCGCGTCGCGCGGGGCCCGCAGCGCGACGTGGAGCACCGCGCGGCCCTCCGTGACGTTGATCTTCTCGCCCCGGAACATCGCGTCGCGGCGTTCCTCGACCCCCGCGCGGCGGGCCACTGCCGCGAGCCGCGTCATCGTCTCCGCGTTGATCCGGTGCTTCGAGTAGTCGAGCACGATGTCGCCCGCCTGCGCCACGAATCGGGTGCCGCGGGACGGGTCCTCGGCGAACAGGTCCCGGAGGTGGCGGTCCGACAGCTCCGCGTGGTGCGCGAGCAGCGCGCGCCACTCCTCGGTCTCGACGATGCCGGCCATCGTCGGATCTTACGGTCGGACCCCCTCAGCCGAGGTCCACCAACCGGCTCAAGCCGAGCGAGTCGAGCAGATCGGTGAGCCGGCCGGTGAGCCAGGCGAGCCGGTCCATCATCAGGAGCACGCCGAAGACGAACAGGATCGCGGCCGACACGAGCGTGATCATGCGAAGGTGCCGACGCAGGAAGCCGAGCGCGCCGGCCGACGCCCCGAAGGCGATGCCCACCGCGAGGAACGACACCCCCATGCCGATCGAGTACGCGGCGAGGAGCGCGACCGCGCGCGCGGACGTCTGCGTGGCCGCGGCGCCGAAGACCGCAGCGAGCACCGGCCCGAGGCACGGCGACCAGCCGAACCCGAACGCGGCGCCCATGATCGGCGCGGTCGCCCAGCCGAAGCGGCGGGTGACGACGATGCGCTTCTCCGGGTACAGCCGCGGCGCCATGATCAGCTGCGACCCGGCGAGGTACAGCGCCATGACGATGATGATCGCCCCGGACACACGCGTGAGCGTCTGCTGGTTGTCGAACGCGGCCTGACCGATCGCGCTCGCGGCCAACCCGAGGACCGTGAACACCGTGCCGAAACCGAGGGTGAAGAGCGCGGTCATCACCGCGACTCGCCCCAGGCGCTCGTGGCCGCCCTCGTCGAGCTCGGCGATCGAGAATCCGGTGACGACGCTCAGGTATCCGGGCACCATCGGCAGCACGCACGGCGACAGGATCGAGATGATGCCGCCGCCGAACGCGAGGACGACGCCGACGTTCTCGGAGGTGACCGCCAACACCGGGGAGAGGCTAGGAGGTGGTCGGAGACGTGCTCCGGTCGTGGAGCAACCCGCGGTGGGCGACGTCGTCGCGCGCCGCGGCGATGCGCTGCTCCGCGAGCGCCACGTAGCTCGGATCGGTCTCGAACCCGAGGAAGTGGCGGCCGTTCTGCACCGCGGCGACCGCAGTCGTGCCCGAGCCCATGAAGGGATCGAGCACGACGTCGTCGACGTACGTGAAGAGGCGGATGCAACGGCCCGGGAGGTCCACGGGGAACGGCGCCGGATGCCCCACACGCTTCGCGCTCTCGGGCGAGATGTGCCACACGTCGAGCGTGGCCTCCATGAACTCTTCCTTGGTGATCGTGTTCTCGTGCGGGAGCCCGCGCTTCGTGCGCTCGGGGCGGCCGACGGCCCGGTCGAACCGACCCTTGCTGGCGATCACGAGGCGCTCGCTGAGGTCGCGCAGCACCGGATTGGCCGCGCTCTGGAACGAGCCCCACGCGGTGGACCCGGTGGCACCCTTCCCCTTCACCCACACCACCTCGCCGCGCAACAACAGCCCGAGGTCGTCCTGCAGGATGGCGGTGACGTCCGCCGCCAGTGATCGGTACGGCTTGCGGCCCAGGTTCGCCACGTTCACCGCGATCCGTCCGCCCGGCTCGAGCACGCGTGCACACTCGGCGAAGACGTCGCGCAGCATCTCGAGGTACGCGACGTAGTCGGAGGGGATGTGCCCCTTGCCCATCTCCTCCTCGTACGCCTTGCCCGCGAAGTACGGCGGCGAGGTGACCACGAGGGCCACGCACGCATCAGGGATCTCGGTCATGGCACGCGCGTCGCCGACCACGATCCGGTCGACCTCGGGACACGACGCCACCCGGTCGTCGTCGGAGATGGTCGGCGCGGTGAAGCGCTCGTAGAACGCACTCGCGTCGTGACTCTCGCGACGGCCCGCGCCGAAGTTGGACGTGGACGTCGGACGACGTCGCGGTGGCATCGGCCTACGGTACCGGGCGGCGCCGGGATCGGCGAAGGAGCAGGCCGCCGCCCACCAGCGCGACAGCAACGACGCCGAAGATCACGAGCGATCCGGCCCCGCCGCCGTCGTCGGTGGCACCACTCGCGGCACCCGTCGCGGGCCGCCGGGCCCGGCGGCCCGCGACCTCGGCCGCGACGCGCTCGGAGTTCGCGGTCGCCGGACCGAGCGTCGTGGTCGTGGTGCTCGCGGCGGCGAGGGCGCGCGCCACCGCCTCCGGGTCCAGGCTCGTCGGCGGCGTCGCCGCCCCGGCGGTGCCGGCACCGGCCGGAGCACTCGCGCCGGTACCTCCCGCCGCGCCACTCGGCGGTGGCGCCACGCCCGGCGCGGCCGTGGTCGCGGTGGTGACCGGCGCCAGCCCGGCATAGGCGGGCGCGGTCCCGGTCCCGAACCTCCAGCCCTCGACGTCGCCGTCGTGGACCTGGGTAGCACCCGCACCGGCGCGCGAGTAGACGAACGTGGTCGTGCCCGCGGGCGCGCGGAAGTAGGCCCAGTAGCGGTTGTCGCCGTCGGCGCCGCCGAGGCAGTTGGCGCTCGCGTCGCGCCCGACCCCGAACAGGCGGCACACCGCGCCGCCCTGGCCGGCGAAGGAGTAGACGACGGGCTGCGCTCCCGCGAGCTCGAGCGCCCGCAGGCCGGTGATCGAGTCCTCGGAGAACGTGACGACCCGGTGGTAGGTCGCGCCGCCCGTCTCGACCACGACCATCGCCCGGTGCGGCACCGCTGCTGCGGCCGGCGCCGCGCCGAGACCGCCCGCGACGAGACCGCCGGACGCAAGTGCCATCAGGACGGCGATCGCGGCCACTGCCGCCCGAATCCGTGCCATCTCGTGACCTCCGCCGGCCCCGTTCCTCGAGGGCCGCTGCTCGAGCCGCCCCTCGGGCGACGTCGTCGGATCACCGGCGAGCCGGTGGAACGCGGCGGTGGTCCTGGCTCACGACCGCCGTCTCGGCGGGCGCTCACAGTTGCGGGTCAGCGCCGGTCTCACACCGGCTTCCTCCACCAGGTGCCCGGGATCGACCCGGGCGCCGGGCCGCACCGCTCCGATCCGGCTCGGGAGCTCGGTGTCGGGGTTGGGCGCGACCGCGTTCGAGCGGGCACCCTAGGGGAATGCACCGCCAGGCAGCAACGCCGCGACCGTGGCACTCCCTCGCCTGGTTGGGCTGGGCGATCGCGGCCGCGGCCTGCGTCCAGCTCGCACCGAGCCCGGTGTACGTCGTCCTCGTGATCGCGATCTGTTGGCTCGTCGTGGAGGCGCACGCACCCGACGGTCCCTACCGGCGCGCGTTCCCCGCGCTGATCGCGCTCGGCGTCGTCTTCGGGTTGTTCCGCGTCACCATCGCCGTGCTGACGACCCACAACGGCATCGACGTCTGGTTCACCGTTGCCCCACGCCACGATGCCCGGCATCCTCGGCGGCTTCACGGTCGGCGGCACCGTCGAGTCGACCGTCGTGCTCCAGGCCCTCGCATCGAGCTTCACGGTCGTCGGGATGATGGCGGTGTTCGGCGCGGCCAACGCCCTGTGGTCGCACTACGAGCTGGTGCAGTCGACGCCGCGCGCGTTCCACGAGCTCGGTGTCGTCGTGACCGTTGCGCTGGCGTTCGTCCCCGCGACCATCGAGTCGGTGCGCACGGTGCGCGAGGCCGACCTCGCCCGGACCGGTGGCCGGCCCGTCCGACGCGGCCGACTGCTCCGGTCGGTCGTCCCGGTGCTCGAACGCGGGCTCGAGCGGGCGGTGGCGCTGTCGGAGTCCATGGACGCACGCGGCTTCGGCATCCGAGGACCGGCCCGCGCCGAGGCCGAGGCCGGCTGGTGCGCCCTGCTCGCGCTGCTGGCGCTGACGGCCGCCTTCCTCGCCGCGATCGGGCGGGCCACCACCGCCGCCTCGGTCGCGGTCGTGGTGGGGATCGCCGCCCTCGGCGTCGGGATCTGGCGCGGCTCGCGCGGGACGCCTCGTCAGCACTACCGCCGGCGGCCGATGGCGGCGGGCGACTGGTGGCTCGTCGCCACCGTCGCGCTCGCACCGATCGCGCTCGCGATCGCGTCGGCGACGGGCAACGACACGTTGGCCTGGTTCGCGAGCCCGTTGCGCTGGCCCCGCTTCGATCCCCTCGTCGGCCTCGCGCTCCTCCCGCTCCTCGCACCGCTCGCCCGCCGGGCGTGGACGCCGGCGGCCACGGCCGTCACTCCTCCGCAACGGCTCGCACCGGCCGACCTCGAGGTCGCGCCGTGAGCGCGGCCTCGACGCCGGTGCACCGACGCCGCGCCGGCCGAGCGGGGCCCGTCCGGGCCGCCCCACCGGGGCAGGAGGACACGGCATGAGTGGCGGGACGCTGGAGTACGGCGGGGTGTCGTTCGGCTATCCGGACGGCCCGAACGCGCTCGACGGCGTCGATCTGTCGGTCACGCCGGGCGACGTGCTGCTCGTCGTCGGGTCGTCCGGCTCGGGCAAGAGCACCCTCCTGCGCGCCGCCAACGGCCTCGTCCCCCACTCCACCGGCGGACGGTTCGCGGGCGAGGTCCTCGTCGCGGGCCGGTCGACGCGCGATCACGCGCCGCGTCTGCTCGCCGACGTCGTCGGGTTCGTCCACCAGGATCCCGAGGCGCAGTTCGTGGTCGACCGCGTCGAGTCCGACATCGCGTTCGGCCTCGAGAACCTCGGGGTCGATCCGGCCGCGATGCGGCGGCGGGTCGAGGAGGTGCTCGACGCGCTCGGCGTGGCGCACCTCCGCGACCGAAACCCGGCCGAGCTCTCCGGCGGAGAGCGCCAGCGGTGTGCGATCGCGGGTGCGCTCGTCACCGCGCCCGAGGTGCTCGTCCTCGACGAGCCCACGAGCCAGCTCGACCCGCAGGGGGCCGAGGACGTGCTCGCGGCGGTGGCCCGCCTGAACGCGGACCTGGGGACCACGGTGCTGCTCGCCGAGCACCGGCTCGAACGCGCCGCGCCCGCCGCGGACGCCGCGGTGCTCATCGTCGACGGCCGCATCGCGACCCCGCCGCGGCCCGCGGCCCTCGCGCTCGCGTCGTACCCGGGCGCCCCACCGGTGACGCGCCTCGGCCATCACCTCGGATGGGACCCGGTGCCGGTCACCGTGCGCGACGCACGCCGCCGAGCGAGCGAGACACCGTTCCCTGCGGCTCGTCCCGCTGCGGCACCGACGCGCGGTGCGCCTCTGCTGCGCGCCGAGGGGATCGGCGTCGCGCTCGGCCGGAACCCGGTCCTCCACGACATCGACGTCGACCTGCGCGCCGGCGACGTGCTCGCGCTGCTCGGTCGCAACGGCTCGGGCAAGACGACGCTGCTCCGCGCCCTGGCCGGCCTCGTGCCCACGACGCGCGGGACCATCGTGGGCACCGCGACGCGCGCGTACGTCCCCCAGGACCCGTCGAGCCTGCTGTTCCGGCCGACGGTACGGGCCGAGATCGCCGAGACCCTCCGCCTGCTCGGCCGTCGCGACGCGGCCGCGGTCGAGTCGTGGATCGACGCGCTCGGGCTCGGCGCCGTGGCCGACCGCCACCCGCGATCGCTCTCCGGCGGCGAACGGCAGCGGGTCGCGATCGCGGCCGTCGCGGTCGGCGGGGCCACGGTGCTCCTGCTCGACGAGCCGACCCGCGGCATGGACGCCGCGTCACGGGGCGCACTCGAGCGGGCCATCGCGACCCATCGCGACACCGGTGGCGCGGTCGTGCTGGCGACCCACGACGTCGAGCTCGCGGCGCGTTGCGCCACCCGTGCGACGGTGATCGGCGACGGGGAGGTCGTCGCGAGCGGTGGTGCCCGTGAGGTGCTGAGCGGATCGCTGTTCGCGCCGCAGATCGCGCGAGTGGTGCCGGGCTACCTCACGGTCGAGGAGCTCGAGGCCGCCTGGGAGCGCACGTGAGCGTGACCGCGGTGCCGGTGACCCGTGCGAACGGCGTGGTCGCACGCCTGCGACCCGCGCTCGTGTATGTCCTCGTCGCAATCGTGGGCGCCGCCGCGTTCCTCTACCCGTTCTGGTTCCCGGCCGAGTCGGTCCCCAACCTGGCGCACAGCGGCGACGCGCCGCTGTGGGCCGGGATCATCGGCGCGCTGGCGCTCACTGCGCTGGCGCTCGAGCTGCGACGCGGCACCATGACGGGGATGACCGTCGCGGTGCTCGGCGTGCTCGCGGCCACGGGCGGCCTGCTCCGGCTCGTCTCCCTCCCCCTCGGCGGCAACGGCATCTTCTTCGTCGTGATCCTCGTGGGCGTCGCGTTCGGTCCGCGCTTCGGGCTCCTGCTCGGCATGAGCGCGATGGCCGTGTCGGCCGTCATCACCGGCGGAATCGGCCCGTGGCTGCCGTTCCAGATGCTCGGAACCGGCGCGATGGGCGCGTCCGCGGGGGCGCTCGGACTGGTCACGGCGCGGCTGGCGCCGCGCGTCGAGGTCGTGGTGGTCGCCGCGTTCGGCTGGTGCTGGGGCTTCCTGTACGGGGCGGTCCTGAACCTGTGGTTCTGGCCCTTCCAGCGCGACGGCGGGCAGCTGTCGTGGATCCCGGGATCGAGCGTCGGCTCGACGCTGCACCACTACTGGTCGTTCTACGTGGCGACGTCCTACCCCTGGGACGCGGCGTCGGCGCTCGCGAACACGATCCTCATCTTGCTCACCGGAGGTGCGTTGCTGGCGACGCTGCGCCGCGTCGCCCACCGCCTCGACCCGGTCGTGGAGTTCGCGGACCGCTAGTCGAAGTACGGGAGCGCAGGGAGCCCGCCCGCGAGCAGCTCGTCGGTGCGCGTCCGCAGCGCCGCGACGTAGCCGTCGTTCGTGAGCTGCAGGTACCGACCGGCGCGCACGGCATCGAGCACCATCGCGGCCACGTCTGCGGGAGGACGGCCACGGGCGGTGAGATCGGCGAGCGCCTGCTCGACGAAATCGCGCGCCGCGTCAGGTTCCGACGCGTCGATGCCGTCGGTGCGGTTGCGCGACGACGTCGCGATGCCCGTGTGCACCGCGCCCGGGCACAGTGCGGTCACGCCGATCGGCGCGCCGGCCGCGGCGAGCTCACCCGCCAGACACTCCGTCACCGCGAACGCGGCGAACTTCGAGACCGTGTACGGCGCGGAGAACGCCGAGGGGAACATCCCGGCCGCGGAGACCGTGTTCACCACGTGGCCCGGACGCCCCCGCTCGATCATGCCGGGCACGAACGCCTGAATGCCGTGCAGGATCCCGTAGAAGTTGACGCCCATGACCCACGCGTAGTCGGCGACCGGCTCCTCCCAGATCGTCCCGCCGGCGAACACGCCGGCGTTGTTGCACAGCAGATCCGCACCACCGAGTTCCCGGTCGACGGTCGCGGCGAGGGCGCGTACCGACCCGGCATCGGCGACGTCGACCCGCACGCCGATCGCTTCGGCTCCCGTGGCGCGAACGAGCTCGACGGTCTCGGCGAGCGGCCCGGGCTCGATGTCGGCCACCGCCACCCGCATCCCTGCGGCCCCGCACGCCTCGGCCAGCGCCCGGCCGATGCCGCTCGCCGCCCCGGTGACCACGGCCGTCGCGCCGTCGAGTCGCTCCATGCCCGAACCCTACGTGGCCCGTGAAACCGAGTCGGAATGATCTTGACTGAATTGTTCATTCAGTTATGCTGGACCGGTGCCTCGGACCCGGAGCCCTCAGCGCCTCGACGCGATCGTGGCCGCGGCCCTCGCCACCTTCGCAGCGTCGGGCTACCGCGGGACCCGGATGAGCGACGTCGCCGCGGCGGCCGGCGTGTCCCCCGGCCTGCTCTACACCTACGCCGAGAGCAAGGAAGCGCTCTTCGCGCTGGTGGTGCAACGCGAGGC
This sequence comes from uncultured Acidimicrobiia bacterium, assembly GCA_963756815.1. Taxonomy (GTDB): domain Bacteria; phylum Actinomycetota; class Acidimicrobiia; order IMCC26256; family JAENVU01; genus JAENVU01. The sequence goes on from CAVWPR010000016.1 coordinate 52,428, forward strand.
CGGCGTCGACATCTCCGCCCTCCCCCTGCCGGTCTCGACCGCGTCGGAGAGCGAGCTCGTGACACTCGTGCGGTCGGCGCTCGACGCGCTCGTGACGGTCGACGCGCTGGACGCCGCCGAGGCGACCGACGCGCCGGACGACGTCGGCGCGGAGGTCGCGGCGATCGTCGCCGAGCACTTCGACGCGATCCTCGGGTGCCGCACGCTGCTCCGCCTCGTCGAGCGGTGTGCCGCCGACTGGCCGATGCTCGCGGGGGCGTTCTACGAGGACGGCCGACAGATCCACCTCGAGCGTCTCGCCCGATACCTCGAGCGGCGGCGGGCCGCGGGGCTCATCGCTCCGATCGGGGACACCGATGTCGCGGCGCGCTTCGTGCTGGAGACCGTCGCATGGTTCGCCAACCACCGGTTCGGTGACCACGACGGCGCCGCGCTCGACGACGCCGCGGTGCGCACCGAGGTGGTCCAGGAGGCTAGGCAGCGGTGGCCGTCACGACGACTCGACACGGCGACCGCGCCGCGGTGGACTGCACGGGTGCCGCCCGCCCCTGAGTCGATCGGCGGCTATCCCCACCTCGCGATCCGGGCACTGTTCTGGCGCTACGGGCTTCGTCGGATCACGACCCGTCACGGCATCCGCCTCTTCCGGGTCCGCTACCCGACCCGCACCCCCGACGGACCGCGCGACCGAGGTCTCCGGGCTCCTCGCGTTGCCTCGGGGCGCGCCGTCCTGCCCGGCGATCGTCAGCTGGCAGCACGGCACCGCGTCGCTGCGCACCGCCGCCCCGTCGGCCAAGGACGCGGCCAACGGTCTCCTGCCGGCCGCGGTGTTCGCCGGCCACGGCTGCGCCCTGTTCGCGCCCGACTACCTCGGGTACGGCGTGTCCAGCGAGCGCCACCCGTACTACCTCGCGGATCACATGGCGACGGTCGTCCGTGACGGCATCGTCGCGGCCCGCGCCGCGATCGAGCACACCTCGACCGTCGTCGCACCAAGGCTCGTGCTCGCCGGGTTCTCGGAGGGCGGTCACGCGAGCCTCGCCGCCCAACGACTCATCGAGCGGGAGCCGGTACCGGGCCTCATGCTCCTCGGCGCGGCACCGGTGGCCGCAGCCGTCGATCTCGTAGGGGCCGGCCTGGCCGGCGCGCTACGAGCGCAGTCGCGCTGACAGCAGCCTGTACGTCGCGTGGCTGGCGACGACCTACGCCGACCACTACGGCGAGTCGATCGCCGACGTGCTGCGGCCCGAGTGGATGGAGGGCGCGTCCGCGCTCTTCGACGGTGAGCACGATGGCGACGCCACCGTGGCTGCGCTCCCGGCGGATCCCCACGACCTGCTGACCGAGTCGTTCCTTACCGCGCACTCGCAGGATCGGCCGCACTGGTTCCGTGACCGGCTCGGCGAGAACGGGCTGCTCGAGAACACGCCCGCCACGCCGGTGCGGCTGTACTTCGGCGCGCGGACGCCGACGTCACCCCTGAGCAGGCCGCCGCCTACCTGGCGGCGCATCCGGATCCCGGTGTCGAGGCCGTCTGCGTCGGTGAGCTCGACCACGAGGAGACGCTCCTGGCCGCCTTGATGCCGCTCCGCGCCTGGATCGACGAGCTCACCGCCTGACGGCCCGGCACCGACGGCGCCGAGTCGGAACGATCTTGACTGAATTGTTCATTCAGTTATATTGGACCGGTGCCGCGGACCCGGAGCCCTCAGCGCCTCGACGCGATCGTGGCCGCGGCCCTCGCCACCTTCGCGGCGTCGGGCTACCGCAGGACCCGGATGAGCGACGTCGCCGCGGCGGCCGGCGTGTCCCCCGGTCTGCTCTACACGTACGCCGAGAGCAAGGAGGCGCTCTTCGCGCTGGTCGTGCAACGCGAGACCGGCGTCGACATCGCGTCCCTCCCGCTGCCGGTCCGCACCGCGTCGGACACGGAGCTCGTCGCCCTGGTCCGCGGCCGCGCTCGACGCCCTCGTGACGGTCGACGCGCTCGGACGTCGCCGAGGCGACCGACGCGCCGGACGACGTCGGCGCGGAGGTCGCGGCGATCGTCGCCGAGCACTTCGACGCGATCCTCGGCTGCCGCACGTTGCTCCGCCTCGTCGAGCGGTGTGCCGCCGACTGGCCGATGCTCGCGGGCGCGTTCGACGAGGACGGCCGACAGATCCACCTCGAGCGTCTCGCCCGATACCTCGACCGGCGGCGGGCCGCGGGCTCATCGCTCCGATCGACGACACCGACGTCGCGGCGCGCTTCGTGCTGGAGACCGTCGCATGGTTCGCCAACCACCGGTTCGGTGACCACGACGGCGCCGCGCTCGACGACGCCGCGGTGCGCACCGAGGTGGTCCAGCTCGTCACCGCGCACTGGTCGGGTCATGAGCGCGGCGGAGACCACCACGCGCCGTGTGCGTCGCGGCCGCGGAGCGGGGCCCGAGCGGCCCGCCCCGAAGGCACAGGAGCGGGAAGGATGACCTCGGCCGTCGCGTGGGTCGCGGCCGCGACGACCGCGCTGCACCTCGCCACCGCCAACCTGTGGGGCTACCACCGCGACGAGTTCTATTACCTCGCCTGCGGACGTCGGCTGGCGTGGGGATTCGTCGACCACCCGCCCGTCACGCCGTGGCTCTACCGGCTCGCCGACCTGACCCTGGGCACGAGCAAGCTCGGGCTGCGGACCGTGCCCGCGTTGCTCCACGGCGCCACCGTGCTGCTGATCGCGGTCCTGGCGCGCGAGCTCGGCGGCTCGACGCGCGCGCAGCTCCTCGCCGCCGCTGGCCGCCGCGCTCGCGCCGCTCCTGCTCACCACCGGGCACTTCCTCGGCACCGTGACCCTCGAGATCACGGTCGGTGCCGCCGTCGCGCTCGTCGTGGTGCGGTTGGTCGACGGCGGCGACCCCCGCCTGTGGCTCGTCGCGGGCGTGCTCGTCGGCATCGGCCTGCTCAACAAGTGGACGTTCGCCTTCGCGATCGCGGGTCTCGCGCTCGGTCTGCTGCTCGGCAACCGTGACGTCCTCGGCACGCCGTGGCTGCTCGCCGGTGCCGCGGTCGCCCTCGCCATCTGGGCGCCCAACCTCTGGTGGCAGGCCCAGCACGGCTGGCCGCAGCTGGAGTTCGCGGGCACGCTGCGCGACTACGGGCAGACCCCGCTCGTGGTGCCCGCACAGCTCATCGTCCTCGGGGCGGGGGCGGTGCTGGCGGTCCCCGGCATCGTGTGGCTCGCGTCGAACGGCGCGGGCCGGCCCTACCGCTTCCTGCTGGTGGCGTTCGTCGTCGCGTTGCTCGCGACGCTGCTCACCGGTGGCAAGCCGTACTACACCGCCGCGGTCCTGCCCGCGCTCATCGCCGCCGGCGCGGTCGCCGTCGACGGCTCGCGCGGCTGGGTGCTCCCGACGGTCGTCGTCGCGCTCGGCGTCGCGCTCGCACCGCTCGCGATGCCGCTGACGCCCCGGCGCACCGCGGATGCGCTCCGGGCCGTCAATCCCGAGCTGGGCGAGATGGTCGGCTGGGAGCAGCTCGCGGCGCAGGCCCGCACGCTCCACGCGCAGCACCCGCAGGCGGGGCTCCTGACGACCAACTACTCCGAGGCGGGAGCGATCGAGCTGCTCGCCCCCGGGCTCCCACAACCCGCGTCCGGCCACAACAGCTACTGGGACTGGGGCCCACCTCGGGGCGACCCCGACGCGGTGATCGCCTGGGGGTACGACCGCGCCCGCCTCGACGCCGCGTTCACCCACGTCCGCCGGATCGCCAGCGTCGAGTCGCCCGACGGCGTGCACAACCAGGAGGACGGGACGCCGATCTGGCTCGCCACCGGGCGCCGGGCGCCGTGGTCCGAGCTCTGGCCCGGCTTCCGGCGGGTCTGATCAGGCCCGGATGCGGAAGTCCAAGCCGTCGAACGCACCCGACCGACGCCACTCGTCGATGAATTCGAAGAACGCCACCGGCCCCATCGGGTAGCCGCTCGTGCTGATGCGCATCTTGCGGGTGATCTCGCCGCCCTCGTTGTTGTAGTAGCCGGGCGTGCAGCTCGGGTCGCCGCCGAAGCTCCGCGGATTGCCCTCGAGCAGCTCGACCCAGGCGCCCTCGGCCGCCTTCGTCACCTCCACCTCGTCGGCGCCGGTGTCGAGCGCGTGCGCGACCACGCACGGCGATCGTGCGGCCCGCCTCGACGAGGTTGCTCGTGATGTTCGAGATGAGGTTCGCGCCCTGCGCCGGCGTGATGACGAACAGGTTCGGGAAGCCGTGCACGTGCACGCCGTGCAGCGAGGCCATCCCGCCGGCCCACTTCTCGGTGAGCGTCAGGCCGCCGCGCCCGGTCGTCTCGTACCCCGAGCGGCGGGCGTACTCGGTCCCCACTTCGAAGCCCGAGGCGAAGATGATGCAGTCGAGCTCGACGTGCTCGTCCCCCACCCACACGCCGGTCTCGTCGATGCGCGGCGACGCCGCGGCCGTCGGTGTCCACCAGGTGCACGTTCGGCCGGTTGAACGCCTGCAGGTACTCGTCGTGGAAGCACGGTCGCTTGCAGAGCTGGCGATACCACGGCTTGAGCGCGGCCGCCGTCTCCGGGTCGTCCACGATGCGGTCGACCCGGGCCCGGATCTCCTCCATCTTCTCGTCGTCGCTCTCCTCGTAGGCGCGCTGGAACGCGTCGAGGTCGAACACCTCTCCGTTCGACGCGTTCGCGAGGACACGGTCGCGGATGCGCTGCGCGATGTCGGTCCAGCCGTCCTGCACGAGGTCCTCGTCCGCGAACCCGCCGGTCTGGAGCGTCGCGAAGTTGAACAGCCACTCCCGCTGCCAACCGGGCGCGAGCGTCTCGAACCACTCGGGGTCGATCACGTGGTTGTTCCGCTCGTCGATCGACGACGGCGTGCGCTGGAACACGAACAGCTCGCCGGCGTCCCGTCCGAGCGGCGGGATGCACTGCACCGCGGTGGCGCCGGTCCCGATGATGCCGACGCGCTTGTCCGCGAGCTCGGTCATCGGGCTCGCCGGATCGCCGCCGGTGTACGCGTAGTCCCACCGGCTGGTGTGGAAGCAGTGCCCGCCGAACGTCTCGATGCCCGGGATGCCCGGGCAGCTTCGGGCGGTGCAGTGGGCCGGTGCCCATGGCGACGAACCGGGCCCGGAACTCGTCGCCGCGGTCGGTGCGTGACGATCCACCGCGACGCGTCGTCGTCCCAGCCGGACACCGGTGACCTCGGTCGAGAGCAACGCGTTGTCGTACAGGCCGTACTGGCGGGCGATCCGCTGCGCGTGTCCGAAGATCTCGGGCGCGAACACGTACTTCATGCTCGGCCGGTGGCCGGTCTCCTCGAGCATCGGCAGGTAGATCATCGCCGCGGTGTCGCACATCGCACCCGGGTAGCGGTTCCAGTACCACGCGCCCCCGACGTCGCCGCCGCCCTCGACGATCCGCACGTCCTCGACGCCGGCGATCTTCAACTCCGCCCCGGTGACGAGCCCGCCGAAGCCGCCACCGATGATCGCGACGGTCACCTCGTCGTGACGGGCTCGCGCGGCACCGGCGTCACGTACGGGTCGTCGAGGAGCGATGCGAACCGGCCCGTCGGCTCGAGGTACTGGTCGTTGCCGTCCGGCCGGATCCGCTTGTCCCGCTCCTCGCGGTACTTCGCCCGCAGGGCCTCACGATCGATCGTCTCGGACGCCACGGTGGTCGAGTTCGCCGCGTTCGTTGCCACGTCGACGTCTCCTTCGATGGGGACCTCGAGTCCAGCACGCCGCCGGCGTGAACGAGAACTCGGGCCGTGCTACGCGGAGCGCGAGTGCGCCGAGTCCCACGCCGCGAACAGCGTGGCGTAGCGGCCGCGGCGCGCCAGCAGCTCGTCGTGCGTTCCCACCTCGAGCAGGCCGCCGGCGTCGACCACGGCGATGCGATCGCAGCGCGCTGCGGTCGAGAGGCGGTGCGCGACCACCACCACCGTGCGACCTTCGGTGAGCCGGTCCAGCGCCCGTTCCACCGCGTGCTCGGTGCCGGGGTCGAGGTTCGAGGTCGCCTCGTCGAGTACCAGCACGGTGGGGTCGGCGAGCGCGGCCCGCGTCAGCGACACCAGCTGCTTCTCCCCCGCCGACAGGCGCGAGCCGCGCTCGCGCACCTCGGTGTCCATCCCGTTCGGCAACGCCGCGAACGTCTCGGTCAGCCCGAGGGCGGCCACGGCATCGTCGACCTCGGCGTCGGTCGCGTCCTCCCGCCCGACGCGCACGTTGTCGCGGATCGTGCCCGGCGAAGAGGAAGCCCTCCTGGGGCACCACGACGACGTGGCGGCGCAGGCTCGCGAACGTGGCCTGGCGCAGGTCCACGTCGCCGAACCGGACGGTGCCCGCGCGGGGGTCGTAGAACCGCGCCATGAGCTTGGCGAGCGTCGACTTGCCCGCGCCCGTCGGTCCGACGAGTGCGAGCCGCTCGCCCGGCGCGACCGAGATCGTCACGTCGCGCAGCACTTCCGGTCCGAGCGGGTGCACCACGCCGTCGGTGTCGGGCGGGCCACCGCCGTACGCGAACGCGACGTCGTCGACCGCGAGCGCGCCGGTCTCGGGGAGGTCCACCGCGCCGGGCTTCTCGTGCACCGACGCGTCGGTGTCGAGCAGGAAGAACAGCTTGTGCAGCGCGGCACCGGCGGACTGCACCGTGTTGTAGAGCTGGCTCAGCTGCTGGATGGGCTCGAACAGGTTGTTGAGGTACAGGACGAACGCGAGCACGGTGCCGACGGTGACCACCGCGTTGTCGACCAGCACGCCGCCCAAGCCGACGATCACCGCGATGCCCATCACCCCCGTGAACTCCACGAACGGGAAGTACTTCGACGAGATGCGCACCGTCTCGAGGTTGGCGTCGTACTGGTGCTCGTTCGTGCGGCCGAAGCGACGGATCCAGCCGGCCTCCTGCCCGAAGGCCTGCACCACCCGCACGCCTTCGAGTCCTTCCTGCAACGTTGCGAGGTTCTCGCCGATCGCCTCGCGCACCTCGAGGTAGGCGACGTTCGACCGCCGGCGGAACCAGCGGGACGCGATCACCACCGGCGGCACGATCAGCAGGACGCCGAGGCTCAGCTGCCAGCTGAGGGCGAGAATCACGATCACCGCGCCGAAGAAGATCAGGAAGTTCTGCACGAACATCACCAGCCCCGTGCTGATGAGCTCCTGCAGCGCGTCGATGTCGGACGTCATCCGGGACACGAGCCGGCCCGTCTTCTCCCGATCGAAGAAGTCGAGGGAGAGCGAGGTGATGTGGCGGAACACCTGCACGCGCAGCGAGCGCAGGAACCGCTCGCCCGTGCGATTGACGAGCCAGATGACCGACCGGCCGAAGACCAACCCGAGGATCGCGACGACCAGGTACGCGAACGCGGCGCGGTTCAGCGCCGCCGGCGTCCTTGCCCACGAGCCCGTCGTCGACGCCCAGGCGCACGAGCATCGGGCCCGCGAGCAGGCACGCGGTCTGGAGCACGAGGACGACCGTGGCGAGCACGATCTGCCGCCGGTACGGGCGCAGCATCCGCCACATCCGGCGCAGCACCTGGTGCGCGGCGGCGCGGTCGAGCCGTGTCTCCTCGTCGACCGGGTTGGCACCGACCATCCCGCCTCTCATGCGGGTGCCTCCTCGACCGCGCTGAGCGAGGCGGAGGCCAGCGACCGACCGGTACTCGGGCGAGGTGGCGAGCAGCTCCGTGTGGGTCCCGGTCGCGATCACCCGCCCGTCACCGAGGAGCACGACGCGGTCGGCGAGGGCGATCGTCGCGGGCCGGTGGGCGATGATCAACGTCGTCCGACCGTGCATCACCTCACCGAGGGCGGCGCGGATCTCGTGCTCCTTCGTGGGATCGACCGACGACGTGGCGTCGTCGAGGATCAGGATGCGCGGGTCGGCGAGCACGGCGCGGGCGATGGCGATGCGCTGCCGCTGACCGCCGGAGAGCGAGAACCCGTGCTCGCCGATGACGGTGTCGTACCCGGCCGGCAGCGCCTCGACGAACTCCGCCGCGCCCGCGAGCCGGCGCGGCACGCTCCACCTGGTCGAGCGGCGCGTCCGGATCCGCGAAGGCGATGTTCTCGCGCACCGAGTCCGAGAAGAGGAAGGTGTCCTCGAAGACGATGCCGACGGCGCTGCGCAGCTCGTCGACCCGGAGGTCGCGGACGTCGACGCCGTCGAGCAGGATCCGGCCCGCCTCGACGTCGTAGAAGCGCGGGACGAGCCGGGCGACCGTGGTCTTGCCGCTGCCGGTCGCACCCACGATCGCGACGGCCTCGCCGCCGCGGATCGGTGAGGTCGAGGCCGTCGAGCACCGAGCGGCCGGGCCCGTAGCCGAACCGCACCCCCTCGAACCGCAGCTCCCCCGAGCCCGGCGGCAGCGCGACGGCGCCGGCGGCGTCGTCGATCTCGGGGTCGGTCGTCAGGATCTCGTGCACCCGGCCCGCACCGGCCGACGCCCTCGACGCCTGCGCGATGAGCATCCCCGTCATCCGCAGCGGCCAGATCAGCATGAGGATGTAGAGGTTGAACGCGAGGATGTCACCGACCTGCAGGTTGCCGTCCAGCACCTGGTGGCCGCCGTACCAGAGGATCGCCACCATCGAGATCGTCGGCAGGAAGTCGACGAGGGGCATGAACCCGCTCCGCAGCTTCGCCGCGGCCAGCGCGCGTTCGAGCACGCGGTCCGCCGCCGCCTCGAGCCGGCGCACCTGCTGCCGTTCGGCGCCGAAGCCCTTCACGACGCGGATCCCGGCGAGGCTCTCCTCGACGACGCCCGAGACCCCGCCGAGCTCCTCCTGCAACGCGTGGTTCACCGGCGCGATCCGCCGCGAGAACCGGGTGGCCGCGAGGTTGAGGAACGGCAGCGCGCCGAGCGCGAGCACCGCCAGCACCACGTTCTTCCAGAGCATGATCGCGAGCACACCGCCGAGGGTGAACATCGCCGCGATCGTGAGCGGGATCAGGATCACCGTCTGCTCGACCTGCTGGATGTCGGTGTTGGCGCGCGCCATGAGCTGACCCGTCTGGGCCTGGTCGTGGAAGGCGAAGTGCAGCCGCTGCAGGTGGGCGAACAGGCGGTGGCGCAGGTCGGTCTCCGTTCGCAGCGCGATCCGGAACGCCGAATAGCGACGGAAGCCGGTCGACAGCGGCCTGCACCACCCCGACGAGCACCATGAGGATCGTCAGCCGGATGACCTTGCCCTGGTCCCCCGCCCGCATGCCGTCGTCGATGGCGGCGGCGGCGATCAGCGGGACGGTGAGCTTGGCCGCGGTCCACACGATCCCGGCCGCGACGCCGCTCACGACCCAGGCCCCTTGGGGCCGGATCGTCTGCAGGATGAGACGCCAACCGGCGCGGCGCAGCGTGCGGTCCGCGTCGGCCGCGACGGAGTCGAGTGGAGGAGCGGTCACGGCCGACCGAGGGTACCCCGGCCGGCGCGGAACGCCTCCGGGGGTTACTCGGTGTCGCCGAGCGTCGCCTTGGCGAGCGCCTCTGCGATGACCTCGGTGATCTCGTCGCCGACGAGCTCGTCGCGTTCGAGCAGCTCGTCGCGCAGCGCCTCCACCACGTGGCGGTTGGCATCGAGCAGCACGCGGACCGACTCCTTGGAGCGGTCGAGCATCTTCTCGATCTCCTGGCGCGACGAGTCGTCGGCCAGCACGCGGGCCACCAGTCCGGTGTCGAGCGGACCGCCGCCGCTCGCCTCGAAGCTGACGAGGGACGACGACATCCCGAGCGCGCCGACCATCATCGCCGCGGTCGACGTCGCCTGCGCCAGGTCGCCCCCGGGTCCCGTGCCCGACTCCCCGAACCAGATCTCCTCGGCGACCATCCCGCCGAAGCTGATCTGGATGTGCGCGAGCAGCTCGGAACGCGTCCGCAGGAACCGCTCCTCGGTGTCCGAGTGCGCGAGCAGGCCGAGCGAGCCGCGGCGGCGGATGATCGAGAGGACCTCCAGCTTGCGCCCGACGCCCACCAGGTCGGCGACCACCGCGTGACCGGCCTCGTGGGTCGCGATGACCCGCTTCTCGTGCTCGGTGTACTCGACCGGGTTCGCGAGCCCGACCTCCTCGGTGATCTTCGCCGACTGCAGGTCGGACCACTCCATCGCCTCGCGCCCGTCGCGCAGGGCCCACACGAGCGCCTCGTCGAAGAGGTGCTCGATCATCACGGGCGAGTAGCCGAGCGTGAGGGCCGCGAGCTGGTCGCGCCGCTCGTCCTTGTCGAGCTCCGGGATGTGCGCCTTCTTGTCCAGGTAGAAGTCGATGATCTCGCGTCGCCCGGAGCGGCCCGGCAGGTCGAAGTGGATCGAGCGGTCGAAACGACCAGGGCGCAGGAGTGCAGGGTCGAGCGCGTTGGCCCGGTTGGTCGCGCCGATCACCAGGATGTTCGACGACACCGGCGGCCGCTTCTTGATCTCGAAGCGCGCCGGCAGCAGGCGGTTGACCTTCGACGTGCACCAGCCGACCAGCTTCTCGCGCTTGTTCGGCTCGTCGAAGGACTGGAGCTGGATGAGCAGCTCGTTGATGACGCCGGCAAAGCCCTCGCCGAGCGAGCGGTTGACGATGCGGTCGTCGTGGCGCGCCTGGGGATCACGGTTCATGCCGGCGCGCGCCACGCCGATCGCGTCGATCTCCTCGATGAAGCCGATCGCGCCGCCCTCGCGGCGCGCCGCCTTGCGCAGCGCCTTGAAGAAGTTGGCGATCTTGCGGTTGGTCTGACCGAAGTACGGGGACTGGATCGAGCTCGCCGCGATGAAGAGGAAGGGGACGCCGGCCTCGCGCGCCATCGCCTTCGCCATGTAGGTCTTGCCGGTCCCGGGCGGTCCCTCGAACAGGATGGCGCGACGCGGGTTGCCGCCCATCCGCTCGCGGAACGTCTTGTAGGCCAGGAACAGGTTGAGCGTCTTGACGACCTCGTCCTTCACCATGCCGAGCCCGACGACGTCGTCGAGCGTGGTGGAGATCTCGCTCGGCCGGTACGTCGTGTGTGGTGAACGGCCCATGAGGAGCATGGGACCGCCGAGCACCAGGATCAGGCCGAGGATCAGCAGGATCTGCGGGAGGTAGGTCGCGAGGGTCGGCGGCAGCGTGATGTGCGGCGGTCCCCAGTGGACCGGGTCGCCGCCGAGCCACCGCGCGAACGTGTAGTCCGCGATGAGCAGCGCCACGAGCCCGAGCTTCAGCAGCCGCCGCCGCCGCCCGGCCTCGCGAATCCGGGCGACGTCACCCGCCGCCCCGAGCACGCGCGAACCACCGATCAGCCCGACGTCCATGCACCCGTCCTCTCGTTGATCCCGCGCCGCAAAGGGTGCAAAGCGTACTACCACTCTGCGGGAGGGACGATCCCCAAAGTTGGTGACCCACGGTGGTCATCCGGTCTCGCCGGAGCGCTCGGGGACGGACGGTAGGGTCGGCCGGATGCGACTCGTCGACGCCCGGGCCGGTCGCTTCGAGCAGGGCGTCGTGGTGGTGGTGCTGCTCTTCGGCTTCGTGTTCAGCCAACCGTGGAGCATCCCGGCCGCCGCCGTGCTCGCCGGCCTCTCGGCCACGCTCGGCGAGCGCTCCCCGATCAGCCGGCTGTGGCACCGATTCGTGACGCCCCGGTTGCGCGCCCATGGACCGATGGAGCCGGTGGGTGCCGCCCGCGCGCAGGCGCTCCTGATCACCGCCGCGCTCGTCCTCGCGACGCTCGTGCTGCTCGCGGGCTCGGTGGGTCTGGCCTCTGTGATCGCCGCGGTCGCGGCGATCGTCGCCGCGCTCGGAGCCACCGGCATCGTGAACGCCGCGGTCGAGATCCGGAAGCGCACGAACCGGTAGCCGCCCGTCGCTACGGCCTCTCGGCGCGCGAGACCTTCACGGTCACGATCTCGAACGGCCGGAGATCGAGCGCGATCGTGCCGTCCACGCAGGGCACCGACTCGGCGATCTCACGTTCGAGCAGATCCACGCGGACCGCGGTCGTGTCGGGCCCGGTCGAGATCTGCACGGGTCCGCGCGTCCCCCACGCCTCGGTCACGCGCACGACGAGCGCGTCCTCGACGTCGGCCTTCTTCACCGCCTCGACGGTCACGTTCGGTCGGTCGACACGAACGATCGACGCGCTCGACGGCCGGCCGCCCGCTTGCGCCGGCGCCGCCGGCATCGCCGTCAACGGAAGGTTGAACGCCTCGGCCTCGGCGACGACGCCGGCCTCGCGCAGGTCGCCGGCGTGCGGGAGGAGCGCGTACGAGAACCGGTGCACACCCTGGTCACTCTCCGGATCGGGCCACCCGGGGCTCCGCAGCAGCGACAGCCGCATCACGTTCCCGTGGATGTCGTAGCCGTACTTGCAGTCGTTGAGGAGCGCGACGCCGTACCCGGGCTCGCTCAGATCGGCCCACCGGTGCGCGCACACCTCGAAGCGGGCGACGTCCCACGACGTGTTCACGTGGGTCGGCCGCTCGACGTGTCCGTACTGGATCTCGTAGGTCGCGCGCGCGGCGTGGACGTCCACCGGAAACGCCACCTTCAGGAACTTGTGGCGCTCGTGCCAGTCGACCTCCGTCTCGAAGTCGATGCGACGAGCACCCGCGGCCAGGCGGACCGTCTGCGTGATCGTCGACGCCCCGAAATGACGGACGAACCGCACCGCGGCACGGAGCGGGCCGGTCTCCACGATCTCGATGGAGGTGACGTCGGTGAGATCGACGAGCTGGTCGAGGTAGTCGATGTCGACGTTCCACACGTCGAACTCGCGCGGACGGTCGTCATGGAGCTGGAACCGGTTGGCGGTCGCCCCGGGCGCGACGACCTCGCGATCGTGCTCCTTGTCGTACACGGAGGTGAGCACGCCCGCGCCGTCCCAGGCGACGCGCAGGAGCTCGTTCTCGAACCCGCGTTCCGACACCGAGACTGCAGGGATCGACGGGCGCGGCGCGTCGAGGTCGATCGTGGAGTAGCCGCACGCGGGGACCGCCACGGGGACGAGCTCCGGCTCCCCGTTCGTGGTGAGCTCGACGAGCTCCCGCCGGTCACGCGACGCGGCGTTGAACACCACGACGGGTCTCGTCATGCCCGTGGTGTCGATCCGCTCGACGATCGCCCGCTGCGCGGTGGCCACGAGCTCGCACGCGACCTCGGCGACGTGCGCGTGGTCGCGGAGGCTCTCCTCGTTGACCCAGTGGATGCTCGAGCCCGGGATGATGTCGTGGAACTGGTTCAGCAGCAGCAGCTTCCACAGCTCGTCGAGCGTCGCGTCGGGATACCCGTCCCAGCCGTCCGTCTGGGCCGCAGCGACCGACCACAGCTCGGCGGCGCGCAGCGCGTGCTCGTTCTCCCGGTTCGCGCGCTTGATCGGTCCGTTGGTCGTGTACGTGCCCCGGTGGTACTCGAGGTAGAGCTCGCCGACCCAGACCGGCACGTCGGGCGCCTCCGCCCGAACGTCGTCCCAGAACGACGCGACGGTGTCCATCTCGACGTGCGGCACACCGTCGAGGTCCTGCATGCGGCGCGCCGATTCCAGCATCGCCCGCGTCGGTCCCCCGCCGCCGTCCCCGAACCCGAACGGGTACAGCGAGCGGCGTGACACGTCCTTCTGCGCGAACTGCCGGTCGCCCTTCAGGAGCTCGAGCACGCTCATGTCGCCGTTGTAGGTGTCGGCGGGCGGGAAGTGTGCGAGCGTGCGCGTGCCGTCGATGCCCTCCCACCAGAACGTGCTGTGCGGGAACCGGTTCGTCTCGCTCCACGACATCTTCTGCGTCACGAACGACGTCACCCCCGCCGCGGCGAGGATCTGCGGCAGGGCCGCCGAGTAGCCGAACACGTCGGGGAGCCAGAGGTCGGTGGTCTCGCGGCCGAACTCGTCCATGAAGAAGCGCTTGCCGTGCACGATCTGGCGGACGAGGGACTCGCCCGACGGGATGTTGCAGTCGGCCTCGACCCACATGCTGCCGATCGGCTCGAACCGGCCGGCGTCCACCTGCTCCCGGATGCGCGCGTAGAGCGACGGGTAGAGCTCCTTCATCCACGCGTACTGCTGCGCCTGGGACGCGGAGAAGCGGTACTCCGGGAACTCCTCCATGAGCCGCAGCGCGTTCGAGAACGTGCGCGCGCACTTGCGCTTCGTCTCGCGGATCGGCCACAACCAGGCCGAGTCGATGTGCGCGTGACCGACGGCGCTCACACGTTGCGCGTCGTCGGCGGCCGTCCGGGCGAGGGCCGGGGCCAGGGCAGCGCGCGCCGACGCCGCCGAACCTGCGACGTCTTCGACGTCGATCGCCGCGCACGCCGCGACGAGTGCGGACCGCAGCTCCGACACCCGCGCCTCGTCCGGGTCCGGAACGCCGAACGGCAGGCTGTTGCGCAGCGGGTTGTCGGCCAGCGTCGTGTTGATGACCATCATGTCGAGCAGCTGCGCCAGCACCCGCAGATCGAAGAAGAGGGCTTCGACGTCGCGGTGCACGACGGCGAGCTCGGCCTGACCGAGCCGGTAGATCGCCGGACCGGCGTAGTCCGGCATCAGCAACGGCCACGGCGTGGTCGACCACGGCGGGATCGGATTGGCCGCGGCCTCGATCAGCAGGTCGATCGTCTCGCCGCCGGCCGCGGTCGGCGCGACGACATGTTCCCGGTGCTTCAGGTGCAGGCCCTGGACCGGCTGGTCGCCCTCCCAGATCTGTCCCTCGGCGGTGAAGCCGACCATGTCGGCGCCTCCGAGGTCGACGAGCGCCACGACCTCCGAGCCCTTCCACGCGTGCGGGATCTCGCCGCGCATCCGGAACCAGGTGGTGTCCCAGGCGCCGCCCCACGGCTCCCCGAGCCCGAACGGCTCGTACGGACGCGCCCGCGCCTCCTCGACGCCGATCGGCTCGCCGTGCACGTGGTGCGCGGACACGGTGAGGGGCACACGCTCGCCGTGGATCGCCGGTCGGACGACCGTCCTGGCGATCCGGTCGATCTGCTGGCGGGCCGCTTCATCGTGCTCGGGCACCGTCCCACGCTAGGGCACCCCGGCGCCGAGTCACCCGAGCGGCGTGTTCCGCGAAGGCACCGGGATCTGGGAATCACGCGTCCGCCGACGCGCGTCCGTCGCCGTCGATCATCACGGTGCGTTGATGTCACCCGACGCGTCTGGGACTGAGGTCACGCTGACCGTGACGCTGATCCCAGTCGCGGCAGTGACGACTGCTTCCGAGCGGCGTCTGGGACTGAGGTCACGCTCAGCGTGACGCTGACCCCAAACGCTGGGCACCTCGTCGAGCCACCCAGGCGTGATGTCACCCGATGGTTCCGCGGAGCACTCCGCTGCAGCGCCGACCGGCGCTACTCCGGGACGAGGTCGGCCGGGATGTCGGCGACGCGCGGGTTGGCGCGATCGCGATCCGAGAGGATCGGGGCGTCACCGGGCCACGGGATGTCGAGCGCCGGGTCGTCCCAGGCCACGCCGAGCTCGTCGGCCGGGTTGTAGTAGTTGTCGACGAGGTAGGTGATGGTCGCGTCCGTGATCGCGTAGAACCCGTGTGCCACACCACGCGGGATGTAGAGCCCCCGGTGCGCCTCGCCGTCGAGCTCCACGGCGAGCGACTTTCCTCGCGTTCGGGACGACTGCCGGAGGTCGTGCAGACCGGCGAGGACGCGACCGAACGGCACGTACCAGTAGTCGGCCTGGAAGCGGTGGTAGTGCAGGCCGACGAGCGTGTTCGCCTGACGGTCGGCGCGGTTGCCCTGCACCATCATCGGCGAGCCCTCGGGCAGCCACTCCTGGCGGAACGTCTCCGCGAAGAAGCCGCGCGGGTCCTTCCACAGCGTCGGCTCGACCACGACCACACCGTCGATGACCGTGCTCGGTGTCACGTCAGCCACGTCATTCGCTCCCGAGAAGTCGGCCGTACCGGCCCTGATAGAAGATGAGGGGTCCCGCGTCGGCGGTGAGACCGAGGTCCTGCACGCGACCCAGCACGATCACGTGGTCGCCGGCCTCGATGACCTGCTCGAGGGTGCAGTCGAGGAACGCATGCACGTCCTCGAGGATCGGGCCGAGGCTCCCGATCCGCCACGCCACCTGACCGAACCGGTCGGCGCCGCGCGTCGCGAAGAGCTGCGAGATCGGCTCCTGGTGCTCGTCGAGCACGTTGACGGTGAAGTGCCCGGCCCGCTCGATGCGTGGCCACGTGGTCGACGACTTCGCGGCGCAGAACAGCACGAGCGGGGGGTCGAGCGAGACCGAGGTGAAGGAGTTGGCCGCGAGACCGACGGGCTCGTCGCCGTCCATGGCGGTGATCACGGTGATGCCGGTGGCGAAGTGACCGAGCACGGCGCGGAACGACGCCGCGTCCGGGCCGATCACGTCGGGTTCGCTCATGCGGAGCTCCGGGGAGGTCAGGCGCCGGTCGGGAACCGCAGGACCATACCCTCGGCCGCGGCGACCACCTCGGCCCCGTCGACTGCGGCCGAACGCTCCTGCGCCTCGCGCTCGAGCTGGTCGACCATGTCGTCGCCGTGGGCAGGGTCGTGGTGGAACAGCGCCACGGTGCGCGCGCCTGACTGCTTGGCCACGTGCAGGGCGTAGTCCACGGTGCAATGCCCCCAGTGGCGCTTCATCTCGAACTCGCTCGGCGTGTGCTGGGCGTCGTGGATCAGCAGGTCCACACCGTCGCAGAGCTCGAGCACCTCGTCGGGGATGAAGTCGTCGCTCTGGCCGATCCCGCAACCCTGGCCGTGGTCGGACAGGTAGGCGACGGTCACGCCGTGCCAGTCGACGCGGTACCCGAGGGTGGGGCCCACGTGGCGGATCCAGCGCGACCGGACCTTGGCGTCGTGCACCGGGAAGTCGTCGTCGCCGGCGTCGTGGAAGAGCACCGCGCCCTCGAGCTGGTCCGGCCGGATGGGGAAGTACGGCGGCCGCATCATCCCCTCGAACACCTCGGCGAGCGGCCCGTCCTGCTGGCGGGGGCCGTAGACGTCGACGACGTTGCCGGGGATGTGCAGCGGGACGAAGAAGGGCAGTCCCTGCACATGGTCCCAGTGCAGGTGACTCAGGAGCATCGTGCCCTGGAACCCCTGGGCGCCCCCGTTCTCCAACAGCTGGGTGCCGTAGTTGCGCAGGCCCGTGCCGAGGTCGAACACGATGGGTGGCAGCCCCTCGCACTCCAGCGCCACACACGAGGTGTTGCCGCCGTAGCGAGCCAGGTGCTCGCCGTCGCACGGCGTCGAGCCCCGTACGCCGTGGAACGTCACCGTCAGGTCGGCCGTCACGGCGGGGCAGACTAGCCAGATTGCGCCCATGTGAACACCGGCCGAACGTCACGTTCCGTGATGTTGGTGGGGCGTTGTCTCAGCTGAGGACCCGCTTGCGGAAGCCGGAGAGGCCCGCCCACATGAAGAGCACGAGGAACCCGAACATCGCCGGGTACACCGCCCAGAGGCTCATGTGGGCGCCCGTGGTGAGCGCGGCGCGGAACCCCTCGCACATGTAGACGAGCGGGTTGAGCAGCACGAGCTTCTGCAACCACGGGATCGGCGCCAGCGACTTCCACGGGTAGTAGATGCAGCCGAGCATGGTGAGCGGGATGACGATGATGCCGAAGAGCATCGGCACGGTGCGCGGCTCGAACCGGGTGCCGAACGACAGGCCGAGCGCCCCGCACATCAGGCACGCGAGTGGCGTGAGCGTGAGCAGCACCGGCCAGTTGATCGACAGGTGCACCGGCGTGGCGGGCACGATCGCGGCGATCGGGAACACGAGCAGCGCGCTCACCGCGCTGTTGATCGCGCCGGCGACGACCTTCTCCGCGGCGACGAGGTCCACCGGCAGCGGCGCGAGGACACGGTCCTCGATCTCGCGCGTGTACCCGAACTCCTGCACCATCGGCAGCGCCACCGACTGGATGCCCTGGAACATGATCGCGAGCCCGACGACACCGGCCACGAGCGCGGTCGAGAACTGCTCGGCTCCGGCGCTGCCGCCGATGCCCTGGCCGATCTTCGGGAAGACGTAGGCGAACACGAACACGAGCAGGAGGGGCTGGAGCAGGGTCCGGGGCAGGAACTCCTTCCAGTTCTTGATGAGCACGACGAGGTCGCGCAGCAGCAGCGCGCCGAACGCGACCCGCGATGCCGACGTCGGCGTGCGCTCGGGCACCAGCTCGGCGCGGGTGGCGAACGTGGAGGCCGGGGCGACGGCGGCGTCCGGCGTCACGAGGTCGGGACGGCTGGGCGTATCGGTGCTCATTCGCGCAGCTCCTTGCCGGTGAGGTCGATGAAGACGGTCTCGAGGGTCGGCGCCGACGACGCCACGTCGCGCACGGCGTTGCCCGCGGACTCGGCCAGCTCGAAGATGCGGGGCAGGATGCCGGAGGTCTCCGCGCACCACAGGTGGATCACACCGTCGAGCACCTCCACACGCGAGACGCCGTCGATCTGCTCGCCGAGGATCGCCGCGAGGTGTTCGAGGTCGCCGTCGGCCTGCACGGTGATCATCGCGTCGGCGCCGACCGACCGCTTCAGCGCCTCGGGGGTGTCGAGGGCGAGCATGCGGCCGTGGTCGATGATGGCGAGGCGGTTGCAGAGCTGGTCCGCCTCCTCCATGTAGTGCGTCGTGAGGAGGATCGTCTGCCCGTCGACGTGCAGCTCGCCGAGGATCTCCCACAGCGCGATGCGGCTCTGCGGGTCGAGGCCGGCGGTCGGCTCGTCGAGGAAGAGGATCGTGGGCCGGTGCATGATCGCCCGCGCCACCATGAGCCGCTGCGCCATCCCGCCAGAGAGCGCGAGCACCGGCACGCTCGCGCGGTCGGTGAGCCGGAACCGCGTGAGCAGGCGGTTGGCCTCGGCCTTCGCCGTCTTCGCGTTCATCCCGAAGAACCGGCCGTGGAAGTAGAGGTTCTCGAACACGCTGAGCGAGCGGTCGAGCGTGTTGGTCTGGGGCACCACGCCGATCAGCTGCTTCGCCGCCGTCGGGTGGGCGACGACGTCCACGCCCCCGACGAGCGCGCGGCCGCCCGTGGGGATCACGCGCGTGGTGAGCATCCCCGCGGTCGTCGTCTTGCCCGCGCCGTTCGGGCCGAGCAGCCCGAAGATCTCCCCCGCGTGCACCTCGAGGTCCAGCTGGTCGACGGCGAGGATGCCGCCCGGGTAGGTCTTGGAGAGCTCCTCGGTGCGAATGACCACGTCGTCCATCGAGGTCGAACCTACTGCGCGCCCGTGACCGCAGATCCAGGCGTCACGTACCTTTCTCGGCCATGACCGAACCAGCGCGCCTGACCGTCGCCGACATCGAGTTCGCCTACCTGGAGGCCGGGCCCGCCGACGGGCCGCTCGCCCTCTGCCTGCACGGGTTCCCCGACCACGCGCCCACCTGGGAGCCACTGATGCGCGACCTCGCCGGCGCCGGCTACCACGCGGTCGCGCCGTGGATGCGGGGCTACGCGCCCACCGGGCTCGCGCCGGACGGCAACTACCAGGTCGCGTCGCTGGCCCTCGATGCGATCGGCATCGCCGACGCGCTCGCGGGCGACGCGGACGCGGTGCTGATCGGCCATGACTGGGGCGCGATCGCGTCGTACACCGCGGTCGGCCATCGGCCCGACCGGTTCCGGAAGCTCGTGACGCTCGCGGTACCCCACACCGGCGCGCTCGGCGCGGTGTTCCTCTCCCCGGTCCAGCTGCAGCGCTCGTTCTACATGTTCGTGTTCCAGACGCCACTGGCGGAGATGGTGGTGCCGAACGACGACTTCGCGTTCATCGACTACCTGTGGAGCTACTGGTCGCCGGGGTACACCCCTGACCCCGCGTTCATGCGCGCGCTCAAGGACACGCTCGCCTCGCCAGGCTCCACCGAGGCCGCGATCGGCTACTACCGCGCCATGCTCGGGACGACGCCGCCCGACCCGACGCTCGCCGAGGTCTCGGCCGCGGGCAACGGCCCGATGCCGATCCCGACGCTGTACCTCCACGGACGGGACGACGGCTGCATGGGCGTCGAGCTCGCCGACCGCGACACGCTCGATGCGCTGTTGCCGCCCGGGTCCGACGTCCAGATCGTTCCCGCGAGCGGCCACTTCCTCCATCTCGAGCAGCCCGCCGACGTGAACGCGCGGATCCTGGAATTCCTCACGCACTGACGCGCGTTCTCGCACGCGAGCGCACGCCCTGGCGTGCACGTCGTGTGCGCGAACGATCAGGCGCCGCCGAGCTTGTGGAGCTCGGGGTAGCCCTTGTGCATCGACGCGCCGTCGACGAACAGGGTGTCGCCGCTCACCCAGCGCGCGTCGTCGCTCACCAGGAAGACCGCGACGTCGGCGATGTCGTCCGGCTGGCCCGCGCGGCCCATGGGCGTCGCCGCGACGTACGCGTCACGGATCGCCGGAACCACCTGGGTGAAGGCGGTCAGCGGGGTGTCGACGAACCCGGGGCCGATCGCGCAGACGCGCACTCCCGCGGGTCCGAGCTCCATCGCTGCGCACTTCGTGAGCATCTCGACCCCAGCCTTCGCGCAGCAGTAGGCGCTCATCCCCTCCGCCGGCACGCGCGCATTGATCGACGCGATGTTCACGATCGCGCCGTGGCCCGCCGCTCGCATCACCTGTGCCTCGTGCTTGACGGAGAGCATCACGCCCGTGAGGCAGGTGTCGATCACCGCGCGCCACTCGTCCACGGGGTGGTCGGCCACGAAGCCGTACGTCCCGAACCCGGCGGCGTTGACGGCCGCGTCGAGCCCGCCGAACTCGTCGACCGCGCGGCGGACGAGCCGCTCGACGTCGGCCTCCTCGGTCACGTCGATCACCTCGCCGACCGCAGCCGCACCGAGCTCGGCCGTGGCCGCCGCGAGCGGCTCGGCGTTGCGATCACCGAGCACCACGCGTGCACCCTCGCGCACGAAGCGACGGGCGCACTCGAGCCCGATCCCCGAACCACCGCCCGTGATCACCGCGACCCGACCGTCCAACCGTCCCGTCACCGAATCCCCCTCGTCCGCGGACGGGCGCCGTCCGCTGTCGCCGGTGATTATCGCGACGCGCCGACGAGCTCGCGCTCGTCGCCGGGCTCGGGAGCCGACTCGGCCGGGCCCGCCGGACCCCCTTCGAGGTCCAGGTGGGGCAGGATCCGGTCGAGCCAGCGCGGCAGCCACCAGT
Source organism: uncultured Acidimicrobiia bacterium (assembly GCA_963756815.1). Classification (GTDB taxonomy): domain Bacteria; phylum Actinomycetota; class Acidimicrobiia; order IMCC26256; family JAENVU01; genus JAENVU01. Next base: position 73,530 of record CAVWPR010000016.1, read on the forward strand.
TGGCATCGCCGAGCAGCTCCATCGTCGCCGGCACCAGCACCATCCGGATGATCGTGGCGTCGACGAACACCGCCGTCGCGAGGCCGAGACCCATCATCTTCACCGTCGGCTCGTCGACGAGCACGAAGCTCAGGAAGACGCAGATCATGATGAGCGCCGCCGACGTGATGACGCGTGCAGTCGCCGCGAGCCCCGTGGGCACGCTCTCGCGTGCGTCACCGGTGCGCAGCCACTCCTCTCGCACGCGTGAGAGCAGGAAGACCTCGTAGTCCATCGAGAGCCCGAAGAGGATGGCGAACATCATCATCGGGATGAAGCTCACGATCGGCAGGCTCTGCTCCACGCCGAACGCCCCGCGGAACCAGCCCCACTGGAACACCGCGACGATGACGCCGTAGGCCGCGCCGATCGAGAGCACGTTCATGACCGCGGCCTTGAGCGGCACCAGGAGCGAGCGGAACACGATCGTCAGCAGCAGGAAGCTGAGCCCGATGACCACGCCGATGAACCACGGCAGGCGGGTCGCGATGCGGTCGGAGATGTCGATGAATGCCGCGGTCGAGCCGCCGACGTGGACCTGCACGTCCTGCCCGGCCACCGCGGCGGGGATCACGTCGCTCCGCAGCCGCCCGACGAGGTCACTGGTGGCGGCCGCCTGCGGCGACGACTTCGGGAGCACGCGGATGACGGCGGTGTCGCCCGTCGGGTTGAGACGCGGCGCGCCGACGGCCTGCACGTCCGGGTCCTTCGCGACCGCGGCGATCACCCCCGTGAGCGCAGTCGTGCCGCTCGCCGCGGGGACCTCGGCCACGAGCAGCAGCGGACCGTTGAAGCCCTTGCCGAAGCCGGTGCCCAGGAGGTCGTAGGCGCGGCGCTGGGTGGACGACGTGGAGAGCGTCCCTGCGTCGGTCTGGCCCAGGCGCATCGACAGCGCCGGCGCAGCGAGCGCGAGCAGCAGGACGACGCTGGCGATCAGGTACCGCCACGGCTTGCTCGCCACGTGCCTCGCCCAGCGCACCCAGAACCCGGTGCGGATCCGCTCCGGGTGCATCTCGGCGTCGACCTGGTGGCGCTTGACCCACGGGAGCCGCAGGCTGTTGATCTTCGTGCCGGCCAGGCCGAGCAGCGCGGGCAGCAGGGTGATCGCGGCGACCACTGAGACGGCGACGACGATCGCCGAGGAGAAGCCCATCGCCGTGACCGTCGGGATGCCCGCGACCACGAGACCGCAGATCGCGATCACGACCGTGGTCCCCGCGAACACCACGGCCATGCCCGACGTCCCGTTCGCGTGACCGGCGGAGTCGGTGATGCTCATCCCGGTTGCGAGCTGCTCGCGATGGCGCGTCACGACGAACAGCGCGTAGTCGATGCCGACACCGAGCCCGATCATCGTGGCGATCGTCGTGGAGATCTGCGAGATGTCGAAGAAGTTGGTGAGGAACGTGACGGCCGAGAGGCCGACCGCGAGCCCCACGAGCGCGGTGCCGATCGGCACGCCCATCGCGACCACCGAACCGAACGCGAGCAGCAGCACCACCATCGCGGCGATGAGGCCATAGATCTCGGTCGACCCGAGGTCGGGCCGTTCGCCGGCGCGTGCGACCTCGCCGCCGAACTCGACCTGCAGGCCGGCATCGCGCGCCGGCTGCATCGCCGCCTTCAGCCGGTCGAGATCGGCGGCCTTGATCGCGTTGCTGGTCTTCTCGTAGTTCACGACCGCGTACCCGATGTCGCCGCGCGTCGCGAGGCCGTTGGCGCCCGTCTCGGTCGGGCTCACCACCGCGGTCACGCCCGGGAGATCACGGACGCGAGCGAGCGACGCGTCGATCGCCGCGGCATTGGTCGCGTCGGTGAGCGCGCCGTCGGTGCTGTGCAGCACCACCTGGGCGGTCGCACCGGCCTGGGCCGGGAAGCGCTCCTTGAGGAGATCGGTCGCCCGCTGGCTCTCGGTGCCGGGGATGGTGAAGCTCTCGCTGTAGCCGCTGGCATTCGCGGCGAGGACGCCGACGACGACGGCGAGCAGGATCCACGCCCCGATCGTCCGCCACGGGTGCCGGGCGCACGACCGACCGAGGCGTTCCAGGAAGCCCGACATGTCCGCTCCTTCTGCAACCCGCCCCGTCCCCGGCGCGGTGAGGTGTCCTGTGAGCCCCCCGGCGACGACCACCCTAGGTGAAGTGGCACAATGTGCCAAGACGGCAGCACGTGTCTCTTGACACATTGCGCCATGACCGTTCGCATTTCGTGACACCCTGGGTTCATGCAGGGATCGGCCGAGCTGCGGGGCACCACGACCCCCGGGCTCCGCGAGCGGAACAAGCTGCGCACCCGCCGGGAGATCGCCGCCGCCACCCTGCGACTCGCGTCGGAGCGGGGACTCGACCACGTGACCGTGGAGCAGATCGCGGCCGCCGCCGACGTCGCGCCGCGCACCTTCTTCCGGTACTTCGACTCCAAGGAGGACGCGCTCCTCGCCGATCACTCCGAACGCTTGGCGCTGCTCCGCGAGACCCTGCGGGCCCGGCCGGCGGACGAGGGTCCGCTCACCGCGGTCCGCGCCGCGATCCTCGAGGTCGTGGGCGATTTCGAGGAGCAACGTGAACCGATGCTCTGCAAGATGGAGTTGATGCAGGCCAATCCGGGCCTGCGCGCCCACAGCCTGGAGCGCATGGGTGACCTGGAGCGCACGCTCGCCGCGGCCCTGGCCGACCGCACCGGCGTCGATCCCGACACCGACCTCCGCCCCCGGCTGATCGCCGGCGCCGTCGTCATGGCGATGCGCGTCGCGGTCGAGCAGTGGGGCGAGGGCGGCGGGCACGGCGACCTCCGGGACATGGTCGAGCGCGCACTGGACCTGCTCGACGGCGGGCTCGACCACTCGATCTGATGCGGGCGACCGCCGGACCTCCGGGGCGTCGGTAGCGTTCTCGACGTGTCGGGTCACCACCACCACGAGCACGCCGGCGCGACCACCGCCACGCCGGCCGCGCGCCGGCGGGCGCTCCTGCTCGCGCTGCTCGCCAACGCCGGGCTCTTCGTGGTGCAGATCGTCGCCGCGGTCGCGTTCGGCTCGCTCGCGCTGCTCGCCGACTCCGCCCACCTCGCCACCGACGTCGTCGCGCTCGGGCTCGCGTTCGTCGCGCTCCGACTGAGCACCCGTCCCGCCTCCGCCCGCACCACCTACGGCTGGGAGCGGGCGGAGGTCCTCGCCGCGCTCGGCGAACGCGGTCCTGCTCGTGGTCGGCGTCGGCGTGGATCGTCTAGGAGGCGATCGGACGCTTCTCGGACCCCGCGAGCATCAACGGCGTCGGCGTCGCGGTCGTGGGTGCGCTCGGGCTCGTCGTGAACGCCGGGAGTGCCTGGCTCGTGGCGCGCGTCAGCGGCCAGAACCTCAACCTCCGCGGCGCGTTCCTCCACCTCGCCTCGGACGCCCTCGGCTCCCTGGGCGTGATCGTGGCCGGCGTCGTGGTCGCGGTCACCGGCGCCACCTGGGTCGATCCCGCCATCTCGCTCGCGATCACCGCACTCGTGCTCGTCGCCACCTGGTCGCTCGTCCGGGACGCGACGTCGGTCCTGCTCGAGCAGGCGCCGCGCGGCATGGATGCGGACGCGATCGAGAGCACGCTCCTCGCCGATCCGCGGGTCGAGGCGGTGCACCACCTGCACCTCTGGTCGCTCGGGGCCGAGACCCCTGCGCTGTCGGCGCACGTGGTGCTGGCCGGCGAGCCCACCCTGCACGCGGCGCAGCTGGTGGGCAACGAGCTGCGGGCGGCCCTCGACGCCGAGCACGGGATCGACCACGTGACCCTCGAGCTCGAGTGCCACGACTGCGCCGACCAGGTGCACACCGTTGCCGGCGCCGTTCCGCGAGACTCACACCCATGAGCGCCGACACCGAACTCGAGCCGTCGCCGACGGTGGAGACGGCGAGTACCGACGGTCCCGGGGACGAGCGCAGGTTCGACGACGAGTCGGACGACGACCGGCGCGGACCCGGCGCCCCACTGTGGATCACGCTCGTGGTGGCCGCACTGGTGTTCGGCGGTGCGCTCGGCTGGCGGATCGCCAAGGGCTCCGACCAGACCGACCCTCCCGAGCGCGCAGTCGGTCGACGTCGGCTTCTTCCAGGACATGGTCACGCATCACAACCAGGCGCTCACGATGGCGACCGACTACCTGGAGCACGGCGACGACCCGCTGCTCAAGCAGATCGCGGGCGAGATCCTCTTCTACCAGTCGAGCGAGATCGGCGTGATGAACGATCACCTCACGCAGTGGGGTCAGAGTGGAACGGATCCGCGCATCGCGATGCGCTGGATGGCCCAGCCGACCCTGCGGAACCAGATGTACGGGCTCGCGACACCCGAGCAGATGACCGAGCTCGCCGCCGCGCGCGGTCCGCAGCTGAACGACCTCTTCACTCGGCTGATGATCGTGCACCACGCCGGCGGCGTGCACATGGCGCAGTTCGCGGCCAGGTACGCCACGACCGAGACGGTGCGATCGTGGGCGCAGGCGATGGTCGACGGGCAGAAGGGCGAGATCGCCGAGCTCAACCGCTGGCGGGTGCAGCACGGGTTCCCGTCGGTGACGCCCGTCTTCTGACCGGACGCGGACGGGCCCGCCGCGCCGACGCGCCGCGGGCCCGTGCCACGTCCGGGGTCCGGCGCTACGGCCGGATCGGAACGACCTGTCCGGCCGGCGTCAACGAGTTGATCGACGCGTAGACCGTTCCGTTCCAACCGACGGCGAGGCCGTTCGGCAGCGGCACCGACGCGAACGTCGACGTCGTGCCGGCCACGTAGCGCCCCCTCGACAGGTACGTCGGGATCTGGACGATCTCGTTGTCGAAGAGCTCGGTGGCGTACAGCACGCCACGACCGAACGCGATGTCGGTCACGTCGGAGAGGCCCTCGGCGAACGGCGTCACGGCGTGGGTGCGGAGGTCGATCCGCATCACCTTCGCGGCGCCAGGGATCTCACCGCCGGGGAGCAGCCCGACGTACAGGCCGCCGTCCCATGACATCGCGAGGCCGGTGGGCACCGGCTCGAACGCGTAGTCGAACCCGGCCGCGGGCACCGCGTCGAGGACGCACTGCGGGAATCCGGCGCCCGAGTCGGTGAGCGGGCCTGAGAGGTCTGCGGCGGTCACGTGCACCACGTTCGGCGGGAGCACGGCGAGGACGCTGATCGCACCGTGCCGATCCACCCGGAGCACGTCGTTGCCGGCGGCGTCCGAGACGGCGCGCGAGCCGTCGGGCAGGCGAGTCGTCCGGAACGCGTCGGAATCGACGATGCCCGTGTACGGCGTCGCGACCTGCTGGACCTCGGGATCGACGGTCGACCAGCAGGCGGGACCGGCGGCGGCAGCGAGGTCGAAGCGCGGACCGTAGGTCGCGCCTCCGTCCGGGTTGTGCGCCGCCTCGTACGCACCGAGATCGACCGAGCTCCTGCGACCGTGGCGATCGGTGGTCACCAACGTGTTCGTCGGGGCGCCGACGGTGTACGCGAGACCGCCCTCGGGGTTCACGTCGACGTCGTCGAGGAACGGTGCATCGGTCGCGACGACGGACTTCACGCCGTCGTGGAACACCGAGACCTGCCCGGGCGCCGGCGGTGCGTTCTGGTCCCCGATCCCCGTCTCGGCGACGAAGACGTCGTTCCAGCGCGACGTCGACGCCGAACGGACCGTTGAGGCCGGTGGCAACCGGGGCGCCGACGGTTCCGGGGCGCAGGGTCCGGTCATGGCCGTGGTGGCGGCCCTCGTCGCGGCGATGGTCGTGGTGCAAGCCGTGCTCGATCCCGAGATCACCGTGTCGGTGATGATCGTCGGCACCGGCTGCGGGCGCGAGCACGCCCACGGCGAGCGCGCAGGTGGCGATCGCAACGCCGAGGCGCGCGTACGTGGACGGTCGATGCATGTGGATCCAGCCTCCAGGTGGGTCGGGCGTGACGATTTCGACCCTAAAGAGACGCCGCGGCCCTCGCCAAGGGTGCGCGCCTTCCCCTTCACCGAGGGTGGTGGCACCCGTCAGTCGGTCGGGTACGGCCGCATGCGGGGCTTCGCGGCCTCGCGCTTGGGCACCATGACCTTGCGCCTGAAGTAGCAGACCTCTTCGCCGCGCTGGTTGTACCCGAAGGTCTCCACCGTCACGACGCCACGGTCCGGCTTGCTCGAGCTCTCCTTCTTCTCGAGCACGCGGGTCTCGGCATAGATCGTGTCGCCGTGGAAGGTCGGGCGCTTGTGCTGGAGGGTCTCCACCTCGAGGTTCGCGATGGCGAGGCCCGACACGTCGGGCACGCTCATGCCCAGCACCAGCGAGTACACGAGGTTGCCGACCACCACGTTCTTGCCGAACTGGGTCTGCGTCTCGGCGTACCACGCGTCGGTGTGCAACGGGTGGTGGTTCATCGTGATCATGCAGAAGAGGTGGTCGTCGTACTCCGTGATCGTCTTGCCCGGCCAGTGCCGGTAGACGTCGTCGGGCTCGAAGTCCTCGAAGTACCGGCCGAAGGGTCGCTCGTGCACCGTCATGAGCCGGGAGCGTACCGACGGGCTCCGGCCGCGCTCTATTTCGGTCCGACGGACCGTCCTACCCTGACGGGCATGAGTGAGACGACGACGTCCGGTCCGACCGTCCGTGAGACCGCGCCCCTCGGCGCACAGTGGCCGACGATCGACCCGTTCCTCTTCTGCGCCCACCACGACGACTCGTACCCGCAGGGCGACGACCGTCTCGGCCCTGCCGAGTCGCTCGAAGGCCGCGAGATCGGCATGGACTTCGCCGGCATCGACGGCTGGAACATGTACCACGGCGCGGTCGTGCCGGGATTCCCCCAGCACCCGCACCGCGGCTTCGAGACGGTGACCATCGTGCGGCGCGGCATCATCGACCACTCGGACTCGCTCGGCGCGGCGGCGCGCTTCGGCCGCGGTGACGTGCAGTGGCTGACCGCCGGGCGCGGCGTGGTGCACAGCGAGATGTTCCCGCTGCTCGACGACGCCGGACCGAACCCGCTCGAGCTCTTCCAGATCTGGCTGAACCTGCCCGCCGTCGACAAGCTCACCGAGCCGTACTTCACGATGCTGTGGGACCACGACATCCCACGCGTCACCGGTCCGGGCGTCGAGGTCGAGGTCGTCGCCGGCCGTCTCGGCGAGGTCGACCCGCCGCCGCCCCCACCGAGCTCGTGGGCCAGCCGCACGGAGGCCGACGTCGCGATCTGGCTGATCCGGCTCGACGCCGGCTCGACCTGGACCTTGCCCGCTGCCGTCGGGCCCGAGACGGTGCGCACCCTCTACACGTTCGAGGGCGACGCGCTGGACATCGACGGCACGACGATCGGTGCCGACACCGCCGCCGTCCTCGAGCCCCACCGCGACGTCGTGCTCACCGCAGGCGACACCGAGGTGCAGTGCCTGCTGCTCCAGGGTCGTCCGATCGGCGAGCCGGTCGAGCGGTACGGGCCGTTCGTGATGAACACGCGCGAAGAGCTCGAGCAGGCCTTCGCCGACTACCGGACGACGGGGTTCGGCGGCTGGCCGTGGCCGGCCGACGACCCCGTGCAGGAACGCGCGCAGGGCCGGTTCGCCCGCCACGCCGACGGGCGAGTGGAAACGGTCGGCTGAGCGGTCAGCCGTTCAGCTGACTCGGCCGGATGTTGCAGTCGCCGAGGATCGTGAACAGCTTCGACTGGTTGGCGAACGCGCTCTGCAGCGCGGAGCTGGAGGAGTCCTGACCGAGGATCGACGCGGCCAGTGCCTTCTTCACCGCGTTCTCCTTGAGCAGGTGGTCGAAGAAGCAGCGCGCCTGGGTCGTCGACAGCTTGCCGAACGGGTTGGTGCCCGAGCCCGACATCTGCTTGATCACGATGTCGGAGAAGTTGAAGCACTTGCCGTCGGTGACGACCGCGGCGACGTCCTCGGCCTCGGACTGACTCAGGTCGTTGCCGAGCGACTTGAACGGCGAGTTGCCCTTCTGGAGGTCACTCGGCTCGATGCCGTGGCTCTTGAGCTTGTCGACGCCGACCGCGTCGACGATGCCGCCGATGAGACACTCGGCCTGGCTGCGACTGAACGTGGCCTTCACCGAGCTGCTCGAGCGGTCGTAGCTCTTCATGGCGGCGTTCACGTAGTCGTCGGTGCTGCCGCCCGAGCTGCTCCCACCACTGCTGCCGCACGCGGCCAGCAGGCCGACCGCCACGAGCACCAAGAATCGACGCATGTCGTCACCCCTACCGGTTCGAGAAGTGCCTGCAGGTTAGAGACGGCCCGGCTCCTCCACGCGGATCGCCGACGGTGCACGACCGTCGATCCGGCGACCGTTAGGGTCCGACGACCGGCACCTCCTGCACCGGCCCCGGGTATGACCGCTCCCATCTCGCCCGCCCGCCCGACCCTGCGGTCCCGTGTGCTCCCGGCGCTCCGCGTCGCGCTGCCGGCGTGGGCGGTCGCCCGCGTGCTCGTCGCGGTCGCGTACGGCACCGCCCGGTACCTCGAGCGCCACGGCCGCCTCGACGACCCGCTCGCGCACACGACGGTCCATCAGGGACTGCTCGCCTGGGACGGCGCCTTCTACGCCGACATCGCGCAGCACGGCTACACGACGCTGCCCCGGCCCGCGCTGCGCTTCTTCCCGCTGACGGCGCTGCTCGGACGCGCCGTCGGCTGGCTCGGGATCGGACCGCGCGTGGGTGTGATCGTCGTCGCCAACGTCGCTGCGCTCGCCGCCGGGACGCTGCTCGTGCTGCTGGTTCGGAGCGAGGGGTTCGCGCCCGGTGTGGCACGACGCAGTGCCTGGCTGCTCGCGCTCGCACCGTCGGCGTTCGTGCTGGTGCTCGGCTACTCCGAGGCGGTCTTCCTGGCGCTGACGATCGGGATCTTCCTCGCCGCCCGCCGGCGGCGGTGGCTCGCGGTGATCGCGCTCGGGGTGCTCGCCGGGCTGGACCGCCCGGCCGGGTTCGTCGTGGTCGTGCCGGTGGCCGTCGAGATGCTCCGGACGTGGCGGACGGCGCCGGGCGCCGAGCGCGTGCGTGCGGTCGCGGCCACGGTCTCACCGTTCGTCGGCACCGCGATGTTCCTCGCGTGGGTCGGCCACGAGTTCGGCGACGCGCTCCTGCCGTTCCGCGTGCAGACCCGGGCCAGCCTCAAGGGGGCGTTCACGGATCCGGTGTCGAGCGTCGCCGACGCGGTGGACGGTCTCTTCCACGGGCACGTCGGCACCGGGCTGCACGTGCCCTGGATGATCCTGGTGGTCGTCCTCGTGGTCCTCGCGTTCCGGCGCCTTCCTGCGAGCTACGGCGCGTTTGCGGCCGTGACCGTGGCGAGCGCGGTGACGTCGGCCAACCTCGACTCGTTCGAGCGCTACGCGCTCGGTGCGTTCCCCATCGTCATCGTGGTCGCGCTGCTGCTCACCGACCGACGGTGGGCGATCGCCACGATCGCGGCGTCGTCGCTCGTGATGACCGCGTACGCCACGCTCGCGTTCGCCCACGCCTACGTGCCGTAATTTCGGCTCGTCCGCTCCGAAGTGGCGGCCGTCGACCGCGTCTGGACGCTCCCGAGCTGTGCGCCTCCGCTTCGCTCCGGTCGCGGATGTCACGATCGCTCGAGCCGAGCCGAGCCGAGCCGGAGCCTGCGGAGGCGAGCCGCGTCGGAGCGAGCGCAGTCCGGCGATCGCGCAGAGCGGCGAGCGGAGACGCCGAAATGACGATCAGATGGCGTAGCGCTGGAGCAGGCCGCGGGCGATGACGAGGCGCTGGATCTCGTTGGTGCCCTCGCCGATGATCATCAGCGGCGCGTCCCGGTAGTAGCGCTCGATCGGGAGCTCGGTCGTGTAGCCGACCCCTCCGTGGATGCGCAGCGCCTCCGTCGCGATCTCGAACGCGGTCTCGCTCGCGAACAGCTTCGCCATCCCGGCCTCGACGTCGGCGCGGGCCCCCGATTGCTTCAGGTCGGCGGCGTGCTCGGTGAGCAGCCGGGCCGCGGTGAGCTTGGTGCCCATGTCGGCCAGCTTCTGCTGGATCGCCTGGTGCTCGGCGATCGGCTTGCCGAACGTGTGCCGCTCCTGCGCGTACCGGATCGCGGCCTCGAACGCAGCCCGAGCGACCCCCACCGCGCGCGCCGCGATGTTGATCCGTCCCACCTCGAGCGCGCCGAGGATGAACCCGAGCCCGTGACCGAGGCCGTCGTCACCGCCGAGCACGCAGTCGGCGCCGACGCGGTGGTCGTCGTAGTGCATCTCGACCGTCTCGATGCCCTTGTACCCGAGCTTGCCGATGTTCTTCGAGACCGTGATCCCTCCGAACGTGGGGCCCGGGTCCTTCTCGACGATGAAGCAGGTGATGCCCTCGTCGGTGCGGGCCGCGAGCGCGACGATGCCGGCGCGCTCGCCGTTGGTGACCCACGTCTTGGTCCCGTTGATCACGTACTCCTCGCCGTCGCGCCGGGCGCGACACGAGATGTTCCGCGTGTCGCTGCCCGCGTCGGGCTCGGACAGCGACAGGCATCCGCGCGGCGCGCCCTGCGCGAGGCCGGGCAACCAGCGCGCCTGCTGCTCCGACGTGCCCTGCCGCATGATCAGGCTCGCGGCGATCGTGTGCGTGTTGATGATGCCGGAGAGCGACATCCAACCCGGCCGCGAGCTCCTCGATCACCGCGATGTACGCGTGCAGGTCGAGGCCGAGCCCGCCGTGCTCCTCAGGGATCGTGATCCCGAAGAGGCCCATGGCCTGCATCTGCGCGACGAGGTCGGCGGGGTACGCGTCCTCGTGCTCGAGGTCGCCCGCGATCGGCAGCACCTCGCGCTCGACCCAGCGCCGCACGCCGGCCCGCAGCTCGTCACGTGTCTCGACGTCCGTCATCGTCCCGCTCCGCTCATGGCGACGGAATCTAGGACTCAGGCCACCTTGCGGTAGCGCCGGACGGCCAACGGCGCGAACACGGCCACGATCGCGGCGATCCAGAGCAGCGCCTTGATCACGAGCGTGGCGGTCGCGCCCCCGAGCACGCAGGCGCGCACCGCCTCGATGACCACCGACACCGGCTGGTTCCGGGAGAACGGCTGCAGCCAGCCCGGCATGGTCGCCACCGGCACGAAGGCGGCGGACGCGAACACGAGCACCGCGACGATCGGGAAGAACGCGGCCTGCGCGGTCTCGGCGTTGGGGACGAGCAGTCCGATCAGCGCCGACATCCACGAGAGCGCGTACGAGAACAGGATCACGAGCGCGAGCCCGGCCAGCAGGCCGATGAGCGTGGTGTGGTAGTTGAACCCGACGAGGAACCCGACGCCCGTCATCAGCGACACCACGAAGATGTTGCGTACGAGGTCGGCCGTCGTGCGGCCCACCAGCACCGCGGAGCGCGCCATCGGCAGCGAGCGGAACCGCTCGATCAGCCCGGCCTGGAGGTCCTCCGCGAGGCCGACGCCGGTGTTCAGTGCGCCGAACGTGACCGATTGGATCCACACGCCCGCCATCAGGAAGTCGACGTAGTCGACACCCGGCACCTTGATCGCGCCGCCGAACACGTACACGAACATCAACACGAAGATGATCGGCTGGATCGTCGCGAACACGAGCAGCTCGGGGTTGCGGCGCAGGTGCACGAGGTTGCGCCAGGTCATGATGCGGGCGTCGCCCGCGACCTGGCCCATCGAGAGCCGTGACTCTCGGGCGAGGGTCCGCTCGTCCACCGGCGTCACCGCGATCGCCGTCATCGCTGCACCTCCTTGGTCCGCTCCGGTTCGGGGAGCTCGTCGGGCACGAGCTCCGGCCTCGTCGCCGTCGGCGGTGCTGTGACCGGTGAGCTCGAGGAACACGTCGTCGAGCGTCGGCTCCCGCACCGCGAGCGTCTCGACCGACAGTCCGGCGGCGTCGAGCGCGCGGACCGCGGCCAGCACGTCGCGCGCGCCGTCCGGCACCTGGATCGCGATGCCCTCGGTGACGTCGGGCGTCGAGCGTGCGCCGATGGTCGCCAGCACCGCGTGGGCCCGCTCCTCGTCGCCGGCACCGACGGTGACCTCGACGTGCGTCGAGCCGATGCGGGACTTGAGCTCGGTCGCGGTGCCCTCCGCGATGACCCGGCCGTGGTCGATGACCACGATGTTGTCGGCCAGCCGGTCCGCCTCCTCGAGGTACTGCGTCGTGAGCAGCACCGTGGTGCCGTCGGCGACCAGCTCCTCGATGACCTGCCAGAGCCCGAGACGGGACGCCGGGTCCAGCCCCGTCGTGGGCTCGTCGAGGAACAGGATCGGCGGTCGGTGGACGAGTGCGGCCGCGAGGTCGAGCCGCCGCCGCATGCCGCCCGAATAGGTCTTCAGCGACCGATCGGCCGCGTCGGCGAGTCCGAAGCGCTCGAGCAGCTCGCTCGCCCGGTCCTCGGTCAGGCGCCTCGGCAGGTGATTCAGGGCGCCCACGAGCCGGAGGTTCTCCCGGCCGGTGAGCACCTCGTCGACGGCGGCGTACTGGCCGGCGAGCCCGATGCGGAGCCGGACGGACTGCGGATGGCGGGCGACGTCGATGCCGAGCACGGACGCGTGGCCCTGCTCGAGCGGGATGATGGTCGTGAGGATGCGCACGGCGGTCGTCTTGCCGGCGCCGTTGGGGCCGAGGAGCCCCAACACCGTGCCGGCCTCGACGCCGAACGACACGCCGTCGAGCGCGACGACCTCGCCGAACTGCTTGCGGACGTCCTCGACCACGATGGTTGTGTCGGTCATGTCGGGATCCTCGCACATATCACTTGAGCCATTCAAGTTTTCTAGCTCTCAATGATTGAGTGATCCAAGGGTGACGGCTACCATGCGGGAATGAGCACCAGGAAGACCGAGCTCGCCGAGGAGACGTGGGCCGCGCTCACCCACGTGATGGACGCCGTCCGGGATTCCTGGATGCAGGCGGCCGAGCACCTCGAGCTGAACCCGGGAGAGATGAAGGCGCTCGGGGTGCTGGCGGTGGACGGCGACCAGCCGATGGGTGCGTTGGCGAAGGCGCTGCGCTGTGATGCGTCGAACGTCACATGGCTCGCCGACCGGCTCGAGGCCCGCGGCCTCGTGGCGCGGCACACCGCGCCCAACGACCGCCGGGTCAAGACGCTGTCGCTCACCGATGCGGGACGCGCCGCCCACGACCACGCGCACGAGCTGCTCCGAGTCCCGCCGGCACCGCTGCTCGCCCTGTCGACGGCCGAGCTCCGGACCCTGCGCGATCTCATGACCAAGTGCTGGGAACAGGCCCCCGGCACCGGAGGTTGACCCGCCCGCATGCAGATGCACCAGACCATGATGGGCTTCCGGCGCGACACCGACGCCCTGCGCGGCAAGAAGGTGGAGCGCGCCCTCATCCGGCGCGTCCTCACGATGACCCGGCCCTACAAGCGGCGCGCTCATCGGCTTCCTCGTGACCGTCGTGCTCGCCGCCGCGATCGGCGTGATCCCGGCCTTCCTGTTCCGGGCCCTGCTCGACGACGCGGTCGGCTCCAAGAACGAGACGCTCGTGCTCGTCCTCGCGCTCGCGGCCGTCGGGGTCGCGGTCGCCAACGCGGTCCTGAGCCTGCTCCAACGCTGGTACTCCGCCAAGGTCGGTGAGGGCCTCATCTACGACATGCGCGTGGCGCTGTTCGACCACGTGCAGCGGCTGCCGATCTCCTTCTTCACCCGCGTGCAGACCGGCGCGCTGATGAGCCGGATGAACAACGACGTGATCGGCGCGCAGCAGGCGGTCACCAACACCATCGGGACCGTCGTCCAGAACGCGATCACGCTGGGGATCACGCTCGCGGTGATGTTCGGGCTCGAGTGGCGGCTGACCCTCCTGACCCTCGTGGTGCTCCCCGCCTTCATCATCCCGGCGCGTCGCATCGGCCGGAAGCTCCAGGTCATCACGCGCAACGGATTCATCCTGAACGCGTCGATGAGCAACACGATCGCCGAGCGCTTCAACGTGGCCGGTGCTCTCGTCGTGAAGCTCTTCGGCAAGCAGGACCGTGAGCGGGACGACTTCTCCGACCGTGCCGGCCAGGTCCGCGACATCGGCGTGCAGTCCGCGATGTACTCACGCGTGCTGGCCGTGGCGCTCGGCTTCGTCGCCGCCGTCGGCACCGCGATCGTGTACTACGTCGGCGGGCGGATGGTGATCGACGGCACGATCTCCATCGGTACCCTCGGCGCCCTGACCCTGCTGGTCGCGCAGATCTACCAGCCGCTGACGCAGCTCACCAACGCTCGCGTCGACGTGCTCACCGCGCTCGTGAGCTTCGAGCGGGTGTTCGAGGTGACCGACTTCCCTGCGCTCGTCACCGAGAAGCCCGGCGCCTACGACCTCGTCGACCCCGCCGGGCACATCGAGATCGACCACGCGTGGTTCCGGCACCCGGCGCCGGCCGTGAGCTCGCTCGCCTCGCTCGAGGAGGGCATGCCCGAGCTCGAGACCGAGCCGAGCGACTGGATCCTGCGCGACGTCACCTTCACCGTGGAGCCGGGCGAGCTCGTCGCCCTCGTCGGTCCGTCGGGAGCGGGCAAGACGACCACCGCGATGCTCGTGCCCCGCATCGCCGACGTCGAGCAGGGCGCGGTCCGGATCGACGGGCACGACGTCCGCGAGCTCACGCTCGCCTCCCTCACCGCGGCGGTCGGCTTCGTCATGCAGGACCCTCACCTGTTCCACGACACGATCCGGGCGAACCTCCGCTACGCGAAGCCGGACGCGACCGACGCCGAGCTCGAGGACGCGTGCCGCGCCGCCCGCATCCACGATCTCGTCATGAGCCTCCCGGACGGCTACGACACCATCGTCGGCGAGCGCGGGTACCGCATGTCGGGCGGCGAGAAGCAACGGCTCGCGATCGCGCGCGTCCTCCTCAAGCAGCCGGCGATCGTCATCCTCGACGAGGCGACCTCGCACCTCGACTCGGAGTCCGAGCACGCCATCCAGCGCGCCCTCGATGCCGCGCTCGAGGGCCGCACGGCCATCGTCATCGCCCATCGTCTCTCGACGATCGTGAACGCCGACCGCATCCTCGTCTTCGACGAGGGCGCGGTCGTCGAGCAGGGCACGCACGACGAGCTGATCCGGGCGGACGGGCTCTACGCCGACCTGTACCGCACACAGCTCGACCGCGAGGAGCTCCAACGGGCGCCGGGGCTGTTCCCGTCCCGGCCGCCGGTCGAGACGCCGGCCGTGGTCGGGCCGACCGCGGAGACGGCATAGTCGCCCGGTACCATCGCGGTTCCCGTTTCCGCGACGTTGACGACCCGATGGCCGATCCCGAGACCACTGCCGTGTCGCCCCGCGGTGCCACTCGCCGAGCGAGGCACCGTCGCGTGCGCCACATCACCACCGCGGTGACGTCGGTGCTGATGCTGGCGCTCATCGTCGGGACCGCGCTGGTCGTCACGGGCGCCATCGAGCTGCCCGGCGCCGGCTCCACCGCCCAGGCGTCCGACCGCCCGCCGGACTCCACGACCACGACGACGGTCGCGAAGGCGAAGCGTCACCGCGCCCTCACGACTGCCGCCCCGCTCCGCCTCTGGATCGCGGGCGACTCACTCGCCGGATCGGTGGGTCCGTCACTCGGCGAGCTCACGGCCGCCACCGGCGTGGTCGCGCCGCAGTACGACTCGAGAGTGTCGAGCGGCCTCCTCACCCCCGACTTCTTCGACTGGCCGCGGCACGCCCAGGAGGAGCTCGCGAAGCTCCAACCCGAGGCCGTGGTGTTCGTCATCGGGACGAACGACGCCAACGTCTGGAACGACAACCTCGCGGCCGACTACCGGCTGCGGACCGAGGCGATGATCCGCGAGCTCGTGGGCAAGGAGCACCGCACCGTGTACTGGGTCGGTCCGCCGGTCGCCAAGGCCTCGGACCTCGAAGCCGGCGTGAAGGCGGTGGACGAGATCGCACGCGAGACCGCTCGGAAGGTCAAAGGCGTCGTCTACGTCGACGCCCACACGCTCTTCGCCGACGACAACGGCAACTACCAGCAGAGCTTCACGGACGAGCTCGGGCAGCGGCACGTGATGCGCGCGGGCGACGGCGTGCACTTCTCGGTGGACGGCGCCGACTACATCGGCCGCGCGATCTTCAAGCTGATCGACGCGGAGTGGGCCCTGACCGAGCAGGCCGACCCGACCCATCCGCAGGCGGTGAAGGAGACGAAGGGCTCGACCCAGGTGCCGGGCACGCACCGCTCGGTCTCGTCCTCCGGCAGCAGCTGGAGCAGCAGCAGCGGCACCACCACGACGCGCCCGCGCACGCAGACGGTGTCGCCGAGCACGACGTCGCCGAGCACGTCCACCACGACGGCGACGACCGCGCCGCCGCCGACCTCCACCACCTCCACCACCTCCGGCACGTCGACGCCGACCTAGCCGCGACGGCCGAGTCGGTCCCCCTCGGTGTGCGGCTCGTAGGCTGCGCGCCATGACGGACACGCACGCGGCCGCCGGCGCGGCCATCGATGCCGCGGCAGCCCTCGTCGACACCGCGGCCCGCCACCTCGCCGACGAGGCGAGCGACGACGGTCGGATCTCGGTGTCGAAGCTGGACCGCCACCAGGTCGTGGCCTACGACCTCGCCCACGCGGCCGCGGCGGTCGCGGGCTCGCGCGTCATGCTCGCCTACGCCGAGCACGGCGACCTCGAGGCCAGGCTCGCGTACGCCTACATCGCCGACGCGTTCGCCGACATCGTCGGCCGGCTCGTCGGCCGCGAGGCGCAGTGGGGCGTCGATCCGGCGGACCTCGCGAGCGCGCACGACTTCGTGGCCGCGCACCGCGACCCCGCGTTCCTCGAGGCGCTCGCCGACGAGCTCCCCCGTCACGGCACCGGCCCGGCCCATCTCGACGACGAGTTCGACATGGTGCGCGACACGTTCCACCGCTTCGCCGAGGACAAGATCCGTCCGGTCGCCGAGCACATCCACCGCACCAACGCCGACATCCCCGACGAGATCATCAACGGGATGGCCGAGATCGGCGGCTTCGGGCTGTCGGTGCCGGAGGAGTACGGCGGCTTCGCCGCCGGCGGCGACTCCGACTACCTCGCGATGTGCGTCGCGACCGAGGAGCTCTCGTGGGGCTCGCTCGGCGCCGGTGGCGCGCTCATCACCCGGCCGGAGATCCTCACCCGCGCCATCGTGAAGGGCGGGACCGAGGAGCAGAAGCACGGCTGGCTGCCGCAGATCGCGTCCGGCGAGCGGATCGTCGGCGTGATGGTGACCGAGCCCGACTTCGGCTCCGACGTCGCCGGCGTGAAGGTGACCGCCACCGCCGTCGACGGCGGGTACGTGATCAACGGTGTGAAGACGTGGTGCACGTTCGCCGGGCGCGCCGACACGCTGATGCTGCTCGCCCGCACCGATCCCGACCGCTCGCTCGGCCACCGCGGCCTGTCGGTGTTCGTCGTCGAGAAGCCGCCGGCCGAGGGCCACCACTTCGCGTTCGACGACGGGCGCGAGGGGAAGATGGAGGGCCGCGCGATCGACACGCTCGGCTACCGCGGCATGCACTCGTACGAGGTCGCGTTCGACAACTGGTTCGTGCCGGCCGAGAACCTCATCGGCCTCGACGGCGGGCTCGGCAAGGGCTTCTACCTCCAGATGGAGGGCTTCGAGAACGGCCGGCTCCAGACCGCGGCACGCGCCGTCGGGCTCATGCAGGCCGCGTTCGAGGCCGGGCTCGGCTACGCGCAGGAGCGCAACGTCTTCGGCAAGCCGGTGTTCGACTACCAGCTCTCGAAGGTGAAGCTGGCCAAGATGGCCGCGCTGATCTGCGCCGGCCGGCAGTTCTCCTACGACGTCGCCCGCAAGATGGCCCGGGGTGAGGGCGCGCTCGAGGCGTCGATGGTGAAGGCGTACGTGTGCCGGGCCGCCGAGTGGGTCACCCGTGAGTCGCTGCAGCTGCACGGCGGCATGGGCTACGCCGAGGAGTTCCCGGTGTCGCGGTACTTCGTCGACGCCCGGGTGCTCTCGATCTTCGAGGGCGCGGACGAGACACTCTGCCTGCGCGTGATCGCCCGCCGCCTCACCGAGCAGGCCCTCACCGCCTGACCGACCCTGCGTTCCGCACACGTCCGCACGCCCGGGCGTGCAATTCGCGTACGAGAACGGGCGGGACGTGCGACGCTCGCCCGATGCGCATCGAGTCGTTCGAGCTCGCCGGCCGGTGGGTACGGCTGACCCCCATGAGCGTCGCCGATGTCGACGGTCTGGTCGCCGCGGCCGCCGAGGACCGCACCACCTACGGGTTCACGAGCGTTCCCGACGGCCGCGACGCGATGATCGCGCAGGTCCGATCGCTCGTCGGTCAGCGCGACCGGGGCCACGAGGTCCCGTTCACCACGCGCGATGCGCGCGATGACCGGATCATCGGCGCGACCCGCTTCCTCTGGCTCCGCTCGTACTTCGACCGCGACGAACCGGATGCGGTCGAGATCGGCGGCACGTGGCTCGCGCAATCGGCGCAGCGGACGCCCGTGAACACGGAGGCGAAGCTGCTGATGCTCGCGCACGCGTTCGAGACGTGGCGGCGTGCGGCGCGTGGACCTCAAGACCGACGCCCGCAACACCCGCAGCCGCGCCGCGATCGAGCGCATCGGCGGCAAGCTCGACGGCGTGATGCGGGCCTGGCAGCCGTCGCTCGTCCCGGGCGAGGAGGGCACCGCGCGCGACAGCGCGCTGTACTCGATCGTGCCGTCGGAATGGCCCGCGGTGAAGGCACGGCTGGAAGCACGTCTGAGCCGATGAGCGCGTGAGCCGCGTCGCCGACCAACTGGCCGACGTCGTCCCGGCGCTCGCGTTCCTCCTGGCCGCGGTCCCCCTCGCAACGCTGCTCGACCGCCTCGGGTTCTTCGCCGCCGCCGCCACGAGGCTCGCGACACGCGACCGGGGCGTCTCGGTCCTCGCGCTCTGGATGCTCGCGGCGGCCACGACCGTCGTGCTCAACCTCGACACCACGATCGTGCTGCTCACGCCCCTGTACGTGCGTCTGGCGCGCGACGCCGACACCGACCCGTTCGCGCTGGCGATCGTGCCGTTGCTGCTCGCGAGCCTCGCGTCGTCGGTCCTCCCCGTCTCGAACCTCACCAACCTGATCGTGCAGGAGCACACCGACCTGTCGGTGATGTCGCTGCTCGAACATCTCGGTCCCGCGAGCGTCGCCGCGATCGCCGTCGGTTGGGGTTGCTACCGCCGGCGGCACGCGACGCGACTGATCGTGCCGGCGACACCACTCACCCCGACCGACCGGCGCGCGCTGCGCGTCGGCGGGGCCATCGTGGTCGCGGTGCTCATCGGGTTCACCTTCGGCCCGGGCGTCGGGATCGCCCCGTGGCTCGTGGCGCTCGCCGCCGACGTGGTGCTCGTCGCCGTCGTCCGGGTGCTCCCGTGGCGCGATGTCCCGGTGCTGACCGCGATCGGTGTCGCCGCGCTCGCGGCGCTCGTGGCGCTGGTGGTCCCGGACGACGCGTTGCGCTCGTTGCTGCACACGTCGGGCCCCGGTGCGCTCGTCGGGGTCACCGCGCTCGCCGCCGTCGGGGCCGACCTCGTGAACAACCTCCCCGCCGTGCTCGTGGGCGTGCGCGCCGTCCACCACATGACGTGGGGCATGTGGGCGTGGCTGCTCGGCGTCAACGCCGGCGCGGTCCTCCTGCCGCTCGGCGCCCTGGCGAACCTGCTGTGGCTCCGCATCCTCCGGACCGAGGCGATCGACGTGACCCCGCGCGGGTACGTCGCCGCAGTCGTTCCCGTCGCCCTCCCCGCCCTGGCCGCGGCCACCGCGGTCCTCGTCGCGACGCGCCTCGTCGCCTGACCGCGACGGCCACACCCCCGGGCTGGCAGGCTGTCCCGATGCCGACGAGCGACGCCCCCCTCAGCTGGTCGCGCACCCGCATCACCTGTCTCGCCGTCCCGATGGTCGGGTTCACGATCGCGCTCTACGTCGGCAATGCGCTGGCACCGACGCTCATCAAGGACGCGCCACTCCTCCTCCTGATCCTGGCACCGAAGATCCGGTGGCTGCTCCTCATCTCGAACGAGGTCGACGCGCTCACCTTCTTCCTCGTCCCGCTCGCCCGTGCGACCGCGGTCCTCGCCGTCTACTTCCTGCTCGGCCACTGGTACGGCGACCGGTCGCTGCGCTGGCTCGAGCACCGCACCGGGAACGCCCTGCGGCCGGTGCTGTGGATCGAGCGCAACTTCCACCGCGCGCGGGTCCCGGTGACCTTCCTCTTCCCGGGCAACGTCGAGCGCGCTGCTCGCGGGTGCGGACACGATGCCGCCGGCGCTGTTCTTCCCCATCGCGCTCGCCAGCGTCGCGCTGCGGCTCTGGGCGGTGCGCGCCCTGGCCGAGGTGCTGCGGGGCCCGATCCTGTCCGTGGTGCAGTGGATCGGCGACAACCAGCTGTGGCTCACCGTGGTCTCCGTCGCGCTCGTCATGATCTGGGTCGGTTGGTCGAACCGTCACGGGCTGACGCAGGGCGAGACGGTCGAGGAGCTCGTCGAGGACTTCGCACCGGTGCCGCCGGGCCGCGACGACGCCGATCCCACGCCCTCCTGACCGCGGTCAACGGCCGAGGCGGAACCGCTCCGGACCGTCGACACCGTCGACCAGGTCCGCGATCGTTCGTCCCACGAGCGGCGCGAACTTGAAGCCGTGGCCCGAGCACGGCGACGCCACCACGATCGGGCCGACCCGGTCGATGACGAAGTCCTCGTTCGCTGTCGTGGTGTAGAGGCAGGTCACCTCGTCGACCGGCACGGGGATCAACCCGGGCATCCAGTGCTCGACGAACTGCACGACGCGCTCCCGGCTGCCGGGATCGACCACGCCGTCACGCGTCGACGCGTCGACCTCGGGCCCGGTGTGGTGCTCGGCGATCTTGACGCCGAGCCCCGGGGTCTCGAGGCCGTAGACGAACGGCGTCCCGTGGTGGATCAGCGACGGCCACCACGACGGCGTCTCGCGCGGCGCGAAGTGGAAGACCGACTCCTGGGTCACCCGCACCGGCGGCAGGTCGACCACGCCGTCGAGCAGGCTCCCGACCCACGGGCCGGCGGCGACGACCACCGCGTCGGCGTCGTCGCTCCCGCCGAGGTGCGCGACCCGAACGCGCTCGCCGATGGGCTCGATGCCGAAGACCGGTGTCTCGAATTGGAACTCGGCGCCATGGCGTTGCGCCTGCTCGACCATCGCGACGCGCGCGGCACCGGAGGCGATGCGGCCGCCGCCGGCCTGGAACACCACCGTGCCGTCGAAGCGCATCCCCGGCCACCGGTCGGCCGCGACGGCCGGCGTGAGCAGCTCGGTCGGGACGCCCTCCTCGTCGAGCGCGGAGACGACGTCGGCCACGCTCCCGGGGTCGCCGTGGTCGACGGATCCCGTCGCGGCCACGAGGCCGATCCCGGCCTGCTCCTCCAGCTCGCGCCACTCCCCGAGCGCAACCCGGCACCGGCGGACCCAGAACGGATCGGGGTACCCGAGGCGGAAGATGCGCGACGAGCCGTGGGAGCTCCCGCGTGTGTGGCCGTCCTCGAACTGCTCGAGCACGGTCACCCGCTCACCGCGGCGGGCGAGCTGCCACGCCGCCGCCGCGCCCATCACACCGGCGCCGATCACGATCACCGAACGGCCGGACATGGCCGCTCAGGCTACGAGTCGCGCCGACGGCGTTGCGCCCGTCGAGACGCGCGACGGCACCGCCCGGCGGCCGTCGTGACCGGCGGTCCCGACCCGGCGCCCGAGGAGGATCACTCTCCGTGACCGTCCCATTCGCCCGGACGGGGCCGGACACCTAGGTTCACTCCCGTCAAACTCCCCGAACCGGGCGAAGCCGCGTCCGCACCGTCGGACACGGATCACGCTCGGATCGGCACGACCACCCAGGCGGAGGGTGAGGCATGTCCCAGCACCGACCGTGGATCGCGACGCGCGCGCGTCGTACGACCCCGCACGCGATCGTCATCGTGATCGTCGTCGCGACACTCGCACTGGCCGCGTGCGTCCCTCGCCCACCGGTCGGCGCCGAGCGGGATGCATCTGACGTTCCGGGACGAGTTCAACCGGCTCGACCTCGCGAAGTGGAACGACATGGACAGCACCTACCTGGACACGAACGGGATCGAGAACGTCTTCCGGGCGGCGAACGTGAGCGTGTCCGGCGGCGCGCTGCACCTGCGTCGCGCGACGGGAGGCGAACGGGACCGTCACCTCCGGACTGGTCATGACGGGACGGACGATCGGCGGTCACGTCACGTTCAAGACGGGCCAGGGGTTCGTCGAGGTGCGGGCTCGCTTCCCGGCCGCGGCCGGCGCGTGGCCCGCGATCTGGATGAACAGTCCCGGCGACGGCTCCGTGCCGCCCTGGCCGGCCTACGGCGAGATCGACATCGCCGAGTTCTACGGCGACCACCCGAGCGCGGTGGAGAGCAACTACCACTGGGAGGACGGCGGGGTGCACCGGAACGCGGGTGCCGGCACCCACCCCGTGCGCAACGTGACCGCGTGGCACACCTACGGCGTCGGGATCCACCCGGACCGCCTCGAGTACTTCTACGACGGCGTCCGGGTCCGCACCATCACCGCGACGACGAGCGGGATGCGTCGCGGTCTGTCGTACGCGCACTCGATCGTCCTGAACCTCGCGATCGGCGGGAGCGGTGCGCTCGACGCGGGCTACCGCTCCGGGACCGCGCCCCTGCCCTACGCCGCAGACTTCGACTACGTCAGGGTCTGGCAGCCGTGACGCCGGACGCGAGCCGAGCACTCGACGACGGGTGGACGCGGAGCTCGGAGTGACAGCACTGCGCCGAGCGCCAGGCCCGCGCACAGCGGCGCGAACGCACGCCGGTCGTTGCGCCGGAAGCGGGGCGACGAGCTCCCGGGCACGAGGAGGTCGGTGCGGCCCGCGAACCCGAACGCGGCGCGGGTGGCGAGCGTGATCGCGACACCGACGACGGTGAGACGGCGCAGACGCGACGTCGGGTCGGGCAGCCCCGCGATGGCTCCTGCCGCGACGGTCAGCAGGCCGGCCACTGCGTAGCAGGCGGCGGGCGACGGGACGACGTCGTTGCCGACCACTGCATCCGTGAGCTCGGCCGTCGTCGCGAACGGGAACGACGCACCGCGTCCCCACGCGACGTGGATCGCGCCGATCCCGAGCAGCATCCCCGCCGTCGACCGCGCGGGGAGGTTGCGCATCCGCGGCTCGGCCGAGCTCAGCCGGCGCTGCGCGTCATCCCGGCGCGCTCGCCGCGGGAGACGAACTTGTTCGCCATCTTGCGGCTGGCCTCGTCGATCATCTCGTCGCCGAACATGACCGCGCCGCGGCGCTCGCCCTCGGTCGTGGCCTTCTCGTACGCCTCGAGGATGTCGAACGCCTTGTCGAACTGCTCCTGTGTCGGCGTGTACACCTCGTTGATGACCGTCACCTGGTCGGGGTGCAGCGACCACTTGCCGTCGTAGCCGAGGATGCGGGTGCGCATCGCGTAGTCGCGCAGCGCGTCGAGCTCCCGGATCTTGAGGAAGGGACCGTCGATCACCTGCAGCCCGTTGGCGCGTCCGGCCATCAGGATCTTGCTGAACACGTAGTGGAAGTGGTCACCCGGGTACTCGGGGATCTGCACGCCGCCCGTGAGCACCGGCATCTCCGTGGAGGCCGCGAAGTCGGCGGGGCCGAAGATGATCGTCTCGAGTCGGTCACTCGCCGCGCAGATCTCCTCGACGTTGATGAGACCCCTCGCGGTCTCGATCTGCGCCTCGATGCCCACACGGCTCTGCCGGCCGGTGACCTTCTCGATCTGGGTGAGCAGGAGGTCGAGCGCCACCACCTGGGCCGCGTTCTCCACCTTCGGCAGCATGATCTCGTCGAGCCGCTCGCCGGCGTTCTCCACCACGGTCACGACGTCGCGGTAGGTCCACTCCGTGTCCCACGCGTTGACCCGGACGCAGACGACCGTCTCGCCCCAGTCCTGGTTCTTGATCGCGTTGACGACCTTCCCGCGGGCCGCCTCCTTCTCGAGCGGCGACACGGAGTCCTCGAGATCGAGGAACACCTGGTCGGCGCCGAGGCCGGGGGCCTTGCCGAGCATCTTCTCGTTCGAGCCCGGCGTGGCGTGGCAGGAGCGGCGGGGGAGGTTCTTCGTGCGTTCGGACATGGTCGGGCAAGGCTAGGAGGCCGTCCGGCGGCACCCCAACTCGTGGATGCGCCATGATCGGCGCCATGGCTGTGGCACTGGACCTCGTCGACCGTCTCATCCGTGCCATCGAGGACGGCGACCTCGACGGCGTGCGGGCGTGCTACTCCCCCGACGTCACCGTCTGGGCGAACTTCGACCAGCGCAACCGCGACCTCGAGTCCTCGATGCGCGTGCTGTCGTGGCTGGTGGAGAACACCACGTCCCGGCGGTACGAGGTGCTCCGCCGCATCGAGATCGAGGGCGGAGCGCTGCAACAGCACGTGTTGCACGGGACGGTCGCGTCGACGGGCAAGGACTACGCGATGCCGGCGTGCCTGGTCATCACGATCGACGGCGACGGCCATCACCCACGTCGACGAGTACCTCGACCCGGCGGTGCTGCAACCCGCGTTCGCGACGGACTGATCGCGGCCGCATCGCGACCATCGCCGCCGGTCAGCGTGCCGATGCCACCGCTTCCAGCACCGGGATCCAGTGGTCGAGGCCGGGTACCGCGCGACCGATCACCTTGGCGGCCTCGTCGGCGCGCCGCAGCCGCGCCGCGTCGGGGCCGTCCGGGTCGGCCGCGAACTCGGCCGCCTCCGACTCGGTCATGGCACCGCCCTGGAGCTCGAGGCTGAGCGCGCTGCCGTCGCTCAACACCTCGCCGTACGCGGGATCGGTCGCGGCGAGGTAGCGCTTCGCGGGGACGTGGAGCACGGTGAGCCGGGCGACGCGTGGTCCGAGCAACGACTCCACCCAGGCGGCGCCGACCTCGCCGTGGTCGACCGCGTGGAAGCCGTCGAGCACGTGGCCGATGTCGTGCACGAGACCGGCCACCTGGATCTCGACGTCGTCGGGCGCCGCGAGCTCGAGCTCGTACGCGCACTGCAGCGAGTGGGCGAGGACGTCGACGGGGTCGCCGAGCTCGCCCAGCGAGTCGAACACGCCGTCGCCGGCCGCGAGCCGGCGCACGATCTCCTCGACGTCGGCAGCGGGGGTGGGGTCCACGCGGGCACGGTACCCGTGGATCTCGTTACGGTGGTCGGCGTGCCCCGCGTCCCGACCCTCGAGCTCCACGAGATCGCCGACGGCGTCTGGGTGTGGCTGCAGCCCGGCGGCGAGTCGGGCGTGTCGAACGCGGGCGTGATCGCCGACGACGACGGCCTCACGATCGTCGACACCCTCATGGTGCGGTCGCAATGGGAGCCCTTCGCCGCGGCGGTCAAGGGCCTGGGTCAGACCGTCAAGCGCGTCGTCCTCACGCACGCACACATCGACCACGTCGGCGGCACGTCCGCGTTCCGCAACGCCATGGTGCTCGGGTCGCCGATG
This sequence comes from uncultured Acidimicrobiia bacterium, assembly GCA_963756815.1. GTDB lineage: Bacteria > Actinomycetota > Acidimicrobiia > IMCC26256 > JAENVU01 > JAENVU01. The sequence continues at coordinate 99,039 of CAVWPR010000016.1, forward strand.
ACGTCGGCGCTGCTCGACCAAGAGATGCCGGTCGACGCGTACAAGAGCTTCATGCCCGCGTTCACCGAGGGCTTCGACGAGCTCGCCGTGGTCGGCACCCGACCGGTGTCCCACCTCGTGACCGACGCCGCGCAGCTCACGTACCGCGTCGAGCTGCTCCCCGCGCGCGGTCACACCGACGGCGACCTGATGGTGCTCGTCGCCGATGCCGACGTCCTGTTCGCCGGCGACATCTGCTTCTTCGGTGTCACCCCGCTCGCGTTCCAGGGTGACCCCGCCGCCTGGGCCGACGTGCTCGACGTCGTCGGCGAGCTGGCCGACACGATCGTGCCGGGGCACGGACCCGTCGGCGGCGCAGACGAGGTCGCCGAGTTGCGCGACTACCTGCGCCACTGCGTCGAGGGTTCGATCCCGCCGGGGCCGTGGGACGCCTGGCTCGAACGGTCCGAGCGCGACGCGATCAACATCGAGAAGGCCGCCATGCTGCGGGCGGGCGACGACGGCATGCCGCCGAGCATGCTGCGCGCCATCGGCCTCGCCTGACCCGACCTCCATCACCGCGCCCCCACCCCCTTTGCGAATGTGATCGCGAATCGCGGGCTGCAGCTGCCAGAACGCGCGTCGAATCGCCGGCGGAGTGCGTCATCGGGGAGGGTTGTCACAGGGCGTCCGTAACGTCCGGTGTGTGACCACGACCGTCGACGACATCACCGCCCGCCAACACGGCCTGATCACCTGGGCCCAGGCACGGGCCGCCGGGCTCTCGCGTGGGGCCGTCCGGCACCGCACGGACCACGGCATCTGGATCGCGGTGTACCGCAACGTCTTCCGACTCGCGGGCGCACCGGCCACGCCGGAGAGCGACGTGATGGCGCTCGTGCTCGCGGGCGGGCCGGATGCGTGCGCCACGGCGGCGACCGGCCTCGCCCTCCATGGGGTCCGGGGCTTCGGAGGCCGCCTGCTCCCGGCGATCGTCGGGACCCCTCGCCGCCTTCCCCGCACGCCACCGGTCGGGCTCGTCGAGACGCTGCGTCTCCCGCCGCATCACCGCACGACCGCCAACGAGATCCCGACGGCAACCGTCGCACGCGCGCTGTTCGACTACGGCGCCGGCGTCGGGAGCAAGCGGCTCGCCACCGCGGTCGACGCGGCACTCGCCGGCCGAGCGGTCACGGTCACCGAGCTCGAGCGCGTCCTTGCGGATCTGGCTGAACGCGGCCGCAGCGGCACGACGAAGCTCCGTGCGGTCCTGGCCGAGCGGCATGAGGGCTACACGCCGACGGAGAGCCCGCTGGAGGCTGCGTTCGCCGAGTTCGTCGAGGCGCATCAGCTGCCCGCACCGGTGCGCCAGATCAACCCGGGCGGCCTGCTCCGCGAAGACGAGCGCGTCGACTTCGCGTGGCCGGCGCGCAAGCTGGTCGTCGAGACCGACGGCTTCGCCTACCACGACAGTCCCACCGACCGGGCGCGGGACGAGCAGCGTGACCGGCGGCTCGAGCGCGGCGGCTGGACGGTGCTCCGCTTCGGCTGGAACGACGTCCGGCACCGGCCGACGTCAGTGCGCGCGCATCCTCGATCAGGCGCTCCGATGATGCAGACGACCCGCATTCGACACGCGATCCGGTAGCTGCAGCCCGCGATTCGCGATCACATTCGGTTTGGTTGGGCGCGGTGGGGCGGGGCGCCGCTAGTAGTTGCCGCCGAGCTTGGAGTGGTCCCAGCTCGTCGTCTTCACGGGCGTGACGCGGATGACCACGCGCTTGGCGCCCATCATGCGGACGCCCTCGCGGACGAGGTCGTCGTCGATCGGACCCCAGTACTTCTCGTAGACCTTCTCGCCGAACGCCAGCACCTCGTCGAGATCGTCGATCACCGAGGTCGACCCGTTGATCGAGACGCCCTTGAGCTCCTCGTACTTCTCGCCCGTCGCCACCAGCACGGTCGCACGCGGGTCGCGCCGCACGTTCACGACCTTCTGACTCTTGGCGTAGGTCCAGAACAGCAGGTCCTCGCCGTCGCGCAGGTACCACATGGTCACCAGATGGGGGGTGCCGTCGGCGTTGATGGACGCCACCTGCAGATCGCGCCCCTCGTCGAGGAACGCGTGCATCTCGTGGGGCGTCATGAGGATCTGGTCGCGTCGTGACATGGGGGCGGAGCGTAGGCCCGCGCCGTTCCCGGGCGCCCGGAAGACCCCGCGCTACCGTTCCCCGCCGTGGCGAAGAACCCGGACCCGACGCTGGCCCTGTCGACCGCCGCGGGCGTGACCCGCAGCCTCGACGACTGGACCACGATGTTCCACCTCTGCCTCGTGATCCTCCCCGACCGGCCCGAGGCCGCCCGGTGGATCCCGATCGCGCAGCGCATCTTCGACGTGCTCGGCGACAGCGACGCGCGGACGGCCTACGTGGTCCCGAGCACTGCGGCGATCGCCGAGCGGATCCTCGGCGAGGAGTACGAGAAGGCGATGGTCTTCCTCGATCCCGACCGCACGCTCATCACGAGCCTCGGGCTCGAGCACCTCCCCGCCTTCGTCCACATCCGCCAGGACACGAGCCTCGGCGCCGCCGCTGAGGGCTGGAACGCCCCGGAGTGGCAGAAGGTCGCGAAGGAGATCTCGGCGGCGATGGCCTGGAGCGTGCCGGACGTCGCGCCGCCCGGATCGACGATCCCGGCGACCACCGCCGGCTGGGCCGTCTGACCCAGGTCACCCAGACCCGGCGTCTCGCCCGAACGCCACAGAAGCCGACACTGGCAACACCAGCCTCACCCGTATCACACGCGAACCTTTCGGTCGCGCCAATCGGGCTCGCGTATTCCCTGGTCAACGGCCTTTCCTTCGCATGAAATGACTCGACGGGGGTGGCTCGCGTACCCTCTCCGGAACCGCAGACCGCAAGGCCGTGCTTCGGCGCGGCCGGCCTGCGGCGCATTGTTTTTGCAGGACCGCGTTCGACAGGACCGCGTTCAGCAAGGACCGACAGCGGCACGCCAGCGAGCCTTTGGGAGTCCCTACATGAACCTCCGGACCCGGGTCACGGTCGTATTCGCGACCGCGGCCATCGCGGCCACCACCGCGTTCCCCGCGCTGTCCGGCGCCAGCCCGATCGACGACAAGCGGCGCCAGGCCGCTGAGCTCCAGAGTCAGATCGACGCCAACGACCACCAGATCGTCACCCTCTCGGAGCAGCTCAACGGGGCGCGCTACCGGATCGCACAGTCCGAGGCCGCCATCGCCGACGCGCAGCGCCGCATGGACGCCGCGATCGCCCAGCGCAAGAAGATCCGGGACATCCTCGGCCGCCGAGCCGCCCAGATCTACAAGGGCGCCGGCACCAGCACCCCGCTGAGCCAGATGGACGTCTCGAACATCAACGATCTGTCGGCCCGGTCCAAGTACGCCTCGGCCGCCGCCGACCACGACAACGTCCTGATCGCCAAGCTCCAGCGCGCCCAGGAGGATCTCGACGCCCGTCGTGCCGACCTCGAGCGCCAGCGGGCCGCGGCCAAGGCCGAGGAGGCCTCCGCCAACGCGGCGAAGGCGAAGGTGGAGTCGGCCAACCGCGAGAAGGAAGCGCTGAAGGGCCAGATCAGCGGCCAGATCGCCACGCTGATCGCCCAGGAGCAGCGGGCCAGGGACGCCGCCCAGCAGCGTGCGGCTGCGGCCGGACCGCCCCGGACCACGGGCACCCGAACCGGCAGCAGCAACGGCGGCCGTTCGAGCATCCCGCCGAACTTCCCGAACGTGCCCGCCCCGACGGGCGGCGCGGCCGCCGCGGTGGCCTTCGCCAAGGCGCAGGTGGGCAAGGGGTACGTGTACGCGACCTCGGGCCCGAACACCTACGACTGCTCCGGCCTGACCGCCGCCGCCTGGGCGCACGGAGGCGTCGGCCTCGCCCACTACTCCGGCGCGCAGTACCAGGAGACCACCCGCATCGGCGCCGGTGACCTGCAGCCGGGTGACCTCGTCTTCTACGGACCGGGCGGCTCGCAGCACGTCGAGATCTACATCGGCGGCGGCATGGTCGTCTCGGCCTCGAACCCCTCGAGCGGCGTGAAGCTCGCGGGCGTGCGGTACGGCTCGGCCTCCGGCTACGGCCGCGTCCACGGCTGACCGTCATCGCCACACCCGGCGATCCGGATCTGCGGCTCACCCGGTTCTCGCACGGCGCGGGCTGCGCCTGCAAGCTGTCTCCCGACGATCTCCGCACCGTCCTCGGGCTGGTGCGCGGCCTCGAGCCACCGGACGACCCCGACCTGATCGTCGGGCTCGACACCGCGGACGACGCCGCGGTCTACCGGGTCCGTGACGACCTCGCGCTCGTCCTGACGACCGACTTCTTCACCCCGATCGTCGACGACGCGTACGACTGGGGCCGCATCGCCGCCACCAATGCGCTCTCCGACGTCTACGCGATGGGGGGCGCTCCGCTCCTCGCGCTCAATCTCGTGGCCTGGCCGCGCGAGGGTCTGCCGTTCGACCTGCTGGCGCGGGTGATCGACGGCGGGGCCGACGTCGCGCGCGCCGCCGGCGCGCTGATCGCGGGTGGGCACTCGATCGACGATCCCGAGCCGAAGTACGGGCTCGCCGTCGTCGGCACGGTCGAGCCCGACCGCGTCTGGCGCAACGACGGTGGGCGGCCCGGCGACGTCCTCGTGCTCACCAAGCCCATCGGACTCGGCGTGATCTCGACCGCGGTGAAGCGTGACGGTGCGAGCCCCGAGCTGCTCGCCACCGCGGTCGAGATCATGACCACGCTGAACGCGGGCGCACGCGACGCGGGTCGGACGCTCGACGACGCCGTGCACGGCGCGACCGACGTGACCGGCTTCGGGCTGCTCGGCCACCTGGGCGAGCTCGCACGCGGCTCGGGTGTCGGCGCGCGCGTCGAGCGCGACTCGGTCCCGGTCATCGACGGCGTTCCCGCCCTCGTCCGGGACGGCTTCGTCGCCGGCGGCACCCAGCGGAACCACGCGTTCGTCTCGGGCTTCGTCGACTGGGGCACGACCACGCCGGACGAGCAGCTCCTGCTCGCCGACGCCCAGACGTCCGGCGGTCTCCTCTTCGCGGTGGATCCGGATGCCGCGGACGCCCTCGTGGCCGAGCTCGAGCGCCACGGCACCCTCGCGGCGGCGCGGATCGGACATCTCACCGCCGACCCTCCCGGATCGGTCGCGATCGTCTGACCACCGGCCACGGAGCGCGCGTTCCGACCACCCGGCATCCCCGCTGACCGCGCGAACGGGCGATACCGTCACACCCTGTCCGGGCGGAGCCCATTTCGGGGAGGTCCGCACGTGCCGAAGCGGCTGCAATCGACGACGACCCGTCGTCGCGTCGTGCTCGGATCCCTCGCCACCCTCGCGATCGCGTTCGGCGCGGCCACGGTCGGCGCCCCCATCGCGGGGGCGGTGCCCGGTTGGTCGCGCGAGCCGGCGTCGGGCCTCGGCGGCGGCACGGTCGGCGTCGCGTCCTCATCCGCCTCCCGCTGCCGGCTCGTCCAGCCCACCGCGACGACACCACCACCACCACGACGCCCGTACCGAGCCGCCCCGGTGGCGCCGGTGCCGACCCTGCGCCTCCGGCCGCACCCGCCGACCCGCCCACGTCCGGCGGCGACACGGTCCTCGACGGCACCGAGGTCCGGGTCTGGCTCGCTCGCGAGGGCGTCGCGGTCTCGCTCGGCACGCTCCCGGTCACCGAGGGTGGCGCGTGGTCCGGCAGGTTGACGTTGCCGGGCCCCGACGTCCTGACCCCCGGCGAGTACCAGATGTTCGTGCGGTGCGTGATCGACCGCCCCGAGCTCGCCGGCATGCAGTCCTTCGACTTCGAGCCGCTCGGCTTCACCGTCGTCGAGGCCCCGCCACCGACGACCGTGGTGGCCCCGCCCGAGCTCGTCCCCCCGATCACCGCCGTGAACCCCGTCGAGGTGCAGGGGGAGCAGATCACGCGCGCGACGGACCCGGCACCGGCTGCGACCGCGCCGACGCTGCCCAACACCGGCGACGGAACGCTCGGCGTCGCGCTCGCCGGCATCGGCTCACTGCTCGTCGGTGGCGCCGCGTTGTGGTGGGGGGCCCGTCACGGCCGCCGCCACCCCGCCGAGCTGCTCGACTGAAGGGCCGCTACGGGATCACGAGCATGCCGAGCTCGGCCTCGAGCTGCGGCCGCGGCTTCGCGCCGAGCGCAGCGCGTTCCATCCGGCCGTTGCGGAACAGCCCGATGAGAGGGATCGACTGCACCTCGTACTGCTGCGCGAGGGTCGGCTCCTCGTCGATGTTGACCTTCACGACCTTGTAGGAGCCTTCGCGCATCCGGGCGATCTGCTCGACGATCGGCCCCACCTGCTTGCACGGACCGCACCAGGGCGCCCAGAAGTCGACGATGACCGGCACGTCACTGCGCAGCACCTCGGACTCGAAGGTCGCGGCGGTCACGGTCGCGACCGGACCCTCGGGCGGGGGCTCGGGCAGCGCTTCACGCGGCTGCTCGCCGGCGACGACCTGATCCAGCCACGCGTGGGCGTCGCGCACGCTCTCCAACGCGACCTGGTGACCCATCGGGTACTCCCGGGCGACGACCGGGACGTCGTGCTCGGCCAGAACGCGCGTGAGATCGCGCGCGGCCCGCACAGGGATCATCGGGTCCTCGGTTCCGTGCTGGACCATGACGGGGATCGAACGCACCGCGTCCCAGTCGACGGCGAGCGCGTCCCATCCCGGCGCGAACGGGCTCATCGCGAGCACGCCTGCGGGCCGGACGGCCACACCTCCGCGCAGGGCCACCGCGAGCGCGATCCCCGCGCCCTGCGAGAACCCGCCGAAGATCGCCTCGGCGCGCGGTAGATCGAGCGACGCGCACTGCTCGTCGATGAACGCGTCGACGAGGTCGACCGCGTCGGCGAACGCGGCCGCATCCACGCCCTCGGCCGAGATCGGGAACCACGCGTAGCCCGGCGCTCCCGGCGCCGAGTGCGGTGCGCGGGGCATGACCGCGACGAACCGGCCCTCGGGGTCCAGGTACGGCAGCAGACCGCCGAGATCCTGCTCGTCGGCGCCGTAGCCGTGGAGCAGGATCAGCAGCCGAGTGGCGTCGGAGCCACGGATCACGTTCGAGAGCAGTGCCATCGGGCCTTCCCGGGGACGGCATCATGGATCGGTGCCCGAGGATCGTAGGCCGCGGGCCGAACCTGCCGACCCTCCGCGCCAGCGCCGAAACCGACGGGCTTCAGCCGCGGGGCGGGCGCGTCCGCATGTGACGGGAGAGGTCCCCCAGCAGGTCCGGGTGGATCGTCCGGGACCGGAACCGCCAGCCGCCGTCGCGGCGCACGAACTCGTCGTGGTAGCGCCCGACGAGGATCGCCTGGAGCGGGAAGTCGGGCCGGGCCTGAAAGACGGTGAACGAGCACCGGCCGGTCGCGGTGTCCCCGACCACGTCGACGACCACGTCGCTCATGACGTGGCGGGTGGCGGGCACGCCGTCGTGGAGGACCACGTCGTCGTACGCGGTGCGCACCGCGTCGGCACCTTCGAGCCGGCGGCTGCCCGAGATCCACGTCGCCTCCCGGAACAGCATCGCGACGCCGTCGAGATCGCCGGCGTCGATCAGCTCGCCGTAGCTCGAGATCAGCAGCCGGATCGCCTCGGCATCGTCCATGGTCGGCCTCCTCGCCTCCGAGCCGGTCATCGTCCCACCCGGGCCGGAGCGTCGCGTCTGGCTCCGCTACCGTGCCGCCCCGATGAGGTTCCGCGCGGTGATCTTCGATCTCGGTGGCGTGGTGTTCCCCTCCCCGTTCGATGCGTTCGACGCGTACGAGCGTGACGCCGGCCTGCCTGAGCGCTTCGTCCGCCAGGTGATCGCCGCGAGCGCCGAGGACGGCGCGTGGGCTCGCTTCGAGCGCTCGGAGCTGAGCTTCGGCGAGTTCTGCACCGCCCTCGAGGCCGAGTTCGTCGCGGCGGGCGGCTCCGTGGACGCCGCCGCCCTCATGCAGAGCATCACCGTCGGCTTCGCGCCTCGCCCCGAGATGACGCGTGCGATCGGCCGCCTCCGTGACGAGGGCCTGCGGGTGGGCGCGCTCACCAACAACTGGGCCCGACCCGGCGACCGGACGCTGCGGGAGCCCGCCGACCTCGGGTTCCACACGGTCGTCGAGTCGGCAGTCGAGGGCATCCGCAAGCCCGACCCGCGCATCTACGCGCTGGTGTGCGAGCGACTCGACGTCGTGCCCGACGACTGCGTCTTCCTCGACGACCTCGGCATGAACCTCAAACCGGCACGCGCGATGGGCATGACGACGATCAAGGTCGTCGATCCCACGGACGCGCTCGTCGAGCTCGGCGAGCACCTCGGCCTCGATCTGGTCGCGGTCTGATGGAGCTGCTCGTCATCCGCCACGCCGAACCGGTGCGAGTGACCGCGGCGGAGTCCGGCGGCGGGCCGGTCGACCCCGAGCTCACCCGACGCGGCCACGACCAGGCCGCCCGGCTCGCCGACTGGCTCGCCGGCGAAGGCGTCGACCACGTGACCAGCTCCCCGCTGCGGCGCGCGCGGGAGACCGCGGCGCCGCTCGCTTCGGCCCTCGGCCTCGACGTCGCGATCGACGACCAGCTCTGCGAGTACGACGCGAACGCCGACTCCTACATCCCGATCGAGGAGCTGCGGGAGACGAAGGACGAGCGCTGGCAGGCCATGATCGACGGGCGGTGGGAGGACTTCGGAGGTGAGTCGCCGGAGGTGTTCCGCGCCCGCGTCGTGACCCGACTCGACCAGGTGATCGTCGAGCATCCCGGAGAACGGGTCGCGGTCGTCTGCCACGGCGGGGTCGTCAACGTGTACCTCGCCGCGCTCCTCGGCATCGACCGCCACCTCTGGTTCGATCCCGGGTACACCTCGATCAGTCGCGTCCGGGCATCGCGGGCCGGCGCCCGCTCGGTGGGGAGCATCAATGAGCTCGCACACCTCCTCGGGCGTTGGGATCCGATGCCGACCGGAGCGCGGGCGTCGTGACCGTCCTCGTCGAGACGGTCGGGGCCGTCACCGTCGTCACGATCGACCGGCCCGACGCGCGCAACGCGGTCGACCGGCCGACTGCGACGGCGCTCGCCGCGGCCTTCCGCACATTCGAGGCCGACGACGAGCAGCGCGTCGCGGTGCTCACCGGCGCCGGCGGCACGTTCTGCGCCGGCGCCGACCTGAAGGCCTTCGGGACCGAGCGGGCCAACTCCGTGAGCACCGACGGCGACGGCCCGATGGGCCCGACGCGCATGGAGCTGGCGAAGCCCGTCGTCGCCGCGGTGGAGGGTCACGCGGTAGCGGGTGGGTTGGAGCTCGCGCTCTGGTGCGACCTTCGGGTCGTGGCGAGCGACGCGACGTTCGGCGTGTTCTGTCGCCGATGGGGCGTCCCCCTCATCGACGGCGGCACCGTGCGGCTGCCGCGACTCATCGGTCACTCGCGCGCGCTCGACCTCATCCTCACCGGGCGCGCGGTCGACGCCGACGAGGCGCTCGCCATCGGGCTCGCCAACCGCGTCGTCGCACCGCGCACGGCGCGCGACGCGGCCGTCTCACTCGCCTCCGAGATCGCGCGGTTCCCGCAGACGTGCATGCGCCTCGACCGACGGTCGTCCTACGAGCAGTGGTCGCTCCCGATCGACGACGCGCTGCGCCACGAGCTCGTCGGTGGACGCGAGGCGATCCGCTCGGGAGAGCTCGCCGTGGACCGCTTCGTCGCGGGCGAAGGTCGGCACGGCACCACGGCCTGAGGACGTAGGATCGGTCACGGCCGAACACCCGCCACCGACGCCGGGCGCGAGGCAATCGATCGCACCGACTGGCGCCCACGAGACCGGCTGGGACTCCCGCTGAGCCCACCGCCACTCGAGGAAGGGAACGAGGAGCATGGCCGCATCCGAAGCAGACAAGACGCGCACGGTCGCCGACATCATGAGTCGGCCCGTCGTGACGGTGAGTCCCCACGACAAGATGGCCGAGGCGGCCGGCACCATGCGGGAGCACCGGGTCGGATCGGTGGTGGCGCTCGACGAGCGTCGCGCCGTCGGCATCCTGACCGAGCGTGACCTCGTCCGGTTCACCGCCTCCGGCGGCGACGCAGGGACGGCGCTCGTCAGCGAGTGGATGACGGCCGCGCCCGACTCGGTGGGCCCCGACGTCGACGTCGTCGCTGCGTTCGCGAGCCTCTCCGAGCACGGCTACCGCCACATCCCCGTGGTGGACGCGGACGAGCTCGTCGGCATCGTCTCGATGCGCGATCTGATGCGCATCGCGCAGATCCAGCCGGCCGAGAACCTCGCGCACGAGATCCCCCGCGGGCTCGAGGGCGTGGTCGTCGCCGAGACGGACATCGGCGACGTACGCGGCCTCGAGGGCTTCTACCACTACCGCCAGTACAGCGCCGTCGACCTCGCGGAGTCGCGCACGCTCGAGGACGTGTGGCACCTCATGTTCGAGGGGACGCTGCCGTCCCTCGCCGAGCGCGCCGCGTTCGCGGCGCGGGTCGCGCCACTACGCGCGATCCCCGACCCCGTCGCCGGCGCGCTCCCGGAGGTCGCCCGGCTGGGGACCGAGGCCCCGCCGCTCGACATGCTGCGCACGACCATCTCGTTGCTCGGCGCGCATCTCGGATTCCGGCCGTCCCTCGACGTGGACGCTGCGCAGCTCAAGGACGACGCGCTGCGGGTCTGCGCCGTGGTGCCGACGCTCCTCACCTCGATCCACCGACTGCAGCACGGGCTCGAGCCGATCGCTCCCGACCCCGAGCTCGCGTACGCGGCGAACTACCTGTACATGCTCACCGGTACGGTGCCGGAGCCGGATCACGCGCGTGCAGTGGAGCAGTACCTCATCTCGACGATCGACCACGGCTTCAACGCGTCGACGTTCACCGCGCGCGTCATCACCTCCACCGGCGCCGACCTCGCCGCTGCAGTCGTCGGCGCGATCGGCGCGTTGAGCGGACCGCTGCACGGCGGTGCACCGAGCCGCGCGCTCGACATGCTCGACGCGATCGGGACGCTCGACAACGCGGAGCCGTGGCTGCGCGCCGCGGTGGAGCGCGGCGACCGGCTGATGGGATTCGGGCACCGCGTGTACAAGACCGACGACCCGCGCTCGGTCATGCTGCGCGGCGTCGCCGAGCGGCTCGGCGGCCCGAATGTGGAGCTGGCCGAGCAGATCGAGGCGAAGGCGATCGAGGTGCTGGCCGAGCTGAAGCCGGGCCGTCGCCTCTACACGAACGTCGAGTTCTACGCCGGCATCGTCATGGACCGCTGCGGGCTGCCGCGCGAGATGTTCACCCCGACGTTCGCGTCGAGCCGCGTCATCGGCTGGTGCGCTCACATCCTCGAGCAGGCCGCCGACAACCGCCTCATCCGCCCCAGCGCCCAGTACGTCGGCCCACCCCCACCCCAACCCCTGCCTCCCCTCCGATGAGTCGGCGGGGAGCACCGCACGACGCGGCGGGAGCAGGCAGACGCCGGCGCGACGGTCGACGCGGGGTCAGGCCGAAGGCGTCTGCATCACCCAGAGCGGGAGCGTCGTGCGGTGCTCGCCGCCGACGTAGCACCGCACCTCGACCGCGCCGAACCGCTCGACGGGAACGTTGCGCAGGTCGAAGGTGATCGGGAGGTTGAGGTTCTCGTTCACCATCAGCTGGGTCTCGCCGAGCTGGATCTCGCCCGCGATCTCCGCGAGCTCGCCGCCGTCCTCGTCGACGACGACCACCCGCACCTCGTGCGGCCGCTCGGCCTCGAGGCGGTCGAGCTCGAGCACGATCGCGAGGTGCACGCCGAGCGGCGCAGGGAGCTGCTCCCGATAGCAGCGCGTGATGCCGCCGGAGGACACGAAGAGGAGACCTTCGCGCACCTCCGCGAAGTCGGCGAGCATCGCTGTGGTCACGTCCATCAGCGCCTCAGCGTAGGCGGAGACACCCGCGCGCTCCCGGAGCCGGGCCGATCCGGGCGCCACACCGATCCGATGGTCGCAAAGGGCGTGCCGTCGTGCGGGCGGGATGCCACACTCGACGCATGGCCACGGGCGACCAACGGATCGAGACCGAGGCGCAGCTCCGTGAGGTCATCGGGACGCCGACCGAGGTGGTGTGCTCGAAGGTCACCGACCGGCTCAACCCCCTGACCCGGCAGTACATCGACCGCTCGCCGTTCGTCTGCATCGCCACGTCGGACGCCGCCGGCAACTGCGACCTGAGCCCCCGCGGCGACCCAGCCGGATTCGTCGTCGTCGTCGACGACCGCACGCTGCTGCTCCCGGAACGACCGGGCAATCGCATCGCCGACACCCTCACCAACATCCTCGCCAACGCGCACGTCGGGCTCCTCTTCCTCGTGCCGGGTGTGACCGAGACGTTTCGTGTGAACGGCCGAGCCTCGCTCATCACCGATCAGGACCTGCTCGCGCCGTGCGCGGTCGAGGGCAAGGTCCCCAAGCTCGGGATCGTGGTCGAGATCGAGCAGGCGTACACGCAGTGCTCGAAGGCACTGCTGCGGTCCCAGCTCTGGGATCCCGAGCGCTTCGTGTCCGCAGCCGACATGCCGACGAACGGCGAGATCCACCGGGCCATCCGCGGGGGCGAGTTCGACGCCGCGGCCTACGACGCGGAGCGGGCCGAGCGCTACGCGCGGCGCGAGGGCTTCTACTAGGAGGCTCGAGGAGCCGCGGTGACCTTCAGCGGGAACACCAAGGTCGTCGGTTCGTGGCGATCGACCCCGGACGAGATCAGATCCCGAGCAGTTGCGCCTTCTTCGCGGAGAACTCCTCGTCGGTGAGGATGCCCTGCGAGTGCAGCTGCGCGAGCTGGGTGAGCTCGGTGGTGACATCCGGTTCTGCCGGCGGCGCCGCGTACTGCTGGGGCGCCGGCTGGGCGTACTGCTGCTGGGCCTCGGCATCCTGGGCCGCGTACTTCTGCTGCTGGTGGTGCGACACGGCGCCGCCGACCGCGCTGGCCGTGCCCACGATGGCGGCGGTGCGCAGGATCGGACGTCCTCGTCGGAACATGCTGGTCTCCTTCTTCGTGCCTGGTATTGGGATCCGGTCGGGTACCGATCAGCCGGCGGCCGCGACCACCTCGTCCATGACTTCCTGCGGGATCCGGATGGACGCGACCAGCTCCCCGCCCGAGTTGACCACCGCGTCGCGGAACTTCGTGGCCCACACGTGCTCGAAGAGCAGGATCGCGGCGGACGAGTTCGGCGGGAGGTTCTCACCGAGGTCGGCGATGTCCTCCTCGGCGAGCAGCCCGCTCGGTTCGCCGACGTGCTCGCCGAACGCCGCGCTCGTTGCGTCGTCCACGTCACCGAGCTCGACGCCGACGACATCGCCCTCCGCATCCTTGGTGACGAAGACGAGGTCGAGGATGCGAATCTGTCCCGACTCCACCAGCTCACCGAGGGCGGGTGCGATCTCACCCGTGAACTGATTGCCCGGAAACACGAACTCCAGGATCTCGACCGGTCCGATGCCCATGCTTGTCTCTCCTGACTGCCCGCCGACGTGCTTCGATTCGGGCGTCACCATAGGCCAGCACCTCACCCCGGCACCGCTCGACGAGAGGACCACGTGGACAACGAAGAGGAGTGGGAACGCAACGCGCGGTGGTGGCAGCGCGAGTTCACGGCCGGCGCGGACCCGGAGTACGACGAGGTGATCCTCCCGATGCTGGCCCGCCACCTGGCCGGAGCGCGCCGCGTGGCCGACGTCGGGTGCGGTGAGGGCCAGGTCGCTCGCCGGGCCGCCGCGCAGGGGGCCGTCGTCACGGGCGTCGACCCCGCATGGTCGCAGGTGTGCGAGGCGCGCCGCCGGGGCGACGGCCCGAGCTACGTCCGGGCACGATCCGAGGCGCTGCCGTACCGGGACGCCACCTTCGACGCCGCCGTGGTGTGCGCGGCGCTGGAGCACGTCGACGACTACGAGACGGCGATCGGCGAGGTGGCGCGCGTCCTGGAACCCCACGGTCGGTTCGTGCTCGTGCTGTGCCATCCGTTGCTCCAGGCGCCGGGGAGTGGTTGGATCGACGACCGGATCCTGGGTGAGCAGTACTGGAGGGTGGGCAGCTATCTGCGACCCGACCGGCGCTTCGACGAGGTCGCCCCGGGGGTCCACCTCCTGTTCCACCACCGGCCGCTGAGCGCGTACGTCCATGCGCTCGGCGCGACCGGACTCGTCGTCACCGACATGGAGGAACCGCCACCACCCGCACGACTGCTCGCGGACCATTGGGACTACCCCGACGCGGCGACGATCCCACGCTGTCCTGCTCGATCGCCGCGACGCTCGCGCCGATGCCATCGCGGTGTCCGCGACCCGAATGAGCGACCTCGCCCACACGCTGATCCTCTGCGGACTGATCAGCGGTACCCAGCCCCTCACGCTCATGGGCCTCCTGCTCGTCCTCGGGAGCGCCACACCGCGGGCCAACGGGCTCGCGTTCGTCCTCGGTGCGTTCCTGATCCAGACCACCATCGTGGTCGCCGTCAGCGCGGTCTTCGGTGGGACCGTGCCCGCGACCTCCGGAGAGGGTCGCTCGTTCATCGCGCTGCGGATCGTCGTGGGACTCGCGCTGCTGGTGTTCGGACTGCTCCTCCGGCGTCCACCGGGCAAGCCGATCCCCGAGATCCCACGGGCGCTCGAGCGGCTGCAGCAGATGCGCCCGCGCCAGTCGTTCGTCGCCGGGATCCTCGTCGCGGACTACCAGGGACCTGCGCTCGCGTCGTTCGCGCTCGCGTCGAGCTCACTCGCGTTCGGCGGTCGTCTCGCCGGTCTGGGCTTCTACACGCTCTTCGCCAGTGGCATCCCACTCGCCCTGATGCTGGTGACCACCCGCTCCGAGCGGGCGCGCCACCGCGTCACACAGGCCACCACGTGGGTGATGCGGCATCGCCGGGTGCTGGCCTCGTGGTTCGCGATCGTCGCGGGTGCGGCCCTCGTCGCCGACGGCGCGATCTCCTGGTTCACCGCCTGAGTCGGGCGTCTCGCGCCTCGAAAGAAGATCGGGGTTTCGACCACTCTGCGTGGTGGTACCAATGCTCCTCGTGGGCTTCTTGACCTCGTGACCCCCCGCCGCTGGGCATCGATCGCGCTCCGGATGCTCGTCGTCCTGGGGGGTACCGGCATCGTCCTGATCCTCGGGGCCGCGGCCGCGGGCGCCGCCGAGTCCCCCGCCCCGGCCGCCGGGATCCGGGTGCCGTCGATCCGCTCCGGCGAGCCGTCCACTCCGATCCCGGTCGCGGTCGCGCTGCCGCCGGTCGCGGTCCTCCCGACCGTGCCCACCGCGGGGACCTCGATCGACCTGCCCGGTCTGACGGTCGGCATCGGTTCCGGCGGCGTGACCGTCGGCGTCGAGCCCCCGTCCGTCCCGACCCCGCTCGGCGACCTCCCGACGTTGCCGACGCCGGACATCGCCCCCACCGGCGACGGTCCGGGAGGCACCGGCCCCGCCCGCAGCCATCCCCGATACCTCCCCGGTCCGCGCCCCGACGGGCCGCTCGATTCGTCACGGTCACGGCCCGCGCGTCACGACACCCACGCGAACGACGGCGATCGCGTCACACGCGCCGAGGCCGCTCGCACCGTCGGTGCCCCGGACCGCGACCGCCGTCCTGGCGCTCCTCGGCCTCGCGGCCGGAGCCGAGCTCGTCCCGACCCACGCGTCACCCGACGCCGCGGTGCTCGGTGCAGTGCGCGCGCTCCGGGACCGTCTGCGTCTGGGTGCCGTCCGCACCCTCGTCGCGAGTGGCGTACCACCCGGCTTCGCGCTGCTCCTCGCGCGACCGGGCTAGCTCCTTCTCCGCATTCGCGCCGTCGCGTCGCGACGGCCACGCCCCCCGGGCGCGACCTCATGCGCCCGAACGAGAAGGAGATCTCACATGTCTGTAGGTTCACTGCTCGCGCGCGCCTTCGCCTCCGTGGCGGTGGTCGGCGTCGCGATCGTCGGCCCCGTCACGGGTGCCGGCGCCGCCACCAACGACACCTCGACCGCTTCGGTCGGGGTCACGGTCGGGCTCGGATCGGGGCCGATCGTGACCATCGGCGGCACCCCCACGCGCCACCCGGGCATCACCGCCACCGTCCCGGTCGACGGCCACGTCGCCGCCACCGTGGGCACCCCGACGGCGGCGCCGGCGAACGCGCCGGTCGCCGCGACCGGGGCACCGGTCCTGGCACCGGCGGCGCCGGTGCTCGCGGTCGGCTCGCGGCAGCGGCTCGTCGACGCCGACGTCCGGCTCCACGCCTGCATCGCCGCCGCGCTGCTCGGCGGTCGTGCCCCCACCGGGTGCGGACTGCCGGTCGGGAGCCCGACGCCGAGGCTGGCCGACGCGCTGGCACGCGTCGGCGTGTGCGCTCGCGCCGCCGTCCTGGCGAGCGCGCCGGTGCGGCCGTGCGGTGCGACCACTCCGAACGGCTCCGCGAGCAACGCGGCGCCGCCGCCGGCGCTCGTCGGTCTCGACTCCGACGCACAGGTGTGTGCCGCGGCGACCGTGCTCGGTCTGGCCGATCCGTCCCGGTGCCCGACCGCGACCGGCGGCCCCGGTTCGACCGGCAACGGGTCCGGAACCACGGACGACGCCACCGACCCGGGCACGACCAGTGGCCCGTCCGTCGTCGATCAGACCGAGGTCTGTCTCGGTCTCGCCGTACTCGCGGCACGCGACGGCAACGCCTGTCACGCCGTCTCCGGTGAGCAGGTCGGGCACGGCTCGACGACCGGAACCACCGGCGCCGAGCCGCTCGCGCTCGCGACCGAGGCGGCCGGAGGATCCGACGACGGGAGCGGGATGCTCGCGTTCACGGGTGCGGACAGCGTGCTGCTCGCCCTCGCGGGCGCCGGTTCCGTGGTCGGCGGCATCCTGATCCGCCGGGCGGCACGCGCCCGGCGGCTGGCGTAGTCAACCGGTGCCGGCGTCCGCGCGTGCGGGCGCCGGCACCACCGCCGACGCCCTTCGCTCCGACGTGCACGGAACAGGATTCGAACCTGTACGCCCCGTTGCGGGACCGGCGGGTTGAACCCTCGGCTGGCGCGTCTGCGGCACGCGTCGGAGCCCACTGCGACCGCCTGAGCAGGGACTTCGCGCGAGCACGTGTCGACCGCGTCCACGTGTCGACCGCGTCCACGTCGCCCGACCCGTCGCGCCAAGTTCGTGAGCAAGGCGACAGCACCGCACCTGCGCCGATGGCGGCGCGTCCGCGTGGTGAAGGTCGTTGTTCTCGTCGAGGTTCTCCGTCTGGGTCCACCGGTACAGGTCACTCGCTGCGCCGGTCGGTCGAGGCCATCATCGCCGTCCCGCGC
>CAVWPR010000017.1:0-9308 GCA_963756815.1 uncultured Acidimicrobiia bacterium
ACTGTCGACGATCACGCCCTACCTCACGTGCCGCGATGCGCAGGATGCCATCGCCTGGTACCAGCAGGCCTTCGGGGCCGAGCTCGTGGGCGAGGTCTTCCCGATGAGCGACACGGACGACCGGGTCGGTCACGCCGAGCTCCGGATCGGGGAGTCGACGATCTTCCTCTCCGACGAGTGGCCCGAGGGTGGCGTCTACGCGCCGGCGACGACCGGCCACTCGACGACGGGCTTCGTCCTGTACGTGCCCGACGTCGACCGGGTATTCGACCACGCGGTCGGGCTCGGAGCCACGGCGGTCCGCCCCGTCGCCGACCAGTTCCACGGCGCGAGATCGGGCTGGCTGCTGGACCCGTTCGGTCACCGGTGGAACATCGCGACCGCACTCCCGGACCCGAACGCCGGACCGCCGCCGGGACGGCCGTTCCGGGCCGAGGACCTCTTCGACGAGATCGGCTACTACGTGCTCGGCCGGCCGGACCTCGACCGGGCGAAGGAGTTCTTCGGCGCGGTGTTCGGCTGGCGCTATGCCGACGAGAACATGACGCCGGGCGGACGCCGCGCCGCGCACGTGACGTCGTCGAAGGTGCCGTTCGGCCTCACCGAGGATCCTGCGATCCAGGCGTGGCACCCGTGGTTCCGTGTCACCGACCTGCGCACGACGCTCGACCGATCGCGCGCCGGCGGCGAGGTGCTGGAGGAGCAGGCGTACGCGAGTGGCGGGAGCGCCCACTGCCGTGACGACCAGGGTGTCGAGTTCGACGTGTACCAGCCGAATGAGGGCTACTGAGCGAGGTACGCCAGACTGGCAGCGATGCCGGTCGAGCCGCCGCCGACGATCTGGGACCTGCCCGATCCGGAGGTCGCGGGTGACGGTGAGGTCGCCGCGATCGGTGCCGACCTCGAGCCGGGCACGCTGCTCGCCGCGTACCGGCGCGGCCTCTTCCCGATGCGGGTGGGCCACCGGCGGAAGCTCGGATGGTGGTCGCCGGATCCGAGGGGGATCATCCCGCTCGACGGCGTCCACGTCAGCCGCTCGCTCCGGCGGAGCATCCCCCGGTTCGAGATCCGGCGTGACACCGCGTTCGAGGCGGTGATGCGGGGCTGCGCCGATCCTCGCCGTCCGCACGGTTGGATCGACGACGAGTTCGTCTCCGCGTACGTGGCACTGCACGACCTGGGTTGGGCACACAGCATCGAGACCTGGCAGGAGGGTGACCTCGTCGGTGGCCTCTACGGCCTCGGGATCGGGGGCCTGTTCGCCGGGGAGTCGATGTTCCACCGCGTGACCGACGCGTCGAAGGTCGCCGTCGTCGCGACCGTGGAGCATCTGCGTGCGATCGGAGCGTCGCTGTTCGACGTCCAGTGGGTGACGCCGCACCTCGCGACCCTCGGCGCGGTGGAGGTGTCACGGGCCGACTACGGCCGCCTCCTCGTCGAGGCGATCGCGCTCGACGTCACCTGGTGAGCGAACCGACGCGCAGATCTGCGCATTTTCGGCGTCTTCTGCGCACCAATTCGGCGGGGCGTCAGGACGCGCGGTCGGCGGCGACCATGTCGAGGAGGGCGTACTCCTCACCGGTGTCCATGGCGTCCTCGTACTCGATGACGCCGATCTCGGTGAACTTCTCGCGGAGCCAGCCGTCGCCGGCGTCGAGCAGGCCGAGCTTCTTGCAGTTGGGCACGATCTTCGAGAACAGCGCGCCCTGGAACGGATTGCCGCCCTGGGCGCGGAGCGCGAACAGCGTCTCGGTGATCGAGCGTCGGTCGATGCCCATGCGCTCCCAGACCGCCTGCATCATCAGCCGGTCGCGCATGCGGAGCGCGGCCTCGAACGCGAACTCCTGGCGCTCGCGCAGCTCTGCGGCTGACAGTCCCTCGTAGTACTCCTGGAGCGAGAGCACGCCGAACACGACGTGGCGCGCTTCGTCGCTCATCACGTAGCGGAGCAGCTGCTTGAGCAGCGGCTCCTGGGTGACGTGGTGCATGAAGCCGAAGGCCGCGAGCGCGAGTCCCTCGATCATGATCTGCATGCCCATGTACGTCATGTCCCAGCGCGAGTCGGCGAGGACGTCGTCGATGAGCAGCTGGAGGTTGGCGTTGACGGGGTAGTGGCCGTCGAGCTTGGTGTCGAGGTAGCGGGCGAACACCTCGACGTGGCGGGCTTCGTCCATCACCTGCGACGCGGCGTAGTACTTCGCGTCGATCCACGGGGTGGTGACCACGATCTTGCCCGTGCACAGCAGCGCGCCCTGCTCGCCGTGGAGGAACTGGCTCATTCGCCAGTTGAACGCCTCCATCTGGAACTGCAGCCACTCCGGCTCACCCCAGGTGCGCACCGGCGAGCCGTCGACCTGCGCCATCCGCTCCTGGAAGAAGGTGACCGCGCCCGACATCTCCCGGGCGACCTTCTCGGGGTCCACCTCGATGGACCAGTCGAGATCGGTGGAGCCGTTCCACTGCGAGGTCTTCGCCTTCTCGTAGAGCTTGCCGAGCGCCTCGCGCGTGCGGCCGTAGTCCCAGGTGAAGATCGCGTCGCCGCGGGCCGCGGTCGAGTGGAACGCCGACCCGAAGTCGCGGGCGTCGTCGGCGAGGATCGACTCGACGTCGTTCACGTCCTCGCGCCCGAGGAAGCGGGTGGTGGTCTCGGTGTCGGTCACGGGTGTCAGGGTACCCGCGGTCGCCGGCTGCTCTACCGTGACCGCATGCGACTCTCGCCACACGCCGCTCGCGTGCTCGGTTGCCTCGTCGAGAAGGCTCGGACCACGCCCGACCAGTACCCGTTGAGCCTCAACGCGCTCGTCACCGCGTCGAACCAGACGACGAACCGCTGGCCCGTCGTCCGCTACGACGAGGGCACGGTCGAGGTCGCGCTCGACGAGCTCCGGGCGCTCGAGCTGATCCGGCGTGAGAAGCCACACGGCGGCCGCGCCATCAAGTACTCCGAGCTGATGGGGCGTGCGCTCGTGCTCGACGAGCCGGCCATCGCCCTGCTGGCGGTGCTGATGCTGCGGGGCCCGCAGACGCCAGGGGAGCTGAAGGCCCGGACCGAGCGGCTGCACGCCTTCGCCGACCTCGGTGCCGTCGACGACACGCTGCGCGCGCTCGCCACCCACGAGGACGGCCCGTTCGTGGAGCAGCTGCCCCGCGAGCCGGGGCGGAAGGAGTCGCGATGGCGCGACCTCCTCCAGGAGGGCGGGGCAGACGACGCCGACGGAGCGCCGGCACCGGGTGTGGCCGCGGTCACGTCGGCCCCGGCGGCCGGCGACCTCGCGGCGCGGGTGAGTGCGCTCGAGGCCGAGGTCGCTCGCCTCACGGCGCGCCTCGACGGGCTCGCGGCCGAGCCCCGGCAGTAGCCTCCGCGACCGTGTCCGACTTGGAGATCTTCCACAATCCGTCGTGCTCGAAGTCGCGCGGCGCGATGGAGATCCTGGCCGAGCGCGGGGTCGACGCCGACGTCACCGAGTACCTGAAGGCGCCGCCGACCCGCGCCGAGCTCGAGCGGATCGTCGACGTCGTCGACGCGACGCCGGCCGAGCTGGTCCGCAAGGACAAACGCTTCAAGGAGCTCGGGCTCGACGCCTCCGACTACGAGTCGCGCGACCAGGTGGTGGCACTGCTCGTCGAGCACCCCGAGCTCATGGAACGACCCGTCGTGATCGTCGGCGACCGTGGCGTCATCGCCCGGCCGCCCGAGAAGCTCCTCGAGCTCCTCTGAACCGAAAGGCTGCACCCGCCATGGCCCCTGCCACCCTGACCGCCGAACAGGTGCGCGACGAGGTCCGCGCGTGGATCTCGGGCAACTGGGATCCGGACCTGACCGTGGGGGAGTGGTGGGCGCGGCTCACGGCGTCGGGCTACGCGGCACCGACGTTCCCGGAGGACGCGTTCGGCCGCGGGTACAACCGGGCCCTCGCCAACGTCGTGAACGAGGAGCTCGCCAAAGCGGGCGCGGTGGGTCCGCCCGCCGGCCTCGGTTACCTGCTCGCGGCGCCCACGATCGCCACCCACGCGACCGACGAGCAGAAGAAGCACTGGTTGCAGCGCATCCTCGACGGCACCGACGCCTGGTGTCAGCTGTTCAGCGAGCCGGGCGCGGGCTCGGACCTCGCCGGGCTGCAGTGCAAGGCCGAGCGCGACGGCGACGAGTGGGTCATCACCGGCCAGAAGGTGTGGACCTCCACGGCGCAGATGTGCAACATGGGCATGCTCATCGCCCGGACCGATCCCGAGTCGCCGAAGCACACCGGCATCTCCTACTTCGGCATCCGGATGGACCAGCCCGGCATCGAGATCCGTCCCCTCAAGGAGATGACGGGTCGCGCGATGTTCAACGAGGTGTTCCTCGACGGCGCCCGCGTTCCCGACGCCGACATGATCGGCGGCCTGAACAACGGGTGGGCGGTCGCGAACACGACGCTCGCCGCCGAGCGGGCCGGGCTCGGAAGTGGCGGGAGCGGCGCGGCCGGCTCGGCCTTCCCCGGGCCGATCGCGAACCAGCTCGGCCTGCGCGTCGGCGACACGGTGGGTCAACTGCGCACGGGCGGCACCGGCGGTGGCGGCGGCGGGATGTCGAAGCGCATCACCGCGCTGGCCGAGGAGAACGGGACGATCACCGACCCGGTCGTGCGGCAGGGGATCGCGAAGCTCTACACGCTCGAGCAGATCGGCAAGTACTCGGCGCTGCGCATGCGCAGCGGCGGAGCGAGCGCGGCGGCACCGAACCTCGCCAAGCTGATGATGAGCGACATGCTCCGCCTCAACCGTGACATCGCCACCCGCGTCCTCGGTCCGCAGATGGGCATCATGGGCAAGGACGCGATGAGCGGTGGCATGCAGCAGGAAGCGCTGCTGTTCTCACCCGGCCCGTCGATCTACGGCGGCACCGACCAGGTGCAGCGCAACATCATCGGTGAGCGGGCCCTCGGCCTGCCCAAGGAGCCCGATCCCAACAAGGGCGCGCCGTTCAAGGACATCCCCAAGAACGCGTGATCTCGGCGCTTCCGCTCGTTGCGACTGCTTCGGTGGCGCATGGACGCGGCTCCGTCCGGTTGGCGCGTCCGGGGCTCGCTGCGGCGCTGCTCGCCTCTGCTCGTTCCTCGCTCCGGCTCGGGGCTGCGGAGACCGAGTTCTCGAACTCTGGAGGGCACGTGACGACCGAACCGGAGCGAAGCGGAGGTGAGCCGACGCGGAGCGAGCCCCCGCCCGGCGATCGCGCAGAGCAGCGAGCGGAGTGGCCGTGAGAGTCGGTATGACTCTTCCTTCGTTCGTCGCCGGGTGTGACGGACCGACGATCCGGGAGTGGTGCCGGCGGATCGACGACGGCCCGTACAGCTGCGTGGCCGTCGGTGAACGCGTCGCGTACCCGAGCCACGACCTGATCACGTCCCTCGCGTTCGCCGCGGCGGCGACGCGTCGTGTGCGCCTGGTGTCGACGATCGTCGTGCTCCCGAGCCACGACCCGGTGCGGGTCGCCAAGCAGGCGGCGACCATCGACGTGCTCTCCGAGGGGCGGTTCACGCTCGGGGTCGGCGTGGGCGGACGCGACCAGGACTACCTCGCCGTCGGCACGGTCCCGACCCGCCGCTTCGCGCGACTCGACGAGCACGTGGCGACGATGCGGGCGGTGTGGCGCGGGGAGGCGCCGGTGACGGACGTGCCCCCGATCGGCCCCGCGCCGGTGCAGCCCGGCGGTCCGCCCCTGCTCACGGCCGCGATGGGTCCCAAGTCGCTCGCGCGTTCGGCGGTGTGGGCCGACGGCCTCTCGGGCTTCGACCTCGCGCCGGACCCGGCGTCGGTGGCGTCGACGTTCGCGACCGTGCGGGACGCCTGGACCGCGGCGGGTCGAACCAGTGCCCCGTGGCTCGCGACGTCGTCGTGGTTCGCGCTCGGTCCCGACGCATCGGAACGACTCCACGGCTACGCCCGCAACTACCTCTCGACGTTCGGCGACGCCGCCGCCTCCGCGATGGCCGGGCTGTGCCGGCTCGACGACGCGGGCCGGCTGCGGGAGACGGTGGCTGCGCTCGCCGAGACCGGTTGCGACGAGTTCGTCCTGGTCCCGACCACCGACGACCCGTCGGAGCTCGATCGGCTCGAGCGCGCGCTCGACACGAGCGGCTCCCTCTCGGCCCTCCGGGCCGGGCCGGGCGGCCCTTCCTCCTAGAGTGCCGTCATGGGCTGTGGCTGTCTTCTCGCGCTCGGGGCGATGCTCTCGCCCCGTCTGGCCATCTTCCTCGTGTGGCTGTTCACCGACCGGATGGGGATCGCCTTCGAGCGCTTCTGGATGGGTCTGCTCGGCTTCCTGTTCCTGCCGTGGACCACGCTGGCCTGGGCGCTCGCCTACCAGCCGCGCAACGGAGTCACCGGGTTCGGGTGGTTCATCGTGATCTTCGCGTTCCTCGTCGACCTCTCGTCGTACGGCGCGGCGTCGCGGGCGCGCCGGCGCGACGCGAGGGCCGCCTGAGGGCGCGCGACCCGTCGGGCGCGCGGTGATCGCGGAGCTCCTCGCCCACGACGGCGTGGTGGAGACCTGCGAGCTGCGCGCCACCGTCGGGTTCATGGCGATCCACGGCGGCTCGCTCGAACGGGGGACCGCCGAGGTCGCCCGGCGCGCCGCCGACGCCTGCGGGGCGTCGATCTACACGATCGAGCAGCCCGACGACCTGCAGTGGCACATCCCGTCGCACCTCTACGACCCCGCGGACGCGCCCGACCTCGGCGCCTTCCTCGACCACGTGGACGTCGTGGTGTCGGTGCACGGCTACGGCCGCGAGGGCTGGTGGACCCGGCTGCTCGTGGGCGGGGCGAATCGGGACCTCGCGACGCGCACCGCCGGCACGTTGCGCCGGCATCTCGACGGCTTCGAGGTGCTCGACGGCATCGACGCCATCCCGCGTGAGCTGCGCGGCCTGCACCCCGGCAACCCGGTGAACCGACCGCGTGGCGGTGGCGTGCAGCTCGAGCTCCCGCCGCGGGTCAGGGGTCTCGGCCCGAACGGCAGGGGCGAGTACGTCGACGCGCTCGTCGGCGGGCTCGCCGAGCTGTTCTCGTGACCGCCGGACAGTGGCGCCGGGGTGACGAGCGGCGGGTGCGACTGGAGCAACGGGTCCGGCTCGGGGACGTGACGCCGCGCCGCCGGCTGCGGCTCGACGCGGTGGCGCGCTATCTGCAGGACGTGGCGTCCGACGACGGTGACGACGCCGACCTGCCCGCCGGTCGCGGCTGGATCCTCCGTCGTGTCGATCTCGACGTCGACCGGCTCCCGAGCCTGGCCGAGAACGTGACGTTGGAGACGCGCTGCACCGGACTCGGGCCGGGCTCGCGCTGGGCCGAACGCACGACCGGCATCGTCGACGCGGCGGACATCACCGTGGTGACGAGCCGGGCCATCTGGGTCTACGTCGACCTCACCACGCTCGCGCCCCGCGCGCTCCCGCCCGAGTTCTTCGAGGTGTACGGCGACGCCGTGCGGGAGCACCGCGTCCGCGCTCGTCTCACGCTGCCCGAGCTCGATCCCGGGGCGACGCGGGCGCCGTGGCCGTTGCGCCGGACCGACATCGACGTGTACCGGCACGTGAACAACGCGAACTACTGGGCCGCGGTGGAGGAGTGGCTCGGGGGCCCGGGCGGTCGGCCGTCGGATCGTCGGCGCGACGATCGAGTTCGGAGCAGGTGTCGCGCCCGACGATCACTGCGACGTCGCGAACGCGCGCCGACGTCGACGCGGCCTCGTTCTGGTTCGTGGTCGACGGCGAGACGCGCGCCGCCGCCCGCGTCGTCTTCGACCCCTCGGAGACCGGCCGGTAGGGTCGTCGCATGACCAAGCAGCTCGACCTCGGCATGATGATCGGCTACTGGGGCGCCGGACCACCGGTCGGGACACCGGACCTGATCGCGGAGGCGGAGCGGCTCGGATTCCGCAGCGTCTGGACCGCGGAGGCCTACGGCAGCGACGCGCTGACCCCGCTGGCCTGGTGGGGGGCCGCGACGACCCGCATCCAGCTCGGGACCTCGATCATCCAGATGTCGGCCCGGACGCCGACCGCCACCGCGATGGCCGCGATCACGATGGACCACCTCAGCGGCGGGCGCTTCATCCTCGGGCTCGGGGCCTCCGGGCCGCAGGTGGTGGAGGGCTGGTACGGGCAGCCCTACGGGAAGCCGCTCGCGCGCACCGCGAGTACGTCGAGATCATCCGATCGATCCTCGCCCGCGAGAAGCCGGTGACCTATGACGGTGAGCACTACACGCTGCCGTATCCCGGCGGGACCGGGCTGGGGAAGGCGGTGCGCTCGATCACGCACCCGCTCCGCGAGGATCTGCCGATCTACCTCGCGGCCGAGGGCCCGAAGAACGTCGCCCTCGCCGCCGAGATCGCCGACGGCTGGCTGTCGATCTACTTCTCGCCCAAGGTCGACGACTTCTACCGCGCCGCGCTGACCGAGGGGTTCTCCCGGCCCGGCGCGCGCCGGGGATTCGACGACTTCACCGTGGCGGCGATGGTCCCGGTGATCATCCACGACGACGTGGAGGAGGCCGCCAACTTCATGCGGCCGACGCTGGCGCTCTACATCGGGGGCATGGGCGCACGCGAGGTCAACTTCCACGCCAACGTCTTCGCTCGCATGGGCTACGAGGCCGAGACCCGCACCATCCAGGACCTCTACCTCGCGGGCAAGAAGGACGAGGCCGCCGCTGCGGTCCCGCAGTCGCTCATCGAGCAGACCACGCTGATCGGGCCGAAGGAGAAGATCCGCGACGACCTCGAGATGTGGCGCGAGAGCTGCATCACCGAGCTGCAGCTCTACGGCGACGTCACGACGCTCCGCACGATGGCGGAGCTGGTGCTCTGAGCGCTCCGAGCCGCAGCGAGGGACGAGCGGAGGCGAGCCGCGACGTAGCGAGCCACCGTCGTGTGGTCGCGGAGAGGTGCGAGCGGAGTCGCCGAGCTATCGCCGGTCGAGCACCACGTGCTCGGGGCCGGTGAGCATCCACAGCAGCCCGTCGGGGTCGAGGAAGTTCTGCTCGTCGGTGCGGATGACGTCGCGTGACTCCGGGTCCACCGCCATGCCGAAGAAGTCGCGGGCGGTGCGGAACCACTCGATGGTGACGCCGTCGAGGTCGGAGCCGCCCGGCCGGGCGTAGTCCTCGTCCAGGCGATGGTTCTGCTCGTAGCGGATGAAGTACTTCCGCACGGCGGGCGTCTCGCGGTTCAGCGGGCCGTGGACCTCCCACCAGTAGCGGTGGAACTCGCCGCGGTCCATGCCTGGCTTGTGGCGCACACCGCAGATCAGCTTGGTCACGGG
>CAVWPR010000018.1:0-85700 GCA_963756815.1 uncultured Acidimicrobiia bacterium
GGCTAGCGCTCGTCGACCTTCTGGCTGAGCACCTTGCGCGGCTCGTCGGCGAGGTCGGCGAGCTTGGCGATGAACTTGTCGAAGGTCGTGTCGAAGTCCGACGCCTTGCGCGCCCGCTTCGTGGGGTTGGCCGAACTGATGATCTGGTACTTGCGCCATCGAGTGCCACGCGCCGCTCTCCTTGAGCGCGTCCTCGACCGCCTTGATCGCCTTCGCCGCCTCCAGCACCCGCGCCGCGCGCGCTTCCCGCCGCTCGTACGCGGCTTCGAGCGGCTCGTCGACGAAGCCGTCGCAGTTCTTCAGGATCGCCTCGAACGAGCTGCCGGCGAGGCGGCCGTTGCCCTCGTAGGCGAGCCCGAGCGTCACGAGGTACGCGGTCTCGATCGTGTCGGTGACCTCGCCGTCGTCCTCCGCCAGCTCGGGCGACTCGTCCAGCAGCTCGCGGTAGATCGCCAGGGCGATGGTGGCCCGCTCGCGGATGTTGAGCCCCTGCTCGACGTTCAGGCTCATCATCCGTCGGGCGGTCGCCTCCGGCACCACGATGACCGGGAACTCGGTCATCCCGAGCGCCGTGCCCGCGGTGAACCGGTGTTGACCGTCGATCACCACGAACTTGCCGTCGCGCTCGACCGCGATCAGCGCCGAGAGGAACCCCAACCGCTCCATCGACGCGGTGAGGGCCTTGAGGTGCGCCGGCCGGGCCTTGCGCTGGTGACCGATCACCTCGATCTCCGACGCCTTCGCGACGGTGATGGCGACGGGCTGCCGCTTGACCGCGTCCTTCAGCTCGAGTCGCTCCGTCACTGACCTTCCTCCGTGTCGTCGGACGGGATCGCAGTCACGCCGGCGCGACCGCGAGCACCTGCCACTCCCCCGGTACCCCTTTGAGCTCATGGCGACCCCGGTCGGCGAACTCGATGCCGGAACCGAGGGTCAGATCCCGCACCGTCGACGACACGAGCACCTCGCCCGGGCCCGCGAGCGCGCCGATCCGCGCGCCGAGGTGCACCGCGATCCCGGCGACGTCGTCGCCGCGAAGCTCGCACTCACCGGTGTGCAGGCCGGCGCGGATCTCGAGCCCGAGACCGTCGACCGCCCGGCCCATCGCCTGCGCGCACCGGACGGCGCGCGCCGGCCCGTCGAACACCGCGAGGAAGCCGTCGCCCGTGGACTTGACGGCGCGACCACGCGCGGCCGCGATCTCCCTGCGGGCGATGTCGTCGTGACGGTCGAGGAGCGCGCGCCACTGCGCGTCGCCGAGCGCGGAGGCGCGCTCGGTGGATCCGACGATGTCGGTGAACAGCACGGTGGCCAGCACGCGGTCGGGCTCGGCCTCCCGTCGCTCCCCGGTGAGGAATTCCGCCAGGATCGGCAACGCCGCGGCGCTCTCGGGGCCGACGTGCACGTCGCCGGGCAGCTCGACGAGTCGGGCGCCGGGAATGTGGTCGGCGAGGTATCGCGCACGGGCGACCGGCACCACGGGATCGCCGGTGTGGTGCATCACGAGCGTGGGCACGTCGATCACCGGGAGCACCTCCCGGACGTCGATGGCCAGGTTGTGGCGCATCAGCTGCGCGGCCATGCGCGGTGTGCACGAGCTGCGCTCGTACCGGGCGAGGCTCGCCGGGTCGACCGCCCCCGGCTCGCTCTGCAGGAAGAAGCTGATGACGTCGCCGCTACCCCATCGGGACTCGATCGACGCCGCGAACGCCTCGCCGTCGGCCGCGGACAGACCGTCGTAGTCCTCGTCCTCGAGGATCCGGGCGAAGGTCCCGAACAACGTCAGCGCCGTCACCCGCTCGGGGTAGGTCGCCGCGAACATGATCGCCATCGGACCACCCTCGGACACCCCGTTGAGGGCGGCCCGCTCGAGACCCGCGGCGTCCATGACCGCCCGGATGTCGTCCATCCGATCCTCGACGCTGCCGAGACCGACGGTGCGGTCCGAGAGCCCCGTCCCCCGCTTGTCGAACATGACCACCCGCGAGTACTCACCCCGGTCCTCGAACTGCTTCGAGATCGGCAGGTCCCACATCAGGTCCAGGTGCGTGACGAACCCGGGAACGACGACGACGTCGACGCCGGTGCCGTACTGGCAGTACGCGATCGACAGGTCGCCGCTCTCCGCGTACTTCACCTCGGGTCGGAGCACTACCGGCCCTTCCACTCCGGCGTGCGCTTCTCCGCGAACGCGGCGACGCCCTCGGCGGCGTCCTCCGACTGCGTGTGCACGGTGAGCATCCCCTGGAGATAGTCGAGCGCCGCGTCGGCGTCCATCTCGAGCACCCGGTAGAACGCGTCGCGACCCCAGCGCAGGACGAGCGGCGACTTCGTGGCGAGCGCCGACGCGAACTCGTCGACCGCGGTGTCGAGGTCGGCGACCGGCACGACCCGGTTCACGAAGCCGATGCGCGCCGCCTCCTCGGATCCCACCCGTCGGCCCGTCATCTGCAGCTCGAGCACCGTCTTCGGCGGCATCGAGCGCAGCATCGGCACGGTGATCATGTACGGCCAGAGCCCGACGTTCACCTCGGGCGTGCCGAACTGCGCGTCGTCGGCGGCGATCACCACATCACACGCCAGCGCGAGCCCGAAGCCGCCGGCGAGCGCGTAGCCGCGCACGCGCGCGATCGTCGGCTTGCCCAGCGCCCACATGTCGCGGAACAGATCGGCGAGCAGACCCCGGCCGTCGTGCGCCGCGGCCGCGCCCGCGTTGTCGGCGATCCCGCCGAGGTCGGCGCCCGCGCAGAACGCCTTGTCACCCGCGCCGGTCAGGACCACGACCCGTACCGCGTCGTCGGCCTTCGCCGCCGCCATCGCGTCACGGAGCCCCTGCATCACGCCGTACGACATGGAGTTGCGCCGGTCCGGGCGGTTGATCGTCACCCGCGCCACCCCGTCGACGGCCTCGTAGAGCACCTCGTCGGTCATGGCGGACGAGCCTACGAGGACCGGCATTTCTCGGGGATTCTCAGAGCTCTGACCGGGATTTCGCCGCACAAAAGCCGTATCGCGATCGTCGACGGGGCGAGGGCTACCGTGCCCGACGTGCTCGCGTACGTGGTCGCGATCGTCCTCGCGGTCGTCGTCGTCCCTCTCACCAGCGGCAGCTTCGCCCGGCTCGCCGAGGTGCGGTTCCGACGCGTGTGGCTGCTCGTCGTCGGTCTCGGCCTCCAGATCGCGCTCGAGGTGATCCAGCTCGCGCCCGCCCGCTACGACGACGTCGGTGTCGCGATCCTGCTGGTCTCCTACGTCGCGCTGCTCGGGTTCTGCGCGAGCAACGTGCGGACGCGCGGCATCGAGCTGATCGGCCTGGGGATCGCGCTCAACGCGATCGTGATCGCACTGAACCTCGGCATGCCCTACAAGGTCGTCGACGGGCTCCCGCGCGAGACGACCGCGAAGCACCGCCCGACGCGCGACTCGGACATCGCGGTCTTCCTCTCCGACCAGATCGCGTTCGGTGACCCGGTGGACGCCGCGATCTCGATCGGCGACATCGTGCTCGCCGTCGGCATCGTCGAGCTCGCGTACGTGGGCTCCCGTCGTCCGCGGCGGCGCGGGCGCACGCGGGAGATCGACCTCACCGGCGCGGACGAGATCGACGTGCGCGAGCCTCAGCCGACTGCGTCGGCGGTCACGACGCGCTCGAAGGCGTCGAGCACTCGGCGGTCGTAGACGAACCCGGGTCCGGCGGCGAGCGCGTCGAGCGACGCGTCGACGTCACACTCCTCGCGGAGGTCGTCGTAGGTGCTGGCGAGTCGGAGGATCTGGCCGCCGACGGTCACGGCGTCGGTCGCGAGGAGGTCCCCGGCGTGCGCGAGGTCGGTCTGACGGAGGATCTCCGCGCCCTTGTCCGCGACCTCGTACGGCTCGACCGGGTGCTCGCGCACCTCGGGCGCGTCGAGGCAGAGGTGGCCGAGGTGGTGCAGCAGTGCGGCGGCGCGCAGGTCGTCGAGCTCCGCTCGGCGCAGACCCATCGCGTCACCGACTTCCACCGACAGCGCGGCGACGCGGGCGGCGTGGCCGTTGCGGGCGAGGCCGGCCATCTCCGGCACCGCGGAGAGTGCGACGATCGTCTGCTCGGACGTCCGACTGATCACTGCGAGGCGCTCGTACGAGAACCATGCGGCGAGCAGCGGCACGGAGAACAGCGCAACGCCCCACAAGCCGACGCTCTGGTGCCCGTCGACCCCGCGGAACCCGATCGCCATGAGCATCCCCGAAGCGACGAGGGCGAGGTCGGGTCCGCCGACCGGTGGGATCCGGCGGGTGCGCACGTAGGGGACGGACTCGTGCACGACCAGCATCGTGATCGAGCTGGCGGCGAGGACGGTGAGCATCCACGCGGTGGGGTTCATCGGGTGCCGCGGCCAGAGCACGGCGTAGACGGCGAGTCCGGCGGCTCCCGCGACGAAGTGGTGCGCGCTCGTCGCGATCCGGCGGGCGAGCGTCGGGTCGGTCCGCAGCAGCACTGCGAGCAACTCGGCCACCGCGATCGCGCCGAGCGCCTCCACGGCGGGGAACGCCCGGATGATGACGAGCATGAAGGCGTACGAGAGCGGGAGCGGCTCGCGATGACGGGGGCGCAGCACGACGAGCTCTCCGCCGACCACGGCGCCGGTGAGGACGACGAGGCTCGTGGTGCGACCGCCGGGCGCCGACAGCTCGACGGCCGCCGTGGCCGCGAGCGTCACGACCGCGAGCAGCGCCAGACGGGAGGCGAGCTTCACGACTGCGGCCTCCGCGCGGCGGACCCGACCGTCGATGCAGAGTCCGACGCGTCGCTCTCCGGCATGAGGTCGCCGAGCCCGGCCGAACCGAGCCCGACCTTGGGCGCGTCGATGTGATGGACGTACAGCTCGTGGCCGTCGCCGTGGACCGCGCCCCGCCGTCGCAGCGACGAGATGAGCGCGTCGACGACACGCGGGTGGAACTGCCGGCCGGAGTTCTTGCGCAGCTCGGCGAAGGCGATGTCCTGGCTGAGCGCGCGGCGGTACGAGCGAGTCGACGTCATCGCGTCGTACGCATCGGCGACGGCGACGATGTGCGGCTCGATCGGCTGACCGTGGTCGTCCGCCACGGGTGAGAACTGTGCGGCTTCGCTCGTCGCGCTCGGCGCGACCGGAGCGAGGAACTCGATCGTGGTGAGGATCTCCACGCTCACGTCCTCGTGCTTGCGCACGACCGCGAACTCCTCGGCGGTGAGCTTGCCCGGCTTGTTGAGGAGGTGGTTCGGGACGACGAGCTTGCCGACGTCGTGCATCAGCGCGGCCAGTCGCAGGCGCTCGAGCCGGCCCGGCGGGATCCCGAGCTCGAGCCCGATGTACTGCGCGTACTCGGCGACCCGCTCGGCGTGGCCGGCGGTGTACGGGTCCTTGGCCTCGAGCGCGCCGACCAGGATGCGCACGGTCGCCTCGTGCGAGCGCTTCAGCGCGAGGTACGAGGAGAACGCCTGCCGGGCGACCAGGATCGGCACGAGGAAGAGCGGCACCAGGACGAGCTGGTAGTCCAGGTACAGCAGGCCCAGGAAGACCCCGAGCAGCGCGAACGGGTAGTAGACGAGGTACTCGCGGCTGGCGACGCCGATCATGTCGCGGAAGCGCTGGCCGGTGGAGAGCGCCACGACGCCGGACACCAACCCGACGTTCACGACCGAGTACACGAGCGCGGTCGGCAACGCCGCGAGGAGCAGCCGCGCCGGCGACGCGTCACCGGTCCCCGCGATCGACCAGAACACCGCGACCGAGCTCACCGCCGAGAGCGAGAACATCGCGCAGTTGAAGAGGAGCTTGCGCCATTCCCAGTGCACGATGTGCGGCAGGTACAGGCCACCCGCGACCCCGACGAGCAGCACACCGAGCGCGGCCTGCTCGTCGCGGAACACGACCATCGCCGCGATGCAGAGCATGACGCCGACGCCGGACGTGAAGTCGGCACTCAGGTCGGTGATCTGGTTCTCGGCGAAGACGTGGAGCAACGCGAGCGCGATCAGCGGCCCGGCCGCAGGCAGTGGCCCGCGGATTCCGAGCGCGACACCGATCCCCGCGGCGAGTGCCGCGAGGCCGACGCAGTACACGGTGACCCTGGATCGTCGGGGCTCGTTCATGGGATCCGCGCGTTCGGGTGGGGGCGGCAAGGCCTCGGTACGACTCACAACGCCGTGGCTACTTCCACTTCACTGCACCGCCGGCAAGCAGCAGTGCAGCCGTGCTGGACATGAGCATGGCGAGACGGACGTAGGTCTTCCGCATGAGAGATCACCTTCTTTGCGATGAACCTCTCTGGCAGTCCGCTGATGGCCAGAGGGCAACGCTTCGCTCGCAGGACCCTTCGGTCCCGAACGCCCGAGGCCTTGCCGTCCGCATCCGAACCTCGGTGACCTCCCTCTCGTCGATCGTGGTGCCCACGTCCGTCGGGCCGGGCGACGACGCTCCGGCCTGACCTCTCGCGAGCAGGATTCGGCAGTCGGCCGTTCCGACTGTAGGAAGGGACCACCATTCGATGCCCCTGGGCATATCGCCCGTGTCGCTCATTGGCAACAGAAGCCACAGTAGTCCCAAGAGCAACAGCGAGGGAAGGGTGGCCACCTGCACCACCCGGTGTGACGCCCCCGGGACGCCGCTCCGTGACCTCCGGGGCCGGAAAGCCACGGTTCGTGGCCGACCCGGCCGTAGGCTCGCCCGGACCATGGAGCAGCAGGTGGACGAAGCGGTCACGACCCCCGGCAGCGATGAGAGCCCCGAGGACGAGGTGCTCGAGCTCGAGCGGGAGCTCTGCCGCCTCCCCGACGTCTCGGCGGCTCGCGTGGTCACCGACGACATCGGCCGGCCCACCGAGGTCCACATCCTCGCCCACGGGTCCAAGCACGCGAAGCAGGTGGTGCGCGACGTCCAGTCGGTCGCCCTGGCGAGCTTCGGCATCGAGGTCGACCGCCGGATCGTGTCGGTGGTCCAGCTGCACACCGACGGTGTGCCCACCGAGCCGGCCGCCCCCGCCGCACCCGATCGGCCCGTGCTCGTGCACGTCGCATCGGAGATCACGGGACTCCGCAGCCTGGTGCGCGTCACGCTCGCCCGGTCGGGCGACGAGGCCGTCGGCTTCGCCGAGGGCTCCGTCGCGACCACCGCGCGCCACCGCCTCGTGGCCGCGGCCACCGTCGACGCGCTCCGTCAGCTGCAGACCGCGGCCGAGTGCCTCGACGTCGACAGCGCGCAGGTCGTGCGCGTCGGCGTCCACGACGTAGCGATCGTCACCGTCGTGTTCGTGATCCCCCCGGCCGAGCAGATGGTCTCCGGCTCCGCGATCGTCCGCGATCACCTCGACGCCGACGCGATCGTGCGCGCCGTGCTCGACGCGACGAACCGCCGCCTGGGCAGCCTCTAGATCAGGCGCCTCCGAGGCGCCGGCCGAGGAGAGGAACGAGGTCGCAGGCGGCCTCGACGTCGTGCACGCGGATCACGTCGGCACCGTTCTCGATCGAGAGTGTGAGGTAGGCCAGCATCCGGTGGGTCTCCGCCTTGCGCGGCACGGGGATGAGCACCGGCTCGCCGATCGTGGCGAGGACGTCGAGCGACCGGATGGTCGCGAGCTGCAGCTGCCCGTAGGCCTCGTAATCGCTTCGGTAGTTGATGGACAGTCCGGGATCCACCAGCAGCGGTCCTGCGACGCCCGCGGCCCGCAACTCCGCCACCCGCGCCCGCAGCAGCTCCGCCACCACCTCGGGACGGCCTGCGTCGAGCGCCCGGTCGCGCACGGCGAGCGGGTTCTCGCCCTCGAGGTGCATCACGACGGCACCGGCGCCGGTGTCGCGCACCAGCTCCACGATGCGCGGGTCGCGCAGTCCGCCGGTGTCGTTCACGATGGCGGCGCCGGCCGCCACGGCGCCGACCGCGACCTCGGGCTTCCAGGTGTCGCACGAGACGACGAAGCCGTCGGCGGCCAGCAGCTCCAAGGCGGGCAGCAAGCGGTCGAGCTCCTCGTCCGGGGCGAGGGGTCGGTTCTCGAAGTGGCTCGACTGCGCGCCGAGATCGATGATCGACGCGCCGAGCGCCCGGTACTCGCGTGCCCGCTCCAGGGCGGCCTGCGGCGAGTCCACCACGGAGTGCCGAACACGCGACTCCGGCGAGAGGTTGACGACCGCCATCACGTGCGTGATGCCCGGGCCGAACTGCAGCGCGCCCACGCGATCCCCGGCTGACGGCACGGCGCGCATCCTACGTAGAGTCGCCACCGTGGATTCCGACCCCGTCCTGGCCCGCCGGGCCCGGATCGCGAGCCGGGTCCAGCTCGCGAAGCGCATCGGCTACTCGGCGCTCCTCGTGGCCATCGTGGCCTTCGGCATCGCGATCGCCACGTCGTTCTCCGGCGTCGCCGTCGTCGTCGCGGTCGTGGGCCTCGCGGTGGCGTTCGTGGTCCTGCCGATCCCGATCGTGCTCGGCTACGGCGTGCGGGCGGCCGAGCGTGAGGAACGCGGCGGCGGATCGTTCCATTAGGGTCGACCCGACGGCCGCTCCGCTCGGATGGCGTGACCGCGAGACGCCCCGGACGCTCCGCAGCGGCTCGCCTGCGCTCCGCTCCGGCTCGGTTAGATTCCCCGCCGCCACCGAAGCTTCTGAGGAGTAGGTCATGACCAAGGCCGCGATCGCCACCGCCGTCGGAGCACCGCTCGAGATCGTCGACATCGACGTCGCCGACCCCAAGGCCGGCGAGGTCCGCATCGAGATGGGCGCCTCGGGCGTCTGCCACTCGGACCTCTCGG
Source organism: uncultured Acidimicrobiia bacterium (assembly GCA_963756815.1). Lineage (GTDB taxonomy): Bacteria > Actinomycetota > Acidimicrobiia > IMCC26256 > JAENVU01 > JAENVU01. Next base: position 8,762 of record CAVWPR010000018.1, read on the forward strand.
TCGTGAACGGCGTGCTCTGCCGATCGCCCTCCCCGCGATCCTCGGCCACGAGGGCGCCGGGACGATCACCCAGGTCGGCGAGGGTGTGAGCAACCTCGCGGTCGGCGACCACGTCGTCGTCTCGTGGGTCCCCCAGTGCGGCGAGTGCTACATGTGCACGCACGACCAGGGCGAGCTGTGCGAGGTCGGCAGCCTGGCGTCGATGAGTGGCGGCCTGCTCGACATGACGTCGCGCGCCAGTCGCGACGGCCAGCCGATCTCGGTGATGGCCGCGTCCGGCACGTTCGCCGAGGAGGCCGTGATCCCGGCCATCGGCGCGGTGAAGATCGACTCGAGCATCCCGATCACCGCCGGTGCGCTGATCGGCTGCGGCGTGCTCACCGGCTTCGGCGCGGCGGTGAACACGGCCAGCATCCGCAAGGGCGACAACGTCGCGGTCATCGGCTGTGGCGGGGTGGGGCTCAACGTGATCCAGGGCGCGAAGCACGCAGGTGCGGAGCGGATCATCGCCGTCGACATGGTCGACGGGAAGCTCCAGACCGCGACGAAGTTCGGTGCGACCGACACGGTGAACCCCTCCACCGACGGTGACGCCGTCGCCAAGGTGATGGAGCTCACGGGCGGTCGTGGCGCCGACGTCGCGTTCGAGGTCATCGGCCTCGGCCCCACGATCGAGCAGGCGCTGCAGATGACCCGCCGCGGCGGCCAGGCCGTCATCGTCGGCGTGCCCAGCTTCGACACCCAGCTGACGCTGACGCCCGCGATGGACCTGCTCGTGAACGAGAAGCAGATCCGGGGCTGCTGGTACGGCTCGTCGAACGTCCACCACGACGTCCCGATGCTCGCCGGCCTCTACCAGGACGGGAAGCTGATGCTCGACGAGCTGATGTCCGCCCAGATCTCGCTGGACCAGGTGAACGACGCCCTCCAGAACATGGGCTCGGGCGAGATCGCCCGCTCGGTCATCGTCTACTGACACACCCCGAGCCGCCCGGACGCTCGGTGTGCCGGACTGAAGGGCCGGACCCGAGACTCCTGGCTCGCACCGCGGGCGGAGCGGCTCGGCTCCACCGCCGGCGTCGTCGGCGCGCGTTCCGAGCGCCGTAGCCTGCGGCACGCGTACGCTCGGCGTTCCACCACCCGGGAGGTCAGCATGCGGTACCGGCGTCGTCGGTCAGACCGATCTCGAGGTCTCGGAGGTCGGCTTCGGCACGTGGACCATCGCCAGCGACTGGTGGGGCGAGGTCACCGACAAGCAGGGCATGCTCCGCGCCGCGCTCGACGCCGGCATCAACTTCATCGACACCGCACCCGTCTACGGGGAGAACGGCGTCGGGGAGTCGCTGCTCGCCGACGTGCTCGCGGCGAACCGCGACGACATCGTCGTCACCACCAAGTGCGGGTACGACATCGCGGCCGAGCGTCGCAACGGCACGCAACGCGAGCGGCCCCACGACTGGCGACCGGAGTCGATCCGCCAGCAGCTCGAGGACTCGCTGCGCCGGATGGGCACCGACCGCGTCGAGCTCTACCAGCTGCACAACTGCCGGATCGACGCCATCCGCGACGATGCGCTCTGGGAGACGCTCGCCGACCTCAAGACCCAGGGCAAGATCCTCGAGATCGGCGTCGCGCTCGGGCCGGCGATCGGCTGGGTCGAGGAGGGCATCGAGGCCATCCGCGATCGCGACATCTGCGCGTTGCAGACCGTGTTCAACGTGCTCGAGCAGGAGCCGGGACTCACGTTCGCACGCCAGCCGCGAGCGGCCGACGGCGCAGTGAGCCTCATCTCGCGTGTGCCGCACGCGTCCGACACGCTCTCGACCAAGATCACGCCCGACACCGTGTTCCCTCCCGGCGACCACCGCGCCCACCGCAACAAGCAGAACATGCTCGACAACTTCGAGAAGGCCGCCACGCTCTCCTTCCTGTGGGAGGGCACCGGACGCACGAAGGGTCAGGCCGCGATCGCGGGCATCCTCGCCAACCCGACGTTCGCCACCGTCCTGCCGACCTGCGTCGACGTCGACGACGTGCGCGAGTACGCGGCCGCCTCCGACCTGCCGTTGTCGAGTGACGAGTCCGCGCGGCTCACCGAGCGCTTCGCCCGCAACTTCGACCACGACGACCGCTACGAGATGCCCCTGAAGTCGAGCCGGTAGCACCTTGACCGTCCGACTCCCCGCCGAGCAGCGCCGCACCCAGCTCCTCGAGGTCGCGATCGAGATCTTCGCCGAGCGGGGCTTCCACGCGACCTCGATGGACGATCTCGCCGAGGCGGCCGGCGTCACCAAACCCGTGCTGTACCAGCACTTCCCCTCGAAGCGGGCGCTCTACCGCGAGCTGCTCGACGACGTCGACCGCCAGCTGACCGAGCGGCTCGTCGTCGCGACCGCGGGCGTGGCGAGCGGACGCGAACGGGTGCAGGAGGGCTTCGCGGCCTACTTCCGGTACGTCGCCGCGCACCGCGCCGCGTTCCGGTTGCTGTTCGGCGCCTCGGTGCGCAACGACGCGGAGTTCGCAGCCGTCGCCGAGGCGACGATCGACCGCATCGCGGAGCTCATCGCCGAGCTGATCGACATCGAGGCCGCCACCGACCATCGCCGCACGCTCGCGCACGCCATGGTGGGAATGGCGGAGGCCACGAGTCGACGCGTCGTCAACGACGAGGGCGAGGACGACCCCGACCGGCTCGCCCGCTGGCTCGCGGAGATGGCGTGGTTCGGATTGCGCGGCGTGCGCGCCGACGAGCTCGCGAGGGACTGACCACCCGAAGCGGACCCGGTCCGACCGGTGCTGGGGGACTCGACCGGACCGGGCGACGCTTCAGTGTCGAGGCGGGTGCGCGACCCCCGATGACGCTCGCGCACCCGGTCCCGAACGTGACCCGACAGTCGGTGCGACGGACCCCTGCCGAGCGCACGCGAGCTCATCGAGGACGGTACGCGTCCGCCCACCGAGCTGTCGGATCAGTCCGATCGCCAACGGGGGAACCCGCGCGATCAGATCTGCGAAGTCCGGAGCCGACACGACCCGGACGATCATCGGCGTCTGCGCCTCCACCGTGAGCGGGTGCAGTCCGCCGTCGAGGGCCTCGGGCCCCCCGATCACCGCACCGGGGCCGAGGACGAGCGCCGGCCGCGCGTCGAGCTCCGCGCCGGCGTATCCGTCGAGCACGATCGGGACGTCCCGGACCATGGCGCCGGCCCGGACCAGGATCTGACCCACGTCGTAGCGCCGCTCGCCCGAGACCGCCGCCACGTCGCTCAGCTGACCGTCGTCGCAGCCGGCGAAGAGCCCCACCGACCGGAGCTGGAGGAGCGTGAGCTCGGCGGCGAGATCGCGGCCGGCGGTTGCGCGGGGGGCGGGGAGCACGGGATCATCAGACACGTGGGCAATTAACCGGGCGCTAACACCTCGAAGCCGCCCGTGGCGCCGACCGAGCAGGAGGTCGGGCAACCGTGGAGATCAGCGTGCTCGGCCCCCTCGCCGTCGTCGAGGACGGCGTCCCCGTCACGATCCGGCGCGCCCGCTGCCGCGCCCTGCTCGCGTTCCTCGTGAGCCGGCACCCGGAGCGCGTCGCGGCCGAGGTCCTCGCCGAGGCACTGTGGCCCGATGCCCCGGACGGCGACCGGGCGCTCAACTCCGCACGCGTGCACGTCCACCACCTGCGACGGTCGCTCCCCGGTCACGACGCCGTGCTCCCGTCCGGCGACCGCGGCTACGGGCTCGCGATCCCTCCGGACGCTCTGGACGTGGCGCGGTTCGCCGACCACGCCGCCCGCGCCGCGAGCTCACGAGCGCCGGCGAAGCGGCGCAGGCGCTGGAGCACCACGAGCGGGCGCTCGCCGAATGGCGCGGCGAGGCCTACGCCGACTTCACCGCTCTCGACGTGTTCGGACCCGTGCGCACGAAGCTGGCCGAGGAACGCTTCGATGTGATGCACGGCTACGCACGGGGCCTGCTCCACGAGGGCGCCGAGGACGAGGTGGTGCGGGTGCTCGCGCCCGTCGTCGCCGAGCTCCCCGAGCGCGAGGACCTCGCGGCCTGCCTCATGCTCGGCTACTTCCGCGTCGACCGCCAGACCGATGCGCTCGACCTGTTCGGCCGCGTGAAGGAGACACTCGCCGAGAGCGGGCTGCGTCCGGGCGAGGCGTTGGCGAACCTCGCGGAGGCGATCGTGGTGGAGCCCGAGACGCTGTCGCGCGACCGGCCGGCCATCGTCGCGATGGGAGGCTCACACCGCCGCCGTCGCGACACGATCGTCGGGCGCGAGCACGAGCGGCAGCAGCTCGAGGCGGCCTACCACGCCGCGCGCAACGGCCGCCCGCAGCTCGCGTACGTCTCCGGCGTCGCCGGGATCGGCAAGACGTCCGTCGTCGGCCGGCTCGTCGCCGATCACCCCGAGGCCGAGGTGATCGAGGGTGAGTGCTTCGGGGACGGCGACGCCTATCAACCGTTCCCGGAGCTCGTCCACGCCGTCGTCAGCGCGGGAGCGGTGTCGACGACGGCGCCCGCGGTGCTGTCCGAGCTGGCCCGCCTGTCCCCCGAGCTGGCCGCGATGCTCCCCGCGCCGGTGCCGCCGGCGGAGCCCGGCGCCGGTCGGTCCCGGCTGTTCGACGCCGTCACCGCTGTGCTGACCGAGACGCACCGTCCGCGCATCGTGGTGATCGAGGACCTCCACTGGGCCGGTGAGGACGCGATCGCGCTGCTCCAGCACGTGCTGCGCGCGGCGCGTGGCCAGCTCATGGTCCTCGGCACGTACCGCACCGACATGGACGCGAGCAGCGCGTTCCTCCCCGTTCGGGCGGGGCGGACCCGGCTCGGGAATCCCGACCTCGACCTCGCGCTCGCACCGCTCGACGAGGCCGAGACCGAGGCGCTCGTCGACGCGCTCGCGCCCGCGCACCGCCGGATCGGCTGGGGTGCCGACGCCGCCGCGCTGGTGGACGTCAGCGCCGGACACCCGCTGCGCCTCGTCGAGGTGCTCAAGCAGCTCGAGCTCGATCCCGACACCCCGATTCACGACGTCGCGCCCGAGGACGTCGTGAGCCTCGTGCGGCGACGGCTCGGCGGGATGTCCGAGCTGGCGCAGACGGTGCTGCGTGCCGCATCGGTCGTCGGCCGCCACTTCTCGCTCGAGTTCGTGGCCACCGTCGTCGACCGGTCCGTGGGCGACACCCTGCGGGGTATCGAGACCGCCATCGACGCGGGGCTCGTCGCGGCCGAGGACGGGATCGACGAGTTCGTGTTCGCACATCCGCTGTACCGGAACGCGGTGTACCAGTCCGTGACCCCGGCGCGGCGCGCACGGCTCAACCTGCGCATCGGCGCGTTGCACGAGCTCGACGCGGACACGAACGACGCCGGCGCCCGCTGGTCGGACGCCGCCCGGCACCTCCTCGGTGCGCTCCCCCTCGGAGATGCAGCGCGTGCCGCTCGCGCCGCCGCTCGAGCGGGCGACGAAGCGGCGGCGCGCTATGCGCACGTCGAAGCCGCCGGCTGGTACGCAACCGCGCTCGAGCACTCACCGCCGGACGAGCGCTCGCGGGTCCGCCTGCGCCTCTCGCTCGGGAAGGCGCGGGAGTTGAGCGGCGACGTCCCCGCGGCGCGCGAGCAGTACTTCGCGGCCCTGGACCTCGCGACCGCGCTCGAGGACGTCGATCTGCTCGTCGAGGGCGTCGACGCGGCGACGCCGCGCGTCGGCGTGTTGGACCGGGAGTTCGGTTCCCGCCTCGAGCGGTACGTCGACCTCGCGCTCGCCCGCACCGCCGCCGACGACCCCCGGCGGATCCCGCTGCACCGTTCGGCCGTCGTCGCGACCTTCTATCTCGCGGCGCGGAACCCCGACCCTCACCTCGACCAGCTCGAGGCCCTGGCCACGGCGTATCCGTCTCGCGAGAACCGACGTGCGGTGCTGGGTCTCCGGTACATGGTCGAGGAGGGGCAGGGCCCGGAGACGCGGGTCGACCTCGCCCGCGAGATCTGCACCTACTCCACCGGACCGGAGATGGTCGTGCTCCAGGGCGTCGACGACCGCCGCCTGCTGCACGAGCTGCTCCGGGTCGGCCGGACCGAGGAGTTCGACGCGCACCTCGAGCAGATGCGCCGTCGCGCGGTTGCGACGTCCATCCCGCTGCACCGCCACTGGGTGGCCGCGTTGACCGCGACACGCCGACTCATGCGTGAGACCGGAACCGAGGTGGAGGTCGCGATCGACGCGGCAGCCGCGTTCGCCGCGCCACGCCGGCATCCGGGATGCCGTCGGGCTGCACACCCTGCAGAGCTTCGTGCTTCGGTACCAGCAGGGCCGGACGCGCGAGGTCATCGCCGGACTCGCGACCCCCGACGACGACGATCCGCCCGTCCTGGCGGGGATCTCGCTCCTGGCGCTCGGCTTCGCGGCGGGCGGTCGCTTCGACCAGGCGCAGACGATCCTCGATCGCATCGTCACCGACGAGATCCGTCTGCCCCGCAACAACTTCTGGTTCGGCGCCGTGGCGATGCTGGCCGACGTCGCGGCGTCGTGCGGATGCGGCCGGCAACGCGCGCAGCTGTACGACGCGCTGGTGCCGATCGCCGATCAGTTCGTCGTGTTCGGGACCGGAGGCGCGGTGCTCGGCACCGGACACCACTGGCTCGGCCGGCTCGCCCATGCCGACGGTGACGACGTGGGCGCGCGTGAGCACCTGGAGCGTGCGGCATCCCTGTGCGACGCCGGCGACGCTCCGTTCTGGGTGGAGCGGGCCCGGACCGACCTCGCGATCCTCGCCACCGACCCGGAGTCGTGGCCCCGACCACGGGCGGTCGAATGACGATGGGGCCACCGGCTCCGCATCGGCAATGGAGCCACGGGATGGGCGTCGGCTCGTTGGTGTCATCGGTCGCGTCGCCGAAGACGCTCGCGCGGGCAGCGAGATCGCGGCATCGCTCGCGTGACGCGGTTCGGTCCGTGAGCCCACCGAGCGGGTCGGCGAGATCGTGGTGCGCGCCCCGGATGCGGTCGAGGTGACGAGGATCTCGCCCGCGCCGATTGACGGCACCGGTCGACGACGACGATCCTCCCGTGATGGCCACCACGTCGCGCCTCGACGTCGAGCTCCACTACGAGACGTTCGGCGCCGATACCGATCCCACGCTGCTGCTCGTGAACGGGCTGGGCTCGCAGTGCATCAACTACGACGAGCGGTGGTGCGAGATGTTCGCCGCGCGCGGATACCGGGTGGTGCGGTTCGACAATCGGGACGTCGGGTTGTCGTCCAAGATGGAGGGACGCAGCTACACGTTGCGCGACATGGCGGCCGACGCCGTCGCCGTACTCGACGCCGTGGACGCCGACCGGGCCCACGTTCACGGAGTGTCCATGGGCGGCATGATCGTGCAGCGGCTCGCCATCGACCACGGCGACCGGGTGCGTTCACTCACCTCCGTGATGTCGAGCACCGGCGAGACGGAGTACGGCCGGAGCTCGACCGAAGCGCTCGCGGTGTTGATGGCCGAGCCCGCGACCAACCGCGACGAGTACGTCGAGCGGCAGGTCGCCGCGCAGCGCGTGTACGGCTCGAAGCCGGAGTGGATCGACGAGCCGTACGTTCGGCGCGCGCGGCGCGCGCGTACGACCGGTGCTTCCATCCCGCGGGCGTCGGGCGTCAGATGCGCGCGATCCGGCTCGACGGCGACCGCGCCGACGCCTTGCGCGCCCTCGACGTGCCGACGCTCGTGATGCACGGTGACCGCGACACGCTCATCGATCCCAGCGGTGGTCGCCGGACGGCGGAGCTCGTCCCGGGTGCGCGCTACGTGGAGATCGAGGGCATGGGTCACGACTACCCCGTCGCGGTCTGGGACCTCTGGGTCGACACGTGGGCCGAGTTCGCCCACTCGGTCGCCTGAGCGAACCTCGGCCCGGTTCTCTCGAAGCGAAATCGCCCAGGGCGCATCCGCGCCCGCCGCGAGAATGCTGCGGTGCCGGACCCGCCCGACGACGCCGCCTACGGCCGAGTGACCCGCCCCGAGCGGTACGCGCCGCTCCAGGCGTTCGCGCGGCGGCTGGTCGACGACCTGCTGACCCAGTACGACGCCGAGATCCGTGACCGGGAGCCGGACGGGACACCTGCTGCACAGACTGCCGTCCGCGTGTGTCCGCGCCACGGGGAGGGCGGCTGCCTCACCTTCCGGGAGACGCCGTTCCCCGGCGTCACGCTCGGCGTCGGCCGCTGGCACTGGTTCCACTTCCCGCGCTGTGGATGCGACGCGTGTGACGAGCAGGTCGACGACCTGATGATCGAGCTGGCTGCCCTGGTCGACGCGTTCGTCAACGGAAGGTTCACGGAGTACCTCGACGGAGACCGTCTCGGACACCGGTGGTCGACGGTCGGAGGTTCGTCGAGCGGTTGGACCGAGCTCCCCCCGACCGACGCGCGGCGCAGCGAGACCAGCAGGACCATCGAGTGGCCGGCGTGGCCGCGTCGCGCTCCGACGCGCGGGGTGACGGCGTGACGCTCGTCCCTGAGCTCGATGTCACCGTGCTCCCCACGTCCTTGCGGTTCTACGCCGAGGTGCTCGGCTTCCGGACGCTGTTCGCGCGACCCGACGAGCGCTTCGCGTATCTCGAGCGTGACGGCGTCGAGCTGATGATCCAGGAAGCGGCCGGACCGGGACGACGGTTCCGCACCGCTCCCCTGGAGTCCCCTCACGGTCGCGGCGTCAACTTCCAGATCTGCGTCGACGATGTCGACGCGGTGTACGCCCGAGCCGTCGCGGCCGACGTCGACATCGTGGTACCGATCGAGGAGCGCTGGTACCGCGTCGACGTCGCGACGTGCAACGGTCGTTGGCAGGTGGAGGGACCCTGCGAGGCCGGCAATCGCCAGTTCGTGCTGGCCGATCCCGATGGGTACCTGTGGCGCCCGTTCCGCGACCTCGGCGTGCGCCCCGTTCCCAGCTGAGCCCGCCGGCCCCGCCGAAAAGACCGTCGTGGCCACCGGGCCCGACCGTAGGTTCGAGCGGTGCACGCGCTGCGAGAGGAACGTCGGGCCGGGGCTCGGTACCTGGACGCCGCGACGGCCCTGCTGCAACGAGTCCGCCGGGCCCATCCCACCAAGGGGTCCTTCGAGGCGGCGGACCTGCAGTGGTGGTGGCGCGTCCCGCGCGCGACCGACGAGATCGATCAGCTCTTCTGGTTCGACGACCTCGGCCGTCCGGAGGCCGCAGTCATCCTCACCGACTGGGGCGACGGGGTCGCGCTCGACCCGATGCTCATGCCCGACGCCACCGCCGACCGGGTGGCCCAGGTCGTCGACCGCGGGCTCGCACACGCGGCAGCGTCCGGCTTCGAAGCCGTCGAGCTCGAGGTCGACCGGGCCGACGCCGCGATGCGAACCGTGCTGTTCGACCGCGGGTTCACGATCGCGGGCGACGGCCTGGTCGAGACGTGGATCGCGGCGGACGCCCGACCCGAGATCAGCCCGCTGCCAGGGAACTACCGGCTGTCCGATCGCCGGCACGCCCTCGAGCGTCCCCATCACCTGATCGAGCGGAGCGGCCCGGAGGTCGAAGCACGTCTGCGCCAGACCTCGCTGTACCGCCCGGACCTCGACCTGCTGGTCCTCGACGATCGCGACCACGTCGCCGCGTACGGTCTCTTCTGGTTCGATCCGGAGACCGCCACCGGCCTCGTCGAGCCGATGCGCACCGAGGACGCTCATCAGCGGCGCGGCCTGGCCCGTCATGTCCTGACCGCGGGCGTCGGCCGCCTCGTCACTGCCGGCGCCACCCGCATCAAGATCTGCTTCCGTCCGGGCAACGCGGCGGCGAAGGCGCTGTACCTCGGCGTCGGCTTCGAGCCCGTCGCCCAGACCGACGTCCTGGCGCGTGGGCCGGGAGCGGACGGTCGGTAGCGTGGGAACCGTGAGCGGTGCGCGGATCCCCGGCGGTGTGGTGCACCGGCTCCCGCGGGACCTGCGCACGGCGCTGATCGCCAACGGCACGGCACTCGAGGCCTGGAAGGACATCACGCCGCTCGCCCGCAACGAGTTCATCTGCTGGGTGGAGGACGCGAAGCAGCCGGCGACCCGGACGCGGCGCATTCGCCGGACCCAGGAGGAGCTCGAAGAGGGCCAACGTCGACCCTGCTGCTGGCCCGGCTGCAAGCACCGGGAGCGCACCGGCAGCGCGTGAGCATCACCCCCCACACGCCACCACGCTGGTAATGGTGGGGCATGCCACCTGCGGCGGGGAGCGGCGCGCCGACCGTCGTCGCGAACGGTCTCACCATCGCCTTCGGCGACCTCGTCGCGGTGGACCACCTCGATCTGGCGATCGCCGAGGGGACCGTCTACGGATTCCTCGGGCCCAACGGCGCCGGCAAGTCGACCACGATCCGGCTGCTGCTCGGGCTGCTCGCGCCGACTGCGGGCGCGGCGTCGATCGCCGGGCACGACGTGGTGACCGCCGGCGACGCGGCGCGCGCCGCCTGCGGGGTGCTGCTCGACGACGACGGGCTCTACGACCGTCTCAGCGCCGCGCAGAACCTGGAGCTGTTCGGCCGCATCGCCGGCCTGGCGTCGGCCGAGCGCACCTCGAGGGCCGGCGCGCTGCTCGAGCACATCGGCCTCGCCGACCGCGCCCAGGAGCGCGTGGCGGACTGGAGCCTGGGCATGCGCAAGAAGCTGGCCGTCGCCCGCGCCATGCTCGCCGAGCCGCCCGTGGTCTTCCTGGACGAGCCGACCAACGGCCTGGATCCGCTGGCCCGCCGGGCCCTGCGCGACGACATCGTCGCCCTCGCCCGGCAACAGGGGACGACGGTCTTCGTCACCACCCACGACCTCGACGACGCCCAGCGGATGTGCGACGAGGTCGGGGTGATGGTCGAGGGGCGCCTGCTCGCGAGCGCCAGCCCCGACGAGCTCCGCCGCCGGACCGGCTCGTCGCAGCTGTCCTTGCGGGGCGCGAGGCTCGACGGCGCGGTGGCCGCGCTCCGGGCGCTGCCCGAGGTCACCGAGGTGAGCGGCACCGATGACAAGGTCGAGGTCCGCCTCGCCGCGCAGGGTGCTCCCGGCGCACCGGTCGTGCGCTGCGCCGTCGAGGCCGGCGCCGCCCTCGAAGAGGTCATCCGCGCCGATGACAGCCTGGAGGATGCCTTCCTCGAGCTCATCGGCGGCTCCGGTCCGAGCGAGGACGAATGAGGGACGACATCGCCACCGTCGCGTGGAAGGAGCTCAGCGAGGTGCGTGCCGGCCCCGGCGGTCAGGGCTCGCGCGGCACCGCCGGGATCGTGCTGGTCACGCTGTTCGTGGCGGTGGTGATCCCCTTCTCCGCGGGGGCGACGAAGTTCGGCGGCACGGGTGTGATGGGCATCGGGCTGATCGTCGCTGCGATGTGGGTCCTCACCTCGGTGCCGGAGTCCTTCGCCGGCGAACGCGACCACCGCACCCTCGAGACCCTCCTCGCCACGCGCCTGCCCGCCGAGGCGATCCTGGCGGGCAAGCTCCTCGCCGCCGTGGTGGTCGGGACCGCGCTGGGCGCCGTCGCCATCTTGCTCTCCGTGATCGCGAGCAACGCCGGAACGCTCGTGCACGGTGCGCGGGGCGACGCGCTCTCGGTCCCCTGGCTGTCCATGGGTCTGGGCGTGGTCCTGGCGGTGCTCGTGGCCTTCGCTCTGAGCAACGTGGGCATCCTCGTCGCCCTGCGCGCGTCCTCGGCCATGGTGGCCATGCGCGTGCTCGGCCTCGGGCTCGCCGGCATCGCCATCGGCATCAGCGTCGGCATCTCGGCCCTGCCCAGAGGAGCGGCCGGCGACCTGGCCGACGTCGCCTCCGACATCGGGTCACTCAGCCCGTGGGTGCTGGCCCTCGGCGGGGCGGTCGCCTTCGTGGTGTTGAACGTGGCGCTGTTCGCCGTGACGCGCGCCCGCTTCACGAGACCGAAGCTGGTCCGTCCCCACGGGTGACCGGCGCCGCGATGGAAGCGGTCCCGTCCGTTGCCGTGGTCAGGCGGGGCCGGCGTGGAAGAACGGGCTCCGGGGACCGACGAGGTACGACAATGCGACCACCACGGCCGCTCCGATGATCGCGGCGGTCTGGAGGACGCCGGCGACGGCCAGCACCAGGATGACGACGGCCGCGACGAACAGGACGATCGTCACCGCTCGGCGCCACGGCGCGATACCGGACAACTGCTCACTGAAGGAATGCACGGTCGAGGATCCTTTGAGGGCCGATGGGCTGCGACTGGATCGGCAGGCCGAGCACCGATCTTGACCGGGCACCGACGTCGTGGCCGAGTGCCCGGCGTGCCGGCGCCTGCAAGGATGCGGCGCATGGGTGATCAGCGCATCGAAGTGAGCCGAGCCATCGCCGCGACTCCGGCCGAGGTGTTCGCCGTCGTGTCGAGCCCGGAGGGGCACGTCGCGATCGACGCGTCCGGGATGCTGATGTCCGCGTCCGGCGAGCCGGCGACGGCAGTCGGAGACACCTTCACGGTCCACATGGACCGGGAGGCGCTCAACGACTTTCCCCTCGGGCTCTACGACGTCGGGGTGCGGATCACCGAGTTCGAACCGGACCGACGCATCGCCTGGACGATCGAGAGCGCTTTCCTCCAGCCGTCGATCGGACACGTGTACGGCTACGAGATCGAGGAGATCCCCGAGGGCTGTGTGGTGACCCAGTTCTACGACTGGTCGAACATCCACGAGCAGTACCGCGAGACGATCCCGTTCCCGATCGTGCCCGAGTCGGCGCTGCGGGCGACGCTCGGCATCCTGGCCCGGACCGTCGCGCCCGGCATGCCCCGACCGATCCTCGACGGAGACGCCTCGTGGTTCGACGGCGGGCGTCGCGTGATCCGTTCTCCCGAAGCTGTCGTCCAGGTGGTGGACGTACGTCGGCGCCGATCTTCAGCGGCGGCGAGCCAACACCAGAGAGGCGGTGAGGGGGCGGACGATCCACCCGTCGTAGCGCGAGTCGATGAGCGCCTCGACCTCGGCGAGCATTGCCTCGCGGGCTTCAGGGTCGGCCATCGCCCGACTGTTCGAGTCGGTCCGCTTGAGCTCCGTGTAGCCCCGAGCCGTGTAGCGCTGGTCCCAGCGGTAGCGATGGATCGAAGGCTCCGCGAACTCTGGCGAGGCGACGATCTCATCGACGAACGAGGGAACAAGCTCCTCGTGGGTGGGGACAGGGTCGTGCGTTCCCGGCAGTCCATGGCGGCTGAACACGTGATGGACCTCGTCGAAGAACCCACGGTCAGCGGGAGAAGCGACCTGGTTGAGCGCGATCAGCGCCAGGTGCCCGCCGGGTCGGAGCAGGGCCGCCGGTCTCGTCATCCGCGCCTCGGGCGGCACCCAGTGGTAGCTCGATGCCGCCACGACCGCGTCGAACGAGCCCGGGGCGAGGTCGACGTTCTCGAAGGGCCCGATGACGACGTCGACGGTCGGGAGGTTGCGGGCGAGGACGGCTGCCAGGTGGGCACCCAACTCGACCGCGGTCACTCTGGCGCCTCGGGCAACGAGGCCCTTGGTGGCTTGGCCTGTGCCAGGACCGACCTCGGCCACGACGGGCGACCGAGGCAGTGCGCCGGCCAGCTCGTCGAAGAGGTCGTCGGGATAGCCGGGGCGCACCCTGTCGTAGAGCTCGGCAACCTCATCGAAGCCGCAGCGCCAGGCTTGCGGAAGGTCGGGCACGCACGTCTTGCTAGCCGACCGCTCGCATCCCCTGCATCTGTGCCCGAAGATGTCGCCGCGTCGTGACTCGTGACGTCGACTGATCCGCTCGAGGCGAACTCGGGGAACAGGACCAGACGACATCCGTGGCACGCTCTCCCTGACCGTCCCGTGGTGCCGAGTCGGCCCCGGCACGTCCGGACCGGTGGAGTCGGAGCTCTACGCCGGTGGCAGGCCGGCGCGCTCCGTCACGACTTCCTCGATTCCCGCCCAGCCTTCCCCGACGTCGAAGCGAAGGACATCGAGGTCGGATCTGCCGAGGAGTCGCGCACAGAGCTCGCCGTAGTCGAGCCAGAACCGCACCGGCCCATCGGAACGGCTGGCATACAGACGCTCGCCAATGCGCGTCGTTCGCACGTGGGTCGCGATCTTGTCCCACACGTCCGCTCGTACCGGCCGACCGCGATCCCGGTGACGTGGCCGAGTGGTCAGGTGTAGGCGCGCGACGTGTACATGTCCCTCGCCCGGTCGTAGTCGAACCGGCGAACGAGGCCGAGAGCCTCGATGGTCGAGATCTGATGGAGGAGCGCCTCGTTGGTGACGATCACCGGCCGCTCCAGTGACCAGTCGTCCCGCAACCAGCCGAGAAGCGTCGCGAGCAGGACACCTTCGAACCCGGCGTCCCACGTCGACACACGAACCCAGAACGAGACGGTCGCGTCGACGGAGGTCAGATCGCTGCCGTCGTACGACGTCACCTCGGCGGACTGATACATGCGGTCGTCATTGGGCAGGATGTAGATGCAGCCGAGCACCTGGCTCTCGTCGGTGTTCATGACGGTGTAGGTGTACCGGGTCCCGTCGCGATGCTCGCTCTCCATCCGCTCGAGGTCCGCACGGTTCTCCTCCACCGAGAAGTCCGCGGGCGGGTACGGGGGGTCTTGCTCCCAGTGGTAGAGGAACTCGCGGCTCGACATCACGGCTTCGTGGTCAAGCACCGCGTCCGCCGTCACGAGCGGCCGGATGACGAAGCCATCTCCGGTACACCCTTGCGCCGGCTCGACGCCCCGCTCGCGGAAGCTCACGCCCGAGACAATTGCACCGCGTCGGAACCAGCTGCAGCTGTTTCGCATGAGGTCAGACGCCGAGAACGTGCCCCCGATCGCCGGCTCGGAGGCGCAGAGATGCCCCACCGACCGGCAGCTACGCGTGCCTCGCGGCGTGGCCGAGCGAGTACGGAAGTACGCGACGGTGGAGCACCCCGACGACGGCCCAAACTGTTCGCGCCCCGCGCCGATCGAACTCGACGTTGCTCGATGCCGAGGCTGATGCGTCACCCGCAGTGAACGTCAGCCGCGCTCGGCCGAGCACGCGAGAGTCAACGGAAAGAACAACGACGGAGGAGTCACGTCGTGCGATTGACCAGCCCGCGACGTGATCGACCGATGCGCCGCGATGGAGTCGGAGTCCAAGTACGTAGCGCCAGCCGAACGCGATGAACCACTGCAATGCCGCCGGACCCTGTTCGAGTGTCCCGCGTGCCCACGCCTCGGCCGAACGTTGATCGACGGGTTCGACAACGAAGCGGTCGGCGTAGTCCGACCGGAACTCTTGCCCGTCGATGACGGCTGGCTCGGTCGGTTGTTGACGCCGCACTACGCATGCCATGGACGCGAAGCGTCGTCCCGCGACGGCCGTGGTCTCGAATCCGCCGGAACCGCACGGATGACTGCTCGCTGTGAATCGGGGACGGTCGGAGACGCCCGAGAGTGCCCCCGATCGCCGGATCGTTGTCTCAGGGAGGGTTCGGATCGGTTGGAGGTGGCGGCGGAAGTGGTCCAAGGAGGCCCGGCAGCCGCGGTCGTGTTCAGCCGGGACACGCTCCGTTGACGGGATTCCTCACGGTGGCGTCGGGCATCAGTGTGTTGCAGAAGATGACGTCGGTGAGGTTCGCTCCGTCGAGGTCGGCGCCGGTGAGGTCCGCGTTGGTCAGGTCGGCGCCGGTGAGATTCGCATTTGTGAACTTGGCACCGCTGTTGTTGCCATCGGCGAACTTCATGCCGTGGAGGTCGGCTCCACTGAAGTCGGTGCCGATGGTCGACGCGAAGTCGAGGTTCGCGCCGGCGAGGTTCGCGCCTCGGAGATTGGTCCCGTTGAGCGAAACAAAGCGCATCTCCGCACCGCTGAGGTCCGCGCCGGCGAGGTCAGCGCTCGTGAGCGAAGCCGAGTTGAGCGTGGCGTTGCGCAAATTCGCGCGTCGGGCGTGCACGAAGTCGATGGTCAGTGCGGTGAGATCGGCGCCGGAGAAGTCGGTCCGAACGAGGCGGGCATACGGCATGATCACGCCGATCAGCGGCCGCCCCGAGAGGTCCTCGCCCGAGCAGCGCGTGTGCGCCACGAGCCTGCAGCCCATGACCGTGGTGCCCGTTGCGACGTAAGGCGTCGTGTACTCGAGGACGAGCGGATAGTAGGGGTTCTGGTCGTTGATCGTGATTGGCGCGCCTCTGGCGATTACCGGCTTGCCGCAGGTCCGCACGGCGACCGAGGGCGACGGCTGTGGATTTCGGATTGTCCCGTCGGGCATCACCGTCTGACAGAAGACGGCGTGGTCGAGCCTCGCGCCCCTGAGGTCGGCGCCCGTGAGGTCGGCGAGGGTGAAGTTGGTGTTGCGGAGGTCGGCGTCACGGAAGCTCGACGCGGTCAACCCGGCCGACGTGAAGTTCGCCCTCGCCAGGTCCGCCCTCGAGAAGTCGGTGTTCGACGCGGCGCACAGGATGCACTGCACGCGCGACAGGTGGCCGGCGACGAACGAGGCGTGGGTCGTCGATGTCGCCGACATCTTCGAGTCGGTGAGATCGATCCCGTCGGCCTTCGAGTAGGCCAGGCTGGCCTGGAGAATGTCGACGTTGGAAAGGTCCGCGCCGGTGAGATCCGCGTAGCCGAGGAACGCGCCCTGGAGGTACTGGTTCGCGAGGTCGGCGCCGGGGCACTCGGTGTACGCGACGATCACGCAGCCACCCACCGCGGTGCCCGCCTGCACCTGGCTCGCGGACAGTGCCTTGGCCGCGACGTAGTACGGGTTGCTCGGTAGCACCGTCACGCTCTTCGGTGGCCGCGCACTGGCCCTGTCGGCGCGCGCACGCTCGACGGTCACCGCCCCGCCGTTCGCTCGGTCGCCCGACGACGCTGCGCACGCGTTCAGCAGTCCGAGCGCGGCAACGAGCGCGATGGCCGGCACCGCGCGTCGGAGAGCGGAGTGCCGTCGGCGGGTCGCGGACACGGTTGTTCCTTACGAGAGATCGATCCGGCGCCGTTTGCTCGACCGATCGAAGCGGCACCTTGACCTCGGGCCCGGGAGCGCCACCCACGAGCCACTCACGTTCCCCCATCCTCGGGCTCGGAGCCGCGCTGATGCAGCCCGCGAAACGAACCCCTGCCCTCCCGGCAACTGCCCCACGACGCCCGGACGTGGCTCGGCCTCCGCGTGGTCGATGTGTGCGGTAGAACGAGATCGCCTTGCCGAACTGCGGGGACCGAGTCTGCGCGGGCGAGCAGTACGTTGGCCGAATCGCTGGATCCGAGGAAGGTTCGGATGGCCGACGACCGCTTCGTCACCACTCGCGACGGTGTGCGGTTGCACGCCTCGCTGCTCGGAACGGGATCACGTCCGGTCATCGTGCCCGGCACCGGCAACGAGGCTGATTTCGAAGACCACTTCGCGAACCACTTCGTCGTGTTCTTCGACATCCGGAATCGGGGACGCTCCGACTCGGTGCCCGACTCCGGCCACGTCGGACTCCCCGTCGAAGTCGACGACATCGACGACGTCCGAGCCGCATTCGGCCTCGACCGCTGCTCACTGTTCGTGTGGTCGTACCCGGCCTTGGTGGCTGCGCTGTACGCCGCTCGTCATCCTGGTCGTGTCGACCGGCTCATCTTGTCCTGCCCTCCGCCCGCGGACGCGAACGTCGCCGGCTTCTTCACCGCTCGTGGCCGCCAACCGGTGCCGCCTGCGGCGATGACCGCGGTGACGGCCGCCGAAGCACGCGGACAGCGGCGAACTCGCACGCTCGTTGATGTGGAACTCGGGCGGGGTCGAGCGACTGCGGTGAGATCCCGGAAGCATGCCGAACGAGCGGCCCCGACATGTCGCCGACGCCATGGATCGGGTACGTGCCACGTTCGCGGAAGGATTCGACTTCAGGCCTGAGATCAGGACGATCGCGGCGCCGACGCTCATCGTCCACGGCGCTCGAGACGGCATTCCCTTGGCATCGTCGGAAGAGCTCTGCGAACTGATCCCAGATGCGCGGCTCGTCGTGCTTCCCGATGTCGGCCACCTTCCCCACGTCGAGGCGCCCGTCGAGTTCTCGCAGAGCATCGCCAAGTTCCTCGACGGTTAGGTCGAACAACGGTTCGTCACGACCCGAACGCGCTCCCCGCGACTCGATCAGGCCGATGCCGGGTCCTCGGTGAGGCTGCGGAGTCCGCGCATGAGCAGTTCGAGGAGAAGCTGGTACTGCGCCACGGCGTCGGGATCGATGAGCGCGAGCTGCGCGAAGGCGTCGGAGCTGGTTCCGAAGACGGCCGCGAGCTGTTCGGCGTCGACCGGCAGGGCGCTCCCGCTTTCCGCCACCCGCTGGGACAGGTAGTCGGCGATCGCGTGCCGGTTCGCGCGCGAATACGAGCGCGCGGTCGCGGAGGTCGGGGTTCCGATAGGCGTGGAGCTGGAACTCGAGCATCACGACCCGGAACTCGGTGTCGCGTTCGACCATCGACGCCCATTGGGCTGTGACGGCCGGCAGGTCGGAGGTGTCGAGCCAGTCCGACCCGGAGGGCAGCTCGTCGAACTCGGCGAAGGTCCGTTCGTTGAGTCGGACGCACACCTCGTGGAGCAACTCTTCCTTGTCGGCGAAGTGCTTGTAGATCGCGCCTCGGGTGTAGCCGGCGCTGGCTGCGATCTCGTCGAGGGATGCGCCCTGGAATCCGCGCTCGGCGAACACGGTCGCAGCCGCGTCGAGCAGCGCCTCGCGAGTGCGTTGCCGGCGGCGTTCGGGCGTCCACTTCTCGACCGGCACGTCGTCAGTCTCGCAGGTCCAGATACCCTCTTGACACCAAGATACGGTTCCGTATCTTGGTAACGTGACCGTAGCTCAGACGGGGACCGTCCTGGAAGTCACCGAGCTCGTCAAGCGCTACGGCGAGCGCGTCGCGCTCGACCACGTCTCGCTGACCCTCGCAGCCGGCCAGGTGCTCGGCCTGCTCGGACCCAACGGAGCCGGCAAGTCGACGTTGACCTCCATCGTGGCCGGCCTGCTGACGCCCGACGGTGGCACCGTCGTGATCGACGGCGTCGACGTGGTCGCGACGCCCTCGCTTGCGCAGGCACACGTCGGCCTCGCCCCGCAGGAGATCGGCGTCTACGAGGTCCTGACGGTCCGGGAGAACCTGATGTTCTTCGCCGAGCTCGTCGGACTCCGGCGCCAGGAACGTGCGCGCCGGGTCGACGAGGTTGCCGCACGTCTCGGTCTGGACGGCCTGCTCGACCGGACGGCCTTCGCGCTCTCCGGCGGTGAACGCCGCCGCCTCCACACCGCGATCGCGTTCCTGCACCGGCCGGCGCTGCTGCTCCTCGACGAGCCGACGGTCGGCGCCGACATCGAGACGTGTACGTCGTTGCTCGGCCTCGTGCAGGAGGCAGCCGCAGAGGGCGCCGCCATCGTGTACTCGTCGCACTACCTGCCCGAGATCGAGGCGCTCGACGGGTCCGTCGCGATCCTGTTGCGGGGCCGGCTCATCGCGTCGGGCACGTTGCATGATCTCGTCGCCGACCACGGCCACACCGGTGTCGCCCTCTCCTTCGACGGACCGGTGCCGGACGCGGTTGGCACCGGCCTGGCGGGAGCGTCCGTCGCCGACCAGGTCCTCACCATCGAGACCCACGACCCGGCCGGCACCATCGCGACCGTCATGCGCGACCTCGGATCGAGTGCGTCCCAGGTCTCCAGCATCGAGCTGCTGCGGCCGAGCCTCGAGAGCGTGTTCGTCACGCTCACCGGGCAGCGCTACTCCACCGAGGATCTCGATGTCGCCGCGGCGTAGCGCCGCCATCGCCCGCAACGAGCTGCGCGTCTTGCGGCGGGACCCCATGCCGCTCATGGTGCTGCTCGTCATGCCGGTGATCATGGCTGCGCTCTATCGCACCACCTTCCGCGCGGCGCTCGTCGTGAGTGGCCATCCGCACGCCTCCGGATCCGACTTCGCCGTGCCCGCCATGATCGTGCAGTTCGGATTCTTCCTCGTCCCCTTCACCGGATTCCTCTTCTTCCGTGAGCACATGTGGAAGACGTGGCCCCGACTCCGGGCGAGTGGTGCCCGGCCGGCCGAGATCGTGCTCGGCAAGGCACTGCCCATGATCCTGATCGGTCTGGCCCAGATCGCCGTCGTCATCACCGCAGGTGTTGCGCTCCTCGACCTTCACGCAACACCAAGCCTGGTGCCGCTGGTCGTCGTCGCCGGGCTCTACGTCGTCGTCGCGACGGTCATCGGCATCGCGGTCACGGCGCTCGTGCGGACCAGCCAACAACTCAATGCCATCGGCTTCCTCGGAGCAACCGTCCTCGGCGCGATCGGCGGCGCGCTCGTCCCACTCTCCACGCTCCCCGCCTGGACCCACCACCTCGCCCCTGCCACACCTCAGTACTGGGCCATGCGCGCCAGCCGTGACCTCCTCCTCGACCACCTCACCTGGACCGTCATCGTCCTTCCGCTCACCGTGCTCGCCATCTTCGGGGCCGGTGCGACGCTCATCGCGATCCGCAAGCTCCGATTCGAAGACCGCACCGTCGGGTGGTTCTGACCGCCAGCGAGCAACACCGCGGGATGCGGATGCCAGAGATACTCGGCATGTCTGCCGAGTCGGCACACGTCCGCTGACCAGCACCGATTCTCTGCGACGTTGGTCCGCGTTCACGCCGTGCGACTGAGTTGTAGGGATGCTGTCGCGGAGAGCGCCTGCCCCCGATCGGCACTTTCGCCACGGTCCGAGGCGGCGGCTGGCGTGGCGTTACGGGACAGCTGCCGACGGTTGGAATCCCGACTACCGACCGGGCATCGCAACCTGACGGGCGCCCCCGGAGCGGCCCGAAACGGGACTTCGAGTCGCCGGGTGAGAAGTCAGTCCGTTGCGATCGTGCCGGTTCGCAAGCCCAGGGGTCCGCGTAGGGCGAGGTAGGCAGCGAGTACGAGACCGGCCTCGATCGCGCCGACGAGCAACGACCCACCAAGCGTGCTCCCTTGCTCGCCGTGATCGCGCACGAACGCGGCCGCCGCAGCCATCGTCGCGACCCGATCGGCCCGAACGTCGGCACCGGAAGACCTGGTCAGTGACCGCAGATCGGCGAACGGAGATCGGTCGAAGTGTGAACCTGCGCCTTCAAGCTGTCTGGTGAGCCACCACGCACGTGAAACGAAGAGACCGGCAACGGTGGCGAACGCGGGACCGGCAAGCAGCACCAGAGGATCGCCGCGCCCTGGGAGAGCGCCTCCTGCTGCAAACATCGCTCCGGCCGCCGATACCAGTGCGATCACAGTTCGGCGGCATAGCAGCGCCGACTCGGCGGGAGACACGACACTGTGGCGGATTGCCAGCACCTGCATCAACCCGATCACCATCGCCACAGCCGACACCTGCGCGCACACGAAGAACGCCATCGCCCATGCGACGGCTGCCTGAGCTGCGGCGTCTGCGGAGTGGATCAATACGAGCGTCGATCCGCCCACGGACGCAACGCCTACAGCCGCCAACCAGGCTGCACGGACACAACGACCGGTCGCGACTTCTGCGTCGAACGACGCCGCGACAACTCCGGGAGCTCCGAACGCTACGGCAGCCTCGTCGGGACCGACGTCGTTCGCAAGATCGATGAGGTGGTCGTGGCACTCGGCAAGGAAGCGCTTCGCGCGCGGCCGCGCACGCAGAGCGCCGCTTCGAGGTCTGCCATGTACTGCTCGATCATGTGGCCAGCCCAACACGCGGTCGACTGCGACCACAAAGGTCCGCCTCTGGTCGCGCCACGAGGCGAGGTGGCGCCGGCCGGCGGCCGTTCGCTGTAGACGCGACGACGTCGGCCGTCACTGTTCGCCCATTGGCTCGACACCAGCCCAGCCTTCTCCAACCGGTGCAGCGCCGGATACAGCGATCCCTCGGGCACATCGAGATGTCCGCCGCTTCGAGTTGCGACCCGACGGGCGAGCTCGTAGCCATGACCCGGCGCTTCGGCGAGCACCGCAAGCAGCAGGCCATCCAGATGTCCCCGCAGAAGGTCGGTGGTTCCCATGGAGGGCACTATACCTAGACTGTCGATGTATATCGAGCTCGCTGTCCCACAGGAGTTCAGGAGGTCAACCGCACCCAGCACGGTGGGCCAGTTTGGGCTAAGAGCGCGCCAAGGCCGACGACGGAGAGGCAGACACCTACGACCACGATGGCGGCACCGACGACGCGCCAACTCGTCCGAGTCATCCCTGCGTAGGCGCCGTCGGGGAACGTCGGATCGACCGTGTACCGAGCCAGTAGGCCACCCGCGACACAGAGGATCACCCCGAAGATCAGCATCGACGCAAGTCTGCCACCGATAGCCGATTGACGAATCAGTTCAGCCGCCCGAGGAGTTGGCTGAGTGCCGGACCACCGTCATCGCTCCGCCTCCTTGTCCCCGATCGCCGGGCAGCCGGCCTCCTCGCCGTTCGATCGAGCGGCAGCTTTTCGGCATGTCACCGGCCTTCAGGCTGATCAGCTAGCCAGGTGACTCCCGGGTCCAGGTGCGCACCGCTGGGGAGGGCGACCTCCGCTTCATTCTCGAGATGGCCCGATTCGCGTCCGTCATCGAAGATCGCCCGTTGCCGGCCGAAGACGATCCCGACGTGGAGGCGATGCTTCCCGCGGCCGGCGACTGCGCGGTGATTGCGGTCGCGGGCGGCGGCCGGAGAGTCGGCGCAGCGTGGTGCTGTGTCCGCGTGCCGGCGTTGGTCGTCGACGATTCCGGATCGCCGGTGCCGGAGATGACCATCGCTGTGATCCCCGAGGCACGGGGCCGTGGGATCGGCACTGCGCTCATCGAGGCGCTCAGCCGAGAGGCGTCGACCGAGTTCGCACAGCTATCCCTGAACGTCCACCTTCGTAACCCCGCGGCTCACCTGTACACCCGCACTGGATTTCGTGTTCCGGTGCAGGCCGAGGCTGGTACGGCGTCGCCATGCTGCGGCTCTTGTCCACGGCAGCCTGATTCCATCACTGGCTTCGGCGGCAACACCGTCCCGGATCGCCGGCTGCGAGGCGTGAGGCTGCGGTTGGTTTCACGAGTGGAGCACTGAGCCACGATCGCGTCGTATGCCTGCCTCGCCGTACTACCGATCGGACCTGGCCCGCATTCATCACGAAGGGTTCGGGTTCCACGCGGATGCGGTGGCACCCGGAATCCTGACGATCCTCGAGCCCGTCCTCGAGCGTGGCGGGCTCGTCCTGGAGCTCGGCTGTGGATCCGGGCTGCTCACGAAGTCTCTGGTCGAGGCGGGCCATCGCGTGCTCGCGACCGACGCGTCGCCGGCCATGGTCGACCTCGCCCGTGACTTCGTGCCCACGGTGCCGGTCGAGGTCCTTCGGCTTCCCGAGGATCCGCTGCCGACCGCCGATGCGATCGTCAGTGTCGGTCATGCGTTGAGCTACCTCGACAGCGAGGAAGACATCGATCGTTCGCTGGCCGCCATCGCGGGTGCGCTCGAGGACTCCGGGTATTCGCGTTCGACATCTGCGACCTGGAGTGGGGATCCGCCCGACGCGGGCAGCCGCCCGGGGTCTGGTTCGGAGAGGACTGGGTCCTCGCCACGCGCCGCTCGGTCATCGATGATCGGATCTTTCGGCGTGAGATGACGATGTTCGTCCGTGACGGCGAACTCTGGCGTCGTGATGACGAGACCCACGACAACGTGCTCATCGATACCAGCCGACTCCCCGAGCTCCTGGCCAGGTTCGGCGTCGACGCGGAGGTCCGCCAGGCCTTCGGCAACGAGACACTGCTTGCCGGACTCGTCGCGGTCGTCGGCCGCCGCCGAGCCCCCTGACCGGGACCACCTGACGCACCTGCCCCATACCGCCGGCTACGGAGCGCGGCACGAACATTCCTGGGATCGGCCAGCCACTCGGTGTGCCTGCTCATCGGCGCGACCCGATGGCTTCGTTGATCGCCAGCATGACGGCGTTGGAAGATCGTTCTCCGTCCGAACCCGTTGGCCGCAGGCAGTTCGGCTCGGACTCGGCGCAGCGTCGCCGCCTTCGCCCATCTCGCGAGACCGAGTCCGCGATGGGCTCGGTCGATGCCAGTGTCTGCTGGTAGACGATGTTCGGGTCGCGCGCGTCAAAGGTGACCTCGGTCCCGCCGACACAGGCTCCCGACGGTTCCCGGACGAGAACCGTCCACCGTGTGCGCCCCGCTTCGAGAAGTGCCCGGTCAAGTTCCGCGACGAAGTCTTCATCCACGACGACATCCCCGACGTCGAGGTCCTCCCTCGGTGCGGTCTGCATGATGCGATGGAACGCAGCGGCATCGCAACGGAGCCGCTCGGGGAAGACGCCGTCAACCGTCTCCAGCCAGTAGCCGCAGCGCGTCGCACGTTCCGGTTGTGCCCACGCACCGATCAGCTCCCAGTCCACGTCGCGAGCGCCAGATCACTCCGGCGATTCACTTCGCGGCGGAGCGCCGACCCGACGCGAACCGCGTCTCCCTCAGGCGCTGCATCGAAGGTCGACCAGGTGAGAACCGACCGAGCGTCGCTCATTGCTTCATCGCAGATCACGGCGAGCAGGCGAGACCCGATGCCCTGTCGGCGGTGTTCCCGCCGCACCAGAACATCGCATTCCATGACACGTTCGTCGCCGGCGGAGTTCGACCAGCAGAACGCCGCGGCGATCGGAGCGCCGTCGGGCACGTCGACGATCCAAGCGTGATCATCGAACACCGACGGAACGCCCGAGCGAAGGCCACGTAGCCTCGACAAGCTGCGGCATCCGGTTCGACCCCAGCTCCGCTGCGATCGGCGCCTCCACAGCATGCAGCGCAACGAGCTCCTCGTCGGTCCCATCACGAAACCGACGCGACGTAGAGGAGGTTCGGTCCACACGAAGTTCCAGTCTTGCCGCGCAGATCGCCAAGCGCATGCCCCCGAACGCCGGCCCGAGGCGTTGAGCACACCTTCTCGGGTTGCGGCACGATGGTCCTATGGCTGACGCAGCGTCGGACGACGAGTGGGCGCCGCTCGCCGACCGATTCGTGGATCAGCACTACGGGTCGCTGCGTGGACGCGTCCGAACGCACGTGATCCACGAGCATCTCCGGCATCACCTCGGGCCCGCGCCACGGCACGTCGTGGATGTCGGCGGCGGGGCCGGACACCAGAGCCTGCCGCTCGCACGCGCTGGCCACGAGGTGACGATCGTGGACCCGTCGCCGGCAATGCTCGAGCGAGCAGCTCAGCGTCTGACCACCGAGGACGACACCGTCGCAGCTCGGGTACGCCTGGTCCGAGCAAGTGGCGAGGACGCGCCCGAGGCGCTCGACGGTGCAGCGTTCGACGCGGTCCTCTGCCACGGAGTGCTCATGTACCTCGACGACCCGGAGCCGCTCGTCGACGCGCTCTGCGACCTCACCGCTCCTGCAGGCGTGGTGTCGATCGTGGCGAAGAACGCGGAGGTGATGGCGATGCGTCACGCCCACGAAGGCGACTGGGCCGGCGCGATCGCCGCCTTCGACCGCGACCGGCAGATCAACGGCCTCGGCGTCGACACACGCGGCGACCGAATCGATCACCTCTCAACACTGATCTCCAACCACGGCGTCGAACCAACAGCTTGGTACGGCGTACGCCTCTTCACCGACGGCTGGACCACCGACCGGCCCGACTCAGATCCGGAGGAACTGGTGCTCCCGCGGAACTGATGGCCAGCCAACGAGATCCCTACCGCCGACTCAGCCGACTGTTCCATCTGGTCGGCCGCCGCCGATCGAACTGACTCGCGGCAGGTGTCCCCAAACGCCGAGACAGCGACGCGTCCGCCAGGTGCTTCGATCACTACCGGGAGCACCTCGAACAGGCGACCGTACGCAGCTACGTGATCGAGCTGCGCTTACCAATCGGGTCGCCGAACGCACCACCAGCACCGAGGCCAGTGGCAAGGAGAGGTGACTACGGGATGCGGATGCCCGAGATCGCACGGGCGATCACGAGGCGCTGGATCTCCGAGGTGCCCTCGAAGATCGTGTAGATCTTCGAGTCGCGGTGCCACTTCTCCACCGGGTACTCACGCACGTAGCCGTAGCCGCCGAGGATCTGGATCGCCTGCTCCGTGGCCCACACGGCGACCTCGCCCGCCTTGAGCTTGCTCATCGAGCCCTCGCCGGCGGTGAACTCCTTGCCGTTGCGGCCCATCCAGCAGGCGCGGTGCACCAGGAGACGCGCGGCGTCGATCTCCATCTTCATGTCGGCGAGCTTGAAGGCGATCCCCTGGTTCTCGATGATCGCCTTGCCGAACGCCTTGCGCTCCTTGGCGTACTCCAGCGAGTACTCGTACGCGGCGCGAGCAATGCCGAGGGCCTGCGCGCCGACGAGCGGTCGGCTGGCCTCGAACGTGCTCATGGCCGCCTGCACGCGGCTCGACTGGCCTTCGCGCGCACGCGCCATGCGGGCGTCGAGCTTCTCCTTGCCGCCGAGCAGGCAGCTGCCGGGCACACGCACGTCGTCGAGCACGACCTCGGCCGTGTGACTGGCGCGGATGCCCATCTTCTTGAACTTCTGGCCCTGCGACAGGCCGGGCGTTCCCGGCGGGACCACGAAGCTCGCCTGCCCGCGACCCTTGAGCTCGGGGTCGACCGACGCGACCACCACGTGCACCGTCGGCACCTTGGTGATGCCGCCGTTGGTGATCCACGTCTTGGTCCCGTTGATCACCCACTCGTCCTTGGCCTCGTCGTAGACCGCGCGCGTGCGCAGGTTCGACACGTCGGAGCCGGCGTCGGGCTCGGACACCGCGAACGCGGAGAGGTGGATGTCGTCGGGCGTCCCGAAGCACTGCGGGACCCACTCCATGATCTGCTCGGGCGTGCCGTTGCCGACGATGCCGGAGACCCCGAGCGTCGAGCCCATGAGCGCGAGCGCGATGCCTGCGCAGCCCCAGCTGAGCTCCTCGCTGACGATCGGGAAGGTGAGCCCGGTCGGGTCCGAGAACCAGGACGAGACCGCCTCCCAGGAGTAGAGGCCGATGTTGGCGGCCTCCTGGATGACCTCCCAGGGGGTCTCCTCCTTCTCGTCGTACTCCGCCGCCACCGGGCGGATGACGTTCTCCGAGAAGTCGTGGACCCACTTCTGCATCGTGAGCTGGTCCTCGTTGAGATCGAGGCAGTAGTCGCCCATCGGTGGTGCTCCCTTGTGCTCCGCCCGTCGGCGCGGGCTCGTTGTCCGTTTCGGAAGTTACCCAGTGGTAACACAACTCTACCCAACCGAATCGATCCCTTCGACACCAGGGTCGGATGTCACGATGGTGCGCATGCTGCAGGTCAGGGGACTCACCGTCGAGGTCGGCGGGAAGGTGCGCGTCGCCGACGCGTCGTTCAGCCTGCATCCGGGCGACACCGTCGGTCTCGTCGGCCGCAACGGTGCGGGCAAGACCTCGATGCTGAAGGTGATCGCGGGCGAGGCGCCGGCCGCGGCCGGCGTCGTCTCGCGCCCGGACGCGATGGGCTACCTCCCCCAGAACCCGCGTCCGCGCGGCTCCGGCGTCGACGCCACCGGGCTGTCGCACGTGCTGTCGGGCCGCGGCTTCGACGAGGCGATCCTCCGCATCGAGAAGCTGCGACTGCGTATCGAGGAGGACGCCACCGAACGCGACATCGCGCGCTTCGCCCGCGCCGAGGAGCAGTTCCGCGACGAGGGCGGCTATCGCGCCGAGTCCGACGTCCGCACGATCGCGGCCGGGCTCGGACTCGGCGACGACCGCCTCGACCTCCCGCTCACCGCCCTCTCGGGTGGCGAGCGGCGACGGGTCGAGCTCGCGCGCATCCTGTTCGCGGGCAGCGACCTCCTCCTCCTCGACGAGCCGACGAACCACCTCGACGTCGACGCCAAGCAGTGGCTCATGGGGTTCCTCCGCACGTACCGCGGCGCGCTGCTCGTGATCAGCCACGACCTCGAGCTCCTCGACGCGTCGATCACGCGCGTGCTGCACCTCGACGATGGTGCGCTCATCGAGTACAAGGGCACCTACTCGCAGTACGTCGCCGCGCGCGCCGCCGACGAGGAGCGACAGGCTCGCCTCGCGTCACGGCAGTCGGCCGAGATCACGCGCCTGTCACGACTCGCCGACAGCATGCGCGGGCAGACCGAGAAGCGCGCCAAGACCGCGAAGTCGATCGACACCCGCGTCGCCAAGCTCGTGCAGCACCAGGTCACGGGCCCGAAGCGAGAGCGGCGCGTGCGGGTGAAGTTCCCCGACCCGCCGCGGGCGGGACGCGTCGTGCTCGAGGCCGACGGCCTCACCAAGGGCTACGGCGGGCCGACCGTCTTCGACGACGTCACGTTCGCGGTCGAGCGGGGTGAGCGGCTCCTCGTGATGGGCCTCAACGGCGCCGGCAAGACGAGCCTGATGCGGATCCTCGCCGGCCAGACCCACGCCGACTCGGGCGCGTGGTGGCTCGGGCACGGCGCGTCGGCCGGCTACTACGCCCAGGAGCACGAGGGCATCGCCGCGGGCACCTCGGTGATGGACCACCTCCGCACCGTCGGCCTGCCCGATCCGCAGCTCCGGACCCTGCTCGGCACGTTCGGGCTCACGGGCGACATCGCGTTCCAGGACGCCGGCACCCTGAGCGGCGGCGAGAAGACCAAGCTCGCGCTCGCGCAGCTCGTGACCGGTCGCCACAACCTGCTGCTGCTCGACGAGCCGACGAACAACCTCGACCCGCCGTCGCGCGACGCGATCGGCGCCGCGCTCGCCGACTGGCCCGGTGCGATGGTGGTGGTGAGCCACGATCCCGAGTTCGTCGCCCGCCTCGAACCGCAACGGGTCCTGATGATGCCCGACGGCGACCTCGACTACTTCTCCGACGACCTGCTGGAGCTCGTGGCGCTCGCCTGACCCGACGGAGCCGCCGACTCAGGTCGTGGTCGTGGTGGTGGACGTGCTCGACGTCGACGTGGTGGTCGACGAGCTCGACGTCGTCGTGTCGGGCTGCGTCGTGGTGGTCGTGGTCGACGAGCTCGACGTCGTGGTCGGGGCGTCGTGCTGCTCGTCGTGCGCGTGCTCGACGACGTGGACGTGGTGCTCGACGACGTCGTGGTCGTGGTGGTCGTGGTCGACGAGTCGTCGACGACCTTCGCCACCGCGACGCCGCCGCCGGCACCGGCGAGCAGCAACACGAAGGCGATCGCCCAGACGGCCGCGGGCCTCATCGCGCCCTCACGCGGTCGCCATCGCCATGAACGCGCGGAGCTCACGGGCGACGTCGGGGCCGCACGGCTGGTACAGGATCTCGGTGGTCCCCGCGGCGGCGGTCGCGTCGAGGCGGTCGCGCAGCGTCGCCGCCTCACCCGTCCACGTGAACGACGTGAGACCGTCCCCGGAGAGCAGCGGGCGGTCCCGCTCGGTCACGTGCACCAGGTGATCCTCGTGGATGGCGAGGTGCCGGAGGTGGACCGGGATCCGCTCGAGCTCCGCCCGCCACTCCGCGCCGCCGGGCAGCATGTCGACCTGGCCCGGATCGGCCTCGTACATGCCGTGGTACACGACGGTCAGGGCGGGACCGGCCGCGAGCAGCGCCCGCTCGGACCCGGGGTCCTCACCCGGGTCGAGGACGGTGCCGAACGCGAGCAGCGCCGACCAGTCGAACTCGGGTTGGCCGCCGAAGATCGTCATCACTCCGTCGCCGAGCTCCTTCGCGACCGCGAGCCCCTTCGGACCGTTCGCGGCCACGAGGATCGGGACAGGGTGCACGTCGAGCCAGCCCGAGGGCGGCTCGAGCTTCACGACCTTGCCCTCCACCACCATCGACTCGCCTGCGAGCAGACCCTTCACCTGCGCGATGTACGTGCGCGTCTCCGCCCAGGTGAGCGGCTTCTGGCCCATCGCCATGCGCGCGGTGAAGCCGGTACCGATCGCGACCACGAGGCGCCCGGGCGCGAGCTCGGCCACCGTCGCGATCGCGCTCGCCTGCGTGACCGGGTGGCGCAGGTGCGGGACGAGCACCGCCGGCCCGAGCCCGATGCGGCTCGTCGCCTCGGCCACGCGTGCGAGATGCACCCACACGTCGCCGTAGAGGACCGGGGAGTCGTAGAGCCACACGCGCTCGTACCCGAGCGACTCGGCGAGCCGCGCGTGCGCAACGGTGTCGGGTCCGGGCGGGAAGGCGCACGAGATCGTGAGCGGTGCGGTCATCGGTGCTGCCTCGCCCGTGATCACGTCGGGCCGGCGATGGTCTCCGCTCGGCAGCGTGGTGCGGATGCGCGCCTGCGCGTCGAGGTCGAGGTCGGCCGCGATCCACGCGTCGCGGTCGGGGGCCTGGGCGAGCACGATCCCCCACGGGTCCACGATCATCGACCGACCGTGCCAGTGCAGCTTCTCGTTGCTGCTCCCACGCTGGTTCGGCGCGATCACGAACACCTGGTTCTCGATCGCGCGCGCGCGGAGGAGCGGCTCCCAGTGGTCCTTGCCGGTCGCGGCGGTGAACGCCGACGGCAGCGCGACGGCCGTCGCGCCCCGGTCCAGCTGGGCCCGGAACAGCTCCGGGAAGCGCAGGTCGTAGCACGTCGCGAGACCGAGTCGCAGTGGTCCGGCGTCGGCCACGACGACCGCGTCGCCCGCGGTGATGGTCGCGGACTCGCGGTGCACCGCACCGGGCACGTCGACGTCGAAGAGGTGGATCTTGCGGTACGCGGCGACGATCTCCCCGGCCGGATCGACCAGACACGACGTGTTGTGCAACGCGTCGCCGGCGCGCTCGACGATGCTCCCCGCGAGCAGGTGGACGCGACGGCTGCGGGCGAGCTCTCGCGCCCACGTGAGGCTCGGCCCGTCGAGCGCCTCCGCGCCCTCGCGCAGCTCCGCCGCGCTCCCCCACCGGTTCCACAGCTCGGGCAGCGCCACGAGTGTCGCGCCGGTGTCGACCGCCTCGGTGGCGAGCTTCGCCGCGACGGCCAGGTTCCGCTCCTTGTCCGGCGTCGAGCACAGCTGCACCGCGGCGACTCGCATCGAACCGACCTTACCGACCCCGTGCTGCGCTCAGGCCGGCGGAGCGATGCACGGCAGCGCGTTGCAGACGTCGACGACCGTGCCGTTGGGCCGCAGGAACTCGGACTTCTGCTGCTGGTTGAGCGTGGACCGGCGCGGGTACTCGTGCGGATCGTTCCCGTAGGCCGGCTCGCTCGGCGCGATGTTGCCCAGCGGTGGCGCCGGGTTCAGGCTGTCCCAGTAGACGATCGCCGAGCCGTTCCACGGGAGGAACGAGATCGGCGTGATGCCCCAGAAGGGCACGACGTCGGGGCTGCGACCCGGGTACAGGCCGGGCATGAGGATGCGCGCCCCGATGGTGCGCGCCTCGACCTCCGCGGTCACGTTCGCCACCTGGTGGTCACCGAACGCGACCTCCATCAGGACCTGGTGCCGCGGCGTGCCCGGATACGGGTCGTCGGTGATGTGCTCGGCGTAGCCGTCGCCTCGGACCGGTCCCACAGCATCTGCACCACCGAGAACCAGATCATGCGGTCGAGCTCGTCGGGATAGCTCGGATTCAGGATCGCCTTGTAGGTGTCGAAGTCGCTGCTGCGCTGCAACAGCGTCGAATAGTTCATGCCCGGGACACCGAGCACCGAGTGGGTCCAGTCCTGGGCGAGTGCGGTCAGCGCGCCGCCGAGGATCCCGCCCTGGCTGTTGCCGTCGTAGACGACGGAGCCGTCGAGCACCGGCGTCGCGCCCGCGCCCATGCGGAACGCGGGGTCGGACGCGAAGCCGCGCGGGTCCTTCACCAGCCGGGCGAGGAACAGCTGGTTCAGGAACCCCTGCTGCGTGCGGTCGGCGACCTTCGGGAAGTTCGACACGTCCTGCAGGGCCGCCGCCGCGACGCCGAGATCCTCGTCGGCGAATCCGGACCACTTCGTCGCGCAGAACACGAACCGGTGGGTGTTGCTCATCGTGCGGACGTTGCCGGCGTTGACCTCGTCGGGGTTCCCGAGGAGGCCGTGACCGTAGATCCCGCCACGAGCGGGGGTGACCGGGTCGTTGCCGTCGGCGCTCACCGAGCGCGGGATGTTGCAGATGAACTGCGCGGTGAAGTTGCCGTTGCGGACCGGCAGCGCGTCCGGGCCGGCGCCGGGCGCGTACGCGAACCGGTTGCCGGGCGAACCGTCGCCGGTGAGGTAGTTCGGGACCGTGAACGTCCCCGTGACCCGCCGGGTGATCAGGGCGTCGACGTTGTTCTGGACGCCGGTGACGGTGAAGCGGGGCGCGGCGCCCTGGAGCGACGCGAATGCGTCGTCACGAATGTGGAGCATCCGGCCGGCGATGTTCTGCTCGCTCGCGACGGTGAAGTCCCACGCCAGGTTCAGGTTCGCCCGTGCGATCCCGGCGTGCTCGAGGGTGGTGAACAGCTGCTCGAAGTGGCCGCGTCGCGACTCGATCGCGTTCGTGAACGTGGGGATGCCGTCGCGGTAGAGCCGGAACCCGCGCTCGGCCGGGATCAGCGCACCGTAGCCGTCGCGCAGGTTGCGCATCGCGACGATGAAGCGATGACCCTCGGGGAGGTTCTTCGCGACGCGTACGACGAGCGCTTTCACGTCGACCGGATCGGCCTGACTGTCGAGCTCGGACCAGATCGGCCACCGCTGCCCGGTGTCGGCGTCGAGCAGCACGATGGGCTGGTCGGCGCCGAGTGACGCCCCGATGTTCGTGATCGGCGCAGCACCCGTCTTCACGAGATCGAGCCCTGGGACGTACGTGACGACCATCGCACCCGGGCTGAAGCCGTCGTTGCGGTTCCACTCGGTCGGGTCGATCGAGACGCCGGACGGCGTTCGCCGGCATCGAGGCGCGGTCGAAGTGCACGCGCCGACCGGTGCCGCTCGTGGGGTCGGCGACCGTGAAGAAGTCGTTCGGGAAGGGCATCAGGCACTTGCGCGCCGCGATCGGGTCGCACCGGTTCGCGGTGGCCGTGGCGACGGCCGGCTCCCACGAGAAGCTCGCGTATCCCTCCTCGGTCCCGGTGCCCGTCTTCGGCGCCGCCGTCGCCTTGATCGTGAGCAGGCCGGGCTGCAGGTCGGCCGCGTGCAGCGCGGCGGTCGCGCCCGTGGCGTCACGCGTCAGCCGGCCGGTGATCTCGGTGGTGGCGGTCGGGTCCGGCCACCCCGCGACGATCCACACCCGCAGCGAGGACACGTCGAGGTTGGCGGCGAGCCGAATGTCGAGCGGGACCTCGCCCGACGTCGGCGCCTGCGTCCGGTTGGCGGGAGCGACGACGCGGACCCCGGACGGCTGGGCCGGCCCGTGGCCCGGGAACCACTGGCCCGGGATCCGACACCCGGCCAGGACGACCACGGTGGCCGTCAGCGCGACCACCCAACGACGCGTACGCATCCCCATGTCCCCCCGAACCTCGCGAACTGGACGCAGCGTATCGACGGGCACGGTACGACCGCTATCGAGCGGACACCTCGGGACCGCGCTCGGCACGGTCCGCGAGCCGGCGCGCGGTGTCGCCGAGGAATGCCCGGAGGAACCAGCGCATCGGCGCGCCGGTGCCCGGGTACAACGTGTCGAACTCGCTGTGCCACCGGATGCGCGTCCCATCGTCGACCGGCTCCAGCACGACGTCGGCGCGGTAGTTCACGATCGGCAGACCCCGCACCAGCACGTACGCGAGGTGCCGGGGCGGGTCGAAGACCACGACCTCCTCGAGGCTCGAACCGCCGCTGCGGGCGAAGCGCCGGATCGCGCCGACGCCGTCGGGCTCCGGCGCACCCTCCCGCTCGAGCCGCGTGTCGGTGAGTCGCGTCCACTCCTTCCACGACGCGGCGTCGGCGAGCCAACGCCAGACCGCCTCCGGCGTCGCAGTGCTGGTCCGCTCGAGCTCCACCACATGGTGCGACACGACCGCTACCTGCCCCGCCACTCGGGCGTGCGCCCCTCGCGCGCCGCGCGCATGCCCTCGGTCGCGTCCTCGCTCGCGCCCACCACGCGCCGCATCGACTCGCCGAGGCGCACGGCGTCCTCCCACGGGAGGTGCGCGCCGCGGGCGGCCATCTCCTTCGTGGCCCGCTGGGCCAGCGGTGCCGCGGCGACCAGTCGGCGAGCCAGGGCCGTCGCCTCGTCCATGAGCGACTCGCGCGGCACCACCTTCCACACCAGACCCATCTCCTTCGCCGCCGTCGCGTCGACGCGGTCACCGGTGAGCAGGAGCTCCATCGCGTGCGACCACCCGACCCGTCCCGGCAGCCGCATGGCGCCCACGATCGTGGGCACACCGAGCCGGACCTCGGGGAACCCGAACTCGGCGTCGTCGGCGGCGATCACGAAGTCGCAGCGCAGCACTGCGGTGAGCCCGTAGCCGAGGCAGTACCCCGGCACCGCCGCGATCGTCGGCTTCCAGATCTCGAGGCCGCTCTCGAAGGAGTTGACCGTCGGGATCTCCCAGAACGAGCCCGGCCACTCACCGACCGACCCGCGTCCGTCCTTCAGGTCCGCCCCGACGCAGAAGGCACGTCCCTCGCCGGTGACGATGCCGACCCATGCGTCCTCGTCGGCCCGGAACCGCTCCCAGCTGGCGTTGAGGTCCCGGCGGAGCTCGGCGTTGATCGCGTTCAGCGCCTCGGGCCGGTGGTACGTGATCGTCGCGACGTGGTCGACGCACTCGTAGAGGACGGTGTCACCCATCCCGTCAGCTTCGCACCCGTGCGCCGGGCCCGGGCGACCGCGGCGTCGAAGTCCGGCGCCAGCGCCTCGGCGAGGCAGCCGTGACCGTCGCCGTTCGGATGGAACCGGTCGGGGGTGAAGAACGCCTCACCGCGCACGCGGAACGCCTCGTTGACGTGTCGACCGACCTCGACGTGCACCGCGCGCGCGGCTGGGTGGGTGGCTCGGGCCTTCCGGCGCTCGTACGCCTGACCACGGCACCTGAGCATCGTCCTCAGCGCGACCGGCACCCTCGGGATCACCGCGAGGTCGATGAGTCCGCACACGAGCGTCTCGATGCCGGCGCGGTCGAGCGCGCCCACCACGGCGCGCAGGTCCCGCTCGAACTGGCCGAGGGGTGTCGAGTGGACGGCGTCGTTCGCGCCGACCGACAGCACCACGAGGTCCGGGGCCGCGTCGAGGACGGCCGGGAGCTGACCCATCAGCACGTCGGCGACGCGGGACCCGCCCGCCGCGAACCGCGTCAGGTGCACGGGGACGCCGGCGCCGGCCACGACACGCGCCACGAACGTCTCGCGCGCGTGCTCGAGGCCCGGACCGGTGAGCGTGCTGTCGCCGACGGCGGCGACCCGCACCGGCGTCGCCTCCGCGACGTCGGGCCCGTAGTAGCCGGTGACGTCGAGGTCGTCGTACTCGGGCAGGTTCGCGCGCGCGGCGCGGTGCGCCTGCACCCACACACCCCCGACCATCGCCGGAAGCGCCAACGCCGCCCCCCTGGCCCGCATAGAGCCACCGATCGTGAACCTCCGACCGCGCGCGTACATAGTGCCGGCGGCGCTATTTCTCGCCGGGTCACGACCGAGCCGGAGCGCAGCGGAGGCGAGCAGCCGCGGAGCGAGCCCGTCGACCGGCCGGACGGAGCCGCGTCCGCTGCGATCGGCGGAGCCGCCGTCGAGCGGAGCATCAGCGGCCATCAAGCAGGCCAGCCGGGCGGCCAGTTGTACTCGGTCCAGCCCGTGCCGACGCGGCCGTCGCTCGTGGTGTACCGACACATCGCGCGCGGGAAGCGGGACTCGCGTCCGTCGGGTGCGACCAGCAGGACCGGGGCGTGCCCGACCGGCTCGGTCGTGAACGAGACGTCGCCGATGCGCTGGCGCGCCACGATCGGCAACGTCTCGGCGTCGAGCTCGACGGAATTCTCCACGACCGTCACCGGGGTGAGCACGCCCTCGGGCGTCACCGTGTAGCCGGTGGCGAACAGCTCGAGGTCCGGGATGATCGAGCGCGCGGCGTGGAGGAACGAACCGTCGTCGAAGTGACCGGACGTCCAGTTCCAGGGGAAGAGCCACCAGTCGCGCACGCCCCATGAGTGGTCGCGCTGACCGGCGCAGTCGACGGCGATGGTCTCGTCGCCGACGGTCACCGTGCCACTCACCGACGACGAGATCTCGTAGCGCGTGGTCATCGCGTACGGGAACGGCTCGGCGCGCGACGTCCAGGTGAGATCGAGCGTGACCGGCACGCGCTCGCCGTCCAGACCGTGGAACGCCCGCTCGGGGTCGGGGAGCACCACTCCCTCGGCGCGGCTCGTGACCCGGAACGTGCGCAGCGGCTCGGGCCACGCGATCGCGACCTCGGTCCCACCGGCGCGCTGGTCGAGCGCGGCGTCACCGTCGGGGCACGCCAGCGAGTGGTCCACCACGAGCACGAGCGGCCGGTCGGCGCCGACCAGCGCGATCCACCACCACGCGGTGTCGAGGTTCGGGTAGAGCCCGAGGCGCACGTAACCGCCGAAGGCGCCGTCGGAGGCGGCCCAGTC
Organism: uncultured Acidimicrobiia bacterium; assembly: GCA_963756815.1. Classification (GTDB taxonomy): domain Bacteria; phylum Actinomycetota; class Acidimicrobiia; order IMCC26256; family JAENVU01; genus JAENVU01. The sequence continues at coordinate 45,185 of CAVWPR010000018.1, forward strand.
CAGGTACCACGACTCGCCCCACAGCTCCTCGGGCCCGGCGGGGTGGCGCGCCTCGTCGGACGGCGCGAGGTCGAAGACGGAGTCCTCGGCCATCAGTCGGGCGCGGGCAACGAGCTGCGGCCGCCCGTCGCCCAGTAGGACGCCGTGAGCTGCAGGCCGGCACGCCCCGACCGCGGTGACAGCTCCTCGAGCACGCGCCGGTACGCGGTGTGCAGGATCTTCCACTCGCCGTCGCGCTTGACGTAGTCGTCCTCGTAGAACGCCGCGCCCCTGATGTCGAGCTCCCACTGCGTGTCGACGACCCAGTCCTCGAGCGCCCAGATCCCGCTCGCGGTGTCGGGGCCGGTCAGCGTGATCTCCGGGTGGTGGGCCTTGTGCGAGGAGAGGAACGTCTCGCGACCCATCGACCTCCGGAAGAAGTCGACGATCGCGTCACGTCCGTCGTACGAGTACGCCCCCGCGCTGTACGCGCACGTGGCCTCCGGGACGAAGAGCACGGCGATGTCGTCCCACCGCTTCAGGTCGAGGAAGCGGAAGTAGCGGTACTTGAGCACCTTGATGTGCTCCATCTCGACGAGGTCGTCCGGGGTCATGCGTCGCGCGTCTCGCTCGGCGCTCATGCGTATCGGGCCTCCTTGCCGCGCGACTCGCCGTGATGCGCGACGGCGTCGGTGAGATCGCGCACGAGGTCGTCGACGACGGCTGCGTGCGCGGGTGAGAGCATCATGTGCAGCCCCTTCGGCTCGACGTTGCGGTTCACGTGCCAGCCGCGGTCGTCGAGCACGTCACCGACGGCGTCGAGGTCGACCGTGTCCGAGCGCATCGCGAGCACGGGACCGATCGGGTCACCGACCAGCTCCACGCCGTCGAGGCCGTCGATGCAGGCGCGGACCCGGTCGACCGTCTCGAGCAGCCCCCGCATCATCTCGACGTAGCCGTCGCGTCCGAGGGCGTGGAGCACGGTCCAGGCCGTCGCGATCGGCGCGGCGGGCTTGGCGCCGGCGACGCCGGGCGAGCCGTAGAGCCCGGATCCCCACTCGCGGAACACGAAGAACTGGTGCCCGAACCAGTCGGCGTCGCGGTGCAGCACCACGGACGCGCCCTTCGGCGCGTACCCGTACTTGTGCACGTCGGCGCTCATCTCGGTGACACCCTCGACGCGGAAGTCCCAGGGCGGGACGTCGCGACCCAGCGCCTCCATGAACGGCAGGACGAACCCGCCGATGCACGCGTCGACATGGCAGCCGATGCCACGCTCCGCCGCGATCGCGGCGACGTCGGCGACCGGGTCCATGACGCCGTACGGGTAGTTGAAGGCCGACGCGACGACGACCGCGGTGTCGGGACCGATCGCATCGCGCATCGCTCCGACGTCGGCCCGGTAGCGCCCGTCGAGCGGCGTGCGGACGACGTCCATGCCGAAGTAGTGGGCTGCCTTGTCGTACGCGGGGTGCGCCGAGGCCGGCGCGATGATCTGCGGGCGCGTCACCCCGCGGGCCTGCGCCCGCTCGCGGTTCACGAGCATCGACATGAGGATCGACTCCGTGCCGCCGGAGGTCATCGATCCGCCGCCCCCGGCCGGGACGTTCACGAGACCTCCGGTGATGGCGACGACCTCTCCCTCGAGGCGTGCGACCTCCGGGAACTTGAACGGGTTCAGCGCGTTCCCGAACAGGTAGCGCCGGTTGACCTCGGCGAGGAGGTCCTCGAGGTCGTCCCGGCCGGTCGGGTACACCAGCCCGAACAGGCGGGCCCCGTGGACGTCGGGCTCCTGGGCGCGGCGGCGGTCGATCTCGGCCAGCAGGTCGGCGGCAGGGGTGCCGGTGGCGGGGAGGCGCGCGGCGGTCGCGTCGGGGATGTCCATCGACGGCGGACGCTACGCGCTGCGACGCGCGACCGTCACGGCCGCCACCCAGCGTGTCCTCGGGCACGCGGGGCGCCAACCGCCACGGACCGCGTTCTCGATGGGGCGGCTCGCTTGCGATTGTCCGGTTTGGGGGTGAGAATGCGCCGCTCGGAGTGCCATTCCAGGCGGACCTCCCGTCGCCCGACGGGAGCTGGGAACGGAAGGTACGGGGTCACTGATGGGGACATCGCACGCGACGCGTGGTCGACGACGTCGTTTCGTCGCGTTCGTCGCGCTCGCGACGGTTCTCGTCGCGTGTGGGTCCGGCGCACACGACGGTGCGCCCGCGGCGCGCGGTCCGACGGTGACCATCGCCCGCGCGCCGAGCGTGTCCCCGTGCGGTCCGGGCAGCTCCGGCCCGTCGAACGAGATCGGTGTGGCCCCCGACGCGATCGCCGTGGGCGTCGTCGCCGACGTGAGCGGGGCCCGGGCGCTGTTCGGGTCCAATTGGGAGGCGATGGAGGCGTTCGCGGCCTACTGCAACTCCCTCGGCGGCATCGCCGGTCGCCGCCTCGACGTGCGCCTCTTCGACACCAACGTGTTCCGCCACCGGCAGGCGATCACCGACGCGTGCACCTCCGTGTTCGCGATCGTGGGTTCCGCCGCCGCCTTCGACGGTGACGGCGCGAGCATCGAGACCGATTGCGGTATCCCGGACGTCCCGGCGCTCGTGGCCGAACCCGCCCACGAGCGAGTCCCGACGGTGGTCACCCCGCTGCCGAACCCGCCGTCGCTCTACCTCGTCGGCCCGCTCCGCTACCTGGCTCGCATCGCGCCGGACGCGATCCGTCGTGCCGCGATGGCGTACGTGGACGTCGGGGTGACCGCGATCCGTGCCGCGCGCCAGGTGGCGGCGAGCAAGGCGGTGGGCTACCGATTCTCGGTGAAGGCCCCGATTCCGGCGCTCACCGATCCGGCCGACCTCGACAAGGTCGCCGCGCAGGTGGTCCACGGCGGGGCGAAGTATCTCAGCGTGCAGGGCGCCATCAGCGATCTCGCCGGGCTCCAGCAGGCGCTGGCCGCCCGTCGCTACCGGCCCTCGGTGATGGACGCAGGCCCGCTCTTCTACGACCCGCGCTACCCCCGCCTCGCGGGTGCCGCCGCCGACGGCACGTATGTGCTCGCGCAGACGACGCCCTTCGACGACGCCGCCCGCGTGCCGGAGCTCGCCCGCTACGTCGACTGGCTGCGCCGCACGGTGCCCGCCGCGGAGCCGACCGCGCAAGGCGTGCGGAGCTGGTCGGCCGCGTTGCTCTTCGCCGAAGCCGCCCGGCGCGCGTCGGCGCATCTCGACCGCGCCACGCTGCTCGCCCGCCTCCGCGCCGTCCACGCGTGGGACGGCAACGGCGTCCAGATCCCCACCGACCCCGGCGGAAACCGGGCATCGACGTGCTTCGCCTATGTCCGCGTCGAAGGGGGCGGGTTCCAACGCGCGTACCCCGCGCGTGGCTTCGCCTGCCCTCGCGACGGTTGGCTCCGCCTCCGTCGCGACTTCACCCATCTGTAGGAGATTCGATTGCTTCGCTCCCTCAAGCTCCGGACCAAGCTGATGATGATCGTCGCGATCCCGATGATCGCCGCGCTCGCGATCGCGATCCCGGGTCTCCGCTCCCGCCAGCACGACCTCGACGCCGTGAGCAACGCACGCGCACTGCTCACGCCGGCCTCCACGGTCGTGTCGTATCTCAACCACCTCCAGGACGAGGCGTCGCTGTCGGCGTGGTGGGTCGCGTCCGGTGACCCCGCCGTGAAGACCCGCCTGCAGGCCGCCCGCGCCGCCGCCGATCGCGCCGCGCGCGGCCTGCCCGCGGCGGCCGCCGCGGCCGACGCACACGGCGCGCCCGACGCGGCCCGACGCCTGCGCGCGCTGAACGAGAGCGTCATGCTCCTCGATCAGGAACGGCAGTTCGTCGACCTGCGCATCACACCCGACGACGCCGCGCTCGGGTACTTCCGCGACCTCGGGAACGAGACGACCAGCGCGCTCGACGCCTTCGTGCGGGCACCGCGCGCGGCCGTGGCCGTCACGATGTACCGCGACCTCGCGACGCTCGCCCACCTCGAGAGCGGCGCCGCGGACGAACGGTCGATCCTGGCCGTCGCGTACTCGAGGCTCGCGCTCCCGGATCCGCTCGCCGCCGACCTCGTCGCCGCGGTGACGCTGCAGGACGCATCGGCGAGCGCGCTCCAGGGCCAGGGTCGTGACACCACGCGCGCGATCGTGACGTCGGGCCAGCGCGAGTTCCGTACGGCCACCGACCAGGTGCGACAGCGGCGGGCCACCGCGCTGACGACTCGCGTCCTGGCGTTCGCGGTGACCCCGGCGCAGTGGTACGCCAGCGCGACCCGCCAGATGGCCGGATGGGGCACCATCCAGCAGCGACTCGAGCGCAGCATCGACCAGGGCCTGCGCGACCGCGAGCACCACGCGCGGGTCGTGCTCTGGTACTACGTGATCGGCGCGCTCGGAGCGCTCCTGCTCGCCGGCCTCCTCGCCTTCCTCGTGGCCCGGGCCATCCGTCGCCCGTTGCGTCAGCTCGCCGACGGCGCGCACGACGTCGCCAACCGGCAGCTCCCGGCGCTCGTCGACGCGCTCGACGACGACACCGTCGTGCCCCCGACGATCACACCGCTCGTCGTGAAGTCGCGCGACGAGATGGGCGCGCTCGCCAAGGCGTTCAACCACGTCGAGCGGACCACCGTCGAGGTCGCCGAGCTCCAGCGGCGGGCCGTGCGGTCGGGGATCAGCGACCTGTACGTGAACCTCGCTCGTCGCAACCAGCCGCTGATCACCCGACAGCTGTCGCTCATCGAGGACCTCGAGCACGAGGAGCGTGACCCGGACCGCCTGGCCACCCTCTTCACCCTCGACCACCTCGCGACGCGGATGCGCCGCAACTCCGACAGCCTCCTGGTGCTCGCGGGCCAGGACGACCTGCTCACGGACCCCGCGCCGGTCCCGCTGCTCGACGTCGTCCGGGGTGCGGTGTCCGAGACCACCGACTTCGGTCGGATCGACACCGCGGGGATCCCGCCGGAGATCGAGGTCGTGGGCTACGCCGCGCCGGACCTCGCGCACGCGGTCTCCGAGCTGCTCGAGAACGCGACCGAGTTCTCGCCGCCGGCCACACGCGTCGTCGTTGTCGCCCGGCGAGTCGCGACCGGCCTCGAGCTCACCATCTCCGACGAGGGCATCGGGATCGCGGCGAACCGCCTCGACGCGCTGAACCACACGCTCTCGCAACCACCGCTCCCCGGGCTCGCGCTCGCGCGCTCGCTCGGTCTGATCGTGGTGGCGCGCCTCGCACACCGCATCGGCGTCGACGTGAGCCTCCGCAGCGCACCCGATGTCGGCACCGCCGCCATCATGTTCCTGCCCGACTCGATCCTGCGCGACGCGACCCGTGGGCACCCGGCCGCCGACGGATCCGACATCGACGCGGTCGATTCGGCCGACGGGTCCGACGCGACTTCGGCCCCGGCGCCGGCCGGGGCCGGCGCGATCGCCGCCGACGAGGTCGAGATCGACCTCACCACCGAGACCGAGACGCCGGCGCCGGCCGCCACCGAGGCGGTCCCCGACGTCGTGGCCGCGGCGCCGTGGACACGACCGGGCGCCCGCCCGGTCGAGACCGCGCACCCGGCCCCGCCGGCCGACGCCGCGCCGCCCGAGGTCGACGGCGACGAGATCGACCTGCTCCCCCGGCGGGGCCGCCACCACCGCCGGCGGCGGACACGCCGACCGGTGACCGGGGCTCCGAGCGCGCCACCGGACCTCGGGGGCGGCGCGGCCACCGAGATCCCGACCGGCGCCGAGACGGCGCCGCCACTGCTGCCACCCGTCCTCCCGACAGCCGCCCCTGCATCCGGGCCCGTGACGGCGGCGTCCCCCGCGCCCGACGCCGCGACCGACGACGACGCCCACGGGGACCCGGACCCGACGGGCGCGACCGCGTCCGACGACGAGGACACGGTGACGCCGGCCGGGCTGCCCCGACGCACACCGCACCCGGCGCCGACGCGGGAGCCGACCCTCGCGGCCGCACCGCCGGCGAGGCCGCCCGACGCGGTCTTCGAGCTGGTCGCCCGCTACGAGGCCGGACGACGACGCGCGGGGACGCGACCCACCGACACCGCGGAGGAGACGGAATGAGTCATCCCGAATCCGGCCTGGACCTGGGGTTCCTGCTGTCCAATCTCGTGGAGCACGTGCCCGGGATTCGTGAGGCGGCGGTCGTCTCCTCCGACGGCCTGCTGATCGCGTTGTCGCGCGACGTCGAACGTGCGAGTGGAGACCGGCTCGCCGCGGTCGCGGCGGGCCTGATGAGCGTGGCGCGCGGCGCGGGCGTGCCGATGCGGGCCGGCGCGGTCCACGAGATCATCGTCGAGCTCGAGCACGCGCTCATCGTCGTCATGGGCATCTCCGACGGCTCCGCGCTCGCCGTGGTGGCCACCCGGCCCTGCGACATCGGTCTCGTCGCGTACGAGATGGCGATGCTCGCCGACCGCGCCGGGACGGCCCTCACCCCCCAGCTCGTGACCGACCTCCGCCAGGGGCTCCCCGCATGATCTCGGCCGCACCATGAGGGGGCCGAGCGAGGTGCCGGACACGCGTCCGGCGCTGACCCGGCCGTACGTGCTCACCGGCGGGCGCACGCGCAGTGCGGCCGACCTGCCCCTCGAGGCGATCGTCGTCACCGAGCGCACCACGCTCCCGGTCGGCGCCACGCCCGAGCTCGTCGCCATCGTCGAGCTGTGCGCGGAGCCGCACTCGATCGTCGAGATCGCCGCGATCCTCGGACTGCACATCGGTGTCGTGCGCGTCCTCGTGGGCGACCTCACCGGTGAGGGAAACCTCTCGGTGGGCGCGACCGCGAGCACCGTGCTCGACGAACGCATCCGCGTCCTCGAACGACTGCTGGAGGGTGTCCGTGGCCTCTGACCGCGCACCGGCACCGATCGCGCTCAAGGTCGTCATCGCCGGCGGCTTCGGCGTGGGCAAGACCACGACCGTCGGGTCGATCTCCGAGATCGAGCCGCTGTCGACCGACGCCGCGATGACCGATGTCGGCGTCGGGGTCGACGTCGCGACGCTCACTCCCGAGAAGGTCGACACCACCGCCGCGCTCGACTTCGGACGGATCACCTTCAGCGACGGCATCGTGCTCTACCTCTTCGGCACCCCCGGCCAGGAGCGCTTCTCGTTCATGTGGGACGAGCTCGCGCGCGGTGCCGTCGGCGCGATCGTCGTGGCCGACACGCGCCGCCTCGCCGACTCCTTCCCCGCGATCGACTTCTTCGAGGATCTCGGCGTCCCGTTCATCGTCGCGGTCAACTGCTTCGACGGTCGGATCCTGCACAGCACGACCGACGTCCGCGAGGCCGTCGCGGTGGATCCGGACGTTCCGGTCGAACTGTTCGACGCGCGGGACCGGGACACCGTGAAGCACGTCCTCGCCGTCCTCGTGGAGCGCTCGTTGGGGCTGGCGCGGGCGGATCTCGTCGCCGCCGCGAGCCCGCCGGGTTGAGCAACCGTTGGTCGGCGGACGCTTGCGCTGACCGGGCAGAGCGGGCATTGTCTGGCAACCTGACGACTCGTCAGATGCACCACAAGGTCGCTGGCGCGACGAAATGGGGGACTCGTGAAGCGCTTTCGGTGGTTGGCCTTCCTGTGTGTCATCGCAGTCGTCGTCGCGGCCTGTGGGCGGAGCGACAACCAGTCGAGCTCGGAGACGACGACCACGTCGAAGGGCACGAGCAGCGGCGGGGCGTCGTCCGGCGCGTTCGGCACGAGTGACGTCGTCTGCAAGTCGGGCAGCCCTTCGGGCTCGCCGGCGCAGGGCGTCAGCCCCACCGAGATCCAGATCGGGACGCTGTCGGACCCCGGCTTCGCCGGCCGGCCGGGCCTGAACCAGGAGCTGTTCGACACCGCCACCGTCTTCGCGAAGTGGTGCAACGCGGCCGGGGGGATCAACGGCCGCAAGATCGTGGTCAACCAACGGGACGCGGCGCTGTTCGACGTGAAGGCCAAGATGACCGAGTCCTGCGCCAACGACTTCATGACCGTCGGCGGTGGCGTGGTCTTCGACCAGGACGGCGTGCAGACCCGACTGAGCTGCCTCATGCCCGACATCGCCGGCTACGCGGTGAGCCCCCAGGCGCGCGGCGCCGACCTGCTGATCCAACCGGTGCCGAACTCCACCAAGACGCTGCCGATCGGCGACTACCGCTATCTCGGCGAGAAGTACCCGGCCGCCACCAAGGCGTACGGCATCCTCGCCGGTGACGTCGAGACCACCAAGATCGTCGGCCGACAGGCGGACGAGGCGGTGCAGAGCCTCGGCTGGAAGAAGGTCTACGACGACGTCTGGCCCGCGGCCGGCCTGAGCGACTGGACGCCGTACGCGCAGAAGATCAAGGACAACGGCGTCAAGGGCCTGATCTGGGTGGGTGAGCCGGAGAACCTCGGGAAGCTGCTCGTCGCGTTGAACGACATCGGCTACACGCTCGACTTCATCCGGACCGACACGAACAACTACGACCAGAAGCTGATCGACACCGGCGGCTCGGCCGTGAAGAACGTGTACATCCGCAGCGCGTTCGACCTCTTCGAGAACGCGAAGGGCAACAACCCGACGCAGCAGTACCTCGACGCGTTCAAGAAGTACCTCCCGAACGGCAAGGCCCGCGCGAACCTCGGCCTGCAGGCGTGGTCGGCCTGGCTGCTCTTCGCCACCGCCGCGAACGAGTGCGGAAACGACCTGACCCGCAAGTGCGTGTACGACAACGCCAAGAAGATCAAGGAGTGGACCGGCGGTGGGCTCCACACGGCGTCCGATCTCGCGACCGGCGTCGCCACGAACTGCTTCACCGAGATCGTCGCGTCCCCGTCCGGCTTCAAGATCGCGAGCGACCTCCACCCCAACGAGGGTGTGTACCGCTGCCAGAAGGGCGGCGTGTACACCCTCACCGGTGACTATCCGCAGGGCGTGACCCTCGCCGACGTCGGAAAGACGATGGCCGACTTCAAGTAGCGGTCCGGCGTCCCGGGCGGTCGCGTGCACGTGCGACGCGAACTCCGGGACCGAACCGCCGCACACGCGGCCGGGAGACGAGTGGACAAGTTCCTCACCTTCACGATCGTCGGGTTGAGCCTCGCGGCGATCTACGCCGTCATCGCGAGCGGGCTCGTCCTCACGTACACGACGACCGGCATCTTCAACTTCGCGCACGGCGCCGCGGGGATGCTCGCCGCCTTCCTCTACTGGCAGCTGCGGTTCGACTGGGGCTGGCCGGTGCCCGTCGTGCTGATCCTGATCCTCGGCGTGGCCGCGCCGCTCTTCGGGGTCATCCTCGAGGTCGTCGTCATGCGGGGGTTACGGGGCACGACCGACACCGTGAAGCTCGTGGTGTCCATCTCGCTGCTGCTGTTCATGATCGGCCTCGCCCAGTTCATCTGGGCGCCGGGCGTCAGCCGGCCGATGTCGAAGTTCTTCCAGTCGAACGCCCCGATCCACGTCGGCCCCACCACGATCACCTGGCACCAGGCCATCACCATCGGGGTCGCGATCCTCGTCGCCATCGGGCTGCGCATCGTCCTGACCCGCTTCCGTTGGGGCATCGCGATGCGCGCCGCGGTCGACGACCCGTCGCTCTCGGCGCTGAACGGGGCCCGGCCCAACCGCGTGTCGATGCTCGCCTGGGCGCTCGGCACGGCCCTCGCCGCGCTCGGCGGCATCCTGATCGCCCCGAACGTCACCCTCGACGCGCCGTCGCTCAGCCTGCTCATCGTCAGCGCGTACGCCGCCGCGATCTTCGGTCGTCTGCGGAGCCTGCCGCTCACGTTCGTGGGCGCGATCGTGATCGGCCTCACCGAGGGCTACCTCACCGGCTACCTGCCCCAGAACCCGTACCTGCCGGGGTTGCGAATCGCGAGCCCGGCGATCCTGCTCTTCCTCGTCCTCCTGATCCTGCCCAACCCGCGCCTGCGGGGTCGGATGACGCGCAGTCGTGAGTACTTCCCGATGCCGAGCGTGCGCGGCGCGCTGATCTTCGCCGGGGTCGTGGTGTTCGGCGGCGTCGTCCTGATGACGACGCTCTCGACGCCCGACCAGCTGACGTTCGGGCGACTGTTCCCCATCGGCGTCGTCGCGCTGTCGCTCATCCCGCTCGTGGGCTACGGCGGGCAGATCTCGCTCTGCCAGCTGAGCTTCGCCGGGATCGGCGGCCTCGTGTTCGCCCACCTCGGGCGGGGTGGCGATCCGCTCGCGCTCGTGTGGGCGATGCTCATCGCCGCCGCGGTCGGGGCGCTGATCGCGTTGCCGGCACTGCGCCTGTCGGGCATCTACCTCGCGCTCGGCACCGCGGCCTTCGCGGTGATCCTCGACAAGTGGATCTGGTCGCTCCCCAAGTTCAGCGTCTTCGGTCTGTTCGACGTCGACCTTTTCACCCAGGGCTCGATCAACGTCGACTCGTTACGGTTCTTCGGCACCACCTACTCCGATCCGGGCTCACAGATGGTGATCGGATCGATCGCGTTCGCGCTCGTGTCGTTGGTGGTCATCGCGATCCGGCGCGGCCGCCTCGGGCGACGACTCATCGCGATGAAGGACAGCGAGGCCGCGTGCGCCACGCTCGGGATGAACCTGTTCGGCACCAAGCTCCTGGTCTTCGCGATCTCGGCCGGCATCGCCGGGCTCGGTGGCGCCCTCTACGCGATGCAGCTCACCTCGATCCAGGCCGGCAACTTCGACCTGGTGAGCAGCCTGCAGGTGTTCGCGCTCACGGTCGTGGGTGGCATCGGCGCGGTCGGCGGCGCGCTGTTCGCGGGCATCTCCCTGTACGTCGTGCTGCCGCTCATCGTGAAGCTGTGGCCGGGGTCGGTCCGGTGGGTCGGCCTGCTCCCGGGCGGTACCGGCATCGGGCTCGGCCGAAACCCGAACGGCGCGGTCCACGACATGCGCGAGGGGTTCTCGGCGCTGGCGAGCTCGCCGTCGTCACTGCTCGTCATGACGCTCGCCATCCTCGCCTCGTACGGCCTGCGGCTCGCCGACGCGATCGACAACTGGACGTTCGTGGCGTGTCTCGTCGTGATCCCGCTCGCGGCGGCGATCGTGGCCACGCTGTCCGCCGCGGCCGAGCAGCGGACGCGTGCCCGCCTCGACGACGTGCCGGCCGAGACGCCGCTCGAGTGGGTCGGCATCGACCGGCCGTGGAACGACGACGACGTGCAGGCGCTCGACCGGTACCTCGGGACGAGCGAGAGCGAATGGGAGCCCAGTGGCGCTGCTCGAGGTTGACACCGCCACCGTCCGGTTCGGCGGGAACGTCGCGCTCGACGCGGTGGACCTCGCGGCCGAGCCCGGCGTGGTGACGGGTCTGATCGGTCCGAACGGCGCGGGCAAGACCACGTTGTTCAACGTGATCACCGGCCTGCTCCCGCCGAACCAGGGCCGCATCCGCCTCAGCCGGCAAGGACGTGACCCACCTCTCCCCCACGCGACGAGCCCGGCGCGGCCTCGCCCGCACGTTCCAGCGCCTGGAGCTCTTCAGCCTCCTGAGCGTGCGCGAGAACATCCGCGTCGCCGCCGACGTCCGCAAGGGTTGGTCGCACGACAAGGACGACCCCGCCGAGGTGGTGGAGAACATCATCGAACGCGTCGGTCTCGAGCGCGTCGCCGACGCACGGGTCGACTCCCTCCCCACCGGACAGTGCCGCCTGGTCGAGCTCGGCCGCTGCCTCGCCACCAAGCCGCAGGTGCTGCTCCTCGACGAGCCCGCGTCGGGTCAGGACGAGAGCGAGACGATCGAGTTCGCGCAGCTGCTCCGTGCGCTCGCCGCCGACGGCGTGGCGGTGGTGCTCGTCGAGCACGACGTGGCACTGGTGATGGAGGTGTGCTCCACCGTGCACGTGCTCGACTTCGGTCGGATCATCGCGAGCGGGACGCCGGCCGAGATCCAGGCCGACGAGGCCGTGCTCGCCGCGTACCTGGGGACCAGCTCGTGAACCTCCTCGAGCTGCGCGGCGTGCGCGCCGCGTACGACCGCATCGACGTGCTCTTCGGCATCGACCTCGAGGTGCCCGAGGGCAGTGTCGTGGCGCTCCTCGGCCCGAACGGCGCGGGCAAGACCACCACGCTGCGGGTGGCGGCCGGGCTGCACGCGCCGACGGCCGGCGACGTGTTCGTGGCCGGCCGTCGGGTGAACGGGACGGCGCCGGAGGACCTGGCCCGGCGCGGGCTGTGTCTCATTCCCGAGGGCCGGGGCATCTTCCCGAACCTGACGGTCCGGGAGAACCTCCGGATGATGACGTACTCGGGCACGAGTCTGAGCACCATCGAGCGCGAGGCGTACACCCGCTTCCCGCGGCTCGAGGAGCGACGCAAGCAGATCGCGGGGACCCTGTCGGGCGGCGAGCAGCAGATGCTCGCCATGGCGCGGGGGCTGGCCACCCATCCGGCCCTCCTGCTGCTCGACGAGCTCTCGATGGGACTCGCACCGATCATCGTGGAGGAGCTCTACGCGATCGTGGCCCAGATCGCGCGCGAGGGTGTCTCGATCCTGGTGGTCGAGCAGTTCGCGAGCACGGTGCTCGGCGTTGCCGATCTCGCCGCCGTGCTGGTGCACGGCCGGGTGGCGCGCGTGGGGACACCGCACGAGTTGCAGGATGAATTGTCGAAGGCGTACCTCGGCGGCGAGCCGCGGTGAGACCAGGAGTGACACAACGATGATCGAGCACCCGGAACGCGTCGAGCAGTTCAAGCGGGACATCGCCGAGATGCAGGTGAAGGACCCGGCGGCCGGGCGCGACCGGCTCGCGCTGCGCAGCGGCTTCACCCTGATGGTCATCGGGGTGATCGTGACCATCGTCGGATACGCGCAGTCGCACAACACGTCGAATCCGCTCGGCCAGCGGGACGCGATCATCATCGCCCTCATCGGCGTCGCCGTGACCGTCCTCGGCGCGGCGCTGTTCCTCAAGGGCTCGTTGGCGACGTTCTTCCGGTTCTGGCTCGCCCGCCTGATCTACGAGCAGAAGGCCCAGACCGACCGCATCATCGACGTCGCCGAGCGCCCCTGACCCGCGTTGACCCTGTACCAGCGCTCGTATCGCACCCCAGGGGTGCAGCACGCGTGGTGGTTCGGTTCAGGCGAGGGCGGCGAGGCGGTCGACGGCCTCGGCGAGGACCTCGCGCCGCTTGCAGAACGTGAAGCGCACCAGCGTGCGACCCGCGTCGGCGTCGTCGTAGAAGACCGAGTTCGGGACGGCGACCACGCCGCAGCGCGCGGGGAGCTCCCGGCAGAACGCGAGACCGTCGGTCGCACCGAGCGGGGCGGCGTCGGTCGTCACGAAGTAGGTGCCGTGCGGCTCGAACACCGTGAACCCCGCGGCCGACAGTCCCGCGATCAACAGGTCCCGACGCGCGCCGAGGTCGGCGGCGAAGTCGTGGAACCACGCATCGGGCAGCCCCAGCCCGACGACGATCGCGTGCTGGAACGGCGCGCCGTTCACGTAGGTGAGGAACTGCTTGGCCGAGCGCACCGCAGCGAGCAGATCCGGTGACGCGCACGCCCAGCCGACCTTCCAGCCGGTGAAGGAGAACGTCTTGCCCGCCGAGGAGATCGTGATCGTGCGGTCGCGCATGCCCGGCAGGGTCGCGAGCGGCACGTGCTCGACGCCGTCGAACGTGAGGTGCTCGTAGACCTCGTCGGTGATCGCGACGAGGTCGTGCTCGACGCACACCGCGGCGATCATGTCCAGCTCCTCGCGCGAGAAGACCTTGCCCGTCGGGTTGTGCGGCGAGTTGAGGAGCAGGAGCCGCGTGCGCGGCGTGATGGCGCGCCGCAACTCGGCGGCGTCGAACGCGTAGTCCGGCGTCCGGAGCGTCACCGGCACGCGCACCCCACCGGCCATCGCGATGCACGCGGCGTACGAGTCGTAGTAGGGCTCGAACACCACCACCTCGTCGCCCGCATCGCACAGGGCGAGGAGCGCCGCGGCGATCGCCTCCGTCGCGCCGGCCGTGACCAGCACCTCGGTGTCGGGGTCGTACGTGAGTCCGTACCAGTGCCGCTGGTGCACGGCGATCGCGGCCCGCAGCTCGGGGATGCCCGGTCCCGGTGGGTACTGGTTGTGCCCGGCGCGGATCGCCGCGATCGCGGCGTCACGCACCTCGGGCGGGCCGTCGACGTCGGGGAAGCCCTGGCCGAGGTTGATCGACCCCGTGGCGACGGCGAGCGCCGACATCTCGGCGAAGATCGTCGTGCCGAAGCCGGCGAGGCGCGGGACGAGCTGCGCGCGTGTCACGAACGGGCGCGCGCCTGACGGACGGCGATCGCAAGCAACCGCCACCCGTACATGAGCAGCGACAGGACGAACAACGCGACGACGGTGAACACGCTGTAGATCGGCCGGCCCGTGAGCCAGCGCAGCGGACCGCCGATCATGACCGCGATCGCGATCGTCGCGAGCAGTCGGCCCGGCCAGTCGGTGTCCTCGGTGTAGATCCGCATGATCAGCCCGCCCACGAGCACTCCGACCGCGAGCGGCCACCACACGGTCAGGAACCAGGTGACGCCCTTCTCGTAGCCGTGGTTCTCCTTGCCGAGGACCACGAAGACCGCGACGCACGCCCAGTCGGCGAGCAGCGGTGGGATCGAACGGGAGTCGAAGCGGCCGCGGGTGTGCGTGGACGGCGGTGCCGGCGTGTCGGTCATCCCACACCTCCGACGACGACCTTCGGCGGGAACTTCCCGAACGTCCGGAGGTGCTGGCCGATCCCTGCGGTGAACGTGTCGAGGTACGGGATCTTGCGGATCATGTAGGAGTGCTGCTCCTTCGGATCCAGGTACAGGTTGTAGAGGCGGGAGTACGTGTACTTCTGGGTCACGCCGCTGAACCCGCCCGAGTTCTGGATGTCGCGGTCGTCGTCGGACGTCGACGCCAGCATCATCTTGTACTCGCCGCACCGCACCGCCGAGAACGTGTTGCCGAGCCAGTAGTAGAGGAAGCGTCGGTTCGACTCCGCCGCGTCACCGAGCAGGAAGCTCGTCTGGTCGACCGCGTCGAGGTAGCGGTCGGAGGGAGTGGCGTCGGTCGCGCCCGCGAACCGCAGCAGCGTCGGGAACCAGTCCATGAGCGAGAACAGGCCGTCGGTGGCCTGGCCGGGCTCGATCGTCCCGCGCCAGTAGACGACGCCGGGCACGCGCTGGCCGCCCTCCCACGTGCTGCCCTTCGAGCTGCGGAACGGGGAGTACGCGCTGTCGGGCCACGTCTCCATCTCCGGTCCGTTGTCGGAGGTGATGAAGATCAGCGTGTCGTCGAGCTGACCGGTCTCGTCGAGCGTCTGCACGAGGCGGCCGACGATGTCGTCGAGCTCCATCATCGCGTCCTTGTACGGATGCTTCGCCGGTGAGCGCCCGAGCCAGTCGGGATGCGGGTAGTTGTCGAAGTGCGTGCCGCGCGTGCAGTGGTAGAGGAACCACGGCCGCTCGTCGTCCGTGCCCCGGAGCGACGCCATGCGCTCGATGAAGCGCTGCGAGTACGTGCACCACTTGTCGTCGAGCAGCGCGAGGACCGGGATCGTGACCTCCTCCACCTCCTCGATGTCGCCGCCGCGCTCCGCGTGCACGAAGCACTTCGAGAACGGCTGGTTCTCGATCCAGCGCGTGCGTTCCTCGGAGTAGACGACCTCGGGGAAGAAGTACGGGTCGCGCCACTCGGTGTACATGTCCGACACGGAGAGGAAGCCGTAGAAGTCGTCGAAGCCCACGTGTTGCGGCTGGGACTCGGTGTTCTCGCCCATGTGCCACTTGCCCACGGCCTGGGTGACGTACCCCGCGTCGCTCAGCAACTGGGCGATCGTGATCTCACCTTGCAGGCCGCCGCGCTCGCCGTACATCGGCGGGCGCATGAGCCCGTGCCGCATGGGGAGCCGACCGGTCATGAGCGAGGCCCGGCTCGGCGTACAGCTCGGCTCCGAGTAGCAGCTGGTGAGGAGCTTGCCCTCCCGTGCGAGCCGGTCGATGTTCGGCGTCGGGGCACCGACCGCGACGCCACCGCCGTAGCAGCCGAAGTCGCCCCAGCCGACGTCGTCGAAGACGATGAGCGCGACGTTCGGACGCTTTCCGAGCGCGGCCAGCTTGGCGTCGGCCGCGGCCTCGGCGTCGGGGAAGACGTACCGCGGTTCGAGGTGCTCCGCGGCGCGTTCGGTCGGCGTCGAGATCGGGTCGTGGGCCATGCCTCGCATCGTTTCACGCCGGGGCGCCGGAGGTCAGGCCGGGCGACGCGGCCCTCTGCGACTTTGCGGTTCCTGCAGCACCGGAACGGCAGGTCAGGAACGCAAAGTCGCCCTTACGGGCGCGACGGTGCCGGCATCACGAAGCGCTGCACGGGGCCCTCATCGGTCTCGCCCTCGTCGAACGGCACGGGGATCGCCCGCCGCCAGAAGGCGATCGCACCGGTGTTCTCGAACTGCTCTCGGGTCTGCCACTCCCCCGGGAACCGGGCGAAGACCGCGCGCGCGGCGTCGGTGCCGACCCGCTCCCCGTCGGTACTTCCGCAGGACGAAGAACTCGGCCATGTCGTGCGGCGGGCCCGAGTGCACGAGCGCGAACCCGGCGAGCCGGCCGTCGACGCGGAACAGGAACGGATGTCGATCGGGTTCCGCCCAGTAGCGATCGAGGAACCGGTAGCCGTACGTGCCGTCGTCGCCGACCTCGGCCCCGTTGCGCTCCGAGAAGTCGTGCGCGTAGAGCTCGAGCAGCCGCGCGAGGACGTCCCGCTCGCCGAGCAGAAGCCGCATCGACGCGGACGTCGGTCACGCGTCGAGCAGGCTGCGTTGCGGCTGTTCGAGGTCGAGGAGCCGGCGCTTCCACTCCAGCCCGCCGCCGAAGCCGGTGAGCGAGCCGTCGGCGCCGATCACACGATGACACGGCACGACGATCGCGATCGGGTTCTGCCCGTTGGCCGCACCCACGGCACGCGCCGCCTCCGGCCGACCGACCCGCCGCGGCCAGCTCGCCGTACGAGATGGTCTCGCCGTACGGGATCCGGCGGAGCTGCTGCCACACCTCGACCTGGAACGCGGTGCCGTGCAGCCGCAGCGGCAGGTCGAACGTCGGTCCGGGTGCCGGCGAAGTACTCGATCGAGCTGCCGGGACCAATCGGCGAGTGCGCGCGTCGTCGCGCTCCCAGTCCGTCCTCGACCTGGTCACCGCGGTGCGCGAAGTGGAGCCGGACGAGGTGGTCGTCGTCGTCCACCGCGAGCAGCAACGGGCCTTCGGGACCGTCGTACACGGACCAGCGGGTGGTCATGGTCTGTCTCCCTCCGATGCCCAGAGATGGGCGTTGGCGTAGGCGCGCCACGGGCTCCAGCCCGCGGCGCGTTCGGTCGAGGCTCGATGGCCGTCCGTCGAGTCCGCGGGCCTCGAGCGCGCGGCGCACGCCCAGATCGGACGCGAGGAAGGCGTCGGGATCGCCCACGGCGCGCATCATCACGTACTCGACGGTCCAGGGCCCGATGCCCGGCAGCGCCAGCAGCGCGTTCCGCAGCTCGTCCCGGTCGACCCCCGGGTCGACGACGATGCGCCCGTCGGCGAACGCCGCGGCGACGTCGCGCAGCGCCGTGGCGCGCGCCCTCGGCATCGGGAGCTCGCCGGCGTCGAGGGCCGCCATCGTCGCCGCGTCGGGGAACACGTGGGTGATCGTGTCGAGGGGCGCGTCGAGCGGCTTGCCGAACTTGGCGACCAGACGCCCGAGGATCGTGCGCGCCCCGGCCACGGACACCTGCTGGCCCACCACCGCACGTACGACCAGCTCGAAGCCGTCGGGATGGCCGGGCACCCGGAGGCCGGGACGCCGGCGCACGAGCGGGCGCAGGATCGAATCGTGCGCCAGCGCGGCATCGATCGCCACCGGGTCGGCGTCGAGGTCGAAGAGCCGGCGGGTGCGCGCGACGGCCGCCGTGAGGTCGCGGAGATCGTCCAGCCGGAACCCACCGGTCACTCCCTCGGGACCCGGGGTGAGCGTGAGCACCGCGTTGCCGTGCGGGAGCGCGAGCGATCGGCGGTACGTGCCGGCCTCGAGCACCTCGACGCCGGTGACGGCACGCGGCCCCAGGAAGGCGAGCAGGTCGGCGCCGGCGAACGGCCGCCGCGCCGCGAGACGGACGGTGACGCTGCCGGCCTCGGCGGGTGCGGTCCCCCGCGTACGCATCGCGCTCGGCGTCGTGGCGAACACCTCACGGACGGTGTCGTTGAACTGGCGGATGCTCGCGAACCCGGACGCGAACGCGACGTCGGCGAAGCGCAGGTCGGTCGTCTCGATCAGCACCCGTGCGGTCTGCGCGCGTTGCGCCCGGGCGAGCGCGAGCGGGCCCGCACCGAGCTCGGAGACGAGCAGGCGGTGGAGCTGACGTTCGCTGTACGCGAGCCGGCGCGCGAGTCCCGACACACCTTCACGATCGACGACCCCGTCGGCGATGAGGCGCATCGCCCGGGCGACGACGTCGCCGCGCGGATCCCATTCCGGCGATCCCGGCGAGGCGTCGGGGCGGCAGCGCTTGCACGCCCGGTACCCGGCCCGCTGGGCGGCGGCCGCCGTCGGGAAGAACTCGACGTTGCGCGGGTACGGCGTGCGCGCCGGGCAGCTCGGTCGGCAGTAGATCCCCGTCGTCCTGACCGCGGTGAAGAACCACCCGTCGAAGCGGGCGTCCTTGCTCTCGACGGCGCGGTAGCACTGGTCGAAGTCGGGAATCACCCGTGCACCATCGCACGCGCCGGTGGCCAGTGCTAGCGGCTTTCGGACGCGGCCGTGGGGTGCCACGATGCGCTGTGCTCATCGACCTGCTCACCGACGCGGCGCAGCGCGCGCCGGCGACGCCGGCGGTGATCACGGCGACGGAGACGGTCTCCTTCGCCGACGCTCCTCGCCCGCGTGCACCGGCGGGGTGCGCAGCTCGCCGCCCGCACCGCGCTCGGCGACCGCGTCGCAGTCCTCGCCGAGAACCGCGCCGAGTACGTCGAGCTGTACTACGCGGCGCCGCTCGCCGGTCGGGTCCTCGTGCCGCTCAACCACCGCTTGCATCCCGACGAGTGGAAGCGGACACTCGCGCGCGCCGACGTCCGCCTCGTCTACGGCGCGTCGTCGTTGCTCGCGCGACTCGACACCGCGGTCCCGACGATCGACCTCGACACGCGCGCGGCGAGGCTCGTCGCCGCAGGTGAGTGGATGCCGCCTCGTCGCGAGATCGACGACACCGCGTGGCTCGTCGGCACGTCGGGCACGACCGGCGACCCGAAGCTGGCGATGCTCACCGACGCGAGCCTCGTGGCCGCGGTCGACGCGACGCTCACCGCCCGACCCGTCGGCTCGGACGACGTGCTCGCCACGCCCTTCCCGCTCTGCCACGTGGCCGGGTACAACGTGATGGTCCTGCACCGACGGGCGCGCCCGATCGTGCTGCAGGCCACGTTCGACGCCGCCGCGCTCGCCCACCTCGTCCGCGCCCACGCGGTCACGATGCTCTCGCTCGCGCCGACGATGATCGCGATGCTGCTCGATCACCCCGAGGTCGACGACGCCGACCTCGCGACCGTTCGCGCCCTCGGGTACGGCGCGTCGCCCATTCCCGGTCCGGTGCTGCGGCGGGTGGTGGAGCGCTGGGACTGGGACTGCTCGCAGGGCTTCGGCATGACCGAGCTGTCGGGCAACGCCATCTTCCTCGGCCCCGAGGAGCACCGCGCCGCCGCGCGGGGTGATGCCCGCCTGCTCGTCGCCGCCGGGCGACCGGCGCCGGGGGTCGCAGGTCCGCCTCGGTGGTCGGGACGAGCTGTTGATCAGGGCGCCGCAGGTCATGCGCGGCTACTGGGACGATCCCGAGGCCACCGCCACCGCGATCGACGCCGACGGCTGGCTGCACACCGGCGACGTGGCCCGCGTCGACGCCGACGGTCTCGTGACCGTCGTCGACCGGACGAAGGACATCATCGTGAGCGGTGGCGAGAACGTGGCGTCACGCGAGGTCGAGGAGGTGCTGCACGCGCATCCCGCGGTACGCGACGTCGCGGTCGTCGGACTCCCCGACGAGCGTTGGGGTGAGGTCGTGACCGCGGTCGTGGTCCTGCGCGAGCCGGTCGACGCCGACGAGCTGATCGCGCACTGCCGGGGCCGGCTCGCGGGCTTCAAGTCACCGCGCCGCGTCGAGATCGTCGACGAGCTGCCTCGCAACGGCTCCGGCAAGGTGCTCAAGCACGAGCTGCGCACGACGCTCGCGACAGTGGGAACGGACTGAGCCGTGCGCACGATCACTCCGGCCGAGCAGGCGACGTTCGCGTCCGACGGCGTCGTCTGCGTACGGGACGCACTCGACCCCGAGGTCGTCGCGCGGATGGCCGAACCCGTCGAGCGCGCGCTGCGTTCGAACGTGGTCGCGAACCTGGCGGAGCTCGGGCCGTCCACCGGGGGCCGCTTCGCCGGTGGCGTCGACCACTGGCGGGAGCAGGACGAGTTCGCGTGGTTCGCCGGGGCCACCGCGCTCCCGCGGCTCGTGGCCGGGCCTCCTCGACTCCACCGCGCTGTGGCTCTACGAGGACAGCGTGCTGGTGAAGGAGCCCGGTACCGCGGCGCCGACGGTGTGGCACCAGGACCTCGGCTACTTCCACGTCAGCGGCGAGCAACTCGCGACCACCTGGTGCTCGCTCGATCCCGTGACGCCCGAGAGCGGCGCGGTCCGCTACGCGCGCGGCTCGCACCGGTGGGACGCGACCTACCGGCCCAACCTCTTCGTCACCGACGAGCCGATCCCGGGCACCGCGGGCCCGCGCGTGCCCGACATCGACGCGCTCGCGGCGGCGGGCGAGGTCGACATCCTCACGTTCGCCACCACGCCGGGAGACGTCGTCGTCCACCACGCCCGGACGCTGCACGCGGCGGGCGGCAACCGGTCCGCCACGACCCGCCGGCGGGCGATCTCGGTTCGGTACTGCGGCGACGACGCCCGCACGTTTCTCCGGCCCGGCGCGCCCGCGAAGGCGCACCAGCGCGAGTGGTCGAACGGCACGCCGCTCGCGGCCGTCGATCGTGCCGACCACCCCCGGGTGTGGCCTCCGACCGACGGGTAGAACCGGTTCTAGACTTGCCGTCATGACGATGTACGACGGCCCCGTCTTCGACGCCGACAACCACTACTACGAGGCGCTCGACGCGTTCACCCGCCATCTCGACCCGCGCCTCGGACCGCGCTGCGTGCAGTGGTGCGACATCGGCGGTCGCCAGTACCAGGTGGTCGGCGGGAAGGTGAGCCGGGTCGTCAACAACCCGACGTTCGACCCGATCGCCAAGGCCGGCGCGATGCACGACTACTTCCGGGGCAACCCCGACGGCCGCAACCCGCTCGAGTTCCTCGCCGACCGCGAGCCGATCCGCGCGGAGTACCGGGACCGCGACGCGCGCCTCGCCGTGCTCGAGGAGCAGGGCCTCGAGGGCGCGTGGATGTTCCCGACGCTCGGGATGCTCTACGAGGAGCTGCTGCTCCCCGACGTCGAGGCGTTCACCCTCACGTTCACCGCGTTCAACCGGTGGGTCGAGGAGGACTGGGGCTTCGCGTACCGCGACAAGATCTTCGCCGCGCCGTACCTGTCACTCGCCGACCAGGACTGGGCGATCTCGGAGCTCGAGTGGGCGATCGACCGCGGCGCGCGGATGATCGTGCTGCGGCCGGCGGCGCAGTTCACGCGTCTCGGCCCGCGCACGCCGGGCAGCACCGAGTTCGACCCGTTCTGGTCGCGCGTCGAGGAGGCGGGGCTCACCGTGGTCGTGCACGCGGGCGACAGCGGGTACACGGCCAACGGCTACGCACCCGACGGCTTCAGCGCGAGCTTCGGCTCGGGCGGCGGCGGACCCAGCATCAAGATGCTCCACATGGAGCGCGCCATCTACGACTTCCTCGCGAGCCTGATCTTCGACCGCTTCTTCGCTCGCTTCCCGGGCATCCGGGTCGCGAGCGTCGAGAACGGCAGCGAGTTCCTCCCCGACCTGTTCCGCAAGCTGCGATCACAGCACCGCCGCATCCCGGGCTTCTTCCCCGAGGACCCGATCGAGACGTTCCGTCGCAACGTGTGGATCAACCCCTTCTGGGAGGACGACCCCTATGAGATCGCGGAGCTCATGGGCCCGGAACGTGTCATCTTCGGCTCGGACTGGCCCCATATCGAGGGCATGCCGAACCCGCTCGACTACGCGGTCGAGGTGAAGGAGCTCGACGTCGCTGCGCAGGGTCTCGTCCTGCACGACAACGCCGTCGAGCTCACCGCGCTCGCGCCGCGCTGACGCACGCAAGATCCCGATGACCGGGGCCTCCGGGCCGGCGCGCCGGTTCCTGCTCACGCTGCACGACGCCGGCGGCACGGTGCCGCCGATGATCGCGATCACGCAGGCGCTGCGACGCGCGGGGCACGACGTCGTCGTGCTCGCACAACCGTCGGTGCGATCCCGCGCCGTCGCGGCCGGCGCGACGTTCGTGCCGTTCACCGCGTTGGGCGACTACGACCGCCGCGTTCCCCTCGAGGAGCAGATCGACCTGATCGTGCCTGCGCTCACGGGGCTGCAGGTGGCCGAGGACCTGCTGGCCGTCGCCCGCGACCACGACGTCGACGTCACGCTCACCGACGCGAACCTCGCCGGTGCGCTCGCGGCGGCGGAGTCGCTCGACCGACCGTCGGCCGTGATGCTGCACAGCGTGTACCGCACGTTCGTCGACACCTGGATGGGCGAGGTCTGGCCGCTGCTCGGCGACCTCGTGAACGCAACGCGCACCGAGTTCGGACTGGCGCCGGCCGGTCGGTGGCCGGATCTCTTCCGTGCCCATGACCGGCTGATCCCGGTGGTGCCGGCGGCGTTCGACGCTCCGACCGAGGCCCCGCCGGCACCGCTCGACCACTACGGCTTCCTCGTCCCCGCGCCGGCGCAGGGCGACCGAGTGCGCTTCCCGGACGGCGACGGCCCGAAGGTGTTGGTCGGTCTCAGCACGACCTTCATGGACCAGGCCGTCACTGCTCGCGTCGATCGTGGACGCGCTCGGCACGATCGACGCGCGTGGGATCGTCACGACCGGGTCGGTCGTCGACCCGGCGTCGATCGCCGCACCCGCCGGCGTGGTCGTGACCGACTGGGTCGATCACGCGGCGCTGCTCGCCCAGGCGGACGTGATGGTCACCCACGCCGGGATGGCGAGCGTCGCCGGTGCGCTCCAGGCCGGCGTGCCGCTCGTGTGCACACCGATCGCGCGGGATCAGCCGCTCAACGCCGAGCGGGTGGAACACCTCGGTGCAGGCGTCGCGGCTCGCGTCCGGCGCGTCGGTGGCCGAGGTCGCGAGCGCGGTCGAGCGCGTGGCGTCGGCGCCGCGCTTCCGCGCCGCGGCGCGCACCATCGCGGCCACCAGTGCGGCCGAGGGTGGGCCCACGGCCGCGGCAGCCGCGCTCGTCACCCTCACCCGCTGACGTCAGGCGCCGGTCTGGTCGCGGCCACGCGCCATGATCCCGGCGCGGCGCTTCTCGATCTCGGCGGGGTCGAAGCCCGAGCCCTCCCACGAGCGCGAGACGCGATCCTCGATCACCCACGCCTCGCCGACGGTCGTGAGGCTGCTCTCGTCGTAGGTCGACAGCATGCGGCGCACCGCGAGCTGGTCGATCGTCCGACAGTCGGCTGCGATCTGCCGGCAGTACCCCAGGAGCTCGTCGTGGGGCACGACGTGGTTGACCAGGCCCCACTCGTAGGCCTGCTGCGCGTCGATGAAGTTCCCGGTCACGCTCATCTCGCGGGCCCGGGCGACGCCGATCCGCTGGGCGAGGAGCACGGTGAGCCCCCAGCCCGGCATGACGCCGACCCGGGCGTGGGTGTCGGCGAACCGGGCGCGCTCGGACGCGATCAGGAAGTCGCAACCGAGCGCGAGCTCGAACCCGCCGGTGACCGCGACGCCGTTGACCGCGCCGATCAGGAGCTTGGTACGGGGTGGGAGCGCGCCCCGCCAGGGAAGGCGCCCGTCGGCGTCGCGCCCACCCATGTCCATGTCCGCGAGCGCCGGCTCGGCCGGACCCGAGCGCAGGTCGTCGCCGGCGGTGGCACCGGCGCCGATCTCCTTGAGGTCGACCCCGGCCGAGAAGGCGGGATCCGCTCCGGTGAGGATCATCACGTCGACCGCGTCGTCGGCCTCGCACGTCTCGATCGCCGTCGGGAGCGCCCTTCGCACTGCGCGGTTCAGCGCGTTGCGCGCCTCGGGCCGGTTGATCGTGATGGTCGCGACTCCGTCGGCGACGTCGACCAGCACCGTGTCATCACTCATCTGCTCCGCTCTTCCCCGAGGCCGTTCGGCCGCGCGTCGTACTCTGCCACGATGATCCAGGACCGGTTCGACCTCACCGACCGCGTCGCCATCGTCACCGGCGCGGGCAAGGGCATCGGCGCAGGGTGTGCGATCGCGTTGGCCGAGGCCGGGGCCGACGTCGTACTCGCGGCCCGCACGCAGTCGGACCTCGACGCCGTGGCCGAACCGATCCGCGCGGCCGGACGGCGGGCGGTGGCGATCGCGACCGACGTCACCGACGCGGATCAGCTCGCTGCGCTCGTCGGGCGCGCCCACGACGAGCTCGGTCGGATCGACGTGCTCGTCAACAATGCCGGCGGCTGGGACCCGCGGCCGATCATGGGCACGAGCCCGCGCAACCTGGAGGCGGCCTTCCGGTTCAACGTGCTGGCCGCGTTCACCCTGACCCAGCTCTGCGTCCCGCACATGGTCGAGACGGGCGCCGGCAGCGTCGTCAACATCTCGTCGCGCGCCGCGAGCATGGTGCAGCCGTGCTTCGTCGCGTACGCGACCGCCAAGGCCGCGCTCTCGATGATGACGCGGGCGATGGCGCCCGAGCTCGCGCCGATCGTGCGGGTGAACGCGATCGAGGTGGGCGGTGTCGAGACGGCCGCGCTCGCGCACGTGCTCACCGACGACTCCGTCCGCCATCGCCTCGAGTCGAACACGCCGATGCAGCGCGTCGGTCAGCCCGAGGACATCGCCGCCGCCGTCCTGTACCTCGCGTCCGACGCGGCGAGCTGGGTGACCGGCAAGGTGTTCGAGGTCGACGGCGGCGTCGAGTCACCGGCGTTCACCATCCCGTTCGCGCCGCTCGGAGGCTCCACCACCTGAGTCCGGCCCCGGCGTACCGTGATGCGTCCGTTGGGAGGGGAGCCGGAGTGCCGAGGAGAAGACAGCGCGCGCTCGATCTCGCCGTGCTCCAGGCCGAGACTGCGCAGCTCCAGGTCGAGGCGCTGCGCGCCGAGCTCACCGGGCTCCACCAGGAGCTCGCCCGTCGCGACGTCGAGCTCATCAGCGCGCTCAGCCGCATGTCGGCGGTCACCGACCGGCTCCGACTCCAGACCGAGCAGGATCGCGACGACCACCGCCGGCTGACCCGGGCGATCGAGCTGCTGACGATGTTCATCGCGTCACCGCCACCGGCGCTGGCGGCGGCCGGCACGACCACCGGATCGGCCCCGAACGCCTCGACGATGCCCGACCGGTTCACCGAGGTCGCCGTGCCCGATGCCGCGTCGAGCGCCGGAACCGTCATCGGCGGCAGCATCGATCCGTCGCGGTTCGCATCCGGCGCCGACGCCGCCGTCGATGTCGGGCCGGCACGCGACATCGACCTCACGGCCGACCTGCTCGCCGATCTGCCGGTCGCGCCGGCCTCACTCGAGGAGCGCCCGTTGCAGTGCGAGGTGCACCTGCGGTTCGGCGACCGGTGGATCGACGGCTTCCAGATCGAGGAGACCGTGCGCGACGGCGGCTCAGACGCGGTTCCGGCTGCGACGACGCGTCGACGGCTGGGTGCTGCCGGAGCTCTTCGACGAGCACGAGGTCCGGGTCTTCACCCAGCCGGTCGTCGACACCTGATCGGCGGCTCCGCTCGCACCTCTGCGCGATCGCCGGACGAGGGCTCATCCCGACAGCGCGATCCGCTCGACGCATCCGAGCGGAGGCGCCGATCAGGACGCCCGGCCGGCCATGAGTGGCAGGTCCAGGTAGGTCGCGATCCCCGGATCGGCGGCGCACACGTAGGGCACCGCGTTCACGCAGTGCATCGCGGGCGCGGTGAGCCCGATCTCGGGATGCTCACCCACCACCGGCGGGTGCAGGCCGTGCACCACCACCGACACCGGCGGCTCCGCGGTGATCGCCGCCTCGAACCGCTGGCCGTCGGCTCCGAACGACCAGGCCGGGTCGAGATGCTCCTCCCCCATGAGCCAGTTCACGCGCACGGTGATCACCGGCTCGCCGCCGACCAACCCCTCCCAGGTGAACCGTTGCGCAGCGACCGTGCCCTGCTCGATCACGCCGACGGGCGTGTCCAGGTCCTGCGTCGCAACCGCCATCTCGTGCGTGGTGCGCTTCTGCGCGTCGAGGACCCAGCCGAGCTCGTCGGCGATCATGTCGATCGACTCGCAGAAGCCGAGGCCGAGGATCGTGGGCATCGGGCTCGTCCGCGCGGCTTCGGGCGGGGTCCCGAACATCATGACGTCACGCACGACCGAGGCGGTCGGGTAGTTGCGGATGTCGGAGAACTCCTCGGCGCGAACATGGCAGATGTCGCGACACCAGGACGACAGCAGCAGCGGCAGCCGCTCGGTGATGCCACCCGGGTTGATGCCGGTGCCGTGCAACGTCGCGTTGCCCCGCCGCGCCGCATCCTCGATCGCCGCGATCTTGGGCGACTCCCCCGGATAGATCCACCCGACCGGCGTCACGACGTTCAGTCCCGACTCGAGCAGCCTGATCACGGTCGTCGTGCTCGCGAGCACCGGTGCGTAGACCACACAGTCGGCGTCGAGCGCGAGCAACGCGTCGACGTCGTTCGTCGCGGTGACGCCGATCGGATCGAGACCACACAGCTCGCCGGCGTCGCGGCCGACCTTGTCCTCGCTGTGCACCCAGACGCCCACGAGCTCGAGCTCGGGATGGGCGAGCACGCCGCGAATCGCCTCCTGCCCGACCATTCCAGTCGCCCACTGGATGACCCGATACTTCATGGTCCCCCCAAACGAATGCGTCGAGCGCACAGTAGGTTCTCGGGCACCAACCGAGCCGGAGCTTGCGGAGGCGAGCCGCGACGCAGCGAGCCCCGTCCGGCAAGCGCGCAGAGGCGCGAGCGGAGTCGCCGATATGCACGAGCTGGTGATCCGGAACGGCACCGTGGTCGATGGCACCGGCGCGCCGGCGTTCGTGGGCGACGTCGCGGTGGACGACGGCGTGATCACCGAGGTCGGGCACCGTCGACGAGCGCGGGACACGCGAGATCGACGCCGACGGCGCGATCGTCACCCCCGGCTTCGTCGACATCCACACCCACTTCGACGGCCAGGTCACGTGGGACCCGATCGTGGCGCCGTCGTCGCTGCACGGCGTCACGACGATCGCGATGGGCAACTGCGGCGTGGGCTTCGCACCCGCACGGGCTGATCGCCACGACTGGCTCATCGGGCTGCTCGAGGGCGTGGAGGACATCCCGGGCACCGCGTTGGCGGAGGGGCTCACGTGGGAGTGGGAGTCCTTCCCCGAGTACCTCGACGCGGTCGACGCGACGCCGCACACGGTCGACATGGGTGCGCACCTCCCCCACGCCGCGCTGCGCACCTACGTGATGGGCGAACGCGGCGCCGATCACACCGAGGCCCCGACCGACGGCGAGCTCGATCAGCTCTCGCGTCTCGTCGGTGAAGGCCTCGCTGCCGGTGCCCTCGGTTTCGCGACGAGCCGGACCGACGTGCACCGCACGAAGGACGGCACCAACATCGGCACCCTCACCGCGACCGAGCGCGAGCTGCTCACCGTCGCCGACACGATGCGTGTCGCGGGCGCAGGGGTCACGCAGCTGATCTCGGACTGCTACCAGACACCCGACGACGACTTCGCGAACCGCGAGCTCGACGTCATCGCCGCGTTCGCACGCGCGTCGGGCCGCCCGCTGAGCTTCACCGTGCAGCAGGCGTACCACTCACCCGAGCGGTGGCGGCACCTGTTCGCGCGCGTCGCGGAGCTCCGCAGCGAGGGGCTCGACGTCAAGCCGCAGGTCGCGACGCGCCCGATCGGCGTCCTGCTCGGCCTCGACGCAACCGCGAACCCGTTCCTCTTCACCGCGTCGTTCCAGGAGGTCGCCGAGCTCCCGCACGCGGAGCGTGTCGCCGCACTGCGCGACCCCGAGCGCAGCCGCCGGATCCTCGAGGAGCACGCGGCGATGGTCGCCGCACTCCCGGACGGGCTGTTCCGCCAGATCGTCGCGGGCTGGGACGTGATGTTCCCGCTCGCTGATCCGGTCGACTACGAGCTCGACGCGTCGCGAAGCATCGGAGCGCACGCACGGGCGACGGGTACCGATCCGGCGCGGCTGGTCCTCGACTCGCTCCTCGAACGCGACGGACATCAGCTCCTCTACCTGCCGCTGTTCAACTTCGCCCACGGCAACTTCGACGACATCCACGAGATGATCACCACGCCGTTCGCGCTGTTCGGCCTGTCGGACGCCGGCGCCCATTGCGGCGCGATCTGTGACGCGTCGATGCCGACGAGCTCGATCGTGCTGTGGGCACGCGACCGCGCCGGCGGTGACACCCTGCCCGTCGAGCAGGTCGTGCACATGCAGACCCAGCGCACCGCCGCCCACGTCGGCTGGCTCGACCGGGGTGTGCTGGCTCCGGGGTACGTGGGTGACGTGAACGTCATCGACCTCGATGCCCTGAATTGCCGCGCTCCGACCATCGTGCACGATCTGCCGGCCGGCGGTCGCCGGCTGATGCAGACCGCCGACGGCTACCGCTTCACGGTGAAATCGGGCGCGATCACGTTCGCGGACGGCGTGCACACCGGCGAGTTGCCCGGCCGGCTCGTCCGCGGCGCCCGCCCCGCCGCCCTGACGCTCTCCGCTCAAGACCTTCCGGGCGCGGCCCGATACCTGGGTCCGAGGCACTACCTGGGAGGTAGCAACCATGCGACGCACGATCGCGTTCGCCCTCGTGGGCGGACTGGCACTGACGGCATGCGGCGGGACGTCCTCGGACGCCGGCAGCGCGTCGCTCTCCGCGAAGCGCGCCGCGAGCAAGCAGGTCGCGACGACGTCGTCGACCACGCCGTTCGTCGACGGGACGGCCCACACGCCCGGCACGCTCGCCCACTACGAGGGCGCGCGCTCGGACGTGCACGACACCACGTGCGCCGCCGACGGCAACGCGTGGACCGCGCACGGCAAGGTCACGAACAGCGCGTCGTCGACCGCGCGCTACCGCATCTACGTGTCGTTCCTGCACGGCGACACGACCGTCGGCATCGCCGAGGCCGCAGCCGGCCCGGTGAAGCCCGGCGCCACCGCCGGCTGGGACGCGAAGGTGAAGGTCCACGCCGGCGGACTGCGGTGCATCCTGCGCGTCGAGCGCGACGTCGCCTGACGCGACCCCGTTCGTCCCGTTCGGGACACGATCACCGTCGACCGGCGGCCCGCGTGCGGGCCGCCGGTCGTTGCGCGTCCCGAACCGTCGCACGAGTCGGTGAGAATCTCGACTGATGATCTGAAAAAGATCATCAGGTGAGTCGACACGACGTGCCGACAGGTGCGACGTGAACGGACGAACCTCTTCCTCCCGTCGCGTCGGCCGCAAGCTGCGCATCATCCTCCAGCTGGTCGCGGTGCTCGCCATCGCGCTGCCCGCCGTCGACGGCTCCATCGGTGTCGGCGTCGAGCGTGCGAGTGCCGACCCGGCGCCGGCGGCGACCGCGGTGACGAAGAACACCGCCGGTGCGCTGCCCGCGGGGACGGTGCCCGACGGCACCTGCTTCGCGACCGTGAGCGCGACCGGTGGTGGCGGCGCGAGCTCGTCCGCGGCCGCCGGCACCTCAGGCGTCGGCGGTGCGGGTGCGACCATCGGCGCGACCTTCCGCGTGGTGCCGGGCCAGAGCTACGGAGGCACCGTGGGCGCGGGTGCGCCGGCACCGACCTCCGGCTCGGGCGCGACCGCGCCCGGCGGTGCCGGTGACGGCAACGGTGGCGCGGGCGGCACGATCGTCAACGACCACCGCGGCGGTGGTGGCGGTGGCGGCTCGTCCGTGAGCTTCGCCGGCACCAAGGTCCTCGTCGCAGGTGGTGGTGGAGGCGGCGGCGCCGCGCACCAGAGCACTCCGGTCGGGACCGGCGCAGCGGGTGGTGGCGGGTACACCGGCATCGGCGCCGGCACGGTCGCGGTCGCCGGCGGCGACGGGTCGAACGGCGTCGACAGCCCGAACAGCATCACCGTCGGTGCCGGCCACGGCGGCCAGGCCCTCGTGGGCGGTGCGGGCGGCACGAACTCGAGCAACGGTTCGTACAACGCGTCGGCCGGCACCGCCGCCGGCAACGGCGGCAACGGCGGTCCCGACACCAACTACGACAGCGGCGGCGGCGGCGGCGGCGGGTACACCGGCGGTGGCGGTGGCGCCTCGACGGTGAGCCAGTCGGTCACCGGCGGCGGCGGCGGCGGCGGGTCCAGCTGGGTCCGCGGCACGTCCGTCGACGCGGCGTCGTCCGTCCCGACGAGCATCACCGGGGCGAGCGGACCGGCGACCGCGGCCGGCTCCGCGCCGGGCAGTACCGGCGCGATCTCGATCACCTGGGTCCCGTGCAACTACAACCTCGCGCTCACCAAGACGGTGTCGTCGCCGACGGTCAACGCCGGCGGCAAGGTCACGTGGACCGTCACCGTGAAGAACAACGGGCCGTACCCGATGACCAAGGGCGACACCGTCACGCTCACCGACACCCTGCCGGCGGGACCGAACGGGGCGCCGACCCCGGCGTACAAGGTGACGGGCTTCACCGACACCGCGGGGACGAGTGGTGGACTCGCGTCCGGCACACTCACGTGCGCCGGCGTGAGCGTCGGATCCGCGATGCCGGCCAGCACCGTCTGCTCGCGCCCCTACAGCGCCCCGGGCGCGGTCGGCACGCCTTCGGGTGGTACGCGCGGCCTCGACGTGGACGAGCAGATCACGATCACGTACGAGCAGATCATCGCGAACGCCGCGCCCTGCGCGACGATCACGAACACCGCGACGGTGAAGGACCGCCCGTCGGGTTCGATCGTCACCGACACGGTGAACACCCCGCTCACGATCAACTGTTACGACCTCGCCGTCACGAAGACCGTGGGATCGCCGACGGTGAACCCGAACGGGACGGTCACCTGGACGATCGCGGTCACCAACAACGGCCCCGGCGACATGCTCGGTCCGGACAGCACGACCGCGAACCCGCTCGTGATCACCGACAGCTTCCCGGGCGGCGGCACCGCCAACACCCCGGTCCCGGGGACCCAGACGGGTCCCGCCGGCCCGTGCACCCGGAGCGGCAGCACGATCACGTGCACGAGCGGCCTGGCGGCAGGAGCGACCGAGACGCTCGTGTACACCCAGGTCCTCAAGCCGGGCGCCGGGATCGGCACCGTCGTCAGCAACACCGCGACCGTCACCGACGGCAAGACCCCGACCACCAACAACTCGAGCACCGCCTCCACCACCGTGGCGGCGGCGCCGACGCTGAACCTCAAGAAGACGGTGTCGAGCCGGGCGAACGCGGCCGACCAGTTCACGGTCGGCATCGCCAACGGTGCGACCAACGTCAACTCGGCGAGCACCAGCGGCGCCGGGACCACCGCCCAGACCGGCGCGACCACGCTGACCGCGGGCACCACCTACACGCTGACCGACGCGATGGCGGGCGGCTCGGTCTCCACGATCGGCCAGTACACGAAGAGCATCAGCTGCTCGAACACGAACGGCAGCTCCACGACGGTCCTGCCGTCCGGGAGCGGCGCATCGTTCTCCGTCACACCCGCCAACGGCGACGTGATCACCTGCACGTTCACCAACGGGCCGACCGCGCCCACCCTGAGCCTGAGCAAGTCGATCACCTCGCGCGTCGCGGCCGCGCGACCAGTTCAAGGTCACCGTGACCCACGGCGCCACGACCGACGCGTCCGCGACCACCAGCGGTGCGGGCACGTCCGCGAGCACCGGTGCGACCACCGTCACCGCCGGCACGACGTACACCCTCGGCGAGTCGATGGTCGCGGGGAGCTCCTCGCACCCTCGCCGACTACGCGTCGTCGATCTCCTGCACCAACTCCACCCCGGGCACCGGCACCACGCTGCCGACCGGCGCGGGCCAGTCGTTCACGATCACGCCCGCCGCCGGCGACGTGATCAGCTGCACGCTGACCAACGCCGCGAAGCCGCACATCACGCTGGCGAAGAGCATCGTCGGCCGCGTGGTGAGCGGCGACCAGTTCACGGTGGCCATCACCCACGGTGCGACCACCGACGCGTCGGCTTCCACCAGCGGCTCGGGCACGAGCGCGACCACGCCGTCGACCGGCCTGGTCGCCGGGACCACCTACACCCTGAGCGAGTCGGTGGCCGGCGGCACGTCGTCACTCTCCGACTACCTCAGCTCGATCTCCTGCTCGAACGCGGCCGGCGGCTCGGCCACCGTCCTGCCGAACGGGAGCGGCACCAGCTTCACGATCACCCCGGCCGCGGCCGACAACATCACCTGCACCATCACGAACACGGCCAAGCCGCACCTGACGCTGGTGAAGTCGGTGGCGTCGCGCGCGAACCCGGCCGACCAGTTCACGGTCGCGGTGAAGAACGGCGCCTCGACCGTCGCCGCCGCCACGACGAGCGGTGCGGGCACCAGCGCCACCACCGGCAGCCAGACGCTGGCGGCCGGCACCACCTACACGCTGACCGACGCGATGGCGGGCGGCTCGGCGTCGGTGATCGGGCAGTACGCGAGCTCGATCGCGTGCACCAACACCAACGGCAGCTCGTCGACGACCCTGCCCAGCGGCAGCGGCACGTCGTTCTCGGTGACCCCGGCGAACGGCGACACCATCACCTGCACGATCACGAACACGGCCGGCACCGCCTCCCTCGGCCTGACGAAGAACGCATCGCCGAGCACGGGCGTCACCGCCGGCACGGTGATCACCTACACGTACGGCGTCACCAACACCGGCACCCTGCCGCTCACGAACGTGACCGTCACCGACCCCCACAGCGGCCTGTCCGCCATCACGTGCGCCCCGGCCCAGGGCTCGACGCTCGCGGCCGCGGCGACGATGTCGTGCTCCGCGACGTACACGGTGACCCAGGCCGACGTCGACGCCGGCTCGATCCTCAACACCGGCACCGTGACCGCCAAGGACCCGAGCAACACCACGGTCAACCAGACCGCCGCCAAGACGGTGACCACGGCGCAGAGCGCGTCGCTGAGCCTGACCAAGACCGCCTCGCCCAACAGCGGCGTCGTGGCCGGTGACGTCGTCACCTACACGTTCTCCGGCAAGAACACCGGCTCGGTGAGCCTCCACAACGTCACCGTCACCGACCCGATGAGCGGCCTCTCGGCGGTCGTCCTGCACGCCGGTCGACGCCCGCCACCCTCGCCCCGAACGCGACCATCAGCTGCACCGCGACCTACACGGTGACCCAGGCCAACGTCGACGCCGGGTCGTTCTCGAACACCGCGACGATCGCGGGCCTCGACCCGAGCAACAACCCGGTCAGCGGTTCCGGCGGCGACTTCCGTCAGCGCCCTGCAGACCTCGATCGTTCGTCGCTGACCAAGTCGGCGCTGCCGAGCAGCGGCGTCGTGGCCGGTGACGTCGTCACCTACACGTTCTCCGGCAAGAACACCGGCACGGTGACGCTCCACAACGTGACCGTCACCGACCCGATGCGCGGGTCTCTCGGCGATCAGCTGCGCGCCGGGCACGCCGGCGACCTTGGCCCCCAACGCCACGATCAGCTGCACCGCCACGTACACGGTCACCCAGGCGACGTCGACGCCGGGTCGTACACGAACACCGCCACGATCGCCGGCCTCGAACCCGAGCGAACAACCCGGTGTCGCAGACCGCCTCGCAAGACCGTCGACCGCGAACCAGGTGAGCTCGGTCGCGCTGACGAAGTCGGCGACGCCGAGCACGGGCGTCGTCGCCGGTGACGTGGTCACCTACACCTTCGGCGTGACGAACACGGGCACGGTGACGCTGCACAACGTCGGCGTCAGCGACCCGATGAGCGGCCTCTCGCCGGTGACCTGCACCCCGGCCGCCCCGGCGACCCTCGCCCCGAACGCGACGATGAGCTGCAGCGCCACGTACACCGTGACCCAGGCCGACGTCGACAACGGCACGATCGCCAACACGGCCACCGTCGCGGGCCTCGAACCCGGCCAACGCCCCGGTGACGAACACCGCGAGCGCCTCGGTGACCGCGAACCAGGTCCAGGACCTGACCGCCACCAAGACGGCCAACCCGAGCGCGGGCGTCGTCGCCGGTGACGTGGTCACCTACACGATCACCGGACACAACGCGGGCACCGTGACGCTCTCGAACGTGAACGTCACCGACCCGATGACCGGCCTCTCGCCGATCGGCTGCACCCCGGCCGCCCCGGCGACGCTCGCCCCGAACGCCGACGTCGTCTGCACGGCCACCTACACCGTGACCCAGGCCGACGTCGACGCCGGCTCGATCCTGAACACCGCGACCGCGCACGGCACGTTCGGCGCCACCACCACGGATGCGCCCGCGAGCAGCACGGTCACCGCCGACCAGAGCCCCGAGCTCACGGTCACCAAGAGCGCGCTGCCCGACGTCGGCGTCGTGCTGGGCCAGACCGTGACCTACACGGTCGACGTCCAGAACACCGGCACCGTGACCGTCGACGGCATCACGATCAGCGACCCGATGCCGGGCCTCTCGCCGTTCGCCTGCGCCCCGGCAACACCGGCAAGCCTCGCACCGCACGCGTCGATGTCCTGCACCGCGACGTACACGGTCACCCAGGCCGACGTCGACGCCGGGTCGTTCTCGAACACCGCCACCGCCTCGGGCACGGACCCGAACCACCAGCCGGTGACGGGCTCGGGCTCGACCACGGTGGCAGCCCAGCAGACCCCGCTCGTCGCGCTGACCAAGACCGCGACCCCGAACGCGGGCGTGGTCGCCGGTGACGTCGTCACCTACGCGTTCCACGCCACCAACATCGGTGACGTCACGCTCCACGGCGTGACCGTCACCGACCCGATGAGCGGCCTCTCGCCGATCACCTGCTCGCCGACCGCGCCGGCCACGCTGGCGCCGAACGACACCATCGACTGCTCGGCGACCTACACCGTCACCCAGGCCGACGTCGACGCCGGCTCGTTCACCAACACCGCCCAGGTGAGCAGCCTCGACCCGCACGACGCGCCCGTGACCGACGGCGCGAGCGCGACCGTGAACGCCGACCAGGCGCCGGCACTCTCGCTCACGAAGAGCGCGTCCCCGAGCGCGGGCGTCGTCGCCGGTGACACCGTCACCTACTCCTTCCACGGCACCAACACCGGCACCGTCACGGTGCACACGGTGGACGTGACCGACCCGATGGCCGGTCTCTCGCCGATCACCTGCACGCCGACGACGCCGGCCACCCTGGCGCCGAACGACACCATCGACTGCTCGGCGACCTACACGGTCACCCAGGCCGACGTCGACGCCGGCTCGATCGTGAACACCGCGACCATCGCGGGCCTCGACCCGCACGACGGCCCCGTGTCCGGCACCGGCGGCACCACGGTGTCGACCGACCAGGCCGCGTCGCTCTCGCTCACGAAGAGCGCGTCGCCGAACAGCGGCGTCGTGGCCGGTGACACCGTCACCTACTCGTTCCACGGGAAGAACACCGGCACCGTGTCGGTGAGCAACGTCGACGTGACCGACCCGATGCCGGGCCTGTCCGCGATCACCTGCACGCCCACGACACCGGCCACCCTGGCGCCGAACGACACCATCGACTGCTCGGCGACGTACACGGTCACCCAGGCCGACGTGAACGCCGGCTCGTTCTCGAACACCGCGACCCTCGCCGGCCTCGACCCGAGCTCGAACCCGGTGAGCACCACCGGCTCGGCGACGGTCACCGCCGACCAGACCGCGGCACTGTCGCTCACGAAGACGGCGAACCCGAGCACGGGCGTCGTGGCGGGCGACATCGTCCACTACACGATGACGGCGAGCAACGACGGCGCCGTCACGCTGCACGGCGTGAACGTGACCGACCCGATGACGGGCCTGTCGCCGATCACCTGCACCCCCACCGCGCCCGCCACGCTCGCACCGGGCGCCACGATCACGTGTGGCGCGGACTACACCGTGACCCAGGCCGACGTCGACGCGGGCTCGTTCTCGAACACCGCGACGGTCACCGGCCTGGACCCGGCGGACGCGCCGACCAGCGCGACCGGTGGTGCGACCGTGACCGCGGACCAGACCGCAGGGTTGTCGTTCACCAAGACCGCGTCGCCCACGAGCGGTGTGGTCGCCGGCTCCACGATCACCTATTCGTTCCACGGCCAGAACACCGGCACCGTCACGGTGAGCAACGTCGACGTGACCGACCCGATGCCGGGCCTGTCCGCGATCACCTGCACGCCCACGACGCCGGCCACCCTGGCGCCGAACGCGACGATCGACTGCTCGGCGACGTACACGGTCACCCAGGCCGACGTCGACGCCGGGTCGATCTCCAACTCGGCCACTCTCGCCGGCGACGGTCCCGGTGGCCCGGTGAGCCAGAGTGCCGGCACGACCGTGCTGGCCGACCAGACCGCGTCGATCTCGCTCACGAAGACGGCGAACCCGACGTCCGGCCTGCAGCTCGGCGACACCGTCACCTACACGATGACGGCCACGAACACGGGCGCGGTCGGTCTGCACAACGTGTCGATCTCGGACCCGATGACCGGCCTGTCGCCGCTCACCTGCACGCCGACGCTCCCGGCCACGCTGGCGAGCGGTGCGAGCGTCACCTGCACCGCGACCTCCACGGTGACCCAGACCGACGTGGACCACGGCTCGATCAGCAACACCGCGACGGTCGACGCCCTCGATCCCGCCGACGCCCCGGTCACCGACAGCGCGTCGCGCACCGTCCTGACCGGCGCCACGGCGAGCCTGAGCATCGTGAAGAGCGCGACGCCGAGCACCGGCGTGCACGTGGGTGACGTCGTCACGTACGACTTCGCCGTCACCAACAGCGGTGGGCTCACGGTCCACGGCGTCGACGTCTCCGACCCGCTGGCCGGGCTGTCGGCGATCACCTGCACCCCGGTCGCCCCGGCGACGCTCGCGCCGAGCGCCACGATGGACTGCAGCGCCACGTACACGGTGACGCAGGCCGACGTCGACGCCGGGACGATCGTGAACACCGCGACCGTCTCGGGTCTCGACCCGGCCGACAACCCGGTCACCGCGACCGGCGGCGCGGTCGTCACCACCGCTGCGGCGGGGACGCCCGACGCCGGCCTGAGCAAGACGCTCGAGGGC
Organism: uncultured Acidimicrobiia bacterium; assembly: GCA_963756815.1. Lineage (GTDB taxonomy): Bacteria > Actinomycetota > Acidimicrobiia > IMCC26256 > JAENVU01 > JAENVU01. The sequence goes on from CAVWPR010000018.1 coordinate 82,539, forward strand.
GTGTCGGGCACGACCGCGACGTGGGTCATCACGGTGACCAACTCGGGTACCGCGGCGCTCCCGGGCCCGTTCACGGTGAAGGACACGCTGCCTGACGGCCTCACCTACAAGTCGGCAACCGGCGACGGGTGGGACTGCACCGGCACGAGCGTGATCTCGTGCACGCACGCCGGCGATCTCGCGGCCGGCGCGTCCGCCGGCATCACCGTGGCCACGACGATCACGGGGACCGGAACGATCACCAACGTGGCGTCGCTCGACGTCCTCGGCGAGCAGGTCACGTCGAACGCCAGCGTCACGCCGCCCGCCGAACCCGGTGGCTTCGCCTTCACCGGCGCCGAGGTCACACGCATCGGCCTCACGGGACTGCTGCTCGTCGTCGGCGGCTGGTTCCTGATCGTCGCCGCCCGCCGGCGCAACCAGGACCCGGTCGTCGAGTCCTGACCCTCCTCCCCGCGGCCGGGCCTGCGGCGCGCGTCACGGCGCGCCGTAGGCTCGGCGAATGGGTGAATTCGGGGGCGTGATCGGTCCGAGCTGGCGCGAGTCGACGGCCTGGTGGCCGCCCGATCCCGAGCCCCCGGCGGGCGCGCCGAACGTGGTGCTCGTGGTCCTCGACGACGTCGGGTACGCGCAGCTCGGGTGCTACGGCTCCGACATCGACACGCCCGTGCTCGACGGGCTCGCGAGCGGCGGCGTGCGGCTGACGAACTTCCACACCACCGCGCTCTGCTCACCGACGCGCGCGTGCCTCCTCACCGGCCGGAACCACCACTCGAACGGCATGGCGCGCGTCGCCGACCTCGCCGTCGGCTTCCCCGGCTACAACGGCATCGTCCCGCGTGAGAACGGGTTCCTCTCCGAGATCCTCGCCACCCACGGGTACGTGCCCATCGCGATCGGCAAGTGGCACCTCACACCCCAGGACGAGATCCACTTCGCCGCGCCGCGCGACTCGTGGCCGTGCGGGCGCGGCTTCCGACACTGGTACGGGTTCCACGGCGGCGAGACGCACCAGTTCGTGCCGAACCTGTTCCGTGACCACACCGCCGTGCGTCCGCCGCGATCTCCGGCCGAGGGCTACCACCTCACCGAGGACCTGGCCGACGAGGCGATCGAGATGCTCCACGCGCTGCGCAGCGCGGAGCCCGACACGCCGTTCTACCTGCACTTCGCGACCGGCGCGTGCCACTCCCCCCACCACGCGCCCGACGAGTACCGGGAGCGCTACCGCGGCCGCTTCGACGAGGGCTGGGACGTGTGGCGGGAGCGCACGTTCGCCCGCCAGCAGGAGCTCGGGCTGCTCCCGCCGTCCACCGTCCTCTCCCCCCGGCCGCACTGGGTGCCCGCGTGGGACGAGCTCGCGCCCGACGACCGCGCCGTCGCGGCGCGCTTCATGGAGTGCTTCGCCGCGTTCCTGAGTCACGCCGACGCGCAGATCGGGAGGGTCGTCGACGCGATCGCCGAGCTCGGCGAGCTCGACAACACCGTCATCGTCGTGGTGTCCGACAACGGCGCATCGTCCGAGGGCGGCGCGCTCGGGTCGATCAACGACGCCCGCATCTGGAACGGCGTCCCCGCGGGTCGGCGCGAGCTGCGCGCCCGCATCGACGAGATCGGCACGGAGTCGACCCACAACAACTATCCGTGGGGCTGGACCATGGCCGGCAACACCCCGTTCCGCCGTTGGAAGCGCGAGGTCCACGAGGGCGGCGTCGCCGACCCGTGCATCGTGCACTGGCCCGACCGGCTCGCAGCGCGCGGCGAGCTGCGCACCCAGTTCGCGCACGCGATCGATGTGCTCCCCACCCTGCTCGAGCTGATCGGCGTCGACGCGCCCGCCGAGATCGCCGGCATCGAGCAGTCGCCGATCGAGGGCACGAGCTTCGCCTACCTGCTCGACGATGCCGGCGCGCCCGAGCGCCACACCACGCAGTACTTCGAGATGCTCGGATCGCGCGGCATCTACCACGAAGGGTGGAAGGCCGTGACGTTCAAGCCGCTCGGCCACATGTACGACGACGGCCTCGATCCCGACGCGCCGTTCGAGGACGACGTCTGGGAGCTCTACGACGTGCGCGTCGACCCGACGGAGACGAACGACCTCGCGGCCACCGAGCCCGACCGGTTGGCAGCGATGGTCGAGCTCTGGTGGGAGGAGGCACGGAAGTACCAGGTGCTGCCGCTCGACAATCGTCCGGTCGCGGCGCTGCTCGCACCTCGCCGGCCGTTCCAGGACCGGACGCACGTGGTGTACCGGCCCTCCGGGCAGTCGGTCCCGGAGGAGAACGCCATCAACGTGCGGGGCCGTACCCACGAGCTGCGCGCGTCGGTCGTGGTGCCCGAGTCCGGCGCGACCGACGGCGTACTGCTCGCGATGGGAACGGTCCTCGGCGGCTGGTCGTTCCACGTGCTCGACCGGAAGCTGCGGTACGTGAGCAACTACGTGGGTCGCGACCGTTTCGTCGTCGAATCCGAGCTCGAGCTCTCACCCGGCCCGCACGAGCTCGTGATGCATTTCGACGCCCGGCCGGACTTCTCCGGCACCGTGCACCTGCTCGTCGACGGCACCGAGGTCGGCACCGGTGAGATCGCGCGCACCACGCCGGTGCGCCACTCGATCAGCGGCGCGGGCATGACCTGCGGCTGGGAGCAGGGTCCGCCGGTGGGCCCGGGCTACGACGCGCCGTTCACGTTCGCGGGGACGTTGCACGCCGTGGACGTGCGGGTGCTCACCGACGACGCCACGGCGCCCGACCCCGAAGCCACGTTCGCGGCGATCATGAGTGAGCAGTAGGTCGCTGGTCGTCGGGGTCAGCGGATGCCGTCGTCCTGGCTCAGCCCGAAGCTGTCGGTCGGCCGGTCCGACGTCGACGGCCGTGGACTCTTCGCCGTGCAGGCCATCGACGAAGCGGAGCTCTGCTGTGAGCTGCGCGGCGTCACGATGACCGACGCCGAGTTCGCCGAGCACATCGCCGGACTCGAGAGATACTCCGCTCTCGCCATCGACGAGGGTCGCCATCTGGTGCAGCCGCCCGACGATCCGGCGGCGATGGGTAATCACTCGTGTGATCCCAATCTCTGGTTGGCCGATGCCGTGACCGTCGTCGCTCGTCGCGAGATCGCACCGGGAGACGAGGCGACGATCGACTACGCCCTGCTCAC
>CAVWPR010000019.1:0-22578 GCA_963756815.1 uncultured Acidimicrobiia bacterium
CTCGCCGGGCGCATCTGCGGGCACCGGTGTCGGCGCGCTCAACGCTCACCCAACATCGGGCGAAATCGGGGCATTTCACGGTTGCGAACCGACGGTTCCGAGCATGATCGGGGTGATGGTGCAGAAACGCCCATCGACGGCATCGTGATCAATCCCCTATATTTCTTTTTCTGCCTTACGGATGGGGCAACCAGGCAATGGGCGAGTTGGGAGCAGCAAGTCCGTCCGAGCAGGGCGTCGGTCGTCGGCGCTTCTTGCTCAGGACCCTCAGCGCCGGCTCGGTCGCGCTCGCGATCCCCACGATCATCACCGTCGCCCCGGCCGGGGCGGTCACGAGTCCGCCGCCGCAACCCCCGACGGACGTCGAGCCCGCCACCGAGCCGCGACCCGCGGCGCAGCCGGCCGGGACGCAGGTCGCCGCCGCCAGCGGTGGGCAGCTGCCGTTCACCGGCGCCGATGTCGAGAAGCTCGTCGCCGGGGGCACCGCTGCGATCGTCGGCGGAGCCGCGATGATCCACTGGAGCGCGCCGCGGGACCCGAGCCGGCGACCGTGCCCCTGCCCGGAGGAACCGCCGGCGGGCTGACCGTTCGGGTGCGCCGCCGTCATCCCTCGGTCCTGTGACCGTGAGGCGGTGGATGGTCCAGCTCCCGCCCCGCCACCGGGGGGCTGGAGACGCGACCTCCGGCGTCAGCGCGGCACGTGCACCGACGGCAGGCGCCTCGCACGCTGGGTCCGAGCCCGGTCCGCCGGCGCGGACGGGCGCCGTGGCGCAGCCGGCGGCGACGCCTCGGAGCGCCGGGCGACGATCCGGTCGATCGCGAAGGCCGCGAGCACGATGAGTCCCAGGTCCGCCATGGCGTGGTACCGGGGCTCGCCGTAGAAGACGAGCATCTCGAACAACACGACGAACGGGGCCACCAGCGGCCAGACCGGACGCCCGCGTCGCCGGGCCATCACGGCACCGACACCGCGAGCACGAGCACGACCCAGAACGACGCGACCCACGCCCAGATCAGCCAGGTGTGCACCGTCATCCACTGGGCGACGAATCCCACCGTCTGGCTCGGACGGAAGACCGCGAGGAGCCGCCCGATCCGAGCCGCCACCACGATCGGGAGTCGGCTGGAGTCGTCGCGCATGTTGTCGATCGCCCGATCGGGCCAGGGCGTCCCGTTGCGCCGCATCGAGCCCAGATGTCTGCGGGTGAGTGCCCTGGCAGGTGTTGTCCCAGAATCCCAGGCGCGCCCGCTCAGGGATCCGGGCGGGCAGTTTCCCGCGAGCAAGGTGCCGCCGTCGCCGGTCGAGACGAGCACCGGCTCCTTGAAGCGCGTCGAGTTGTAGATGGCCCAGGGCGCGAGACGCCGCGACCACGACGGCCACGACGGCGAGCGCGAGCGAGCCGCTGCCCGCACGTCCTGGGCCCGCGATCCGAGCACGAGCGGAACGACGATGACGCCGCCACCGCGAGCTGCTCGGGGCCGGTCAGCGCCAGGGCGACCGAGACGAGACCGACGAGGAGCGCGCGGGGCCAGGTCGGGCGATCCCGCAGGTCGGCGACCAGCAGGAGCACGACGCCGAGCAGCGCCAGCCCGAGCGGCTCGGACAGCATGTTGCCCTCGAGCAACCAGAATCCCGGGTAGAGGGCTGCGACGCCGGCCGCGATCAGTCCGACCCGGGGGTTGAAGTACCTCCGCCCGACCATCCCGGCGAGCACGACGAGGATCAGGCCGAGCGCGACACCGACGAGCTGATGGTCCCGGATGCTCCTGGCGCCGAGCCACGACACCGGCGAGCAGCGTCGTCCAACCCGGCGGGTGGTGCGCCGCCGCAACGCTGGCCGTGCCGATCCCTCGGGTGAACCCGAGGCCGTCGGCGAGACGCAAAGCGCTGTCGTGGTAGTCGAAGCCGTCGCCGCCGACGAGCCAGCGGTGGTCGGTGAGGACGTACCAGAGTCGCAGGGCGGCCCCGACCGCCGTGATGACGGCGACGGCCGGCCAGAACCGGCGCTCCCAACGGGTCGGAGCTCACCGCTTCGGTGTCGCTCGATCGCGGGTGGTCGTCCCACCGGAGGTGGCGGCACCGGCGGGAGGAACTCGTCGACGCGATCCGCGGGGTCGTACTGGTCAACCACGATCAGCTCCGCGCTTCGGGGCCGAGCGGCGCGAGCACCACGATGAGGGTCGATTCGGTCATTGCTCCCGCAACGCCCCGAGGTCGGCTGGACAGGCTAGCCGGGAATCCCACGCCGGGGGCTCCCGCGCCGGGGGACGACGAGGGTCGTCGCACGGGCGGGGTCGGGCTTCGCCGGCCGTCCGGAATGCCGACGATAAGGATTCGCCAATTCAACGCGTCCCGCGAGTGGCCACGCCCGCGGTCGGGTAGACATGCGGACTTCACCGGATTTGGCTTTCGGCTGGGCCCGTCCGGTTCGTTCGGATATGACCCGCCGGACACCGACCGCGCCACCGCCGAGGACCGCATGCAGCTCGCCGACATCTTCGGATCCGTTCGTCGTCACTGGCGGGTCTCCGTGGCAATGTTCCTCCTCTCCGGCATCGCGTTGGGCGTCTTCCTCTTCACCCGCAAGCAGGTGCGGGGTGGGGACCGGTGGCAGGCCTCGGTCCTGCTGCTCGTCCCCACGAGGGGCAAGGACGGCGCGCTTCCGGCCGGCGTGCCGCCCGAGCTGCTCCAGGGTCAGGCTCAGCTGGCGCTCGACCCCAAGACCGATCACCAGCTGCGCTCGACGGCGCGAAGCTCCAGGGCGACGACCGCCACAGCGTGACGTTCGCCTTCAAGACCAATTTCGATCCCAGCTCGACCACCAAGACGGGCAGCAACAACTCCGCCACGGGTCGGGGCGACATCCTGACGCTGTCGGTCGACCGCGCCCGAAGAGGCGAAGGCCGTTGACCTCGTCCCAGGCGTACGCCGACGCGTACCGCGGCCCGGCGCAGCGAGACGGTCGGCCAGGATCAGCTGAGCGCGCAGAAGTCGGCGCGGCTCTCACCTCGAGTCTTACCAGCGAGCGCCTCAACGAGGTGGACTCGCAGCTCCAGGGCTGCGACGCCGCGCTCCTCGCACAGATCCGCGCGACCGACGCCAGCAGCGCGAGCGGATCAGCAGGGTCCGGCGCGATCCTCGCGTCGCCCGACGTCCCGATCGACACGGTGCTGCTCGCGTACGAGCACCGGGCGTTGATGAGCAAGATCCTCGCGGCACGCCAGAGCTACGCCGACAACAGCGTCGGATCGCTCACGCCCGTCCGGCTTCGCAACGGTCGTGGAGCGGCCGAATCCCGACCCAGATCGTGCCCGAGCTCCCGTCGTCGCTCACGCCGATCGCGGTCGCGCTCGGTCTCGGCCTGCTGCTCGCCATCGGCGTCCCCGTCCTGATCGACGTCCTCGACCGGACGATCCGCGAGCCGCGCTCGGCGGTCCGAGCCCTCGGCGCACCCGTCCTGTCGACGCTGCCGGTCGAGTTCGAGTCGGACCTCACCCAGCTCGCCGAGCCGGGGACCAGCCTGGACGCGGCCTATCGAGCGCTCGCGACCACGAGCGTGGCCACCGACCAGCTGCCGCGCGCGATCGTGGTGACCTCGCCCGTCGGCGATGCGCAGGACAGCGTCGCGGCCAACTTCGCCGCAGCGCTCGCCGAGCTCGGACTCGACGTCGCGCTCGGTGCCGACGAACGCCCGGCAGAGCTGGTTCGTCGACGCGACCGCCACGACGCGGTGCGCCGACGCTGACGGAGATGCTGACCGTCGCCCACTCGGGACGCCTCAACGGCCAGGTCCAGGAGCACCTCGTACCGAGTCGGCTGCAGAACCTCCGTGTCCTCGCGCCGAGCGAGGTCGAGTCGGACGATCTCCTCGAGCGGCTGCCGCAGCTCTTCGAGGCGCTGGCGTCGGCCGGCGTGGACGTCACGGTCATCGCGGGGCCGTCGCTCCTCGAGGATCCTTCCGCGACGATCTTCGCCTGGAGCACCCGGAGCGTGTTGTGGGTCATCGAGGCAGGTGAGGTCACAGACCAGGAGGCGCGCGAAGCCGCGTCGCGCCTCGAGCTCGCCGGCGCGTCGGCGTTCGGCATCGCAATGGTCAGCGCGCCGAGCTGATGGAGTCGGACACGGTGACCGACGGGTCCGGCCTGCTCGGACGCGACGTTCGCCTGCAGCTGGTCCCCGCCGCGACCCGGGACTTCGGCGCCAGCCTGCTCGTCAACGTCCGGCGGCGCCGCCGCACCCGTGCGGCGGCTCGACGGCGCCGGTCCCGAGCTCTGGGCCGCCTTCGCGTCCGGGCGGAGCATCGCCGAGGCCGCGACCGCGATGGCGGACCGCACCAACGCGGCGCCGAGCGGAGGTCGAGCACGTCGTCCGCGCCTTCGCCACCGAGCTCGTCGGCCGCCGGTCTGGCCGAGCCGACGTGTTGAGCGGCATCGACCCGGCGCTGCTCGCGCTCGCCGGGCTGGGCGTGTCCGACACGATCACCCTGCCTCGGCGGGGGTGGTCGGACCGGCTCGACGACGTGTTCGCGCACGGTCTCACCGGCTTCCTGGCCGAGGCCTACGAGTACGAACTCGTCGACCTCGACGAGCCGACGTGCGACCGCCTGCGCGCGCAGCTCGAGGGCGAGGCGATTCGCGCGGTCCAGCTCGAAGGCGAGCTGATCCGCCTCGAGCCCGTGCTCGCCGAGCTGGACGCGGTGGTCCTGAAGGGCGCCGCGCTCGCGCACGGCGCGTATCCGAGCCCGGCGCTGCGTCCGTTCACCGACCTCGACGTGCTCGTGACCGGCGACCGCCACGAGGAGGCCACGACGGGCGCTCGAGCCCTACGGGTACCAGCGGTCGCGTCCCGAGCCGGCGCCGGGCTACGACGCGAGGATCGGCAAGGCGCTCACCCTCGTCCACCCCGGCGGCGTGGTGATCGACCTGCACCGGACGCTCGTCCCCGGGCTCGCCGGCGCGTCGATCGACGTCGACGAGATCATCGAGGCGCGCCGCGAGGTGACGGTGAACGGCCGCGCCGTGCCCGCGCCGTCGTGGGACGCGCACTTCGTGGAGGTGTGCCTGCACGCCGCCGTCGGCGACGGCCTCGGCCGGGCGCTGTCGGTCCGCGACGTCGCGCAGGTGCTCGCGCACCCGGAACTGGACGTCGGCCACGCGCTGGAGCTGAGCCGCCGATGGAAGGTGACCCCGATCGTGGGCACCGCCGTGCGCGCGACGGTCGAGGCGTTCGGCATCGCGCTCCCGGACGAGCTGGCGCAGCTCGTGGAGAAGCAGATCGTCGCCGGACCGCCGGTCGCCGCTTCGGTGCGTTCGTCGCGATCACGGCTGGCCGAGCTGCGCGGCGGCGGCATCCGCCGCCGGCTGGCGGTCGCGCGGTCCCTCGTCGTGCCGTCACGCGAGTTCCTGCGCTTCACCTACGGCGAGGACCACTCCACCGCCGATCTCTACGTCCGGCGGTGGCGCACCCTCTTCCGCCGGTCGCTCGACGCCCGAGGCACCAGACCCCGACCCCGCCGACCCCGCCGACGGCCTCGCCGACCCGGCTCCCGTCGTTGCTCGATCGGGCCGCGCCGGGCGCGCCCGACGACGGGCGCCCGGTCCCGACCGCCGCGCCCGCCACCGTCAGCCGCCACCGCGCCCCGTCGACACCGTCACTCCGGCCCGGGTCGCCGGCCGCCCGCCGCTCACGATGGTCGGACGCGACCCGTTCGCCACGATCTCGCTCGCGCGGGCCGAGGTGGGCGTGACGAGGATCGCCGCGGCCGGCGGACCCGTCGCCGAGTCGCTGTCGGCGGCGGTGATGCCGCCGCTGCCGAGCCGGCAGCAGCGCTGGGCCGAGGCGCGCCCGCCCGCCTCGCACGCCGTCGGCACCGTCCCCGGTCCGCGCCGGCCCGGGGAGGCGCCGCCACCGTTGCCGCCGCTGCCGAGCGGCGACGAGACGGTGGACGAGCCTCCGGCCGCACCGGCACCCGGCTCGCGGCGGTCGGGTCGGGCGCACCCATGTGCGTGGGCGGCATCCTCGTGCTCCTCGCCGCGACGTGCCTGGCACGCGTCGGCGTCGACTGGAGCGGCGTGGTGCTCGTGCCGCTCGCCGGCATCCTGTTCGCGATGTCGCTGTGGCGTCATCTCGAGCGCACCCGACCCGCCGAGGCATGGGTCGGTCGTTGGATGGTGCTCGGCGTCGTCGCCAAGATCGCGGCCTCGTACTTCCGGTACACGACGCTCGTCAGCTCGTACAAGGGCGTCGGCGACGCGTCCGACTACGACAACTGGGGCCGGCAGTTCGCCCAGTTCTGGATGGGCAACGGCCCCGAGCCGTACCTGCCCGACCTCCGCAAGACGAACTTCATCCGCTGGTTCACCGGCGTCGTGTACTACGTCTTCGGCAGCAACGTCGTCGCCGGGTTCTTCGTCTTCGGCCTGCTCGCGCTCATCGGCTCCTACCTCTGGTACCGGGCGACCGCGGACTCCGTGCCGTTCCTCGACAAGCGGCTGTACCTCGGCCTCGTGCTGTTCGCGCCGAGCCTCGCGTTCTGGCCGTCGTCGATCGGCAAGGAATCGCTGATGCAGCTCGGCCTCGGCGTCATGGCGCTCGCGGTGGCCATGTTCCTGAAACAGCGACTGCTCGCTCGGGCTGCTGATCGGGCTCCCCGGCGGGTGGCTCCTGTGGGTGGTGCGACCGCACCTCCTCGCGATGGCGATGATCGGCGCGACGTTCGCCTACGTCGTCGGCCGCGTCGGCACCGGCGCGAAGGGCAACAAGGGGGTCGGCACCCGCACGATCGGCCTCATCGTCATCGCGTTCATCATGGCGTTCAGCGTCGGCCAGATGATGAAGTTCCTCGGGATGAAGGACCTGTCGCTCAACTCGGTCGACCAGACCCTGAACGAGCAGCAGGACCGCACCGCGCAGGGCGGGTCCAGCTTCGACAACGGCGGCGACTACCTGAGTCCGGTCAACCTGCCGCGCGGGTTCGCCACCGTGCTGCTGCGACCGTTCCCGTGGGAGGTGGAGAGCCCGTTCCAGCTCCTCGCGTCGGCGGAGTCCGGCGGTCGTCGCGATCCTCCTCGTGGTGCGGTTCAAGTCCGTGAAGGCGTCGCTCGCCCGCGCGAGAGGCACGCCGTACCTCCTCTACTGCTGGGTGTTCACGTTCCTGTACGCGGCGTCGTTCGCCTCCTTCGCGAACTTCGGCCTCCTGGTCCGCGAGCGTTCACTCGTCCTCCCTGCCTTCTTCGTGCTGATCACGTTGCACATCCCGGACGGCGAGCCGGCGAAGGGCACGGAGTCACCCGAGCGCACTCCGGTCCGGAGTGCTCCGGCCTGACCGCCCGCCGCATCCACGAGGCGCCCACATGGTGATCGACGTGCTCGGGACGACGATCGCGATCGACGCCCCCGGACGCCACCCTCGAGGAGCTCGGGCACCTGCTCGCCGATCTGCGTGTCGATCGCGCGCCGGCGCGCCGGCTCCGCCTCGAGACCGACGGCGACGACATGCTCCGGCTGCTCGAGGACGACGTCGTCGTGCGCGCCGAGATCGCACCCGTCGTGGGCGCCGCCACCGTCGTCTGGTGGCTCAACACCGTCGCCGTCTCGATCGCGCCACACGTGCTGGTGCACGCCGCGTGCGTCGGCGCGCGCGGTGCGGTTCTGCTGCCGGGCGCCTCCGGCGCCGGCAAGTCGACCCTGGCCGCCGCGTGCATCGGCGACGGGATCGTCTACCTCTCCGACGAGTACGCGGCGCTGGACCGCACGACCGGTCGCATCGATCCGTACGCCCGCCCGATCGAGCTGGCGACGCGGTCTCGTGGCCGCGTCGTCGCTCGGCGCCACGGTCGCCACCGGATCGATGGGGCCGGCGGGCATCGTGTTCCCGCGGTACGCACCGGACGCGCCCCTCTCGAGCGAGCGTCTGGCACCACCGGCCGTCGTTCCTGGCCCTCGTCGCGCACGCGGCCAACCTCGGGCAGCTGCGCGGCGACGCCGTGCCCTGGCTCGCGGCGCTCGCCGTCGGGTGTCCCGCCTGGCGAGGTCACCTACGGAGACGACGCGGACGCGGTCGCCCTGGTCCGCGACCTCGCCGCCGGCCGGCCGACGCCCTCGCGCCGGCGCCCGTGATCGGTCCCGTCACCGGGACCACGACCACCGTCGCGCATCGGTCGACGACACCGCCGTCTTCGACGCGACGACCGGCCGCGTGCACCTCCTGAACGCCGGCGCCGGCCTCGTCTGGCTCAGCCTCGCCGGCGCCGACCTCGACGACCCCGGCCTCGACGAGCTCGTCCAGCAGCGGGCACGTCGCGGCCGCTCGACCGCGCGACGATCGCGGCGACCCTCGACCGTCTCGTCGCCGAGGGGCTCGTGCCCGGCCGGCGGGTCTGACGCTGCTGGTACGGTCCGGACGATGGCGACCGAGGTCCAGATGCTGCCGTGGGATTCCGAGTTCTTCGGCGTCGCCATCGGGCAGGTGCAGCTCGACGGAGCGACCGCCGAGTCACTGGCCGAGGTCGGTGCACAGCGCCCGCGAGCTCGGCATCGAGTGCCTGTACGGATCCCTCGACCGCATCGAGACCGAGGCGGCGTTCCTCGTCCAGGAGCACGGCTACCGGCTGGTCGAGGTCGCGCTGCGCTTCGGCCGTCCGGCCGGGCTGCTCGTGACGCGGCCGAGCCCGGCGACCGTCCGACGCGGCACCCCCGATGACATGGCCCGGCTCGAGGGCCCGATCGCCGTGCTCGCGCCGTGGAGCCGCTTCGCCGCCGATCCCCGGTTCGGCCCCGAGGCGGCCCGCCGGATGTTCGGCGCGTGGGTCGAGCGGGCGGCCCGTGACGGCGAGGAGCACATGCTGCTCGTCGCCGAGGAGGAGGGCGGAGATCACCGGCGTCGCGACGAACGTGCGGCATCCCGGTGCCGCGCATCGACCTCTGCGGTGTGGTCAAGCCCGGATCGGGTGCCGCGTGGGACCTCATGCGCGGCTTCATCGAGTGGGCCGACAACGGTCCGACCGAGGCCGGGCCGTGCGCGGCGCGGAACATCGCACGTGCTGCGCTACGTCGAGCACTGCGGCTTCAGCGTGCGATCGCCACCCAGTACAAGTTCCATCGCTGGATGACGGACGGCGGCCATCGGGATGACGACGGCCGATCAGGGCAGGGTCAGGATCTCCGGCCCGTCGTCGGTCAGCGCGATCGTGTGCTCCACGTGCGCGGCACGGCTGCCGTCCACCGTCACGACCGTCCAGTCGTCGTCGAGGACCGCGGTCTCGGCGTCGCCGGCGGTGATGATCGGCTCGATCGCGAGGACCAGGCCCGGCGCGAGCCGCGTGCGTCGGCCCCGAGCCGTGCGGTAGTTCGGGATGTCCGGCGGTTCGTGCATCGCGGTGCCGATCCCGTGACCGACGTAGTCGCGCACGACGGCGTAGCCGGCCGCCGTGGCGGTCGTCTCGACCGCGCCGCCGACGTCGGCGAGGTTCTTCCCATCGGTGAGCGCCGTGATCGCAGCATCGAGCGAGCGGCGAGCGGCGTCGATCAGCTGCTCGGACGCCGCGTCGATCGCGTCGACGCCGACCGTGATCGCGGCGTCGGCGTGCCAGCCGTCGATGATCGCGCCGCAGTCGATCGAGATGATGTCACCGGCCGCGAGCACGACGCCGTCCGCCGGGATCCCATGGACCACGACGTCGTTCGGCGACGCGCAGATGACGCCCGGGAACCCGTGGTACCCGAGGAAGTTCGATCGCGCACCTCGGCGGGCGAGCACGTCGCGCGCGGCGCGGTCGAGCGCCGCGGTGCTGACGCCGGGACGGGCGGCGCGCGCACAGACCTCGTGCATCTCCGCGACGACGCGCCCGGCGCGCCGCATGGTGGCGATCTGGGACGCGGACTTGCGCGCGCTCACGAAGCGGCGAAGCGCGCCGTGATGGCGTCGACGATGGCGCGGAAGACCTCGTCCTCCGAACCGAGACCGTCGATCGTCGCGAGCAGGGAGCGCTCGCGGTAGAAGTCGACGAGCGGCTTGGTCTCGGAGTCGTACAGCGCGAGCCGGCGACGGATCGACTCGTCGGTGTCGTCGTCACGACCACGCTGACGCATCCGCTCGACGACCACCTCGGTGGGGACGTCGAGGTCGATCACCAGATCGAGCGCGTTCGCGCCGAGGATCCGGTCGAGCTCGAGCGCCTGCTGACTCGTCCGCGGGAAGCCGTCGAGCACGAAGCCGGGCTCGACCTCGCCCGGGTTCGCGAAGCGCTCCTCCACCACCGCCACCACGAGATCGTCGGGGACGAGCTCGCCGCGATCCATGTAGGCCTTCGCCTCGAGCCCCGCGGGAACTCCGACGTCGGCGGAGTCGCGGAACATCTCGCCGGTGGAGAGATGGCGCATGCCGAACTCCGCCGCGAGCCGCTCACTCTGCGTGCCCTTGCCGGAGCCCTGCTTGCCGAGCAGGACGATGCGGGGTCCTCGCGTCTGGGTCATCGCGGCCTCAGGAGAGGAAACCCTCGTAGTTGCGCATCATGAGCTGGCTGTCGATCTGCTTCATCGTCTCGAGCGCCACGCCCACGGTGATGAGGAGCGCCGTGCCGCCGAACGGGAACTGATTGATGTTCCAGAACTTGAAGACGAGCAACGGCAGCAAGGCAATGAGCGTCAGGAAGATCGCGCCCGGCAGCGTGATGCGGTTCAGCACCTTCGCGAGGTACTTCTCGGTGGGTGGTCCCGGCCGGATCCCCGGGATGAAGCCGCCCTGCTTGCGGATGATGTCGGCCTGCTGCTGCGGGTTGAACGCGATCGCCGTGTAGAAGTACGAGAAGAACAGGATCATCAAGGCGAACAACCCGATGTAGACCCAGCTGCTGCCGGACACGAGGTTCTTGCTGGTCCAGTCCTGCAGGCCCTTCCAGTTCGTCGCCGACGCGATGAGCGCCGGGAACGCCAGGATCGAGCTCGCGAAGATCACCGGGATCACGCCGCTCTGGTTGACCTTCAGCGGGATGTAGGTGCTCTGGCCGCCGTACATGCGGCGGCCCACGACGCGTTTCGCGAACTGCACGGGAATTCTCCGTTGCCCGGATTCCACGTAGACGATGGCCGTGATCATGGCGATGCCGACACCCATGACCACGACACCCTTGAACCAACCGGCCTCGGCGAACACGGCGCCACCCTGGGCGGGGAGCCGGGAGACCACCGATGCGAAGATCAGGATCGACATGCCGTTCCCGACACCCCGTTGGGTGATCGTCTCCGCCAGCCACATCACGAGCGCGGTCCCGGCCACCCAGGTCATGACGATCAGCGCAGCACGGTAGCTGTTGTAGTCCGGGATCATGTTCTTGCCCTGAAACCCGGCGGAGCCGAGCAGACCCTGCTTGCCGTCGCGCAGGGCGATCACCAGACCCGAGGACTGGAGCAGCGCCAGCCCGACCGTCACGTACCGCGTCCACTGGGTGATCTTCTTCTGCCCGCTCTGGCCCTCCTGCTGCCACTGCTCGAGCTTCGGGATCACCACGCCGAGGAGCTGCATGATGATCGAGGCCGTGATGTACGGCATGATCCCGAGGAAGAACACCGAGACGCTGGTGATCGCGCCCCCCGAGAACAGGTCGAGGAAGCCGACGACCCCGCTGTTGGTCGACTGGTTCTGCAGGGCCTTGATCTGCGCGAAGTCGACGTAGGGCACCGGGATGTGGGTCCCGAGCCGGTAGAGCAACACGATGAAGATCGTGAAGAGGATCTTGTTGCGCAGGTCGGGCACCCGGAACATGTTCCGCAGCCGGGACAGCATGGGTGAGACCGCCTCCTACGAGGTCGAGAACGCGAAGCGTTGAGGCTACCGGTTCGTCAGGGCGTTGCCACGGGCGGGCGGGCGCCGGTCGCCCCACGGTGCGGGGACGATCTCGACGCTGCCGCCGGCCGATTCGATGGCCTGACGGGCCGAGGCGGAGCAGCCATGGGCCTTCACGGTGAGCGCCTTGGTGAGCTCACCCCGGCCGAGGACCTTCACCAGGCCCTGCTTCGCCACGAGGCCCTTGGCCCGGAGCGTGGCGGGCGTGACCTCGCTCCCGGCGTCGAACGCCTCGAGGGTGTCGAGGTTCACCACGTGGTACTCGACCCGGAAGGGGTTGTTGAAGCCCTTCGCCTTGGGCGTGCGGCGGTGCAGCGGCGTCTGGCCGCCCTCGAACCCGGGCTTGACCCCGGACCCCGAACGGGAGTTCTGACCCTTCGTGCCCCGGCCGGCGGTCTTGCCGCCCTTGCCGCCGATGCCGCGCGCGACGCGCTTGGGTGCCTTCCGGCTCCCGGCGGCGGGCTTCAGATCGTGAACCTTCATCAGACTTCCTCGACCGAGATGAGATGGGGGACCTTGGCCACCATGCCGCGGATCACGGCGGTGTCCTCGTGCTCGCGCGTCGTGTTGATCCCGTGCAGGCCGAGCGCGCGGAGCGTGCCGCGCTGCTTGGGCTTCACGCCGATCGACGATCGCACCTGGGTGACCTTCAACTTCATCACGCGACCTCGGTGATCTCGGTCTTCTTCGCGTTCCGCTCGCGGTACGCCTTGAGCATCCCGACGGTGCTGACCTCTTCGGGGGACTTGCCGCGCATCTTCGCGATCACGTCCGGCCGGCGCAGGCTGGCGAGGCCGTTGATCGTCGCGCGCGACACGTTGATCGCGTTCGACGAGCCGAGCGACTTCGCGAGCACGTCGTGCACGCCGGCCGCCTCGAGGATGGCACGCGCCGCGCCGCCGGCGATCACACCGGTACCGGGTGCAGCCGGCTTGAGGAGCACGCGGGCCGAGTCGTGACGACCGACGATCTCGTGGGTGATGGACGAGCCGGCCAGCGGGACCGCGAACAGGTTCTTCTTGGCCTCCTCCATCCCCTTCTGGATGGCGGCCGGCACTTCCTTCGCCTTCCCGTACCCGAGTCCGACGTTGCCGTTCCCGTCCCCCACGACCACGAGGGCCGTGAAGGAGAACCGCCGACCACCCTTGACCACCTTGGCCACGCGATTGATCGCGATGACCCGCTCTTCGTACTGGTTGTCGGCCATCAGAACTCCAGCCCTCCACTTCGGGCACCGTCGGCCACGGCCGCGACGCGGCCGTGGTACTTGAAGCCGCCGCGGTCGAAGACCACGGTGTCGATCCCGGCGGCCTTCGCCCGCTCGGCGAGGCGCTCGCCGACCGACGTCGCGGCCGCGACCGTGCCACCGCCGTCGCCACGGACCGTGGACTCCATCGTCGACGCGCTGGCGATCGTCACGCCGGCGACGTCGTCGATCACCTGCGCGTAGATGTGCTTGCTCGACCGGAACACGGCGAGGCGCGGTCGCGCCGCGGTGCCGCGGACCTTCTTGCGCACCCGGAGGTGCCGGCGCCGTCGACCGGCGGTGATGGTCTTCGCACTCATCGTTTCCCCTTGGCCCTGCGGGCCGGGCCGTTCGGGCCCCGCTCGGCGAGCGCGGGCCAGGTGCTCGTGGTTCGGCGCCTCGCTCATGACCTGCGTCCCTACTTCGCGGACTTCCCGGCCTTGCGCAGCACGCGCTCGCCGGCGTAGCGGATGCCCTTGCCCTTGTACGGCTCGGGCTTGCGGATCTTGCGGATGTCGGCCGCGACCTGGCCGACGAGCTGCTTGTCGATGCCCGCGACCACGATCCGGTTCGGCGCAGGGACCTCGAACGTCACGCCCTCGGGCGCGTCGACCGGCACGCTGTGGGAATAGCCCACCTGCAGCTCGATCTTGGACGGGCCCTGCGCGGCGGCGCGGTAGCCGACGCCGACGATCTCGAGCTCCTTGGTGAAGCCCTCGGACACGCCCACGACCATGTTGGCGACGAGCGAGCGCGCCATGCCGTGCAGCGCCCGGTGCTGACGCTCGTCGTCGGGGCGGGTCGACGGTCAGGGTGTCACCGTCTCGGGTCACCGTGATGTCCTCGGGCACACTCCACGCGAGCGAGCCCTTCGGGCCCTTGACCGCGACGTCGGAGCCGTTGATCGTCACCTCGACGCCGGACGGCACGGGGATGGGGGCCTTACCGATCCTGGACATGACTCACCACACCTGACACAGGACCTCGCCGCCCACGCGACGCTTGCGCGCCTCGCGATCGGTGAGGAGACCCTGATTCGTCGAGAGCACCGAGATGCCCATGCCGCCGAGCACGCGCGGCACGTCGGTCGCGGCGCTGTACACGCGCAGTCCCGGCTTGGACACCCGCTTGATGCCGGAGATCGTGCGCTTGCGGTCCGGGGTGTACTTCATCGTGATCGTGAGCTTGTCGCCGGGCCGCTTGGGGTCGTCGGCGACCTCGAAGCCCTCGATGTAACCCTCCTGCTGGAGGATCTTCGCGAGCGCCACCTTGAGCTTCGACGACGGCATCTCCGTCAGATCGTGCATCGCGATGTTCGCGTTGCGGATCCGAGTGAGCATGTCGGCGATCGGGTCGGTCATCGTCATCGGCGCGCCCCCCTCACCACGATGCCTTGGTCACGCCGGGAACCTCGCCGGCGTGCGTGAGCTCGCGGAGGCAGATCCGGCAGAGGCCGAACTTGCGGTACACCGAGCGCGACCGGCCACACCGGCGGCAACGCGTGTAGCCGCGGACCTTGAACTTCGGAGTGCCCTGCTGCTTGTTGACAAGCGCCTTCTTGGCCATCGTTACCCCTGTGCCTCGCGGCGGAACGGGAACCCGAGCGCGCGGAGCAGTGCGCGCCCTTCGTCGTTGGTACGGGCGGTCGTGCAGATGGTGATGTCCATCCCGCGCACCGTGTCGATCTTGTCGTAGTCGATCTCCGGGAAGATCAACTGCTCGGTGACCCCGAACGTGTAGTTGCCCCGCCCGTCGAACGAGTTCGGGTTGAGGCCGCGGAAGTCACGGATGCGGGGGATCGCCACGCTCACGAGGCGGTCGTAGAACTCCCACATCCGGTCACCGCGCAGGGTCACCTTGGCGCCGATCGCGTTGCCCTCGCGGAGCTTGAACGTCGCGATCGACTTCTTCGCCCGGGTCACCGCCGGCTTCTGACCGGTGATGAGCGTGAGGTCGGCGACGGCACCGTCGAGCAGCGATGCCTGCTGGGTCGCCTGGCCGACACCCATGTTCAGCACGATCTTGATCATGCGGGGCACCTGCATCACGTTGCCGAGCCCGAGCTCGGTCTGGAGCTGGCCCCGGAGCTCGTCCTGGTACCGCGTCTTGAGGCGCGGCACGGTCGTCACAGCCACCGTCACAGGTCCTTTCCGCACTTGCGGCACACGCGCAGCTTCTCGGCGCCCTCGAAGCGGTAGCCGATGCGCGTGTGCTTGCCGCAGGACGTGCACACGATCGCGACGTTCGAGACGTGCAGCGGCATGTCCTTGTCGATGATGCCGCCCTGCATGGTCGCGTTGGTCGCCCGCTGGTGGCGCTTGGCCACGTTGACGCCGTCGACGATCACGCGGTCGGACTCGGGGATCACGCGGGTCACCTCGCCCACCTTGCCGAGGTCCTTGCCCGCGATCACCTGGACGGTGTCGCCCTTGCGAATCTTCATGGTCGCTCCACCCTCACTCGGGCTGCGGGCGCCTCTGCTGCGGGCGCCTCTGCGCCGGGGCAGGTTCCGCTCGGCCTTCTTCATCACAGCACCTCCGGTGCGAGCGACACGATCCGCATGAACTTGCGGTCGCGCAGCTCGCGGCCCACCGGGCCGAAGATGCGAGTGCCACGCGGCTGCATCTGGTCGTTGATGAGCACCGCGGCGTTCTCGTCGAATCGGATGTAGCTGCCGTCGGGCCGGCGGCGCTCCTTGCGGGTGCGCACGACGACGCACTTCACGACGTCGCCCTTCTTCACCGCCGCACCCGGGGTGGCGTCCTTGACCGTGGCCACGAACACGTCCCCGATGCCGGCGTAGCGGCGGCGGGTGCCACCGAGCACCTTGATGCACAGCACCTCGCGAGCGCCCGAGTTGTCCGCGACCTTGAGCCGCGACTCCTGCTGGATCACCGCGCACGCTCCAGCACTTCCACGACCCGCCAGCGCTTCTGACGCGACATCGGGCGCGTCTCCGCCACCCGCACCCGGTCGCCCTCGCGGACCTCGTTCGCCTCGTCGTGCGCGTAGAGCTTGGTGGTGCGCTGCAGCGTCTTGCGGTAGCGGGAGTGCTGCACGCGGTCGACCACGGCGACCACGACCGTCTTGTCCATCTTCGTGGACACGACGATGCCCTCCCGCACCTTCCGCCGCTTGCGCTCGACCGTCGTCTCGTCGGCCATGTCGGTCATGCCTCCTGCTGCTCGGCGGCCGCGATCTCGCGTTCGCGCAGCAGCGTGTTGATCCGGGCGACCTCACGGCGGATGTCGCCGATCCGTGCGCTGTTGTCGAGCTGACCCGTCGCCGACTGGAACCGGAGGTTGAAGTGCTCCTCCTGGGCCTCGGCGAGCTTCTGGATCAGCTCGGCATCGTTGAGCTCCCGGAGCTCGGTTGCCTTCGTCATCGCTTCCTACGCCTCGTCCTGACGCACCACGAAGCGCGTCTTGATCGGCAGCTTGTGCATCGCGAGCCGCATCGCCTCGCGGGCCAGCGGCTCGCCGACGCCCGACAGCTCGAACATCACACGCCCGGGCTTGACGACCGCGACCCAGCTCTCGGGGTTGCCCTTGCCCGAGCCCATGCGGGTCTCGGCCGGCTTCTGGGTGATCGGCTTGTCCGGGAAGACGTTGATCCAGACCTTGCCGCCACGCTTGATGTGACGCGTCATCGCGATACGGGCGGCCTCGATCTGGCGGTTGGTGATCCAACCGGGCTCGAGGGCCTGGATCCCGTAGTCGCCGAAGGTGACCTTGGTGCCGCCCTTGGCGACGCCGCTCATGCGGCCGCGCTGCACCTTCCGGTGCCGGACCTTGCGTGGCATCAACATCTACATCAACTCCTGTGTCGACCGCGAGCGAGCGCAGCCGAGCGAGCATCGAGCCGGAGCATCCGGACGCGATCCGGGGATGGGCAACCGAGCGAAGGCGACCATGGGGGCGTCAGTCCTCGTCCCCGTGGAACTTCGGCGCCTCGTGGTGCTGGCGGGTGCGGCGCTCGATCTCCTCTTCCTCGGCGAGGAGACGCTCGAGCTCGGGGTCGGCCTCCTTGACGAGCGGCGCGGCCTCGGCGAGGTCCTGGTCGCCGACCGCGGCCTCGTCCACCGGAGTCGACTCGTCCGCCGGCCGGCGACGGCCACCACCGGCGCTGACCACACGGCGACCCGTCGCCCCTGCGGTCTCGCCGACGGCCATCGCGGCCTCCTTGGCGATCTTGTCCTCGGCCGCGGTCTTGTAGGGCAGGATCTCGCCCTTGTAGATCCAGACCTTCACGCCGATGCGCCCGAACGTGGTGCGCGCCTCGGCCTGGCCGTAGTCGATGTCGGCCCGCAGCGTGTGCAGCGGGACCCGACCCTCGCGGTACCACTCCTTGCGGCTCATCTCGGCGCCGCCGAGGCGACCGCCGCACTGCACGCGGATGCCGAGCGCGCCGGCCTTCATCGCGGTCTGCACCGCGCGCTTCATGGCCCGGCGGAAGCTGACCCGGCCCGTGAGCTGGTCGGCCACGCCCTGGGCGATCAGCGTCGCGTCGAGCTCCGGCTGCTTGATCTCCTGGATGTTCAGCTGGATCTTCGGGTTGCCGGTGATCTTGAGGAGCCCGGCGCGCAGGCGATCGGCCTCCGCACCCCGGCGGCCGATCACGATGCCCGGACGCGCGGTGTAGAGGTCGACGCGCAGACGGTCGCGCGTGCGCTCGATCTCGACGCGCGAGACCATGGCGCGCTGGAGCTGGGTCCGCAGGTAGTCGCGGATCTTCCAGTCCTCGACGAGCAGGTCCTTGTACTCCTCGTCCTCGGCGAACCACCGCGACTTCCAGTCGGTGGTGACCCCGAGTCGGAACCCGTAGGGGTTGACCTTCTGACCCATTACTTCGCTCCCTTCGACGAGTCGTCCGACTCGTCGGTGGGCGTCGTCGCCGGTCGCCGCGGTCGGCGGCTCGAGCTCGTCGCCGTCGTCCGCGGCCTCCGTCGTCTCCTCGACCCCGGCGGCCTCGGCGAGCGCCTCGGTGTCGTCCGCGTCGCCGTCGCCGTGCTCGTGCTCGCCCTCGACGCCCGCGGCCTCCGCGAGCGCCTCGGTCGCGAGCTCGTCCTCGTCCGCGTGGTCGTGGTCGTGATCGTGGTCGTGGGCCTCGGCCGCGGTGCTCGCCGCGACCCGACGGCCCCGGCTCAGCCGGCGTCGCCGTTCGGCGGCCGCGCCGACGCCCGCCGCGGCCTCGCGCTCGCTCCGGGCCCGCAGCTCCTCGTCGGAGTAGCGGCGCACCTCGATCGTGATGTGGCTGGTGCGCTTGCGGATCCGAGTGCCCCGGCCGCGCGCACGCGGTCGGAAGCGCTTCGCGGTCGGACCTTCGTCGGCCCAGGCCGCGTTCACGAAGAGCTCGTCGCTCGCGATGTGGTCGTTGTGCTCGGCGTTGGCGATCGCGGAGTCGAGGAGCTTGGCCACCTCGACCGACGCGGCGCGCTGGCTGAACCGCAGGATCTCGCGCGCCTCGGCGACGTCGAGCCCGCGGACGAGGTCCAGGACCTGGCGCACCTTGGTGGGCGACGCCTGGTCGTACCGGAGCGTGGCGCGGGTCATCGCCGGCCCTGCCGCTCTTGGCCCGCGTGGAACCGGAAGGTGCGGGTGGGCGCGAACTCGCCGAGCTTGTGCCCGACCATCGCCTCGGTCACGTAGACCGGGACGTGCTTGCGGCCGTCGTGCACCGCGAACGTGTGACCGACGAAGTCCGGCGTGATCGTCGAGCGGCGCGACCAGGTCTTGATGACCTTGCGGTCACCCGACTCGTTCATGCGCTCGACCTTCACCCGCAGGTGCTCGTCGACGAATGGGCCCTTCTTCAGGCTGCGCGGCATCGCGCGTTACCTCCGGCTGCCGCGGCTGCGGCGACGACGAACGATCATCTGGTCGGACTTCTTGCCCTTCTTGCGGGTGCGCCCCTCGGGCTTGCCCCACGGCGAGACCGGGTGTCGACCACCGGAGGTCTTGCCCTCACCACCGCCGAGCGGGTGGTCGACCGGGTTCATGGCCACACCGCGGACGTGCGGGCGCTTGCCCTTCCAGCGGTTGCGCCCGGCCTTGCCGATCGAGATCAGCGCCGACTCGGAGTTGCCGACCGAGCCGACCGTGCCCCGGCAGTCGATCGGCACCCGGCGCATCTCGGTGCTGGGCAGGCGGAGCGTGGCGTACTGGCCCTCCTTGGCGACGAGCTGGATCGCGGCGCCCGCGCCACGGCCCATCTTGCCGCCCGCGCCGGGCTTCATCTCCACGTTGTGCACGACCGTGCCCACCGGGATGTAGCGCAGCGGCAACGCGTTGCCGGGACGGATCTCCGCGCCCTGGCCGCTCTGGAGCATGTCACCGACGGCCACGCCGCTCGGGGCGAGGATGTAGCGCTTCTCGCCGTCGCGGTAGTGGAGCAGCGCGATCCGGGCGTTGCGGTTCGGGTCGTACTCGATCGCGGCGACCTTGGCCGGCACGCCGTCCTTGTTCCGCCGGAAGTCGATGACGCGGTACTGACGCTTGTGGCCACCGCCACGGTGGCGGGCGGTCATCCGCCCGTAGGCGTTGCGGCCACCGGTGCGCGGCTTGGGCTTGACGAGCGACCGCTCCGGCGTGGCCTTCGTGATCTCGGCGAAGTCCGAGGCGGACTGGAACCGGCGGCCGGGTGAGGTCGGCTTGCGCTTGCGGATCGCCATCGTCAGCTCCCGAAGATCTCGATCGAGTCACCGGCGGCGAGCGACACGATGGCCCGCTTCTGGTCGGCCCGCTTGCCGAACGTCCCGGTGCGGCGGTTGCGCTTGCGCTTGCCCCCGCGGTTCAGGGTGTTCACGTTGATGACGGTCACGCCGAAGATCTCCTCGACCGCCTGCTTGATCTGGATCTTGTTGGCCCCGGACGCGACCTCGAACGTGTAGACGTTCGCGTCGAGCGCGGCGTAGGACTTCTCCGACACGATGGGGCGCAGGATCACGTCTCGGGCGTTCACGCCGAGCCCTCCTCGGTCACGGCACTCGGAGGTGCCGACTCGTCGGACGACGACGGCGCATCCGCGGCACCGTCGGTGAGGCGGCTGACCACGGCCTCGAGGGTCGACGACGAGAACACGAGCCAGTCGTTGACCAGCACGTCGTATGCGTTGATCTCCTCCGGCAGGATGATCTGTACACGGTCACCGAGGTTGCGGAACGACTTCCACGCGGTGTCGTCGGTGCGGTCGAGCACCAGCAGCACGCGCGCCGGCCGCTCACCGGCGGTGCGCAGACCGAGCGCGCCCAGCGCGGCGAGGGCGTCCTTGGTCCTCGGCTCGTCGAACGTCCACCGGTCGACGACGAGGACCTTGTCCTCGGCGGCACGGTCCGACAGCGCGCTCACGAGCGCGAGCCGGATCATCTTCTTCGGCGTCCGCTGGCGGTAGGAGCGTGGCTTCGGGCCGTGGGCCACGCCACCGCCGCGCCACTGCGGCGAGCGGATCGAGCCCTGCCGGGCCCGGCCGGTGCCCTTCTGGCGCCACGGCTTCGCGCCACCACCGGCCACCTCGGCGCGGGTCTTGGTGCTGTGCGTGCCGGCCCGGGCCGCGGCGAGCTGCGCGGTCACCACCTGGTGCATGACCGCCACGTTCGGCTCGATGCCGAACACCGCATCGGGCAGGTCCACCGAGTCGCCGTCGGCGCCGGCCTGGGTCTTGGTCGTCACCGTGGTCACTTCGCGCCCGCCTTCACGCCGTCACGCACGAACACGAGACCGCCCGACGGTCCGGGGACCGCGCCGCGGACCAGGAGCAGGTTGCGCTCCGGGTCGGACTCGATGACCTCGAGGTTGAGCGTGGTGGTGCGCACGTTGCCGAGCTGGCCGGCCATCTTCATGCCCTTGAAGACGCGCGCCGGCGTCGCGCACGCGCCGATCGAACCCGGCGCCCGGTGCTTCTTGTGGTTCCCGTGCGACGCGCCCTGGCCCTTGAAGTTGTGGCGCTTCATCCCACCGCTGAAGCCCTTGCCCTTCGAGATCCCGGTGACGTCGACGCGATCGCCCTTGGCGAAGACGTCGACCACGATCGTCTGGCCGACCGCGAAATCCGCGAGGTCGTCGACCCGCAGCTCCACCAGGTGCTTCGACGCCGTCACCCCGGCCGAGGCGAGGTGGCCGAGCTCGGGCTTGTTGAGCCGGCTCGGCTTCGTCTCGCCGAACGCGAGCTGCACCGCGGCGTACCCGTCGCGCTCGGGCGTCTTGAGCTGCGCGACCTGACACGGGCCGGCCTGGATGACGGTGACCGGGATGACCCGGTTCTCCTCGTCCCAGACCTGGGTCATGCCGAGCTTGCGCCCCAGGATTCCTTTGGAAGCCATCTTCGGTGCTTTCTGCTTGCACGCGGACGCTCCACCGGAAGAGTTCCGGCGGAGCGTCGGTCAGGTTGTGCCGTGCGGTTCATCACCCGAGCGGCGGGTGAGGCCTACGCGGACGTCGATTGAAGAGCCGGGTCACCCTAGTGGACGGGCGACCCTTCTCGCCTATACGCCTTGGATCTTGATCTCGATGTCGACGCCCGCCGGCAGATCCAGCCGCTGGAGGGACTCGACGGTCTTGCCCGCCGGCTCGACGATGTCGAGCAGGCGCTTGTGGATCCGCATCTCGAAGTGCTCGCGGGAGTCCTTGTCGACGTGTGGTCCCCGCACGACGCAGTACCGGTGGATCTCGGTCGGCAACGGGACCGGGCCACGGACCCGCGCACCGGTGCGCACGACCGTCTCGACGATCTTCTTCGTCGACTGGTCGATGATCTCGTGGTCGTACGCCTTGAGCCGGATGCGGATCTTCTGGGCCATGGTGGCGGTCGCCGATCCCTACTTGACGATCTTGGTGACGCGGCCGGCGCCGACGGTGCGGCCACCCTCACGGATGGCGAACCGCAGGCCCTCTTCCATGGCGATCGGCTTCTGGAGCTGGACCGTCATCTCGGTGTTGTCACCGGGCATGACCATCTCCGTGCCCTCGGGCAGGTTGATCGTGCCCGTCACGTCGGTGGTCCGGAAGTAGAACTGCGGGTGGTAGTTGGCGAAGAACGGCGTGTGCCGGCCGCCCTCTTCCTTCGTGAGCACGTAGACCTGCGCCTCGAAGTCGGTGTGCGGCGTGATCGAGCCGGGCTTGGCCAGGACCTGACCGCGCTCCACCTCCTCCTTCTTGGTGCCACGGAGCAGGGCGCCGATGTTGTCACCGGCCTGGCCCTGGTCGAGGATCTTGCGGAACATCTCGACGCCGGTGCAGGTGGTCTTCTGCGTGTCGCGCAGGCCGATGATCTCGATCTCGTCGCCCGTGTGCAGGATGCCCTGCTCCACCTTGCCGGTGACGACGGTGCCACGACCGGTGATCGTGAACACGTCCTCGATCGGCATCAGGAACGGCTTCTCGAGCTCGCGGACCGGCTCGGGCACGAAGGAGTCGACGGCGTTCATGAGCTCGATCACGCCCGCGGCCGCGTCGGCGTCGCCCTCGAGCGCCTTGAGCGCCGAGACGCGCACGA
>CAVWPR010000020.1:0-29241 GCA_963756815.1 uncultured Acidimicrobiia bacterium
GGTCGCGGACGCCCTGGATGCGATCCGTCTGCGTGCTCACCGGGCAGAGCAGCTCCGACGCAGCCGCCGACGCGGTCGCACCGGGTCCGGTCGGCCCTGCGGACCGCGGCCTGACGAGGCCACGCGGCGTCGCCGCCGCCGATCAGGCGATGGTCCACCTCGCGCACCTGCTCGCACTGCTCGGCACCCTCGGCGACGCCACCACGACCGCCTGCGCGACCGAGCCCGTCCTGGCCGAACCCGACGCGGCGCTCCTCGCGGGCGCGGTCACCGTGCTCACCGACACCGCGTCATTGCTCCGCGGCGGACCAGATCATCCGGACCTCGACACCCTCGAGACGCTCCGCCAGGACGCCGTCCGGCGCTTCGTCGAGCACGCGGAGCAGGACGAGGCCGGCGCGCGCCCGGTGCCCGGGGCGCGCGCGTCGCTCGCGATCCGGATGTTGGCCCTCGGGGTCCGCACCATCGCGCTCGACGCACTCGTCGCGACCGGCTCCGACGATTGGCACCGCGTCGAGCGCAAGCGACGGGAGATGTACGGCATGCCGACCCTGCGCGAGGGCTGGCTGACCGCTCGGCTCCTCGACGCCCAGGTGATCGCACGGCACTGGAGCCTCCGCGCCGCCCCGTTCCAGGAGGCGCTCCGCGGTGGCCTCGCCATCGCCCTGGCGCTCACGATCGCCCGCGTCGCCGCGCTCGAGAACGGGTTCTGGGTCGTCCTCGCCGCGCTGTCCGTCCTGCGCTCCACCGCGCTCAACACCGGCGCCGACGCGGTGCGGGCGGTGCTCGGCACCACCGTCGGCGTCGTCGTCGGTGGTGTCGTGGTCGCGTTGGCGGGCACCGAGCCGGTGGTGCTCTGGATCGCACTCCCGGTGGCCACCGGGATCGCAGCCTTCGCGCCGCGTGCGTGGTCCTTCGCCGTGGGTCAGGCCGCGTTCACGCTGATGGTCTGCATCGTCTTCAACCTGATCCATCCGGTCGGCTGGCGCATCGGCATCGTCCGGGCCGAGGACATCGCGATCGGCGCCGCGGTGAGCCTCGTCGCCGGCGCGCTCCTCTGGCCGCGCGGCCCGGCCGCGATGGTCGCCGACAACATCGCCCGGCTGGTCCGGGTGTCGACGCGGTACCTGGAGGCGGCGGCCGAACAGTGTCTCGGCGAAGGCACGATCAGCCGGACCGTCCGCTCACACGCGATCTCGGCGACGACCCACGTCGACGACGGACTGCCGGCGCTGCTCGACTCGCCGCGCCGACCCGACGGCACCGAGCCCGCGCTCACCTGCCTGCTCGGCACGACGACCCTGATCCGGCTGACGGGTCATTCGCTCGCGGTGGCCGTCCCCACGCCGCGCCCGGTGCCGGCCGAGGTGCGCGGCACGGTCGACGAGCGGCTCCGGCGACTGACCACGTGGTTCGGCACGGTGGCCGGCCACCTCGTCGGCGGACCGGCCGCGCCGACCGGGCCCGGACGCGATCCACGGATCGACACGCCCGCAGGTCCGTGGGCGCACTGGGTCGAGCTGCACCTGGATCTGCTCGCGGATCACCTCGAGGGCGTCGACGCGTCGGCCGGCACGCTCGCGGCGGCCCGAAGCGCGTGGAGCTGAGCGCGGAGCCTGATCGGCCGGGTCAGGACCCGGTGACGAGGGCCGCGAGATCCGGCGCGCGCTCCGCCAATGCGGACCACACCGTGGGATCGACGCCGGCGTGGATCTGGGTGAGGACACCGACGAACGCGTCGTGGCCGAGCGACGTCGCCATGTTCCGCAGTCGGGCCTCCAGGTGCTCGGGGGTGAGGGCGGCCGCGACCCACGGTTGCATGCCGGGGTCCGGCGGCATCGACGCGATGATCGTCCGGAGGAGCTGGGACTGCCGGCCCGGGTCGAACAGCTCGTCGACCTCGCCGAGCACCTCGTCCTCCTCGCCGCGCAGGTGCGCCAGCAGGCTGTCGCGCAGTGTCGCCGCGATCGGCGCCAGCGCGGCGAGGGACTCGTCGTCGTCGCCGCCCTTCGCGGTCATGATCGCGGTCCCCAACTCGTAGACGCGTAGCTGCTCGTCCCGGTGCTCGTCGGAGAGGTGGTGCGGCACCGACCCGCCCGCCGCGGCAATGGCGGGGAACATGATGCCGTCCTCGACCTCGGAGTGGTTGCGCAGCTCCGCGTCGAAGGCGCCGAACCGCTGCGCGTAGCCGTCGAGGTCGGCGCGCGCGAGACCCACGGCCAGATCCGCCAGCGCCCGCACCTCGTGCCCCAGCGCCTCGTGCATGTCGTACCAGGTCTTGAGCGGACCGGTGACCCGGCGCGGTGCAGGCTGCGTGCTCATGTCGACGTCTCCCTCCCGGGCGGTCGCTCTGCCGAGCTCTCGTGTGGACGGGCAGATGCTGGCACACGGCCCGCCGTACGCACGGGCGCGCCGGTAGTGTCCGCGGCGTGCCCACTGCGGAACCCGGCGGCATCAGCTTCGCGGCGGCGGTCGAGGTGCTCGCGTATCTGGTGAGCGCAGCACGGACCCAGCTCGACGAAGCGGCCGAGTACGCACCGATGCGGCTCCTCACCGCGGCGCAGCGGATCGCCGCCGCACTCCCCGACGATGCCGCTGGACCGGTGCACGATCTCGTCGTCGCGCTCGACACCATTCCCCCACCGCGACACCGAACGCGGACCGGGACGCGTACGTCGCGATGGTCGACGGCCTCTGTTCGGTCCTGGCCGACTGCCTGCTCGCGCTCGACGCGTCGGATCCGGACACTCCGACGTGACCGGATCCGACGACGCGGTCCTCGAGGCGATCCGCACGCGACGCGTCGTCCGGAACATGACGGGGGCACCGGTCGAGTCGAGCGACCTCGAGGCCGTGTTGGCTGCCGTCCGGGCCGCACCCAACGCCGGCAATCGCCGCCTCCAGCCCACGGTCGCCGTGACCGACACTCGCCTCCTGCGGCTCGTGCGCATGGTGTCCCCCGGCATGTTGGCCCGTCCGACGGCTGCCGTCGTCATCTGCGTCGACGTCGCCCGAGCCGTCGACTACGGGTTCGCCCCCGACGCGCCGGGGCTCTTCATCGACGTCGGAACGGCAGCGGCGACGGGCCTGCTCGCCGCGCACGCGCTCCACCTCGCGGCCGAGCCCGTCACGTCGTTCAGCCGAATCGCCGTTCGTCGCCTGCTCGCGCTGCGATCAGGTCTCGATCCGCGTCTCGTCATCTGCCTGGGGCACGCGGCCCCGGCACAACCACCGGCGATGGGTGCATGGGCTCGCCACCACCCGGACGTCGAACCCGCCATTCCGCTCGACTGAGCGAGCAGACTGACCCTCCGAACGGCCGGAGCGATCGGAGGCCTCAGTCCCCGTCGGACTCACGACCGTGCGTGCGGGCGGCTCGACGCGGCGACCAGATTCGTACCAGCGTCATCATCAGCACGAGCGTCGCGACGAGCAGGCATGCCCATTGGAAGACGGCGTTGTTCCGATCGGTCCCCGCGGTGAGCCCGTGGACGGTGGCGACGACGAACAGGGCGTAGCTCGTCAGGTGGACCGTGTGCCACGTGCGGCGCGGCAGCTTGCGCATCGCGAGCGAGGTGATCTCGATCGCGAGCAGGAGATAGAACCCGACGACCCCGAGTGCGACGGGCAGCGGCTTGTACGCCGACACGAACGGCACGAACAGGTCCGCCACGCCGTAGCCGATGAACGGGTCGAGCGCGAGGCCGAGCAGGTGGACACCCACGAACGCGACCGAGAGGCCGCCGACGAAGCGGTGCACGTCGAGGACCCAGCTCGGCGCCGGCTTGCGGACGAGACGCGTCGACAGCTGCAGACCGCCGACGATCGCCAACGAGAGCAGCGCCCAGGCGACGATCCCGCCGGCACGCGCCGTGTACCACCACGCGTGTGAGCGCACCGTCGGAGCCTACGAGTGTCCCGGTGCGCTCAGCTGCCGCGCGTGGTCGAGTGCGCAACGGCAGGGGCTTTCGTCGTCGACGTTCGTCGTTCGTCGCGCGGGCGTCGCCGAGGTGACCGGCGTCGAGGCGGCTGTCGGCGCGGCGCGCGATCGCGGTCGTGCCCGCGCTCGCCGTGGCGGTCGTGGCGGCGGTGTTGAGATTCGCCGCTGCGACCGCGCCGCCGATGCCGAAGAACGACGCGATGCTGAGCCCGCCCAGCAACCAACGCGTGGCCGCGGCCGGATGCGTCCGGCGCGTGCGGCCCGACGGCGCCGGCTTCCTCGCGGCTGCCCGCAGTCGGACCGTCGACTCGCGGCGTGGCGGTGCGCGGCGGTCGGGCGGACCCGCGCCTTGGGGCTCGATGCGGCGCGGCGCTCCTGGAGGCGGCGGATTCGTTCCGCCGCCACTGGGTCGTTGGGGGTGGAGTCAGTCATGGGAGGTGCTCCCTTCGTGCTGGTTGGCGTTCGTGGCGGTCACCGCCGGAGCCGGAGTCCCGGCCTTCGTGCTCGCCGGCCTCGTGGGACACGGCTCCGGATCGGTGCGACCGGCGCCGTGGCGGTCGCGCTCGGACGCGGCCGGCGCCGTCGCGGCGACCGGCTGGGTCGCGGGGTGCGCGGTCGACGCCGAATCCGAGTGCGCCGACACTGGCGGCGACGGCGAACGTCGCGGACAGCACGGTCATCGACACGGCGGTGGCGGCGGCAACTGCGGTCTTGCGCTCCATCGGGCGCTCCTCTCGATCGTGGTGCCCGCCGCCGAGTGGCCGGCCGGGCTCGTTGCAGTCATCCAACGCCGTGGGCGTGAAGCGCCGAGCGCGGCGTCCGTGAAGTGTCCGTGAAGGTGGGAGGCGGCCGAACGGCCGGGCCTACCCTGGCCGCATGGGCACACGGATCCTCGTCGTCGACGACGAAGATCGGATCCGCGAGATCATCCGCGGCTACCTCGAGTCCGACGGCTTCGACGTGGCCGAGGCCCGCGACGGTGCCGACGCGCTGAGCACGGCCAAGCGCTGGCAGCCGGATCTCGTCGTGCTCGACGTGATGATGCCCGAGATCGACGGCATCGAGGTGCTGCGCCAGCTGCGCACGACGTCGAACATCCCGGTGATCCTGCTCACGGCCCGGGCCGAGGAGGTCGACACCCTCGTCGGCCTGTCGGTCGGTGCGGACGACTACGTCACCAAGCCCTTCAGCCCACGCGAGCTCGTCGCCCGCATCAAGACCGTGCTGCGGCGCGCCGACCGGTCGGCGGCCTTCGACGCGCCGGACCGGCTCACGTTCGACGGGCTCGTGATCGACCTCGGCGCGCGTGAGCTCAGCCGCGACGGCGAGCCCGTGGTGATCAGCACCCTCGAGTTCGACCTGCTCGTGGCCCTCGCCCGGGCACCGGGACGCGTGCTGACCCGTCGCCAGCTGCTCGAGAAGGTCTGGGGCTTCGACTTCTTCGGCGACGAGCGGGTCGTCGACGTGCACATCCGCAGCATCCGCCAGAAGCTCGGCGACAACGCCGACGATCCGCAGCTGATCGGCACCGTGCGCGGCGTGGGATACAAGTTCCTCGGGGCGCCGACATGAAGCTCTGGCGCCGGCTCGACGTGCGCCTGTTCGCCTCGTACGCGCTCGTCGCGCTGGTCGTCTTCGGCGCCTTCGCGATCACGGTGCGCGTGATCGCGCCGGCTCGCTTCGATGACGACGTGAAGTCGATCACGGGGGGCGAGACGTCGAAGGACGAGTCGCACAACCTCTACGTCGACTCGCTCGACGCGAGCCTCTGGTTCGCGCTCGCCGCGAGCTTCGGCGCCGCGACGATCGCGTCGGTCCTCGTCGCCCGCCGCATCCTGCGCCCGGTGCGCGACGTGCGCGCCGCCACCCGCCGGCTCGCGAACGGGCACTACGACGAGCGCGTCGCCGAGCCGGGCGAGCTCGAGCTCGCCGAGCTGGCTCGGGACGTGAACCGGCTGGCGGTCGAGCTCGAGACCACCGAGCGCCGCCGCGCCCGTCTGGTCTCCGAGGTCGCGCACGAGATGCGCACGCCGTTGACGACGATCGAGGGCTACGTGGAGGGCATCCTCGACGGCGTGTTCGAGCCGAACGAGGAGGTGCTGGTCGCCGTCGGCGAGGAGGCATCCCGGCTCCAGCGCCTCGCCTCCGACCTGGCCGAGCTCTCGCGCTCCGAGGAGGGCGCGGTGGCGCTCCACCTCCGGATCGTCGACCTCGACGACCTCACGGCGCGGTGCGCGGAACGGCTGCGGCCCCAGTTCGTCGACAAGGGCGTCGCGCTCCGGGTGCACGGCGGGACGCCGGTCCCCGTCGAGGCCGACCCCGACCGCATCACCCAGGTGCTCACCAACCTGCTCGGCAACGCGCTCACCTACACACCGGCCGAGGGGACGGTCGAGGTCCGGGTCGCCCGGGACCACGACCGCGCGATCGGTCGTCGTGCGCAGACACCGGCATCGGGCTCTCGCCCGAGGACCGCGAGCTCGTCTTCGACCGCTTCTACCGGGTGCCGGGCGCGGTGCGACCCGCCGGCGGGAGCGGCATCGGGTTGACGATCGCCCGTGGCCTCGCCCGGGCGCACCACGGTGACATCGAGGTGACCTCGCCCGGCGTGGGCTCGGGGTCGGTCTTCACCCTCACCCTCCCGATGGCACACGTCGAGCCCAGCACCTCGGTGTGAGCCTTCACGGCAGCTTCATCCGGCGGCTCGTCGGCCCTTCATGCGGACGGCGTTCCATGGTGCCATGAGCACCGAGGAGCGAATCGTCGAGGTGATGGGCACCACCGCCCACGTGATCGCGACCGACGGCCCCGCCGGGCTCGTCGACGACGCGGTCGCCCAGCTCGAGGCGTTGGAGTCGCAGTGGAGCCGGTTCCGACCCGACAGCGAGATCAGCCGGCTCAACGAGCGGCCGGGCGTTCCGGTGCTGGTCTCGCCGACGACCTTCGAGCTGATCGAGCGGGCCGTCGACGGCTGGCGCCTCACCGCCGGGCGCTTCGATCCGACGCTGCTGCGCGAGGTGCGGGCGGCCGGCTACGACCGGTCGTTCGAGCTCGTGGGCGTCGGCGCTCCGGCACGACCGAGGACCGAGAGTGTCCCCGCGCCGGCTGCCGACGCCGGCCGACGCGCCTCGCGCACCGAGCGGATCACGCTCGACCGCATCACCGGCACCGTGACCCTCGGAGCGGACGTCGAGATCGACCCGGGCGGGATCGGCAAGGGACTCGCCGCCGACCTCGTCGTCGAGCGCATGCTCGCCGACGGCGCACGCGGGGCACTGGTCAACGTCGGTGGCGACCTGCGGGTCGAAGGTCTCGGACCCGACGGCGCCGGTTGGGTCGTCGCGGTCACCGACCCGACGCACACCGAGGACGTGATCCGCACCATCGCGCTCGACGCCGGCGCCGTCGCATCGACGTGGCGGACCAAGCGCGCCTGGGTCGCGCCCGACGGGACGCGCACGCCACCACCTGATCGATCCGGCCACCGGGCGTCCCGCCGCGAGCGGACTCGCCGGCGTCACCGTCATCACCGGACGCGGCTGGCAGGCCGAGGTGCTCGCCAAGGCCGCGTTCCTCGCGGGACCCGTCACGGGCGGCGAACTGCTCGAGGCCCACGGCGCGGCCGGGCTGCTCGTCGCCGACGACGGCACCGCCCACGAAGTGGGCACGTGGGCACAGTTCCGCGTCTGAGTCCCACCCACCTCTTCGCAGTCGACCCCGTACCACGCGTTCGCACCCACGTCGGGATCACGCCACGCGGCCACGATGAAGGAAGGATTCTGGGCGCGGCGAGTGTCGGCGGGATCAGATGGCGCCACCGGCGCTGGGTGACGCCTGCTGGCCTTTCCCAGTGGGCGGGGTTGTCTCCGGCTGGGCGAGGGAGAGGTAGCCCTCGTCCTCTTGGGCGAAGTGAAGGCGGAGGATGGCGTGAAGGCCGTAGAGGAGTCGGCGCATCTCCGCGAGGTCATCGCTGTCGGGGCCTTCGGCAGGTAGCTGGTCGAGGAGCCGTCCGAGGCGGCGGATGTGGTGACCGATCTCCACATGGGTGCGGGACATAGCTCCGGTGGGATCCGTGCCGCCGAGGACCGCGGCGACCGCCGGGTAGAGCGCCGCGTCCTCGGCTTCTTCGTGCGGCAGGAGCTCATCGGCAAGGAAGTGGTAGACCCGCCACACCTCCGCGGTGGCCGTGTCTGGGTCGACGGATCCCAGGTCGTCGGCGACCACGCGGAGCTGGTCGAGATCCGGTCGCAGCGTCACGTGCTCGGCGCTGAACCGTCGAGCCAGGTCGGAACCCGGCTCGTCGAGGCGTCCGGCGTGGCGACGCCCGGGCGTGAGGGCGCGGAGCGCGTTGAGGATGACCGCGACGTCGATCGCTTCCTGGAGGATCGCTCCCCATACCGGCGCGAGGAGACCGAACGCGGCGGCGATCATGGCCAACCCGGACAGGCTCATCCCGGCGATGACGCTCTGACGGGCGATGGCCTGCGAGCGCTGGGCAATTGCGATGCCTTCGGCCAGGCGGTCGAGGCGGTCGACAGTCAGGACGACGTCGGCGGCTTCGGACGAAGCGGTGGCACCTCGTGCGCCCACCGCGACCCCCACATCGGCGAGCGCCAGCGCCGGCGCGTCATTGATCCCATCGCCGACCATGATCGTGGAGCCGTACCGGGCGGCCTCGCTGACCGCTTGCACCTTCTCGGCCGGTGTCCGCTCGGCCAGCACCAGGTCGACCCCGATGATCGCACCGACCGATTCGGCGACGTCGGCCCTGTCACCGGTCACCATCACCACCCGCTGGACGCCACTCCGGCGCAATGCTCGGATGGTGCGCGGGGCGTCGGCTCGGATCGGGTCGTCGAGCACCATCGCACCGACGGGTTCGCCGTCGACCGCGACGAACATCGTGAGCGCCCCGTCGAGGTCGGCCCGACGACGCACGTTCCTCACCCATCGCTGCGGCGGGCTATCGGGGAGGATCCAGCCTGCGCTCCCGACCGTGACCTCGTGGCCCTCGACCCAGCCCCGCACGCCGTGACCGGGTACTTCCTCGACATTGTCGGGAAGGACGAGCGAGAGGCCTCGTTCGCGGCCGGCACGAACCACGGCGGAGGCCAGGACGTGGGGCGACACCTGCTCCAGTGACGCTGCCTGCTGCAGCACCTCGTCGGATGCCATGCCACCCGCCGTGACGACCTCGGCGACCGTCGGGCGACCTTCGGTCAGGGTGCCGGTCTTGTCGAGGAGCAAGACCGTGCCGCCGGCCAGACGCTCGAGCGCGCCGCCACCCTTGACGATCACCCCCACTCGCGCCGAGCGCGACAGCCCCGACACGATCGCCACCGGCGCGGCCAGGATCAGTGGGCACGGCGTGGCCACCACCAGCACGGCGACCGCTCTCACCGCGTCGCCGCTCACGGCCCACGCGACCGCGGCGAGCGTCACGCTGATCAGTAGGAACCAGACCGCGAACCGGTCGGCCATCCGAACGAACGGCGCGCTGGACGCCTGGGCCTGCTCGACCAGGCGGACCACCCCGGCGTAGGTGCTCTCGGCGGCGGTCGTGGTGGCCCGCAGGTCGAACGCCGCGCCGGCGTTCACCGTCCCGCTCCGGACCGAGTCCGCGGTTGGGTGGGCGACAGGCAGGGGCTCGCCCGTGAGCGCGGACTCGTCCAAGACCGCGGCATCGGACTCGACGAGCCCGTCGACGGCCAGCACCTCACCGGATCGGATCAACAGGAGGTCGCCAGGGCAGACGTCGTCGAGCGCGTGCTCGGAGAGTCCACTGTCCTCGTAGCGGTGCACGGTCAGCGGCGCCCGGTTCACCAGCGCTCGGAGGTCACGTTCGGCCCGGGCGCCGGCACGCGCCTCCAGGACGCGACCGCTTGCCAGCATCACGGTGATGATCGCTCCCGCCAGGTACTCGCCCACCGCGAGGGTCCCGACCTGGGCCAACACGGCGATCACGTCGACCCCCAGCCGGCCCTGACGGGCGGTCCCGACCACCCAGTACACACCCGGGACGATCCCCAGGACCGTTGCCGCCGCCCACACCCCACCGGCCGCCGCCTCCTGGCCGGCGAGCGCGAGGAGACCACCGACGACCAGGCAACCGACCGCGACGACGAACAGGCCGGTCTCCGCCCACCGCCGCGCCGTCGTCATCACCTCACCGGTCCACCCGAAGGCGCCGTGGTGACTCGTGACGGGCGAGGCGATCTGGCCATTCGGTTCTCCGTTCAGAATGACGACCACATCCACAAGGGGTGCGGAGGTCGAAACGCGCCGCCGGCCGGCGCACGGCGATGCGCTCCGGCCAGGTGGACAGCTAGGGCATTCTCGGGACCAGGCGCGGCGGACCGGATCGTGCCGGCGTCCGGTCCGCCGACACGAGTTCCTCGGAAGCCCTGTGACCGACGGGTGCACGCGTGACGGTGAAGAGCAACCGCAGGAGGAGGATCGTGCGGGCCAGCACGAGCCACGGCAGGACCTGGCGGACGAACGTGGGCGACGTCGCACCATGGAAGTAACCCATGACCGTGACGTACACCGCGAGGTCGAGCGCACAGAAGCCGATCCAGAGCCGTCGGCGGAGCGGGATCAGTACGAAGAACGCGACGAGCCAGACGTCGTAGGTCGGCGAGTACACCTTGTTGCAGAGCACGAACAACGTGACGCCGGCGGCGGCAATCGCAACCGGCTCCATCCGCTGCCGTGCCCGCGCGTTGCGTGAGCCACGCGATACCGGCACCCAACAGCACGAACGACACGAGGTTCGCGAACTGGGCGCCGCTCGTCCCGTGCACCGGAAGTCCGAGGAATCGGTACACCCAGAACCATGCGCTTCCCCACGTGGCGTTGCGACGGCTCTGAAACGCGAAGGGCCACCACCAGCCGGAGACGTTCGCGATGACGAAGGGGAGATTCATCGCTGCGAACACGGTCGCGGCCGCGACGCCGAGTCGTCGGGCGCCGCGCCGATCGCCGTTCGCCCAGCGGAGGGCAACCAGAGGGGCAACCAGAACGGCGGGAAACAACTTCACCGCCGCGCCCGCGGCGAGGAGCGCTCCGGCGGTGCGGTCGCGGCGGTGGTCGAAGGCGAGCAGTGCTCCGAGCATCGCGGCGATGGCGAACACGTCCCAGTTCTGGAAAGCGAACAGGAGCACCGGCGTGGCCAGCGCCCATCGCCAGGCACGAGCGCCGCAACGTCGTTCGAGCATCACGGTGATGACGACGCAGAGCGCACCGGCGGCGACCGCGGTGACGGTGAGCACGCCGAGCGGGCTGGGCGCGACGAGTGATGCGAGATACAGGAGCACACCCGATCCGACGGGGTACTCGGTGACGCGATCGACATAGGGCAGCGCGCCTGGACCCACGCCGCGATGGAGGAACACGCGCGGCAGATCACTCAGCGAACTGCGTCCACCGTCACCGAAGACGACGACTTGGAGCGCGTACGCGGCCAGCAGCAGTCCCACCGTCGCCAGCACCATGCCCGTCGGAAAGGATCGGCCGGGAGCAGGCGCGGCCTCCGTTCGGCAGGTTGCCGAACGCGGTGAGCCGGTTTCGTTGCGACGAGGCGCGCCTCGCGTGGTTCCGAACACCAACGTCACCCTTCCCAACGGCTTTCGTACCAGCTCGTTGGAAGGGGCGAAGGCTCAAGGTCGAGCAGGGTCTGGACCTGGCTTCGAGGCTCGGCGTCGCTCCCAAGGAGTCGGCGTGACGCTATCGCGAACACGATCACACCGACGACGCGAGATCAGCGTGACCGCCGACCACCGCACCATGGTCGTCCCACCGACGAGGACCGGATGATCGCGCGTGCCACCACTCGCCTGCTGTCGTTGTAACGTGCGCCCGGTCACGGCGCGCTCGTCGCGACTCGGCAGTCTGACGGTGTTGCTCGGGACCTCGGTGACCCGTATTCACAGCGGAAACCAGGTATCGGCATGAGCGCAACCACCGGACCGGGCCCGCGACCCGATGCACACCGGCCGTGACGGGCCTCTCGGCCAGATCACTGACGGCGAGGACGGCGTGTTGATCGACGACCCGACCGATCTCGCCGGATTCGGGGACGCGATCAACCGCCTGCTCGGAGACGACGCGCTCGCACCGCGGATCGACGACCACGGCTACGAGCGGGCGCACCGGCAGTTCCTTGGGGACAGTCACCTCGAGCGCCACGCAGCCCTGCTCGCTTCGCTGCTGTCCGAGGATCGGCCCTGACCTGTCGCGTGAGGAATGAGGAAACCGTGGAAGCAGCTTGGCTCGAAACCCTGGAACACGATGCGTGCCTGGAGCACCTGCGCTCGCAGCAGGTCGGGCGAGTCGCCCTCGTCCACGACGGATCTCCCCTAATGCTTCCGGTGATGTACCGACTGGTCGAGACGGGCGGGCTGACCTGGGTCGCGTTCAGGACCCGTCCCGGGAATGTGATCGATCCTGATGCTGCGGGGTTCCGTGAGCGGTTCGACGCCCGGCCCTGGCTCGCTGCCGAGCGGGAGAGCTGGCTCGTCATCGAACCGTTCGTGATCACGGGTCGTGAGCTCCACCCGTCGGAGCCGGACTGGGCATTCCACGTCGACGCGTACCTCTGATGTCGTTCCGTGACGTGTGATGGAGGGCAGTCCAGAGAACAGCGTGTCGGTGCGACCGATCGACCCGGACGACGCCGGCCTCCTCGCGGCGTTTCACGCGCAACTCTCCCTCGACACGACCTACTCCCGGTTCTTCAGCCCGCATCCGCGCCTCTCCGAAGCCGAGCTGCATCACTTCACCCACGTCGATCATCACGACCGGGAAGCGATCGTCGCGATCCACGGCGGGGTGATCGTGGGCGTCGCCCGCTTCGACCAGCTCGGTGACCGCCGGGCCGAAGCGGCGTTCGTGGTGCGTGACGACTGGCAAAATCGCGGTGTCGGTCACATCCTCCTCGCGCGCCTCGTCGAGCGCGCTCAGGCCGAGGGGATCCTGCAGTTGGTCGCGGAGACATTGATCGAGAACCGGCGGATGCTCGCCGTGTTCCGCGGTACGGACCTCGTCGAACGAGCGAAGTTCCGCGACGGTGTCATGTTCGTGGAGCTCGACCTGCCCGGAAGCGAGGAGCTGGCATGAGTGTTGCCGTCATGAACGGAGGTAACCGTGCTCGTGGGCGTCCCGCTCGAGCGTCTCGCGGAACTTCGGGTGCGCAATGCCAATGAGTGCGCCTCCGCGTTCGGCGATCGACCGCCCCCGAAGTTCAGCGACGCCATGTTCGGTGACGACGTGGTCGACGGTGTTCTTCATCGTGGTGACGGGTGCGCCGGGACAGAGACGGGACACGATCCGCGAGGGCACTGTTGCATTGGCCGAGGGTCGCGTCAGGCGGTGAGGGTGCTGGGATGAGACCTCGTTCCCAGCCTGTACCGGCGTTCCGGAGCTCCGCGTTCGCTGGATACCGCTTCCCGCCGGAGATCATCGTGCTCGCCGTGCGGTGGTATCTGCGTTACGGGCTCTCCTATCGCGACGTCGAAGAGTTCCTCGCCGAGCGCGGAATCGAGGTCGACCACGTCACGATCTACCGGTGGGTCCAGCGCTTCACGCCACTCTTGGCAGACGCCGCTGGGCCATGCCGCCACGCTGTCGGCGACCGGTGGTTCGTCGACGAGATCTATGTCAAGGTCGCCGGCAAGTGGCGTTACGTCTACCGGGCCATCGACCAGCGCGGTCAGATCATCGATGCGTATGTCTCGGCTCGGCGCGATCTCCTGGCTGCCCGCCGGTTCTTCGGCAGAACGACCCGCGCGCATGGCGAGCCGGTCGAAGTTGTCACCGACCGGGCGCCGGCCTTACGCGCTGCGATCGAGGGTCTGATGCCGGCCGCGTTTCACAACACCGAGCAGTACGCGAACAACCGGATCGAGTGCGACCACGGACGGCTCAAAGCACGGCTCCGGCCGATGCGCGGCTTCAAACGAGATCACTCGGCGCGGGTGGTCTTCCGCGGTCATGCGCTGATGCAGAACATCCGTCGCGGTCACTACGAACTTGGCATCGACGCGCGCGCACCAGGCGCGTCGAGCACACGTTCACCGAACTCGCCCGGACAATCTGACCCGAACCGCGCACGGAGCCTCGACTCGGCGCGGCCCAGTCGGCCTCAATGCAACAGAGCCGTTGAAGCTGATGCTGCGTTCCGCCAGCCGGTTGGGCCCGTGACGACTCCTCACCACCCCAGGCTGACTAGACCGAATTTGGACGCGCGATTCGTCCCGCGCCTCAGCCCTACGGGTACAGCGCTTCTCACACTCTTACGGCGCTTCGCGAACGGGCCACAGCTCGCCCCCCCGGCTCACAACAGTGTCGTCGCTCGAGTTCGCGGCGACAACACCTCGCGGCTGACGGTCCCGCCTATCCCAGCGGTGGTGGGACCGCGTCTTCGCAGACCGAGGGTAGAGAACAACTTCGGGTCCCGGGTGACGACGTCCCGTAGGTAGGCGATCACGTTCCGGCTTTCGGACATCGAAGCGCATTCTTCACACGCGGCTGATCTGCTCGCCTGTCATCGACGCCGCAAGGTGACGATGCCGGCGCTCGACGAGCGAGCGAGCGAGGCGAAATGTCGATTGAGCGTCAACGGCTCCGCTCATGGTGGCCCGCTCGGTGGGCGAGCGCATCGTGGGCGGTCGCACAGGTCGTGCAGTAGATCAGCCGCGCCGCGGGTTCGACGGTCTCGACGCGGTTGATCAACCCGATGTGGGTGAGGTGGTGTGTCGTCACGACGGCATGGTCTTGGCACTGGCCCGCGCCGCAATCGATGCAAACCGCTACGGCAGTGTTGGGGAAGCCACTCATGGCGCAGTCGAAGCAGTTCACGGGATGACCTCCTCGGCGGGGGTGGCGTAGAAGCGGCGACGCGCCCACAACGACACGTAGACGAGCGCAATGAGGGCGGGGACCTCGATCAGCGGACCGATGGTGCCGGCGAGCGCTTGGCCGGAGGTGACGCCGAACACGGCGATCGATACTGCGATCGCCAGCTCGAAGTTGTTGCCGGCAGCCGTGAACGCAACCGCGGCATTGCGGCCGTACGGGAAGCGGAGCCGATAACCGGTGAGGAACGCGCCACCCCACATCGAGCGCGAAGTACACGAGCAGAGGAATCGCGACGCGTGCGACGTCGAGCGGATGGGTCGTGATCTTCTCGCCCTGCAGCGCGAACAGGACGACGATCGTGAACAGCAACCCGTAGAGCGCGACAGGACCGATCCGGGGCAGGAACGTCTGCTCGTACCAGTCACGGCCCTTGTGGGCTTCGCCGATGGTGCGGGTCAAGTACCCCGCGGCGAGCGGAATACCCAAGAAGATGAGGACCGAGCGGGCGATCTCCCAGATCGACACACGGAGTGTGGCCGTGTCGAGGCCCAGCCAGGCGGGAAGCACGGAGAGATAGAACCAGCCGAGCACCGAGTACATGAAGATCTGAAAGATCGAGTTGATCGCGACAAGCCCGGCGGCGAGCTCTCGGCTTCCGTGGGCAAGGTCGTTCCAGATGAGGACCATCGCGATGCAGCGGGCGAGGCCGACGATGATCAGTCCGGTGCGGAGCTCGGGGAGGTCCGCCAGGAAGATCCACGCGAGGGTGAACATCAACAGCGGCCCGACGACCCAGTTGAGGACGAGAGACAGACCCAGGGTGCGTCGGTCGGCCAGCTCGTCGCCGACCCGGGTGT
The DNA here is from genome assembly GCA_963756815.1 of uncultured Acidimicrobiia bacterium. Classification (GTDB taxonomy): domain Bacteria; phylum Actinomycetota; class Acidimicrobiia; order IMCC26256; family JAENVU01; genus JAENVU01. The sequence continues at coordinate 15,655 of CAVWPR010000020.1, forward strand.
AGCGGACTTTGGCCAGGACCGGATACATCATGGCCAGCAGTCCGATCGCGATCGGCAGGGAGACGGTGTCGACCTTGACGCGGTCCAGTGTGTGATTGAGGTCGGGGACCAGTCGACCGAGCAGGATCCCGGTGCCCATTGCGAGACCGATCCAGACGGGGAGGTACCGGTCGAGGGTCGAGAGCCTGGAGGAGACGACCTCGACTCCGGGCCGGGTGGTCGTCATCGGACCGTGCCTGCGGCTCGGGGCCGGGCGGCGGAGAACATGGCGGCCTGGAACCGGATGGCACGCAGGGCTACCGACCTTGTATCGACCACGCTCCGGAGTCTGGCGGCCGACCGCACCGCCGGACAGGGCCGAAGGTCGGTAGCCGGGCCCGGGGCGCGCACCGCGGCTCTGCGGCGTCGCGTCATGACCGGTCGTTCAGGACGGCTCGATGCCGAGTGAGGCCAGCAGGGCTTCGACACGTCGGTGGATCTCGTCGCGGATGGTGCGGATCGCGCCGAGGTCCAACCCGTCGGGGTCGTCGAGTTCCCAGTCTTCGTAGCGTTTGCCGGGGTAGAGCGGACATGCGTCGCCGCAGCCCATGGTGATGACGACGTCCGCGGCGCGGACGATGTCATCGGTCCACGGCTTGGGGAACTCGGTGGTGACGTCGATGCCGACCTCGGCCATGGCCGAGACCACGCCGGGATTGAGCTCCGAGGTCGGTTCCGAGCCGCCGGACCACACGGTCGCCGCGTCGCCGGCGAGGTGACGGAGCCAGCCGGCAGCCATCTGCGACCGGCCGGCGTTGTGGACACAGAGGAACAGCACACTCGGCACCGTCGACGGCAGGGAACCGTCGACGATGCCGATGGCACGCAGACGCTCCCGCGCGAACTTCTCTGCGAACAGCGGCAGGTACATCGTGATCGAGGCGGTCGGCAACAACCGATCGACCGAGTCGAGCACGACCCGTTCGATGGTCTCGGGGCCGAACGTGCCCGCGAACTCCGGCTCGAGCGCTTCGGTGACCCGGTGGACGAGACGCTGCTGGTCGACGGGGACGTCGCCGATGTGCAGTCCAGTCATGGTGACTCCTCGGGTTCAGACCGTCGCGGCGGGAAACAGCTCGGCGAGCAGGGCGCGGACGCGGCGGTCGATGTCGTCGCGGATTGGGCGGACCGCGTCCACGCCTCGGCCGGCAGGGTCGGCGAGTTCCCAGTCCTCGTAGCGTGTGCCCGGATAGATCGGGCAGGTGTCGCCACAGCCCATGGTGATGACGACATCGGAGGCCTTCACCGCGGCGTCTTCGAGCTTCTTGGGATGGGCACCGGCTGCGCGCAGGTCGATGCCGAGCTCGGCCATCGCTTCGACGACCGCGGGGTTGATGTCGTCGGCGGGGGCGGTGCCGGCCGAGCGGACCACGACACGGTCACCCGCGTGGTGGGCAAGGAGCGCGGCGGCCATCTGGGAGCGGCCGGCATTGTGGATGCACACGAAGAGGATCTCGGGTCGCGTGTCAGTCATCGGTCTCCGATTGGCTGTGGGGGTAGAAGAGGCGGACGAGGCCGAACGCGATGACGAGCCCGACGAGTTGCATCAGGATGAACATCGGCGCCGAGGCGGGGGCGATCCCGGCGAACGTGTCGGACAGGGTTCGGGCGATGGTGACGGCCGGGTTGGCGAAGCTCGTCGACGAGGTGAAGAAGTAGGCGCCGCCGATCCATGCCCCGACGGCGAACGGCACGGCTTTGGCGCGGCCGGTGCGTACACAGCCCTGGATGAGCAGGAGGAGCGTCACGGTGGCGACGACTTCCGAGAGCCAGAGGGCGCCCGACGAACGGGTCTTGGTGGAGATGTCGATCGCGGGGAGTTCGAACATGACGTTGACGAGCATCGCCCCGGCGCACCCGCCGACGATCTGGGCGGCGACGTAGAGCCCGCTGTCGCGGGTGCTGGTCGTGCCGAGGAGCCGGTCGAGGAGGGTGACGACCGGGTTGAAGTGCGCGCCCGAGACCTCACCGAACATGAGGATCAGTCCGATGAGCGCGGCGGCGGTCGCGGCCGCGTTCTGGAGCAACTGGAGCCCGACGTCTCCGGTCGAGAGTCGACTCGCCATGATCCCCGACCCGATGACCGCCACGATCAGCATGCCGGTGCCGAAGGCCTCGGCGGCGAGGCGGCGGGTCAGGTCGAGACCGAGTTGTCCGGTGCCGGTCTCGGGCTCGACCGAGAGGTCGAGATCGCTCGGGTGTAGCTCGTCGTTCACGACGCCGCTTCCGACGCGCCGACGATGGTGTGGATGCGGTCACGGAGCTCGATCAGCGTGGCGTCGAACGCCGCCTTCGTGCCGACCGGGACCGGGTCCGGGATCGACCAGTGCAACCACGTGTTCTCGTCGAGCTCTTCGTGGGCCTGGTCGCAGACAGTGATCACGAGCGGCGGGAGCGAGCCGATCTCCGCGAGGTCGTGGGGCGTGGCCGAGGTGAGGTCCAAGCCGGCTCGTCGTGCCGCGGCGACGGCACCGGGGTGGACACGATCCGCCGGGTGCGTGCCCGCCGACGACGAGGCTTCGCTCGTCGCCTGGCGCCACAACGCGGCTGCCAGTTGCGAGCGGGCCGAGTTCGCGCTGCACACGAACAACGCCGGTCCGGGCCGGACCTGCGGGGTCGGTGCGAGTCCCTCGAGCGCGTTCTGGACGAGATGCACGTACCGGCGGCGACCGTCGCCGCTCGACGGAGACCGTGCGATGAGTCCGACGTTTTCGAGGGCGTCGAGGTGGTGAGCGAGCAGGTTCGACTCCATTCCGAACCGGCGGCGCAGCTCGACCGGTGCCCGATCCGAAGCGGCGAGCTCATCGACGATCGGCCAACCGCGCCGGATCACCCAGCGCGGCATGGCGCGCGGCCGCGCTGGTCCAGTGAGACGACACCCATCGGCCGCAAGTATTTCACTCTGTGACTCTTGAGTCAATAGCTGCTGACTAATCCGCTGTGTCCACACCTCCTGGACCCGACGGTTCGGCGAGTGATCTGCGCGGAACGCCGGGGCGTCAGAGCGTCGGGAGAGCTGGCCGGGCTGACCGCGACGATCTCGCCGCGTCACGTCGCACGCCTCGGCGAGCGTGTTGAAGATCGTTCCGTGGTGCTGGATGTTCTGGTGCAGGAGTCGCACCCGGTTGGGAGGCTCGTCGGTGACGACGGTGAGCCGGTATCGGATCGTGGTGATCTTCGGCGGCTGATCTTGGCGTTCCGCGGTCACGTCGACCGACGCGCTCCGAAACGCGAACGGCAGGAGCTCACCCATGCGCTCGACGTTCTTCAGCACGCAGGCCGCGAACGCGGCGGTCAGCAGATCGGCGGGACCGGGCAGCGTGGAGCCCTGCACCGGGGACGAGTCGAAGCGGAGCGCCGCGTCCTTGGCGTAAGCCACCGATGTGCCGTTGCCGAGCGTTCCTGCTCGCACGGAGTACCGCATCGGAGAAGCGACCACGCAGCCATCGTCCCGACTGCGTGGGCTCATCGGGAAGAGTCGGAGGTCCCTGCCGACCGACCCTCGCTCCCCGGTGGGGCGCGATGACCTTCGGCCCTGTCAGCGGCTGGGGGGATCGAGTGAGAATCTGCTCCTGCGGCGCGTCGCGCGGCGTCGCGGGGAGGATCACCGATGGTGAACACCAGCATGGCGACGCTCGACGCGAACGAGGCCGTCGCGTCGGTGGCGTACCGGCTCAGCGAGGTGATCGCCATCTACCCGATCACCCCGGCGTCGCCGATGGGCGAGCACGCGGACGAGTGGTCGGCGGCGAAGCGTCCGAACCTGTGGGGTTCGGTACCGGATGTGATCGAGATGCAGTCCGAGGGTGGCGCCGCGGGCGCGCTGCACGGGGCGTTGCAGGCCGGGGCGTTGACCACCACGTTCACGGCATCGCAGGGCCTGTTGTTGATGTTGCCGAACCTGTACAAGATCGCCGGGGAGCTCACCAGCTGCTGTCTCCACGTCGCGGCGCGCACCGTCGCGACCCACGCCCTGTCGATCTTCGGGGACCACTCCGATGTGATGGCCGCCCGCCAGACCGGCTTCGCGCTGTTGGCATCGGGATCGCCGCAGGAGGCGCAGGACCTCGCCGCGATCGCGCACGCGGCGACGATGGTGTGCCGGGTGCCGTTCCTGCATTTCTTCGACGGGTTCCGGACCTCGCACGAGATCCAGAAGATCGCCCGGCTCGACGACTCCACGTTGCAGGCACTGGTCGACGGCGACGCGATCACCGCCCACCGCGCCCGCGCGCTCTCACCCGATCATCCGGTCGCACGCGGTACGGCGCAGAACCCGGACACGTTCTTCCAGTCTCGCGAGGCCGCGAACAGCTTCTACGACGCATGCCCGGGCGTGGTCGCCGCGACGATGGACCGCTTCGGGGAGCTGACCGGACGTCACTACGCGCCGTTCGACTACGTCGGGCATCCCGAAGCCGAGCGGGTGGTGGTGATGATGGGCTCGGGGGCGGAGTGCGCGCACGAGACCGTCGAACATCTCGTCGCCGCCGGCGAACGCGTGGGCCTCGTGAAGGTCCGCCTCTTCCGGCCGTTCTCGATGGAGCGCTTCGTCGGCGGCGTTGCCGGCGTCAGTGCGCTCCGTCGCGGTGCTCGACCGGACCAAGGAGCCCGGCTCGACCGGTGAGCCGCTGCTGCTCGACGTGACCGCCGCTCTCGTCGATGCGCTCGCTCGAGGCGAGCGCGCGCAGCTCCCGCGCATCATCGGCGGCCGGTACGGGCTCTCGTCGAAGGAGTTCACGCCCGCGATGGTCAAGGCGGTCTTCGACGAGCTCGACGCCGACGAACCGAAACGCCGGTTCACCGTCGGGATCACCGACGACGTGACCCACCTCTCGCTCGCGATCGACGACACCTTCGACATCGAGGCCGACGATGTGACCCGGGCGGTGTTCTACGGGCTGGGTGCGGACGGCACGGTGAGCAGCAACAAGGCCGCGATCCGCATCATCGGTGACACGACCCCGCTGTGGTGTCAGGGCCACTTCGTCTACGACTCGAAGAAGGCCGGAGCCACGACGGTGTCGCATCTGCGGTTCGGGCCCCGCCCGATCCGTTCGACGTACCAGATCGCCCGGGCCGGTTTCGTCGCGGTCCACGACCCCGGCTTCCTGGAACGCCTCGACGTCCTGGAGGTGGCCGACGTCGGCGCGACCGTGCTGGTGAACAGCCCGGTCCCGCCCGAACGGGTCTGGGCGAGTCTGCCGCGTCGAGGCGCAGGAGCTCCTCGCCGAACGTCGGTGCCGGCTGTTCGTGATCGACGCGTATCACGTCGCCGACGAGCACGGTCTCGGTCGGCGGATCAACACGATCATGTCGACCTGCTTCTTCGCGCTCTCGGGCGTGCTCCCGCGCGACGAGGCGATCGACCGGGTGAAGCAGTCGGTCGCCGACACCTGGGGCAAGCGCGGCCCCGAGATCGTGCGTCGCAACGTCGCCGCGATCGACGCCACACTCGCACAACTCCACGAGGTTCCCATCGGCGCGGTCGACACGGCCCACCATCGCCGACCGGCCGTACCCGACGACGCACCCGACTTCGTGCAACGTGTGACCCGACTCCTCCTGGAAGGTCACGGCGACCGGCTGCCCGTGAGCGCGTTCCCGCCCGACGGGACCTGGCCGACCGGCACGAGCCGGTACGAGAAGCGGGCCATCGCCCTCGAGATCCCGATCTGGGAACCGGACCTCTGCGTGCAGTGCAACCGGTGCTCGATGATCTGTCCCCACACGGCCATCCGCACCAAGGTGTTCGAGCCCGGCGACGCGGCGGACGCGCCCGAGAGCTTCCGTCACGTTCCCGAGGGGTTCACCCCCGAGTTGGAGGGCCTCGACTACGTGGTCCAGGTCGCACCCGACGACTGCACCGGCTGCGGGCTCTGCGTCGAGGTCTGTCCCGCGAAGGACCGCAGCCAGCCGAAACGCAAGGCGATCAACATGCGGCCCGTCGACGACCACCGCCAGGCCGAACGCGAGGCGTTCGCGTTCTTCGAGCAGATCCCCGATGTCGCCCGCACCCGCATCCCCGACCGGGCCCGGACGCTCGCGCTGCTCCCCGCCCGGTTCGAGTTCTCCGGGGCGTGCGCCGGCTGCGGCGAGACCCCGTACCTGCGTCTCCTGACCCAGCTCTTCGGCGACCGTCTCGTCATCGCCAACGCCACCGGCTGCTCGTCGATCTACGGCGGCAACCTCCCCACCACCCCGTACACGAGCGGTCCCGACGGGCGCGGCCCGGCGTGGAGCAACTCGCTGTTCGAGGACAACGCCGAGTTCGGCTTCGGCATCCGACTCGGTGTCGACGCCCAGGCCGCCCGGGCTCGCCTGCTGCTGGACCGTTGCGCGTCCCGCCTGCCCGACGCGACTCGTCGACGCGCTGAGCGCAGAGTGCGGCACCGACGCCGAGTCGATCACCGGGCGGCGTGAGCAGGTCGCGGAGCTGCGCCGACAACTCGCCCGAGCTCGACGGTCCGGACGCCACGCGAGCTCGACCGGCTCGCCGATCACCTCGTCCCCCGCTCGGTGTGGCTCGTCGGCGGTGACGGCTGGGCCTACGACATCGGCTTCGGCGGGCTCGACCACGTGCTCGCGTCGAACCGGAACGTCAACGTGCTGGTGCTCGACACCGAGGTGTACTCCAACACCGGCGGCCAGCAGTCGAAGGCCACCCCGCTCGGCGCGGTCGCGAAGTTCGCGTCGGCGGGCAAGGAGACCCGCAAGAAGGACCTCGGTCTCCTCGCGATGAGCTACGGGCACGTCTACGTCGCCAGCGTCGCCATGCAGGCCCGCAGCCGCCAGACCGTCACCGCGATGCTCGAAGCCGAAGCCCATCCGGGCCCCTCGCTGGTCATCGCGCACAGCCCCTGCATCGCGCACGGCTACGACCTCGTCCACTCCCCCGCGCAGCAGCGCCGCGCCATCGACAGCGGCGCCTGGCCGCTCTACCGGTTCGACCCCCGACGGATCGCCGCCGGCGAACCGCCGCTGCACATCGACGCCGACCCGACCTCGCTGCCGATCAGCGAGTACATGAAGCAGGAGGCCCGGTTCCGGATGGTCGAGCTCCGCGACCCGGAGCGCTACCAGCGCCTCGTTCACGCGGCGCAGCAGGCGGCCGACGAACGCCACGCCCTCTACCAGCAGCTCGCCCAGATCCGCCTCCCGGCACCGGAGGGTTCCGATGGTTGACCTCACCACCGACTGGCTCGGCCTCCACCTCCGCAGCCCCCTCGTCGTCGGCGCCTCACCCCTGTGCGACGACCTCGCCGCGGCACGCCGCCTCGTCGACGCGGGCGCCGGCGCAGTCGTGCTGCACTCGCTGTTCGAGGAGCAACTCGTCGCCGACCAGCTCGCCGCCCACCGGTTCTTCGACAACTACGTCGACACCAACGCCGAAGCCCGCTCGTTCCTCCCCGACACCGACGTCTTCGCCGTCGGCGCCGCGCCCACCCTCGCCCAGGTCGCCCAGCTGAAACAGACCCTCGACGTCCCCGTCGTGGCCTCGCTCAACGGCACCACACCCGGCGGCTGGACCGGCTTCGCCCGCGAGCTCCAAGACGCCGGCGCCGATGCGATCGAGCTGAACCTCTACGACATCGCCACCGATCTCGACGAGACCAGCGAGCAGATCGAGAGCCGCCAAACCCAGGTCGTCGCCGACGTCGTCGCTGCCGTCAAGATCCCGGTGTCGGTCAAGCTCTCGCCGTTCTACACGTCGGTTCCCGCGTTCGTCGCGCCGCCTCGAACGCGCCGGCGCCGCCGGGGTGGTGGTGTTCAACCGCTTCTACCAACCCGACATCGACCTCGAGACCCTCGACGTCGACCGCACACTCGATCCCTTCGACCAGCGCCGAGCTCCCGCTGCGCCTCCACGCCCTCGCGCTCCTCCACGGGCGCACCTCGCTCGCACTCGCGTCCAGCGGCGGCGTCCACCGCGGCACCGACGCGGCCAAAGCCATCCTCTGCGGCGCCGACGTCGTGCAGATGGTCTCCGCGCTCCTCGACGGACGGGCCCCGCACACCTCGACCGCATCCACCGCGAGCTCACGACCTGGCTCGACGAACACGGCTACCGCACCGTCGACCGAAGCCCGCGGCGCCACCGCCCTCGACAACGTCGCCGACCCACACGGCTGGGAACGACTCAACTACGCCCGCATCCTCCACGGCTGGCAACCCCGACCGGACCGGAGCACCCCATGACCGACACCAGACCGTGGCACGGCATCCCCCGCGACGAGATCCCGTGGAGCCCCAAGATCGACGAAGACGCGTGCATCGGCTGCCAGCTCTGCTACATCACCTGCGGCCGCTCCGTCTACGAGATGGAGGATGGTGTCGCGGTCGCCGTCGACCCGATGAACTGCGCGGTCGGCTGCTCCACCTGCGCCAACATCTGCCCCACCGGCGCCATCACCTTCCCGCCCATGGACGGCGTGTGGAAGCTCGAACGCGAACGGCAGATCTTCCGCACCGTCAAGAAGGAAGCCGCCCGCAAGCACGAACGCGAAGACGCGCTCAAGGCCCGAGAAGCCGCGCAACGCGCCGTCGAGCACATGACCACCCGCGCCCGCTTCGAGGTCGCCGGCGAGTTCGGCGACAAGCACTTCCTCGTCCGCCTCGAGGAGCTCATCGCCGACAAGCCCTACGACATCGTCAACCTGCGCCTCGAAGTGCCCACCGTCAAAGGCGCCCGCCAGAAGGCACCCTCCTACATGACCTTCGAGGTCACCTCCGAGAACCAACAGGACGTCACGACCTTCCTCACCGAGGTCAAGGCACTCGTCCACGACGCCGGCCTCGTCCTCGTCAGCGACACCAAGCTCTGATAGCGGTCGGAGAACCGGCCGACGTCCCGCGGTGTCCCGATTGGCCGGTCACCCAGATGCGACGTCGTGAAGTGCGGACGAGCGACGCGCTCGACTCAGCACCTGTGCTACTGCCTGCCCTTCGCAGCGCTCGCGCCTCAGGTCACCACACGCCGAACAAGACATCGAAGAAGCGTTCCGGCTCGACAGCATCGGCGACACGATGGGGTGAGGGATCCGTGTCGAGATCGAAGCTGGTGGCACCGCGGAACCGGCGGCTCGTCAGCTCCACGGACACGCGGCCGGACCGCCAGGTGCACACGTCGGGTTCGACCACGCACACCGCGGCGAGCGGGTCGTGGAACGTGACCGCCTCGCGACTGGTCGCCCAGACTTCGGTCATCGCCGCCACGACCTCAAGGGCTCCGCCGATGGCCGCGAACCTCGACACCGCCTCGGACGAGGGCATGGTGCACTGCGTCGTGACGTTCAGCCCGAGCGATCGGTGTTCTGCCACCGGCGTGCGGTAGACGATGCGCGCCGCGGTCGGGTCGCAGAAGGTGTTCCACTCCTGGCCGCCACCGATCCAGGGTGAGGACGAGTAGGCGCCGCCCATGATGACGAGGGAGCGGAGCGCCGGCACGACCTCCGGGTAGGTGGCGAACAACAGGCCGGCGTTGGTCAGCGGTCCGATCGTCAGCAGGGTGACCTCGCCCGGCGAAGCGAGGATCGTGTCCCGAAGGAACGTGACCGCCGTGTTCGGCTCGAACTCGTCGGGCGGCCGATGATCGAACCGCTCGAGCACGGATGCTTGCGGCACCTCGGGCTGGGGTGTGTCACCGACGATGGCGTGCTCGACCCGGCGTGCACCGGCACATCGGTGACACCGCCGGCGCGACACACCGCGTCGGCGAGCGCGGCCCGCACGCGTGGCCGGCCCGAGACCGTCGTGACACCCCGCAGCTCGCAGCGAGGCTCGGCCATCAGGTAGGCGAGCGCGATCGCGTCGTCGATGTCGGTGCCGATATCGGTGTCGAGAAGAACAGGAACCGTCGTCATGCCAGTGGAGTCTGCCGAGCGTTCACCGGACGAGCCGGAGCACTGGTAGCTGGCAGGTCTGGGGCAACTTCACTGACGTGGGCGAGGCGTTGTTCAGCGCAGCCGTTCCCCCGCCGAGGCCCATCGACCGGCGCAAGCATTACGCGCCGAGGATTGGCTGTTCGTCCGCAAGGCGTTGGAGTATTTCGCGTGTGCGTTGGGTCATGCCGAGACCGTCGGTTCGCGGCCACTGTTCGATTTCGTGTTGCGCGAACTCCGACCATTGGATCATGAGCTGGAGCAGGTCCCGGGTGAACGCAGCGACGAGTGCGCTGATGTGGAGTCGCTCGGGGAACGGTGCTTCGCCGCTGAGCCATGCGTCCGGGAGCAGCATGCCTTCGGCGTAGCGCCGTTCGAGGTCTTCCTGTGTGTGCTTGAGCGCGGCGAGCACCGCGTCCTTGTTCGTCGCGTCGGCGTAGAAGAGGCGTAGGGCGGCTTCGAACTCGAGTTGCGGGGGCGCCGGCTCAGTCTCGAGCCAGCGCTTGAGGGCGCGCCGGCCGGCGGCGGTGATTCGGTACACCTGACGGGTCCGGACCGGTCCCGCGGGAGTCTCGGTCACCCGGGCGAAGCCCATGCGCACGAGCCGTTTCGGTTCGGCGTACAGGTGGCTTTCCGATTTCGGCCACACGTACCGAAGGCTGCGTTGCGCCTGCTGGGTGAGCTCGTACGCGCTCCACGGCTTGATGTTGAGCAGCCCGAGGATCGCGTACGACGTCGTCGTCAATTCTGCCATGCACTTGACACTACTCCAGACCGGAGTAGTCTGGGACTATCTACTCCAGAACGGAGCAGTAGAGGAACGGACAGAGATTGTGAGGCTCGACATGGACCCTGAGCTGGAACCATTCGTCCCGTCTGTTCCCGGCCGCCGACCTCGCCGATCCGGTCACTGCACGCGAGAAGCTCGCTGACCTGTCGTGTGCGGCGTCGCTGCCGGACATGCGGGAACTGCAGATCGAAGATCGCACGGTGCCGGCGGATCCGGATGTGGCGGTGCGGATCTATCGCCCGTCAGCGCGCCCAGGGTGCCATCGTCTGGATGCACGGCGGCGGCTACGTCATGGGTGACCTCGAGACCGAGCACCCGTGGGCTGCCCGGGTCGCGGACGGCTCCGGTGCGGTGGTGATCTCGGTGGGTTACCGCCGGGCTCCCGAGCATCGGTTCCCGGCCGCGTTGGACGACGTCTCCGCGGTGCTCACCTGGACGGCCGAGCACGCGACCGACCTCGGCATCGACCCGGGACGGATCGCGGTCGGCGGCCACGCGGCCGGTGCTGGCCTTGCGGCCGCGGTGGCGTTGTGGGCACGTGACCAGCAGGGACCGCCGATCTGCTTCCAGCTGCTCAACCAGCCCGAGCTGGACGACCGGCAGCACACGTGGTCGGCGCGCCACTTCACCGACACGCCGTTCATGACGCGCGACAAGGTCACCGCGTCGTGGCGTCACTACCTCGGCGACACGGCAGCGACGCCCTACGCAGCGCCGGCTCGGGCCAGTGATCTCTCGGGCCTGCCGCCGGCGTATGTCTCCACCGTGGAGTTCGACCCGGACCGCGACGAAGGCATCGAGTACGGGCTGCGCCTGCTGCAAGCGGGCGTGCCGGTCGAACTGCACCAGTGGCTCGGCACGTTCCACGGGTCTCAGGCGGTCCTCTCCGCCGGCGTTTCGCAGCGCCAAACCGCGGAGCTCTGCGCCGTCCTGCGCCGGGCCCTCGCCGGCGAGATCACCGTCCGCGGCGACCTCGCCGACCGCGTCGCATCGTGAAAGGAACATCATGAACTCAGCACGAGAAGTTCTTCGCCGCGGCTTCGGCGGCGACATCATCGAACCCGGCGCCGCCGAGTACGCATCCGCCAGTCGCTCGTTGTTCGCGTCGGGCAGTCCCGCGTATGTGCTTCGGCCCGACACCGTCGGCGATGTGCAAGCAGCCGTCCGATTCGCCACCCGGGCAGGGCTGGTGCTCTCGGTACGCGGCGGCGGCCACGGCTTCCCGGGCTTCGCCACCAACGACGGCGGCGTCGTCATCGACCTCGGCAACCTCGCGACCGTCGAAGTCATCGACACAGCACGCCACGTGGTGCGGATCGGCGGTGGAGCCACCTGGGGTCAGGTCACCGCCGGCTTGGCTCCCCACCGTCTGGCGATCTCCGGGGCGACACCAACAGCGTCGGGGTCGGCGGCCTCACCCTGTCCGGCGGCATCGGCTGGAAGGTCCGCAAGTATGGCCTGGCCCTCGACCAGGTCGTCGCCGCCGACATGGTCATCGCCGACGGCACCGTTGTGCACGTAAGCGCACACGAGCACCCGGAGCTGTTCTGGGCAATCCGCGGTGGCGGCGGCAACTTCGGGATCGTGACCGCCTTCGAGTTCGCGGCACACCCGACGACCGACGTCTTCTACGGCAAGATCGCGTTCCCTTCGGCAGAAACGGACGTGTGCTGCAGGGCTGGGCGGACTACCTGCGCAGCGCACCCGACGACCTCACCTCCGTAGCAATTCTGGCCAACCCGGCGGTGGGCGGCCCCGACGTGCCCATCGAGTTCCCGGTGGTCGTCGACAGCGACGACGCCGAGCTCGCCGCCGACGCACTCGAGCCGATCCGACGGCTCGGCACCGTGATCGACGATGACGTCCACGCGTCCCCTATGCCGACACGCTCGTCGATGGCGCGACCCTGCCGCCCGGGATCCGGCTCGTGACCCGAAGCGCCTTCGTCGAACAGGACTCCGTACCGGAAGTGCTCCAGATCCTGGCCAAAACCGCGGCGTCGAACGGTTCACCGGCCATTGCCCTCCGCAGCGTCAGGGGTGCCGTGTCCCGAGTCGCCAACGACGCGACCGCCTACCCGCACCGACGAGCGGAGTTGATGGTCGTGACACTCACCGCCGGTCCCGACGCGGCCGTCACAGCCGTGGACCCGAACCTGAACATGATCTGGCGAAGACCTGGCAGCCCACGTCACGGGTGCCTACGCGAACTTCCTCACCTCGGCGACCGACGCGGATGTCGCCGCTATCTACCCGGCGAAAACCTTCAGTCGGCTCGCCACGGTCAAGCGCAGTAATAACCCAGCAACGTGTTCGCCCGCAACCACAACATCGCGCCGGCCTCGCACCATGACGGCGCGGAACCGCTCGCGGTCAGCGGCACGGAAGCCCCGCCCCGCAGCGCTCGTTCGCGACGACCGGTCGTGAACGTGCCCTCGACAACGAGGAGCCCGCGGACAATCAAAAGCGGGTCGGCGCTGATGACTCGGCGATGGAGTCCCCCGATCCAGACGCTGTCTCCATCACATAGACCGCAACCCATCACACGTGTCGCCCCGCCGGCTACGAACCCGCTCTCACATCACGTCACATCAATGCTCGAAAGGAGTACCCCATGCAGACAACACAGCACCTGAGGACAGCACAGCCGACGACGACCGCACCGTGGCCGCCGGCCATCGCCGCGATGGTGGTCGGGCTGGCGCTCACCATCGTCGCGACGATCGTCCCGTTCGTGACCAGCGCACTGCGCGACCACATCCGGGCCGGCTATCCCGCCTATACGGACGCGCGTGTCGACTCCGCCGTCAGCGCCTGGCTGATCATCTTGACCGTCATCGGAGTGCTCGGTGTCGCCGGGTGGCTCTGGTCGATCTGG
>CAVWPR010000021.1:0-34638 GCA_963756815.1 uncultured Acidimicrobiia bacterium
CGTGCGGAGCGCGCGGTACACCGCGTCGAGGGTGAGGGTGCCGCGGTACGCCGGCACCATCCGCGACCGCGACGATCCCTTCGTCGGTCAGCAGGATCGATGCGAGCGCGTCCTCGAGTGAGCGGTCGGCGCCGACGGCGGCCAACGGCTGCGCACGATCCGCCACGACCCCGTCGCCGGACGCGAACCGTTGACGGATCGCGAGGCAGGTGCCGTCGTTCCGCGGGATCACCGCGTAGGTCGTCTCGGCGCGGTCCATCGCAGCGCGGACCGCGGCCAACGAGTCGTCGGGCCCGACGGTGGGCGGGTGCTCGAGGTCCGCGTCGGTGATCGGCATCACCTTGAGCCGCTTCAACCCACGGTCCGAGCCGACGAAGTCGGCGACGAAGTCGTTCGCCGGGTTCCCGAGCACCTCGGCCGGCACGTCGTACTGCGCCAGGACCCCACCGACCTCGAAGATCGCGATCCTGTCGCCCATCTTCACGGCCTCGTCGATGTCATGGGTGACGAACACGATCGTCTTGGCGATCTCACGTTGGATCCGGAGGAACTCGTCCTGGAGGCGGGCGCGCGTCACCGGGTCGATCGCACCGAACGGCTCGTCCATCAGGAGCACCGGGGGGTCCGCGGCGAGCGCGCGGGCGACGCCCACCCGTTGACGCTGACCGCCGGACAGCTGCGCGGGATAGCGGCTGCGGTAGGTACCGGGATCGAGCCCGACCAGCTCGAGGAGCTCGTCGGCTCGGGCCTTCGCCTTGTCGCGGGGCCACCCGAGCAGGTGCGGAACCGTCGCGACGTTGGTCCCGATGGTCTGGTGCGGGAAGAGGCCGACCTGCTGGATCACGTAGCCCATGCGCCGCCGCAGCTCGACCGGCTTCGCGTGGGTCACGTCCTCGCCGTCGAGGTAGATGCGCCCGCTGCTGGGCTCGATCAGCCGGTTGATCATGCGCAGCGTCGTCGTCTTACCGCAGCCGGACGGTCCGACGAGGACGCACACCTCACCCTCGGGAACGTCCAGCGTCAGCTCGCGCACGGCGACGTTCCCGTTCGGGAACTGCTTGGTGACGGCGTCCAGACGGATCACGGCGAGGCCTCGTTCGACGACGGCCGGGTACGGTAACCACGCGCTGGGTACGGTGATGCGGTGGTGCTCGGGGCGTACGACGGGAGCACGCTGCTCGACTGGCCGTGGGTCAACGACCACACGACCGAGATCTGGCAACGCGTGGTCGAGCACCTGACGCTCGTCGGCTGGTCACTGCTCTGGGGTCTGGTGCTCTCGCTCCCCCTCGCGCTGCTCGCGCACCGGTACCGCCACCTCCGGGGACCGACGTTGAGCGTCACGGGGATTCTCTACACGATCCCGTCGCTCGCGGCCTTCAGCCTCTTGCTCCCCTACACCGGGCTGTCGCAGAGCACGGCGATCATCCCGCTGACCCTCTACACGCTGCTGATCCTCGTCCGGAACGTGCTCGCCGGACTCGACGGCGTGTCGGGGGAGGTGCTCGAAGCGGCGGAGGGGATGGGATATTCGCGGCGCCGCCGGTTGTTCGCGGTGGAGCTCCCGCTCGCGGTGCCCTCGATCATGGCCGGCCTGCGCATCGCCGCGGTGACGTTGATCGGGCTCGTCCCGATCGCCGCGCTCGTCGGGCAGGGTGGACTCGGGACGTTCATGCTCGACGGCTTCAACCGTGACTTCCAGACGCCGCTGACCGTCGGCACGGTGCTCGTGCTCGTGATCGCGATCACCGCCGACGCGCTGCTGCTCCTGGTGCAGCGGCTCGTCACGCCGTGGAACCGTCGGACCGCGGGAGCCTGACGTGAGCTTCCTGCAGTCGACGCTCGACTGGTTCGACAACGGGGACCACTGGACGGGCGCGGAAGGGATCCCGCACCTGCTGTGGCAGCACATCCAGATCTGCGTGATCGCCGTCGTCGTGGCCGTCGTGATCGCCCTCCCGATCGGCCTCTTCTTCGGTCATCGCCGCGCGGGCGGGTTCGTCGCCGTCAACGTCGCGAACGTCGGACGCGCCCTGCCTGCGCTCGCGCTGCTGCTGTTCGCGGTGCGTCAGTTCGGCGTCGGCGATCCGCCGCAGTGGATGCAGACCGTCGGCATCGGTTCGATCCCCACGTTCCTCGTGCTCGTCGCCCTGGCCATCCCTCCGATGGTCACGAACACCTACGCCGGGGTGACCGGCGTCGATCCCGAGGCGATCGACGCGGCGCGTGGCATGGGTATGAGCGGCAGCCAGGTGCTCCGCCGCGTGGAGATGCCGTTGGCGTCCCCGCTGATCATGGCCGGCATTCGGACGTCGGCGGTCGCCGTGGTCGCGACGGCGACGCTCGCCGCGGTCGTCGGGTGGGGTGGCCTCGGCCGATACATCTACGACGGCTCGCGCGTCCACGACAACGAGCGGCTGTTCGCAGGCGCCCTGCTGGTCGCGCTCCTCGCCATCGCGGTCGAGTTGTCTCTCGCCCTCGTGCAGCACCTCGTCGTTCCGAAGGGACTGCGCGTGAGCCAGCATTCGGGCGCGAAGGGGTCGAAGCGCTCCGAGGCCGATCCGGGCATCGCCCCGGACGCGGCCCCCGGGGCCACGGCGGTCGAGCCGGACGCGCCGGCCAACGCCTAACGTCTGCCCGCCCGCCGACTCGGGCGGCAACTCTCCGGAAAGGACCGCAACCATGCGGAAGGCAAGACTGCGGTTGGGCAGCCGCGCGCTCGGGGCGATGCTCATCGGCTCCGTGCTGGTACTGGCAGCCTGCGGCTCCAGCGGCTCGAAGAGCGACAGCGCGTCGACCAAGCCGGCGATCATCGTGGGCTCCAAGGACTTCGCCGGTGCCCAGATCATCAGCCAGGCCTACGGCCAGACGCTCGAGAGCAAGGGCTACGACATCACGTACAAGGACAACATCGGTCCCACCGAGACCGTCTTCCCCCTCCTCCAGAAGGGCGACATCGACCTCTACGGGGAGTTCAGCGGGACGTTCCTGACGTTCCGGGGCGGAACGCCGACCTCGGACAGCGCCGAGGTCTTCTCGGCGGTCCAGACCGAGCTCGCGAAGAGCGACATCGTGGCGGTGGGTCCGGCGAGCGCCCAGGACGTCAACGCGTTCTACGTGCTCAAGGCCACCGCGAACAAGTACCACCTCGTGAACGTCTCGGACCTCAAGGCCGTCGCGCCGCAGTTGACGTTCGGCGGTCCTGCGGAGTGCCTCGACCGGCCGCTCTGCCTCGGGGACAAGGAGCAGCAGCTGTACGGCCTCAACTTCAAAGAGGTCAAGAAGCTCGACCCGGGTGGTCCCATCACCAACCAGGCGCTCGACGACGGAACGATCGACGTCGGCCTGCTCTTCACCGGCAGCAGCGTCATCAAGCCCGACTACGTGCTCCTGAAGGACGACAAGGGCCTGCAGCCGGCGGACAACCCGATCGCGTTGGTGCGGAAGCAGAAGGCCACGTCCGAGGTGAAGAGCATCCTCGGATCGGTCAACGCCAAGCTCAACCGCGCCGCGTACAACGAGATGGCGTTGAAAGTCTTCAACGACAAGGAAGACCCGGCCACGGTCGTCACCGCGTGGCTGAAGGACGTCGGTCTCACGTAGTAGCGCCACGGGCACCGTCGTGGTGGTCGGGTCACGCCCTCCACGCGGCGTGACGCACCGACATCCAGTCGATCTGGCGGCGGCGGCGTCGCGGCTACGGCCGTGACGCCGCCGTCGACGCGTCCCCGTGCGGTCTGGGATCATCCCGTCGATGGCGACACCGATCGGACCCGAGGCACAGCGACCCAACCCCGCGCTCGAACGACTCGCACCGTTGATCGGCCGGTGGCGCACCACCGGGACGCATCCACTCGTGCCGGGCACGACGTTCCACGGCCGCACGTCGTTCGAGTGGCACGAGGCCGGTGCGTTCGTGGAGATGCGCACCGAGATCGAGGAGCCGGAGATCCCCAGCGCCGTGGCGATCATCGGCTCCGACGACTCCGCCGGCACGTTGACGATGCTCTACTTCGACGAGCGTGACATCTCGCGCCGCTACGAGGTGGAGGTGACCGACCGCGCGGTGAGTTGGCACCGGGACGAGGCCGGGTTCGCCCAGCGCATGGTCCTCACCGTCGCCGCGGACGGCACCCGACTCGACATGCGCGGGACGATGTCACACGACGGCGGTGCATGGGAGGACGACTTGCAGCTCACGTTCGAACGCATCACCCACTAGGGCAAGAGTCCGTCGACTCCGGTGCCGACCACGTGGATCGCGACGGCCCACCCGACGACCGCAACCAGCGCGAACACGAGGGCGGCGACGAACACGGTGAGCGAGATTCCGTCGTGGAGTCTCGCGGCAACCGGCTCGCCCCGGTGGTGGCGCATCCGGCGCAGCTCCGGCTTCGTACGCACGCCACGGATCGTAAGCCTTCCGGCGGTCCGCCAGCCGTCGGGCATCGCCGCCGTTCAGGACCGATGTTGACCCCGGCGGCGGGGCAGGTACCCGTAGTGGTCGATGTAGAGGTCCTCGACGACGAACGGCTGGTCGCACTCGCCGGGCCCGCGCCGCACCATCAAGCAGTTGCGGCCGACCGAGACCTCCTCCACCACCTCTCCGAGCTCGCCGGCGCGAGCGAGCAAGAGCTGGATCGCGAGTCGTGAGAGCGGTAGCGCCTCCGGCAGCGGCTCCCCGCGCTGCGCGGCGGCGAAGGCCTCTCGGAGGCCGGCCACGAACTGCTCGTGGCCGGGGTTGTTCGGATCCTGCATCGGTGCGAGCGCGTCGCGGAAGCGGTGGTCGGAGCGCCAGTCCTCGATCACGTACAGGCCGCCCGGACGCAACATGGGGAAGAGCGCCTGGAACGAGGCGAGGGTCGGCTCGTAGTGGTGTGACGCGTCGTCGATGACGATGTCGAGCACACCCCCGAGCTCCTCGTCGACCAGACGGGCGAGTCGGCTGCCATCGGCCTGGTCGATCCCGTAGAAGGGACGCAACGCGTCCTCCGAGCCCGCACGTGTCGCGATGAACTCGTCCAACGCGACCAGGCGCTCCGGCTCGAGGTCGACCGCGACGAAGCGGTTCGGCTCCGCCCACAGCGCGAAGAGCGCGGTGCTCCCACCCTCGGCGATGCCGAGCTCGAGCCAATTGCCGCCGGAGAACTCCTGGCAGATCGACCGGTACACCTCGATCAGGTGCGGCGGCTTCGCGATGCAGAAGCGGTCGGCCGTCGACTGCGCCGAGTACTTGCTCACGAACTCGACACCGTCGACGGTGAAGGTCTCGCCGCCGAAGATGTCCTCGATGGCATCCTTGCTGAACGCTTCGTAGAGGATCTCGAGATTCTCCGGCCGCCGTTCCGTCATGGGTCGCATCGTAGGGGCCGACGCCGGCGCGCTGGTCACGACGACGCCGGGCGCCTCCGCACGAGCGCGACTGCTCCGAGCACCACACCGATCGCGCCGACACCGAGCGCGATGTAACCGATGGTCTTCGCCGAGTCGTCGTCGTCCGTCGACGTGGCGTCGGCCGGAACGCTCGTCGCGTCCTCCTGTGCGGGCGCGAGCGTCAGCGTGGGCGCCGGGTGCTCGGCCTCGGTCCCGTCGGTCGGCTCCGCTTCGATCCAGCGGACGGTCTCACCGCTCGAATACGTCTGCACGGCCTTGAACTGGAGCGAATCGACGTCCGGGAGCGGGCCCATCGACACCGGGAACCGTTGGAAGTTGCCGGGCGCGATCTGACCACCCGACCAGGTGATCTTCGAGACCGCTTCGGTGATCTCACCGTCGAGCGCAACGGCACCACGACGGATCACGATCTCTCTCCCAGCTCCAGGTCTTCGGTTCGGAGAGGTGGTCGTTGCCGCGGCACGCGGAAGTTCCCGGCGCCTGAGATCCGATCCGATCGCCGCCGGTAGCCTCACCCCCGTGCTCGGCGCCGGCTTGATCTTCCTCGCGGTCATCATCGTGATCGCGCTCGTCGTGGCCGGAGTCGGGATCTTCATGCGGATGTGGCAGCTCCGGCGCCGCTGAGCCCACGGCGCACTTGGCAGGAACGCCGGTGGCCCACCAGGATGAGCCCATGAGCAGTCCGGGGGCGGCCCCCAAGAGCCTGCCGCTCATCCTCGCCCGCGAGCTCGCGGCCAACCTCGCGACTCCGATGTTCCTCATCGACGCGAACGGCCTCCTCGTCTTCTACAACGACGCCGCCGCTCTGCTGCTCGGACGGCCGTTCGCCGAGCTCGGTGAGATCCCGGCGACCGAGTTCGGGGCAATGCTCGAGATGACCACACCCGAAGGTGACCCGGTGCGCCGACGCGACTCCCCTGCCGGTGTCGCGTTCTTCCAGCGTCGTCCTGCGCACTCCACCGTCGTCGCCAGCGCGTACGACGGCGTGCGGCGCCAGTACGAGGCGACGGCGTACCCGCTGTTCGCGTCGTCGGGAGAGATGCACGGCGTCCTCTCCGTGTTCTGGGAGGGCGACGCCGTGGAACGCGACGGCTGATGCGCGCTCGCATCTGGGGATGTCGCGGATCGCTCGCGGCGCCCGGCGCCGACACGGTCCGCTACGGCGGGAACACCTCCTGCGTCGAGGTTCGCCTCGACAGCGGACACACGATCGTGCTCGACGCCGGCACGGGGATGCGCCCGCTCGGCGTGCAGATGCACCCCGAGCTCCCTCCCCAACTCCACGTCCTGCTCACGCACCTGCACCTCGACCACCTGCAGGGCCTCGGCTTCTTCCGCCCGCTGTTCGCGCCCGGTCTCGAGATCCAGATCTGGGGTCCCACCTCGCCCGTCCAGGCCCTGGAGGAGCGGATCGCGCGCTACATGAGCCCACCGCTCTTCCCGGTGCACCTCGACGACCTGCCGTCGGAGATCTCGTTCCACGACGCGCCGGAGTTCGAGGTGACGATCGGATCGGCGACGGTGCGCGCCGCGAAGGTCACCCACCAGGGTCCGACCGTCGGGTACCGGATCGAGGAGCACGGGCACGCCTTCGTGTACCTCCCCGACCACGAGCCGTCGATCGGCAACGACCTGCGCACCGTTTCCCCCGATTGGATGAGCGGCTACGACCTCGCACGCGATGCCGACGTGCTGCTGCACGACGCGCAGTACCACGACCACGAGTACGGGGCCCACGTGGGGTGGGGTCACTCCAGCATCACCGACACGATGGAGTTCGCGACGAAGGCCGGCGTGCGACGGGTCGTGCTCTTCCACCACGACCCGTATCACGACGACGACGATCTCGAGACGCTGCTCGCCGAGGCGCGGGCCCTCTGGTCCGGACCCGCCGACGACGTGCAGCTCGCGTCCGAGCGCATGACCATCACGTTCGACGAGTCGGGCGTGGCGGTCGGCGACGCCGCCTGACGGGGCTCAGCCCGTGGTCGTCACGAGGGTCTGCAGGGTGGCCCGCATGATGTGTCCCACGAACGGGCGGATCAACCTCCAGTAGCGCAGGAACGCCTTCCGGCTCGCGGCGTCGGGCACGGCGGTGCGGCACTCGTAGGTCGCGAGCGTCCGCCGGTCGCCGTAGTCGCGCAGCGAGAAGCTCACGGCGATCCGACCCCACCCCGGCTCCGCGAACGTCGGGAACGCCGCGGCCGGGACATCGTGCCATTCGATGGAAGGGGTCCAGAACCGACCGACTGCGCCCAACGCGATCTCGTGGCGCGGGGCGAGGCCGAGCGAGACCCATCCCGGCATGGGCGCAGCGGCGGCGTCGCCGAGGCGGATCGTCGCCGGCGGCGGCACGTCGACGTGCCGGAGTCGCGCCGGCAGCCCCCGCACCCAGAACGCGGCGTCCAGCAGCGGGGTGTGCACGCGCATCAGGTCGAGGGCGCAGAGCGCGTCCCACGCGGCGGCGCGATCCACGTCGACCAGGACGTGCTCGACGATCCGGGCATCGAACGCCGGCAGGCACCGGTCGATGATCAGCGAATCGACCGACTGCTCCGGCAGGGCAAGGGCGGGAGAGGGCTGCATGTCCCCACTTTCGCGAGCACGGTCGACACGACCCAGGGCCGAAGGTCCCGGAACGACGGTCCTGACGCCCGCGGGCCCGGTACCGTGACCCGATCGACGAGACTTCGCCGGACGGCTCCACCGAAGCGCACTGGGTGCGCTGGCACCGCGCCTACGACGTCGAGGGCTCGCCGTTGCGGCTTCGCCTCGCGCTCGTGCAGCGGTACCTGCGCGACGCCATCGACGTCGTCCCGTCCGGACGTCCGGTGCGGCTGCTCAGCCTCTGTTCGGGTCGCGGCGCCGACGTCATCGGAGTGCTCGCGGACCATCCCCGTCGAGCGGAGGTGCAGGCCCGGCTCGTGGAGCTCGAGCCCGAGCTCGCGGCGCGCGCGGCCCGGGACGCGGCCGACGCGGGACTGGACGGCGTGGAGATCGTGCAGGGGGACGCGTCCGACTCGCGCGCCGCGAGCGGCGCGGTGCCGGCGGACCTGCTCCTGGCCTGCGGGATCTTCGGCAACGTGCGCCCCGAGGACGTCCACCGCTTCGTGGAGTTCGCGCCGGCGCTCTGCGCGCCGGCGGCGACGGTGATCTGGACCCGCCACCGCCGACCGCCGGATCTCACGATCCAGATCCGCGAGTGGTTCGCCGACGCCGGCTTCGACGAGATCGCGTTCGCGGCCCCGGACCCCAGCGGGATCGTGGGTGTGGGCGCGCACCGGCTGCGCGTTCCGCCGCAGCCGTTCGTCGCCGGTCACCGGCTCTTCACGTTCGTCGGCGACGGACGCGCCTGCTGAGCGATGCCCACCGACGTTCCGGCTGCGGCACCCGTGGCCCCGCCGCTCGCCCATCAAAGGTCGCTGGACGGGATCCGCGCGCTCGCCGTGATCGCGGTGATGCTGTTCCACGCCGGCAACACCTTCGCGACCGCCGGGTTCATCGGCGTCGACGTGTTCCTCGTCCTGTCGGGGTTCCTGATCACGTTGCTGCTCCTCCGTGAGCTGCGCTCCACCGGACGGGTCGCGTTCGGCGCGTTCTGGATGCGCCGCGCCCGCCGATTGCTCCCCGCGCTGATCCTCGTGCTGGTCGCGGTCGCGATCTTCGGTGCATTCGTCGCGACCGACGACGAGGCGCTCGGTCTCCGCGGCGATCTGCTCGGGTCCCTGTTCTACGTGCAGAACTGGCGCTTCGTGCTCTCGGGCGCGTCCTACTTCACGCAGTTCGGCTCGCCGTCGCCGTTGCGGCACATGTGGTCGCTCGCGATCGAGGAGCAGTGGTACCTCGTCTGGCCGCTGATGCTCTTCGGGATCATGGCCCTGACCCGACGGAACCTGCGCGCGGTCACCGCGGTGATCCTGGCGCTGGCTGCGGGTTCGGCGCTGCTGATGGCGGCGCTGTACCACCAGGGCGGCGATGCCTCACGCGCCTACTACGGCACCGACACCCGGGCCCAGGCACTGCTCGTCGGCGCCGCCCTCGCAGTGCTCTTCACGATGCGCTCGGCACCGCGGACCCGGATCGCGCGCGGCGCGCTCCAGGTGTGCGGCGCGATCGGCGCGGTCTTCCTCACGTGGGTCGTCGTCGCGCAGTCGGAGCGATGGACGACGCTCTACCGCGGCGGGTTCTCGCTCGTGGCGATCGCGTCGGCCGCGCTCATCGCGGGCGCGATGACGCGCGGCCCCGTCCGCACCGTGCTCTCCGTCCCGCCCCTCCCGGCCATCGGGCTCATCTCCTACGGCCTCTACCTCTGGCACTGGCCGATCTACGTGTGGCTCTCCCCCGACCGCACCGGACTCGCCGGGCACCGCCTCCTCGCTCTCCGCCTCGTCGTCACGTTCGCAGTGGCGATCCTCTCGTTCCGCCTCGTGGAGCGACCGATCCGGGAGCAGCGGGTGTCGTGGATCAGGGGACGGGCGGCGTGGATCCCGATCACCTCCGTCGTGACCGCGGGCGCCCTCCTGCTCCTCACCGCGTCCGGCGCCGCGGCCCGCCCTCGTCCCGATCTCTCGACGGTCGAGCAGTTCACCCGGATCCTGAACGCGCCGCCGCCGCCCGGGTCGACGCGCGTCCTGCTCGCAGGGGACTCGGTCGCGGTCACGCTCGGCTTCGACGCGGTGCGCCCGTCGCAACGCAAGGCCATCTGGCTCCGGGGCGTCGCCCGGGTCGGGTGCGGGCTCCTCACCGGAACTCCGGTGAGCGGAGACACGCTCGGGCAGTCGCAGGAGGAGTGCCACGACTGGCCGGAGCAGTACGCCAACGGCGTGCGCACGTACCAGCCGGACCTGTCACTCCTGCTCATCGGCGGCTGGGAGGTGTTCGACCGCGAGATCGACGGGCAGGTCCTGCGGGTCGGGACGGCACCGATGGAGGCCGAGCTGCGTTCGGCGCTCGACCGGGCCCGCGCGATTCTCACCGCGAACGGCGCGCGCCTCGTGATCCTCACGACCCCGTGCTTCTCGCCGACGACGCGCGAGCTCGGCGAGTTCGGTGAGGTCGCACGCGCCGACCCCGCACGGGTCCGATGGCTCAACGACGTGTGGCGCCGCTATGCGGCCGATCATCCCGACGTGTCGATCCTCGACCTCGACGCGCACGCGTGCCCGGGCGGTGCCTACGCCGCGACCATCGACGGCGTCACGATGCGCACCGACGGCGTGCACTTCACCGTCGCCGGGGCGCGGCTGCTGTGGAAGTGGCTGGGACCCGCGGTCCTCCGGAGCGCACCGCCGCACCACGCGGCTCCGTGACGGCGGACGCCGTCACCCTTCGGCGAGCGCGGCCGCTTCAGTCGAGATGCGCGGTGTCGTTGAAGCCGAGGAGCGCCGACCTCCCCGCCGACGCCGCGACGCGCGTGATCGAGGCCACGTCGAGGTGCATGCGCCACGCCAGCAGCGGATCGGCGTCCATCGCCCACAAGCGCGGCGGCCTTGATGGGTGAGACATGGCTCACCGCCACGACGGTGGCGTCGCCCGTGAGGTCGGCGCACAGCGACGCGATCCGCGTGCCGACGGTGAGGAGACTCTCGCCACCGGGCGGCGCGAACGACGCGTCGGTCCGCCAGCGCTCGAGGTCCTCCGGCGGGAACTCCGAGAATGACCGCACGTCCCACTCGCCGTAGTCCATCTCGACGAGACGCGGCTCCTCCTCCACCGGGAGCCCGAGTACTCCGGCGATCGCGTCCGCCGTGGCGCGTGCCCGCGCCAGCGGGCTGCTCAACACCCGGACCGCACCCGACCCGGCCAGCCGCGACGCGAGCGCGTCGGCCTGCGCCTGTCCGCGCTCGGTGAGTGGCGGATCGGCCCGGCCGAGCGCAAGGCGCGCCCGGTTCGCCTCGGTCTCGCCGTGGCGGACGAAGAGGATCACCGGATGCCCCGGGCGCGGATCTCCACCAGCCGGCCGTCGTGCAGGAATGCCTCGCGCCGAGCCCGCTCCCCCAGGCCGAAGCGCCCGACGCTCCACGCGCAGACAGCGAAGCCGGCCGCCTCCCCGAGCACGAGCAACGTGAGCGGCGGAAACAGTCCGACGTCGCCGGGGTCGCCGAGGAGCGGCCAGAGGAACACCGCGTCGTGCAGGAACGCGCCCGACAGGACCAACCCGCAGAACCAACCGATGGGTATGCAGACGAGCCGCCGACGCAGGAGGCGCGGCCGGCCGATCGTGCCCAGCATCACCAGCGCGAGCACGCCGACCGCGACGACGATCGAGTGGCCCGGACCCATGTGTCGGAGCGGTAGATCGACGAGCAGCGGCGCGAGCGCGCCGAGCCCGATCAGGCGGTAATCGAGGCCGCGGCTCCGGAAGATCTCGTACACGCCGACGATCGCGGGACCGACGTACCAGAGGAGCACGACGGCGTCACCCGGCCGCCGCGTCGAGCGCCGCGTTGACGAGGGCGTCGGCGTCGGTGTTGTCCTCACGACGCACGTGTTGCAGGTCGACCTCACGGTACGAGCGCAGCAGCTCCTGGACGCGCCGGTGCAACGGTACGAGTCCGGCGTTCTTCACGCGATACCGGCCCTCGAGCTGGCGGATCAGCAGCTGCGAGTCGGCGCGGACCTCGACACGCGGCGCATGGTGCTCCGCGGCGACCTCGAGCGCACGGATCAACGCGGTGTACTCGGCGACGTTGTTCGTGGCGACGCCGATGGTCTCGCTCACCGACGCGAGATGGCGCGCCGGCTCGCGGCTCGCGTCGAGCACGACGGCGCCGATCCCGGCCGGACCGGGGTTCCCACGCGACCCACCGTCGCAGAAGATCCGGATCGTCCGGATCGCCGGCTCGAGGCCGGGGAACGGATCCGTGCTCACGAGCTCGGGACGAGGATGGCGCCGCAGTTGTCGCAGTGGGCGACGTCGCCGTCGGGGCCCGCCTTGCGGATGCGGGCGACCTCGGTGGACGGGATCGTGAGCCGGCACCCCTGGCACGTGTTGCCCACGAGCCGGGCGACACCGACGCCCCTCGCCGCGGCCCGGCAGCCGTCGTAGACCGCGAGCAGGTTGGAGGAGATCCCGGCTGCGGCCGAAGTCCGTTCGTCGGTCTCGGTCGCGATCTCGGCGTCGATGAGGCGCTCCTGCTCGGCGACTGCGGCCCGGGCGGCGCTCGCCTCGGCCTCGGCCGCCTCCACGCGGCCCGCCAGCTCGGCGAGCTCGCCGTCGATGGCCTCCTGGCTCTCCATGAGCTCGAGCTCGCGGTCCTCCAGCGCACGTTGGTGCCGGCGGAGCTGCTCGACCTCGCCCTGCATCGCCTGCAGCTCACGCGGGGACGTGATCGAGCCCGAGTACATCGAGCCCTCGACCTCGGTGACCTTGGCCGATGCGGACGACGCCTCGTCCTCGAGCCGCTTGACGTCACGCGTGACCGCGTCCAGACGGCCGCGCACCTCGGCGATCGGCGACTCGAGCTCGCGGATCACCGCCTCGGCCCGAGTGAGGACCGTCCGCTCGGGCAGGGTCGCCCGCCGGTGCCGCAGGTGGTCGATCGCGCTGTCGTGCTCCTGGACCACGAGGAGCTGCTCGAGCGGCGAAGTCATCAGCCGCGCAACGTATCAGCCGTCGGACGCGACGCTGCCGCCGGTCCGACTCGCGGTCACGGCGCGGCCGGGGCGGTCGTGGCGGTGGTCACCGGCGCGGCCGTGGGCGTGGTGACCGGCTCGGTCGGCGAGGTCGTCGGCTCGACCGGCGTCGTCGAGCCGGTGGTACCACCGCTGGAGCGGCGGAAGTCCGACGTCCGCTGCTCCCGTCCGCCCTCCGGGTTGACGCGCGACGGCTCCGGCCACAGCGTGTCGTCGGGCTTCGTGAACGGCACGATCGGCTGGTCCCCGAGCATCGAGGTCATGAACTTCTGCCAGATCATCGCCGGGTACGTCCCGCCGAAGACCCGGACCCCGCCGACGTTGTGCATGCCGTGGGCAGCGTCGGACGCCGCCGGGTTGCCCATCCAGACGACCGCGGTGAGCTGAGGCGTGTAGCCCGCGAACCACGCGTCCGTCTCGTTGTCGCGCGTTCCGGTCTTGCCCGGCGAGCGGCCGGTCATCGGCGAGCTTGGCGTTCGGCGCCGTCCCCTCGGTGACGTGGCTCAGGACGTCGGTCACGGTCCGGGCCACCTGCGGGGAAAGCTCGCGCTTGCCGCCGGGTGCGCGGTAGAGGACCCGGCCCTCGGAATCCTCGACGCGGCGGATGAACACCGGATCGTGCCGGATCCCCTCCGCGGCGAAGGTGCTGTACACGGTGGCCATCTCGAGCGGCGAGTGCCCGGTGTCGCCGATGCCGGTCGACAGGTTGGCGGCCACCGGACGGATCATGCCGAGGCGAGCCGCCATCTCGAGCACCTTCGGCGGACCGACGCTCGTGAACAGGTTCAAGAAGGCGCAGTTCACGCTGTTCTTGGTCTGGTTGTACAGCGTGTCGGTGCCGCCGCTGCCGTCGCTCGAGTTCGTGAACTTGTGACCCCGCGGCTCGGTCACGGTGTTGTACCAGGGCCGGTACCCGGGTTGGCCGGGAATGCCGTCGGCGTACTTGATGTAGCACGGCGAGCCTCCGGCGACGGTGTCCTTCGGTGAGTACCCGTTCTCGATCGCGGTGGCCAGCGTGATCGGCTTGAAGGTCGAGCCGACGAAGCGTCCCGGGAACGTCGCCGGTCCCATGGTCGCGAGATCCTGCCCGCGGTAGTCGCGACCGGTGCCGTTGACGATCGCCGGCACCTCGCCCGTGCGGGGGTTCATCACCGCCATCCCCGCCTGGTAGGTCGGTGCGAACCGACCGACGGTGTTGTCGACCGCGGCCTGGGCCTTCTCCTGCACCGCCGGCTGGTAGGCGGTGTACACGCGCAGACCGCCGGCGAACACCCGCTGCGCCGCGGTCTTCTCGTCGGGGCCGAGCTCCTTCAGCTCGAGGAGGCGGTTCTTCACCTCTTCCGAGTACAACGAGTGCGGCTGGAGCGAGAGGCACTTGGGATCGTTCGGCGCGGCGTTGCAGTCCGGCCGCGTCGGCAACGGCGACGCGCCGGCGTACGCGGCCTGCGCCGCGGTGATCTTCTTCTGGTGCTGCATCGCGCGCAGCACCTGCATCCTCCGGCGGATCGCCGCCTCGGGGTGCGTGAACGGATCGAAGTTGATCGGGTCCTTGATGACCCCGGCGAGGAGCGCGCTCTGGGCGAGATCGAGCTGAGCAAGAGGCACCCCGATGATGCGTTGCGCGGCGGCCTGCACGCCGTAGGCGTTCGCACCGAAGTAGACGGTGTTGAGGTACTCCTGCAGGATGCGCCGCTTCGACCACTCGCCCGTGAGGCGCGCGGCGAGGATCGCCTCTCGGATCTTGCGGTCGAGGTCACGCTTCGGATTGGTGAAGTAGCGGTTCTTGATCAGCTGCTGGGTGATCGTCGATCCGCCCTGCCCGATCCCACCCGACCCGACGTTCGAGAGGAACGCACGGAAGCTCGACCGCACGTCGACGCCGGGGTTGTCGAAGAACGTGTGGTCCTCGGTGGCCACGACCGCGGAGATCAGGGTCTTGGGGACCTCGTTCAGGTCGACGGGCGTCCGGTCGAGGTCACCCAGGCGGTCCATCACGTTGCCGTCGGCGTCGTAGAGGGTGGTGGGACCCTCGAGCGGGCGCAGGGCGGGCGCCACCGTGCCCGTGTAGTGGGCGCTCGCGGCGATCTTCGAGACCCCGGGTCCGAGCGCGACGAGACACACGCCGAGGGTGAACCCGCCGAGAACGAGGATCGTGAGGAGCCGGACGAAACGCTGCGAGGCGCGCATGACGAACGTCCAGGATCCCACACGGAGACTCCGAATTTCGGGCATCGAGGACCCGATCGCGCCTCAGCGCAGGTCGTTGACCAGGGCGGGGACCGCCTCGATCCCGAGCTCGGACCGCGCGAACGCCCGCTCCACCGCCTCGATCGGGTCCCGCGCCCCGACGAAGACCAGCACCCCGCGCGCGACCCGCTCCCCCGTGGCCGCCTCGATCGCCGCTGCGTAGGCCGCGAGCTGCAGTCGGTAGGACTCGGCCCGGGTGTCGAGCGCGGCGGCGGTGGCCACTCGATCGGTCTTGTAGTCGACCACCACCAGGCCGTCCGGCGCGCGCACGAGCAGGTCGACGTAGCCCTCCACCACGCGGTCGCCGAACGGCGCGGCCACATACATCTCCCGGAAGACCGGCGCGGTCGCCGCCGCGCGCATGACCGGCGTGGCGAGGATCGCCCGGACCGCCGCTGCGACCTCGGCCGCCCGGTCCGCCGAGCCCTTCGGCGACGGCCGCGGCGTGCGCCAACGTCGTCGGCGCCGACGCCGGACGCGAGGTCGACGTCCTGGAGCACTGCGTGCACGGCCTTCCCGAAGTCCGTCGCGCCCTTCCCCCGCCGCCACTCGGGCACCGGATCCGCACCCGGCGCCTGGACCCCGACCGGCTCCTCGGCGCGGTCCTCGTCGGCATCGATCTCGCTCCCGGCCGCTGCGGCCCGCTTCACCGCGGTCGCACTGAATGCGTGCACTCGCGCCGCGCGCGCGAGCACGGCGTCGCGCTCGGCCCGCCACGCCTCCTCGGTTGCGCGCACTGCGGCCGCAGTGTCGTCCGGTCCGGGCGCGGCCGGTCCGGGCGCGGCCGGCAGCGTCCGGTCCGACGGTTGCTCGACCTGTTCCCACAGCATCGGGTCGGCGCTTCGACTCGCGGCCCAGAGCATCTTCGCGAAGCAGTCCTTCGCGTCCGCGTTGTGGTGGACCGAGACGAGGAGGTGATCGCGAGCGCGGGTGCAGGCCACGTACAGCAGCCGGAGCTTCTCGTCCTGGTCCATCTCCTCCTCGAGGTCGGCGCGCCGGTCGAAGCCATCGGACGCGACGTCCTTGCGCATCGAGACCAGGACGCCGTCGCCCTCCCACAGCACCCGGACGCCGGCGCGCCGCGACCCCATGAGGGTCGTCAGTCCCGACAGCACGGTGATCGGGAACTCCAGGCCCTTGGCGCCGTGCATGGTCATGATGCGCACCGCATGGTCGTCGGATTCGGGCAGCAGCGGCTCGTGGACCCGCGCGGTGTCGGAGCGCTGGAGGTCGGACCACGCGACGAACTCGACCAGGTCGGCGGACTGCGACGCCTCGAACAGACGCGCCTGGTCGACGACGAAGCGGATCCGGCGCCACACGTCTCGCGCACGCGGGGCGGCGAACGCGAGCGTCATCACGTGCCGGTCGCGGACGATCCGCTCGATCAGCGCACTCGGTGCCGTCCACCATCGCGCCGCACGGAGCTCGTCGAGGTAGTCGAGGGCCTGCATCACCGGATGGGTCGGATCCAGATCCGGACGGACCGCGCCCAGATCCCATCGACCGCCGGCGGCGACGTAGGTGACGAGGTCGTCGTCGCCGCACGCGAGGATCGGCGACCTCAACGCCGCGACGAGCGCGACCGCGTCGGCACCGTGCGCGACCGCGCGCAGGATCGACATCAGGTCGCGGATCTCCTGGGTCTCGTAGACGAGGGTGCCGGTCTCCGCCCGGTACTCCACCCCGCGCGAGCGCAATGCATCGGTGAGCGTGGTCAGCGACGTGCGCGTCGGCAGCAGGATCGCGATGTCCTCCGGACGCGCCGGCCGCCACCCGTCGCCGTCCTCCACGGGCCAGTCCCCCGGCGCGTCCAGGATCCCTGCGACCGCGTCGGCCACGGTCGCGGCTTCGAGCTCACGCAGCACGCCGGCCCGCAGCTTCTCGTCCTTGGCGTGCGGCCGTCCGAGCAACTGCACGCGATGCCCCGCCGGGTGCTCCGCCCGGTGTGCGACGAGCGGCTCGTACTTCGGCTGCTGGCCGGGCCGTTCCTCCGCCATCAGGCCGCCGAACACCTGGTTCACCCAGTCGACGAGCGCAGGCACCGTCCGGAAGTTCGTGGTGAGCCGAACGGCCTCGGTCGAGAACCGGTCCCGAGCGTCGAGGAACAGCCCGATGCTCGCTCGCCGGAAGCGGTAGATGGACTGCTTCGGGTCGCCCACGAAGAAGAGACGCTCGGGGTCCACGGCGATGTCCGACCACTCGTCGGGCACGGGTCCGCCCGCCACCGACGCCGCGATGAGCATCGCGAGCTCGATCTGGATCGGATCGGTGTCCTGGAACTCGTCGATCAGCAGTCGTGAGTACCGCTGGTGGAGCGCAGCGCGGGCGTCGACGCTCGTTCGCAGCAAACGGCGGGCCAGGACGAGGAGGTCGTGGAACTCGAGCCGGCCCTCTCGTCGACGCTCGTCGGCCGCGTGGAGTGTGAAGCGGGCGACCTCGCCTGCGAGGACCTTCAGGACCGCGTCGACGAGCGCGTCCCCGATCTCTTCGAGCGCGACGTCGATCGCCTGCGCGAGCGCCCGGGCCTCGTCCTTGCGCGAGCCCCAATCGGCGGCCCTTCCCAGGCCCCCGCGGTCGACGCGCGCCGTGCCGTGCACCGCCCCGAGCAGACGCCGGTCGGGGGCGTCGACGAACGCGGCTGCGAGCCGGAGCAGCTCCTCCTCCTTGGCCAGCCAGTGCGCGGCGAGCTTGTCGTCCGCGATGGATCGGCAGTCGTCGAGGACGGGTCCGAACGCGGCGATGGCGGTCATCGCCCGTGTGCGGTCGATGACCGGCACCTCGATGGCGAGACCCGCGATCTCGGTGCAGCGGTCCCAGTTGTCGGAGAACACCGCCGCCACGTCACGGAGTGACGCGAGCTTCTGATCGTCGATTCGGATCTTGAGCCGGCTCGCGAGCGCGATGACCTCGTCGAGGTCCTCGGTCGCAAACATGCGGTCGACGTGCGCCTCCCACCTGCGGCCGAACGCGAGCAGGCTCTCGACCTCGTCGAGCACGTCGACCTGCGGAGGCAGCCCGGCCTCCACCGGGTGCTCGGCCAGGATCCGCTGGGCGAAGCTGTGCACGGTGCCGATGGCCGCGCCGTCGAGATCGGACAGCGCCAGCTCCGCCTGCTCGCGCTCCTCCAGGGGGGTGGCGGCGTCGTGCAGGAGTCGCTCGAACGCCTCGCGGATCCGGCCGCGCAGCTCGCTCGCGGCGGCCTCGGTGAAGGTGATGGCCGCGATCTCGCGCATCGGCACGCCGCGGGTCAGCACGAGTGCCACGACGCGGTCGACCAGCTGCTTGGTCTTCCCGGTGCCGGCGCCGGCCTCCACGAAGAGCAGCTCGTCGAGACCGTCGCGGGTGATGCGGCGCCGCGCCGCGTCGTCGACGAGGGCGACACTCATCCCTCGTCCTCCTCGGCGACCGCACCGAGCGCGACGTGCGCCGCGAACTCCGGCGCGTCGCACTTGGCCTCGAACTGTGCGTCGCGGTCGACCGGACACACGGCGTCGTAGTCGCAGTACCGGCAGTTGTGGCTCGACCCGAAGAACTGGTTCGGCTCGCCAGGCACCGCCGGGAACGAACCGGCGTCGATGCCGTCGACGATGTGGGTGACCACTTCCCGGAACCGATCCTCCGTGGCCTCGTCGAGCGTGAGTGCGTCGAGGGCGAAGCCTCCACGCGACGAGACGAACCAGTACGCCGCCTCCACCGCACGCGCGCCGAGCAGACGGCGCGCCGCGGCCGCGTACACCGGGAGCTGGAGCCGCGCGCCGCCGACGAGGGGATCCTCGCCCGGCTTCGGGGTCCGGTACGCCTTCCCGGTCTTGTAGTCGAGCACGACGCGCGTGCCGTCGGGTCGCACGTCGACGCGGTCGGCCCGACCCCGGAACGCCACCGTCCGCGCGCCCGACAGCGGCACCTCGACCGCCGGCGCATCATCGAGTCCGAAGGGCAGCTCCACCGCCTCGGGCACGACGCCGTCGCGCACCCGGCGGACGTTGTCGGCGGCGACGAAGTCGACGAGGTCCATCGCGATGTCCTCGCGGTGCAGCGCCCAGAGGGTGGCCTTCCCGGTGAGCCCGCGCTGCTCCGCCTCCGCCGCGCACACGTTCATCAGCTCGAGAAGCCGGGTGGTCGCGGCCGGCGGCCACGGCGCGCCCGCCGGCGCGCGCCTCCTCCGGACGGTCGAGCTCCTCGCGCACCCATCGTTCGAGCACCTCGTGGACGAGCGTGCCCGCGTTCGAGGGGTGACAGCTCCAGGAGTCGCTCGGGCTGGTCCTCCACCGGCACCCGCAACACGTTGGCGAGCAGGTAGCGGAACGGGCACTCCGCCCACTGCTGCAGGCGGGTCGCCGACACGGCGTCGCCCGTCGCGGGCGACCGCACCCGATCGCGCACCGCGGCGACGTTCCCGTCCCAGCGGGTCAGGGCGCGCGACGCGCGTGCACGCGCGGCATCGATACCGGTCGCCACCGGGGTGGCCGCGACGAGGGTGTGCATCGCAGGGTCCCGACCCCGCTCCTGGAACGCGAGCAGCACGCCGAGCTCCCGCTCGGCGGCGCTGGCGGCCACGGCCGTCCGGGTGACGCCCGCGGCGAACGATGCGATCGCGTCGAGCCCCTCACCGTGGGTCAGCCGTGCGAACTCGCTCCCGAAGATTCGGCGCCCGGCGAGGGAGGACGCGGTCTCGAGCAGGTAGCGCGACGGGAGTCGCTCCCGCCCGGAGCGGAGGTCGCCCCGGGGCGAGCTGAGGATGCGATGTCCGGATGACGCAGCGAGCGCGGCCAGGTAGGCGCGCCGCTGATCACCCATGTCGGCCTCGCGGACGGCGAGCTCCCGGTCGACCGCGAGACGGCGGTCGCCGTCGGCCAGGAGCGCGTCCTCACGCCGAGGGACGGGGAGCAGTCCCTCGGCGAGACCCACGATCGCGACGGCGTCGAGATCGAGGCCGACGGCCGCGCTGATCGGAGCGCAGAGGACGCCGGCACCGAAGCGTCCGATGCGACCCGACGGCGCGGCGAGCTCCGCGTCCACCGCGCGGTGCGAACGCGCCCGGCGCCGGCTCGTCCTCCAGTGCATCGAGGTCGGCGAGACGATCCAGCGCGGCGAGCACGGCGTCGAACGACTCCTGCTCGTCGACCGGCCAACGGCGAATGCTCGCGGGGTCGCCGAGCGCATCCACCAGTGCCGCCCGGCTGAGCTCGACCCGACGTCGCCACCCGCCGGCGGTTGTCAGCTCGGCGAGGCGGATCCGCATCGCCGCCACGAAGGCCGCGAGCTCGACCGCGGTGTGCGCCACACTGCCCGGGCGAGCGGGAGCGTCCGGTGTCACCGACTCGCCGCTCCCGCGCACCCGCTCGCGATCTCGCTCGGCCATCTCCACCGCGTACCGCTCCAGCCGCTCGGCCCAGTCGGCTCCGTCGACCACGCCGGCGCGTCGCGACACGAGATCCCAGCGGTCCACCGGGACCGGGCGGCCGTCCTCGCGCCGGATGGGAGCACTCGCCAGGTACGCGATGACGTCGTCGCGGGCGAACGTCGAGTCGACCATGCCGATGAGCCGCGCGAGGGTGCGCCCGGCGATGGTGTCGGCGAGTCGGCGGATCGGCGGACCATTGTGGGCGAGACCGGCCGCGGTGAGCGCCGCATCGACCGTGCGCGCGTACGGTTCGACGGCCGGCATCAGGATGGCCGTGCGGTCCATGCGTACGCCGTCGCGCGCGAGCTCGAGCAAGCGGCGAGTGACGGCACGGACCTCGTCGTCGACGTCGGACGCCCCGATCATCTCGGTCCCGGTGGCGGGCGACACGGCGTCGCCGCCGACCGTGACTCCCCACCGCCGGCACGCGTCGACGACGGCCGCGTCCGCGGACGCGTCGCCGGTGAGCGCGACGATCCAGGTGGTGGGCCGGACCGAGGCCACCGCGCCGACGAGGTCGTGCAGCGCGGGCGGCAGCGGCTGGGGCAGATGGACGATCACCGTGCCGAGTCCCGTCACCGGCGACCCGCTCTCACGCACGGCGTGGAGCGCGTGCTCGACCAGCGTGTCCTCGTCGACGTAGCTCGCGAGTCGGGCCCGCACGCGGTCGAAGAGCTCCACCAGGGCCTGCGCACGCGGCGTGCCGTCCCGCCGGATGCGGTCCAGTGTGGCCGGCCGGGCTCGCGACAGCTCGGCGTACCGGCGGGCCAACGCCGACTCGGTGGCGGAGTGCTCCGCCACGGGACCGAAGAATCCCGGTCGGATCCTCAGCTCGACGCGGATCGCGGCAACGAGCACGGGTTCGGTGATGGGCGTGAGCCCGGCCGCGGCCGCCGCGCCGCGGCCGAGACGCTCGGCGAGACCGAAGGGTGTGTCGAACGCGATGTTGGCGAGCCCGCCCTGCTCGGCGAGCCTGCGGCGGGCCGAGAGGCCCGCGACGTTCGACGGCACGATGACCGTCACCGGCGCGAGCGGATCACCCGCCTGGGAGGCCCGAATCGGCGTCGCGCAACGCTGCTGTCGCCTCACGTCCGTACGCGACCGCCTGCACCTCCGCCATGCCGGCGACCTTACGTGGAGGGTGCGACAGCGCTGCGCAGCACCCCGGCGGGGTGCGGCCCCAGCTCAGGCGAGGTCGCCGAAGCGATCGACGTCGATCCCGAGCGGTACGACGATCGGCGCGACCCGGGCCAGCCGTGCCGGCCCGGGCTCACCCGTCGCGTCGGCCACGGCGCCGGCCCACGACGCGATCGCGTCGATGCTCGTGACGTCGGTGAACGCCCCCGTCGCGTCCTGCTTCGTGCGGGCCGCGTCGATGCCGAGCGTCGCGACCACGAGCCCGCCCTGCCAGCTGATCGTGCGGACGAGCTGCTCGATCGCGAAGGTGCCGCCCGTCGTTCCCGCGCTGAGCACGCCGACGACGCGGTGGTAGAGCGAACCCGATCCCACCAGCCAGTCGAGCGCGTTCTTGGCGATCCCGGCGACACCTCCGGCGTACTCCGGCGCGGCGACGAGCAGACCGTCGACCGACTCGACGGCGAGCGCGGAACGCGACGACCGCCGGCGGGCGCGTCGTCGACGAGGTCGGCGCGGAAGGCGAGGAAATCGGCGAGGCCCTCGATCGCGACGACGTCGACGCCGCGGGCGACCAGTGCATCGCGTCACCCGCGACGCAGCGCGGCCGCATTGGCCGAGCCCGCGCCGAGGCTCCCGCTCCACGTCCCGATGCGCACGGGTGGACGGTACCGCCGGGCGTCGGATCAGCCGCCGAGGAGCGTGGCGAGCGCGGTGTCGATCACGCCGTTGCTGTAGGTGGCGCGTCCGACGTCGATGCGGTCGTCCGCCCTGCTCGTCACGGAAGCACCCGCCCGCCTCCTCGACGAGCAACAGGTTCGGCGCGTGGTCCCAGATCTCACCGGGGCAACCGATCACCGCGTCGCACCGACCCTCGGCCACGCCGAGCACGTCGTTCATGTCGGCGTCGGTCCACGAGGTCGCACCCCGGATCGCTGCGGTGTGATCCGCATCCTTGCTCCAGAGCCGGAGCTCGGCGCCCGCGACGTCCGTGCGCGCCGGACACGCGCAGCCGCGTCGGGCCGGCGCCGCCGTCGGTGAACGCGCCGCCGCCGAGGGTCGCCCACCAGCGCGGCGTCGAGCAACGGCCGGGTGATCACGCCCACGACGACCACGCCGTCGACCTCGAGCGCGATCGTGCGTCCCCCAGTGGGCGTGGCCGGCGACGAGGTTGAACGTGCCGTCGATGGGATCGAGGATCCAGCGCCGCACCGACGTCGCCGTGCAGCCCGGACTCCTCACTGAGGATCGCGTCGTCGGGGCGAGCGGCGCGCAGCCCGTCGACGAGCACGCGGTCGACGGCCAGGTCGACGTTCGTCACCGGCGTGCCGTCCGCCTTCGTCTCCGTGCGCACACCCGCGGCGCGCGCCTCGAGGGCGCACATGTCGGCCGCGGCGGCGAGGGCGCGCGGCGAGCTGGAGGTCGGTGGCGAGATCCGGCACGGGGCGTGGGCTACCAGTGGATGCCGGGGAGCAGGCGGGCGAGCGCGTCGGCGGCACGAGAGATCGTGGAGATCTCGCCGTCCTCGGTCTCGCGACCCTTCGCCGCCGCGGAGTCCGGGAACACCCGGTACGCGACGTGGAGCACCTCGTCGGCCGCCTTCGGCGCGACCGCGTGCAGCACCTCGGCGAAGGTCCCGAGGCGGGTGTCGATCGTCTTCGGACGGTTGACGAGCGCATCGATCAGCATCGCCGCGGCCTCGTCCGGGCTCTGCGTGGGGAACGCGTCGTAGAGCGTGGTCGGTCCGATCATGGGCGTGCGGACGAGCGGCATGTGGATGTTGGTGAAGGTGACGCCGTCGCCGTAGGTCTCGGTGGCGACCACGCGACTGAACGCGTCCAGCGCGGCCTTCGACGCGACGTACGCGGAGAAGCGCGGCGGGTTCGCCTGCACCCCGATCGACGACACGTTGACGATGTGACCGAACCGGCGCTCGGTCATGTGCGGGAGCAGTCCCAGGATGAGGCGTACTGCGCCGAAGTAGTTCAGCGCCATCGTCCGCTCGAAGTCGTGGAAGCGGTCGTAGCTCAGCTTGATCGACCGGCGGATCGAACGACCCGCGTTGTTGACGAGCATG
The DNA here is from genome assembly GCA_963756815.1 of uncultured Acidimicrobiia bacterium. GTDB lineage: Bacteria > Actinomycetota > Acidimicrobiia > IMCC26256 > JAENVU01 > JAENVU01. The sequence continues at coordinate 23,895 of CAVWPR010000021.1, forward strand.
TCGATGCCCTCGTGGTCGGTGAGCAGCTGCTTCACCAGGGTGTCGACCGACTCCGCTTCGGTGATGTCGCACGCGTAGACCCACGCCTGCCCGCCGGCACGTTCGATCTCCTTGCGCAGCTCCTCGAGCGCCTCGGCGCGCCGGGCCACGAGGATCGGGACACCGCCGTGCTGGGCGACCTGGAGCGCGGTGGCTCGGCCGATGCCGGACGACGCACCGGTGATGACGACCCGGCGACCGGCGAGCTTGCCGCCCGGGCGCGGCCGCCGGGCGCGATCGCGGTCGAGGTTCTCCTCCCAGTACCGCCAGAGCGCGGGCGCGTACGCACGGAGATCGGGCACGGTGATCTCGGTGCCCTCGAGCGCGGCGTTCGTGGAGGAGTCGTCGAACGTGCCCGCGAACGCGGTGTGTGGCAGGACCTCGAGGGGGATGCCGACCTGGTCGAGCGCGACGTCACGGCCGAGCTCGACGCCCGGGATGCGCGCGACGAGACCGGCCAGCCCGGCCGCGACGTCGACGCCGCGCTTGCCCACGGTCGGGACGATGCGCGGCGCACCGGCCGCAGCGGCGAACGCGTTGAACACGCGGTGGACCGGCTGCGGCCGCGGGTTCACGAGGTGGAACGCCCGGCCGTCCAGCCCGTCGACGTGCATGAGGTGGTCCATCGCGTCGACGACGTAGTCGACGGGCACGAGGTTGGTCGCGCCGAGGTCCGGCCCGGGCAGGCGCATCCATCCCGGGAGCACCGACAAGCGCCGGATGAGCTCGAACAGGTAGTAGGGACCGTCGACCTTGTCGATGAGACCGGTGCGCGAGTCGCCGACGACCACCGCGGGCCGGTAGACGCGCCACGGCACCGACGCGTCGGTGCGCACGATGCGCTCGGCCTCGTACTTCGTGCGGTGGTACGGCGAGGGCAGGTGCTGTCCCTCGGCGAACATCTCCTCGGTGAACCGGCCCGGGTACTCCCCTGCCACCGCAACCGACGACACGTGGTGCAGGCAGCCGACGCCCAGGCGATTCGCGAGCTCGACGACGTGTCGGGTGCCGTCGACGTTGGCGGCCTCGTTCGAGGCGTCGTCGGCGGTCATGTCGTACACGGCGGCGAGGTGCACCAGGTGGTCGACGGTCCCCGCCAACCGCTCGACGGCGGAGTCGCTCAGGCCGAGGAACGGCTCGCTCAGGTCACCGACCTCCGCCTCGACGTCGGCGCCACCCGGCCACCTGCGCAGCTTCGCGGCGAGCCGCGACTGCGAAGCAGGCCGCACGAGCGCGTGGATGCGGACCGCTTCACGTTGCAGGAGGCGGCCGACCAGCTCACCGCCGAGGAACCCCGAGGCCCCGGTCACCAGATACGTCGTCATCCGACCCCCTCGCCGCTCCGGACCGCGCGGATGGTAGGCCCGACCGGGCGATCCGGCATCCCGCTCGCGTCCCTGCGACGCCGCGTCCGGTCCGGATCGGGGAGACTGCGCCGCCACCTCGTGACCAGGAGCACTCGATGTATCAGCAGATCGTTGTCGGGACCGACGGATCCGTGGGCGCCAACGTCGCGCTCGACCACGCCATGGAGCTGGCGAAGCTGAGCGGCGCCACCCTGCACATCGTGACCGCGCACAAGCTGACCACGCCCTACCAGCTCGCCGCCGCGAGCGAGGTCGGGATGGCAGCCGCAGCCGTCGGCGAGTCGAACGAGGCGATCCACGACGACGCCCAGCGCATCTGCGACCGCGCGGTCGAGCGCGCGGTCGGCGCCGGCGTCACCGCCGAGGCGCACTGCGTCCCGGGCGACGCCGCGGACGCGCTGCTCACCGTGGCCAAGGACACCGGCTCGGATCTCCTCGTCGTGGGCAACCGCGGGATGACCGGCGCCCGGCGCTTCGTGCTCGGCAGCGTGCCGAACAAGCTCTCGCACCACTGCCCGTCGAACCTGCTGATCGTCGACACCTCGACCGCCCGCGGCTGATCACCCACCGCACCGCAGCTGGGTGCGGACGTCGATCCGTCGGGGTGATGCGCATGGGGGCGGCGAGCACGTGCGCCGCGGAAATCCGAAACCGGTCGAGCCGGTCGAGCGTGTGTACGACGTGAGCGCGACCCACGACCGGGGGGATGACGCACCCGACGACCTCGTGGCGTTCTGCGAGCGGGAGTGGTCCCGCCTCGTTGGTGCGCTGGTGCTGCTGCTCGGCGACCGCCTCGCGGCGGAGGACCTCGCCCAGGAGACCCTCGCGTGGGTGTGTCGCGACTGGGATCGGGTCCGCACCCTGGAGTCACCCGGCGGTTGGGCTCATCGCGTGGCGTGCAATCTCGCGGCGTCGCACCGTCGGCGCGACCGGGTGGCGCGACGCGCGCTCGACCGCGTCGCCGGTCGGCCACTCTCGCCGCCGGCCGACGACGCGGATGCCGTGGCCGTTCGCGACGCGATCCTGATGCTCCCCGAACGCGAGCGCCGCGCGCTGGTCCTCCGGTTCTTCGCCGATCTCTCCGTGCGCGACACCGCCGCGGCGATGCGCGTTCCCGAGGGCACGGTCAAGACACTCACCCGCTCGGCGATTGCAGCACTGCGGGCGTCGGGCCTCGTCACGTCCACCGACCACGAAGCGGAGGCGAGCAATGCCCCAGGACATCGGTGAGCTCCTCCGCCGGGGCGCCGGCGTGCCCGAGTCCCGCCCGGACGTCGGAGCCGCCTGGGAGCGCGGCATCGCGTGACGACGGAGAGGACGTGCACACCGCGCTGCGACCGCCGCGCTGGTCGTCGCGCTCGTCGTGCTCGTGATCGGCGGCGCGATCGTCGCCTTCCGATCCGACGACGGTGCGCGCCACGTGACCGCGGCGGGAACGTCGACGCCGTCCATCGGGGCACCGCCGGCGCCCGCGCTGGGCGACGTCACCGTGCGAGTGCCCGCCGGATGGCACGAGACGCACGCACCGATGGTGCCGGGCCTCACCGATCCCCGGGAGGTGCTGACCGCGGCCACCTTCCCGCTGTCCCCACCGGCGACGCCCAGCGCGGAGTGCGACAACCAGTTCCCGACCTCGGTACTCGACGGGATCGGGCCGACGGACGCGGTCGTGTGGATCCTGCACTCACACGGTGTCAACGGGGTCGCCCCACGGCCCGCGCGCTTCGACTGGACGACGGGCCTCGAGTGGCCGTGCACGTTGCGCGCCGGCCTGCGCGCCCGGTGGATCCGGTTCGCCGACGGGGATCAGCTCGTGTACGCGGCCGTCGTCGCCGGCGATCGCGCAACCGACGCGACGCAGGCCCAGGCGTTCGGCATCCTCGACTCCCTGCAGGTCGCGCCGATCGGCGACGCGGGGTCGACATCGTCGTCGTCGCAACCCTCGGCGACCGTCCATCCCGACGATGCGGTCCGCGCCGTCGCCCTCGCGTGGCTCGACCGCCAACCACGCGACACGGTCGATGCCTACGTCGAGGACTTCGCGTCGATCCGCGACGCGATCCGGGCGGGCATGGCCCAGCACTCCTCCGCCCAGCTCGCCGCGTACTCCGGTCGCGTCGGCACGGTCCGGATGACCTCGGAACGCCAGCGACGTTCGACTACGACGTGCTGAACGGAGGGTCCGTGGTCATCCCCGGCCAGCACGGAGTCGCGGTGCTCGTCGACGGCCACTGGAAGGTCTCGCGAGACACGGTCTGCGCGCTCCTCGCTCAGGGCGGTATCAGCTGCCCGCCGCGCACCTGACCACGACGACGACGAGGAACGGTTCATGCAGCCGGGTGCGGACGTCGATCCAGAAGCGCATCGTGCGCACCGACCGGTGCGGAACCTCGACGACGTCCTGGAGCTCGCCGCCGTTCGCCTCGATGATCCGTCGTGACGCCTCGTTCGTCTCGTCGCAGGTGATCAGGATCGGATCGATGCCGAGCTCGAGGCAGTGCGGCAGCACGAGCGCCAGCGCGAGCCGGCCGTTGCCCCTGCGCCGCATCGTCGGACGGATCGCGTAGCCCACGTGACCACCGCGGACCCGCAGCGCGTCGGTCAGCCGGTGCCGCACCTCGACGAAACCGACGAACTGCGGACCCTCGGCCAGCCAGAACGTCGAGCCGGGAACCCAGCCGTCCCGCAGCCCCCGCCCCTCCGACTGCTCGTGCAGCTCGGCGACGAACGACGAGAAGTCGGCGTGGTGCGGCAGCGTCCGGAGCTCCTCGTGCCGCCCTTCGGCGACGAACTCCGCCATCGCGTCCCGGTAGGACCTCTCGAAGTCCACGTGGGGCGCGACCAGCCGGGGCATCCGCCGATTCTGCCCGCAGGACACGCCGTCGAGCCCCGGACACGTGTCCGTCGGAGAAGGAGCCGGCGCGATGTGGACGCGGCGTTCAGGGCGCGTACCGTGGGGGCATGCGCCGTGTCCTCCTGTTGCTCGTCGTCATCGGCCTCGCCGCCTGCGGTTCGTCGGGAGGCGGCAACGCCGGCTCTCCCGTCCCGACGAGCCCGAAGCCGGTGCTCACCGTCGGCTCGGCACCGTCGACGTCGTCGAAGATGATCTGCGGTGAGGCGAAGGGCGACATCGCCGACGCCCTGGGCGTGAAGCCCACCCAGGTGACGACGCCGACGTGGATCGACGACGTGTACTCGTGCACCTACGTCTATCCCGACGGCTCGATCACGCTGTCGGTCAAAGAGGTGAACGGTATTCCCGCCGCGGCGACGTACTTCCGTGGTCTCAAGACCACCCTCGGCGTCGAGCCGGGCGCGATCGCACCGGAGCTCGGGCAGGGCGCGTTCGTGAGCAAGGGCGGCGGACTCGTCGTGCAGAAGGACAACAAGGTCCTCACCATCGACGTGACGAAGCTGCCGGCGCACTTCGGCACTCCCCCACAGTCGCCCGCCGAGGTGGCGACCGCGATCGGGGGCGTGATCATGGGCTGCTGGACCGGCGCCTGACGGAGCAGTCGACCATCGTGAACGCCACGTGCGCACGCGATTCGGCCCGCCGGGGCGAGTGAACGCGGGGCGCGCCCGAGTGCGAACGAGTGCGATCAGCGGCGGACGCGCCATATCCGCGCCATGGAGAGCACGTCGTGATCCGACGACCTCAGTCCGGACACCCACAGAACGTCTGCCGTTCCTTTGGGGAACGGTACGCCGACTATCGACGACGCACGAAGCGACTCGTGCCACACGTCTACTGACCACTTGCGGGCAGAACTGCTGGCGCTCGACAGTCACCTCCAGATCGGCCGCGCTGTCTGGGTGTGAACGAGAGGTACAAGGTGCCCGAGCGATCGGACACGCGATCCGGCCTCTGACCAGGCCAAGAGTTGTGTTTTCGACAACGGGTGGGCGCTGAGGGACTCGAACCCCCGACCAGTGCGTTGTAAGCGCAGCGAGCAGGGTCACGGTGAACGACCACGGACGATCGTGACTGCCGTCCCTGCTCGGCGAATCTCAGCGCGGATCAGGGCGAACGACGACGTGCGCGCCATAGACGCGCCAAGGACCCGCCATACGGAAGAGGCTTTTCGCCATTGTGCGGGACTGCAAGCAACGCGGAGCAGGCCCGTCCCCGATCGGCACATTGAGGTCGGGGCTCGATCGTCAGAGGCGACGGGCCACCATCAACGACCGGTGAGGGGGCGGATGATCGAACAGTCGTAGCGCGAGTCGATGAGGGCCTCGACCTCGGCAAGCATCGCCTCGCGGGCTTCAGTGTCGGCCATCGCCCGACTGTTCGAGTCGGTCCGCTTGAGCTCCGCATAGCCCCGAGCCTCGGTAGCGCTGGTCCCAGCACTACCGATGGATCGAGGGCTGTGCGAAGTCCGGTGAGGCGACGATCTCATCGAGGAACGCGGGGACAAGTTCCTGCGTGCCGTGTGTTCGGTCGCGCCTCTCCGGCAGATCAGGTGGTGAGGCCGAACTTGGCGTTGAGCGCGGATGCGATCGTGGCGCTGTCGGCGCCGGGAATTGTCTGGACCACCTTGTGGTGCTCGTCGAGCACATAGGCCATCGGGAACTCGCTCGGCTGCCATGTCTGGTCGGCGGCGCTGCGGGCCAGGACCACGCTCGGCATCGCGAGATCCATGGTCGTGGCCGCCTCTTGTGCCGTGGCGTAGCCCGCGACCGGCGGCAGATCCGGACGCTCGATCGCCGCGCTCATGAAGTTGGCCTTCCCCGTCATTGCATCGGCGAGGTCGTCGATCTTCGGCATCTCGGCCTGGCAATGGGGACACGGAGGCGACCAGATCACGACCACCGTCGGCTTGCCCCGGAGCGACGCGAGGTCGACAACACCACTCCCGTCGAGCGCCTCACCGCTCAGCTTCGGGGCCGGATTACCCACGGCGGCGCTGCTCGCGTAGCCGTCCCGCAGGCTTGCGACTGCGCTGAGCACGCCCCCGAGCTGGTGGTCGTGCTCCTGACGGGTCCAGCGGCCGAACCGCTGCTGCTGCCGCACGCCGCCATGCCCACCACGATCACGCACGACGCAATCACCGCGCCGGTGGCCCTGCGCATACGAACCTCCCCTGCCACGATGACTCGACGGGCATTGTCGCACGCTCCGAAACGAAACGACAAGAGACGGACCCTGGTCGCACGGAGCACCGACGGACCGCCCCCGACGCCACCGTGAACCTCCGGTCGCAGATCCCCTGCAGACACCATGACGCCACAACCCACATCCCTCGGCATGGGGCTGTGATGATCGCCTTCCGACGCGTGGCCAGCAATCTCGAACGTCATGATCCGCGATGGCGCTGAACCCGGCAGATCAGGGCGTTCGCGAGCGGCCCGTAGCGCACACTGCCCGTGAGAGCGAGGCGCAAGGTCTGTGTCGAAGCACGCTGTGGGCGGGCGCGAGAGGCCGAGAAGCGGCCGCGACCGACAGCGCACCAGGGTCAGCGTTGTCGTTTGACAACGGGTGGGCGCTGAGGGACTCGAACCCCCGACCACTGCGTTGTAAGCGCAGCGCTCTGACCAACTGAGCTAAGCGCCCCGAAGCCGCGCGAGGGTACTCCCGCGCGGCAGCGGCCCCGCAGGTCAGAGTCCGATCGCCTCGCGGTCGTGCCGACGCCCCGGCGTGTCGGACCCACGAGCGATGCACTCGCAGACGACCGCGAACGCGAGTGCGACCACGATCGCCTCACCACGCGAGAACCAATCGCCGCGACGAGCGGAGATCGTGCAGAGACATCCGACCGGTTGTCCCGTCACCCAGACCGCGACCAGATAGACGGCGAGCACCAGCAGACCTCCGGCGGCGATCCGCGCGCCGAGCTTGCGTGTCCGGCGACCGAGCAACAGCACCGCCGCGAGGAGACCGGCCGCGCCGAGCACGGTCACCGCGAGCCGTGCCGCCGACGGATCCAGCCACGTGTCGAGCCGCAACTGGTTCACCGCGGTGCGCCGGTCGGCCAGCACGTGCGAGGCGCGCCACATGAGCACGACCGACATCCCGATCGCCGCGGTCACCACCGGTACCGCGGAGCCGACGACGGGCGCCGTTCCGACGGTTCGTCCGTCTCCGCTCACGATCGCCCATCCTTGTCGATGGCGTCCGCGAGGAACGCCACCGGTGGCGGCACGCGCACGAGAATCCGCGACGACGTCTGCTTGAATGGTCCGTCATGCGGCACACGATCGGAGTGTGACCGGACGACTCGGAACGTCGACGGAGCGAGGATCGACGACATGCGACTGCGGAGCGGGCTCGCACTCCTCGCCGCGCTCCTCGCGGCGCTCGTGTCGGCCTGCGGGGGCTCCTCCGCCCCCGGTGCCGCCCGGTCCGACACGATCGCCGGGTTGCAGCAGCGGCCTCTGAGAGCGTTGGGCGACTTCACGCTCCCCGACGCGTCCCGGGACGGCGCCGAGTTCCCGATCAAGGCCGCGCCGAACGGTCTGCTCCTGATGTACTTCGGCTACACGAACTGCCCCGACATCTGCCCGGGTACCCTCGCGGGCCTCCGCCTCGCCATCCACAAGCTCGACGCCGCGCAGGCCGCCCAGGTGCAGGTGGCGATGGCGACCGTCGATCCGACGCGCGACACCGGACCGGTCCTCACGTCGTACCTGAAGCACTTCTTCCGTGACGCGCACGCGCTCCGGACCGAGGACCCCGACCTCCTCCAGACCGTGGCCGGAGGCGTTCGGCGTCCGCTACGAGGTCGCCACGAACGCGCAGGGTGAGGAGGACGTCGGACACAGCGCACTGTCGTTCGCCGTCGACGACGAGGGCCGCCTGGTCGACACCTGGCCGTACGGATTCAGTGAGAAGAAGATCGCGAACGACATGCGGATCCTGCTCCGCGCGAGCGCTCGCACGCCCGAGTGATCCACCACCTCGGCTCCCGGCGCATCGGCGCCGCACTCGCGCTGATCGTCGTGGTCGCTGCGTGTGGCGGCAACTCGACCGCGGGACCTCACGTCGACGCCGCGTGGTCGCGCGACACGGCGGCGCGGCAAGGAACCGGTGTGGTCTACCTCTCGGTCGTCAACGACACCGACCGAGCAGTGACACTGACCGGCGCACGCGTCTCGGGCACGATCGCCGCACACGCAGAGCTCCACCACGGCGCGATCGACGCCGACGGCATGGCCACGATGCGCGAGGTCCGATCGCTACGCGTCGGGCCGCACCGGACGCTGAACCTCCGACCGGGCGGCGACCACGTGATGCTCGTCGGACTCCGCACACCCCTGCGCGTCGGCGACTCCTTCCGCATCAGCCTGACGCGTGGTACCCGGCCACCGCTCGTCGCGACGGTCCGCGTGCGTCGATCCTGATCTCAGCCGCTCCCGGGGACGTTCGTCATCGTGCGAAACTCCCTCGGGGCCGATGCCGTCACTCGCTCTCAGCGGGACAAACTCTTTGCATGCCGCACGCAAAATCAACCACCACCCCCGACCGATGACCTCGGTGCGCGATCGAGATGCGCCGGGACCGCTCGGAGCGCTCACCCGCAGCTCGGCGCTGCTGGTGGCGATCACGGTGCTCCTCGCCGTCGCGACGGCGTGCGGGTCCGGCGGCGGGACCGCACGCCCCCGGACCCCGGCCCGCCTCGAGATCGCGGCGCCGGCTCCGAACGCCGTGGTCGGTCCCGAGACGACCGTCCGGCTGGTCCTCCACGGTGCGCGCCTCGTTCCCGGGACCCAGGCGGGCGGCGCGATCCGTCCGCGGCTCGGACACGTCCACATCAGCGTCGACGGGCAGGTCGTCGCGATGGTCAACCGGCTCGACTACCGCATCGCCGGGCTCGCGCCGGGACAGCACACGGTGGACGCGGAGTTCGTGGCGTCGGACCATCTGCCGTTCGCGAATCGTGTGGTCGCCGTGACCGAGTTCCGTGTCGCATGACATCAGTCGCGTACTCCCCCGTTCGGGCGCACGTCGCCAAGCCTGCGCTCGTCATCGCAGGCGGATGCATGCTGCTCACGGCGCGGCCGGCGATCGTCGCCTCGACCGAGCACGCGACGCTCGCGCTCGTCGCGATCTTCCTCCTGCTCGCGATCGTCGGCTTGCGCGTCTCGGTCCCCACGCCAGAAGCTCCGACCGTCGCCCCGATCGCCGCGCTGGTGGTCGGCATCGCCGCCTTCGGAATCGGTCGCGTCCTCGTCGGAGGTCGGTCCGTCGGCCCGGTCACGCTGACGGCGGTCGCGCTGCACGCGGGTGCCGCCGTCGCCGAGGAGATCTGGTTCCGGAGGCTGGTCTACGGCTGGCTGTCGATCGGCGGAACTCGCCTGGCGATCCTGGGCTCGGCCGCGCTCTTCGCGGTCGTCCACGTCACCACCTACGGCATCTGGGTGCTGCCCCTCGACGTCGCCGCCGGCGCGCTCCTGGCCTGGCAGCGGAGCGTCACCGGTTCGTGGAGGGTCCCGGCACTGACCCACGTCGCGGCGAACGTGCTGGCACTCTGGTGAGGGCATCACGCTGGAAGGCCGCGGTCGTGCTCACGGTCACGTACCTCGCCGTCGTGGTGGCGAGCCTCGGACTCCGGGACACCAGCATCCGTCCACTCTTCGACGGCTTCGCGCCCGCACCGAAGTACCGCTGGGTGGAGCCACCACCGCCGTTCTCGGCCGGGAACCGAGCGCCGGACGGCGCCACGGCGTCCGTCGCCCTCGATGCGGCCGGTTCCCGGCGCGCTCGGCCTGGCCACGGACGACGCCCAGGCGGTGATCTCGCTCGGGGCGGGTGCCATCGCGCCCCACGGATCGGACCGGAAGGTCCGGATCGAGATCACGCCACAGAGCGGCGCCGAGCTCCGACTCCCGGACCACCTGCGCGCCAACGGCAACGCGTACCGCGTCACGATGACCTACGAGCCCTCGGGGACGCCGGTGCAACGGCTCCGCCGGCCCGGCACCCTGTCGCTCGCGATCCCCGAGCTCGATCGAACGCTCTTCCGGTTCCAGCACTCGCACCGCACCGCCCTGACGTCACGCGGTGTCACACCCGCGTTGACCACGATCGTGACGCAGCTCCCGGGCTCGGGGACGTATCTGAGCAGCACCGACCTCCCGCTCCCACCGGGGCCCGGCACCACGACCAGCGATCACACCGTCCTCGTGGTCGTCGGGGTCGGTGTCATCGCGGTCGGTCTCGTCGCGCTCGCCGCGCTCGTCGCCCGTCGACGGCGCGCGCGTGGGTCGTGACCTGCTCCATGACCCGGGTCGGCTCGCTCGGCCACCGTGGTCGCGTCGGCATGCCGACCACGAGGCAGGCGCCCTCGGGGCGTGCGAGTATCCGACCATGGCCGCGGTGGGCACGGACCTCGATC
>CAVWPR010000022.1:0-11123 GCA_963756815.1 uncultured Acidimicrobiia bacterium
CGTGCGACAGGGTCGGTCTCTTGTAGCTCCGGTTCGGACGGGCAGAATGCTCGTCGAGGCACCTTGGCAGGGGAGGCTCGGCATGCGCAGGTCCATCCTCTTGATTGCGTCGTCCGTGATCGTGCTCGGCATGGCGGCGTGTGGAAGCAGCGGGGGTTCGACTGCCGAACCCGTCAGAAGCACGAGCACCACCGCGGGGGCGTGCGCGACGCAGTCGCAAGCCTGCGGGACGGACGATGCGAACAGCGCCGCCGTGGGCAATCCGGCGCCGAAGCTGAGCGGCGCGGCGCTCGACGGGACTGGTGACATCGACCTCGCTTCGCTCCGCGGCAAGCCGACGGTGGTCGTGATCTGGTCGCCTCCGTGTCCCCACTGCCAGGCCGAGATGCCGATGATCGACGACCTCGCGGATGGATGACGGGAAAGGCCAACTTCATGAGCGCGGTGATCGAGCGCCCGGATCTGCCGCCGGTCGCGGGCTACGCCACGGCGGAAGAGGCGGCCACGACGATGCACCTCGTGATGCCGAGCGTGGTCCTGGCCCGTAGCGCCGCCGACCAGACGTGGCAGCCGAGCGAGTTCCCGATGGCCTATGTGCTCGACGAGCACCATAAGGTCGTCCAGACGATTCCCGGGGCCGACGCCGCCGTGATCGCATCCGCGCTCAGCGCCAAGTTCGGCCTCACCGGTTGATCTGCCGGACAGGATCGAGGAACACACGCAGCGCCGCGGTGTGACCAACCCGACCTCGCGCCGGAGTGAGAAGCGTTGGGTTTCGTCTGGGGTGGACTGGCCTCGGGTTCCCCTCGATCCTGGGTGGGTGGTCGCGCTCCGCAGCATTTCATCATTGAGATCCTGCGGCTTCAGACGTCCGGAGGTCGGGCTCGAAGCCGCGATGTTCGTGGTCGGCCGGCTCCGCCGGAGCTCCGGGATGTCGCTACCTGCCGATGAGGTGACGGGCCTCTCGGCGCGGTCGGCAGGTACAGCCCCCGGTGCCTACGTCGTGCAGGTGATGCTCGCCGTCAGGCGCCGGTCCAGCAGCCCATGATCACGCCGCCGATCGCGGTCGCCACCTCGGCGGGCGACTGTGGGGGTGTGCCGAAGTGCGCCGGCAGCTTCGTCACGTCGATGGTGAGGACCTTGTTGTCCTTCTGCACGACGAGTCCGCCGCCCTTGCTCACGAACGCGCCCTGCCCGAGCTCCGGTGCGATCGCGCCCGGCTCGACGCCGAGGGTGGTCTTGAGACCACGGAAGTACGTCGCCGCGGCGGGAATACCGTTCACCTCTTTGACCGACAGCGTGATCGAGCCGTCGGGATAGACGTAGGTGCACGAGTACACGTCGTCGGTCCACGTCGGCGTCGTCACCTGGGTGGGCTTCACGCCCAGGGCGTCGGCGATGTCGCCCTTCGCCTCACCGCAGATCATCTTCGACGACGTCGACGGTGCCGAGCCGACGGTGAGCACCGGCTTCGGGTTCGTCGGGACGGGAGAGCCGGCGTTGCCGCCTCCCGACGAACCGCAGGCGGCGAGGCCGATGACGACGAGCAACAGGAGGACACGGCGCATGCCCGCCACGGTACGCGCCCGGAGCGCCGCGTCCACATCGCGCCGGCTCCTGTCTCCGACGGACACGTGTCCGGGGCTCGACGGCGTGTCCTGCGGGCAGAATCGGCGGATGCCCCGGCTGGTCGCGCCCCACGTGGACTTCGAGAGGTCCTATCGGGACGCGATGGCGGAGTTCGTCGCCGAAGGGCGGCACGAGGAGCTCCGGACGCTGCCGCACCACGCCGACTTCTCGTCGTTCGTCGCCGAGCTGCACGAGCAGTCGGAGGGGCGTGGGCTGGCGGACGGCTGGGTGCCCGGCTCGACGTTCTGGCTGGCCGAGGGTGCGCAGTTCGTCGGTTTCGTCGAGGTGCGGCACCGGCTGACCGACGCGCTGCGGGTCCGCGGTGGTCACGTGGGCTACGCGATCCGTCCGACGATGCGGCGCAGGGGCAACGGCCGGCTCGCGCTGGCGCTCGTGCTGCCGCACTGCCTCGAGCTCGGCATCGATCCGATCCTGATCACCTGCGACGAGACGAACGAGGCGTCACGACGGATCATCGAGGCGAACGGCGGCGAGCTCCAGGACGTCGTCGAGGTTCCGCACCGGTCGGTGCGCACGATGCGCTTCTGGATCGACGTCCGCACCCAGCTGCGGTGCGGTGGGTGATCAGCCGCGGGCGGTCGAGGTGTCGACGATCAGCAGGTTCGACGGGCAGTGGTGCGAGAGCTTGTTCGGCACGCTGCCGAGCACGAAGCGCCGGGCGCCGGTCATCCCGCGGTTGCCCACGACGAGGAGATCCGAGCCGGTGTCCTTGGCCACGGTGAGCAGCGCGTCCGCGGCGTCGCCCGGGACGCAGTGCGCCTCGGCGGTGACGCCGGCGCCGACCGCGCGCTCGACCGCGCGGTCGCAGATGCGCTGGGCGTCGTCGTGGATCGCCTCGTTCGACTCGCCGACGGCTGCGGCTGCCATCCCGACCTCGCTCGCGGCGGCGAGCTGGTAGGGCGTGGTCAGCTTGTGCGCGGTCACGATGTGCAGGGTGGCGCCGCTCAGCTTCGCCAACTCCATGGCGTGGTCGAGCGCGACGTTGGCGCCCACGGATCCGTCGGTCCCGACAACGATCTGCTGATACATCGAGTGCTCCTGGTCACGAGGTGGCGGCGCAGTCTCCCCGATCCGGACCGGACGCGCGTCGCAGGGACGCGAGCAGGATGCCGGATCGCCCGGTCGGGCCTACCATCCGCGCGGTCCGGAGCGGCAAGGGGGTCGGATGACGACGTATCTGGTGACCGGGGCCTCGGGGTTCCTCGGCGGTGAGCTGGTCGGCCGCCTCCTGCAACGTGAAGCGGTCCGCATCCACGCGCTCGTGCGGCCTGCTTCGCAGTCGCGGCTCGCCGCGAAGCTGCGCAGGTGGCCGGGTGGCGCCGACGTCGAGGCGGAGATCGGTGACCTGAGCGAGCCGTTCCTCGGCATGAGCGACTCCGCCGTCGAGCGGTTGGCGGGGACCGTCGACCACCTGGTGCACCTCGCCGCCGTGTACGACATGACCGCCGACGACGCCTCGAACGAGGCCGCCAACGTCGACGGCACCCGACACGTCGTCGAGCTCGCGAATCGCCTGGGCGTCGGCTGCCTGCACCACGTGTCGTCGGTTGCGGTGGCAGGGGAGTACCCGGGCCGGTTCACCGAGGAGATGTTCGCCGAGGGACAGCACCTGCCCTCGCCGTACCACCGCACGAAGTACGAGGCCGAGCGCATCGTGCGCACCGACGCGTCGGTGCCGTGGCGCGTCTACCGGCCCGCGGTGGTCGTCGGCGACTCGCGCACCGGTCTCATCGACAAGGTCGACGGTCCCTACTACCTGTTCGAGCTCATCCGGCGCTTGTCGGTGCTCCCGGGATGGATGCGCCTGCCCGGGCCGGACCTCGGCGCGACCAACCTCGTGCCCGTCGACTACGTCGTCGACGCGATGGACCACCTCATGCACGTCGACGGGCTGGACGGCCGGGCGTTCCACCTCGTGAACCCGCGGCCGCAGCCGGTCCACCGCGTGTTCAACGCGTTCGCCGCTGCGGCCGGTGCGCCGCGCATCGTCCCGACCGTGGGCAAACGCGGCGTCGACGTCGCGGCCGGGCTGGCCGGTCTCGTCGCGCGCATCCCGGGCGTCGAGCTCGGCCGTGACGTCGCGCTCGACCAGGTCGGCATCCCCCTCGAGGTCCTGCCACACGTCGCGTTCGCGGGCACGTTCGACGACTCCTCCACGAACGCCGCGCTCGAGGGCACCGAGATCACCGTGCCCGATCTCCGTGCGTACACGCCCGCGCTCTGGCGGTACTGGGAGGAGAACCTCGACCACGATCGCGCCCGACGGCCGCGCCCGGGCGGCAAGCTCGCCGGTCGCCGGGTCGTGATCACCGGTGCGTCGTCCGGCATCGGCCGAGCCACCGCGCTCCAGGTCGCCCAGCACGGCGGTGTCCCGATCCTCGTGGCCCGGCGCGCCGAGGCGCTCGAGGAGCTGCGCAAGGAGATCGAACGTGCCGGCGGGCAGGCGTGGGTCTACGCGTGCGACATCACCGAAGCGGAGTCGGTCGACACCCTGGTGAAGCAGCTGCTCACCGACCACGAGGGCATCGACATGCTCGTCAACAACGCGGGTCGTTCGATCCGCCGGTCGATCAAGCTGAGCTACGACCGCTTCCACGACTTCGAGCGGACGATGGCGCTGAACTACTTCGGCGCAGTGCGCCTCATCCTGGGACTGCTCCCGCACATGACCGAGCGCCGGTTCGGTCACATCGTCAACGTGTCGTCGATCGGGGTGCAGGCGAACCCGCCGCGCTTCTCCGCGTACGTCGCGTCGAAGGCCGCGCTGGACGCGTTCAGTCGCGTGGTCGCCACCGAGACCTACGGCGACGGCGTCACCTTCACCAACATCCACATGCCGCTCGTCCGCACGCCCATGATCGGACCGACCACGCTGTACGACGCGTTCCCCACGCAGAGCCCGGACGAGGCCGGGGCGATGCTGATCGATGCGCTCGTCAACCGTCCGAAGACGATCGACACCCGCCTCGGGACCTTCGCCGAGGTGCTGCACGCGGTCGCGCCGAAGGCGGCCGACGAGGTGCTCCACGTCGCGTACCGGGTGTTCCCGGACTCCGCGGCGGCGAAGGGTCGGGAGACCGAGGACGGCGAGATCTCCACGATCTCTCGTGCCGCCGACGCGCTCGCGCGCCTGCTGCCCGGCGTCCACTGGTAGCGGGTGGTCGTGGCGTCGGCGGTCGTGCGGATCGGGACGTGGAGCGGGAGCCTGGGGGAGGGGTCGGCCAATGCCGCCGCGCTCGCGGTGGCGCGCGACGCGCTGGAGGTTCGGGGTGTCGAGGCCGTCGCGATCGAGGCGCCCGGTGCGATCCCGCCGTTCCGTGCCGAGCTCGTCGACGATGCGCCCGCCGCGGTCGTCTCGTTCCGCGGTGCGGTCGAGTCGGTCGACGGTCTGCTCGTCGCCGCGCCGGAGTACGCCGGAGGTGTCGCCGGGATCGCCAAGAACGCGCTCGACTGGCTGGTGGGATCGGGTTCGCTCTACCACCGCGTCGTCGGCGTGCTCAGCGCGGGAACGACGGGCGGCACCTTCGCGATCGAGCAGCTCGTGCGCACGATCAGCTGGCAGGGCGGGCTCGTGGTCGCCACGCTCGGCATCGACGCGGCCCGCACGAAGCAGGACGCGACGGGGGCGTTCACCGACGTCACGAGCATCGACGCGATCGCGTCGTGGGCCGGCGCCGTGGCCGACGCGACGGGTGAGCCCGGTCCGGCACGGCTGGCCCGGGTCGCGCCGATCGTCGCACCGCTCGGGATCGACGTCGATCGCTTCGGCGACCTCGCCTGAGCTGGGGCCGCACCCCGCCGGGGTGCTCCGCGAGCGCTGTCGCACCCTCCACGTAAGGTCGCCGGCATGGCGGAGGTGCAGGCGGTCGCGTACGGACGTGAGGGGACGGAAGCGTTGCGCGACGCCATTCGGGCCTCCCAGGCGGGTGATCCGCTCGCGCCGGTGACGGTCATCGTGCCGTCGAACGTCGCGGGCCTCTCGGCCCGCCGCAGGCTCGCCGAGCAGGGCGGGCTCGCCAACATCGCGTTCGACACACCCTTCGGTCTCGCCGAGCGGCTCGGCCGCGGCGCGGCGGCCGCGGCCGGGCTCACGCCCATCACCGAACCCGTGCTCGTTGCCGCGATCCGCGTCGAGCTGAGGATCCGGCCGGGATTCTTCGGTCCCGTGGCGGAGCACTCCGCCACCGAGTCGGCGTTGGCCCGCCGGTACGCCGAGCTGTCGCGAGCCCGGCCGGCCACACTGGACCGCATCCGGCGGGACGGCACGCCGCGTGCGCAGGCCCTGGTGGAGCTCTTCGACCGCGTGCGGGCCCGACCGCGAGCTACGTCGACGAGGACACGCTCGTCGAGCACGCGCTCCACGCCGTGCGTGAGAGCGGGTCGCCGGTGACGGGACTCGGCACGGTGATCGTCCATCTGCCCCAGCCGCTGCCGCCCGCGCTGCACGACCTCGTCGGCGCGGTGGCCTCGGTCCGGCCCACCACCTGGATCGTCGCGCTCACCGGCGACACGTCCGCGGACGCGGCCGTCGTGGACGCGTGCCGGCGGTGGGGAGTCACGGTCGGCGGCGACGCCGTGTCGCCCGCCACCGGGACCGAGATGATCGGGGCGTCCGACGTCGACGACGAGGTCCGTGCCGTCACTCGCCGCTTGCTCGAGCTCGCCGCGACGGCGTACGCATGGACCGCACGGCCATCCTGATGCCGGCGGTCGAACCGTACCCGCGCACGGTCGATGCGGCACTCACCGCGGCCGGTCTCGCCCACAATGGTCCGCCGATCCGCCGACTCGCCGACACCATCGCCGGGCGCACCCTCGCCGGCTCATCGGCATGGTCGACTCGACGTTCGCGCGCGACGACGTCATCGCGTACCTGGCGAGTGCTCCCATCCGGCGCGAGGACGGCCGCCCGGTCCCGGTGGACCGCTGGGATCTCGTGTCGCGGACACGCCGGCGTGGTCGACGGAGCCGACTGGGCCGAGCGGCTGGAGCGGTACGCGGTGGAGATGGCCGAGCGAGATCGCGAGCGGGTGCGCGGGAGCGGCGAGTCGGTGACACCGGACGCTCCCGCTCGCCCGGGCAGCGTGGCGCACACCGCGGTCGAGCTCGCGGCCTTCGTGGCGGCGATGCGGAGCCGCCTCGCCGAGCTGACGACCGCCGGCGGGTGGCGACGTCGGGTCGAGCTCAGCCGGGCGGCACTGGTGGATGCGCTCGGCGACCCCGCGAGCATTCGCCGTTGGCCGGTCGACGAGCAGGAGTCGTTCGACGCCGTGCTCGCCGCGCTGGATCGTCTCGCCGACCTCGATGCACTGGAGGACGAGCCGGCGCCGGGCGCGTTCGCCCGCGCGCGGTGGACGCGGAGCTCGCCGCGCCGTCGGGTCGCATCGGACGCTTCGGTGCCGGCGTCCTCTGCGCTCCGATCGGCGCGGCCGTCGGCCTCGATCTCGACGCCGTCGCGATCGTGGGTCTCGCCGAGGGACTGCTCCCGTCCCTCGGCGTGAGGACGCGCTCCTGGCCGACGGCGACCGCCGTCTCGCGGTCGACCGGGAGCTCGCCGTGCGCGAGGCCGACATGGGTGATCAGCGGCGCGCCTATCTGGCCGCGCTCGCTGCGTCATCCGGACATCGCATCCTCAGCTCGCCCCGGGGCGACCTTCGCTCCGGGCGGGAGCGACTCCCGTCGCGCTACCTGCTCGAGACCGCGTCCTCCCTCGCCGGGCGCCGAATCTTCGGGAGCGGGTTCGCACGGCTGACCGACGGCGAGGGGCTCGACGCGATCGCATCGTTCGCCGCGGGCGTCACCCGGACGGCCGTGGCCGCCAGCGCCGCCGAGCGGGAGCTCGGCGTGCTGCTCGCGTTCGCCGCGAGCGGTGGCGACCCCGCGATGCACACCCTGGTGCGCGGCCACCCCGGTCGCGACCGGTATCGATGCCGTGCGGGCGCGCGCGTCGGGTGCCCTGACCCGCTGGGACGGCAACGTCGCTGCGGTGCGCGATCGGGTGCCGGTCGCCCGCAACGGGCGACGCCGTGTCGGCGACCCGCCTGCAGCAGTGGGCGGAGTGTCCGTTCCGCTACCTGCTCGCCAACGTGTTGCGGGTGCCGGTGGAGGACCAGCCCGAGCGACTCCTGGAGCTTTCGCCCCTCGACCGCGGCACGCTCGTGCACGAGGTGCTGGAACGGTGCGTGCGCGAGGAGCTCGACCGTCCCGAGGGGGAGCGCACGCCGCCCTGCGCGCCGTGGCCGCCGGCCGCGCCACCCGGCTCCTCGAGTGATGGGCGAGTGCGCGGCGGAGGCGGAGCCGCAGGGGCTCACCGGCAAGGCGACGCTCTGGGCGCTGCACCGCGAGGAGATCGACGGCGGACCTGGTCGAGTTCGTCGGGGCCGACAACGAACGGCGGATCGCCGAGGGCGTCGTCCCCGAGTCGGTGGAGCTGCCGTTCGGGCTCGATGACGCGCCGGCGGTCGAGGTGCCGTGTCCGGCGGGCGGACGGTCGCGTTCCGGGGGCGGGCCGACCGGGTCGACGTCCGACCCGACGGCACCCGAGTCGTGCTCGACTACAAGACCGGGAAGGCGTACACGACCCCGGCCGAGGGCGAGGACGCCCTGCAGGGCGGCGCGCGTCTGCAGCTCCCGGTCTACGCGGAAGCCGCCCGGCGCATCCTCGGTGCCACGGACGTGGAGGCGGCCTACTGGTTCGTGTCGTCGAAGGGTGGGTTCGCACCGCGACGAGTTCCGCCTGGACGCCACCACCGAGGACGCGCTTCCGCGACGTGGTGGGCCACATCGTCGACAGCATCGACGAGGGCTGGTTCCCCGCGGTGCCCGGTGAGCCGAACACGTTCTTCGGTTCGAGCGACAACTGCCGGTACTGCGATTACGACGCCGTGTGCCCGGTGGACCGCGACCGCGCAGTACGACGCCAAGCTCGACGCGCCGGAGTTCGCGGCGTTCCACGCGCTCGACGGTCGACGACGAGGACGCTGAATGACCGCGGCCACGCTCGTCGACGAGGCGGCACGGCGGCGGATCACCACGGACGGCCTCGACGAGCTGCTGTTCGTCGAGGCCGGCGCCGGCACGGGCAAGACCCAACAGCTCGTCGATCGTGTCGTCACGCTGGTGCTCGTCCGCGGCGTCCCCATGCGCGAGATCGCGGCAATCACCTTCACCGAGGCCGCGGCGAGCGAGCTCCGGGCGCGTATCCGGGAGGCGTTCGAGCGGCTGGTCCACGACGCCGCGACGCCGCCGGACCGGAGCGTGCACGCCGAGGCCACGCTCGTCGACCTCGACGGCGCCGCGATCGGCACGGTCCACAGTTTCGCCCAGCGGATCCTTGCCGAGCACCCGGTGGAGGCCGGGTTGCCGCCCGGGTCGACGTGCTCGACGAGGTCGAGAGCCTGCTCGCGTTCGGCCGCAGGTGGGAGGCGCACGTCGACCGCATGTTTGCGGACACGAGGCTCGACGAGGTGATCGGCATCGCGAGCCGGCTGGGTGTTCGCATGGACGACAGGAAGTTCACCTCCTGCGCGACCTCGCGGTGGTGTTCTCCGACAACTGGGACCGTGTCGAGCGGATGGCGGATGCGGGTGTCGACCTCCCGGCGGTGGACCGCAGTGTGGCCCTGGCCGCGCTCGGCGGCTTCGCGTCCGTGCTCGAGCGGTGCCGGGAGATCCCCGACGACTCCCTGGCGCAGCACTGGCTCGAGAAGGAGCCGGTGCTCGGACAACTCCGCGCGCTCCTCAACGAGGCGCCGGATCGCCGTCTGGCCGGCGCCCTGCCCGTGGATTTCAAGCTGGACCACGGCAGCAAGGGCCAAGCCGGCGACGTGGGGCGGCAAGGAGGCCAAGACGCGAGGCGCGCGAGCTCGCGGCTGCAGTGCAATGCGCCATCGAAGAGCTGCGACTCGAGTTCACGGACGCGGTGCTGCGCGTGCTCGCCGGCGAGGTCGCACGGTTCACGTTGCTCGCCGCCGCCGAACGCCGGCGTGACGGCCGGCTCGAGTTCCACGACCTCCTCGTCCTCGCACGGTCGCTGCTCCGGCGGAGCGGCGACGCCCGGACCGCGTTGCACGAGCGCTACTCGCGCCTGCTGATCGACGAGTTCCAGGACACAGACCCCATCCAGATCGAGCTCTCGATGCTGATCGCGGCGTCGGTCGGTGGCGGGACGGTCCCCGACGAGTGGTCGGACATCGCAGTCGATCGCGAACGGCTCTTCTTCGTGGGCGACCCGAAACAGTCGATCTACCGTTTCCGTCGGGCCGACATCGGCCTGTTCCTGGAGGCACGCGAACGCTTCGCGAACGAGGCGGTGCGGCTCACCACCAACTTCCGGACCGTCCCGACCCTCGTCGCCTGGGTGAACGAGGTCTTCGGCGGCCTGATGGCCGAGGAGCGTCCCGGACAACAACCGAGGTACGAGCCGTTGGCCGCGCACCGGGACGCGCACCCGGCCGGGCACCGGGTGCAGCTGCTCGGACGGCCGCACCTCAAGGACGAGAAGCTGCGGGCGGCCCGCTGCGCGAGCTCGAGGCCGCCACCGTGGCCGACGCCGTGGCCGGGATCCTGGCCGATCCCGACGCTGGCCGGTGGAGGACGTCGACGGCTGGCGGCCGGCGCGCCCCGAGGACATCGCGATCCTGCTGCCGACGCGCACGTCGCTTGGCTTTCTCATGGACGCCTTACGTGCGCGCGCGGCGTCGACTTCCGCGCCGAGACCGGCACGCTCGTCTACAGACGCAGGAGATCCGGGACCTGATCGCGATCCTGCGGTCGTCGCGACGGCGCCGAGGCCGTCGCGCTCGTGGCTGCGCTGCGGTCGCCGATCCTCGGCTGCGGCGACGACGACCTCGTGACCTACGCCGCCGCGGGCGGACGGTGGGACCTCGGTGGCGTCCGCCCGGATCTGGACCCGCGCAGCCGGTGATGGCCGGCGCTCGAGTATCTCGACGAGCTGCGGGCGGCCCGGTGGTGGACGGGACCGAGCGGACTGATCGAGCGCATCGTCCGCGATCGCGGGTAATGATGCTCGCATTCGCCGCGCCGAGGGCGCGCGACGTCTGGCGGCGCGTCCGCTTCCTGGTGGACCAGGCGCGACTTTCGAGGCGTCGCAGTCGACCGACCTCGTCGAGTTCGTGGCCTGGTCCGACCTGCAGCGTTCCGACATGGCACGGGTGCACGAGCCACTCCTGCCCGAGTCCGACGACCACGCAGTCCGCATCATGACGATGCACGGCGCCAAGGGTCTGGAGTTCCCGATCACGGTGCTGTCGGGGCTCACGACCGAGATCGGCCGGCGGCGCACGGGCAATGCAGGCGCTGCTGGGAGGGCGACGAGGTCCACGTGTCGGTGCGCAAGAAGGTGGCATCCCAGGGCTTCGACCGCCGCGCCGACCTCGAGGAGGAGATGGATGCCGACGAGAAGCTCCGCCTCCTGTACGTGGCGTGCACCCGGGCCCGCGACCACCTCCTGAT
>CAVWPR010000023.1:0-9251 GCA_963756815.1 uncultured Acidimicrobiia bacterium
ACGCGCGGGTGGCGACGGTCGCGTGCTCGGCCGCCCGCGAGACCTTCGCTCCGTTCGACGGCGCGCTCGCACCCCTCGGGCCCGGGATCCTCTGGAGCGACCACCGTGCGACCGGAGAGGTCGCCGGTCTCGGCGACCCCGCCGCGTTCCGTCACTCGACCGGGGTGGTGCTCTCAGCCGGCTGCGCGCGCGCCAAGGTCGCGTGGCTGCAGCGCCACGAGCCGGACCGCTTCGCGTCGGCGCGGTGGGTGCTCGCGCCACGCGACCTCGTCGTCGCCCGGCTCACGGGCACCGTGGTCACCGATCCCAGTCTGGCGTCTCGCACCGGGTGGTACTCCCTCGCCGGCGACGCGCTCGGCGACGCGCCGTTGCGGGCGCGGCTCCCCGAGGTCGTACCGTCCGTGCGGGTCCTCGCCGATCGCGGACACGCCGTGGTCCGCGGCACTCGCTCTGGAGCGGAGCGCAACGGTCGTGGTGGGCGCGGGCGACCACGCGTGCGAAGCGCTCGGCACCGGCGCCGCGCCGGGACGTCCCATGGTCTCGTGGGGCACGACCGCCAACGTCTCGGTGCCACACCCCGGACCGGTTGCGGCGTTGCCGAGCGTCGCGCAGGTGTCGCGCACCGACGACGGGTTCCTCGTGGAGGCCGGGCTGGCGGCGGCGGGATCGGCGTTCGACTGGCTCGCCGCGCTCACCGGCCGCTCGGTCGACGAGCTGTGGAACGCCGCGGCCACCGTCGCGCCGGGCGCAGACGGCGTCGGCGCCCACCCCTGGCTGGCCGGGGCACGCGCACCGCACTGGCGGGCCGATGCCACCGCCGCGTTCACCGGCTTGCGGCCCCACCACTCGCCCGCCGAGCTCGCCCGGGCGCTGGTCGAGGGCATCGCGTACGACGTGACGCGGTGCCTGGAGCTGGTCGACCCCGGCGGCACCGAGCTCGTCGTCACGGGCGGCGGGGCGGCGAATCCGACCTGGCAGGGGATCCTCGGCGCCGTGAGCGCACGGACCGTCGTCACACGCCGTCACCTCGAAGCCGCGTCCGTCGGCGCGCGTCTGCTCGCGGCGCGCGCCGCAGGCGAGACCACCGAGCTGGACGCGTGGAATCCCGTGGCGAGCCGCACATCCCCCGAACCCGATCCGACCCGCGCCTACGCCCGGGCTCGCCCCGATGCCGACCGGCGCGTGGCCGCGTTGCTCGGTGACGCATTCGCGTCCGAGGAGTCACCGTGAAGTACGTGCTGCTGTACGAGTCCGCGCCCGACCTCGCCGAACGCGCGCCCGCACACTTCGACGCCCACCGGGCGCACTGGCAGCGCTTCCTCGACGACGGGACACTGCTCATGATCGGACCCTTCCGCCCGTCGGCCGCCGGCGCGATGAGCGTCTTCCGGACGCGTGCGGCCGCGGAGGCCTTCGCGACCGGCGACCCGTTCGTCGAGCAGGGCCTCGTCACGCGGTGGACGGTGCACGAGTGGTTCGAGGTGCTGGTCCCGGAGGGCTGACCCCGGACCGGCGCGAGACTGGCCGGATGGATCCGGAGCTCGGCCCCGCGCTCGCGGCACCACTTGCGGATGTCGTCACCGAGCGTCTGACGCTGCGCCGGTTCGCGGCCGGTGACGTCGACGAGCTGACCGCGGTGTTCGCGAAGCCCGAGGTGTGGGAGTTCCCGTTCGGTCGCGCCTTCACGCGCGACGAGACCGACGCGTTCCTCACCGCCCAGATCGACCAGTACGAGTCCTGCGGCGTCGCGTGCTGGCTCGCGACCGAGCGGGCGACGGGCCGCGTGGTCGGGTACGTGGGGATCTCGGTGCCGACCTTCCACCCGGAGATCCTCCCGACGGTGGAGGTGGGGTGGCGGTTCGATCCGGACGTCTGGGGCCGCGGCTACGCGACCGAGGGCGCACGTGCCTCGCTCGACCAGGCCTTCGGACCACTCGGCCTGGAACGGGTGTGCTCACTCCCCCAGGCCGAGAACACCGCGTCGGTCCGCGTGGCCGAGCGCCTGGGGATGCGACGGGAACGCACCGTCACGCTCCCGGGGGACGACCGCCGTGGTCCGGTGAACGTCGCCGAGTTCTGGATCACCGCGGCCGAGTGGACCTGAAGCCGGCCTGCAGCAAGAGTCGCCGATCGCCGGGGACTCGATCCGGCGCGGTGGAAGGGGTACCGATGCAACTCGACGGCAAGGTCGCGATCGTCACGGGCGGCGGGTCCGGCCTCGGGCGCGCGAGCGCGGTCGCGCTCGCAGCCGCCGGCGCCCGGGTGGCGGTGGGTGACGTCGACGACGACGGTGCCGCCGCGACGGTGGCCGAGATCGAGCAGGCCGGTGGCGACGCATTCGCACTGCACACCGACGTCGCCGACGCGGCCCAGTGCGGCGCGCTCGTCGCCGCGGCGGTCGACCGCTACGGACGGCTCGACGTGCTGCACAACAACGCCGGCGTCGCGTTGGTCGGGCGTGACGGCTTCGCCCCCGACGTCGATCCCGCGCAGTGGGACCACGTCATCGCGGTCAACCTCAGCGGCACCTTCTACTGCTGCCATCACGCGATCCCCGCGATGGCCGAGAACGGCAGCGGCTCGATCGTGAACACCGCATCGTCGATGGCGCATCTCCCCCTCGGCGGCATGGACGGGTACGCCGCGAGCAAGGGCGGCGTGGCGCTGCTCACGAAGTCGTTGGCGCCGAACGCGGGTCGCCTCGGCATCCGGGTGAACGCGATCAGCCCCGGCTACGTCGACACTCCGATGAACGCGCTCATCTGGGGCAACGACACGATCAAGCACGCCTTCGACCTGGGCCACGCCACGGGCATGCAGGACCCGGCCGAGATCGCGGAGGTCGTGGTGTTCCTCGCGTCCGACGCGAGCCGGAGCCTCACCGGTGCGGTGATCAACTGCGACCGCGGTTGGACCGCGTTCAAGCAGCCCGACGTGCTCCGCGAGCTCTGAACCCACGCATCACGCGAAGAAGCTGTCCGACGCGTAGCCGTCGGTCCGCACCGACCGCTCCGCGAGCAGCCACCGGTCCCGGACCGGCACCAGGCGGTCCCGGTAGCGACCCCAGTGGTCGAGGCCGATGTCGGTGATGACCTGGAAGTAGCTCGCCGCGGTGGCGTGCTCGGGATCGGTCACGTCGATCAGCAGGTTCGTGACGCAGTGACGGAGATGCGTGAACCCCGGCGCGGTGTCGCCGACGCCCGAGAAGAAGCGCCGCAGCGCGTCGTGCCCGCGGTGCACGTCACCGCCGACGACCGCGAGCCGCCCGTCGGGCGCGAAGCACTCGACCATCTCGTCGAACCGCCCGGCGTCCCCCGCGTGGTTGTACCGGGCCACCGTGTCGCGGATGCACTCCCGTGCGGCGAGCTCCCAGACGTCCACGACGCCGGTCAGCCCGGGGCGATCGCCGCGGCCTGCGCCTGGGCCTCGCGGAGCTCGCCGGCGAGGCCCACGAGCAGCTGTTCGGCGAGGTCGGGGACCTCACGCAGCAACGTCCGGAACATCCGGATGCCGAGCACCGCGACCTTCGCCTCGGTCTTGGTGCGGATCGTGGCGCTGCGGGGTGCGCCGTCGAGGATCGCGAGCTCGCCGAAGTGGGATCCCTCGCCCACCTCGGCGACCTCCATGCCGTCGCGCAGCACCGCCACCGTCCCGCTGAGGATGACGAAGAGCGCGTCGCCGGGCTCACCCTCGATGACCAGATCGGTGTCCGGCGGGAACGACGCCGTCTGCGCATGGCGCGCGATCGTCCGGCGCTCCCACGCGGTGCACCGCGAGAACAGCGCGACGGATTCGAGGGCGTCGGCCAGGTCTCGCTTGCTGCCCATTTCGCTCTCCTGCCAAGATCCACGACCCCACTGACCGGGCCGCACTCTACGGCGCGAGGGCAGAAGGCGTCAGGGGCAGGGCTGGAGGCCACGGTGCGCAAGCTCGCGATTCTCATCGTCCGGCGGAAGTGGTGGGTGATCGTGATCGCGCTCGTCGCGCTGCCCGTCGCCGCGGTCGTCGGGAACGGCGTCCACTCCCGCTTGAGCAGCGGAGGCTTCGAGGATCCGACCACGGAGTCGGCCCGAGCGCGCGCCGAGCTGCAGCGGTCGTTCCCGCAGGCGTCGCTGTCCGACTTCGTCCTCGTCGTCACGGCCCGCCACGGCGGCGTCGACGACCCGGCCGTCACCCGGGCCGCCACGGCGATCGCCGAGGACCTGAAGTCACGCGCCGGCGTCGTCGCCGTCGGCTCGTACTGGACCTACGGCAAGGTCGCCCAGCTCCGAAGCCGGGATGCGCACCAGGCACTGATCGTCGCGGCGATGTCGGGCGGCGAGAACGAGCGCTTCAAACGGGCCGGCGAGCTGTCGCAACGGTTCACGGTGCACACCGCCGACCTCTCGACCGAGGCCACCGGCGAGGCCGTGCTCACGCACCAGATCTCGGAGCAGGCCCGCAAGGATCTCCAACTGTCGGAGATCCTCACCGCGCCGTTCACCGCGGTCGCGCTGGTCATCGTGTTCGGCAGCCTCGTCGCCGCGCTCCTCCCGCTCGCGGTGGGTGTGTTCGCGGTGGTCGGGACGCTGCTCGTCCTCCTCCTGCTCACCCTGTTCACCGACATCTCCGTGTTCGCGCTCAACCTGACCACCGCGATGGGGCTCGGACTCGGCATCGACTACAGCCTCTTCATCGTCTCCCGCTATCGCGAGGAGCTCGCGAAGGGTGTGTCCACCAACGTCGCGGTCGGACGCTCGATGCAGACGGCCGGGCGCACCGTGCTGTTCAGCGCCGGGACGGTGATGGTGTCGCTCTCCGCGCTCGCCGTCTTCGACGTCCCGTACCTGCGCTCGTTCGCGTACGCAGGGGTCGCGGTCGTCGCGCTCGGCGGTTTCGCCGCGGTGGTGGTCCTTCCCGCGGTCCTCGCCGTGCTCGGGCCCCGAGTGGAGAAGGGGCGGATCTTCAAGAGCAAGCCGGAGTCGGAGACGGGCGGCTTCTGGGGCGGACAGGCCCGACGGGTGATGAAGCACCCGGTCCCGTACGCGGTCGGCGTCGAGCGCGGTGCTGCTCCTGTTCGCGGTGCCGTTCCTCTCGCTGAACCTCGGCCTCACCGACGACCGGGTGGTGCCGCCGAGCGTCAGCGGGCGCCACGCCGTGGACCAGATCCGCGAGAACTTCGCGACCCGAGAGTCGAGCGCGATCTCGGTGTCGCTCCCGCACGTCCGGCTGCCCCGGGACGCCGCGGCGCTGAAGCGCCTGGGCATGAAGCTGGCGAAGCTGCCGGGTGCAGGTCGCGTCGACACCGCCGTCGGCTTCTTCCTCCCCCAGGACGGGAAGATCGTCTTCGCCCCCATCGCCCTCGCGCCGACCCAGGCGGCACGCTTCGAGAACACCACCGGCGACGTCGGCAGCTTCCTGAGCGTGACGCCCGACGTCGAGCCGATGTCACCGGCCGGCGATCGCCTCGTCCGCGACATCCGGGCGACCGCGACCCCGCTGGAGCTCCACGTGTCGGGTCTCGGCGCGCGTCTGATCGACACCAAGGAGTCGGTCCTCTCCAAGCTCCCGCTCGCCATCGGCCTGATCGCGATCGCGACCTTCGTGCTCCTGTTCCTGATGACGGGCAGCCTGCTCGTCCCGTTGAAGGCCCTCGCCCTCAACGTGCTCTCGCTCACCGCCACCTTCGGAGCCCTGGTCTGGATCTTCCAGGACGGCCACCTCAGTGGCGTGCTCGGATTCACCCCCACGGGAACCGTCGACGTCTTCACACCGATCCTGCTGTTCTGCATCGCGTTCGGCCTGTCGATGGACTACGAGGTCTTCCTCATCTCGCGCATCAAGGAGGAGTACGACCTCGACCGCGACAACGAGCACGCCGTCGCCGTCGGCCTGCAGAAGACCGGTCGCATCGTCACGGCCGCGGCGGTGCTGCTCACGATCGTGTTCGCGGGCTTCGCCACGTCCGACGTCGCCATCCTCAAGATGTTCGGCATCGGCCTGTCGCTCGCCGTGCTCGTCGACGCGTTCCTGATCCGGGCGACGCTCGTGCCCGCGTTCATGCGCCTCGCGGGTCGCTCCAACTGGTGGGCGCCGCGCTGGATACGGCGCTGGCACCTCCGCTACGGCATCTGGGAGAACGAGCCGATCGCCATCCTCGACCGCGAGTTCGAGGCCACCACCACCTGAGCCGTACCCGCCGCTCCCGTGGCCGGGACCGGACGCTCGGGAGCGTCGATCAGCCCTGCCGGCGCGGGTCGCGACTGTTGCGAACGAACTCGTCGAGACTCTCCCTGACGCCCGACGGGCCCTCCGCCACCGGCGTCTCGACGACCTCGCCGTCCTCGATCCGGTCGATCCGGATCGGATCGAAGTCCTCCATGACGTGGACCGCGGACTCGTTGCCCGGTCGGCACACGACCGTGACGCCGCGTTCGGCGGCCGGCCGCTCGGTCACGCTCTGCATCGCGAGACCACCGCCCAGCAACGCGCCGACCGTCGAGCCGAAGAGGGCGCCGACGAGCGCGCCGATCCCGAGCTTCAGGACCAGGCTGCTCGTCGCGGTGAAGAGGAGCCCGACCGGGATCCCGACGATCGCGCCGATGAGTCCGAGGCCGAGCGAGAAGACCATGACACCGCGTGCCTGCTCGGCGGTCAGGAAGGCGGCGATCCCGCCCCAGCCCTGGCTGACCTCGGCCTGCATCTCGGCGACCGTCGACGCGGCGGCGACGTCGGCATCTCCCACCCTCACATCGACGCTCGGCTCGGCCTCCCGGTGCAATGCGTCGACCACGGACCGGGCCGTGGTCTCGTCGTGGAACACACCGATGAGCGCAGCCATCTCCTCAGGACTCCTTCGTATCCGTTCTCCTGTCGTGGTCTCCCTTCGGGACCCGTACCCACCGGCATCACCGCGAAACGACGGGCCCGTCCGGTCCCCTTACGTGACGTTCAGGACGAACCGCGGCGGCACCGGTGGTGACGAGACCGGCCCGAACGAGCCCGAAGGCACACGCTTTCCCGTGTAGTGGACCGCGGCGTGGGTACCCGGAAGACGTGCGGCCGTCGCACGGAGATCCGTGCGACGAACCGCAACCGACCGTGGACGCGAGACGAGGAGTTCCGACATGACGACGAAGCACATCGAGCGGCAGGCCGACCGCGTGCGCAGCTCCGCACAGCGCAGCTCCGACCAGGCACAGGCGTCGACACGAGCCGCGGCAGCAGCGGCGCGCGGGTCACTGACCCTGGCGACGGACGTCATCTCCGACAGCACCCACGCGGTGATCGGTGCGATGGACGCCACCGTGGCGAGGGCACACGGTCGGGGCGGGGAGGTCCTTCCGCCGGAAGGCTCGGTCACCGAACGACTGCGCACTGCGTTCGACCATCTCTCCACACGCGGCCGGCGCTTCACCGGACGTGCCCGCCGGGATGTCGAGCACCGACTCGACCGCGCGGAGTCCGCAACCGCCGACGCGGTGACCCGTGCGCGCACCACCGGCGCCGACACGATCGAAGAGGCCGGCGAGCGGACCGCGGATGCGGCCGCGCGTGCCGCACGTCGTTCTGCGCAGACCACCCGGCAGACGGCGTCGACGCTCGCGGACGAACCGCAGCACCGACCGGGGGTCCCCTACGAGGAGCGCACGGTCGAGGAGCTCCACCGCCTCGCGACCGAGCGCGAGATCGAAGGTCGATCGTCGATGTCGAAGGACGAGCTGATCGACGCGCTTCGTCGCTGAGCTCTCGAACGCGGCCCGTCGACCGGGGCCGGTCCTCGTGCCGCTGGGACCGCAAGGACAGCTACGGCGGCGGAGCCGCAACGGAGGACGGCGTCAGCAACTCAGGGTGTTGGTGATGGAGTCGGCCGTGCTCTTGAGCTCCGACTGCGCCTTGCCGAGCGTGCTCTGGATGTCACTCAGACTGCTCGCCGACGAGAGGTTGTCGAGCGTGCCCTTGACCGAGTCGAGGTCGCTCTGTACCGACGACTTCTTCGACGATGCCAAGCTCTTCGCCGACGACTCCAGCGCCTGGAAGTCCGACTTCACCGTCGTGGCCTGACTCTTCGCGTCACCGAAGTTGCCGCTCTTCACGTCGTCGATCAGCTTGTTCACGGAGCTCTTGAAGCTGCTCGCGTCGGAGCAGACGGCGTCCTGAGGTGACTTGGACGAACTCCCACCACTGCTGCCGCAGGCCGCGCCCAAGACCGCGGCCAGGACCACCGCAGGGACGACGGCAAACGAGCTTCGGCGCATGATTCTCCTCAGAACGACCTCGGCAGCCACAGGTGTGGAGCCACACCTCGGACCGTACGACTTCTCTCCGTCTCCAGCATCACCCCGTTTGGATGATGAGGTCCCGAGGCCGCGCGCCCATGCTCGCGACGGCACACCAAACAGACCGGAGCACGTCGTGGCCGACCAGCAGGCGACACCGCCGGACAGCGCAGACCTCTTCGATGCCGCGTCCGGACACCTGGCCCATCGTCTCGAGACGTTCGAGGAGGCGATCGAGGACTTCCAGGATTCTTCGCAGGAATGGCGACGCCTGTTCTCCGAGCTCCTCGGCACCTTCTTCCTGGTGCTCGTCGCGGCCGGTGGCGGAATGATGAGCCAGGCCTTCCCCGGTACGATCAGTCGCACCGCGGCAGTCGTCGCGCCCGGCCTGATGGTGCTGGCGATCATCCTGTTCATGGGCAAGGTCTCCGGCGCGCACCTCAACCCGGCCGTGAGCATCGCGTTCGCGTTGCGACGTGACTTCCCGTGGAAGCGAGTGCCCGGCTACATCGTCGTCCAGCTCATCGGCGCGGCGCTCGCTGCGTGGTTCCTGCAGGGCGTCGTCCACGTCTCCGCCACGTACGGGTCGAACTATCCGGCGCCACACTTCTCGAGCGGTGACGCCTTCGTGATGGAGACGGTGCTGACCTTCGGACTCGTGAGCGTCATCCTCGGTACGGCATCGGGCGCGCAGAACCTCGGCATCATCGGCGCGTTCGGCGTCGGCTCCTACATCGCGCTCGCCGGCCTCTGGGGCAGCCCCATCTCCGGGGCGTCGATGAACCCGGCCCGCACCTTCGGACCCGACCTCGTCGGAGCCGACTTCCACGCCTATTGGGTGTACATCGCCGGACCCCTCGCCGGCGCAGTCGTCGCGGTCGGCACCGCCTACGTGCTCCGCGGTCGCGGTGGCGGTCGAGGCGGGTCCGGTGCCGCACAAGGCGCGCTCCGAACCCAGGTCGCGGAACCCGACAAGGACTGAACTCCGCGGGC
>CAVWPR010000024.1:0-208798 GCA_963756815.1 uncultured Acidimicrobiia bacterium
CTCCAGCGCGTCCTCGTCGGAGGAGTAGTACGCCATCGGCTCGTAGTCCGGCGCCTCGGTCCCGACGTCGCGGTAGCGCGGCATGCCGGTTCCGGCCGGGATGAGCTTGCCGATGATCACGTTCTCCTTGAGACCCTCGAGGCCGTCGTTCTTGCCCTCGATCGCGGCCTCGGTGAGGACGCGGGTGGTCTCCTGGAACGACGCCGCCGACAGCCACGACTCGGTGGCGAGCGACGCCTTCGTGATCCCCATGAGCTCCGGACGACCCTCGGCGGGACGACCGCCCTCGGCCACCAGCCGCTTGTTCACGTTGGCGAACTCGCGGGCGTCGGCCTTCTGGCCCGGCAGGAACGCCGAGTCGCCGGGATCCGAGACCCCGACCCGACGCAGCATCTGGCGGACGATGACCTCGACGTGCTTGTCGTGGATCGACACGCCCTGCTCCCGGTAGACGCGCTGGACCTCGTCCACCAGGTACTGCTGGGTCTTGCGGATGCCCTCGATGTCGAGGATCTTCTTCGGGTCACGCGAGCTCTTGGCGTCCCCGGTGAGCTGCGCGCCCGCCTCGACCTCGGCGCCGTCGACGATCCCGGGCGCGAGGTGCGTCCGCATCGACACCGCGTGCACCTCCTCCTCACCGTCGTCGGCGACCACCGTGAGGGTGCGCTCGCCCTTCTCGTTCTCGCCGATGCGTACGACGCCCGAGGACTCGGCGAGGACCGCGGCGCCCTTGGGCGTACGGGCCTCGAACAGCTCGACCACACGCGGCAGACCGTGGGTGATGTCCTCACCCGCGACACCACCGGTGTGGAACGTCCGCATCGTCAGCTGCGTACCCGGCTCACCGATCGACTGCGCCGCGATGATGCCGATGGCCTCGCCCTGGTCGACGAGCTTGCCGGTGGCGAGCATCGTGCCGTAGCAGAGGCTGCACACGCCGGCGCGGTACTTCTCGTCGGCCTCGGGGTCGTCGCCCTCGGCCGGCTCGGCGTCGACCTCGTCGGCGAGGTGGCGGGGGTACTCGCACGTGAGCACCGAGCGGACCCGGGCCCGCGTGACGGCCGTGTCGTTCACCAGCACCTCGAGCACCTCGTCGGTGACCTCGGTGTTGCGGGGCACGACGGTGCCGTCGGCGAGGGTCAGGTCCTCGGCGAGGCAGCGGCTGAGCAGACCGGCCTCGAGCGCGCGGGCGTGCTCGGGGTCCGGCGTGATGTTCTCGACCCAGATGCCTCGCACCGAGCCGCAGTCGTCGTCGCGGACGATCAGCTCCTGCGCGACGTCGACGAGCCGGCGGGTCAGGTACCCGGAGTCGGCGGTGCGCAGCGCCGTGTCGGCGAGACCCTTGCGGGCACCGTGGGTCGAGATGAAGTACTCGAGCACGGACAGGCCCTCACGGAAGTTGCTCTTGATCGGCCGCGGAATGATCTCGCCGCGCGGGTTGGCCACCAGGCCACGCATGCCGGCGATCTGACGCACCTGCATGACGTTGCCGCGAGCACCCGAGCCCACCATCATCTCGATGGGGTTGAACTGCTCGGCCTTCTGCTCGGCGAGCATCGCCTCGGTCACCTGGTTGGTGGCGTCGGTCCAGATCTCGACTTCCTTCTGGCGCCGCTCGTCGTCGGTGATGATGCCGCGGTCGAACTGCTGCTCGACCTTCTCCGCTTCCTTCTCGTGCTTGTCGAGGATCCCGGCCTTGGCGACCGGCGTGCGCACGTCGGCGATCGAGATCGTCAGCCCGGCACGCGTGGAGTACTCGAAGCCGAGCTCCTTCAGCCGGTCGAGGCTGTCGGCCACCTCCGACTTCGTGAAGAGGTCGACGAGCATCCCGGCGATGTCGGTGATGTCGCGCTTGCGCACGATCCGGTCCTGGAACGGGAAGCTCGGCGGGAACGCCTCGTTGAACAGCAGGCGTCCGAGCGTCGTCTCCACCATCACCGTGCCGTCGCCGTTCGAGCCCGAGCGGCGCAGCACGATGCTGCCGTCGCCGGCGGGGTCGTCCACCCAGTCGCCGGCGGCGTCGTCCCAGCGCTGGCGCGCCGGGAACTGGTCGACCGGGAAGCGGCCGGCCGGCATCCGCACCTTGATGAGGGCGTGGATCGAGAGCTCCGGCGTCGAGGCGGTGTCACCGGTGAACAGCTCGTGCGCCATCCGCGCCTCTTCGAGGGTGCTGAACACGCGACCCTCGCCGGGCGCGCCCTTCACGACCTCGGTGAGGTAGAAGGCGCCGATGATCATGTCCTGGCTCGGCACCGCGATCGGACGACCGTGCGCCGGGCTCAGGATGTTGTGCGCCGACAGCATGAGCAGACGGGCCTCGGCCTGGGCCTCCGCGGACAGCGGGAGGTGCACCGCCATCTGGTCGCCGTCGAAGTCGGCGTTGAACGCCGCGCAGACGAGCGGGTGGATCTGGATCGCCTTGCCCTCCACCAGCACCGGCTCGAAGGCCTGGATGCCGAGACGGTGGAGCGTGGGGGCACGGTTCAGGAACACCGGGTGCTCCTTGATGACCTCTTCGAGGACGTCCCACACCTGCGGGCGGGCGCGCTCCACCATCCGCTTCGCCGACTTGATGTTCTGCGCGTACTCGAGGTCGACGAGCCGCTTCATCACGAACGGCTTGAACAGCTCGAGCGCCATCTGCTTGGGCAGACCGCACTGACGGAGCTTGAGTCGCGGGCCGACCACGATGACCGAACGGCCCGAGTAGTCGACGCGCTTGCCGAGCAGGTTCTGACGGAACCGGCCCTGCTTGCCCTTCAGCATGTCCGAGAGGCTCTTGAGCGCCCGGTTGCCGGGGCCCGTGACCGGGCGCCCGCGGCGGCCGTTGTCGAACAGCGCGTCGACGGCCTCCTGGAGCATCCGCTTCTCGTTGTTGATGATGATCTCGGGCGCGCCGAGGTCGAGGAGCCGCTTCAGCCGGTTGTTGCGGTTGATCACCCGGCGGTAGAGGTCGTTGAGGTCCGACGTGGCGAAGCGGCCACCGTCGAGCTGGACCATCGGCCGCAGGTCCGGCGGGATCACCGGGACGGCGCGCAGCACCATGCCCATCGGCGAGTTGATCTGCTTGCCCTTGTCGTCGTGGCGGTTGAACGCCGAGATGACCTTGAGGCGCTTGATCGCCTTGGCCTTGCGCTGGCCCTTGGCGGTCGCGATGACCTCCTTGAGCTCGACCTCCTCGGCCGACAGGTCGAGGCGGCTGATGAGGTCCTCGACCGCCTCGGCGCCCATGCCGCCCGCGAAGTAGTCGGACCAGCGGGCGCGGATCTCCCGCCACACGCGCTCGTCGTCGATGAGCTGCTTCGGCTTCATCGTGCGCATCGCGTCGTAGACCGACTTCAGGAAGTCGAGGTCGAACTGCGTGCGCTCGCGGATCTCCTCCATGTCCTTCTCGGAGGCCTTGCGCAGCTTGTCCATGTCGGCCTTGCGGCCGCCCTCACCCTCGGAGGTGGCGAGGTCGGCCTCGAGCTCCTCGAAGCGCTTCGCGATCTCGAGGTCGCGCCGCTTCTCCTCGTCGCCCATCTCGGCCTTGATCTCGGCCTCGATCTCGGGCAGGTCGGTGTGCAGCTTCTCGGTGTCGACGAACGTGATCAGGTGCGCGGCGAAGTAGATGACCTTCTCGAGGCTCTTCGGCGCGATGTCGAGCAGGTAGCCGAGCCGGCTCGGGACACCCTTGAAGTACCAGATGTGCGTGACGGGAGCGGCCAGCTCGATGTGGCCCATCCGCTCACGGCGCACCTTGGAACGCGTGACCTCGACGCCACAGCGCTCGCAGATGATCCCCTTGAACCGGACGCGCTTGTACTTGCCGCAGTAGCACTCCCAGTCCTTGGTGGGCCCGAAGATCTTCTCGCAGAACAGGCCGTCCTTCTCCGGCTTGAGCGTGCGGTAGTTGATCGTCTCGGGCTTCTTGACCTCGCCGTTGGACCACGTGCGGATCTGGTCCGCGGTGGCGAGGGAGATGGAGAGTCGTGCGGAGTCGTTGACGTCGAGCACCAGTTGCCTTCTCTCTTGGTTCTCGGAGCGGTGTTGCCTTCAGTCGTGCCGTCGTGCCGTCGTGCGGGGCCGGGGTGACCGGGCCGGTTACGGCATCTGCGCGTTGCGCCGCGCCTCGTCCTCTTCGTCCGTGCCCCGCTCGGGCCGGCTGAGGTCGATGCCGAGGGCCTCGGTGGTGCGGAACGCGTCCTCGTCGAGCTCGCGGATGACGATCTCGGCGCCCTCTTCGTCGATGACCTTGACGTTGAGGCAGAGCGCCTGCATCTCCTTGATGAGCACCTTGAAGCTCTCGGGGATTCCCGGCTCGGGGATGTTCTCGCCCTTGACGATCGCCTCGTAGACCTTCACGCGTCCGAGCACGTCGTCGGACTTGATCGTGAGGATCTCCTGGAGGGCGTAGCTCGCGCCGTAGGCCTCGAGCGCCCACACCTCCATCTCACCGAAGCGCTGACCGCCGAACTGCGCCTTCCCGCCCAGCGGCTGCTGGGTGATCATCGAGTACGGGCCGGTCGACCGGGCGTGGATCTTGTCGTCCACGAGGTGGCTCAGCTTCAGGATGTACATGTACCCGACCGTCACCGGCGAGTCGTACGGCTCGCCGTTGCGGCCGTCGTACAGCGTGACCTTGCCCTCGGTGTTGACGAGGCGACGCCCGTCGGCACCGTCCGGGTGGAGGGTGGCGAAGAGGTTCTGGATCGTGCCCTGCGCGCCGGCGGCCTCGGACTCGTCCCAGTGGGCACCGTCGAAGACCGGCGTGTTGACCCACACCGCCGGCTCGGTGATCGGACGGGTCTTGCGGGGGCTGACCGGCGCGACGCGCTGGCCCTCCCAACCGTGCCGGGCCGCGTACCCGAGGTGGGCCTCGAGCACCTGGCCGACGTTCATGCGGCTCGGGACACCGAGCGGGTTGAGCACGATGTCGACCGGCGTGCCGTCGGCGAGGTGGGGCATGTCCTCGACCGGCAGGATGATCGAGATGACGCCCTTGTTGCCGTGGCGACCGGCGAGCTTGTCGCCCTCGCTGATCTTGCGCTTCTGGCCGACGTAGACCCGCACGAGCTGGTTCACGCCCGGCGGCAGCTCGTCGCCGTCCTCGCGGCTGAACACGCGGACGTCGATGACCTTGCCGTTCTCGCCGTGGGGCACCTTCAGCGACGTGTCGCGGACCTCACGGGCCTTCTCACCGAAGATCGCGCGCAGGAGGCGCTCCTCCGGCGTGAGCTCGGTCTCACCCTTGGGCGTGACCTTGCCGACGAGGACATCGCCCGGGCCGACCTCGGCACCGATGCGGATGATGCCGCGCTCGTCGAGGTCCTTCAGGATGTCCTCGGACAGGTTCGGGATGTCGCGCGTGATCTCCTCGGCGCCGAGCTTCGTGTCACGGGCGTCGATCTCGTGCTCCTCGATGTGGATCGAGGTCAGCACGTCGTCGCGCACGAGCCGCTCGGACAGGATGATCGCGTCCTCGAAGTTCTGACCCTTCCAGGGCATGAACGCCACCAGCAGGTTCTTGCCGAGCGCGAGCTCACCCTGGTGGGTCGACGGTCCGTCGGCGAGGATGTCGCCCTCCACCACCTGGTCGCCGGCCTTCACCAGCGACTTCTGGTTGATGCAGGTGCCCTGGTTCGACCGGCGGAACTTCGACAGCCGGTACGTGACCGGCTTGGCGATGTGGTCGTACGCCACGGTGATCGTCGACCCGGTGACCTCGGTGACGGTGCCGCTGCCCTCGGCGACGTACAGCTCGCCCGCGTCGTTCGCGGCGCGGGCCTCGACGCCGGTGCCGATGTACGGCGCCTCGGGGCGCAGCGTCGGCACGGCCTGGCGCTGCATGTTGGCGCCCATCAGCGCGCGGTTCGCGTCGTCGTGCTCGAGGAACGGGATCAGCGCCGTGGCGATGGAGACCATCTGCTTCGGCGACACGTCCATGTAGTGGACCTCGCCCGGGTCCACGAACGCGACCTCGCCGCGGCCGGCGCGGACCAGCACCTTCTCGTCGGTGAACTTGCCGTTGGCGTCGATGACCGCGTTCGCCTGGGCGATGATGTGGCGGTCCTCGTCGTCGGCGGCGAGGTAGTGGATCGTGTCGGTGACGACGCCGTTGGTGACCAGCCGGTACGGCGTCTCGATGAAGCCGAAGCGGTTGATGCGGGCGTAGCAGGACAGGTAGCCGATGAGGCCGATGTTCGGGCCCTCCGGCGTCTCGATCGGGCACATCCGGCCGTAGTGGCTCGGGTGCACGTCGCGGACCTCGAAGCCGGCGCGCTCACGGCTCAGACCACCCGGGCCGAGGGCCGACAGACGCCGCTTGTGCGTCAGGCCCGCGAGCGGGTTCGTCTGGTCCATGAACTGGCTGAGCTGGCTGGAGCCGAAGAACTCCTTGATCGCCGCGACCACCGGTCGGATGTTGATCAGGGTCTGCGGCGTGATCGCCTCGACGTCCTGGGTGGTCATGCGCTCGCGCACGACCCGCTCCATGCGGGAGAGGCCGACGCGCACCTGGTTCATGATCAGCTCGCCCACCGAGCGCACGCGCCGGTTGCCGAAGTGGTCGATGTCGTCGGGGAAGTAGTCGTTCGGCTGGTCGTTCGCGTGCAGCTTCACGAGGTAGCTGACCGTCGCGAGGATGTCGGCGCGGCTCATCGTGTACTCGACCGGGCCCGCGTCGGGGTCCGCGTTCGGCACCGGGATGTCCAGGCGCTTCAGCGTCGCCGCGATCTTCGGGTACTCGTCGACCAGCTTCTTGGTGACCTTGTGGCGCCCGACCTTGGCCATGTCGTAGCGCTTGGGGTTGAAGAAGAGGTTCTCGATCAGGCTGCGCGCGCTGTCCGGCGTCGGCGGCTCGCCCGGGCGCAGCTTGCGGTAGATGTCGATGAACGCGGCGTCGGCGTTCTCGGTGGAGTCCTTGTCCAGCGTGTTGCGCATGGAGTCGTACGGGCGGCCCTGCGGGTCGACGATGAGGTTGAGCAACTCCTCCTCGGTCTCACCGAGGCCGAGCGCCTTGAGCAGGATCGTGACCGGCTGCTTGCGCTTCCGGTCGATGCGGACGTAGACGACGCCCTTCTTGTCGACCTCGAACTCGAGCCACGCGCCTCGGCCCGGGATCATCTTGGCGCTGACGATGTCCTTCTCGGGCGACGTCTTGTCCGGGTTGATGTCGAAGTAGACGCCCGGCGAACGGACGAGCTGGCTCACGACGATCCGCTCGGTGCCGTTGATGATGAACGTGCCCCGCGCCGTCATCATGGGGAAGTCACCCATGAAGACGGTCTGCTCCTTGATCTCGCCGGTGCCCGCGTTCATGAAGCGCGCGGTCACGAACAGCGGACGCGCGAACGTCATGTCACGCTCGCGGCACTCGTCCTCGGAGTGCTTCGGCGGGTCGAACACGTGGTCCGACAGCTCGAGCTTCAGCTGACCGGTGAAGTCCTCGATCGGGCTGATGTCGCGCAGCACCTCCGCGATCCCCTGCTCGAGGAACCACTGGAACGATTCGCGCTGGACGGCGATGAGGTCGGGCAGAGCCAGCACCTCACGGAGCTGACCGAACGAATACCGCTCACGGGACGCGAGACGAGTCAACGCAACTCCTCGGAGTTGAAGGATGTGTGCGGGCGCGCGCGGACCGGACACCTCGGAGTTCCAGGGGCGGTACGGGCGGATCGACACGGCTTCGTGGATCCTAGACGCGCATAGCACACCCGCGCAAGCACAGGCAGCCAGGCAGTCACACCCCTTCGGGGTGGCCGCCTGACGGACCGGGGGAGGATACAAATCCTCCCCCGGAAGGTCAAGGATCGACTCTTCGGGCGCTCCGCTCGGACCTCGCAACCGAGGCCGCGGCGGGACGCTCCGCGCCGTTGAAACGGGGCTACTTGAGCTCGACCGTGGCGCCGGCGCCCTCGAGGGCCGCCTTCGCCTTCTCGGCGTCCTCCTTGGACGCCTTCTCGAGCACCGGCTTCGGGGCGTTGTCGACGAGCTCCTTGGCCTCCTTCAGCCCGAGGCTCGTGAGCGCCCGGACCTCCTTGATGACCTGGATCTTCTTGTCGCCGGCCGCCGCGAGGACGACGTCGAACTCGTCCTTCTCCTCGGCGGCTGCGGCCTCGCCGCCACCGGCAGCCGGTGCCGCGGCCGCCACGGCCACGGGGGCCGCGGCCGTCACGTCGAACTCCTCCTCGAACTTCTTGAGGAAGTCGTTGAGCTCCAGGACCGTCATGTTCTTGAAGACGTCCAGGAGCTCGTCGGTGCTCATCGTCGCCATTTCGTGGTTCTCGCTTTCCTTGTCCTCGTGCTCCTGCGGAGCGGGCCGGACGGCCACACTTCGCTGGGTTTCCGGCCGCGAGCGCTTCTGCGTCCCGCTTCGTTCTTGCTCGGTGGTGCGGTCAGTCGCCCGTGGGGGCGTCGGTCTCGACGGCCGGGCGTCACCGGCGTCGGCCTCCGCGGGCGCCTCGGCGGCGGCGTGTCGTCCGTGCGGACGCCTCGGCGCGGGCGTCTCGTCGGCGTCAGCCGGCGGTGCGGGCGCCTCATCGGCCGGCGGTGCGGCCTCGCCGGCCTCGATCCGCTGGTCGATCAGGGCCTTGATGCCGTAGGCCATGTTGCGGGTGAAGGCGGAGAACAGGCCGGCAGCCTTGACCATCGGGGCCTGGAACCCGCCGGCGAGCCGGGCCAGGAGCACCTCGCGCGGCGCCACGTCGGCGAGGGCGGTGACGTCCCGTGCGTCGAGCACGTTCGTGCCGAGCAGGCCGCCCTTCACCACCAGCGCGGCGTTGGTCCGGCCGAAGTCGCGCAGCGCCTTGGCCGCGATCACCGCGTCGCCCTTCACGAACGCGATGGCCGTCGGGCCCTCGAGCATCGGGATGAGCTCGGCGAGCCCGGCCTCCTCGGCCGCCCGGCGCGCCAGGGTGTTCTTGAAGATCTTGAAGTCGGTACCGGCGGGGCGCAGTGCGCCGCGGAGCTCGGCGAGCTCGCTCACCTTGAGCCCTCGGTACTCGGTCAGGACCGCGGCGTCGGAGTCCGTGAGCCGATCACGGATCTCGGCGACCGCTGCCACCTTCTCGGGTCTGGCCACGCTGGCTGACGTCCTCTCGCTCCGGTCCGGGGGCCGCACACGACCACCGACGGACCCGGAGGGGGTCGGTCAGGATCGCCTCGTCCGGCGGGCGGGCCCATTACCGCCCCGAGGGGCGACCGGAGGTCTGCGGCGTGAAGATCTCGAGGGTCCGACCCTAGTCGGTCGGGCCGCCCGACCATCTCGTCGAGCTTGGCGCGGTTCGGGTCGACCTTCACACCGGGGCCCATCGTCGAGGACAGGCTCACGCTGCGCAGGTACCGGCCCTTGGCCGACGGCGGGCTTGGCCCGCAGCAGCTCGTCGAGCACCGCCGAGTAGTTCGCCGCGAGCGCCGTGCGGTCGAAGCTGACCTTGCCGAGCGGCACGTGCACGTTGCCGTACCGGTCGGTGCGGTACTCGACCTTCCCGGCCTTGAACTCCGAGACCGCCTTGGCGACGTCGGGCGTCACCGTGCCGGTCTTCGGGTTCGGCATCAGGCCGCGCGGGCCGAGCGAGCGGCCGAGCTTGCCGACCTGACCCATGAGGTCGGGCGTGGCGATGGCGACGTCGAAGTCCATGAACCCGCCCTCGACACGCGCCACGAGGTCCTCGGCGCCGACGATGTCCGCGCCCGCCTCCTCGGCGGCACGGGCCGCGTCACCCTGGGCGAAGACCGCCACGCGCACGCTCTTGCCGGTGCCCTCGGGCAACGACACGGTGCCGCGCAGCATCTGGTCCGCCTTGCGGGGGTCGACGCCGAGCCGGAACGCCGCCTCGACCGTCTCGTCGAACTTCGCCGGGGCGAGGGTCTTCACGAGGTCGAGTGCCTCGACGGGATCGTGGAGCTGGTCCCGGTCGAACCGCTTGCCCGCGTCCGAGTACTTCTTGCCGTGCTTGGTCACGCTGCGCTCCTCTCGAGCTCCCTCGGTGGTCCCGGGATCCGGTGGCGAGGTGGTCCGCCGGCGGGGTCGTGCGGCCCGGCGTCAGACGACGTCGAGACCCATGGATCGTGCGGTGCCCTCGACCTGGGCCATCGCGCCGTCGAGGTCGATCGCGTTGAGGTCGGGCATCTTCTGCTCGGCGATGGCGCGGACCTGGTCCTTGGTG
Source organism: uncultured Acidimicrobiia bacterium (assembly GCA_963756815.1). GTDB lineage: Bacteria > Actinomycetota > Acidimicrobiia > IMCC26256 > JAENVU01 > JAENVU01. Next base: position 10,152 of record CAVWPR010000024.1, read on the forward strand.
ACCTTGCCCGCCTTCTCGCGCGGCGTCAACGACGAGCCCTTCTCGATGCCCGCGGCCTGCCGGAGCAGGAACGGCGTCGGCGGCGTCTTGGTGACGAACGTGAACGTCCGGTCCTCGTAGATCGAGATGTCCACCGGGATGATCTGACCCCGCTGGTTCTCGGTCGCCGCGTTGTACGCCTTGCAGAAGTCCATGATGTTGATGCCGTGCGGGCCCAACGCCGTCCCCACGGGCGGCGCGGGCGTCGCCCCGCCGGCCTGGATCTGGATCTTCACCACTGCGGCGAGCTTCTTCTTCGCCATCTCTGATTGCTCCGTTCACTGCGAACCGGACTCGCCCGGCCGCATCTCGTTCGTTCGATCGTCGGTTGTCTCGAGTGGCACGGTTCGCGGCCGTTCACTCCGCGGTGCGCACTCCGCAGGCTCCGTGCGCGGGTGCGCCGGGCTCGCGTTGTTGCTCTGGCAGCTTCGACCCGTCGCCATCCGGCTGGAGCCGGACGGATTCGGGAGACCCGACAGTCTCGTCGTTGGGCCTAGAGCTTGGCCACCTGGCCGAACTCGAGCTCCACCGGGGTCTCGCGGCCGAAGATGTTCACCAGCACCTTGAGCTTCGAGCGGTCGACGTCGATCTCGCTGATCGCGCCGTTGAAGTCGGCGAACGGGCCGGAGGTGACCCGCACCTGCTCGCCGACCTCGTACTCGAGCCGCGGGCCGGACCTTCTTCTCCTGCTGGCCCTCGCGCTGCTCGCCCTTGCCGAGCCACTCCTCCACCTCGCGGCGGGTGAGCGGTGTCGGCTTGGCGCCGCTGCCCACGAAGCCGGTGACACCCGGCGTGTTGCGCACCACGTACCACGACTCGTCGTCGAGCGCGAGCCGGATGAGCAGGTAGCCCGGCCAGACCTTCTTCTGCACGACCACCTTGCGGCCGTTCTTGAACTCGATGACGTCCTCCATCGGGATGACGACCTCGAAGATGCGCTCCTCGACGTTCATCGAGCGGACGCGGCTCGCCAGGTTCTGCTTGACCTTGTTCTCGTAGCCCGCGTAGGTGTGCACCACGAACCAGCGGCCGGGCCGGTCGTACGGGCTCGGCTCGTCCTCGAGCTCCTCCTCGTCCTCGTCGACTCGTCGACGTCGAGGATCTCGGCGCCACCGGGCAGCTCGACCGTCTCGGCCGGTGCGATCTCGACCGTCGTCGTCCTCGGTCGCATCGGGCTCCGCGTCGACGGCGTCCACGGCCGGTGCGGACGCGAGCTCCTCGCCGGCGTCGCCGGCGGCGCGCGTCGGCCTCGGCCGCGGTGGTCACGTCGGTGTCACCGCTTTCGGACGCGAAGGGATTCGAGAAATCGTCGGTCACAGTCATCGGCTCAGTCGTAGAGGAAGAGGACGCCCTTGGCGAACAGGTAGTCGGCGCCGAAGATCAGGCGTGGTCATCACGACGATCGCGATCAGCACGATGATCGTGGAGTTGATGACCTCGTTCTTGGTCGGCCATGCGACCTTGCGGAGCTCGCCGCGGACCTCCATGAAGAACTGCGTCGGGCTGGTGCGCTCGGAGGTGTGCGACGGCGCGGGCTGCTTGCGCTCGGGGCGCTTCGGCTGGTCGGCGCCCTGCTTCTGGGCCATCCGCCGCATCTGTCGGTTCTGTTGGTTCACCGCTTCGGCCTTCCTGGGACGTGTCCCCGGCTGGTCATTCGTGCTGCGTGTTCGGAGCAGGGCAGGAGGGACTCGAACCCCCAACCGCCGGTTTTGGAGACCGGAGCTCTGCCAAATTCGAGCTACTGCCCTCCGGGCGCGCGGGGGCCGGACCTCGGATCCTAGCCGCGACCCGGCGGAGGTCTCATGCCGGGAATCCGCCGCCCACGGGGCCTCGGCGCGCGTCAGCCGGCCAGCAGGCGGCGGCGGGAGCGGGCGGCGATCACCGCGGCGGTCGCGGCACCGGCCACGGCCGCGCCACCGAGCGCGGCGCCGGCCACGACCACCCGGCGGCCGGTCAGGATCGAGCGCGCGACCCGCCGCTCACCCTCGGCCGCCAGGGCGTTCAGCGTCTGTGCGAGCCCGCCCGGCGCCGGTTCCAGGTACGTGGTGCGCAGCGCGCCGAGTCCGCGGAGCAGGCGGCGGTAGCGGGCCAGCTCGGCCTGGCAGCGCAGGTCCGAGTCGATGAAGGCACGGGTGCGGTCGTCCAGGACCACCGTGCCGTCCACCAGACCCGGGATCAGATCGGCGACGTCGTCATACCGCACGAGACGACCTCTTCTCCTCGAACACCGCGTCCCGGAGCCGCTTCCGGGCCCGGTGGAGCCGCACCTTCGCGGCCGACAGCGAGATCCCCAGCTCCTCGGCGATCGCCTCGTGGGGCAGGCCGTACACGTCGCGGAGCACCACGACCGCGCGGAGCTTCGGTGGGAGATCGTCGACGGCACGCGCGATCTCGGCGAGGTCGAGGCTCGTCTCGGCCATCGCCTCGGGCTGGGCCTCGTGGCGGGCATCGGCCGGCTCGAACCCCGGCAGCAGCGGCTCGGTGCGGGTGCGGCGGCGGCGTGACAGGTGCGTCGACGCGCAGTTGGCGGTGATCCGGTACAGCCAGGTGCTGAGCGCAGCGTCACCGCGGAACTTGCCGATGCCCTTCCAGGCCCGGAGATAGGCGTCCTGGACCACGTCGCGTGCGTCCTCCTCGTTCCCGGTGAGTCGGACGGCCAGGGTGAAGAGATCGACATAGGTCCGTCGCACCAGCTCGTCGAACGCCTCGCGGTCGCCGTGCTGCGCGGATTGGATCAGTTCGGTCTCGTCAACCATGGGCGCTCCGACTCCGAGGGGGTCAGACCCGGGGAGGCACCGCGAGGTTACGCCGGGTGCGGGCGGCTAGCGCGTTTCCTTGTGCACCGTGTGCCGGCGGTCGAAGCGGCAGTACTTCTTCATCTCGATCCGCTCGCGGTCGTTGTTCTTGTTCTTCTTGGTGATGTAGTTGCGTCGCTTGCACTCTTCGCAGGCGAGCGTGACCTTGAGCCGCTTGTCGGATGCCATGTCCGTTCTCTCTCGTCGTTCTGGGTAGCGGGAGAGGGGATCGAACCCTCGACCTCACGATTATGAGCCGTGCGCTCTGACCAGCTGAGCTATCCCGCCGCTGGGAGCCCCCTTACGGACTTGAACCGTAGACCCCTTCCTTACCATGGAAGTGCTCTGCCAACTGAGCTAAGGGGGCGCGCCGACCACCCGAGGCGATCCCGGGAGGAGCCCGGAAAGACTAGCAACCGGGACCCGGTCCGGTACCGTCCGGAATCGTGCCCACCCGCCTCCGCGCCGCCGATCGCGCCGATGCCGACGCGATCCGGGAGATCTACAACGCCGAGGTCGCCGGCTCCACCGTCACGTTCGATCTCGTGCCGCGGAGCCTCGAGGACCAGGTCGCCTGGATCGAGGAGCACAGCGGCGGCCATCCGGCGGTGGTGGCGGTCGACGACGTCGGTGACGTCGTCGGGTTCGGGTCGCTCTCGCCGTACAAGGAGCGGCCGGCGTACTTCACGACGGTCGAGGACTCGGTGTACGTCCGCGGCGACCACCGCGGGACCGGCATCGGTCGCCAGCTGCTCGCGGAGCTCGTCCGGCTGGCACAGCAGTACGGCTACCACTCCGTGATCGCCCGCGTCGTCGGCGGCCACGACGCCTCGATCTCGCTGCACCGTCGCTGCGGCTTCGAGATCGTCGGCACCGAGCGCGAGGTGGGCCGCAAGCTCGGCCGGTGGCTCGACGTCGTCGTCATGCAGCGCATGCTCTGACCCTCGTAGGGTCCTCGGCCATGCAGGTCGACATCGTTGCCAGTCCCGCGTTCGCCTTCGCCACCGTGACGCATCCCGCCCGGCGGCGACCTCCTCGTCGAGGCCGGCGCCATGGCGTCGATGTCCGACGGCGTCGAGGTCGAGACCAAGGCGCGCGGTGGCGTGCTCTCCGGGCTCAAGCGATCGGTGCTCGGCGGCACGACGTTCTTCATCAACACCTTCCGGGCCGCGAACGGCGGCGAGGTCGGGGTCGCGCCGGACCTCCCCGGCGACATCACCGTCATCCCCGTCGACGCCTCCCAGCCGGTGCTCGTGCAGTCCGGGTCGTGGTTGGCCGGCGACAGCAGCGTGGACATCGACACGAAGTGGGGCGGCAGCAAGACGTTCTTCAGCGGCAAGGGCCTGTTCCTGCTGCGCTGCACCGGTGCCGGCGACATCCTCGCCGCGAGCTACGGCGCGATCCTCGCCCGCACGCTCGCGGCCGGCGAGACGTTCACGCTCGACACCGGGTTCGTGGTCGCGTTCGACGAGAGCGTGCAGTTCGACGTCCACAAGGCCGGCAACTGGAAGACCACCATCCTCGGCGGCGAGGGTCTCGTCACGAAGTTCACCGGCCCGGGCCGGCTGTGGATGCAGACCCGCAGCCCGCAGGACCTGATCGGCTGGATCGTCCCGCAGATCCCCACGCAGTCCGAGCTGAGCGAGAGCAGCTCAGGCGTACCGGGAGATCGCGTCCTCGGCCGCGCGCACATAGCCGCCACCGAACTTGATCGCGTGCACCACGAGCGGCGCGATCTGGTGGAGCGGCACGCGGTCGGGCCATCCCGGTGCGAGCGGCGCGACCTCCTCGTAGGCGTCGAAGGCGGCCGGACCGAAACCGCCGAAGAGCCGCATCATCGCCAGATCGAACTCGCGATGACCGCCGTGCGCGGCGGGATCCACCAACCAGTGCCGCCCGTCGGCGGCCCTGAGGCGGTTCCCCGCCCACAGGTCGCCGTGCAGCCGCGCCGGCGGCTCGTCGGCGCCTCCGAACTCGCCGAGACGCGTCGCGATCCGACCCATGCCGTCGACGGCGGTGGCCGGCAACGCGTGCGCGTCGCGTGCGAGGCGCGCGAGCGGCACCAGCCGCTGCGGTCGCGTAGAACTCGGACCACGTCGCGGTCGGCTCGTTCGGCAGTCCCCGGCTCCCGGTCGTCCGACGGTCGTCCCGCCCGAAGCAGGGCGCCCCGGCCGCGTGCAGTCGGGCCAGGCCGGCGCCGAAGCGCCGCTCGCCGGCCGCGTCGGCGCGCGATCCGGGCCGCGATCTCGATCCACTCGAGGACCAGGTGGTTGGGGGCGTCGTCCGAGACCGCGAGCACCTCCGGAACCGCGATCGGTCCGTCGGCGGTCAGCCCGTCGCGGAGCCACCGGAGCCCGGCCGCCTCGGTGCTGAAGAAGTGGGCCGGGGCGCTCGGGTGCGTCTTGGCGAACACCGTGCGGCCGTCGGCGAGGTCGACCGCGTAGGACCGGGCGACGTCACCGCCGTGCACGCGCCGCTCCGCCACGAGCGGGGCACCGACCGATCGGGCGATCGCCTCGGCGAGCTCTGCGTCCACGGGATCATGGTGACGCGCGACGGGGTCATCGAGCGGATGAATGGGTGGGCCCGGAGGGATTCGAACCCCCGTAGCTTGCGCAACTGGTTTACAGCCAGTTCCCTTTGGCCTCTCGGGTACGGACCCGGGCGTACAGTAGCAAGCCGTCCGGAAACCACTTCTCACGGAGGAACGCGCGCGCCATGCCCAGCTTCGACGTCGTCTCCGAGCTCGACATGCAGGAGGTCCGCAACGCGGTCGACCAGACCGCTCGGGAGATCTCGCAGCGGTTCGACTTCAAGGGAACCGATTCGTCGGTCGAGCTGAAGGAGAAGACCATCGAGATCCACACCGAGTCCGAGCCGCGCCTGCAGGCGTTGCGCCAGGTGCTCGAGGAGAAGATGGTCAAGCGCCAGGTGTCACTGAAGGCGCTCGACTACGGAACGGTCGAGGAGGCCGCCAAGGGCACGGTCCGTCAGACGGTGACGCTGCGGATGGGCATCACCGACGAGAAGGCGCGCGCCGTGGGCAAGTTCATCAAGGGGCTCGGCAAGAAGGGCGTGCAGCACCAGATCCAGGGCGAGCAGGTGCGCGTCACCGGGAAGAAGCGCGACGACCTGCAGGCCGTCATCGCGGCGTTGAAGGACGAGGACTTCGACCTCCCGCTGCAGTTCACCAACTTCCGCGACTGAGCTCAGGGGCGCGTCGTCGACGACGACGCGATGCCGAGGTCGTGCTCGTCGCGGTCGCGTCGTCGTCGTGGTCGAACCCGTTCGCCGGCGCGAGCAGTCGACGCTCGGGTCGTTCGGCACGTCGTACCGCGGCGGGATCGGCGGCCCCGGAGCCAGACCGGTCGCGGGCACGTCGGTCACGCAGTTGTCGGCGATCAGCTTCGCCAGCGACGACGGCACCGTGAGGTACTGCCGCGCGACCCCGAGGACGGCGTCGGCCCGCGCCGGCCGAGATCTTCGGCAGTCGGTGGATCCCCCGGATCTCGCGCGCCTCGGCCTCGGTCAGCTCGCCGCTGTCGAACGTGTTCTTGATCGACCGGTCGATCGCGAACGTCGTCCCCGTCAGCTTGGAGATCGCACTGTTGAGCTCACGCACCGTCGCGTACAGCGCGCCGACCTCCGTGAAGTCGACGGCGATGACGTTCGGGAGCACCTGGCGCTGCGCCGCGCACGTCCGGTACCGGTCGAGCAGGACCGATCGTGAGTTGACGTCGGCGGCCGCACCCGGGTCCGGCGGTCCGTCCGGGCGCAGCCAGTGGTTGATCAGGAACATCGGATTGCCGGCCTTGCCCCGCTTCGGCGCACAGCTGAAGGCCTTGACGCTGGAGAACGTGTACGGCGTCTCCTGGAAGAGCGAGTACGTCGCCGGCAGCCAGTCGTAGACCCCACCGTGCTTCTCGCTCACGGTGAGGACCCGGCGGGGGTTCTCGGTCTGCCCCTTCTTCGCCGCCAGGAGATACCCGAGGGGCACTGCGTGGACGTCCTCCGGCGTCATCGTCCGGATCCGGTCGTAGAGCCCCGACTCCTGGAGCGCCGCCTTGAGATCCTTCGGCTGCACGTAGTCCTCGAAGTCGAGCACGAGGAAATCGGTGAGATTGCGGTCGAGGTACTCGTTGATCTCGCGGAAGACGTCGACCGCCTTGACCGCGCCGAGCTCGCACAGGTCGTGACAGAAGTACAGCTCCTGCTTGTGTCCCGACGTGTCGGCGGTGCCGGTGAGCGCGCCGATGCGCTGCAACGAGTCGACCGCGGCCTTGCCCCGTTCCTCGATGAGCTTCTCGCGGTCGATGCCGCCCGCGAGGTTCGTCCGCACCAGACCGTTGTCGTCGTAGCCGTAGTACACGTCGAGCATCAGGAATCGGGCGCCACCGATCAGCTGCTCGGGAATGGTGATCGTGTGCTCCGCGCCGAGGAAGTTGTACGCGCTCGACGACATCGCGTTGTGGCTCGCGGGCCAGACGATCTGGTCGAACGGCTCCGCGCACAGCTCGAAGTAGCCGTTGCAGCCGGTCCGCGCCTCGTTGGCCTTCGGGGCCTTCGTCGTGACGGCGGCCACCGACGCGACCGCGCCGGCCGCACCGAGCGACACCACCAACATCGTGACGAACACGACGACGACCCAGCGGGCCCGCAGGCCGCGGATGGAGTGGTCGGTGCGCAGGATCCCGCCGGCCCGGAGACAGATCACGACCCCGACGTAGAACGCCAGGATCGCGGCCACGTAGCCGACGGTGCGCGCCGATGACGCCGGTCGGGTCAGGAACGACAACGCGACGAGCACGATCGCGGCGCCGCCGGCGAACCGCCATCGCGCGCTGGCGCGCTTCCCCTGCACCCAGCTGCGGACGCGCCGCACCCGATCGCCGAGGTCGCCGCCGTCGCCGGCCGGTGCGAGCGCGAGCGCAAGTCCCAACAGGATCAACCCCAGCCCCGCGCCGGTCAGGCGACCGGTGAGGAGCCGGACGAACTCGGCGACCGCGTCACCGCGCAGCGGGTCGTTCGGCGCCACGATCGCGCCGACCACCGGCGCGGCGATCCCGAAACCGGCGAGGATCGCGCCGCCGACGGACATCACCACCCCGACCGTCCGCAGCGCGGCCACCCGGTCGGCGGCACGCCGCAGCGCGCGGACCAGGACGAGCGCGCCGACGAGCAGGATCGGGATCCACAGCCAGATCCAGTCGCTCAGCCGGAAGAGGATGTCGACCGCGCCATTCTGCGAGATCGTTGCCGAAGCGTCGAGGACGTTCGCGGGCAGCTTCTTCGCCAGCGCGGGGTTGATCGACTGCAGTGCGGAACGGACCGACGTCGCCGTCTGTTGCGCGTCGATGTCGACGCGCTGCGCGGCGCGCGCCTCGAAGACCTGCTCGTGGGCCCGCTGGGCGAAGTCGCGGATCGCGTCGGCGACCGGCGGGGTTGCGATCGCCGCCGACACCGCTTCGGTGACCGCCGGCCGGGCCGCGGTCACGAAGTTCGACGTGCGGGCGAGACGCAGGGTGGCCTGATCGGCGATGTAGTCGCGGACGGGTCGCTGTTGCGACGCCTGGGTCACCACGTCGGCGAAGCCGGCGTCGTCGATGACACGGGTGTCGAGCCACCAGCCGATCGACGCGATCACGAGGAGGACGCAGCCGGCAACCGCCGACACCCGGACGCCGGCTCGCCCCATCGAGTGCCGCGCTCCCGCGTCGTTCACGCCGGGGAGTCTGGCACCTCGGACACGCAGCGCGAATCGGCAGTCAGGTCGCGACCGGTTCGGCGGCACCGACCTCGGCCACCGGCGCCTCGGCGCCCTCCATGCGCGCGGCGCGCCGACGCAACACGACGAAAGCGACGACCGCTACGGCGTAGATCGCGAGCGCGAGACCCTGGACGGCGCGGAAGCCGATCGACATGGCGAGGATGATGCTGAGCACCGAGCCGATCACGGAGAAGAACCCGTTGACTGCCCACGACCACGCCACGAACTCGTCGGGGTACGGCGACATCGCGCTGACGACACGGAGACCGAGCGGCATGAACATGCCGAGGCACAACCCGAGGGGTGCGGTCACGGCCAGCGCGACGAGGACGCGCACCGGCAGGCCCTGGTCGAGCGTGGCGTCCATGAGCGGGTCGAGCCCCCACGCGTAGAACGCGGTCAGGGCGCACAGCACCACGAACACCACGCCCACGACGACGCCCGCACGCGGCGCGAGCCGCTGGCTCAGCAGCGCGCCGAGCCCGGAGAACACGAGCAGTGACGCGAGGGTGACCGTCAGCGAGTAGGTCGGGTACCCGAGGTAGAGGACCAGCCGTTGGATCATCGTGATCTCGAAGAAGATGAAGCCGAGCCCGAGCGCGGCGAAGTAGAGCGCCGAGATCGGCTTCGCCGGCAGCGCCCGCCACTCGCGGCGCACGAAGAAGAAGGGCGCGAGCAGGAAGATCCCTGCGTACAGCACCGCGAAGCCGAGCAGCAGGATGAGGACGCGTTCGCCGAGGAGGAGCTCGGGGTCGCCGGCCGTGATCGAGTCGAAGTAGTGCGACAGGACGTCGCCGAAGCCCGAGAAGTGCCAGAAGAACGGGCCGTCGTCCGAGACCGCGTCGATCCGGTGCGGGTAGGTGCCGGCGATCGCGTCGGCACGTGCGTCGTCCGGTGCGCCGACGAGCTCGGCCACGATGCCCGCGCCCGGCGGCCGGCCCGGCGCCCACGATGTCTGCGCCAGCGGGACCTTGCCCAGCGCGGTCTCGAACCGTGCCACCTCCGCCGCGGTGAACGGGGTCCGCTTGAGCATGATCGTCGAGAGGTCGCCACTCGAGTTCGTGATGTACGGCGACACGATCATGTGCGCGCCGGGGTCCTTCACGCCGAGCTCGTGGAACGCCTTGCGCGCCGTCATCACGTAGCGGGCGGTGCGGTTCGGCGCGCCGCGGTAGTCGAGCTCGCCGAACTGCACGACCATCACGCCGCGGTCGGTCAGGTGCGCGAGGCTCTCCTTGATCATCTCGGTCGTGTACAGGTAGCTCTCGGACAGGACGAACGCGCCGGACGACGCTGCGTTGTTGGCGGCGTAGCTGTCGGGCGCGACGAACCAGACGAGGTCGTACTTCCCGTTCTGGCGCGCGAGATAGGACCGTCCGTCGCCCTGGTGGACGTGGACCCCGGGCTGGTGGGCCAGGTTGCCCGAGTAGGACCGGAACCGGTGCTCGAGGAGGTCGACGGTGACCGGATTGAGCTCGACCCCGTCGATCCGCTTCGACCGGTAGTGCAGGGCGGCGACGATCTCGTTGCCACCCGCCGAGCCGATGATCAGCGTGCGGTCGGGAGGCGCGCCGAGGGTGCCGAACGGCAGCGAACGCGGATCGTCGTCGAAACGCGTCACCGCCGCCGCGTTGCCGTCGAACTTCGGGATGATCGAGCCGAAGGTGCCGTCGTGCCACAACGACAGGAACGGCAGCGGCGGATCGCCGGGCTTGGTGACGTCGGGCAGCTGCACCGCGTCGACCCGGAACACCGGACCCCAGTCGGACGCCTCGGCGTGGTCGGGGGTGGCCTTCGCCGTCTCGGGGCGCACGTCGGGGACCCGGATCCCGATCGCCCCGACCGCCAGCGCCACCGCGACGACCGCGCCCGTCACGCGCAGCGTGACCCCACCCGGCGCCATGACCAGACCGACCACCGCGAAGATCAGCCCGGCGAGCATCACCACCTGCGGCGGTCCCAGCGACACGATCAGCGGGATCGCCAGCACGCAGCCGAGCCCGGCACCGATCAGGTCGGCGAAGTAGAGCCTCCCGACGCGGTCGCCGCCACGGCCCAGGATCGTCGAGACGATGATCCCGAGCCCGACGAACGACGCGAAGAGCGTGAAGCACACCACGCCGAGGATCGCGACGTTCTTGAACGACGCCTTCGTGCCGTAGTCCCAGATCGACACCGTGTCGATCGGGATGCGCGCGACGACGAAGTACCCGATGCCGACGATCGCGGCGCCGACGATCCCGCACCACGCGATGACGGCGTCGGTCGCGGCGCGGCGCAGGCGTCCGAAGACGACGACGACGATCCCGCCCGACCCGATGCCGAGGAGGGCGAGCCCCAGCACGAGGTACACGTAGTAGTAGTAGAGCTTGAACGAGACGATGCGGGTGTAGCCGACCTCGAGCAGCAGCCCGGCCAGGCTGACGAGGAAGATGACCGCCGTGTGGCGCGCGCGGAGCCCGATGTCCGCGCCCTCGGTCTCTTGCGCCACGCACTCCCCCGGCAACCCGCCAAACGCCCGAACCGCCGTCGATCGTAGCGTCGGGTCCGCCGCGATCGGCGCGGGCCGGTCAGAACTGGTGACGCAACCGGGCGACGCGCTCCGCGGTCGGCGGGTGGGTCATGAAGAGGTTGCCGAACTCGACCTTCCGGCCGGTCAACGGGTTCACGATGTACGCGGTCGCCTGCGCCGGCGGCACGTTCATCGGCACCTGCTTCGCGTACGCCTCGATCTTCTCCAACGCGCGGGCGAGCGGCTCACCGGTGCCGAGCAGCTCGGCACCCGAGTGGTCGGCCTCGTACTCGCGCGACCGGCTGATCGACATCTGGATCACGAACGCCGCCACGGGGGCGAGCACCGCGAGCAGCAGCGCGCCGAACACGTTGCCGCCTTCGCTGTCGCGACCTCCACCGCCGAAGATCGCGCCCCACATGGCGATGCGCGCGATGAACGTGATCGCCATGGCCATGGCCGCCGCGATCGAGCCGATGAGGATGTCGCGGTTCTTGACGTGGCTCATCTCGTGGGCGAGCACGCCGCGGATCTCCTCGGTGTCGAGGACCTGCATCAGTCCCTGGGTCACGCAGACCACCGCGTGCGCCGGGGTGCGCCCCGTCGCGAATGCGTTCGGCTGCGCGGCCGGCGAGAGGTACACACGCGGCATCGGTTGCCCGGCCCGCTGCGCGAGGTCCCGGACGATCGAGTACAGCTCGGGCGCGTCGCGCTCGTCGACCGGCTTGGCGCCGGCGGAGGCGACGGCCAGCTTGTCGCTGAACCAATACGACCCGCCGACCATCGCGAGCGCGAGCACCAGGCCGATGACGAGGCCCGGTCTGACCGAAGAACGCCCCGATGACCATGAACAGCCCGCCGAACGCGGCGAGGAGGACGAACGTCTTCATCGTGTTCTTGCTCATGTCGGTCACAACGTGGGTGGCCGAGCCTGCGTTCCCGGGCCCGTAATCTCGGGCGGATGGGACCCAGTGACCTCTCAGGAACCGCCGCGGCCGTCGGCGTCGACGTCGGGGGGACCGGCATCAAGGGCGCGCCGGTCGACACCGGACCGCGGCGAGCTGACCGCCGATCGGGTGCGCATCCTCACGCCGTCACCGGCGACCCCGGAGGCGGTGGGCGCGACCGTCGCCGACGTCGTGGGCCGGCTCCAGGGTCCGGGTCCGATCGGGATCACGATGCCGGCGGTGGTGCGGGCCGGGATCGTGGAGACGGCGGCGAACATCGACGAGTCGTGGATCGGCGTCGACGCGCACGACCTGTTCGGTGACGCGCTGCGGCGTGCCGTCGTGGTGCTCAACGACGCGGACGCCGCCGGCCTCGCCGAGATGCGGTTCGGCGCCGGCCAGGGTCACCACGGCACGGTTGCGGTCGTGACCCTCGGCACCGGGATCGGGAGCGCGATCTTCAGCGACGGCGTGCTCGTCGCCAACACCGAGCTCGGCCATCTCCCGCTCGAGGGCGGCGACGCGGAGGACTGGGCCGCCGACTCGGCACGCGACCGCGACGAGCTCTCGTGGAAGCACTGGGCCCACCGACTCCAGAAGTACTTCGAGCTCCTGGAGTCACTCATCTGGCCCGAGCTCATCATCATCGGCGGTGGCGTCAGCAAGAAGGCCGAGAAGTTCCTTCCGAGGATCCAGATCCGCACCCCCCTGGTCCCCGCCCAGCTGCAGAACGAAGCAGGGATCATCGGCGCCGCCGTCCACTCCACCTCTGCCCACCAATAGAACGAGGGCGCGCCGACGCGGCGTCGTCGCGCCGCGAGCAAGCCTTCGGTTGTCTGAGCGAACGGCGAGGCGGCGCCGTCCCACGCGCCCGCCGCGCGAGAAGCGGGCCTCAGTCGTAGTAGCCGCTGTGCCGGTAGAGCGTCGGGACACCCTCTGCCCGCAGCATCTCCACATTGCGCCGGTCGTCCTCGATCCCCAGCAACACCTCGAACCCGTAGTCCCGCAGGTCCCACAGCGACGACTGCTTGAAGTCGCGCGACAGCTCGTAGTCCCCCCAGGGCCGCATGATGAGCACGTCCCAACGGATGTGGTACCTCCGGAGCCACGCCTCCGTGAGCTCGTGCACCCGCTGCGGACGTGCGGTGAGCAGGATCACGCGGACGTCGCGGTCGAGGAGGTCGAGCATCGCGCGGACCTCCTCGATCACGGGGTCGTCGCCGCACGCGTCGAAGAAACCGCGCCAGTCGCGGCGGGGGGCCTCGATGTAGTGCTGGCGCGTGGCGGCGTCGGACAGCACGCCGTCGATGTCGATGAGCACCGACGGTCCCGGCTCGACCGGGCCGTCGCGCCACGTCCAGTGCTCCGGGACGTACCCGCGTCGGACCAAGACTCAGTCCTCTTCCTGATGCCGGCCGGACGTCGTGCGTCGCCGCACGCGCACCGCCCGGACCCCACGACTCCGGCTCCCGAGCTCGATCGCACGGCTCAGTCCTCGTCGGTCGCGTCGGCCAGGTAGCGCGTCTTGATGCCGTCGACCACGCCGGGGTCGGCGAGCGTTGTCGTGTCACCGAGCGCCTGGTCCTCCGCGACGTCGCGGAGCAGGCGGCGCATGATCTTGCCCGAACGCGTCTTCGGCAGGTCCTCGGTGAACAGGATCGACTTCGGCTTGGCGATCGGCCCGATGTGATGCGCGACGTGGTCGCGGAGCTCGGCCACCAACGCGTCGCTCGGCTCGTTGCCGGCGCGCAGGATCACGAACGACGCCACGGCCTGGCCGGTGGTGTCGTCGGTCTTGCCGACGACCGCGGCCTCGGCCACCGCGGGATGGGACACCAGCGCGGACTCGACCTCGGTGGTCGAGATGTTGTGACCGGCGACGAGCATGATGTCGTCGACGCGACCGAGCAGCCAGAAGTAGCCCTCCGCGTCACGCTTCGCGCCGTCACCGGCGAAGTACCGCCCCTCGAAACGGGACCAGTAGGTCTCGCGGTAGCGCTCGGGGTCACCCCAGATCCCGCGCAGCATCGAGGGCCACGGCCGGGTGAGCGTGAGGTAGCCACCGCCGGGGATGCCCACCGGGTCGCCGGTGTCGTCGACGATCTCCGCGCCGATGCCCGGCAGCGGGAACGTCGCGCTCCCCGGCTTGGTCACGGTCGCCCCCGGCAACGGGCTGATCATGATGGCGCCGGTCTCGGTCTGCCACCACGTGTCCACGATCGGGCATCGGCCGCCGCCGATGTACTGGGAGTACCAGACCCACGCCTCCGGGTTGATCGGCTCGCCGACGGACCCGAGCAGCCGCAGCGACGACAGGTCGTGCCCCGCCGGGAGGTCGGTCCCCCACTTCATGAAGGTCCGGATCGCGGTCGGCGCGGTGTAGAGGATCGTCACGCCGTACTTCTCGACGATCGACCAGAACCGGTCCTTACCGGGATGGTCGGGCGTGCCCTCGTACATGACGCTCGTCGCACGGTTCGCGAGCGGTCCGTACACGATGTACGAGTGGCCGGTGACCCAGCCGCAGTCGGCGGTGCACCAGTAGACGTCGGTCTCGGGATGGAGGTCGAACACGTACTTCGTCGTGAACGCGACCTGGGTGAGATAGCCCCCGGTCGTGTGCATGATCCCCTTGGGCTTCCCCGTGGTGCCGCTGGTGTAGAGGATGAAGAGGAGGTCCTCCGCGTCCATCGACTCCGGCGGAGAGTCGGGCGACTGGTCGGGCACGACGTCGTGCCACCAGACGTCGCGACCGTCGGTCATGGCGACGTCCTGGGCGGTGCGCCGCAGCACGAGACACTTCTCGATCGACGGGGTCTCCGCCAGCGCCTCGTCGGCGATCTCCTTGAGCGGGACGATCCCGCCCCGCCGCCACGCGCCGTCGCCGGTCACGAGCACGCGTGCCTCGGCGTCGTTGATGCGGTCGCGCAGCGAGTCGGCGGTGAAGCCACCGAACACCACGGAGTGCGCAGCGCCGATGCGCGCGCAGGCCAGCATCGCGATGGCCAGCTCGGGCACCATGCCCATGTAGATCGCGACGCGGTCCCCTCGCACCACGCCGAGCGACTTCAGGGCGTTGGCGGTCCGGCCCACCTCGGCGAGCAACTCGCCGTACGTGATCGACCGCGTGTCTCCGGGCTCACCCTCCCAGAGGATCGCCACCTGGCCGCCGTGACCGTCGGCGACGTGGCGGTCCAGGCAGTTGTACGAGACGTTGAGCCGCCCGTCCGTGAACCACCGCGCGAACGGCAGCTCCCACTCGCAGGTCGTCGTGAAGTCGGTGTCCCAGTGCAGGAGCGAACGCGCCTGATCGGCCCAGAACGCCTCGGGGTCGGCCTCGGCCCGGTCGCGCAACGCATCGTCGGTCACGAGCGCGCGGGCGACGAAGTCGGGCGGGGGCGGGAAGGTCCGTCCCTCCTCGAGCAGCGCCTCGAGCGTCACGTCTGCCATCGCTCATCCCCTCCGTGCGGCCGGATCGGCAGACGCTACCCATCGCGCCCGTGCCTCCGTCACCCCGGCGTCACCGAGCGTCAGCGCTTCACCAGCCGGAGCACGGTGTGGGCCCCGAGCCCACCGGCATCGGTGAGCGCGGCGGCCTCGGGACCCCGGCTCCGTCCCGACAGCTCCTCGAGACCGGGCGCGGCCGCGCCGGCCTCCCATCGGGCCCGGCCCTCGGCGACGAGCGCGTCGATCCCGAGCTCGGCCAGCCACCCGGCCTGCGTGGTCTCGAGCGCGAGCTCGAGCCCTGCCCGTGCGCCCGCCCGGCGGAGCATCTCGATCGGGAGGTCGGCGGTGATGTCCTGCGCACCCGGCTCGACGAGGGGCGCGTCGCCGCGCGCGTGGCCCGCGTAGGTGCGCAGCCAGCCGCCGTCGCGCTGCACGAGCTCGTTCCACGTCGCCGTGTAGTCGACGAGGACCAGCGCGCCACGACGCAGCGCGCCCGCCGCCACCGAGATCCACTCGACCGCGCCGGTGGCGACCGGCAGCCGCGTGCCCGGCGCCGCGTCGACATCCACCACCCACGCCACAAGGTCCTCGGTGGCGGGCACCCGGACCTCGACGAACGTCCCGTCGTCGGTGACGCCGACGCGCACCTCGTCCCAGCCCCGCTCGGTGCGCACCACGATCTCGAAGGCGAGGTTGTCGAGCAGCTCGTTGGCGAGGATCACGCCGTCGACCGGGCGCGCCGGGAGCTCGTCGAGCGCGCCCACGATCGGACCGAGCCCGGCGACGGGCACCGGCGAGTCGTCGGGATCGTCACGCGTCGCCGGACCGAGGCTGTCGACCACGGGCTCGAGCGGCAACCGCGCCGCCTGCTCCGCGCGCAGCCGGGCGCTGCGCTCCACGAGGACGTAGTGCAACGCGCCCGCGCATCCGGGCTCCGCCCGGAGCACGTCACGGGCGAGCCGACCGTTGCCGGCGCCGGCCTCGACGACCACGAACGGATCCGGACGCCCTTGCCGCTCCCACTCGACATCGAGCGCGCGCGCCACGCAGACACCGAACAGGGAACCGACCTCGGGGCTGGTCACGAAGTCCCGACCGGTCCGGCCCGCGCCACCACCCTCGGTGAAGAACCCACCGCGCCCGTAGAGGGCGACGTCGACGAACGCGCCGAACCGGATCGGTCCGTTGCGGTGGATGCGCTCGACGAGGACGGCGGCGGTGTCGGTGTCGCTCACCCGCCGGCGGCGAGCTCACCCAGCCGGGCGAAGAGCTGCGGGTACACGCCGACGACGAGCACCACGACCGCGCAGATACCGACGGCCGCGTTGAGCGCGACCGGCGAGCGGACGGGCGTCGTGTCGGCGCCCTCCGGCGTCGGGTGGAACCAGATCTCGCGAGCGACGCGCGCGTAGTAGAAGAACGCGACGACCGACATGACGGCCGCGATCGCGCCGAGCACCGTGGCGCCGGGCGTGTTCGCGTCGAGTGCGGCCCGGAACATCGTGAGCTTCGCGAACCAGCCTGCGAACGGCGGAACGCCGGCGAGCGAGAACAGGAAGATCGACATCAGCAGCGCCATCCCCGGCGCGTACTGGCCCATGCCCCCGTAGCTCGTGATCTCCGCCGACCGCGTGCGCCGCGCGAAGGCGATGGCGATACCGAACGCGCCGAGGTTCATCGCGCCGTAGATCAGGATGTAGATCACGACCGCCTCGATCGACGACCGCGCCGCACCGCCGTCGGGCGCGACCGCGAAGGGCACGAGGATGAAGCCGCCCTGGGCGATCGACGAGTACGCCAGCATCCGGATGATGTTCGTCTGGCGCAGCGCGACCAGGTTGCCGAGGATCATCGACGCGGCCGCGAGGCCCCAGATGACCGGCTGCCACATGTCGGCGTTCGGGAAGAACCCGAAGATCACCACCGAGAGCAGCGCGACGAAGCCGCCGGCCTTCGACGACACCGAGAGGAACGCGGTGACCGGTGTGGGCGCGCCCTCGTACGTGTCGGGCGCCCAGAAGTGGAACGGCACCGCACTGATCTTGAAGGCGAACCCGACGATGGTGAGGAAGCCGGCCACGAGGAGCAGGGGCGAATCGAGGTGACCGACCTTGGCCGCGATGTCGTGCAGGAGCGTCGAGCGGGTGAGCCCGAAGACGAGCGACATGCCGTAGAGCATCACCGCCGACGACAGCACACCGATCAGGTAGTACTTGATCGCCGCCTCGTTCGACTTCACGTCGTGCTTGCGCCAGCCGGCGAGCACGAAGGTGGGGATCGAGATCGTCTCGAGCGCCACGAAGATCGTGATCAGGTCACGCGAGCTCGCCATCACCATCATGCCGAGCAGCGACGTGAGCAGCAGGACGTAGTACTCGCCCTGGTAGTAGTCGCCGTCGCCGATGTAGTCGACCGAGAGCAGCATCGCGACGTACGCCGCGGCCAGGAAGAAGCCCTGGAACACCAGCGAGTACGGGTCGACGACGAAGGCGCCGTTCCACATCGAGCGGGTGGTGCCGTCGACGGCCAGCGTGATCACCGGGATCATCGCCGCGAGCACGCCGAACGCGGCGATCTGCTCGGTCTTGAAGCGACCGCGGTACTCGAAGAAGAAGTCCGCGATCAGCACCACGACGATCGTCGCCGACACGATGATGATCGGCGCGATCGCATGGAAGTCCCAACCCGGGTTCACGTCACCCTCCGACGGCCCGGGTCACGAGGTTCGCGATGTGCGTGGCCCCCGGATCGGTGAGTGAGAAGATGATGTCCGGGTAGACACCGAGCACCACGATGAAGAGCAGGATCGGCGTCCACGCGATCCACTCGATCGCCGACACGTCGTGGATGTGGGCGTCCGCGAACTCCGGCTTCGGCTCGCCGAACGCGACGCGCTGGTACATCCAGAGCAGGTAGCCGGCCGCGAGGACGGTGCCGATCGCGGCCACGACCATGAACGTGCGGAAGACCGCGTCGGAGAGCCCCGCCGCGGGCTGGTACGCCGAGAGCACCGCGGGGAACTCGCCCCAGAACCCGGCCAGACCGGGCAGGCCGAGCGACGCCATGGCACAGAAGCCGAGGATCCACCCCATCTTCGGCGCCTGCTTCAGCAAGCCGCCGAGCCGGCTCATGATGCGGGTGCCGTAGGTGTGCTGGACCGAGCCGGCGATGAAGAAGAGCATGCCGGTGATCAGACCGTGGGCGACCATGCCGAAGACCGCGGCGTTGATGCCGAAGCTGGTGAGCGTCGCGATCCCGAGCATCACGAAACCCATGTGGGCGACCGACGAGAACGCGATGAGTCGCTTCATGTCGGTCTGCGCCAGACAACACAACGCGCCGTAGATGATGCCGATCACCGCGAGCAGGCCGATCCAGGGCGCCCACTTCTGCGCGGCGTGGGGCAGGATCGGTATCGCGATGCGGATGAATCCGTAGGTACCGAGCTTCAGCAGGATGGCGGCGAGCAGCACCGAGCCGACCGTCGGCGCCTCGGTGTGCGCGTCGGGCAGCCAGGTGTGGAACGGGAACATCGGCACCTTGATCGCGAAGCCGAGGAACATCCCGCCGAAGATCAACAGGCGGGTCGTCTCGGCGAGGTTGCCGTCTCCCATTCGGGCGAGCGCCGGGATCTGGAACGAGCCCTGCAGGAAGTACAGCGCGAGGAAGCTCAGCAGCATCAGGGCCGAGCCGAACAAGGTGAACAGGAAGAACTTGATCGACGCGTACTCGCGGTTCGGACCACCCCACACGCCGATCATGAAGAACATCGGGAGCAGGACGATCTCGAAGAAGATGAAGAACAGGATCAGGTCCTGCGCGGCGAACGTGCCGTTCATGCCGACCTCGAGCAGCAGGATCAGCGCGAGGAAGCCCTTCGGGTTGTGCGGCTCCGGGAAGTGGTTCCAGGAGTAGACGATGCACAGCACCGTGATGACCATCGACAGGATGAGCATCGGCAGCGAGATGCCGTCGATCCCCATGTGGTAGCGGGCGTGGATGACGTCGATCCAGCGCTCGTTCACGCGGAACTGGAGCAGCCCTGCGTGGTCGTAGTTGAAGTCGGCGAGGATGCCGATGCCGACGCCGAGCGTGACGAGGCTCGCGAGCAGCGCGATGACCTTCGCGGTCGTCTCCTCGGCTCTCGGCACGAGCATCACCAGCGCCAGTCCGACGAGCGGCACGAAGACCGCCAGCGTCAGAGCCCACTCGTGGAACCAGTTCATCTCTCGTCGTCCCCTAACCGAAGATGGCGATCGCGAGGGCAATGAGCCCGACGGATGCAAAGAGCAGCAGCGCGTAGCGCTGGAGTCGACCCGACTGCAGGGGGCTGAGCAGGCCGCCGGCCTGGTCGGTCTCCCGCGCGAGTCCGTTCACCGCGCCGTCGACCGCGTCCTGGTCGACGTAGCGGTACACCACCCGGCCGAACGCGGCCGTGCCCCGGCCGACGCCGTTCACCACGCCGTCGATCACGTTCATGTTCACCCAGTACGACGCGCGGGCGATCGGACCCTTGATCCCGGCGACGATCGTGTCGGTGTACAGGTGATCCAGGTAGTACTTGTTGAGCAGGAACGTGTGACCGGCCTTGGCCGCACCGCTGCGCGCGGTGAGCCCCTTCACCCCGTACCGACGCTTCTCGAAGAAGTAGGTGGCGACCACCGCGATCGCCGTCAGCGCGGCACCGACGGAGATCGCCGCCAGCAGGACGTCGAAGTCGGGCTTGTAGATGCCCTCGGGGAAGGCCGTCCGCGGCTCGATGTAGTCGAGGAACTTCTCGATGCCGAACCACGACGCGTTGGCGAGGCCGGCGATGGTGCTGAACGTGGCCAGCACGATCAGCGGGATGGTGATCGCCTTCGGCGACTCGTGCGGGTGGGCGTGGCCGCGGTACTCGCCGAAGAACGTCAGGTACACGCATCGGGTCATGTAGGCCGCGGTCAGCAGCGCACCGATCAGGCCCACGACCATGAACCAGGTGAAGCCCGACTGCCCGGCGACGGCCAGGATCTCGTCCTTCGACCAGAACCCGCCAGCGGGAAGATGCCGGCGAGCGCGAGCGACCCGATCATGAAGGTCACGAAGGTGATCGGCATGAACTTGCGCAGGCCGCCCATGTCCTTCTTCATGTCGAAGGAGTGGTGCGAGCCGGAGTGGCTGACCGAGCCGGCGCCGAGGAACAGCAGCGCCTTGAAGAATGCGTGGGTGAACAGGTGGAAGACCGCACCGACCCAGGCGCCGACGCCGAGACCCATCACCATGTACCCGAGCTGGCTGATGGTGGAGTAGGCGAGCACCTTCTTGATGTCGTCCTGCACGAACGCGAGCACGGCACCGATCAGGATCGTGATCCCGCCGATGATCGCCATCGCGTTGGTGCCGCCGTTGGCGATGGAGAAACCCTGCCAGAAGACGCCGTAGACCCGGGCGCCGAGGTACACGCCGGCGACCACCATCGTCGCGGCGTGGATCAGCGCCGACACCGGCGTCGGACCGGCCATCGCGTCGGGCAGCCAGGTGTGCAGCGGGAACTGACCGCTCTTGCCGATGATTCCGATGAGCAGACAGGACGCGCCGACGACCCAGATCGTGTGGCCGTTGACGCCGGCGAGCGACAGCGTGTTGATCTTGCCGATGTCGAAGCTCTGGTTGGCGGCGAAGAACGTGACGATGACACCGATCATCAGGCCGACGTCGCCGGTCCGCGTGGTGAGGAAGGCCTTGAGCGCGGCGTTGGTGTTGGCGTGCTCCTCCCACCAGTGTCCGATGAGCATGAACGAGCAGAGCCCGACCAGCTCCCAGCCGACGAGCAGCTGCAGGGTGTTCGACGCCACGACCAGCGTGAGCATCGACGCGGTGAAGAGGCTCAGCGCGGCGTAGTAGTAGGTGAACCGCACGTCGTCGTGCATGTACGCCGTCGAGTAGATGTGCACGAGCAGCGAGATCAGGGTGACGACGAAGAGCATCATCACCGCGAGGCCGTCGATGCGGGTCCCGACGGTCACGTCGACGCCGCCGATGTGGAACCAGCTCACCGTCGAGACCACCGGCTTCACGATCGCCTCGGACGGCGCGTGGAGGAAGAGCCCCTTGCCGAACGCCTTGAGCGCCGAGCCTCCGCTGGTGCTGGTGGCGTCCTCGACGCGCTGGAACCACTGCACCGCAGTGATGCACGCGAGCACGAACGCGCCACCCACGAACGTGATCCCGATCTCCGACCCGCCCTTCGGCATCTTCTTGCCGAAGAACAGGATCAGGACGAACGACACCACCGGGATGACGGGGATGATCCACGCGTAGGAGAGCACGGTCGCCTCTTACCCCTTCAGCTGTTCGACGCGGTCGAGGTCGGGGCTGTGGAGGTTGCGGTAGATGAGCAGGACGATGGCGAGCCCGACGCCCACCTCGGCCGCCGCGATCGTGATGACGAAGAGCGCGAAGACCTGACCGGCGGCGGCGTGCAGGTACGCGGAGAACGCGACGAGGTTGATGTTCACCGCGTTGAGCATCAACTCCACGCTCATGAGCACGAGCACTCCGTTCCGGCGGGCGAGCACGCCGTACACCCCGATGCAGAAGAGGATCGCGGCGAGGATCAGGAACTGGTTGAGGATCATCAGTCCCTCCGTGCGATCACGACGGCGCCGACGAGCGCGGCCAGGAGCAGGATGGAGACGACCTCGAACGGGACGACATAGCTCTTGAAGATGAGGTCCGCGATCGTGGCCGACTTGCCGGTGTGCAGCGTGCGCAACCCGCCGGCACCGCTGATCTTGATCTCCTTGGCGTGGAAGGCGTCGATCAGCAGGGTGGCGAGCACGCCGGCGAGGAAGAGACCGACCACCGCGGCGGGCCAGCGCTGGTCGTTGTCGAGGTCGGAGTCCCCACCCATCGGCGCACGGGTGAGCATGATCCCGAAGAGGAACAGGATGATCACCGCGCCGATGTAGATGATCACCTGCACCCAGGCGACGAACTCGGCGGCAAGCAGGATGTACTGCGCGGCCGCGCCGGCCATCACCACCACGAGGTAGAGGGCGGCGTGCACGACGTTGCTCGATCGCACGACGCCGATCGCCGCGAGCACCATCGCGACCGCGAGGATCCAGAAGACGACGTTCTGCGCGACCACTACTTCTTGCCCTTGACTTCTGCGCCGAGCTCGAGCGGCTCGGTTTCGGGCACGGTGGCCATCCACTCACCGAGCTTGTGCTTGTCGTGGAGCAGCTCGGCGATGCGGGGCTCGGAGTACTCGTACTCGGGACTCCAGAACAGCGCGTCGAACGGGCACACCTCGACGCAGATGCCGCAGTACATGCACAGCCCGTAGTCGATGTCGAAACGATCGAGGATGTTGACGCTGCGCGGACGGCCGCCCTCGCGACGCGGCGGGGCGAGCTCCTTGTGGCCCTCGATGTAGATGCACCAGTCGGGGCAGCTGCGGCCGCACAGCATGCAGGCGGTGCAGTTCTCCTCCTTGAGCGCGATGACGCCACGCGCGCGCGGCGCGGGATCCTCCCGCTCGTGGGGGTACTGCACGGTGACCGCGCCCTCCATCATCGTGCGGAAGGTCACGCCCAGTCCGCTGATGACGCCCGGCAGCTTCGGCTTCTTGAGCGCCATCAGACGGCCACCTTGATGATCGCCGTGGCGATGATGTTCAACAGCGCGATCGGGATCAGGAACTTCCAGGCCAACGACTGCAGCTGGTCCTCCCGCAGCCGCGGGTAGGTGAAGCGCACCCAGAACATCAAGAACGCGACGGCCATCAGCTTCACGAAGAGCACGACCGGTCCGAGCAGGTCGGCGATGCCGCCGTGCACGCCGGGAATCGCCCAGCCCCCGAGGTAGAGCGTCGCCGCCAGCGCCGCGAAGGCGAACGCGGTGCCGAACTCGCCGATGAAGAAGAAGAGGAACCGGAAGCCGGTGTACTCGACCATGTACCCGGCGACGAGCTCGGACTCCGCGACCGGCATGTCGAACGGCGTCTGGGTGAGCTCGGCCTGCGCGGCCACCAGGAAGAGGAAGAACCCGACGAACTGCGTGAGGATGTACGGGTTGCCGAAGAAGTCGAGCCCGAAGATCGAGCCGTTCTGCTGCGCGTACACGATGCCCTGCAGGTTCATCGTCCCGGCCTGGATGACCACGCCGACCACGGCGAGCAGCAGCGGCAACTCGTAGGCGATCAGCTGGGCGGCGGCGCGCAGCGCACCCAGGAGGGCGAACTTGTTGGCGCTGGCCCACCCGGCCATCAGCACGCCGATGACCGACAGCGACGAGACGGCGAGCGCGTAGAAGACGCCGACGTCGAGGTCGCGCACCACGAGGCGCGGTCCGGCGGGAATCACGAGGAAGATCAGGAACGTCGAGATGACGACGATCGCGGGGGCGAGCGCGAAGACGCGACGGTCCGCCTCCCCCGGCATGATGTCCTCCTTCTGGAGGAACTTCATGCCGTCGCCCACGAGCTGGAACCAACCGTGGAAGCCGCCGGGGTCCATCGGTCCGAGCCGGCTCTGCATGTGGCTCATCATCTTCAGCAGGAACGTGTAGCCGAGGATGAGCGCGCCCAACGGGATGATGGCGAGGACCATGACGGTCTTGATCGCCGTCGTGGTCCCCCAGCCGATGTCGAGCGCGCAGCGAGTCGTAGTGCATCAGCGGTCGATGTCTCCGAGGATGAAGTACAGGCTGCCCAGGATGGTGATGACGTCGGGAACGTAGACGCCCTGCAGCAGCCAGGGCAGGATCGAGACGTTGGAGAACGACGCCGACCGGATCTTCACGCGGAACGGGCCGGTCGCGCCCTTCGAGACGACGTAGTACCCCATCTGCCCGAGCGGGTTCTCCGTCTCGACCCAGACCTCGCCCTCGGGCACCTTGATGATGCGCGGCACCTTGGCCATGATCGGGCCCGCCGGCAGGCCGTCGAGGAGCTGCAGCACCATGCGCGCCGCCTCACGCGTCTCCTGCAGCCGCACCCAGTAGCGGGCGAACGAGTCGCCGTCGGCGTGGGTCCAGACCTTGAAGTCGAGCTCGGGGTACGCGAGATACGGCTTGCCGTCGCGGCGCAGGTCCCAGTCGACGCCCGACGCGCGCAGGTTCGCGCCCGACACGCCGTAGGCCGCGCCGAGCTCACCCGGGATGATCCCGATGCCGCGGGTGCGGGCCACGAAGATCTCGTTGCCGACGAGCACGTCCTCGAAGTCGTCGCAGCCGTCGAGGATGCGCTTCATCGCGTCGCGACAGTCGGCGATCCAGCCCCAGGGCAGGTCGTCCTTGATGCCGCCGATGCGGTTGAAGTTGGGGTGGAAGCGGCCGCCGGTCGCGGCCTCGATGAGGTTGAGCACGTGCTCGCGGTCGCGGAAGCCCCAGAACGCGGGGGTGAGCGCGCCCACCTGCAGGCCCATCTCGCCGAGGAAGAGGTAGATGGTCGCGATGCGGCTCAGCTCGGTGAGAATGGTGCGGATCCACTGGGCGCGCGGCGGCGCCTCGATGTCCATCAGACCCTCGGCCGCGTGGATGAAGGGCACCTCGTTCGCGAAGCTCGAGAGCCAGTCGATCCGGTTGATCAGGGTCGTGATCTGCGGGTACGTGCGGAACTCGGTGAGCTTCTCGTAGCCGCGGTGCATGTAGCCGATCACCGGATCGGCGGCCACCACGCGCTCGCCGTCGAGACGGACGACGAGACGCAACGTGCCGTGGGTGGCGGGGTGCTGCGGCCCGAGGTTGAGGATCATGTCCCCGGTGTCGAGCTCGACGTTCACCTGCGCGTCGGCCAGGTGCCGGTACAGCGACGGGTCGACCTCGAACGGCGGTGTCTCGGTGGAGGTCACGCCTCACCACCTTCCTCGGTGTCGTCGCCGGGCATCGGCTCCACGTCGACGAGCCCGGGCCACGGCTTCACCTCGCGTGCGAGGAGTGCGAAGTCCTTGCGCAGCGGGTGACCCTCGAACTCGCCGGGCAGGTACAGGTGCCGCAGCTTCGGGTGACCCTCGAACCCGATGCCGTACATCTCCCAGCATTCGCGCTCGTGCCAGTCGGCACCCGGGTACACGGGGACCCAGCTCTCGACCACCGGCGCCGATTCGCTGACGTCGGTCTTGAGCGTGATGCCCCAGTGCCGGCTCGTCGACTGCACGCGCCCGAAGACCTGGAAGCGCCCGTCGGAGCCGGCCGCGCCGAACGTCATCGTGTCGGGCTGCACCGGTGACGAGGTGTCACCGCCGGCCTCGTCGTCGGGCTTCGGCGCCGGCATCCAGTCGATCCCGGACACGAACGTGAGGTAGTCGCAGTCGAGGTCCGCACGCGCGACCGTCGCAGCACGGCGCCAGGCCTCGGGCCGCACCCGCACCACGAGCGTGCCGTGCGTCTCCGCGTGCTCGACCACGCCCTCGCCGAGCGCGGCCTCGAAGCGGGTGAACAACGCCTCGAGCTCGGGATCGACCGGCTCGGTCTCGGGCTCCGGCTCCGGTTCCGGCTCGCGCCTCGACCGCGGCCTCGGGGGCGTCGGCCGGCGCCGACTGCACGTCGCGCGGGGTCGGGCGAGGAGACGTTCTCGGCGGGGGTCTCGTCGGCCATCGGCGTCCTATGCCCCCGCCGGTGCGGCCGTGGGCGCGGGGACGGGCGCGGGAACCCGCGCGACGCGGTCGGCCACCACGTACTCGCCACGCCAACGCTGCGCCAGCTCGTCGTTGCCGATGCCCTCGTTCTGGATGCGCTCCTGGAGCATGACGATGGCGTCCAGCAGTGCCTCGGGGCGGGGCGGGCACCCTGGGATGTAGATGTCGACCGGGATGATCTGGTCCACGCCCTTGGTCACCGAGTACGAGTCCCAGTACGGGCCGCCGCAGTTGGCGCACGAGCCCATCGAGATGACGTACTTCGGATCCGGCATCTGCTCGTAGAGCCGCTTGATCGCCGGCGCCATCTTGTCGGTGACCGTGCCGGAGATCACCACGAGGTCGGCCTGGCGGGGGCTCGCCGGGAACGGGATCACGCCCAGCCGCATCATGTCGTAGCGGGGACTGGCGAGGGCCGCCCCCATCTCGATCGCGCAGCACGCGAGGCCCCACTGGAACATCCAGAGGCTGTACTTCCGGCTGTAGTTGAGGAGCCAGGTGACCGGCTTGAGCGGCTTCTTCCCCAGCACCCCCTTCTCCACTAGGCCCACCGCAGGACCCCCTTGCGCCAGGCGTACACGAGACCGAGGGTCAGCACGACGATGAACACGATCATCGAGGAGAGCGACTGCACTCCCAGGTGCTCCACGCGCGTGGCCCACGGGAAGATGAAGACGGCTTCGACGTCGAACATCACGAAGAGCAGGGCGTACACGTAGTACCGGACGTTCGACTGGCCCCACCCGCCGACGGGGTCGGATCCGGCCTCGTACGTGACGTACTTCTGCGGCTGTGGGCGGGACGGTCGGACCAGCTTGCCGAGGCCCAGCATCCCGCCGACCATGAGCAGGCCCGCGCCGATGAGCACGGCGACCGCCAGGTACTGCCGGTAGTACTCGGTCACGCGCGCGGCCCCTCCAACCCGACGCCGGAACCGGGCGAGTATATGTCCGGCCTTTTCGCCGCCCCCAAACCGTGGACGGCCCGATTTCCCGGGCCGGTCGGGACGCGACCGCATTGCCGCGCCAGGCGGGCGAACGTGCGCGAACCGGACCGCCGAACGTCGGGATCCGCGATCAGATGATCAGGGTCGCGTTGTGCGCGAAGTCGATGATCACCGTCGGCAGGATCCCGATCCAGATCGTCGCGAGCACGCAGACGGTGAGCACCGTCGCCGTGGGGAGGCCGAGATCCGCGCGCTCGGACTCCACCTCGACCTCGTCGGGCTCGGTCTGCTCGTCCTCCGTCGCGTACATCGTGAGGATGACCCGCAGGTAGAAGTACGCGGTGATGACCGAGGTGACGACGCCGACGAGCAGCAGCGCGTACGAGTGCGCAGCCGCCGCGGCGCCGAAGACACCCAGCTTGGCGATGAACCCGGACGTCGGCGGGATCCCCGCCTGGGCCAGGAGGAAGAAGGCGAGCAGCGCCGCGATCAGCGGTCGGCGCCGGCCGAGAGACCGGAGATCGTCGATCGCATGGGTGTCGTCGCGTCCGCCGAGCGCGACGACCAGCGCGAAGGCGCCGATCGTCATGAACGCGTAGACGAGCAGGTAGACGAGCGCCGCCTGCAGGCCTCGCGCCGTGCCGGCCTGCACGCCGATGAGCACGTAGCCGGCGTGCGCGATCGACGAGTACGCGAGCAGCCGCTTGAGGTCGGTCTGGCGCAGCGCAGCGATGCTGCCCCCGAGCAGCGTGAGCACGGCGAGCACGAACAACAGGTTGCGCCAGTCGGTCTGGTACTGGGCCAGGCCCGTGAACAGCACCCGGAGCAGCGCGGCGAAGCCGGCCGCCTTGGTCGCCGACGACATGAACCCGGTCACGGGGCTCGGCGCACCCTCGTAGACGTCCGGCGTCCACATGTGGAACGGCACGGCCGCGATCTTGAAGCCCAACCCGACGAGGAGCAGCGCAACCCCGGCGAGCAGCGTTCCCTCGTCGGCGAGGACGTGCGTGGCCAGGAACGACTGGATCCCGGTGAGCGACGTCGTGCCGGTCGCCCCGTAGACCAGCGCGACGCCGTAGAGGAAGATCGCCGACGAGAAGGCGCCCAGGACGAAGTACTTGATGCCCGCCTCGAGCGAGCGGGCGCGGCGCCGGTCGTACGCGGCGAGGACATAGAGCGGGATCGACAGGACCTCGAGCGCGACGAACACGACGATGAGGTCGTTGGCGGACGCCATCGTGATCATGCCGGCGACCGAGAACAGCAGCAACGCGACGTACTCGGGTCGCGACTGGATCCCGCGCCGCGGGAGGTAGTCGGACGAGAGCAGCAGCGCCATCAGCGCGCTGACGATGACGACCGTGCCGACGAACACCGAGAAGCCGTCGATGGCCATCATGTGCGCCATCGCGTCGGCCGGTCCGTGGTCGATGACCATGCTCCACTGCTTGGCCAGGAAGAACGCCGACGCGGCCAGGCCGAGCGCGCCGATGACCAGCGCCGTCTCGTACGTGCGGACGCGGTCGCGCGCCACGGAGCGGAACAGGACGATCAGGATCGCGGCTGCGACCGGCATCACGACCGGGGCGATGGCGTACCAGTCGACGCGGGGCACGGTGACGGCGGCGATCATCGGCACCCCTTCACGCCCTCGAGCGAGACCCGGTCCGGCGCCGGCCGTGACAGGTTCGTCTCACGCTCGAAGGTGCGCATCACGCACTTGACCGTGGGCTCGACCCGGTCGATCACCGGTTGCGAGTACAGGCCGATGAAGAGCGAGAGCGCCAGCAGCGGCACCACGACGATCATCTCGCGTGGCGTCGCGTCGTGCATCGTCGCGTTCTCACCCTCCGGCACGCCCGTGAACACGCGCTGGAACATCCAGAGCATGTAGACGGCGGCCAGGATCACGCCGACCGTCGCGACCACCGCCCACCACCGGTGCACGGCGAAGGTGCCCAACAGGGAGAGGAACTCGCCGACGAAGCCCGAGAACGCAGGGAGCCCGATGCCGGCGAACATCGCGATCAGGAACAGTGCGGTGAGCTTCGGCGCCGACTTCCAGATGCCACCGAAATCGTCGATCTGGCGGGTGTGCCGGCGCTCGTAGAGCATCCCGATCACGAGGAACAGCGCGCCGGTGGTGAGCGGGTGGCTCACCATCGTGAACGCGGCACCGTCGAGCCCGAAGACGGTGATCGAGAAGATGCCGAGGAGGATGAAGCCCATGTGCGCGACCGACGAGTACGCGATGACGCGTTTGGCGTCGCGTTGCATGGCGGCGACGATCGATCCGTAGACGATGCCGACGACCGCGAGGGTGAGGAAGAGCGGGGCGAAGTACACCGACGCGCGCGGGAAGAGCTCGAAGCCGAACCGGAGCACGCCGTACGCGCCCATCTTGAGGATGACGCCGGCCAGGACCACGGAGCCGGCGGTCGGCGCCTCGGTGTGCACGTCGGGGAGCCACGTATGGAAGGGCACCAGGGGCGCCTTGATCGCGAACGCGGCCATGAAGCCGAGGAACAGCCACCGCTCGGTCGTCTCGGACAGACCGCCCCAGGCCGCGAGCGCGCGGTAGTCGAAGGTGAGGACGCCGGTGGCGGCCTGGTGGAGGAACGCGAGCACCAGCAGCGCGGCGAGGAGGAACGCCGAGCCCGCGGCGGTGTAGATGAAGAACTTCATCGCCGCGTACCGCCGGTTGGCGCTGCCCCATCCCGCGATGAGGAAGTACATCGGGACGAGCATCGCCTCCCAGAAGACGAAGAACGCGACCAGGTCCAGGGAGAGGAAGATCCCCATGATCGCGCCCTCGAGCAGGAGGAACCAGAAGGTGTACGCCTTCACCCGGTGCTCGATCCCGCGGGCGGACGCGAGCAGCCCGATCGGGAACAGCGCGGCGGTGACGACGACCATGAACAGGCTGAAGCCGTCGACACCCACGATGTAGCCGACGCCGAGTGAGGCGAACCACCGGTTCGACTCGAGGAACTGGAAGCCGCCGTAGCCGGTCTGGAACTTCCAGAGCAGCAGCAACGCGAAGCCGAGGGTCGCCACGGACGCGAGCACCGCCGTCGCCCGGGCGATCTCCGGACGCCGCGTGGGCGTCATCAGCACGATGAGCGCGCCGAGGATCGGCGTGACGATGATCGCCGTGAGGATCGGGTAGTTGGTCACTGGGCCGCCCGCACCACGGCCCAGATCAGCAACGCCACGGTTCCGAACGCGATCGCCAGCGCGTACTGGCGCACCAGACCCGTCTGCACCTTGCGTACCTGCGTGCCCGCGGCGCCGAACCCGCGGGCGATGCCGTTGACCGCGCCGTCGATGATCTTCTGGTCGAACACGTCGGCGAGCCACGACGCCCCGCGCCGGATCGGCCCGCCGACCGCGGCCGCGATGCCCTCGTCGTAGTACCAGGCGTGTCCGAACAGCCGGCCGAGGACACCGAGCCGCCGGTCGAGCGGGTCGACCGCGGGATCCTCGAGACCCCCGCGGTAGATCCGCCACGCGATCAGGATGCCGACGAGCGCGACCGCGATCGCGACGATGTCGAGCCCGAACGCCGACCAGAAGCTGGAGGGCTCGGGCGCGGCGACGGTCTCGAACACGGGGTCGAGGAAGTGGGTCAGGAACTCGAGCTTCTGGAACGGGAGGTCGAGCAGCCCGCCGACGATCGCGAGGAACGCCAGCACGAGGACCGGCGCGACCATGATGCCCGTGCCCTCGTGGGGGTCACCTTCGTGCGCAGGACCCACCGGCGGCGTGCCGTAGTCGACCGTTGGCGACACCGTGAGATCGAGGCCGTGCTCGTCGGGTACCACCGCCACGGGCTCCTCGGCCGCATCGACGGACGCGTCGGACACCGGGGCGGCCACCGCCGGATGGAACCGCTCGTTGCCGTAGAACACGAGCAGGACCTCACGGGTCATGTAGAGCGCGGTGAGGAGGGCGGCGCTGAGACCGATCGCGTAGATGACGTAGTCGTGGCCGAAGAAGGCGCTGCTGATCGCGTCGTCCTTCGCCCAGAACCCGGCGAGCGGCGGCACGCCGGCGATGGCCAGCGTCGCGATGGCGAACCCGAGCGCGGTGCCCGGCATGTAACGGCGGAGACCACCCATCGTCCGGATGTCCTGGTTCTCGTGCGAGCCGTGGATCACGGTGCCGGCGCCGAGGAAGAGCGTCGCCTTGTAGAACGCGTGGACCAGCACGAAGAACACCGCGATCGAGTACGCCTTCACGCCGGCGGCGAGGAACATGTACCCGAGCTGACTGACGGTGCTGTACGCGAGCACGCGCTTGATGTCGGGCTGCACCAGGGCGACCGTCCCCGCCAGGATCGCCGTCAACGCCCCGACGACGGCGACGACCGTGAGCGCCGTGCCGCTCCGATCGAAGAACGGGTTGGCACGACACACCAGGAACACGCCCGCGGTGACCATCGTCGCGGCGTGGATGAGGGCCGACACCGGCGTCGGGCCCTCCATCGCGTCGGGCAGCCAGATGTGCAGCCCGATCTGCGCGCTCTTGCCGATGCAACCCACGAAGAGCAGGAGCGCGATGGCCGTCGCGGTCGTCTTCGAGAGGCTGCCCGCACCGGCGTCCATCGCCGCGTAGTCGAGGCTGTGCAGCGAGAAGACGATGAAGAACATCGCGATCATGAACCCGAAGTCGCCGACGCGGTTCGTGACGAACGCCTTCACCGACGCGCTCGACGCCCGCCGGCGCTCGAACCAGAAGCCCACGAGCAGGTACGAGCAGAGCCCGACCCCCTCCCAGCCGAGGAAGGTGAGCAGGAAGCTCGACGCGAGGACGAGCACGAGCATCGCGGTGGCGAAGAGGTTGAAGTACGCGAAGAACCGCGAGAAGCGCTCGTCGCCGTGCATGTACCCGATGGCGTACAGGTGGATCAGCGAGCCGACCCCGGTGACGAGGAGGATCCACGTGATCGACAGCGGATCCGCGAGGAAGCCGATGTTCACGTGCAGAGTCCCGGCCTGGATCCACGTGAAGAGGTTCGTGACCTGCGAGCGCTCGCTGCCGGGCAGCGACAGCAGGGCGATGAGCATCACGACCGACCAGACGAAGGCCAGGGCCATGAGCGCCGTCGCGAGCCAGCCCGCCTTCGGATCGCCGATGCGCCGGCCCGCGAACAGCAGCACCACCGCGCCCGCGAGCGGCAGCAGTGGCACCAGCCACACCAGGTCCAGGAGATCTCGCGCCATCAGTCCCGCTCGCCCCGTTTATCCCTGCAGCAGATCGACGTCGTCGGCGGTGGCGCCGCTGCGCCGCCGTCGGAAGATGGCCACGATGATCGCCAGACCGACCGCGACCTCCGCCGCGGCGACGACCAGGACGAAGAAGACGATCGCCTGGCCGCTGACGTCGTCGAGCGCGTTCGAGAACGCGACGAACGTGACGTTCGCCGCGTTGAGCATGAGCTCGACGCACATGAACATCACGAGCACGTTGCGACGGATCAGCAGCCCGACGGCTCCGATCGTGAAGAGGATCGCCGCGAACGTGAGGTAGTAGCCCGGCGTCACCTGGGCCGCGAGGGTCATGTCGACACCGCCGTCACGAGTCCTGCTCCTCGAGCTCCTGGAGCTCCTCGTCGGCCGCGAGGTGCGAACGGCGGGCGAGAACGACGCCACCGATCACCGCGATCACGAGCAGGACCGCGGTGAGCTCGAACGGCCAGAGGAAGGTGGTGAACAGACTCTCGGCCACGGTCTTGATGTTGCCGCCCTGGCCGAGCACGCCGCGGACCGACTCCTCGCCCGTCGCCCACCCCGGGCTGATCAGCGCGATCAGGGTCGCCACCAGGCCCGCACCGAGGACGAGCGCGGCGGTGCGCTGGAAGCGGAGGGTCTCGGCGGTCGACTCGCTCCGGTCCACGCCCAGCAGCATGATCACGAACAGGAACAGCACGACGATCGCGCCCGCATAGACGATGACCTGGACCGCGGCGAGCAGCTGCGCGTCCTGCACCACGAAGAGCGCGGCGATCGACACCAGGACGGTGACGAGGGAGAGCGCCGAGTGCACCGGGTTGGCCGCCAGGACCACCCCGAGCGCACCGACGAGCGCGATGCCCGCGAAGAGGAAGAAGAGGAAGAACTCCATCAGTGCCCCTCGTCCACCGGCGGGACCGCGGGCGGCGCCGGCTCGGTCGTGGGGCGGGGTGGTCGCTGACCGTCCTCCGGCAGCCGCTCCCCGAAGCCGAGCTCGCCGCTCCACGCGACCCGACCCTCGTAGTCGACGTCGCCGCTCGGCGAGGTGGCCCGCATCCAGGCACTGGTGTGGTCGTCCTCGCCGCCCATCCAGAGCTCCCACGGCATCCGGCGCGCCCGGCCGTCGTCGCCGACGAGCAGCTCGGACTTCGTGTAGATCGCGTCCTCCCGGTTCCGGAACGAGAACTCGAAGAGCTTCGTCTCGGTGATCGCCTCGGTGGGACATGCCTCCACGCAGAGGTCGCAGTGGATGCAGCGCAGGTAGTTGATCTCGTACACGAACCCGTACCGCTCGCCGGGCGACACCGGCGCGTCGGGCGGGTTGTCGGCACCACGGACGTAGATGCACCGCGCCGGGCACACGCCCGCGCACAGCTCGCACCCGATGCACTTCTCCATGCCGTCCTCGTACCGGTTGAGGACGTGCCGACCGTGGAAGCGCTCGGGCTTCGGCCGCTTCTCGTCGGGATACGACGTGGTGAGCCGCGGCCGGAACATCTGTCGGAACGTGACCCCGAAGCCCTTGGCGAGTCCCATTACGCCATCCCCGCTCGTGCGACTGCGTCGCAGGCCGCTCGGGCCACGGTTCGCTTCGACGGCCCGGAGGTCACGGTCGGAACGGTCATCGGGGCGCGCACCTTCAGACCACCTCGCTCACGGACTCGTCGCGACGCGGCATGCACAGCCGGAGGAGGCCGAACACCAGGATCGCGCCACCGAACGCGGCGGGGACCGCGACCCACCGGTTCCAGCCCTGGTCACGCGCCACGATCACGACGCCGGTGACCATCACCGCGAGGAACGAGAGCTCGATGAGCCACTTCCACCCGAGGTCCATCAGCTGGTCGTAGCGCAGTCGCGGCAACGAGGCGCGGAGCCAGACGGTGCCGAAGAGCAGGACGAGCAGCTTCGCGAAGAACCAGAAGATCGGCATGATCCAGACGTTGACCACGCCGTGGGCCGGCAGGAAGCCGAGCGCGGGGCCCGACGGTCCACCCAGGAAGAGGGTGACCGCGATCGCCGACATCGTGATCACGTTCATGAACTCCGCGAGGAAGAAGATCGCGAACCGGATGCCGGTGTACTCGGTGTGGAAGCCGCCGACCAGCTCCTGCTCCGCCTCGACGAGGTCGAACGGCGGATGGTTCGTCTCGGCGACGGCCGCGATCACGAAGATCACGAACGAGACGATCGCCACGCTCCAGTACCACTCCGTCACGAACGAGTGCCAGCTCGTCCACGCCTGGGCGTTGGCGATGCCGCGCGTGCTGAGGGTGCCGGCGTGCAGGAGGACCGCGACGATCGACAGGCCGAAGGCCGCCTCGTACGACAGCAACTGCGCGGAGGCCCGCACGGAGCCGAGCAGGGGGTACTTCGAGCCGCTGGACCAGCCGGCGAGCATGACGCCGTAGAGACCGATGCCCGACATCATCAGCAGGAAGAGGACCCCGATCGGCGGATCGGCGAGCTGCAGGTACGTCTGGTGGCCGAGGATCGAGACCTGACCACCGATCGGGATGATCGAGAACGCGAGGAACGCCGGGAGCACCGAGAGGTACGGCGCGAGCTTGAACACCGTGCGGTCCGCGCTGTCGGGGATCGACTGCTCCTTGAAGAACAGCTTGATGCCGTCGGCGAGCGTCTGGAGGATGCCCCACGGCCCGGCGTTGTCGGGGCCGATCCGGTTCTGCATGTCGGCGATGACCTTGCGCATGAACCAGATGTAGAAGAGCACCAGGACCAGGAGCAGCGCGAAGATCACGATCGTCTTCACGATGACGATGAGCACGACCTCGAGGTCGATGTCCCCGCTCAGGAGCGGATCCGCGCCGAGCACGCTGCCGAGGTGGGTCATCGCAGGGACTCCACGCGCAGGTCGGTGACCGCGGCGGTCGCGTCGACGAGCGTGGCCGCGACGCGATCGGGCAGGTTCCACGCCAGCACCGCCGTCCCGGCGGGCACCGTGTCATCGGCCCGCACCGGCAGGTCGAGCTGGCCGTGGGCGGAGGTGACGCGCACGACCTCGGCGTCGGCGACCCCGATGCGGTCGCGGTCGGTGTGGTGGATGCGCAGCTCGCCGGCGCGCACGAGCGGTCCGAACGCCGGGGTGGCCGAGGCCATCACACCACCGTCGTACAGGACCCGGCTGCTCACGAGGCGCAGAGCGTAGGCGTCGCGCCCGGGTCGACCCGGGGTGGCGACGTCGCGCGACCAGACGTGCAGGTCCGGCGCGTCCACGGCCGTCTCGTCGGGCGCCGCGTCCACCGGCTCGGCATCGTCGGCCGCGGCGGCGTCGGGCGTCTCCGCCGCATCGTCGGTCGCGCCGCCGGTGGCGTCGGTGTCGACCTCGGTCTCGGCGATCACGGTGACGCCGGCCGTGGCGTCGCCGTCGACCTGGCCGGGCACGATCGGCTCCCAGGAGGCGTCGGTCAGCGTGAGGGACAGCCGCCGGAGGACGATCTCGTCCGGGTGCTCTGCGATCGGCAGGACCACACCGTCGCGCGCACGGGCGAGCAGCGTGCTCGTGACCCCGGCGAACGCCGGCGCGACCCGCGCGATCTCGTCCTGCACCTCCTCCGGCGTGGCGAGGTCGAAGTCCTCGCGCAGACGGAGCGCCAGCTCGGTCGCGATGCGCCAGTCCGGCATCGCGGTGCCGTCGGGCGACACCTTGCGGGCGACGCGCTGCACCCG
The DNA here is from genome assembly GCA_963756815.1 of uncultured Acidimicrobiia bacterium. Lineage (GTDB taxonomy): Bacteria > Actinomycetota > Acidimicrobiia > IMCC26256 > JAENVU01 > JAENVU01. Next base: position 46,151 of record CAVWPR010000024.1, read on the forward strand.
GCCCTCGAGGTTCGTGACCGTGCCGTCCTGCTCGCCCCAGGTCGTGACGGGCAGGAAGACGTCCGCGCGCCGGGAGCTGTCGGTGAGGAACGTGTCGACCGCGACCACGAAGCGGGCACCCGTCAGCCCGGCCGCCGCCAGCGCCCGATCCGGGCAGTCGCCGTGCGGATCGGCGCCGAGCAGCACCAGTGCGCCGATCCGGCCGTCGGCCGCGGCCCGCAGGATGCCGAGGCCGTCGAGGCCGGGCTCGCTCGGCACCGAGCCCCACGCGTCCTCGAACCAGTCGCGGCCGTCCTCGAGTGTGACCCGGCCGGGCAGGAACCCGGGCGCGAGCCCGAGGTCGAGCGCCCCCCGGACGTTGCCGCGGTGCAACGCGACCAGGAACCGCGTGCCGTCGAGGCCGGCGAGGGCCGAGATCGCGGCCACCGTGGCGTCGGGCGACTCGGCCAGGTTGCCGCGTCCCGCGATCACCACGATGTCGCCGTCGCGTCCGGCCACGGCCTCGGCCGCGCTCGCGACGGCGCCGGTCGCGGTACCGCCGCCGATGGCGGCCACGAGCTCGGCTGCGACCGCACCCTGCTCGCCCGGGGCGTACCGGATGCTCGCAGCGGCGTAGGGCGTGAGCCCGGTGGCGGTGGGCGTGACCTCGATCAGTGGCACGCCGAGCTCGACCGCGGCCCGCCGGGCGCGCAGGTAGAGGACCGGCAGCTCCTCCTTGGGGTCGACGCCGAGCACGACGATCGCACGCGCCCGGTCGAGGTCGGCGATGGTCGCGTGCGGGAGCCCGAGCGCGACGTCCGCCGGGAGACCGTCACCCAGCTGCGCGTCGACGTTGTCGGTGCGGAGCACGCCCTTGGCGAAGCGCGCCCAGACGTAGGCGTCCTCGTTGGTGCCACGCGCGCCACCGAGCACGCCGATCGCACCCGCGCCGTCGCCGGCCAGGACGTTGCGCAACGCCTCGGCTGCGGCGTTCAACGCCTCGGGCCACGAGCACTCGACGAGCTCGCCGCCACGCCGGATCATCGGGTGCAGCACGCGTGACTCGTGGTGCACCGCCTCGTAGCCGTACCGGCCCTTGTCGCACAGCCAGCCGTGGTTGACCGGCTCACTGTCGACCCCGAGCAGGCGCACCAGCCGGTTCGAGCTCGACTCCGAGCGCGCCGCGGCACTGCACCGCGCACAGCGTGCAACTGGTCTCGACGGCCGAGAGGTCCCACGGCCGCGCCTTGAAGCGGTACGGCTTCGAGGTCAGTGCGCCGACCGGGCAGATCTGCACCGTGTTTCCGGAGAAGTACGACGCGAACGGCTCACCGGGGAACGTCTCGATCTCGGTGTGGCCGCCCCGCTCGCCGAACGTGATGAGCGGATCGCCGGCGATCTCCTCGGCGAAGCGGGTGCAGCGCGCGCACTGGATGCAGCGCTCGCGGTCGAGCAGGACGAGGTCGGAGAGCGGGATCGGCTTCTCCCAGTGCCGCTTCTCCTCGGTGAAGCGTGACTCACCCGGGCCGAATGCGAGCGTCGTGTCCTGCAGCGGGCACTCGCCGCCGCGATCGCAGACCGGACAGTCGAGCGGATGGTTGACGAGCAACAGCTCGAGCACGCCGTCCTGCGCGCCCTTCACAGCGGGGGACTGCGTGGTGACGACCATGCCGTCGGCCACCGGCGTGGTGCACGCGGGCGGGAGGCCACGGACGCCCTCGATCTCGACGAGGCACATGCGACACATGCCGACCGGCTTCATGCGCTCGTGCCAGCAGAAGCGCGGGATGTAGGTCCCGTGCTCCTGCGCGGCCTTGATCAGCATCTCGCCCTTCGGCACCTCGACGGCGCGCCCGTCGACCGTGATCGTGACCTTCTCGGTCATGCCCGCTCCTGCCCCTTCGGGGCGGGCCGCCGAACAAACAGCCCGCGCAACGCTCGGCGCCCGCGGGCCGGGTTCGCCGGAGTGCACGCCTCGCTCCTCGTATCGGTCACGATGCCGCCACGGGGATCGAGCGGCGGCCGTGCTCGCACATCGCGGTCACCTCGTCGCGGAAGTAGCGGTGGAGGCTCGCGACCGGCGACACGACGGACGGACCGAGCGGACAGATCGTGGTCTGCGTGAACGGGGCGTTCACCACACCGGGTGAGATCGAGTTCCCGACGCTGAAGAGCAGGTCGAGGTCACCGGGCCGGCCCTGACCGTGCGAGATCCGGTAGAGCACCTTCTCGATCCACCCGGTGCCCTCCCGGCACGGCGTGCACTTGCCGCAGCTCTCGTGGGCGAAGAACTTGGCGAGGCGCCACGCGACGAGCGCGGGGTTCGTGGTGTCGTCGTAGACCATCACCGCGCCGGAGCCGAGCATGACGCCGAACGTCTGCTGCACGTAGTCCATGTCGAGCGGAGCGTCGAGGTGCTCGTCGGAGCCCGTCAGCCACTGGCTCGACGCGCCACCGGGGATGATGAACTTCACCGGCCGGTCGTCGCGGATGCCACCGCCGAGCTCGGGCGAGTAGATGAGGTCGCGGAACGTGATGCCCAGCTCGACCTCGTAGTTGCCCGGCTTCCTCACGTGCCCGGAGACCGAGAAGAGCCGGGTGCCGGTGGAGCGGTTGACGCCGTACTCGGAGTACTTCTCACCACCCATCGCGATGATGTGCGGCAACGTCGAGAGGGTCTCGACGTTGTTGACCACCGTCGGCTTCGCGTACAGGCCCTCGACCGCGGGGAACGGCGGCTTGATGCGCGGCATGCCTCGCTCTCCCTCGAGGCTCTCGATGAGCGCGCTCTCCTCGCCGCAGATGTACGCGCCGGCGCCCCGGTGCACGACGATGTCGAGGTCGAATCCCGACCCCTGGATGTCCTTGCCGAGGAAGCCCTGCTCGTACGCGTCGCGGATCGCCTGGGTCAGCCGCTCGTAGCCGAGTGCGAACTCGCCGCGCAGGTACACGAAGGCGAGGTGACACTCGACCGAGAACGCGGCGATGACGATGCCCTCGATCAGCTGGTGCGGATCACGCTCGACGAGCATCCGGTCCTTGAACGTGGACGGCTCGCCCTCGTCGCCGTTCACGACGAGGTAGCGCGGGTAGGAGTCCGGCGCGAGGAACGACCACTTCGTGGCGGCGGGGAAGCCGGCGCCGCCGCGACCGCGCAGTCCCGACGCCTTCACCTCTTCCTGTCCGATCGCCTCGGGCGTCATCGTGAGCGCCTGCTTGAGCGACTCGTAGGCGCCCGACGCGAGCGCGCCCTCGATCGTCCACGAGTCCTCGGGCCGCTCGTGCAGCCGCTCGGTCACGAGCCGCGTCTCGGTCGCCTCCGACATCGGTGTCCCGCTCACACGCGCCCTCCGGAGACGCCGCGTGCGGTGAGCACCCCGGACTTGTAGTCGTCGACGATCGCGGCCGCGATCTCCGGGTTCAGGTGCTCGTGGAACTCGTAGTTGACCTGCATCGACGGCGCGTTCCCACAGGCGGCGAGGCACTCGACCTCTTCGACGGTGACGTCGCGGTCGTCGGCGTAGCGCTCCTCGAGGTGCTCGAGGATCTCGGGACCGCCGAGCACGAGGCACGTGACGTTCGTGCAGACGCTCACGACGTAGCGCCCGCACGGACGGCGCTTGAACATCGTGTAGAAGCTGCAGGTCCCGTTCACCTCGGCCGGTGTCACGCCGACGAGCTCCGCGATCTCGCGCATCGCCTCCGGGCTGAGCCAGCCGTCCTGATCCTGTGCCAGGTGCGCGAGCGGCAGGATCGCCGACTTGGGGCGCGGGTACTGCGCGACGATCTCGTGCGCCCGCGCGAGGTTCGTGGGGTCGAAGGTCATGCGCCGCTCCGGCTCACCGGTCGACCTCACCCATGATGGGGTCGACGCTCGAGATGATCGCGACGCCGTCGGCGACCATGCGGTTCTCGATCATCGGGTTCATCGACTGCAGGTTGTAGAAGGACGGGCCCCGGATGTGGAGCCGGACCGGCTTGCCGGTGCCGTCGCTCACGAGGTAGCAGCCGATCTCGCCGCGCGGTGACTCGACGGCGACGTAGGTCTCACCGGCGGGGACCCGGAAGCCCTCCGTGAAGAGCTTGAAGTGGTGGATCAGCGCCTCCATCGACTCGTCGATGCGGGCGCGCGGTGGCGGCGTGACCTTCTTGTCCTGCACGCGGTAGTCGCCGCCCGGCATCCGCTCGACGCACTGGCGCACGATCTTGATCGACTCCGCGATCTCGTAGAGCCGGATGCGGTAGCGGTCGAAGCAGTCGCCGTTCTCGGTGTAGATGACGTCGAAGTCGACGTCGTCGTAGGCGAGGTAGGGCTGGGTCTTGCGCAGGTCCCACGCGAACCCGGTGGAGCGGAGGATCGGGCCGGATGCGCTGAGCGCGAGCGCCTGCTCGGTGGTGATGGTGCCGACGCCGACCATTCGCTCGAGCCAGATCGGGTTGCCGGTCAGGAGATCGTCGTACTCCGCGATCCCGCGCTCGACGAGCTCGCACAGGTCGAGGACCGCGAGCTGCCAGCCGTCGGGAAGGTCGGCCGCGATGCCCCCGGGGCGCACGAAGTTGTGGTTCATGCGGAGGCCCGTGATCGTCTCGAGCACGCGCAGCGTCTCCTCGCGCTCGCGCCAGCCGTAGAGCATCATCGAGACCGCACCGAGGTCCATGCCGTTCGACGCCTGGAAGAGGAGGTGCGACGCCATCCGGCTCAGCTCGGCCAGGAGCATGCGCGCCCACACGGCGCGCTCGGGGACCTCGATGTCGAGGAGCCGCTCGACTGCCATCGAGTACACGAGCTCGTTCGCGATCGGCGACGCGTAGTCCATGCGCGTGACGTTCGTTCCACCCTGCACGTAGGTGAGCTGCTCGCCGGTCTTCTCCATCCCGGTGTGCAGGTATCCGATCACCGGCTTGGCGCGCACGACCGTCTCGCCGTCGAGCTCCATCATGATCCGCAGCACGCCGTGGGTCGACGGGTGCTGGGGTCCCATGTTGATGATCATCGTCTGGGACTCGCCCTCGAGCTCGGGCCACGGTCCGCCGGTGACCACGATCTCGGAGTGCTGGGTGAGGAGCTGCGCGCCCTCGTCGGTCTGACGCTCGAGGCGGTCGAACTCCTCGTCGTCCTCGACGCGCGCGACGCCCGGCCCGGTCACCGCCCGGTCGTCGGGCGCGACGATCGTCTCCACCAGGCCCGTTTCGTCGGTGTCGCTCGTCGCGCCCACGTCGGTGGGACCGTCTCCGCTCATCGCGGGCCCGGGTCGCCCTTGAACGTGACCGGCACGCGCGCCGGCGCGTCGTCCTTGCGCAGCGGGTGGCCCACCCAGTCGTCGGGCATGAGGATGCGCGCGAGCTCCGGGTGCCCGACGAACTCGATGCCGAACATGTCGTAGACCTCACGCTCGGCGAAGTCGACGCCGGGGTAGAGCGGCGTGATGCTGCCGATCGTGGTGTCGTCGGCCGGGACCTGCGCGATGAGCCGGATCCGCCGGTTGCGCGGGTGCGAGAGGAAGTTGGCGACGATCTCGTACCGGGCCGGTTCGACGCCGGCGACCACCGGGCGCTCGGCGTCGGTGAGGTGGTCCACGGCGGTCACGTCGAGGCAGGTCGTGAACTGCTCGTCGTCGCGCAGCATCGCGGCCGCGTCGACCCAGTGTGCGCGGTGGAGGTGCACGACGGGTTGACCGTGCGAATCGCGGAAGACCGCGCCCTCGAAGCGATCGCACAGCGCGGCCGCGATCTCGTCCCACGGCGGCGCGACTTTGTGCTCTTCTTCACGAGCCTCGTCGGCCACCACCGGAGCGGTCCCGTCGGCCATCGTCAGGCGCCTGCCGGCTCGGGGGTCGGCAGGCCGGCCTGGGCGACGGACACACCGTCGCGCTGGGCCACCTCGACGCCGGCGCCCCCGGTCGGCGATGCGTCCCGGCGCTTCAGGAGCTCGCCGGTGCGGATCATCTCGTGCAGGCTCACGATGCCGTGGAGCAGGGTCTCGGGCCCGGGCGGGCAGCCCGGCACGTACACGTCGACGGGAACGATCTCGTCGACGCCCTGGACGATCGCGTAGTTGTTGAACATCCCGCCGCTGCTGGCGCAGACGCCCATCGAGATGACCCACTTCGGCTCGACCATCTGGTCGTAGACCTGGCGCAGCACCGGCGCCATCTTCTGGCTGACCCGCCCCGCGACGATCATGAGGTCGGCCTGCCGGGGCGACGCCCGGAACGTCTCCATCCCGAAGCGGGCGAGGTCGTAGTGCGCGGCGCCGGTGGCCATCATCTCGATGGCGCAGCAGGCGAGCCCGAAGGTGGCCGGCATCACCGAGTTGCGGCGGGCCCACCGGACGACGTCCTCGAGCCGGCCGGTCAGGAAGTTGTACGGAACCGCGTCGAGGCCCACGTCAGGCGGCCTCGGTCTCGGGGGCGTCCGCCGGCTTCGGGGCCTCGGCGACGCCGTCCGGCATGCCCGCGGCACGCAGCACCGGTCGCACGATGCGATCGGCGACCTGGCGCACCGGGCCCCAGTCGAGGGCCCCGACCGAGAGCAGATAGGCGAAGGGCACGATCAGCACGAGCAGGAAGACGCCCATGATCGCGATCCCGTATCCACCCAGACTGCGGAAGATCGTCGAAAAGGGATAGAGGAAGATGATCTCCACATCCAGGACGATGAACGTCAGGGCGACCAGGTAGAACTTCACCGGGAACCGCTCGACCGGTTCGCGCTCGGGGACGATCCCGCACTCGTAGGGCATCGTCTTCGCCCGCGTCGGCCGCTTGACGCCGAGCAGGATCGAGGCGGTGAAGCTCAGCAGCACGAAGAGGATGACGAGCACGATCATCGCCAGGATCGGCAGATATTGCGCCACGCTCACTCCCCTTCCACGGCGGTCGCGCGGCCCCTCGCGCGAAACGGGTCGAGGCTATCCGACCACGCTCGTGCGACGGCAATGTGGCGCCCGTGACATTCGGCGGGCGAACCGGTAGCTTCCCGCCCGGGCGCACCGACGCGGCGGCGGAGACTGCAACAGTCGAGAGAGCCGAGGTTGGTGGTGACGGTGCGTTTGCTCCATGGACACGAACGATCCGACGATCGCGCGCGGGCGGACGACGCCCCGTCGGCGCTCGCGGTCGCCGAGCGCTACTCGGTCGACGAGCTCCACGCGGTCGCCGGGCTCTCCGGGCGTGCTGCGTTCCCGGGCGTTCCCGTCGACGTCGAACGGCTCTCGCCGCGTCGAGCGCGCGGTCGTGAACGACGCGGTGCTCCGGTCGCTCGTGGCCCGTGGGGTCATCAGCCCGACGACGCGCGCACCTGTCGCACCACACGTGTCGCTGTTCGCGGTCGTGCTCGACCCCGAGGTCACCTGTTCGGTGCAGCGGTACCGACCCGGCGACCTGTCGTCGCGGAACGGCTTCGTGCTGCAGGGCCTGCTGGTCGACGAGACGTCGCCGGCACCGAACGTCGTCGAGCTCGTCGCGACGGACGCGCGCGACTTCGACCGTTGGCTCGCGGACGCGACGGGGTGGTCGCCCGCGGCGGCGTTGCGGACCGAGGTTCGCCAGATCACGCGCACCGCGCAGAAGATCCGCAGTCTGTTCGGCGCCCTCGCGGCCGACGTGCCCACGACGCTCGAGGACCAGCGCGTCGTCGACGCTGGACGCGCGGTCACGTACCGCCGGAGCGGCAGCGCGGTTGACGGCGTCGACCTCGCGTGGATCACGACGCTCGACACGATCTGGGTGTTCCCGCACGCGTCCGACCTGCTCGACGGCTTCGGACGCAACGACGGTGACGTCACGCTGCAGGCGACGACCGAGTCCGAGCTGACCCGTGCCGTCCGCCGGTCGATCCGTCCGGTCGCCGTCCGGGCCTGAGCCACACGCGCGACGGGGGCCTTCGGGACCACCGTGTCACACCCTGCTGCGACAGTGGCCCCATGGCCCACGACGACGAACAGTGGCCCGCCGGTGCGTACCGGCCGCGGCGCTTCGGCGAGAGCTCGCCCTCCCACCTCCACCTCGTCGACGACACCGAGCCGCCGCCGACGACCGACCAGCTCGAGCACTGGATCGAGATGGTCGCCCACCCGGCCGGCGAAGATGTCGCCTGTCTACGTCTCTCGCTGGCCGAGCTCGAGCCCTCCGTGCTCGCGCCGGCCGTCCAGCGGGTGCTCCGCCGCGGGATCGCTCCGGTCTGGGCCCTGGGCTGGCAGCCCGCGGAGCTCGTTCGTCACGCCCGCCGTTCGCTCGGGGCCTCGGCGGCGAAGGTCGTTCTCGGGCTGATCGCGCTCGATCACGCCGACCGGGACCCCTCCACCCTCGACGCGCGCTGGGTCGCACAACTCGACTCCCTCGAGGTGCCGGCGGACGGCGATCCCGACTGGATCGTCCGTCGAGCCGGGCGGATGTGGAACTGGTCCGACCGCGAGATGCTCGTCGACCTCCCGGTGCTCCTGGCCCGGCTCCCGGCGCTGCCGAGGGTGATCCCTCCTCCCGGCGACGCGTCCGCGGACGCGTCGCCCGCCACGGTCGGTCACGGCGACCCGATGCTCGTGCGAATCCACGCGCTGCTCGCCAAGGCCGAGTCCACGCCGTTCCCCTCCGAGGCCGACGCGTTCACGCTGAAGGCGTACGAGCTCATGGCTCGTCACTCGATCGACCGCACGATGCTGGCCGCGCGCGACACCCGCTCCGACGCACCCGTCACCGTCCGCGTCGCGATCGACAATCCGTACGCGAGATGCTCGTCGAAGTCCCGGTGCTCCTGGCCCGGCTCGCCCAGCACTGCCAAGGGTGATCCGTCACCCGGCGACGCACCCGTCACCGTCCGTGCGTCGCGATCGACAATCCGTACGTCGATGCGAAGTCGCTCCTGCTCCAGATGGTCGCCCGGCACTGCGGCGCGCGTGCGGTCCGTCAGCCCGGCTCTCGGAACGACCTGGTGTCCGCTCGCCGCGTGCGGTGCCGTCGCGCTCCTGCGGCCGGACGGGTCGGGCATCGCCCGCACCAGCACCTCGACCGCGGCGTACGCGGCCTCGGCCGGTCCCCGCTCGTCGGGGCGGAGCAGGTTGGCCATGATCCGCAGCACCCACTCCATCAACGTGCGCGAGTGCATGCCCACACGCGTGAGCTCGCGCATCACGGCGGGATTGCCGATCAGCGTCACGAAGGTCCGCGCGACCTTGAAGTACAGCCCGTAGATCTCCTCGAGCCGCTCGGGATAGCGGGCCAACGCGAGCCCGTCGCCCGTCCGCAACGCCTCACTCACGGCGAGCGCCGCGAGTCGACCGGTTTCGTACCCGTAGGCGATGCCCTCGCCGTTGAACGGGTTGATCGATCCCGCAGCGTCGCCGGCGACGATCCACGTGGGCCCGACCTTGGGCACCACCGAGCCGCCGGTGGGCAGCTTCCCCCCGGTCGGCGGGCCGCACGACGTCTCCGGGGAGATCCCCCATCGGGCCGGCGCGGTCGCGACGAACGCCTCCATCAATTTGGAGGTGTTGACGGCGGTGAACCCGGTGAAGGTGTCGAGGAGCCCGGCGCCGACGTTCACCGTCCCGTCGCCGACCGGAAAGATCCATCCGTACCCGGGCATGTGGTTGCCGTCGGGGTCCCGCAGGTCGAGGTGGGACTCGATCCACGGCTCATCGTGGTACGGACTGGTGAAATAGCCGCGAATCGCCATGCCCATGGGGTACGAACGGTCCCGTGCGGTGCCGAGCGCCCGCCCGAACCGGGAGTTGGCGCCGTCGGTCACGACCACGTACCTCGCCCGCACGGTCTGGGTGGTCCCGGTGTCCTTGCGGACGATCGCCGCACCCGTCACCAGACCGTCCTCGACGAGCGGGGACACCGCCTCCGCGCCCTGCCAGAGGGTGGCGCCGGCCTTGACCGCCTGCTGGGCCACCATCTCGTCGAGGTCCCGGCGCCGGACCACGTATCCGTACGGCGGGAAGTCCGGATGGTCCGGCCAGGCGAGCTCGAGCGTGATGCCGTGCGCGATCGAGCGCAGCCCGTCGTAGCGGTGGAAGTCGCGCAGGGGGTCGGCCAGGCCCATGTCGATCAGCTGGCGCACCGCCCGCGGCGTCAGGCCGTCGCCGCAGGTCTTCTCGCGCGGGAACACCTTCTTCTCCACGACGAGCACCGAATGACCGGCCTCGGCCAGCCAGAACGCCGCGGCCGACCCGGCGGGACCGGCACCGACGACGAGCACGTCGAAGCGGCTCACATCGTCCTGGGGCACCCCGGCATCGTCCCACGCGGGCGGCGGGTTCGGCACACCGTCACTCGCGGCGCACGGCGCCGTCACCGTCCGCGCCCGACGGCGAGATCGTCCGATCACCCGATGTGTCGCACCGCGATCTACCGTGGTAGAGAAACGCCCGGAAGTACGGTGTTCGATCGGCGTCGAGGGGGCGCTCGACGCGACCCAGGAGGAGATCGTCGGCGGCATGGCCAACTTCATGACGACCCTTGGCGGCTGGTTCGGACTCGACTTCCTCGCTCCCAACGGTCGTTTGATCGAAGCGCTGATCCTGACCTTCGTCATGATCGGCCTCGTCGTCTGGAAGCTGCGCCAGCCCAAGCCCGACCGCCCACCACCTGGGCCGAGGCATCGCCGGCGCGGTCTACGTGTTCGCCTTGTTCCTGCTGATGTACGCCGATCGTCCCGCACGAGTTCATCACCGTCGCGGACAAGTACTGGAACCTCTCGACGTCGCGCTACATCATCAAGTCGACGACGGCGATCCCCTTCGCGACCTCGTGGAACTGGCCGGTCTCGATCGACATGCAGCACGGCGTGCGCGACCCGCTCGTCGTCCTCATCTACCTCTTCTTCTTCGGACTCAACATCGCGGCCTTCGTGCTCTGGCAGAAGCGGCCGACGGTCTCGGAAGTCGCCGAGTCGACGCCGGTCCCCGCAGGACGGTCGCGCTTCGGTCGTCCGCTGAAGGCGAAGGCCTGAGATGGCGAAGACCGACGCGAACCCGCCGATGCCGGAGTTCGCGACCGACTACGTCCTCCAGGAGGTCGACCCCGGCTTCCTCACGCAGGCGGTCAAGCCGAAGCAGTTCCTCCACATCGACCAGGCCGAGTGCATCATGTGCGAGGGCTGCGTCGACATCTGCCCGTGGAAGTGCATCCACATGGTGTCCGTCGGCGCGATCGACGCGGCGGTCGGCACCGAGCGTCCCGGCGAGGACCCGCGCGACCACGTCGCGTTCATCGTCGACGAGGATGTCTGCACCCGGTGCGCACTCTGCGTCGACCGCTGCCCGACCGGCGTGATCATCCTCGGGAAGATCGCGAACCAGGGCGCGGTCGGTGACCCGCACACCCGTACCAACCGGCACGGGTACAGCTACGGCGTCCGCTTCTAGCGGAAAGGCGAGCGATCGACAGTGCGAAGCGAACGGAACGAAGCGCAGCGGCGGGACGACCGTCGCCCAGCGAGCGGAGCGATCTAGATGGCCAACGGCAACGGGAGCAACGGGAACGGCGGCGGCATCGGCGTCAAGCTGCGCGGCCGCTCGAAGGAGCTCGGCGACAAGGTCGGCAACTCGCAGGTCATGACGTCGATCTTCCGGCCGGGCTCGATCTTCCGGCGGGGCTACACCGACAGCCCCCGGAACCGCTCCTACGTGATCATGAACAGCGTGCTGTACCACCTCCACCCGGTGAAGGTGAAGCGGCACGCGGTGAAGGTGAGCTACACGCTGTGCCTCGGCGGGCTCTCCTTCTTCCTCTTCATCCTGCTCACGGTGACCGGCATCTTCCTGATGTTCTTCTACCGGCCGACCGAGGCGAACGCGTGGGCGAACATCCAACAGCTCGAGACCGCGGTCTGGTTCGGCTCGCTCGTGCGCAACATGCACCGGTGGGGAGCGCACCTCATGGTGCTCTCCGTGTTCCTGCACATGAGCCGCGTCTTCTACCACGGCGCGTACAAGGCGCCGCGTGAGTTCAACTGGGTGATCGGCGTCATCCTGCTGACGCTGACGCTGCTGCTGTCGTTCACCGGCTACCTGCTGCCGTGGGACCAGCTCGCACTCTGGGCCGTGACCGTCGGTACCAACATGATGGGCTACACGCCCGTCTTCGGTGGCCAGATGCGGTACGCGCTGCTCGGCTCGAAGGAGATCTCGGGCGACACGCTCCTGCGCTGGTACACGCTGCACGTGCTCCTGCTCCCGTTCGTCATCGTCATCTTCATGGCGATCCACTTCTGGCGCGTCCGCAAGGACGGCGGCATCAGTGGACCGCTGTAGGCCGGGGAGGGAATCGACCAATGGCTGAAGTCCCCGAACACCTGCTGAAGCGCAGCGCCGAGCGACGCAAGCAGCTCGGCCTCGGCGGCGAGGGCGGCGAGGAATCGCCGGCCGAGACGCCGGCGGCCGACGCGCCCGCGGAGACCCCGGCGGAGACGCCGGCGCCCGCCGCGGCGAGCGCGTCCGACGAGGGCGCGATCACCGAGGACAAGGGCGGCGTGCCCGCACACCTGCTCGAGCGCTCCCGCAAGCGCAAGGCCGCGATGGCCGGCGGTGGCGGCGGCGAGGCCGGTGGTGCGGTCGCCGCGGCCGCGGTGGCCACCGCGCCGATCGCCACGCCGTCGGGCACCGGCCCGGGCGGCCACACCCAGCGCCTGCTCACGGTGGTCAAGAGCGGCTCGATCCAGCAGACCCGCGCCGAGGCTCAGGACAAGGTCCACACCTGGCCGCACCTGCTCGTGGTGGAGTTCGCCGCCGCGCTGGCCATGACCGCGATGGTGCTGATCTTCTCGGCCATCGTGCGTGCGCCGCTGCTCGGTCTGGCCGACGTGAACCAGACGCCGAACCCGTCGAAGGCGCCCTGGTACTTCCTCGGTCTGCAGGAGCTGCTGACCATGTTCCACCCGATGGTCGCCGGTGTGACCATCCCGGGCATGGGCCTCTTCCTGCTGATCATCGCCCCGTACGTGGACTCGAACCCGTCGAACAAGCCGGACGACCGGAAGTTCGCGATCGCGTTGTTCACCATCTTCCTGATGTTCTGGGCGGTGCTCGTCATCATCGGTTCGTTCTTCCGTGGCCAGGGCTTCAACTTCGTCTTCCCCTGGAACGACGGCATCTTCTTCGAGCTGTAGGAGCCGACGTTGGACATCGCGCTGATCATCGGCATCCCGGTCGTCATCATCCTGGCGGCCGTCACGGTGCTCGCCTCCGCCCGCAGGCGGTCCTCCGACGCGCAGGGTCGCGTCACGGGCACGCTCGGCGCCGAGACCCGTGCGAGCGACTCGAGCGCGCTCGCCGTCACCGACGACACGTCGGACGACGCGCGTGCACACGCCGAGGAGACCAAGGCCTCAGCCGCCGGCGGCGTGCCGGCGTCCCGTGGGAGCACCGCGCTCGCGGAGATGGCCCCGGCGGACTACGAGGAGATCCAGGTCAGCCGGCGCCAGTTCTTCAACCGGTCGATCATCACCACGATGGCGATCAGCCTCGGCGCCTTCGGCGCGGCGGCGATCTCGTTCCTCTACGCCAAGTCCGCCGGCGGCTTCGGGGGCAAGGTCGACGCCGGGATCAGCCTGGCCGGCGCGCAGGCCTACTGGGACGCGAACAAGGCGCCGTACTACGTGCCCGAGGCTCGCACCTACCTCCAGCCGTACCCGGTGCAGGACGTGCCCAAGGCGAAGAAGGTGCCGGAGTACGCGCTGGTGATCCCGGACATGGAGCAGGGCATCGTGGCGCTGTACCAGAAGTGTGTGCACCTGGGCTGTCGCGTCCCGTGGTGCCAGACGTCGCAGTGGTTCGAGTGCCCGTGCCACGGCTCGAAGTACAGCCGGGTCGGCGAGAAGAAGGGTGGCCCCGCGCCGCGTGGGCTCGACCGCTTCGTCATCACGATCGCGGGCAGCAAGATGACGATCGACACCACGCTCGTCGTCACCGGCCCCCCGATCGGCACCGACACCACCGACCAGGGCGCCGAAGGGCCGCCGTGCGTCTGACCCCCACCACGTCCACCGCGCCGTCCGGAGCTCCGAAGAGGCCACTGTGACCCTCCGCACCCTCCTGATCCTCATCAACATCGCAGCGGTGATCGCGATCATCGTGATCGTCGGCGCCAAGGTGCTGTCGGTCCGGCGCGAGCCCACCGAGAAGCCGGCCCCGAACCAGACGCCGTTCTACGACGACGACGTCATGGAGGACACGCACCTCACGCGCGTGCTGCGGTGGGCGCTCGTGTTCTCGACCATCGTCGCCGTCGTGCTGCCGCTGTACTGGCTGCTCGAGCCGAACCGGCAGGCCCAGGAGAACGACGGCTTCGACAAGCGCGCCGTCGAGCGCGGCGCGACGCTCTTCGCCAACGCCTCGATGCCCGCGTACGACAGCGCCAAGTCGCTGCAGTGCGCCAACTGCCACGGCACCGACGCGAGTGGCGGTGCGGCGACGTTCGTCCTGACGCCGGACGCCCAGGGCAACACGCAACGCGACTCCGGTGGCGGAGAACTGGGTGGCCCCGTCGCTCAACGACGTGATGTACCGCTTCAACGAGTGCACGACCGACGAGTTGACCGAGAAGACGCTCAACTGCGCGACGCCGCGCCGAGAACCAGGTCACCCAGGTCATCACCTACGGCCGGCCCGGGTACGCCGATGCCGGCGTGGGGCGTGGCCGGCGGTGGCCCGAAGAACGAGCAGGCGGTGAGCGACCTCGTCGCGTACCTGAAGAGCATCCAGATCAGCCCCGGCGCGGCGCAGGCGCAGGCGGCGAAGAAGATCGCCTCGTTCAAGACGTTGATGGCCGGCCAGGAGGCGACCGCGCAGAAGAACCTCGCGGATGCCCAGAAGGCCCTGGCCGCGTCGACGACCGACCTGCAACGCCAGAAGTACCAGAGCGAGATCCAGGCCGCGCAGGAGGGCATCACCCGCTCGGCCGGACTACTACGCGCAGGTCCAGAAGATGAGCCAGGGCGAGCTGCTCTTCAACACGCAGTGCGCGCGGTGCCACACGAAGGGCTGGTCGACGCTCGAACCGAGCGACGGCTTCGTGCCGATGCCCGAGCCGACCGGCTCGGGTGCGTTCGGCCCGTCGCTGCGCAACGGCGCCACGCTCAGACCAGTTCCCCGGTGAGACCGGGAAGTCGAAGCAGTACGACTGGGTCTCGGTCGACGTCGAGGCCAACAAGGGCTTCGGCGTCCGCGGGATCTCCTCGGGGCGGATGCCGCACTTCGGCAACATCCTGAGCAAGAAGCAGATCGACGCCATCATCGACTTCGAACGAAGCCTGTAGGAGCCGTCGTGCACACACTGTCCGTCATCGCCGCCGAGGGCATCAAGAACCGCGACCTCTGGTACCCGACGATCCTCGGCGTGCTCGTCGTGATCGCCGCGGTCGGCCTGTTCGTCGGCACGCCGATCCTGCTCCTCGCCACCAACATGGGGACACGCCTCGGGTTCCTCGTGGGCGTCGCCTGCCTGTCGGGCCTCATGGTCCTGATCTCGCTCCTGTGGCTCACGAACCCGTCGCCGGTCAACACCCTGAAGGGCCGGATCCCGGCATGGGTGGCACGGGAGAGCATCCCGAACGGCGACTACGCGAAGTCGCAGTTCGCCGCCGTCCGCGACATCAACAACAGCGGGCGCCCGGCCAGCGACGCGGACATCACCAACCTGAAGGCCGCGGTCGACAGCAACCTGATCATCACGAAGAACGAGCAGACCGGTGAGATCCTCTCCGGCGCGGGCGGCAAGTTCGCCACCTACCAGGCCGCCACCGACTACCTCGTCGTCAAGAACCAGGTCACCGGTGGCGGCGGGCTCTTCAGCGGCACCAGCATCGACTTCGGCGGCGGGTGGCCGTGGGTGCACATCAGCCTCCACCAGCCTCAGATCGCGGTGGTGACGACCTGCAAGGTCGACCCCAGCCTGGCGCCCGACGAGGTGCCCTACGGCGCCAAGCCGCCGGTGCCGAAGTGCGCCCCCGGCGAGCGCCAGCTGCTCGTGCTCGAGCGTGACCTCGGCTCGCTGCGCGTCCCGCCGTTCGTGGCGTTCCTCGCCTTCTCGCTGCTCTTCGGTCTCACGCTCCTCGCGCTGCACTGGCGCGAGCGCGACCTCCAGGAGCAGGCCGCCCGCGTCACGGGTGAGGCCGACGCCATCGCCCGGGCCGCCGCCGAGTCCGAGTCCACCCCCGAGCCGGTCTGAGGAGTCTGGTGATGCGACGCAACCTCTCGACGACGCGGCTGCGTACCGGCGTCCTCGCCGCGCTCGTGATGCTCCTCGCCGCCGGATGCACCGACGGCCAGCTCGTCGACGCCGGTGGCGAACGCGGTCAGGGCGGGCTGGCGTTCGTGCTGCTGGCGCTCTTCTTCGGCCTGTTCCTCGGTGCGCTCTTCTACATGGACCGGGTGCGCCAGCGGCGCATGGGCGAGGACGACGAGTAGCGCGTCCTGCCGGCGGGTCCGCAACGGCCGGCGTCGTCGATGGACGACGCGGTCGTGACGACTACAGGGTGTCGGCGACGGCGGCCGCGAGCTCGACGGTGCGATCGATGACGGCGTCGTCGTGCGCGAGCGACACGAACAGCGTCTCGTAGCCGCTCGGCGCGAAGAAGACGCCCCGCTCCAGGAGACCGTGGAAGAAGCGGCCGTACCGCGCGTGGTCGGCCAGTTGAGCCTGCGCATAGTCGGTGACGGGTCGGGGCGCGAAGAACACCCCGCCGAGCGTGGCCGCACGCGTCACCACCGCCGGGATCCCGGCTGCGTCGAACCCGGCCGCGAGACCGTCGACCAGTCGGGCGGCCTTCGCCGCGAGCTCGTCGTACACCGCCGGCTCGAGGGCGGCGAGCGCGGCGAGACCGGCCGCGGTCGCGAGCGGGTTCCCGCTGAGCGTGCCGGCCTGGTACACGGGACCGAGCGGCGCGAGCTCGTCCATGATCGCCGCCGGGCCGCCGATCGCGGCGAGCGGGAGCCCGCCGCCGACGACCTTGCCGAAGATCGAGAGATCGGGCGTGATCCCCTGCCGCACCTGCTCGCCGCCCGGGCCGACGCGAAAGCCGGTGATCACCTCGTCGAACACGAGCAATGCGTCGGCGGTCGTGCACGCCTCGCGCAGCCCGGCGAGGAAGCCGTCGGCCGGGGGCACCAGGCCCATGTTGGCGGCGATCGGCTCCACGAGCACCGCGGCGACGTCATGGTCGGCGAGGGCCCGCGTCGAGCGCGCCGAGATCGTTGTAGGGCACCACCACGGTGTCGGCGACCGCGCCCGGCGTGACGCCGGCGGACCCGGGCAGGCCGAGGGTCGCCACCCCGCTCCCTGCCGCCACGAGGAGCGCGTCGAGGTGACCGTGGTAGCAGCCCGCGAACTTGACGATCGTGGTGCGGCCCGTGGCTCCCCGTGCCAGGCGCACCGCGGTCATGGCGGCCTCGGTGCCGCTCGACACGAGGCGGACCTTGTCCACGCTGGGCACACGATCGGCGATCGCCTCGGCCAGCTCGACCTCGCGCGCGGTCGGTGCGCCGAACGACGTGCCGTCGAGCGCGGCGGCGCGCACGGCCTCGACGATGCGCGGATCGGCGTGCCCCAGGATCGACGCGCCCCACGACTGCACGTAGTCGACGTACCGGTTGCCTTCGGTGTCGACGAGCTCGGCCCCGCGAGCGCTCGCGACGAAGAACGGTGCTCCCCCCACCGCGTCGAAGGCGCGAACGGGGGAGTTCACGCCACCCGGGATGCGCGCGCGGGCGCGCGCGAGCAACGCGTCGTCGGTCATGCGCGGATCACACCAACGATTCCGCGATCGTGCGGGCGAAGTAGGTGAGCACGAAGTCGGCACCCGCGCGACGGATCGCGAGCACGTGCTCGCGCGCCACCGCGTCACCGTCGATCCAGCCGTTGGCCGCCGCCGCCATCACCATCGAGTACTCGCCACTGACGTGGTAGGCCGCGAGCGGGAGGTCGAACGCGTTGCGCAACGACGCGATGACGTCGAGGTAGGCGAGTGCAGGCTTGACCATGATCATGTCGGCGCCCTCGGCGACGTCGAGCGCGGTCTCGTCGAGCGCCTCGCGCGTGTTGGCGGCCTGCATCTGGTAGCCGCGCCGGTCGCCGAACTGCGGCGCACACTCCGCTGCGTCGCGGAACGGCCCGTAGAGCGCCGACGCGTACTTCGCCGAGTACGCGAGGATCGCCGCGTCGGGGTGGTGCGCGGCGTCCAGCGCCTGGCGGATGGCGCCGACCTGGCCGTCCATCATCCCGCTCGGGGCGACGACGTCCACACCCGCGTCGGCCTGGGCGACCGCGATCTCGGCGTAGCGCTCGAGCGTCGAGTCGTTGTCGACCTCGCCGGCGGAGGTCAGGAGCCCGCAGTGACCGTGGTCGGTGTACTCGTCGAGACAGGCGTCGGCCATGACCACGAGATCGTCGCCGACCTCGTCCTTGAGATTCCGGATCGCGACCTGCACGACGCCGTCGGGCGCGTCGGCCGCGCTCCCGACCGCGTCCTTCGTGGCGGGGATACCGAACAGGATGACCGCGGGCACGCCGAGGTCGGCCAGGACGCGGACCTCCTTGCGCAGGCTCTCCTGGGTGTGCTGCACCACGCCCGGCATCGAGGTGACCGGCTCGGGACCGGCGATCCCCTCCTTGACGAACAGCGGCGCCACCAGGTCGTCGACGTCGAGCCGCGTCTCGGCCACGAGGCGACGAAAGGCCGGGGTGCGGCGGAGGCGCCGGGGACGCTGCTCGGGGAACATCGTCACGTCCCCTCTCGGCCCGGCGGGCCGGGCCGGTCGGGCCCTCGGCGAACCGCTCGGCGAGCGCGGGCCGGGTGCTTCGGAAGGAACGCCTCGCTCACGGTCGCCTCGCTCACGGTTCCAGGCTACCGATCGAGGTCCGGGAGCCCGCCGAGGTCGAGGTCGGGCTCGACGACCGGTGGGACGAGCGTCGCGAGCAGGACCGCAACGAGACCGTCGATCGTGTGGGGATCGGCCTCGGCCGCCACGGTGAGACCGCGGGCGCGAGCGGTGTCGCTCGTGACCGGACCGATGGACACGATCTCGGGCGCAGGGTCGGGGAGGTCGCCGACGAGGTCGCAGAAGTTCGTGACCGTCGACGACGACGTGAAGGTGATTGCGTCGACCTCGCCGGCGCGGACCCGCTCGAGGTCGGCGAGATCCGGCATCGCCGTGACGGTCCGGTAGACCGGCAACACCTCCACGGCGTAGCCGAGCCGCTCGAGCCCCTCGGGCAGCACATCGCGCGCCTGCTCGGCGCGCGCGAGCACGACACGTTCGCCGCTCAACGCGGGTGGGAACGCCTCCAGCAGCGACTCGGCCACGAACCGCGCCGGGACGAGGTCGGGACGGATGCCGAACCGGGCGAGCGCGGCGGCGGTCCCGGGTCCGATGGCCGCGACGCGGACCGCGCCGAGCGACCGGGCGTCGAGGTCGCGCTCGGCGAGACCACGCGTGAAGAAGCCGTCGACACCGTTCGCCGACGTGAACACCAGCCACGCGATGTCGCCGAGACGAGGCACCTCGACCGGTAAGGGCTCGATCGTGATCGTGGGCAGCTCGATCACCTCGGCGCCCAGCTCCTCCAGGCGCGTGCGCAGGCCGCTCGCCTGCTCCCGGGCGCGGGTGACCACGATCCGTCGACCGAAGAGCGGCCGGGCCTCGAACCACGCGAGGTCGAGCCCCGCCACCGGGCCGACGACGATCGCGCTCGGCGACGCGACACCGAGCGCGGTGATCGTCGCGAGCGTCGCGCGCGTGGTGCTCTGCTCGGCCCGCGTCCCCCACCGGACCGCGGCGACCGGTGTCTCGGGCGCGCGGCCGTTGGCCATCAGGACGTCGACGATCGTCTCGAGCCGTCCCGCGCCCATGAGGATCACCAGCGTGCCGCCGGCGCGCGCCAGGGCCGGCCAGTCGGTGTCGGTGGAGCCCTTGGCCGGGTCCTCGTGGCCGGTGACGATCGTGACGTGGGTGCTGAGCCCCCGGTGCGTGACCGGGATCCCCGCGTACGCCGGCGCGGCGATCGCGCTGGTGATGCCCGGCACGACCTCGAAGGGCACACCGGCGTCGATCAGCGCCTCGGCCTCCTCGCCACCGCGGCCGAACACGAAGGGGTCGCCGCCCTTGAGGCGCACGGTGAGCCGGCCCGCGAGGCCGTGCTCGACGAGGGTGGCGTTGATGCCGTCCTGATCCATCGCGACCCGGCCCGGTGCCTTCCCGACATCGATCCGCTCGGCGCCGGACGGGGCGAGGTCGAGCAGCGACGGGTGCGCGAGCCGGTCGAACACCACGACGTCGGCGCGAGCGAGCAGCTCGGCACCGCGCACGGTGATCAAGCCCGGGTCCCCGGGTCCGGCGCCGACCAGGTACACGGTCATCGCGCGACCTCCGCGCCAGCGGCGACGGACCTGGCGACGAAGTCGCAGGAGAGGCGTCCGGCGCCGACCAGGTACACGGTCATCGCGCGACCTCCGCGCCAGCGGCGACGGACCTGGCGACGAAGTCGCAGGAGAGGCGTCCGGCGCCGACCAGGTACACGGTCATCGCGCGACCTCCGCGCCGGCAGCGACCCGGCACCACATCGCGAGCCGGCGCGCAGCAACGGCCCTCCAGCGCTCGTTCCGCGAGCCGGTTCGGAGGGGGTGACTCACGTCGCGCGCTCCGAGGCGGCGAGGAGCTCGGCGCCGCCGAGATCGTCGAGGAGGTGCCGGGCGGCGGCGCGGCCCGTGGCGAGGCCGTCGGCACCCGTCCGGGTGGTGCGCAGGACGCGGGATCCGTCGCCGGCCGCCAGGAGGGCTTCGAGACACAGGCCCCCGTCGGCGGTCTCCACCGCGTACCCGCCGCAGGGCATCGTGCAGCCGCCGCCGAGCTCGGCGAGGAAGCCGCGCTCCGCGTCCAGCGCACGGTGCGCCCGCGGGTCGTCGATCGCCGCGAGCCGCTCGATCGTCGATGTGTCGTCGGCGCGGCACTCCACCGCGAGCGCGCCCTGACCGACCATCGGCAGCATCACGTCGATCGACAGGATGTCGGCGGCGCGGTCCGCCAGCGCGAGACGCTCGAGCGCCGCGGCGGCGATCACCACTGCGTCGAACTCCTTCGCGCGCTCGACACGCGTGCCGACGTTGCCCCGGAGCTCCGCGAACCCGAGGTCCGGGCGGAGCGCGGCGAGCTGGGCGCGGCGGCGGACCGAACCGGTCCCGACCGTGGCCCCCTCGGGCAGGGCAGCCAACGTCGACCCGACCAGCGCGTCCCGGGCGTCGGCCCGCTCCGGAACCGCGCCGATGACGAGCTCGTCCGGGGTGACGGCGGGGAGGTCCTTGGCCGAGTGCACCGCGACGTCCGCGTCGCCGCGCCGGACGGCATCCTGCACCTCCTTGACGAACACGCCGTTCCCGCCGATGGCATGGATCGCGCTGGTGCGGTCGCGGTCGCCGGTGGTGGTCACGATGACGAGCTCCGCGGGCGCACCGAGACGGGCGACGACGCGTTCGGCCTGCCACCGGGCCAACGCGCTGCCGCGCGTGGCGACGCGGATCGGTGCAGTCATTCCTCGGCGTCGCGGATGTCGAACAGCGTGCCGAGCGCGTCGGAGTAGAGCTCGCCCCGTGCCGTCCCGGCCGCGTCCTTGAGCCGGACGGTCGGCTCGTGGAGCATCTTGTTCACGATGCCCTGCGTGAGCGCATCGACCGCAGCGCGCGCGTCGGCGGGGAGCGCGTCGAGCTTCGACCGGAACCGGGCGAGCTCGCCCTGGCGGATCGACTCGGCGCGCGCCCGGAGCTCGGTCACGAGCGGCGCGACCTCGCGGGCGGCGCGATCGGCTTGGAACCGCTCGAGCTCCTCGCCGATGATCTCGCGCACGGTCCCGACCTCACGCCGACGCTCGTCGAGCGCGGCCTCGGTGAGCTCGTGCAGGTCGTCGACGTCGTGCAGCGTCACGCCCGGAACCTGCCCGGCTCCGGGATCGACGTCACGGGGCACCGCGACGTCCACGATGAGCAGCGGTGCGCCGTTGCGACGCTCCATCACGGCCTCGACGTCGGCCTGCTCGACGTGCACCTCGGTGGAGTCGGTGGCGGTGAGGAGCACGTCGACGCGGGTGAGGATCTCCGGGAGCTCCCCGAGCGACACCGCCCGGCCACCGAGCTTCTCCGCGAGGGCCACCGCGCGGGCATGGGTGCGATTCGCCACCGCGACGTCGCCGGCGCCGGCGGCGACGAGCGCGCGTCCCAGTCCCTCGGCGACGTCGCCCGCGCCCAGGATCAGCATCGAGCGGCCGCGCAGCGAGAACATCGTGCGCTCGGCGAGCGCGACGGCCGCCGAGGAGACGGACAGGGCCGACCGGCCGATGGCGGTGTCGGTCCGGACGCGCTTGCCGACCTCGACCGCATGGCGGAACACCCGGGCGAGCGCCTGCCCGGACGCGCCCTCCGTCTCCGCGAGCTGCCAGGCGCCGCGCACCTGCCCGAGGATCTCGCCCTCGCCCAGGATCATCGAGTCGAGACCGGCCGCGACCCCGAAGAGATGGCTCACGGCGCTGTCGTCGTAATACGTGTAGAGGTGCTCGGAGAACGCCTCCGGCGGCGCGCCGCCCTGCTCGGCGAGGAAGTCGAGCACGTCCGAGACCGCGGAGTGGAACTTCGTGGACCGGGCGTAGATCTCGGTGCGGTTGCAGGTGGAGAGCAGCACGACCTCGGCGAGGTGCTCGCGCGACGACAGGTCGTGCAGCGCCTTGTCGAGGCGCGAGGACGGGACCGCGACCCGCTCGCGCAGCTCCACCGGAGCGGTGCGGTGGTTCAGGCCCACGACGATCACAGACACGAGCGCAGCAACTCCCTTGCTTCGGCCTCGCGGCCGGCACGGATCAGGTCGAGGATGCCGGAATCGAAGGCCCGCCGCCAATCGGCGTCCTCGCTGGAACGCCCGGAGGACCGGATCGCTTCCCGCGCCTCGCTGAGCAGCTCCAGGAGCGTCGTGTACTCCTCGCCCATCTCGGTGGCCACGTGGTCCTTCAGGAACGTGGCGAGGGCCGGACTGCGCCCGTTCGTCCCGATCGTGACCACGATGTCGCCCCGGCGGACGACCGACATCAGGCTGAACGAGCAGTTCGCGGGATCGTCCGCCGAGTTGACCCAGACCCGGCGATCCTCGCCCGCCAGGAAGACCGCCCGGTTGACCTCAGGGGTCGACGTGGCGGTGATCGCCAACCACGCGTCGTCGAGGTCGGCGGGCGAGAACTCCCGTGCGGACCACCGGACGCGTCCGTCCTCGGCCATCGCCCGCACGCCGTCGACCGCCTCGGGCGCGACGACCTCGACCTCGGCACCGGCGGCCAGCAACCCCTCGATCTTGCGCTGAGCGATGCGGCCGGCTCCGACGACCACGCAGCGCCGCCCGGCGACGAGGAAGTTCGCCGGGTACCCCGTGAGGTTGCGGCGGCCGTCGTCCCGCGCGCGGGCGTCGCTCACGACGCCCGCTCCTTGATGCGCCGGTGCGACTGGTAGAAGGACAGGATCTGCAGCTCGGTGGCGAGATCCACCTTGCGCACCGACACGCCGTCGGGCACGGCGATCACCGCCGGGGCGAAGTTGAGGATCGACGCGACGCCGGCGGCGACGAGCGCGTCGGCCACCTCCTGGGCGGCCGCGGCCGGCGTGGCGATGATGCCGATGGTGATCCCCCGGCTGCGCACGATCTCGGGCAGGTCCGCCATGGGCTCGACCGTCAGGTCGCCGACCGGCTCGCCCACCTTCTCCGCCGCGGTGTCCACGAGGGCGAGGACTCGGAAGCCCCGGGCCCCGAGGCCGCGGTAGTTGGCGAGCGCCTGGCCCAGGTTGCCCACACCGACGATGACGACGGGCCAGTCGTGGGTGAGCCCCAGCTCCCGGGAGATCCGGTCGATCAGGAACGCGACCTCGTAGCCCACGCCGCGCGTGCCGTAGGAGCCGAGGTACGAGAGGTCCTTGCGCACTTGTGCCGCATTGACGCCGGCGAGCACCGCGAGACGCTCGGACGAGACGGTGTCGACATCGCCCTCGGCCACCTCGAGCAACGCGCGGTAGTACAGGGGCAACCGGGCAACGGCTGCGCCTGGGATCTTTCGCCCGTTGGTGCTCGCACCGGACCGTTGCGCCACACCGGTACCTTCTTCGCGCGAGGCCGGCGGGGCGCCGGGCCTGGTGCCCAACGGTACACCCGCTTCGTGCACTTCTTCACAAGCGGGCGGGGGGCGAACGGGTCCGCCTCGGGTCGGCAAAATCGGGCGGCGTACGCTCCGCATCCCATGGTCGTCGGGCTCGCCTTCCTCGCCACCGCGGTGGCGACGCTCTTCGCGCAGGCGACGCTCGTGCGGTTCACGCGCAGCCACCGGCCCCAGGACCGGGCGTGGACGATCGCCCTGGCGCTGTTCGCCCTGGCATCCGCCGCCCTCGCCACCGGCGTCTCCACGGGATGGGACAACGGCACCTTCCGGGTGTTCTTCCTCCTGGGCGCGGTGCTCTCGGTGCCCTGGCTCGCGTTGGGGACGGTCCACCTCCTCGCCCGCCCCGCCATCGGTCGGCGCACCGAGCGGGCGCTCGTGTTCCTGAGCGGGCTCGCGACGGGCGTGCTGCTGGCGGCTCCGATGCACACGGTCCACGGGACGGCCATCCCGGTGGGCAAGGAGGTGTTCGGCGCGTTCCCGCGCGTGCTCGCCGCGGTGGGGAGCGGGGTGGGCGCCACCGTGATCGTGGTCGGCGCAGTGGTGTCCGCGGTGCGGTTCGCACGCGCTCGTGACACGCCCGGGCACGGGCGCCGAGCGCTCGCGAACATCCTGATCGCCCTCGGGACGCTGGTGCTCTCGAGCGGGGGGCTCATCCAGGGCGTGGCGGGCAAGGACGAGGCGTTCGTGCTCACCCTCGCCGTCGGCATCTCCGTGATCTACGCGGGATTTCTCTGTGCCGCGCACACTGCGCGGCGCCCGGACGGGGTCGCGACGGGCTGAGAGCCCGGTGCGGGCTCCTGGCGACAATTCGAGCGGAGCCCAGCACGCGCCACTGTCGGCCTCAGAGATCGTCGACGGGGATGCGCAATGCCCGGCGCACGACCTTGCCCGACTGGTTGCGTGGCAGGGCGTCGACCAGGTGGACGGTCGTCGGCACCTTGTAGCGCGCCAGCCGGCGCGCGACGTGATCGCGCACCGACGCGAGGCTGGGCACGGCGCCCGGACGCGGCACGAGGACCGCGGCCACGGCCTCGCCGGTGCGAGGGCTCGGGATGCCGATGACCGCGGCGTCGACGACGTCGGGATGCGTCCGCAGCACCTCCTCCACCTCGGCCGGGTACACGTTGAAGCCCGAGACGATGACGAGATCCTTCATCCGGTCCACCAGGCTGAGGAACCCGTCGTCGTCGGAGACGGCGACGTCGCCGGTCCGCAGCCAGCCGTCGACGAGCACGCGGGCCGTCGCCTCCGGATCATCCCAATAGCCCACGAAGACGTTCGGGCCTCGGACCCAGATCTCGCCGGGGTCACCGACAGCGGCGTCACCGCCGTCCGCGTCGACCAGCCGCACGTCGACACCCGGGAGAGGCGGGCCGATCGATCCCCAGTGCGGTCGGCGGTCGATCGCGGTCGTCGACACGATCGGTGCCGCCTCCGTGAGCCCGTAGCCCTCGGAGATCGTCACGCCGAACCGGTCGAGGAAGGCGCCGGCGGTGGTGACGGGCAGCTCGGCCGCACCCGCGACCGCGAGCCGCACGGAGCGGAACGTGTCGGCCGGCGCCTCGTGCTCCGACAGCTCGAGCAACGCGTCGAACATCGCGGGCACTCCGGCGAAGATCGTCACGCCGTGCCGACGGACCAGATCGGCGGCCCGGCCGGCGTCGAACTGCGCCAGCAGCACCGAGCGCATCCCGCCCGCCAGCGCGACACCGAGCGCGACGTTCAGGCCGAAGACGTGGAAGAACGGGAGCGTCGCGAGTCCGACATCCTCGGCCGCGACCCGTAGTCCCGGATGTGACTGCACCTGTCCGATGTTGGCGGCCAGGTTGCCGTGGGTGAGCATCGCCGCGCGCGGCGCGCCGGCGGTCCCCGAGGTGAAGAGCAGGACCGCGAGCTCCGCGTCGTCGCGTTCCACCTCGGCCGCCATCGGCTCCGCCACGGGCAGCGCGTCGGCCGCGGTCGCGCCCGGGAGCCCCAACAGGTGCTCGGCACCCGCCCCGCACACGAGCGACCGGGCGCCGATGCGCTCGAGCTCGCTCCCGAGGGCCACCGCCGGGGTCGACGGGTTCATCGGCACCGCCACCGCGCCGCACCACAGCGCACCGACATAGGTGCGGACGAACGTCAGGTCGTTCCACGCCGCGATTGCGACCCGGTCGCCCGGCGCGATACCAGCGGCGGCGAGGCTCCCGGCCGTCGCCGCGGCGAGCCCGGCGAGCTCCGCGAAGGTCGTCTCGCCGTCGTCGTCCACGACCGCCACCGCATCCGGTCGGAGCTGGACGTGCCGGAGCAGCAGCGAGACGAGGTTCACGGGTCGAGATTGTTGCAGCTGGGCCTCGGGGCGCCCCCAAGGGGCGGATCCCGGACGCGTCCGGGATCCCCGGGGAAAAAAGGGGTCATCCGACCCTCAAGCCGGGCGACGTCCCGGCCGATGACAGGAGCGTTCCACATCACCGAAGGGAGAAGCGGGCGGAGATGGGGAGGCACCGATGCGGTACCGAAAGGCGATCAGCGGCTTCGTCGCCGCGCTGTGCGTCGCCGGAACGCTGGCAGTCCTGTCGCCACCGGCAGGCGCGGTCAACGACCCCGGCGCCGAGGGCGACTTCGTCGCCCGCACCAACTCACTCCGAGCATCCAGGGGGCTTCCGGGGCTCTCGGTCAACGGCACCCTCGCAGCCAAGGCCCGCAACTGGGCCGAGCACATGGCTGCGGTCGGCGCCATCAGCCATTCGAACCTCTCCGACGGCGCGCCACCGGAATGGCAGCGCCTGGGGGAGAACGTCGGACGGGGTCCCAGCGTGGACGCCATCCACAACGCGCTCGTCGCGTCACCTGACCACTACGCCAATCTCACAGATCCGGGGTTCCAGTCGATAGGAGTGGGTGTCGTGAACGCCAACGGGACGTATTACGTCGCCGAGGTGTTCATGGAATCAGCCTCCCAGCCCGCCCCAAGCGCACCCGCACCGAGGGCTGCAACCCCGAGTCGGGGGATCACGCGGTCGGCGCCACCGGCGCCGACCGCGCCCCCGACGACCACGCTCCCGCCGACTCCGTCGACGACCGTGCCCACCTACGTGACGGTGACGCCGTACCGGCGCTCGCTCGAGATGCAGGGCGTCTACCGGGTCTTCTGATCGGGTAGACCGCACGGCATCAGCCGTCATCCGTCGACCCGTTCGGTGCCGAACCCTCGGCATGCACACCTCGACGAGTCGCGCCCGGGTCCCCGATGCCACCGGCTGACGTGAACGGACGCCGGCTCGACGAGCTCGACGACGCCGCCCTCGTCACCGAGGTCGTGGCCCGCCGTCCCGAGGCCGTCGAGATCCTCTGGCGCCGTCACGGCAGCGCGGTCCTCGGGGTCGCCCGGCGCGTGACCGGGACGCCGGCCATGGCCGAGGAGGTCCTCCAGGAGGTCTTCCTCCGGCTGTGGCGGGCACCCGAGCGCTTCGATCCCACACGCGGCGCCCTGCGGTCGTTCCTCCTCATGGAGGCCAACGGACGCGCCGTCGACGCGGTGCGCTCGGACGTCGCTCGCCGCGGCCTCGAGACCCGGACCCGGGCCCAGGACCGTACCGATGCCGACCCCGTGGCCGCCGAGGTCTGGGACATCGCGATGGCCGAGCACCTCCGCGGCGCGCTCGACGCCCTGTCCGACGGCGAGCGCGAGGCGATCGAGCTCGCCTATTACGGCCATCACCCCTACAAGGAGGTCGCGGTCATCCTGGGAGTGCCGGAGGGAACGGTGAAGAGCCGGATCCGGTCAGGACTTTCCCGCATGCGCGACCGGTTGGTCGCCGTGGACCTCGGAGATCAGTGATGAGCACAACCGACGAGCCCCAAGACCCGGACGAGCTGCGCGAGCTGCTCGGAGCATTCGCGCTCGGCGCGCTCGACGAGGACGAGCGCGCGCAGGTGGAGGACCACGTCCTCCACGACGCGGACGCCCGCGCCGAGCTCCACTCGCTCGAGCACGCGGTCGCGTGGCTCGGTCACGCGTCGCCGCGGCCGAGTGAGGCGTCGTGGGACGCGGTACGCGCCGAGATGGCGCGCGACCTCGCCGCCGACGCCGAACGAGCCGACGCGGCGCCCGCCCCGGTGGTCGACCTCGCGTCCCGTCGCCGCTCCCGTCCGCGCTGGCAGCGGCTGACCGCCGCCGCGGCGGCGGTCGCGCTCGTGCTCGGGTTCGGCGTGGCGATGCTCAGCGTGTTCTCGGCCGGTGACGGTTCGAGCGCCACGACGGTCGCGCTCGCCGCACCCGACGGCCACGTCGCGGCGACCGCCCGCCTGCACACCGACGGCTCCGGCACGATCGTCCGGTCGTCACTCCCACCGGCGCCGGCCGGCCACGAGTACCAACTCTGGTCCCAGGCCGACGCCACCGCGGCGATGCACTCCGCCGGCCTGCTCGGTACCGACCCCGACGGTCACCGGATCCGGATCCCGGCGCACAGTCACCGCATGGCGATCAGCGTCGAGCCGACCGGCGGCAGCCGTGAGCCGACCACCGCGCCGGTCGCGGTGAGCAGCGCACTCTGACCTCGGCGTCGGGCTCCCCCGCTACGGGTTGAGGTGCACCACGAACTGGAGCACACCGGCGAGCAGGATCGCGACGAGCAGGGCGACGATCGCGATCGTGGTTCCGGGCCTCATGCGTCCACCCCCGGCGGTACGAGCGTGACGCGCCGAGCCGGCGCGCAGCCCGCAGTCGATCGCGGCGGACTTCCGGTCGAGCGCGAGCGCGAGCAGCCCGTACGAGTCGACGAGCAGCACGAGCTCCGACGGCTTGGCGTCGGCGTAGGTGTGCACCCATCGCGCCTGACGCGCGGTGGAGCCGAACCGGACCTCGAGGTGGGCGCCGGGCCGCACGCCGAGCTGGCCCAGCTCGTCGGGATCCACGTTGAGCTGGCAGTTGCCGTACCGGTCGACCCACCAGACCTCGCCGACGAGCGTCCCGTGCTCCACGTTGGGCAGCGGCACCAGCCCCGGGGTCAACGAGACGGGATCGATCTCGTCACCGAGCTCGCCGAGCTCGACGCCACTGGCGAGGAACCCGGCCGCGGGCGCGAGCACGTCGCGCCCGGCGAACGTCGGGCCCGGCGCGGCCAGCTGGTACTCCTCGTTCGTGAGCGAGATCACGCGTGTCGCACCGCCGATCATCGCGACTGCCGGCGCGAGCAGCCCGTTGTCGGGCCCGAGCAGGATCCCCGACTCGGTCTCGACGGCGACCGCGCGCCGATCGGTGCCCACACCCGGGTCGACGACCGCGAGGACGAGCCCGTCGGGGAGGTACTGGACCGCGCGCACGAGCGTCAGCGCGCCGGCGCGGATGTCGTGCGGCGGAACCTCGTGACTGACGTCGACGATCGTGAGCTCCGGTGCGAGGCCGAGCATGACCGCCTTGCACACGCCGACGAACTCGTCCGCGTATCCGTAGTCGGACAGGAACGAGACGGTCCGGGGCGGCGACACGTCGACGACGGTAGCGGTGCACCACCGCCCCCGCCGGGTCGAGCCGACTACTGCTGGCCGAGCTCGCGCGACCGGCGGGTCGCGGCGCTGACGGCCTCGAGCACGGCCGCCCGCATCGCACCCACCTCGAGCGCCCGCAAACCCGCGGCCGTGGTGCCCCCGGGTGAGGTCACCGCCGCCCGCAGCTGCTCGGCCGTGTCCCCGGAGTCGGTGAGCATCACGCCGGCACCGCGGATCGTGCCGTGCACCAGCGCGGTGGCGACGTCGCGCGGGAGACCGTTGAGGACGCCGGCCTCGATCATCGCCTCGGCGAGCAGGAACACGTACGCGGGCCCCGAGCCGGACAGCCCCGTCACCGCGTCGAGCGCCGGCTCGGACACCTCGACGACGGAGCCGACCGCGCCGAGCACGCGGCACGCGGTCTCGACGTGCACGTCGGTGGCGTGCGTGCCGCGCGCCACCGCGGCCACGCCCTCACGGACCAGCGCGGGTGTGTTCGGCATCGCCCGCACGACCGGCCGCCCCGGGATCGCGGTCTCGATCGCCGCGATCGGGACCCCGGCCGCGATCGAGAGCACGAGCGTGTCGGCGTCGAGCGCGGCCGACGCCGCGTCGAGCACCGCGGCCACGTCGGCGGGCTTGACCGCCACGACCACGACATCGGTGTCCCCGACCACCCACGGGGCACTGGGCGCGGTCCGCACCCCGGGCAGGAGCGACTCGATCTCGTGGCGCCGGGCCGCGTCGGCCTCGGCGACGGCGAGCGAGTCGGCGTCGAGCCCCGCGTCGAGCAGGCCGGCGACGAGCGCCGCGCCCATGCGGCCGCCCCCGAGGACGGCGATGCGATCCATCCGGCGGAGGCTATTGGCGCGGTGCCGCCGCGCTGCGCACTCCGGAACGCGAGAGGGCCCGGGG
Source organism: uncultured Acidimicrobiia bacterium (assembly GCA_963756815.1). Taxonomy (GTDB): domain Bacteria; phylum Actinomycetota; class Acidimicrobiia; order IMCC26256; family JAENVU01; genus JAENVU01. The sequence continues at coordinate 76,696 of CAVWPR010000024.1, forward strand.
TCCCGTGGCCGGCTCCGCACTTCCCCGAACGGAGTGGCCGGTGGGACCCCGGGCCTCTCATTCCGATCACCCGTCGGCGGCCGGTCCCCGCACGATAGTGACGAATGGTACGGAACGCAACTCGACGCAAACGAGAGGATCCTGAAGCCTCCGACCGTCGGCCGCGCGCTACCGGTAGGCGATCGTGACCGCGGCCTGGAACCACCGCTCGGTCAGCTCGTAGAGCACGCCGACGATCCGGTCGAGCTCCTCGTCGGTCAGGTGCTCGAGCGCCACCCGGCCGGTCAGGTACACGTCACCGTCGGTCCCGAGGGAGAACCGAGCCCCGTAGAGGTCGTGGTTGCGCCGCAGCAGCCACGCGTGGAGCGCGGGCAGACGCGTCTCGTCGTCGGGCGCCGGGAGGAAGTACAGCTCGTACCGCAGGGTGCGCTGGTGGAGGTCGAAGTAGATCGTGGCCGCGTCGCGCCCGTCACAGCCGAAGCGCACGTACCAGCGGCAGAGCTCCGGGTCGTACTCGACGTGCTGGACCGCTCCTGGGCGGCCACCGGACCGAAGAGATGCGCGTCGATCAGGTCGTGCGCCGCCGCCAGTGTGGCGTCGTCGGGCGTCAGCGACACGAGACGGGTTCGCGCACCAACAGGTCCGCGTACAGCCGGCGGAGCCGGGCTGCGGTCATGCTCCAGCCGTAGCGGCGCGACGCGGCCTCCGCGTTGGCGCCCATCGCCCCCGCGCCGACGGGGTCGGCGAGCAGGCGTGCGATCGGCGCGGCGTAGTCGCCGGGGTCGCGGCTGTCCACGAGGTGGCCGGTCACGCCGTCGTCGACCAGCGAGGAGAGCCCACCCACCGCCGCGGCGACCACGGGGGTCCCGCACGCCGCGGCCTCGAGCGCCACCAGCCCGAAGGACTCGCTGTGACTCGGGACGAGACACACGTCGACGGCGCGGTAGTAGCGCGCGAGATCGGCGTGCGACTGCGGGGGCACGAAGCGGACGCGGTCCGTCAGCCCGAGCTCGTCGACGAGCGCGTGCAGCCGGGCCAGCTCGGCCGGGCCGTCGGGGCCGCTCGGTCCACCGACCACGAGCAGGACCGCCGACGGGTCGCCGAGCTCGGCGAGCGCGGCGACGGCGAGCCCTGCGCCCTTCAGCGGTTGGATCCGGCCCGCGAACAGGAGCACCGGACCCGGTCCGAGGCCCAGCGCCGTGCGCTCCGCGACGCGAGCCGCCGGCGGAAGGGGGCGGAAGATCTCGTGATCGACGCCCGGCGCGACCACCTCGACGCGCCCGGCGTCGGCGCCGTACAGCATCGCCAGCTGACGCTGCTCGGCCTCGGTGGACGCGAGCATCAGGTCGGCGCACGCGACGATCTCGTGCTCGATGCGCGACCGCAGCGCGGGGTCGTCGTCGATCCCGGCGTCGGCCTTCACGCGCGCCAGCGTGTGGAAGGTGGCGGCGAGGGGACGGTCGAGCTCGTGCTTGAGGCGGTGACCCACTGCGCCGGACACCCAGTAGTTCGCGTGGAACACGTCGTAGGGACCGTCGAGCTCGGTGCGCCGGATGGTCGCCTCGACCATCGGCTCCACGAGATCGATCAGGTCGTGCTTCGAGACCGGCGCGGCGGGCCCGGCGTCGAGCTGGACCACGCGGAAGCCCGGTTCGACGTCGACCACCCCAGGGGCGTCGGCCCGCTCCCGCCGGACGAGGACGTCACACTCCACCCCGGCCCGGGCGAGGGCGCTCGCCAGGGCGCGCACGTAGACGCTCATCCCTCCGCCGTCGCCCAGTCCGGGCTGGGCCAAGGGGGAGCTGTGAACGCTGAGGACGGCGAGACGACGACACGACATGGGGCCCGGCGATCCTAACGTCAGGGCTCCCGGGGTATTCCTGGCGACAGATCCGGAGGCGTTGTGGCGGCGGTGCCACGATCCGGGCCCGGAAGCCGGAGTCTCGGGTCCGGGTGGTGCGCGTGGCCCTCACCCCGCCCGGGCGCCGCCGGGTGTCTCAGTCTGGCCCTGCTGGTCCCGGAACGAGCGGTAGACGTCGAGCAGGGTCTGCTTCTGGCGCTCGGTGATCGAGGCGTCGTTGCGGATCGCGGCCTCGAGATCGGACTCGGACGCCTCGTCCAGGATCCCCGCCCGCACGTAGAGGGTCTCGGCCGAGATGCGCAGACCCTTGGCGATGCCCTGGAGGATCTCCGCCGACGGCTTGCGCAGCCCCCGTTCGATCTGGCTGAGGTAGGGGTTGGAGATCCCCGCCAGCTCGCTCAGCTTGCGGAGCGAGAGCCGGTCCCGGCGCCGTTGGTCCCGGATGAACTCGCCGAGATCGCGCAGGCGCGCCTCGACCGCGTCGGTCGGTGTGCTCATCCCGCCGGGTCGGGGGCGAGCCGGGTCGCGATCGCGTGCGTGATCGCGTCCAGCACGCCGTGGACGACGCGCCGGCGGGCCGAGACGTCCCGTTCGAGCTCGCGCAGCTGGCCGATGGTGGCCTGGAGCTCGGCGTCGGTGAGGTTCGGCAGGTTCGCCAGGGTGCCGTCCGTGATGAGCCGCTCGAGCCCGCGGTTCCACTGGATCCCCGCCGCCGGGGCGAGGACGGGCTGGACGCGGGTCGTCGTCGGGCCGCTGCGGGTGTCGTCGTCGGCGAGGATCGTCGGCAGCGCGGCGATGAGGTCACCCAGGGCGCCACCGGCGGCGCGCCGGTCGCCCTCGGCGGCCAGGATGTCGATCCGGCCCTGGGCGAGGCGACGGACGTAGGAGATCTCCGTCTCGACCTCGATGCTCTCGCGTTCCATGGCCCGCAGCTCGTCGATGTCGCGCCGATCGAGACCGTCGAGGTACTCGGGCGCGAGGATGCGGTCGATACGGCGCACGTGGTCGGTCATCGCGGTCGAGGCTACCGCGACCATCCGGATCGGCCGGACCGACCCCGGGCCCCGAGCCCACCCCCAAAGGAGCTGCCAATGCCCGTCTACACGCTTCCGGACCTGCCCTACGACCTCGGCGCGCTCGAGCCGCACTACTCGGCCGAGGTGCTCGAGCTGCACCACGACAAGCACCACGCCGCGTACGTCGCCGGCGCCAACGCCACGCTCGACAAGCTCGGGGAGGCACGCGAGCGCGACGACTACGGCTCCATCAACATGCTGCAGAAGAACCTCGCGTTCCACCTCTCCGGCCACGTGCTGCACTCGATGTTCTGGGAGAACCTCTCGCCCGACGGTGGCGGCCGGCCCGAGGGCGAGCTCGCGTCGGCGATCGAGTCCAGCTTCGGCGGCTTCGACCACTTCCGCAGCCAGCTCACGCAGTCGGCGCTCAACGTCCAGGGCTCGGGATGGGGCGCGCTCACGTGGGAGCCGCTCGGTCAGCGCCTCATCGTCGAGCAGATCTACGACCACCAGAGCAACGTCGGCCAGGGCGCGCCCCCGCTGCTCGTGCTCGACATGTGGGAGCACGCCTACTACCTGCAGTACCGCAACGTGAAGGCCGACTGGGTCGAGGCGTTCTGGGAGATCGTGAACTGGCCCGACGTCGCGGCCCGGTTCGAGCGGGCGAAGACGCTCGAGCTGCTCTGACGCGCGACGGACGGCCATCCGATGACCGGTCAGGTGCTGCTCGCCGCCGCGGTCGGCGATCGTCCTGTTGATGGGCCTCACGTGGCTCGTCAGCCTCGCGTGGAAGGACGCGTCGATCGTCGACCCCGTGTGGCCGTTCGGCTTCGTGGTGGTGGCGTGGGTCACGCGGTTCGTCGCCGACGGCAACGACGCGCGGCAGTGGATCCTCGTCGCGATGGTGACGCTGTGGGGCCTGCGCCTCTCGGGGTACCTCGCCTGGCGCAAGCGGGGCGCGCCGGAGGACCACCGCTACCAGGCGATGCGCCGCCACTGGGGCGACAACTTCTGGATCATCAGCCTCTGACGGTCTTCGCGCTCCAGGGCACCCTGATGTGGATCGTGGCGTTGCCGGTCCAGCTGGGCCAGGTCCGCGCCGAGCCGGGCCTGGGTGTCCTCGCCGCCGTCGGCATCGTGATCTGGCTGGTCGGGTTCGCCTTCGAGAGCGTCGGCGACGCCCAGCTGGCGCGGTTCAAGGCGGATCCGGCGAGCACGGGACAGGTGATGGACCGCGGGCTGTGGCGCTACACCCGCCACCCGAACTACTTCGGCGACGCGTGCGTGTGGTGGGGCATCGCGCTCGTCGCGGCGGAGACGGGCATCGGGGCGATCGGCATCGTCGGCGCGGTGGTCATGACGGTGCTGCTCGTGCGGGTCTCGGGCGTGCCGATGCTCGAACGCAGCATGGCGAAGCGCCGACCGGGCTACACCGAGTACGTCGCGCGTACGAGCTCGTTCATCCCGCGGTCCGCCTGCGCCGCCGCTGACCGGCGGGAGCACCGCGACCTCGGCGTCGGCCGCGACCGGCGTCGCGTCACCCGCCGGTGGCTCCTCGCCGTCGAGCCACACCCGTGAGCCCGCGAGCACGGCCGCGAAGGTGTCGCCGTACCGCGTGCGCGCGATGTCGAGGACCTCGCCGACGGTGTCGGCGTCGACCGTGTCGCGGTTGGTGCCGGCGGCCTCGCGCGCCGCCGCGAAGAGCAGGAGCGTGACGCGGGCCACCGGTGCGCCGGTCTAGCCGGCGACCTCCACGAGACCGTCCTTGATCACGACGTCGCCGTCGCCGTTGCGGGTCTCGTAGCCGAACACCGGGTTCCCGTCCGCGTCGCCGGCGGCCCAGAACGTGGTCGTGATCTCCTGACCCGGGAGCACCGGACGGGAGAACCGCACCGCCAGCCGGCGCAGCCTCGTGCTGTCGCCGGCGCACAGCTCCTGCACCGCGGCGACCGACGTGAACGCCATCGTGCAGAGCCCGTGGATGATGATCCCGGGCAGCCCGACCGACTTCGCGACGTCGGCGTCGAGGTGGATCGGCATGTTGTCGCCCGACGCCTCGGCGTAGCGGTACGTCTGGTCGGCGTCGAGCGTCTGGGTCACGGACCCGACCGGCGCGCCCGCCTTGGTCTCGGCGTCGAGCTTGTGCTCGGGCGCCTCCTCGCCACCACTGTCGCCCTCGCTGACCCCGCGGAAGAACGACGTCATGTACTGCTCGACCACGAGGTCGCCGGACTCGTCGTGGGTCTCGACCTTCACGATCACCGAGGTGCCGTTCGGCTTCACGTGGATGCCGATCGGCGCCGCCTTGGAGCGGAGCACCGCGCCCGGGACGATCGGCTTGTGGAAGCGCATGTCCTGCTCACCGTGCACCACGAGCATCAGGACCTCGGGCGGCACGACGCCGGCCATCGCGCCCGCCATCGTGTCCCAGATCGGCACGACCGCGAACACCGGCGGCGCGACCTCGCCGTTCACGTGCGCGGGGTTCGGGTCGTTCGTGGCCGCGGCGTACGCCTTCGTGCGATCGGCCTCGACCTTGAACTCGGGTCCCTCCGTCCACTGACCCAACTTCTCCAGCGCAAAGCCCATCGCGGTCTCCTCTCGTTCCGGCGGGCGGGACTGTAGCGGCCCCGGCTCGGCCGCGATCGGGGCCGCGTCGGCGCCGACGGCGGGCGGCGCGACCGTGTCGACGACGTCGAGATCGCCGGCCTCGATGCGCTCGACCGCGGCCTCGATCGCGGTGAGCTCGGACTCGAGCTGTTCGAGCGTCGAGGCGTCGGCCACGGCGTCGACGCGGCGCGGCGTCGGGGGGCAGGGTCTCGTCCATGGCGGCGAGACGTTAGGCCGTCAGCCCAGCCGGAGCTCGAGCAGCTCGGCCGCGTCGGCGAGCGCGACGGCGACCCGCTCCATGCGCGCGACCGGCTCGTCCTCGCGCAGGATCGCGACGACGTCGAGCGGACCGATCGGCGCCATCGCGGTGGCCTCCCACGCGGCGCGGATCGGGTCGTCGGCCAGGGCGAGGTCGTCGGGGACCTCGGCGCCCAGTGCCCGGACCAGCTCGAGGATCCGCCCGAACGCGGCCACGAGCGGCTCCCGGGCCGCGAGCTCGGCCGCGCCCGCCGGCGGGTCCTCGAGCACCTCGACCTCGGCCTGCGGGTAGGGCGCGTCCGGCAGCCAGCGCCGGACGCGCAGGCGGGTCTCGCCCGCGGTGGCGAGCCCGATGCGGCCGTCGCCCAGCTCCGCGGACTCGAGGATCCGGGCGACCGTCCCGACGTCGAACCGCACGTCGCCGCCGCCCACCTCCGACCCCCGCTCGATGAGCACGACGCCGAACCGGGAGTCACCGGCGAGGCAGTCCTCGACGAGCTCCCGGTAGCGCGGCTCGAAGACCTGGAGGGGCAGCAGCTGGAAGGGCACCAGCGCGCTGCCCAGCGGGAACATGGGCATGCGCAGCGCGCCGTCGCCGGCGGGCCTCTGCCCGTCCGCCATCAGTTCGACCGGGCGCGGAACGCGAGCGCCCGGCGACCCAACGCGTCGCGTGCGGTCACGTCCGTCGTGTCGGCGAGCAACGAGTCGAGCACCGCCGCCGCCTCGTCGAACGCGCCCACCGACGCGAGCACGTCGGCGGCCTGGCCGCGTTCCGCGTCCGGCAGCTCGGGGAACGCGAGGCGCAGCTGCGCGACCCATCGCGCGTCGACCGCGCGTCGCGCGACGTAGGTCTGCTGCAGGTTCGCGAGCATCCGCAGGAGGACGAGGCGGTTGGGCGTGGGCGCGAGGAACTCGGCACGGAACGGCGCCGCGAGGCCCTGCAACTGCGTGAACCGTGCCCGTGCCGCTTCGGCGTCCAGCACCGCCCCCGCGTGGAAGGGGTCGACGAACACTCCCGTCGCGCCGTCGACGCCCACGAGGAAGTGCCCGGGCATGCCCACACCGTGCAGTCCGACGCCGATGCGTCGCCCGACCTCGATCATGAGCACGCTCAAGGAGATCGGGATTCCGAGCCGGCGGTCCACGACGTCGGTCAGGAACGAGTTCCGCGGGTCGGCGTAGTCGAGCGTGTTGCCGGCGAATCCCCGCTCGACGAACAGGAAGCGGCCGAGGCCGGGTGCATCCCGCGGCGCGCCACTCGCGTCGGCGGCGAGCTCGTCGAGACGCGCCAACCCGCTGTCGACGTCACGCCCGGTCGCGACGGCGTCGATGAGCAGCGCGCCCTCGTCCAGCGGGGGATCGGTCGCCGGGTCGGCGACGAGCTGACGGAAGGCCGCCTCGGCTTCGAGCACGACCGCACGTTACGTGGGGACCGTGCGATCGGTGCCCGTGTCTACGATCGACGGCGTGAGCGAGGCGACGACCACGGCCGGCCGACCGCGCTCGCCGAGCGGGGCCCGAGCGGCCCGACCCGCAGGGTCGAGAGCGGGAATCGTGAGCGAGGCGACGACGACGGCAGGAGCCGACCGCGCTCGCCGAGCGGGGCCCGAGCGGCCCGACCCGCAGGGTCGAGAGCGGGAATCGTGAGCGAGGCGACGACCCCACCCGCCGTGACCCGCTCGCCGAGCGGCGGCCCGACCCGCAGGGCCGGGATGAGCGCCCGGTCCGAGCTCGACGACCTCGTCGCGGCGCGCCTGCGGGGTGCGGGCCAGCGCGTGACCGCGCCCCGGCAGGCGCTGGTCGACGTCCTCGCCCGTGCGCGGCGGCCGTTGACGATTCCCGAGCTCCAGCAGCGTTCGCCCGGACTGGCCACGAGCTCGGCGTACCGGAACCTCGGCGTGCTCGAGGACGTGGGCGTCGTGCACCGGATCGTCACCAACGGCGACCACGCGCGGTACGAGCTGGCCGAGGACCTGACCGAGCACCATCACCACCTGATCTGCTCGCGGTGTGGGTCGGTCGTCGACGTTCCCGCGTCGAGTCGCCTCGAGGAGTCGATGGCCCGCGCCGCCGCCGAGATCGCGCGGTCCACCGGGTTCCACACCCAGCGGCACCGCGTCGACCTCGTCGGCCTCTGTGCGCGGTGTCGGAGCTAGCGAGAGCTCGCCGCCTTCTTGCGGGTCAGCAGGTAGGCCGCGCCCCCGCCGACCACCACGACCGCCGCGATGATCCCGACGATCAGGCCGGTGTTGCTGTCGTCGCTCTTCGAGTCGGCGGCCTTCGTCGTCGTGGTGGTGTCGCTCGCGGCGGCCTTGATCGCGAGGACGGGTGCCGGGTGCTCACTGTTCTCCCCGGGCTCCACCCAGCGGGTGACCTCGCCGTCGTCGCACGCGTCGAGCGCCTTGAAGTTCACGGCCTTCGCCGACGCCGGGAGCGTGCCGATCTCGAGCGGGAACTTGCCGTCACCGTCGACCTGACGCGGTGTTGGTCCACGTCACCTTCTCGACGCTCTCGCTCCCGGAGCTCTTCGTGACCTTCGGGCGTCCAGCCCGTCACCGCGCCCGGGGTCGCGGTGGTGAGGGCGGGGGACTCGGGGAACACGAGCTCGACGCTCGTGAGCTTCCCGTTGTTCGCGCACTCGTTCTCGGCGCTGACGGTGGTGGTGACGACGCCGTTGCTCGGCGCGCCGTCGGCCTCGATCTCGACGTGGGCGCCGGCGACGACGGGGAACAGGACGAGCGCCGCTGCGAACAGGACGAACGCGGTCATGGACTTGCGGATCATGGAGTGATGCCCTTCTGGTTGCGGTGATGGATCGAGTGGTCAGCCGACGTTGATGTCGGCGGTTGCGGTCACGACGTCGAGCTCGGTCGGGTACGCCTTGATCGTGAGCACCCAGCGGCCGTTCGGGACGCGGATCCCCTCGGCGATGTAGTGGCCCGTCGCCCCCGGGAACCTCTTCATCGGGAGCGAGATCGGCGGGACGTCCTTGGTGGGGTTCGCGAGCTCGGCGCTCATGTCGACGACCTTCACCGGCAAGCCGTTGCGGCCCACGGCGGTGACGTGGAGGGTGAGGTTGTTGGGGTTCCCGGGCGCGGTGGGCCCGAAGAAGGTCTCGAAGCGCGTCGCGCCGCTCCCGAGCACCGCGTTGATCTCGGTGGCGCCGACCGTCGCGTGCGGCGGCGACGTGTTCACGAGCACCGACGTGAGCGCCAGCACGACCGCCGCGAACAGCAGCTCGGCGCGAACGCTGCGAGTGAGACCGGGGTGCACCTCGGGCAGGGGGGCAGGCTCGTCGTCCCGCATCATCGTGCCGACGCCGCTCCCCGGCGCCACGCTCGCGACCGGCTCCCGGGCGGACGCCGCCCCGGCATTCGATCGGACGAGTCCCATGCCGGAGCCGTGGACGAGCCGACGGCTCCACGCCGCGATCCCGATGATGACGAGGAACGCACCGACCTTGAGGAGCAGCAGCGTGCCGTAGTCGGAGTTCCACAACGAGCTGAACGGCTGGAGCTGGCGGATCGCCTGGAACGTCCCGCTGAGCACGATCACGACCACCGCGCCGAGCGCGACGCCGGAGAAGCGGCGGGCCACGGTCGGGTAGGCGACGTCGTCGTGGCGGGCGAGCCCGAGCGCGACCAGGCCGCCGATCCAGACCGCCATCGCGAGCACGTGGAGCACGTCGGCGGCGAGCGCGAGCGCGACCCACCGGCCGGTCGACGCGTGCCCCGCGAGGGCAGGTGTGGCCGCGAGCGCGATCCCGACGAGCGTCGTCCCGACCACGATGGCGCGCGACGGCGCCGCGCGACCCGTCCGGACGATCACGCGCACGAGGAGCGCCATCACCACGAGCAGCGCGAGGCGCAGCACGTAGACCTTGCCGAAGCGCGTGTCCCACGTGGTCTGGATGAGGTCGGTCGAGAACATGTCACCGACGCCGCCCCCCGAGGTGTACGGCCCCTGGAGGAGGAAGCCGAACACCGTGCACACGAACGTGAGCGCGAGCCCCCCGTACAGGACCTGACGCACGCGCACCGACACGCGGCCGCTCGGCCAGAGGAAGAGCACGAACCCGACGATGCCGAGCAGCAGCGCCAATCCGACGAACACACCGAAGCGCATCGCCCCGAGGAGCACGCCGACGGTCGCGTCGCTCGTCTCGGTCGCCTGGGCCTGCGCCGCGAGCTTGGCGGCAGCCGAACCCGTGGCCGAGGTCTGCACGCCGAACGTGAACGCGCCCTGCACGGGGTGCGAGTCGGCGGAGATGGCCCGCCACGCGACCGTGTACAGGCCCTTCTTCAGTCCGGGCAGCGACGCGCTGACCTCATTGCCCTTGCCGGGGACGTGCTTGGTGTTGCCGATGTCGATCGCGCTCAACGAGCCGTCGAACAGGCGGATCGCGTCGTCGCGCACGTCGACGTGCTCGCTGAACGTGAGCGTGACGACCTTCGGGGAGGTGGCGACGTTCGTGTTCGGGGCCGGGCTCGTCGCCTCCAGCACGGCGTGGGCCGAGGCCGCGCCGGCCGTCGCCACGAGGACGACCGCCGCGATCGCGGGAACGGCGAGCAGCCGGCGGATGCGGGGAATGCGAGCGGTCATGTCCCGGTCCTTGGGTCTCGACCCACCGCGCGGATCGCGCGCGGAGACCGCATCATCCCAGCACCGCGCGCCGACGGGCCCGCTCGGACCTGGCGTCGGTGCGCGCCAGGATCCAGACCACCACCAGTCCGGCGACGTCGGCACCGTGCGCGACGAGGTTGCCCGGGACCGGTCGGCCCGCCCAGATGTCACCGAGACAGGCCCACGCCAGGCCGACGACGAGCACCGCGAGGACCGGGAGCATCGCCCGGGCCCGCTCGGGACGCCAGGCCACCACCAGCAGGCCGACCGCCATCGCCAGCGCCGAGACGCCCAGATGGCGCTCCAGGTGACCGTCCATACCCGGCATTCCGGACATCGTGTCGCTCGGGAAGAGCAGCGGGAGGGCGGCCACCAGCTGGATCAGGGCCACCGCGACGGTCAGGATCCGCAAGGTCTGCACGCGGTCGTCGACCAGCGGGCGGCGGCGCGGCAGCGCCGCCAGGATGGCATCGGTGTGATCCGGCTCGATCTCGGCCGGCGCGACCCGAAGGCTCCGGTGCAGTCCCGCCACCGCCTCGGACCAGCGGCGGCACTCGCCGCACTCCCGGAGATGGTGATCGACGACATCGGGCGGCAGCGAGGGCGACTCGCCGTCGAGCGTCGCCGACATCGAGATGCGGACGTCGGAGCAGAGCACGAAGAGGTGGTCGTGCCGAGTCACCGGAAAGTTCCCGGCCGCTGTCGCGCGCGTGACGGCCGCCACTATCGTGCGCCGCCGTGGATCGCCTGACCGGGTACCTCGTCGCGGCGCGTGACGGCGACGAGGCCGCCCTCACCGCCGCCATCCGCACCGGCCAGCCCGAGGTGCGCCGCTTCCTGCGCCTGCTCGTCGACACCTCGGACCTCGACGACGTCGTCCAGGACACCTTCGTCCGCGCCTACCGCGCGCTCCCTCGGTTTCGCGGCGAGGCGAGCGGCCGGACGTGGCTCATCGCGATCGCCCGGCGCGCCGCGGCCGACGCCACCAGGAGCCGGGTGCGCCAGCGGCGCCTGCGTCACCGGAGCGAGCACGCCGCGAGCGGGACCGTCGCCGCCGACCCGGGCGACGAGCACGCGCTCATCGATCTCGTGGCCGGGCTCCAGCCCGAGCGCCGCGAGGCGTTCGTACTCACCCAGCTCGTCGGTTGCCCGTACCTCGAGGCCGCGGAGATCTGCGGTGTCCCGGTCGGCACCATCCGGTCCCGAGTCGCCCGGGCGCGGGAGCAGCTCCTCGAGCAGGTGCACGCGGCGCGTTCGGCATGACACGGCGCGCCCGACGCGCGCTCGCCGGCTGCGGCATCACGCTCGCACTCCTCGCCGGCCTCGCCGGCCCGGCCGGCGCGCACAGCACCAGCGGACCGCCGGCCAGCAACTTCCACACCGTCGTCGCGGGCGTCGTCCCCGCGATCCCCGGTGCGACGGCGAGCCTCGCCGCTGATGGCGGCCACATCGAGCTGCGGGTCGACGGCCGCGCCCGCGTCACCGTGCTCGGCTACCAGGGTGAGCCGTACCTGCGCGTGAGCCGCCGCGGTGTCTTCGAGAATCGGTCGTCACCCGCCGTCGCCCTCAACCGGACCCGCGTGCCCACGGGGCCCGCGCACATCGGGCCGATCGGCGCGCCCCGATGGGTACGGGTGTCGACCGGGTCCACCGCACGGTGGCACGACCACCGCGCGCACTGGATGGGCGGCGCCACCCCCGCGCCGGTCCGGCGCGACCCGGGTCGATCCCACGTGATCGACCGCTGGCGGATTCCGCTGCGGGTCGACGGCGCGACCGTGTCGGGCGCCGCGATCACGGGCTCGGTGCGGTGGGACCCGCCGCCCGACGCCGCGCTCTGGTTCCTCCTCGCCGCCGTGCTCGCGCTCGCCGTCCTCGGTGGCACCCGCGTCGCCGCACGACCCGTGCTGCTGGTCGCGCTCGCGCTGCTCGCCGGCGCAGAGTCCGTGCACCTCTGGGGGAGCTGGCCGTACTCCAATGCGTCCGCGGGCGGGCGGGTCGGTGAGAACCTGCCGTCGATCGCCGCGGTCGCGGCGTCGGTGGCGGCGTTCACATGGTTGAGCCGCCGGTCGGTGTACTCGGCCGCGCCGCTCGTCGCGATCGCCGGGCTGTTCACCGCGGTCGCCGGGGGCTTCGCCGACCTGCCGGTGCTGTCCCACGCGTGGGTTCCGAGCCGGCTGGAGCCGACCGTCGCGCGGACGCTCGTCGCCATCGCGCTCGGAGTCGGCACCGGGGTGGCGCTGGCCGGCCTCGCCCGGCTCCGGGCGCCCCGACCGGCCACCTGACAGGCTGGCGCGATGCCCACGATCTTCACCCGCATCATCGACGGCGAGCTGCCCGGGACGTTCGTGTGGCGCGACGATCGTGTGCGTGGCGTTCCTCTCGATCGCGCCGATGCGACCCGGTCACACCCTGGTCGTCCCCCGCGCCGAGGTCGACCACTGGATCGACCTGCCGGCCGAGACGAACGCGCACCTCATCGGCGTCGCCCACGAGATCGGCGCGGCGCAGATGGACGCCTTCGCCCCGACGCGGATCGGCCTGATCATCGCGGGCCTCGAGGTGCCCCACACCCATCTGCACGTGGTGCCCATCGACGCCGAGCGCGACCTCTCGTTCGCGAACGCCGATCCCGACGCCACCCCGGAGTCGCTCGCCGACGCCGCGGCGCGGCTGCGCGCTGCGCTCACCGCCCGCGGCGCCGCCGGCGTCAGCGACTGACGGGATCCGGCCCCGAGCAACCCAGCGCGCGTCGGAGCGCCACCAGGTTCGCCCGCATGGATCGCAGGTAGCCCTCGAACGTCGCGCCGTGTGCCGGTGACTCGATCGGGTCGAGCACCGCGGTCTTCACGTGCGCGTCGCGTGCGAGGGTGTCGGCGACACGCGGTGACACGAGGCGCTCGGTGAACACCGTCGTCAGGTGGTCGCGGCGCACCAGGTCCGACAGCTCGGCGAGGCGCTGGGGATCGGGCTCCTGCTCGGGCGAGATGCCGGCGATGGCGTGCTGACGGAGTCCGTAACGCGCGGCGAGGTGACCGAACGCCGCGTGCGCGGTCACGATCGTGTGACGCGCGCAGTGTGCGAGCCCGCTGCGGTACGCGCGGTCGAGGGCGTCGAGGTCGACGACGAGGCGCGCGGCGCGCGCCGGGATCGCCGTCCGTTGCGCAGGGAGGGCGCGGCCGAGCGCGGCGTCCACCATCCCGACCACCCTGCGCATGAGCACCGGGTCGAGCCAGACGTGCGGGTCGTCACCGACGTGGAGCCGGTCGAGGACGCGCACCGTCGGCCCCGATCGGCGGTCGGCACCGGACTCGATCGCGGGCTGGAAGCCCTTGCCCATCAACACCACGAGGCGGGCGTCGAGGATCGCGTCCATGTCGTCCGTGGTCAGCTCGAGGTCGTGGGGCTCGACGCCGGGCGGGGTGAGGTCGCGGACGGTGACCCCCGGGCCGGCGAGCGCCCGGCTGGTCGCGGCCAGGGGGAAGAACGCGGCGACGACCGACGGCCGTCCGCCGGCAGCCGGCCCCGACGACCCACAGGCGGCCGTGGTCGTGACGAGGCCCAGGCTCACGAAGGCCACGATCACACCGGTGCACGCCCGCCGCACGCTTTCCTCCTGGGAATGGTTCCCAACTGGGTCACCGGCATAGTATTGGGAATCACTCTCAGTACGCCACCGCCCATCCTCGCGGCGCAGGACGTCTCCTTCGACTACGACGGCGTCGCCGCCCTGCGTGACGTGTCGCTCGCGCTCGGACCCGCCGAGTTCGTCGCGCTCGTCGGCCCGAACGGCTCGGGCAAGTCGACGCTGCTGCGCGTGCTGCTCGGCCTGCTCCGACCCCGCACCGGTCGGGTCGAGATGTTCGGCGGGCCACCGACGGACCTCGACGACCGCAGCCGGCTCGGCTACGTGCCCCAGCGCAGCCACCTGACGCCCGAGCTGCCCGCGACGGTCCGCGAGGTCGTCGCGGGCGGCCGGTTGAGCGTCGGCCGGTGGTGGCGCCGCTCCGGACGCGCCGACCGCGACGCCGTCGATCACGCCCTCGGGGCCGTCGCGCTCACGGACCTCGCGACCCGCCCGGTGACCGAGCTGTCGGGCGGCCAGCAGCAGCGCGCCCTGATCGCGCGCGCGCTGGTGAGCGACCCCGAGCTCCTCATCCTCGACGAGCCGATCGCGGGCGTCGACGCCGAGTCGCAACGGCTGTTCCGGAACTCGCTCGTCCACCTCGTCGCCGAGCACCGCACCGCGGTGCTCCTCGTGTCGCACGAGCTCGGCGCCGTCGCCGACGACCTGAACCGCGTCATCGTGCTGAAGCAGCGGGTGCTGTTCGACGGGCCGCCGTCGGAGCTCGCGGCACGGGGGGTCAGCCTCGGCGTGCACGCCGAGGACCTCCCGCTCTGGCTCGAGGATCTCCAGTGAGCGCGATCCTCGCGCTCACACTGCCGTGGCCGTTCGACCGCGAGTACATGCAGCTCGCGCTCGGTGTCGGGCTGGTGGTCGGCGCGTGCGCGCCCCTCGTCGGCGCCTTCCTCGTCGACCGGCACCTGTCGCTGCTGGGTGACGGCATCGGCCACCTCGCGTTCGCCGGCGTCGCGGCCGGCCTCCTGCTGTCGATCTCGCCGATCTGGACCGCGCTCGTCGTCGCCGTGGTCGGCGCGGTGCTGGTCGAGTGGCTCCGGACCCGGGGCAAGGCGTCGGGCGACCTCGCCCTCGCACTGTTCTTCTACGGCGGCATCGCCGCGGGCGCCGTGCTCGCCAGCCGGGCCGCGACCAACGGGATCACCGTGAACATCGTCCCGTACCTGTTCGGGTCGATCCTCACCGTCACCGAGGCCGACCTCGCGCTCGTCGCGGCGATCGGCGTCCTGATCGTGGCCACCGTCGTGCTCGCGCACCGCGCCTGGTTCGCGATCGGCCTCGACGAGGAGTCGGCGCGGGTGATGGGACTCCCGGTGAACGGCCTGAACGCGCTGCTCGCCGCGTCTGACCGCGGTCACGATCGTCGCCGCGACGCGGATCGTCGGCGTCCTGCTCGTCGCCGCGCTCATGGTGCTGCCGGTGGCCGCGGCGAGGCTCCTCGCCCGCTCGCAGACCCGCACCCTCGGGATCGCGAGCGCCGTCGGTGTGGTGTCGGTGATCCTCGGCCTCGGCGCGGCGCGTATCTGGGGACTGGCGCCGGGCGGGACCATCGTGTTGACCAGCGCGCTGATCTTCGCCGCGACGTCGGTCCTCACCGGCCGGCACCTCCCGCTCCCGCACGGCCATCAGTAGGGTGCGCGTGTGCGACTCGCGGGAGAGCTGGCGCTCGTCACCGGTTCCACCGCGGGGATCGGCAAGGCCATCGCCAGCCGCTTCGCGGCGGAGGGTGCGCACGTCGTCGTCACCGGACGGGACGCCGGCCGGGCCGAGGCGGTCGTCGCCGCGATCACGGCCGGTGGCGGTCGGGCCCAGTCGGTCCTCGCCGACGTCGGCGAGGAGTCGGCCTGCGCGGCGCTGGTCGCGGAGGCGGCGACCCTGATGGGCGGGCTCACCGTCCTCGTGAACAACGCGGTGGCGAGCACGGTCGACGAGCACGACGGTCCTGTGGCCGACCTCACGACCGCGGCGTGGGAGGCGAGCCTGCGCGTCAACCTCAGCGCGCCGATGTGGTTGGCCCGGGCCGCGATCCCGCACATGATCGACGCCGGCCACGGGTCGATCGTCAACGTCTCCACCCGCCAGGCCGAACGGGCGAGCAAGGGGTTCACCGCCTACATCGCGAGCAAGGCCGGCCTCAACGGGCTCACCCGCGCGATCGCGGTCGACTACGCCGCGCACGGCATCCGCTGCAACACGATCAGCCCCGGGTACGTGCTCAACGAGCGACGGGACGCCGACCTCCCCGCCGACCGGCGGACCCGCCTCGAGGCCATGCACCTCACCCGCCTCGGCGAGGCGGACGACGTCGCGTACGCCGCGGTCTACCTGGCCGGGGCCGAGAGCGGGTTCCTGACCGGCGCCAACCTCCCGCTCGACGGCGGCGGCAGCGCGGCGCGCGGCGCCGTCCTGGGATAGCGGCGCGACCGGTGCACGACCGCGTCTCGGTCAGCGCGATCAGCACGTTCGCGTGGGACCTGCCCGCCGACCTGGCGTTCTACGCGCGGGCGGGCATCACGAACGTCGGGATCTCGATCGCCAAGCTCGAGCGTCACGGCTGGGACGACGGCGCGGCGCGTGTCGTCGATGCCGGCCTGCGCGTCACCAACCTCATCGGACTCGGCCCGTTCCACCTCGCGGCACCCGAGCGCTGGCCGGCCCAGCAGGAGCGGCTCGTGCGCGCGGTCGACGTCGCCACACGCGTCGGCGCCGAGTGCCTCGTGTTCACGACCGGACCCGGCGGGTCGTTGCCGTGGGACGAGGCCGCCGATGCGCTCGCCGTCGCGATGGCACCCGTGCTCGCGGAGTCGGCCGCTCGTGGTGTGCCGTTCGCGATCGAGCACACGAACTCGCTCCGGGTCGACGTCGGCTTCGTCCACACGCTGGCCGACGCCGTCGACCTCGCGCGGCGCCTCGGCACCGGGGTGTGCATGGAGATCAACGCCTGCTGGGCCGAGCGTGACCTCGCGGCCACGATCCGCGACGGCGTCGACACGCTCCGCCTGGTGCAGGTGAGCGACTTCGCGGTCGGGACCCTCTCGACACCGAACCGGCTCGTGCCCGGCGACGGCGACATCCCCCTCGACCGCATCGTCGGCACCGTGCTCGGTGCGGGCTACCCCGGCTGCTTCGACCTCGAGCTCATCGGCCCGGCGATCGAAGCCGAGGGGTACGAGTCCGCGGTCCCGCGCGCGGTCGCGACCACCACCGCGCTCCTCGAAGGCGCCGGCGCCTGATCCTCAGCCGGGTGGGCCGAACGGCACCGGCGCGACGCGCGGCTCGCGTGGGATGACCCGGCCCTCGGCGACGGCGATCGCGTCCCAGTAGAAGTCGGGGAACTCCCGCACCGCGCCGTCCTCCACGAAGAGCTGCACCACCCACGCGCGGGCGATCACCGCATCCGCGCGGACGTCGACGATGCGCTGCTCGACGATCTTCGCCTTCCCCCGGCGGGCCGACACCCGCACGCACCCCACGAGCTCGTCGTCGATCGTCGCCTCGCGGTCATAGGCGACGTGCAGCTCGCGCACCACCACCGTGCGCCGGTGGTCCGGCGCGCGCAGGTGCTCGTGCCAGCGGGCGCCGGGACCGGCGCCGATGTACGCCACCCGCAGGTCGTTGAGGATCCTGGCCACCGCCGCGTTGTTCAGGTGCCCCTGCCCGTCGATGTGCTCGGCTCGGAGCTCGATGGGGACCACGTACCGGTAACCCGTGATGCTCACGCCCACATGAAGGCCCCGCCGTCGGCCATGAACGTGTGACCGGTGAGGTACCGGCAGGCATCCGAGCACAGGAACCATGCGAGCGGTCCGATGTCGGTCTCGGGATCACCCTGCCGGCCCATGGGACAGTTCTCCACGAAGACCCGGTAGCCCTCGGACTGCTTCGCGGCGTCGCCGTGATGGTCGGCCGCCGCCGGCGCGATGCAGTTCACGACGATCCCGTCGGTCGCCCACTCGCGTGCCGCGGTGCGCGTGAGCGCGCGGATCGCCTCCTTCGAGGCGTTGTACGCACCGAAGCCCCGCCCGCCGGTGATCCCCATCGAGGACGCGAAGTTGACGATGCGGCCCCAGCCCTGTGCGGCCATGTGCGGGTGGACCGCCTGCATCGCCCAGAGCGAGCCCTTCACCCCGGACGTGTAGAAGACGTCGACGATCCTCCGCGCTGACGGTCGCCATCGGCGCCAGGGGACGGAAGGTCTGCGCGTTGTTCACGATGCCGTCGACGCGGCCGAAGCGATCGACGGTGGCCGCGACCATCGCGTCGATCTCGTCACGCTCCATGATGTTGGTCCGCACACCGAGGACCTCGACGCCGAGCCCGGTGAGCTCGTCGACGGCCGCGTCGAGCAGCTCGCGGTTCCACTCCGCCACCACGACCCGCGCGCCCCCCGCACCGAGGTGCTTCGCGATCCCGAGACCCACCCCGCGACCTGAACCGGTGACGACGATCACCTTGCCGTCGACCGAGTGCATGTCACGCGCGTCGACCATCCGAACCCCCGTCCTCGCCGCTCGGTGCACCCGACGGTCGGTCGGGCCCGCGGCAGTGGTCGCTCACCGTAACGCCCGGGTACGGTCCGCCTCCATGAACTCCACGCTCGACGGCTGCGCCGTGCTCGTCACCGGCGGCGGCTCCGGGATCGGTCGGGCCACCGCGCTCGAGGTCACGGCGCGCGGCGGCACCGTCGCGGTGGTCGACCGCGACACCGTCGGGGTCGACGAGACCGTCGCCCTCGTGGCCGCCGCCGGCGGGCACGCGGTGCCGACCCCGGCCGACGTCTCCGACGAGGACGCGGTGCGTGACGCGGTGGCCCGGGCGGTCGCCGAGCTCGGCCGGCTCGACGGGGCGGTGACCGCGGCCGGGATCTTCGACGGCCCGGACCTGCAGCCGTTGGCCGACGTCACGCTCGCGACCTTCAACCGGACGCTGGCCGTGAACCTCACCGGCACCTTCCTCACGATGAAGCACACGCTGCCCCACCTCGAGCGCGCCGAGGGCGTGCCGCGTGGCAGCGTCGTGGCGATCGCCTCCACCGCCGGGATCCGGGGCCACGGGTTCGGCTCCGGCTACACCGCGAGCAAGGGCGGGGTCGTCGCGCTCACCCGCCTCGCCGCGGTCCAGTACGGACCTCGCGGTGTGCGGGTGAACTGCATCTGTCCCGGCGCGGTGAACACGCCGATGGCCGCTGGTGCTTGGGACAGCGACGAGTCCCGGGCGCGGATGAGGCGCGACGTCCCCCTGGGCGTCGTCGCCGAGGCCGCCGACATCGGCTCGGTCGCCGGCTTCCTGCTCTCGCCGGACGCCAACCACCTCACCGGCCAGGTCATCGCGGTCGACGGCGGCACGACCGTCACCTGACGGGCCGCGCGCCTCAGCGCGTGCGGGGGAAGCCGAGGTCCGGGCCGCGCGTCGCGGGATCGCCCCATCGGGTCGTGACGACCTTGGTGCGGGTGTTGAAGTGGACACCGTCGGGACCGTGCACGTGGGTGTCGCCGAACAGGCTCTGCTTCCATCCCCCGAACGAGTAGTACGCCATGGGTACCGGGATCGGCACGTTGACGCCCACCATCCCCGCGTCGACCTCGAGCTGGAACCGGCGGGCCGCACTCCCGTCGCGCGTGAAGATCGCCGCGCCGTTCGCGTAGGGGTTCGCCGAGATCAGCGCCGCCGCCTCGTCGTAGGTCTCCACCCGCACGACGCAGAGCACCGGTCCGAAGATCTCGTCGGTGTACACCGACATCTCGGGCGTCACGTGGTCGAACAGGCACGGGCCGAGGAAGAAGCCGGGGCGCGTCGCGAGGTCGCGCCCGTCGACGACGAGCGTCGCGCCCTCTCTCACGCCGGCGTCCACGTACCCGCGCACCTTGTCGCGGTGCACCTCCGTCACGAGCGGACCCATCTCCGCCCCGTCGGAGTCGCCGGCGCCCACCGTGACCGCGCGCGAGCGGGTCGCGATCGCGTCGACGAGCGCGTCGCCGGTGCGTCCGACCGCGACCACCACCGAGATCGCCATGCACCGCTCACCTGCCGAGCCGTAGCCCGCGCTCACCGCCGCGTCGGCCGCGGCGTCGAGATCGGCGTCGGGCAGGACGACCATGTGGTTCTTCGCGCCGCCGAGCGCCTGCACGCGCTTGCCGTGCGCGGCGGCGGTCTCGTAGACGTACCGAGCGATCGGGGTCGAGCCGACGAAGCTCACCGCGCGCACGTCCGGGTGGGTGAGCACGCCGTCGACCGCCTCCTTGTCGCCGTGCAGCACGGTGAACACGCCGGCTGGGAGGCCGGCCTCGGCCCACAGCTCGGCGATCCAGCTCGCCGCCGAGGGATCCCGCTCGCTCGGCTTGAGCACGAACGCGTTGCCGCACGCGATCGCCACCGGGAACATCCACATGGGGACCATCGCCGGGAAGTTGAACGGCGTGATCCCGGCCACGACGCCGAGCGGCTGGCGCAGCGAGTGCACGTCGGTGCCGGTCGAGACCGACTCGGAGTACCCGCCCTTCAGCAGGTGCGGGATCCCGCACGCGAACTCGACCACCTCCTGGCCGCGCGCGATCTCCCCGAGCGCGTCGGACACGACCTTGCCGTGCTCCGAGCTGATGATGCGGGCGAGCTCCGGCTTGCGCGCCTCGAGCAGCTCACGGAACGCGAAGAGGATCGCGACGCGGCGGCCGAGAGAGGTGCGAGCCCAGTCGCCGGCGGCGCGGGCTGCACCGGCCACGGCTGCGTCGACCTCGGCGGGCCCGGCGAGGGCGACCCGTCGTGCGGTCTCGCCGGTCGCCGGGTCGAACACGTCGCCGGTGCGGGCGGGCGCACCGTCCCACGGCTTCCCGTCGATCCAGTGCGGTGACGAGGTCGTCGGCCATCGTCAGGCTGAACCCGAGGCGGCGTTGGCGGCGCGTGCCCATCCACGTGCCGACGGCGAGCACCGCGATGCTCCCGAAGAGGATCATCGACGCGAGCACGTTGATCTGCGGCGGTGTCGCCACGCGCGACTGCCCGAAGATCTGCACCGGGAAGGTGTTCGTGCTCGTCCCGGACACGAAGTACGTGATGATGAAGTCGTCGATCGACAGCGCGAACGACAGCAGGAACGCGGCGAGGATCCCGGGCAGGATCAGCGGCAACGTGACCTTGAAGAACGTGCGCGACGGCGTGGCGCCGAGGTCCATCGCCGCGTCCTCGAGCGTCCAGTCGAAGCCGCGGATGCGCGCCTTGACGGTCAACGCCACGTAGCTCACGCAGAACATGATGTGCGCGATCAGGATCGTGCCGAAGCCGAGCTGGAACTGGTGGTTGGCGGTGACGAGGTGGGGCTCGAGGAACAGCGTGAGCAGCGACGCCCCCAGCACGATCTCGGGCGCGGTGAGCGGCAGCACGACGAGGAAGTTCACGAGCCCGCCGCCGCGGAACCGGTAGCGCACGATCGCGATCGCCATGAACGTGCCGAGCACGGTGGCGACGAGCGACGCGAGCAAAGCGATCTTCAGGCTCAGCCAGAGCGCGTCGACGAGCGGCGCCTCGGCGAACGGGTGCATCCAGTTGTTCAGCGTGAAGTGCTGCCACACCGCGTTGAACTTGCCCTTCGGCGCGTTGAAGCTGAACGCCACGATCACGACGATCGGCAGGAACAGGTAGATCAGCGCCGCGATCGCGCTCGCGTTCACCAGCGACTTCCCGACGCGGCCGCCCGGCGACGTGACGGTGCCCTGCGGCTCGGCGCGCCGGCGGCGCGACAACGTGGCGGTCACACCAGGTCCTCGGTGCCGAGCAACCGTCCGTAGACGATCACGATGATCATGACGATGAGCATGAACACGAACGACAGCGCCGCCGCCGCCGGGTAGTTCGCCTGCACGAGGAACTGGTTCTGCACCACGTTGCCGATCATCTGGGTCTGGGTGCTGCCGAGGTAGTACGCGTTCACGAAGTCGCCGGCGGCGGGGATGAACACCAGGAGCGACCCGGCGAACACCCCCGGCAACGAGAGCGGGAAGATCACCTTGCGGAACGCGCGCCAGGTGTTGGAGTACAGGTCGCGCGCCGCGTCGATCGAGGCGCGGGTCGATCTTCTCGAGCGCCACGTAGATCGGCAGCACCATGAACGGCAGGAAGTTGTACGTGAGCCCGCCGACCACGGCCGCCGGCGTGCGGAGGAGCGTGCCCCCGGAGCTCAGCAGCCCGACGTCGCGGAGCAGCGTGACGAGCGTGCCCTGGTCGCCGAGGATCGTCTTCCACGCAAGCGTGCGGATCAGGAAGTTGGTGAAGAACGGCACCACGACGAGCCCGAGCAGCAGGTTCCTCCAACGACCGCCGCGGAACGCGATGAAGTACGCCAGCGGGTAGGCGATGACGAGGGCGAGCAACGTCGCGGCCACCGCGTAGACGAACGAGTGGAGGAACTGCTCGCCGAAGCTGCTGAACGCGGTGTCGAAGTTGTCCCAGTGCCAGTTGAACACCGGCTCCGCGAACCGGCTGGGCGACGACGACAGCGACATCCGCCCGAGCGTGTAGAGCGGGATGAAGAAGAACCAGATCAGCCAGAGCAGCCCGGGCGCGAGCAGCAGCCAGGCCGCGACGGGCGCGTGCTTGCGCCCCTGGTCGTCACGCTCCGCCACGGATCAGCCGGTGCCGGTGATCTCGGAGAAGCGCTTGTCGAACTTCACTTCCTCCGCCTCGCTCAGCGGCCCGAAGATCGAGAGCCCGGCCAGGAACTCGTCGGTCGGGTTCACGAGCGGGTTGTCGACGAGCTTCGCCGCGTCACCGCCCATCGCGGTCAGCGCGTCGGCCGTCCCCTCGACCGGCGAGATGTACTGGATCTCGGCGGTGAGCACGGCGGCGTTCTTCGGGTCGTAGAAGAAGTTGATCCAGTCCGTGGCGAGCTTGGCGTTGTCGGTGGTCTTCGGGATCATGAAGTTGTCCGACCACAGCGTGCCGCCCGACTCCGGGACGATGAACTTGATGTTCGGGTTGTCCTTCGCCACCTGCGCGACGTCACCCGACCACGCGAAGCACGCGGCGAGGTTGCCGGCGGCGAGGTCGTTCACGTACTCGTTGCCGTTGGTGCCGTCGATCGAGCCGTCGGAGAACGCCTTGTTCAACGCGTCGAAGGCGCCCTGCGCCTCGGCGTAGCTCGCCTTGGTGATGTCCTTGCCGTCGGCGAGCATGAAGAGGCCGACCGTGTCGCGCATCTCGGAGAGCACCGTCGTCGTCCCGCTGACCGCGAGGAAGTCGGCGAGGGTCTTGATCTCCTTCCCGCCCGTGCTCTTGGTGTTGTACGCGATGCCGGACACACCGCTCGCCCACGGTGCCGACGACGTCCGCTGCGGGTCGAACGGTGGGTGGGCGAGGGCGGCCCGCAGGTTCTTCTTGTTCGGGAACGACGCCGCCACCAACGGTTGGGTCCACTTCACCTGGTTGATGACGCGGTTCGCCATCCAGTCGGTGAGCACGAAGGCGTCGGTGCCGATGCTCTGGTTCCGGGACATGTTCGGCCGGATCTTGGCGAAGTACTCGTTGTTGTCGTTGATGTCCTCGTGGTAGGTGAGCGCGATCCCGGTGTCCTTCGTGAAGTCGGTCTTCGACTGCTTCGCGATGTACTCCGGCCAGTTCGAGATCGTGACGGCCTTGCTGCCGCCGCCCCCACCGCCGCCCTTCGACCCGCCGCTCGACCCGCAGGCCGCGAGCACCGCCGGCGCGACCGCCGCGCCGGCCAACACGGTGCCGGCGCGCCCGAGGAACCGTCGTCGCGACATCGCCAGACGGTGCGCCTCGGCGCGGATGGCGTCCTCGTGCGTCCCCATACGGTCTCCTTCAGCTCAACGCGTCGGCATCCGCCGGCGCGATTCGTTCACTCCGGCGGAGCAGGCGTCCCCCGTCGGCATCCCAGACCACCCTGACCGCGTCGCCCGGTCGCAGCAACGGGAGCTCCTCGTCGGGTCCCACGTGCGCGACGAGCGTGCTCCCGTCCTGGGCCGCGAGCTCGAAGCGCACCAACGGACCCTGGAAGACCAGGTCGATCACCTTGACCTCGAACCCGGCCTCGCCGCCGACGTGCAGGTGCATGCGCTCCGGGCGGATCATGAACGTCGCCGGATCACCAGCGGCGAGACCGTCCGACGCGTTGGCGTCGACCGTGGTGCCGTCGCCGAGGGTCGCCGACGCCCGTCCGCCGCCGACGGACTCGACCGTCGCCGGCAGGAGGTTCGCCATGCCGATGAAGCCGGCGACGAACTCCGACGCGGGCTGGTGATAGATGTCCTCCGGGGAGCCGATCTGCTCGACGCGGCCCTCGTTCATCACCGCGATCCGGTCGCTCATCGTGAGCGCCTCCTCCTGATCGTGGGTCACGAACACGAACGTGATGCCGACCTCGCGCTGGATGCGCTTCAGCTCGAGCTGCATCGCCTGGCGGAGCTTGAGGTCGAGCGCGCCGAGCGGCTCGTCGAGCAGCAGCGCGCTCGGGAAGTTCACGAGGGCGCGCGCCAACGCGACGCGCTGCTGCTGGCCACCGGAGAGCTGCGCCGGCTTGCGGTTGCCGAAGTCGGCGAGGCGCACGACCTCGAGCAGCTCGGCGACCCGCTTCGTGATCTCGGGCTTGGCCACCTTCTTGGCCTGCAGGCCGAAGGCCACGTTCGCCGCGACCGAGAGGTGCGGGAACAGCGCGTACTGCTGGAAGACCGTGTTGACGTTGCGCTTGTACGGCGGGACCCGCGACACGTCCTCGCCCTCGAGCCGGATCTGACCCTCCGAGGGCTGCTCGAAGCCGGCGATCATCCGCAGCGTCGTCGTCTTGCCACAGCCCGACGGCCCGAGCATCGAGAAGAACTCGCCGCGCCGGATCGCGAAGTCGGCGTCGTCGACCGCGACGAAGGACCCGAAGCGCTTCGTGACGTGCTCGATGCCGATGACCGTGTCCCCGGTCACGTCCACCCGCTCTCGGCGACTGCGTCACCGAGCCGCTCGGGCCCCGGCTCGGGCGCGAGTGCAGACCGTCGGTCGCTGTTCCCTCCCATCACGCGACGCTCGGCCTCCTCGCACGCTGCCCGGGGTGTGGTGGCGGGAGTCTCACGGATTCCTCCCCGTCCCGCAAGCTTTCTGGAGCCTTTCGGAGCGGATATCGTCACCGGACACGCCATCTTCGACGGAATCCCTTGCGCGAACCGCCGAAACAGCGCAACATCGTGGCGCGCCGGCGAGGTGTCGACCCGCCGTGGAGCGCCCGACCAGGAGTGACGATGCCGAACCAGAACTTCATCGACGGTGCCTGGGTCCCCGCCCGGTCCGGCCGGACCGACGAGGTGCTGAACCCCGCGACCGGCGCCGTGCTCGCCGAGGTCCCGGCCTCGGACGCCGCCGACGTCGACGCGGCGGTCGCCGCGGCCAAGGAGGCGTTCGCCGGCTGGCGTGCGCAGACGCCCCGCGCGCGCAGCGAGGCGCTGTACGCGGTGGCGGCCGCGATCGAGTCCGACATGGACACGATCAAGCGACTCGAGATGGAGAACTGCGGCAAGCCGGCCGGGATGATCGAGTTCGAGATGGACCTCACCCTCGACAACTGGCGGTTCTTCGCCGGCGGGGCCCGCAACCTCGACGCGCGCGCCGCGGGTGAGTACCTCGAGGAGCACACGTCGTACCTGCGCCGCGACCCGCTGGGCGTGGTCGGCTCGATCGCGCCGTGGAACTACCCGATCAACATGGCGACCTGGAAGCTCGGACCTGCGCTCGCCGCCGGGAACACCGTGGTGCTGAAGCCGTCGGAGCTCACGCCGATGACCGCGCTGCGGCTCGCGGAGATCACCGCCGACATCCTGCCGAAGGGCGTGCTCAACGTCGTGACCGGTCAGGGCGAGACCGCGGGCGATGCCCTCGTGCGCCACCCCGACGTCGCGATGGTGTCACTCACGGGCAGCGTCGCGACCGGCAAGCTGATCGCGAAGACCGCGGCCGAGACCCTCAAGCGCGTGCACCTCGAGCTCGGCGGCAAGGCGCCGGTGATCATCTTCGACGACGCCGACGTCGCGGCCGCGGTCGAGATCCTGACCGACATGTCGTATTACAACTCCGGCCAGGACTGCACCGCCCCGTGCCGGCTGATGGCCGGACCCGCGGTGTTCGACGACCTCGTGTCGGGCCTCACCGAGAGCGTGGGCAACATCGCCACCGGCGACCCGTTCGACGAGGGCACGGCGATGGGCCCGGTGATCTCGGCCGACCAGCTCGACCGCGTGAGCGGCATGGTCAGCCGCGCCGTCGAGGCCGGCGCCGAGGTCACCGTCGGCGGATCGCGGCTCGACCGGCCCGGCTTCTTCTACGCACCGTCGGTGGTGGTGAACCCCGCCCAGGACGCGGAGATCGTCCAGCGCGAGGTGTTCGGACCGGTGGTGTCGATCCAGCGGTTCACCGACGAGGAGCAGGCCCTCGCGTGGGCGAACGACGTCGACTACGGCCTCTCCGCGAGCGTGTGGACCTCCGACGTCGGGCGGGCGATGCGCATGACCGCGGCGCTCGACTTCGGGTGCGTGTGGGTGAACGACCACATCCCGATCGTGTCCGAGATGCCGCACGGCGGCTTCAAGCAGTCGGGCTACGGCAAGGACATGTCGATCTACGCGATCGAGGCCTACACCGAGCTCAAGCACGTGATGATCAAGCACTGACGTGCACCGCGACGATCGAGCACCAAGGGCGAGGACACCGTGACCGACCAGCTGACCGAACGGGCACAAGCCATCGCGGCGAGCGAGAACGAACGGCTGTGGAGCGCAACCACCGGCTCCAAGGCGCTCTACGAGCGGGCGGTGCGGCACATGCCGATGGGCGTGGGCTCGTCGTTCCAGGCGTGGGACCCGTACCCGGTGTACCTGCGCGAGGGGCACGGCAGCGGCGTCGTCGACGTCGACGGCAACCACTACGTGGACTTCCACAACGGGTTCGGCTGCATGGTCGTGGGCCACGCCCACCCGAAGGTCGCCGAGGCCATCGAGCGCGCGGCACGGACCGGCACGCACTTCGCCGCACCCACCGAGCCGACGGTGCGCTTCGCCGAGGCGATCTGCGAGCGCTTCGGCGCGGAGTCGGTGCGCTTCATCAACTCGGGGACCGAGGCGACGATGAGCGCCATCCGCGTGGCCCGTGCGGCCACCGGACGCGAGCACATCGTCAAGATCGAGGGCTCGTACCACGGTCACCACGACCCGGTGATGTTCTCGGTGGTCCCTGGATCCGACCTCGTCGGCGGTCGGGACGCGCCGTCGACGACACCGATGTCGACCGGCATCCCGAAGGTCATGTCCGACTACACGCACGTCGTGCCCTTCAACGACCTCGAGGTCCTGCGCGCGCTGCTCGACGAGCGCGGCGACGAGATCGCGTGCCTGATCCTCGAGCCGGTGATGATGAACATCGGCATCTGCCAACCGCAGCCCGGCTACCTCCAGGGCCTCAAGGACCTCCTCCACCGGCACGGCGCGCTGCTGATCTTCGACGAGGTGAAGAGCGGCGCGACCGTCGCGTACGGCGGCGCGGCCGAGCGCTACGGGGTCCAGCCCGACCTCGCGTGCTGGGCCAAGGCCATCTGCGGGGGCACCCCGGGCGCGGCGTTCGGTGGCCGGGCCGACGTCATGGGCGCGATCGACAGCGGCGCCGCGCAACAGGGGACGTTCAACGGCAACCCGCTGATCGCCGCCGCCGGGCTCGCCACGCTCACCGAGGTCCTCACCCACGACGCGTACGACTATCTGGCCACCATCGGGACGCGCCTCGCCGAGGGGTGCGCCAAGGCGATGGCCGAGCACGACATCCCCGGTCATGCCGTCGATCTCGGGGCCAAGGGCTGCATCTCGTACCGGCGCGAGCCGCTGCAGAGCTACCGCGACTTCCTCGACACCAACCCGGAGCTGTACCTCGCGTCGTACCCGTGGGCGATGAACCGCGGCATCTTCATGACGCCGGGCGACGAGGAGCAGTGGACCCTGTCGGTGCAGCACACCGAGACCGACATCGACCGCTACGTCGACCAGTTCGCCGACTTCTGCGCCACCCTCGCCGCCGGTTGAGGACCGGTCACGGGTCGCCGTGCACGTCGGGCACGTGGTCCCCCGCGTACAGCTCACGGAGCAGGCGGGCCCGCCGACCGACGGACAGGACGTCGGTCGAGTCGGTCACCTGGTCGATCGAACCGACGAGGGGCAGACCGGCGAGGAACGGATCGTCGATCGCGTCCCGGCACGCCGCGACGAACCGGTCGGCCATGAGGACGCGGTAACCGCGATCGTGGAAGCCGCGTGTCGTCGGGTCGACCGCCTCGGAGACACCGACCTCGTTGTGGCGGCGGGCCACCAACTCGTACGCGGCGACGAGTGCCTGTTCACGCCTCGTCGCGTCGGGCGCGTCGAGCACCGCCGTGGCCGCGGACATGAGGGCCTCGGCACCCGGCAGTCGAGCGGCGGCGGTCCCGAACCACTTGGGGTACGGCCAGTACTCCCGTGCGAACAGGAACCAGAGGCGGACGAGCTCGTGCACCTGGCGCGCGCCGAGCAACCGCGCGCCGAGCTCGTCACCGACCTCCGCGGTCCGCCCCACGAACGCCTCGTGCTGGGCGACGCGCCGCCACTGGCACGCGACGACCCATCGCCAGACCGCCTCGGGGAAGTACGCGAGCTGCGCCCGCAGCGTGCCGAGGATCCCGTCGTCGTCGTGGTACACGGCACCGCGGGTCACGCCGAGCAGCAGCTGCTGCGGCGCGAGCAACCAGTCGAGTCGGGCTCATCCCGCGCGTCGCGTCATGGCCGAGATGGCGGTCGAGCCATCCGCCGAGGGTGTCGACCTCGATCCGGTGCGACGGCTCGACCTCGTCCCATCCGTAGCGGACCGGCCACCCGCGGAACTCCTCGGGCAACGCCGTGTGGACGGCGGCGCGCGCGGGCTCGATGTCGCCGACGGCGACGAAGACCCGTAGGCGCGGCCCCCAGCCGTGATCGGTGGACCGCGGGGTGTCGAGACCGAGGACCTCCGATCCCCACCCGAGGAGACCGGCGGCGTGCGGCCACGGCCCCAGCGCGGGGCCGACCACCTCGTCGTAGAAGGCACGGTTCAGCTCGATCCCCGGTACGAACTCCGCCACGCGCGGATTCTCGCCGACCGCCGGCGCCCGCGCGAGGCCCACCTAGCATCCCGGGCCGTGGAGGAACCGACGGCACGCAACGACGACTGGGTCGCGCGCGACGCCGCAGTCGTCTGGCACGGGTTCACCCAGATGGACGCCTACGCCGACAACGCGCCGATCGTCGTGGACCACACGGACGGGCGGTACGTCGTCGACACCGACGGCCACCGCTACCTCGACGCCATCTCCTCCCTCTGGGTGACGACGCTCGGCCACCACGTGCCCGAGCTCGACGACGCGATCATCGGTCAGCTCCGGAGGGGCGCCCACACGACGATGCTCGGCAACGGCAACACGGTCGTGGTCGAGCTCTCCGAGGCGCTCGCCCGGGTCGTGCCGGTCGACGATCCCCACTTCCTCTACGCCTCCGACGGCGCCAGCGCGGTGGAGCAGGCACTCAAGATCGCGTTCCAGTACTGGGTCAACCGCCAGGTCGTGGGCCGGACCACGTTCCTCGCGTTCGGCGGGGCGTACCACGGCGACACCATCGGCGCGCTCTCCCTCGGCGGCGGCGGCTTCGGCACCAGCATCTTCGACCCGCTGCGCTTCCCCGTCGTCCGGGCACCCGAGTTCGGCGCGCCGGACTGCTTCGCCGAGGCCGATCCGGCTCGTGGAGCAGCACGCCTTCGAGCTCGCGGCCGTGATCGTCGAGCCGCTCGTGCAGGGTGCCGCCGGGATGCAGCTCTGCGCACCAGAGGATCTCGCCGTGCTGGCGGACGCGTGCCGCGCCCACGACGTCCTCCTCATCTGCGACGAGATCGCGACGGGCTTCGGTCGCACCGGCACGCTCTTCGCGTGCGAGCGGGCGGGGATCCGCCCCGACCTCCTCTGTCTCGGCAAGGGCATGACCGCCGGCTACCTGCCGATGTCGGCGACGGCAGCGTCCGGCGAGGTCTTCGCGGCGTTCCTCGGGCCGGACCTGTCGGAGAAGACCCTGTACCACGGTCACTCGTACAGCGGGAACGCGCTCGGGGCCGCGGTCGCGCTCCGCCACCTCGAGCTGCTCGACGCGTGGGACGTCCTCGCCAACGTGCAGGACCGGTCGGACGAGCTGGCCGACCTGCTCGACGACCGCATCGCACCCCTCCCGCAGGTCCGCGAGACGCGCCTGCGCGGTCTGATGGGCGGTGTCGACCTGGCGCCACCGCGCGCCGACCTGCGCTGGGGCCGGAAGGCCAGCGCCGGCGCAGTGCGGCGCGGGGTGCTGCTGCGGCCGATCGGCGACACGGTGATCCTGATGCCACCGCTGACCATCACCTCGGAGGAGCTGCACACGACCGTGCGCGCGCTCCACGACTCGATCACCGAGCTGGACGTCGACGGATGACCTCACTTCGTCGCGCTCGTCGTCGTGATCACGACCATTTCGGTGCCACAGCGCGGGTCGCGGAGCCGTGACGCCGGCGGCGGACTGGGACGACTGGGCGGCGGCCGAGACCACGAGCGTGCGCGCCGCCGGGCAGTGGCGGGCGCCGCGCGATCTCGATGCCGCCGGGCGCGCCGGGACGCTCGCGCCCGACGGCCGACCGGTGGTGGAGTTCGCGTCGAACGACTACCTCGGGCTCACCCAGCATCCGAAGGTCGTGGCCGCCGCGCACGACGCGCTCGACCGCTGGGGTGCCGGGTCCGGCGCGGCGCGGCTCATCGTCGGGAGCCGCCCGGTGCACACCGAGCTCGAGCACGCGCTGGCCGAGTGGAAGCAGGCGGAGTCGGCGGTGCTGTTCCCCACGGGCTTCGCGACGAATCTCGGCGTGCTCACCACGTTCGCCGGCCCCGACGTGCTCGTGTGCTCCGACGAGCTGAACCACGCGTCGATCATCGACGGCACCCGCCTGGCGCGCGCCGAGGTCGCGGTGTACCCCCACCGCGACCTCGACGCCCTCGCCGGACTGCTCGATCGCGCGGCGGGTCGGCGGGTGCTGGTCGTCACCGACACGGTCTTCTCCATGGACGGCGACGTCGCCGACGTCGACACGACCATCAACCTCTGCCACGACCGTGGCGCGCTGCTCGTCATGGACGAGGCCCACGCCGTGCTCGGCCCCGACCCGGCGATCGAGCCGGACGCGCCGGTGCTGCGAGTGGGGACGCTGTCGAAGACGCTGGGCTCGCTCGGCGGGTTCGTCGCCGGTCCACGGTGGCTCACCGACCTCGTCGTCAACCGGGCCCGCCCGTACATCTTCACGACCGCGTCGACCCCGGCCGACGCGGCGGCTGCGCTGGCTGCCGTCGAGATCGTTCGCAGCCAGGAGGGTGACGACCTGCGGGCGCGACTGCGCGGCAACGTCGACCAGCTGCGCGCAGGGCACCCGTCGCCGATCGTGCCGGTGCCGTGCGGCGACGAGCAGCGAGCGCTCGACCTCGCGGCGGCGCTGCTGGAGCGGGGCCTGCTCGTGCCCGGCGATCCGGCCGCCCACGGTGCCGCGGGGCACCGCACGACTGCGCGTCGCGCTGTCGGCCGCCCACACCCTCGACCACGTCCGCGCGCTGCGCGCCGCGCTCGACGAGCTCGCGCCGGATCGATGACCACCGTCTTCGTCACCGGAACCGGCACCGAGGTCGGCAAGACCTGGATCCTGGTCCGGCTGCTCACCGAGCTGCGCGGTCGCGGACACCGCGTCGTCGCGCGCAAGCCGGCGCAGTCGTTCGCACCCGACGAGCTCGGCGGGACCGACGCCGAGCTGCTCGCGGCGGCCACCGACGCGTCGGCCTCGGCGGTGTGCGCCCACCACCGTTGGTACGCGGTGCCGATGGCGCCACCGATGGCCGCCGACATGCTCGGGCTCCCTCCGTTCACCGTCGCCGAGCTCGCGCGCGAGATGGCGCAGGACGGCGTCGGCCCGGCGTCGGTCTTCGTCGAGGGTGCGGGCGGGCCCCGGTCGCCGATCGCGTCCGACGGCGACAACGTCGACCTCGCCGCGCGGTCGGCGCGCAGCTCGCGATCCTCGTGGCCGATGCCGGGCTCGGCACCATCAACGCGGTGCGGATGAGCGTCGACGCCCTGACCGGCTTCGACACCCTCGTGGTCCTGAACCGCTTCGATCCCGGCGACGACACCCACGTCGCCAATCGGCAGTGGCTCGGCGCCGCCGGCTACCAGGTCCTGACATCCGTGGTCGATCTGGCCGACCGCATCGAGGAACGACTTCCGTAGTTCCGACGCCCTTTGACCGCTGAATCCACGGAAGATACGACGCTCGGCGATGGAATCCCTTGCACCGAGGCGCGGGCCTCGCCAGACTGGCGCAGGAGCCAGCATGCCACGCCGAGACCGAGACGCCGCCGACCGCACCGCCCCGCTCGTCATCGACGACGTCGACAAGGCCATCGTGGAGGCGCTCCAGGAGGACGGCCGGCTCCCCTACACCCGGCTCGCGAAGCAGGTCGGCCTGTCGGAGGCCGCCGTGCGCCAGCGCGTCCAACGGCTGATCGAGTCCGGCGTCATGCAGATCGTCGCGGTCACCGACCCGGCGATGCTCGGGTTCCGTCGCAACGCGATGGTCGGCCTGGAGGTCGAGGGCGACCTCCGCACCGTCGCGCACGACATCGCCGAGATCCCCGAGGTCAGCTACGTCGTCGTCGTCAGCGGATCGTTCGATCTCCTCATGGAGGTCGTGTGCGAGGACGACGACCACCTCCTCACCCTGCTGAACGACAAGGTCCGGGCCATCCCCGGCGTGCGGCGCACCGAGACCTTCACCTACCTCCGCCTCTTCAAGCAGACCTACGCATGGGGCACCCGATGAGCCAACCAGGAGCACGACGAAGGTGACCGACCGGTTCGACATCGACGATCTCAACGAGAAGGCGCGGGAGCACCTGTGGATGCACTTCACGCGCCTCGGCTCCTACCAGAAGAAGGAGATCCCGATCATCGCCCGCGGGAAGGGCTGCTACCTCTGGGACGCCCACGACAAGCGCTACCTCGACGCGCTGTCCGGCCTCTTCACCGTGCAGCTCGGCCACGGCCGCGAGGACCTCGCGGCCGCGGCGCAGCAGCAGGCGAGCACCTTGGAGTACTTCCCGATCTGGAGCTACGCGCACCCGCCGGCGATCGAGCTCGCGGCGACCCTCGCCGACCTCGCGCCGGGTGATCTCAACCGCGTGTTCTTCACCACCGGCGGCTCGGAGGCCGTCGAGTCGGCGTGGAAGCTGGCGCGGCAGTACTTCCGCGCCAAGGGTGAGGGCCAGCGGTACAAGGTCATCGCCCGCGAGACCGCGTACCACGGCACCACGATGGGCGCGCTCGCCATCACCGGCGTGCCGTCGCTGCGGGCGCCGTTCGAGCCGCTGACACCCGGCACGAGTCACGTCCCGAACACCAACCGGTACCGCCACCCGCTCGGCAAGGACGACGCCGCGTTCTGCGACTGGCTCACGCAGTCGATCGAGGATCGGATCCTGTGGGAGGGGCCCGAGACCGTCGCCGCGGTCTACCTCGAGCCGGTGCAGAACGCGGGCGGGTGCTTCGTGCCGCCCGAGGGCTACTTCGCGAAGGTGCGCGAGATCTGCGACCGGTACGGCGTGCTGCTCGTGTCCGACGAGGTGATCTGCGCGTTCGGACGGCTCGGTGAGATGTTCGGCGCCGAGCGGTACGGCTACCTGCCCGACATGATCACCTGCGCCAAGGGGCTCACGAGTGGGTACTCCCCGCTCGGCGCGGTGATCTGTCGCGACCACCTCGCCGAGCCGTTCCTCGAGGACGCGGCGAGCTTCCTCCACGGCATCACCTTCGGCGGCCACCCGGTGAGCTGCGCGGTCGCCACCAAGAACCTCGAGCTGTTCGAGGAGGAGGGCATCCTCGAGCACGTGCGCGCCAACGAGGCGGGGCTGCGCGAGCGCATCGAGGGGCTGCGCGACATCCCGATCGTCGGCGACGTCCGCGGCGCGGGCTACTTCCTCGCGCTCGAGCTGGTCGCGGATCCCGAGACCGAGGCCCACTTCTCGAAGGAGCAGGGCGAGGCGATGCTGCGCGGCTTCCTCTCGCCGATGCTCTTCGACGAGGGCCTGATCTGTCGCGCCGACGACCGCGGCGACCCGGTCGTGCAGCTCTCGCCCCCGCTCGTCGCGGGCGACGCCGAGTTCGACGAGATCGA
Source organism: uncultured Acidimicrobiia bacterium (assembly GCA_963756815.1). Lineage (GTDB taxonomy): Bacteria > Actinomycetota > Acidimicrobiia > IMCC26256 > JAENVU01 > JAENVU01. Next base: position 110,963 of record CAVWPR010000024.1, read on the forward strand.
GGCGATCCTCCGCCGCTGCCTGACCGCGGCGTCACAGCAGCTCGCCGGCACTGCGGCGCGGTCGCATGCCGACGAGGAGCAGCCCGGCGAGCAGTGGTCGTGATCCGGTGATCGACGCCAAGCGAGCGGCAGACGAGGCACCCGGCCCGGCATCCCGATCGCGGCGAGCGCGGCCGTGACCATCGGCGTCCCGCGCGAGGTCAAGGAGGGCGAGCACCGGGTCGCGATCACGCCCGACGGCGTCCACGAGCTCGTCGCGCACGACGTGACCGTCCTCGTCGAGGCGGGCGCGGGCGTCGACTCCGCGATCAGCGACGCCGAGTACGCGGCCGCCGGTGCCGAGATCGTGACCGGTGCCGACGACGTCTGGGCCCGCGCCGGGACGGTGCTCAAGGTGAAGGAGCCCCAGGAGGAGGAGTTCCGCCATCTCCGTCCCGACCTGGTCCTGTTCACCTACCTCCACCTCGCGGCCTACCCGAAGGTGGCCGCGGCCCTGCTCGAGCACGGGACCACCGGCATCGCGTACGAGACGGTCCAGGCCGACGGCGCGCTCCCGTTGCTCGCGCCCATGAGCGAGGTCGCGGGACGGATGGCCACCCAGGTCGGCGCGCGCTTCCTCGAGCGCGAGCTCGGCGGGCGCGGCGTGCTCCTGGGCGGCGTCCCTGGGGTGCGACCGGCGCGGGTGGTGGTGCTCGGTGCGGGCAACGTCGGGTGGAACAGCGCGTGGATCGCGCAGGGCATGGAGGCCGAGGTCATGCTGCTCGACAAGAACATCGACCGGCTGCGCTGGGTCGACCAGATCCATCAGGGTCGCATCGTCACGCTGGCGTCCAACCGCGGGGCCGTCGCGCGAGCGGTCGCCGACGCGGATCTCGTGATCGGCGCGGTGCTCGTGCCCGCCGGTCGGGCGCCGATCGTGGTCACCGACGACATGGTGCGCACGATGAAGCCCGGCGCGGTGATCGTCGACGTCGCCGTCGACCAGGGCGGGTGCATCGCCACCACACACGAGACCACGCACGCCGAGCCGGTGTACGAGTGCCACGGGGTCCTGCACTATGCCGTCGGCAACATGCCGGGCGCGGTGCCGTTCACGTCGACGTACGGCCTCACCAACGCCACGTTGCCGTACGTGCTGGCGCTCGCGATCCGCGGCGTCGCCGACGCGAGCGCGGCCGATCCTGCGCTGGCACTGGGCGTCAACACCGTGGCCGGCCACGTGACGCATCCGATCGTGGCCGAGGCGCTCGACCACGTCGCCACACCACTCGGCGAGGCGCTCGCCGCGTGAGTCGCGCGTCGTCGTGAAATCAGCAGGACGGGATCGGACGCGCTACTTCGACGGCGCGTCGCGGTTGAGCACCTCTTCACGGAACACCTTGACGTCGCGCGGGGCCTCGATGCCGATCCGCACCTGGTCGCCGCGCACCTCGAGCACGGTCACGGTGATGTCGTCGCCGATCACGATGCGCTCGTTGACGCGACGGGTGAGCACCAGCATTGGGTACGACCCCTTCCGTGGACACCCGGACGCGCCAGCCTAGAGGCGGACGGCCCGGCCCGGCCCGCGTCCCGAGGTCGGGTCAGGGCAGGAGGCCGAGGGTCATCGCCCGGCCGAGCGCCTCGTTGCGGTTGCGGGCATCGAGCTTGTCGTAGATGTGGGCGAGATGCGTCTTGACGGTCGGCAGCGACACGAAGAGGGTCGACGCGATCTCACGGTTCGAGCAACCGGACGCGAGCAGCCCGAGCACCTCCCGCTCCCGCACGGTCAGCGCCATCGGCTCGAACTCCTCGTCGGGCCCGTCGCCGGTGAGCAGCGTCGGGTCGACGTACCGCTCGCCCGCCATCACGCGCTCGACGGCGCGCCGGAACGCCGGGCCGTCGATCGACCGGCTCAGGAGACCGTCCACCGCGACGGCGAGGAGGTCCGCCAGCGTGTCCCGTGGTGCACGACCGAGCAGCACCACGAGTCGGACGTCGGTACCGGCCTCGGCGACCTGACGCGCCATCTCGTCGATCGACAGGTCGTTGACGGCACCGACGACGGCGAGCTGCGGCGCGTGCTCGACGACGGCTTTGGCCACCTCGCGCGCCGACGCGACCTCGCCCACGACCTCGTAGCCCTCGCTGCGCAGGACGGTCGTGAGACCGAGTCGCACGAGCGGGACGACGTCGGCGACGACGACGCTCGGCATCGCGCGCAACCTACCGGCTCGGTCGTCCCGGCCCGCGCCAATCGCCCGTCGACGCCACCGCCACCGAGGAGCGGCTTGTTCGCGGCATTGACGATCGCGTCGAGTTCAGCGCCGTGATGTCGCCGGCCACGACCACGAGGCCGGGCGCGCTCACCAGCGGACGGGCAGCCGGCTCGGTCCCCAGATGCCGAAATTCTCCGGCTTCCACTCCACCGGCCCGGCCAGCTCCAGATCGGGCAGGCGGGTCGCGATCAGCTGGAGCGCCTCCTGTAGCTCGCCGCGCGCGAGGTGCGCGCCGAGGCAGTAGTGGATGCCGGAGCCGAACGTGAGGTGCGGGACCGCCGTCTCCCGGCCGATGTCGACCGCGTCCGGGAGCGCGAAGACCTCGGGGTCGCGGTTGCCGGTGCTGAGGGCCAGGAACAGGAGCGTGCCCCGGGGGAACGTGACGTCCCGGTACTCGATGGCCTCGGACGCGACCCGCACGGTGCCCTGCACCGCGCCGAGGTAGCGCATCGTCTCGTCGACCGCGCGTGGTGCGAGCGACGGGTCGTCCACGAGGCGCCGCCACTGCTCGGGGTGCGCGCCGAGGAGCGCCACCGAGCAAGCGAGCTGGTTGCGCGTCGTGTCCGTGCCGGCCATCAGCACCGCCTCGGCGAGCATCACGAGCTCTTCGGTCGACAGCCGGTCCCCCGCCTCCTCGGCCGCGATCAGCGCGGAGAGCAGGTCGTCGCGAGGGTCGGCGCGGCGCTCGGCGATGAGGTCGGTGACGTACGCCTCGAGCTCGCCACCGGCCTGCTCGATCGCCGGGAGGTCCTCGGCGAGGTTCTGGTTGAAGATGCGGAAGATCTCGGTGGCCCAGCGCGAGAACCGCTGCCAGTCGGCGCGGGGCGCGCCGAGGAGCTCGCAGATGATCGGGATCGGGTACGGGTCGCAGACGTCGGCGACGAAGTCGCACTCCCCGCGATCGACGATGCCGTCGAGCAGCTCGCCGATCACGTCCCGCATGAACGGCCGGAGTCGGTTGGCGGCGGCGGGCGTGAACGCAGGGGCCACCAGGCGGCGGACGCGCGCGTGCTCGTCGCCCTCCATGGAGAGGATCGACGGCCGGCGCTGCTCGAAGTCGCCGCCCTCGATCCCCTGCATCTGCGGGAGGAGCGACAGCGCCGAGTGGAACCGACGCTCGCGCAGCAGCGCGACGACGTCCGCGTAGCGCGTGACCGCGAACCCGAGCGGGGTGCGGGCGAGCCAGTGCTGCGATCGGGCGTCGGCGAGCGCGGCGATGCGCCCGGCGCGGTCCAAGCCCTCCGGGTCGTACACCGGCAGCTCGAGCTCGAACACTGTGGGCGTCGTCATCGGTCCTCCACGACACGACCGCGTGGGAGCGGCCGCAGTGGGTCGCCGGGGACTCGAACCCCGAACCAACGGGTGAAAAGCCCGGTGGCCGGGCCCGAGCCCGGACGACCCGTTAGTGGGTCGCCGGGGACTCGAACCCCGAACCAACGGGTTAAAAGCCCGGTGCTCTGCCAGTTGAGCTAGCGACCCGGGCGGAGGTTACCTGCGGCCCGCCCGGGCGCCCCGAGGGTCAGTCGGCGAGCAGCTCGTAGACGGGGTTCAGGATCGCGAGTCGGCGATGGTGCGCGCCCACCCGACCGCGCGCTCGGATGCGGGCGCCGAGCAGGATGCCGGGGATCGCGCGCCGCCCGAGGAACACCACCTCGATGCCCCCGGACGCGTCGTGCACCGTGCACTCGAGCGTGGCGACCCCGTCACCCCAGGGCCGCGCCCGGACCGACCGCACCGTGCCCTCGATCGTGACGACGTCGCGCCACCGGACGCCCGCGATCGGAGCCGTCGGCTCGACGACCGCGGTCACGTGCGCGCCACGCCGACCGCATCGGCATCGTGGGAGGACGCGAGGTGGTACGGCACGAAGGTCACGTTGGCGTGGGGCAGCACGGCCAGCGCCTTCGCGATCGAGTCCGAGGTGCGGTCGTGGAGGAAGCGGTGCCAGAACTCCTTGTACTCCCGCCGGGGCAGGAGGACCGTGACCTCGGTACGGCCGTCGGCCACCTCCTCGGCGACCACCTCGAGCGCGGCGCGGGCGATGCGCCGGTCGGGACAGGTCACGAGCTCGAGCGGGAATCGGTTGAGCGGCAGGTCGTGCCACTCGTCCATGAGCTGCTCGGCGCGAACCGGGTCGGCCGCGATGTGCACGGCGCGCAGCTCGTCGGGCCGCAGCGTCCTCGCGTACTGCATGGCGCGGGCCGCGCTGCGGTCGAGGTGGTCGAGGAGCACGAGCACGGTGTGGCGGCGGAGGACGGGCGCGGTGGCCGCCTCGACGGCGCCTTCCGACAGCTGCTCCTTCTCCGACTCGTACTGGTGGTTCAGGCGCACCAGCAGGAACACGAGGACCGGGACCAGGATCATGATCGCCCACGCTCCGTGCGTGAACTTCGTGATCGCGATCACGACGGTGACGATGCCGGTCACCACCGCGCCGGTCGCGTTGATGGCGAGCCCCACCCGCCATCCGTCCTCCTTGAGCCGGACGTGGCGTACCGACATCCCCGCCTGCGACAGCGTGAAGGACGTGAACACCCCGATCGCGTAGAGCGGGATCAGGTGGGTGACGTCGGCCTGGAACAGGATGACGAGACCGGCCGCCGCGGACGCGAGCAGGACGATGCCGTTGGAGAAGACGAGCCGGTGCCCGCGTTTCGTGAGCTGCTTGGGCATGAAGTGGTCGTCGGCGTGGAAGCTCGCGAGCCGCGGGAAGTCGGCGAAGCTGGTGTTGGCGGCGAGCACGAGGATGAGCATCGTCGTCGCCTGGACCAGGAGGAAGGCGACGTGCCCGGCGGTGCCACTCCCGAAGACCCCCGACGCGATCTGCGAGATGACCGTCTTCTTGTCGCTCGGGACGACCTGCATCTTCATCGCCAGCCACGAGATCCCGATGAACATCGTGCCGAGACACGCGCCCATGACCATCAGCGTGGACCGGGCGTTCTTCCACTCCGGCTTCTTGAACGCGGGCACACCGTTGGAGATCGCCTCGACACCGGTCATGGCGGCACCACCGGACGCGAACGCGTGGAGCAGCAGGAAGACCCCGACGGAACTCGCCACGCCCAGGGGCACGTGGTCGGCCGGCATCGGCGCGTGGGCGAGACCGCCCGTCGCGGCCTTGTACACGCCGACGCCGATCATCACGAAGATGCTGATCAGGAACGCGTACGTCGGCACCGCGAACATGCGACCCGACTCACGCACACCGCGCAGGTTGCCCCAGGCGATGATCATGATGAAGCCGAGCGCGATCGGCACCCGGTACGGGCGCAGGTCGCCGAACGCCGAGTAGAGCGCGGCGACGCCGGCCGAAACCGACACCGCCACCGTGAGGATGTAGTCGGTGAGCAACGCGACGCCGGCCACCTGCGCGGGCAGCAGGCCGAGGTTGTCCTTCGTGACGATGTACGCGCCACCGGCCGACGGGTAGGCCTTGATGGTCTGGCGGTAGCTGAACATCAGGATGACGAGGACGCCGGTCATCGCCAGCGTGATGGGCAGGACGAAGGAGAACGCGAGCAGCCCGACGACGGGGATCAGCGTGCGCAGGATCTCCTCGGTCGCGTACGCCGTCGACGACAGGGCGTCGCTCGCGAAGACGGCGAGGGCCGTCGGCTTGCCCAGCCGCTCGTGCTGGAGCTGGTCGGTGTCCAGCGCGTTCCCCAGCATCTTCTGCTTCAGCCGGTACCGCCGGGACTCCGCGATCTCGGCCTGCGGCTCGGCGGGCAGCGGTCGCAGCGCCTCGGAATCACGGATGAGGGTCGACGTCATCCGTCGAGTGAACCGCGAGGTCGCTCAAGATCCCGTCAAGGGCGCGCGACCCGTCGCAAAGATCGCGTCAAGATCTGCCCCGTGGCCCGAATCCCGAGCTCCGGAGGCGCTCCGCTGCTCGGCGCGGTGCTCGGAGTCGCCACCACCGTCGGGGTCGGGCTGACGCTGCTGCCGGTGCGTGACCAGCTCACGTCGGCCACGGTCGCGCTCGTCCTCGTGGTGGTCGTCGTCGGTGCGGCGATCGTGGGCGGCTCGGTCGCCGCGATCGTCACCGCGGTCGCGGCGGCGGCCACGCTCAACGTTGCGTTCATCCGTCCGTACGGTGGCTTCGGGATCGCGAGCGTCGACGACGGTACCGAGCTCGTGGCCTTCGTCATCGTGGCGCTGCTCGTCGGTCAGCTCGTCACGCGCCTGGTGCGCCGGCGCACGGAGGTCAGGGAGGTGTCGGAACAGGTGCGGGCGCTCGACCAGCGCGTCGCGCAGCTCCACGACGAACACAGTCATCTCGCGCGGCGCGCGACTCGGGCCGAGGAGCTCGAGGCCGTCGACCGCCAACGCAGCGCGCTCCTGCGCTCCGTCTCCCACGACCTGCGCACGCCGCTCGCCTCCATCCGCGCGGTGGCCACCGACCTGCGCGACGGCGTGGTGTACGACGACGACACCCGCGTCGAGCTGCTCACCACGGTGTGTGACGAGGTCGACCGCCTCGACCGGTTCGTGGCCAACCTGCTCAGCCTCAGCCGGATCGAGGCGGGCGCGTTCGCGCCGGAGCGGCAGGCGGTCGACGTGGTGGAGCTGGTGACCGAACGCATCCGCAGCCTCGGCCCGCTCCTGCGCGACGTGACCATTCGCACCGACCTCCCCGACGACCTCCCGCTCGCGGATGCCGACTACGGCCAGCTCGAGCAGGTGATGACGAACCTGCTCGCCAACGCGGCCCGGCACGCGCCGCGCCGGAGCGACGTCTGGATCGCCGCCGAGCGCGAAGGCAACGAGGTACGCATCGAGATCTCGGACCAGGGCCGCGGCATCGCGCCGGCCGACGCGGAGCGACTGTTCGAGCCGTTCGTCCGCGGCCAGGACTCCCGCGGCTCCGGGATCGGCCTCGCCATCTGTCGCTCGATCGTCGAGGCCCACGGTGGCACGATCGGCGTGCGGCGTACCTTCGGCGGCGGCGCCACGTTCTCCTTCACCGTCCCCGTCCACGCGAGCGAACGCGCATGACCACAATCCTCGTCATCGATGACGAACCCGCGATCCTGCGCACGCTGCGCGCCGGCCTCACCGCGCGCGGCTACGACGTCCTGCTCGCGCAGTCGGGACGCGAGGGTCTCAACGTCCTCACCACGCGCCAACCCGACGCCGTCGTCCTCGACCTCGGCCTCGGCGACCTCGACGGCGTCGACCTCTGCCGCACCGTTCGGGAGTGGTCGGACGTCCCGATCATCGTCCTCTCGGCCGAGGACTCCGAGCACCGGAAGGTCGTCGCCCTCGACGAGGGCGCCGACGACTACGTGACCAAGCCGTTCTCGATGCCGGAGCTGCTCGCGCGCGTGCGCGTCGCGCTGCGCCGCCCGCGTGCCGACACCCGGGCCGAGAGCCCCGTGCTCGTGTGCGGCGAGCTCAGCGTCGACGTCTCGGCCCACGACGCGACCTTCGCCGGTCGCCACCTCGAGCTCACGCCCAAGGAGTTCGGCATGCTCGCGGCGCTGGCCCGTCACCCCGGCCGGATCCTCACGCACCGGGCCCTGCTGCACGAAGTGTGGGGCCCGGGCTACGACACCGAGACGCACTACCTGCGCGTCTACGCGAGCCAGCTGCGCAAGAAGCTCGGACCCGCCGGCGCGCCCATGCTCGTCGCCGAGCCGGGCATCGGGTATCGCCTGGTCGACCCCGCCGCCCGGGACGGAGACTGAGCCGGCGTTCGCCTCAGCGGCCGCGGAACTCGGGGGGCCGCTTGTCGCGGAAGGCGGCCAGGCCCTCGCGGAAGTCCTCGCTGCGCGACGACAGCTCCAGCGCGAACGCCTCGTCGGCCAGGTGCTCGCTCAGCGTGACGGCCCGGCCGCGGTGCAGCAGCCATTTGGTGAGGCCGAGCGCGACCGTCGGACCGCTCGCCAGCTGCTCGACGAGCATGTCGACCTCACCGCCGAGGGCTCGGTCGGGGACCGAACGGTGGATGGCGCCCCAGTCCGCCGCCTCGTCCCCGCTGACCGTCCGACCGAGCAGGAGGATCTCGCGCGCCCGGACGTCGCCGACGCGCCGAGGCAGCAGCCAGGTCGCGCCACTGTCGGGGGTGAAGCCGCGCTGCCCGAACGGCTCCCAGAAGCGCGCGTCCTTGGCCGCGAGGCAGAAGTCCGCGGCCAGCGCGAGCTGGAAGCCGAGCCCGGCCGCCCATCCCCGCACCGCGCACACGACCGGCACCTGCGTCTCGAGGAGCGCCGGGATCAGGCGGTGCGCCTGCGTGGGCAGGCGCCGCTGGATGCTCCCGGCGCGCGGTCGGTCACCGCCGGGCGCGTTCCGGGCGACGATGTCGGCGCCGGCGCAGAAGTGCTCGCCTGCGCCCCGAAGCACGATCACGCGCACCGCCTCGTCGATGCCGGCGGCGGTCACGGCGTCGACGAGACCGGTCATCATCTGGTCGTCGATCGCGTTCCGGCGGTCGGGTCGGTCCAACGTCAACGTCAGGACGCCGCCGGCGTGCTCGATCCCGAGTCCGGGAACCGACGCCGGGATCACGATGCGACCTCCGCCGTGCCGAAGCGCGCGGTGAGCGCCTCGAGCAGACCCGCGCACGTCGACGCGCCGCCGGGCGGCTCCGGGAGGCGGACCGGGCCGTGCTCGCGGCTCGGCAGCAGGACCGTCGCGTGGCCGGGTGTGGTGGTCTCCCCGCGCTGGTTCTCGCCCCAGACGTCGAGGTCCACGGCGGGCCGGTCGCCGTCGACGAGGTGGCGGCGGGTCACGCGACCTCGCATCCAGTGCGTGTCGCCGACGTAGTTGAACCGGCGGAACTCACAGTCGAGCTTCCAGAGCCACGCATCGTCACCCATCCAGTCGGTGCAGAGGTGCACGAGCCACGTCTCGCGCATCCTCCCGTAGTCGTACGTCTGCGGGTTGCCGGCCCGCCGCGCCCATTCCACGTCCCAGTGCACACGTTGCTGCACGTCGGGGATGTTCAGGTCGTCGGGCCGGAAGAACCGTGGAACCTTCTGGCGCTGTTGGTAGCCGAGCCGTAACGCCTTCACGCCGTAGAGGCCCATGCCCATGCCGGTGTGCCAGCAGATCATGTCGGTGACCCGCAGCGGACCCTTCACGATCGGCCCGATCTCGTCACCCACCGCGACGTCCTCCCACCAGCGCGGCTCGCCGCCGCGCCGCTGCGCGACCTCGCGGGCGTACGCATCGTCGATGCGGGCGATCTCGTCGTCGCTGTACGGCCGGATCTCGATCTCGTCGTACTTGCGCTTCTCGCCCGTCGACCGCCGCTCGGTGCGGATCATGAGGCGGTACTGCATGTTCAACGCGACGTCGGGGTTCCGTGCCGCGAACACCTCGGCGGTCCACTCGTGCACGGCTCGCTTCGCGAACTCACTCCGCTTGTCGTGGACACCGACGAGCGCGTTCCGGCGGCCGACGTCCATACCGGGCCGGAGCGGCGCCCACCACTCGCGGAAGCTGCCGGAGAAGAAGGCGTGCGCGCCTCCGAGCGGGTCGCCCTTCAACCGCGCGCGGCTGTCGGGATCGAGAGTGGCGACCTCGTTGACGCCGATGAGCGTGTCGCCCCCGTTGAGCGGCGGCGGCGCGATGGGTCCGCCCCACACGCTGGCGCGGGCATGGTCCGGATCGCACCAGAGCGGGTTGTCGTCGCCGTAGGACTCGGCGACGTGGCGGAACGCGTCCTCGTTCGGGGTGCGGTAGTGCGGCGGTTGAGGGTGAGGCTGCGCGACGCCGATGCGCGCTCGCAGTCGCGCCACGCCCTCGTCCGTGATCACACCCGTCCCGGCACCGTCCCCCACGGCCCGACAACCTATATTGCGCCGATTCTCCGTCCTCCCGGGAGCGCACGATCGTCATGAGCGAGGAACGTCCACCGCAGGACTCGATCGTCAGCGGCGCCTTCTGGGGCCGCAACCCGCACGGCGAGCTGCGCTGGCTCCGCGAGCACGACCCGGTGCACTGGGACGCCGAGGGCGGTGTCTGGGGCATCACCAAGTACGACCACATCAAGGAGATCGAGTCCGACCCGGCCACGTTCTCCAACGCGGGCGGCATCCGACCCGACACCGGGCCGATCCCGATGATGATCGACATGGACGACCCGGAGCACCGCAACCGGCGCAAGCTCGTGTCCAAGGCGTTCACCCCGAACCGCGTCCGCGAGCAGGAGCCGCACATCCACCGGGTCGTGCACGCGCTCGTCGACGAGGTGTGCGAGCGCGGTGAGTGCGACTTCATCTGGGACATCGCCGCATGGGTGCCGCTCATCATGATCGGCGACGCGCTCGGTGTGGAGCCCGAGGACCGCGACACCCTGCTGCGGTGGTCGGACGACCTCCTGCGCGGCCTCGGCACCGACGACCTGGACCTGCTGAACAAGACGATGGAGGCGTTCGCGGGCTACAACGAGTACTCCGCCCGCGTCATCGAGGATCGTCGGGCGTGTCCGCGCGACGACGTCATGAGCATCCTCGTGCACGCCGAGGTCGACGGCGACCGGCTCGACGACCACTCGATCCTCCACGAGTCGCTGCTGATCCTCATCGGCGGCGACGAGACGACCCGGCACGTCATGTCCGGCGGGATGTACCAGCTGCTCGTGGAGCCCGACCGGTGGCAGCGACTCCAGGCGGATCGCGGCCTGATCGTGCCGGCGGTGGAGGAGATGCTCCGCTGGGTCAGCCCGATCAAGAACATGGCGCGCACCGCCACCCGCACCGTCGAGTACCGGGGCAAGACCATCGAGGAGGGTCAGAAGCTCCTCATGCTCTACCCGTCGGGCAACCGTGACGCCGACCGTTTCCCCGACCCCGACACGTTCGACATGGAGCGGTCGCCCAACGACCACGTGGCGTTCGGCTTCGGCACCCACTTCTGCCTGGGCAGCTCGCTCGCCCGGCTCGAGCTCCGAGCGCTCTTCGAGGTGCTCGCCGAGCGGTTGCCCGACCTGCGGCTCGCGTCGCCCGAGGAGCCCACCCATCGCGCCGCGAACTTCGTGAGCGGCTACGAGGCCATGCCGGTGACGTTCACGCCGACGGCCCGGCGCGACCCCGTGTCCTAGGCATCGAGGAGCCAGCGCACCACCTGCTGGTGTCGCTCGACGATCTCGGCATCGGCACCGGCCGCCCACGCCATCGTCTGGCCGATCGTCCAGCCGCGCGCCCGCTCGCGGTCGAGCGCGAGCTCCGCACAGAGGCGGTCGAGCCGGCCGACGACCGCGGCACGTGAGTGTCCGAGCTCCACGCTGCGCACGATCGGCGCGACCGAGAACGCGCGCTCGCCGACGAGCGGCTTGGGGTCGATGGCCAGCCACGGCTCGCGACGAGCCGACAGCACGTTGCCGCCGTGCAGGTCCTGGTGCAGCAGCACCGACTCGGTGACCGTCGGGCCGAGGGTCGCGAGGCACGGCGCGCGCCGCGTCGACCAGGCCCGGGTCGAGCGCCGCCACGCGGTCCGGCTCGCCGAGGTGACGCACCCATCGGGCCGCCTCGGACCGCAACGTGTCGAACGGCGCGGTGGCCGGAACCCAGAGGTGCGCCAGCAGACCGATGAGGATCGCGAGCGCGTCGTCCGGCGGGACCGTCGCGAGCGATGCACCCGGCTCCGCGCGTTCGAGCAGCAGCGCGTGCAGGTCCGGTGCGGTGTCGAGGAGGCGGACGGCACCGGCGCCGTCCCACCGGCGCAGCGCCTCGGCCTCGTGCTCGGCCTCCCGATGGGGGAACTGGACCTTGAGCACGACGTCCGCACCCTCCGGCGTCCGGGCCGGGGCCGCGAACGACACGTGCGGGCCCGGGTACGGAGGACCGAGCGCGAGCGACCATCGCCGCGCCGCGTCCGCGACGATCCGATCCCGGTGGGCGCGCCACTCGGCGAGGGTCACGTCAGCCGACGGAGCGCCGCCTCGACGGCGTCGACCGCGCCCGCTCCGGATCCGTCGACCCGGACGAGCGCGGGCCGGCCGGTTCCGGGGGCGTCGGCCCACTGCGAGCACAGGGCATCCAGGAGCGCGCCCCGCGCCGCAGCTCGTCCTCCCGCGCCCGGCCGGTGACGGACTCCAACCGGCTCTGGCGCGCCTGGCGGCGGTCGAGGCGCGCCACCAGCACGTCGACCGGGGCGTCGACCCTGACCACCAGATCCGCGCGGGGAGCCGGGTCGGAGGCGGCCCACTCGAGCACCCGGACGTCGTCGGCGCGCAGCGCCGCCGACCACCACTCCTGCACGGGTCCCTGGTCGAGCACGTGGACCCCGGCGTGACCGCGCGACCGGCGGACCGAGTCGCGCACGACGAGCAGGTTGGCCGGGCGCGCGATGCGATCGCGGGCATCGGCCTGATCGCTGCGCAATCCGAGGTTGGTGGCGAGCTGAAGGTCCTCGCGTCGAGCCAGGCCCCTCACGAGGACGGCGGTCTTGCGGCGGATGCGCGTCGCGCGTGGCGCGTTCGGGCCGATCGGCGCCATGACGTCGGTGGTCGGCACGCCCTGCAGCCGGAGCGACGCGACGAGCGCACGCGCGATCGTCGACTTTCCTGCCCCGGGCAGGCCGCAGAACTCGACGACGGTTCCCACGCCGCTACAGGCGGGACCAGATCGCGCGGAGGATCGCGGTGAGCACCTTGTCCGGAGGCTCGGTGGCATCGATGTCGACGGCACCGAACAGCGACCCGTCGAACGTGAGCGCGCGGACCAGCCCGATGCGGTGTTCGAGGTAGTCGCGACCGTCCTCGGGGCGCCGCGCCGCCGCGGTGTCCACGTCGACGTCGAGCCGGATGACCAGGTCCGGGGGGAAGCGCCGCGCCAGCTCGTACGGACGCAGCTCGTAGGCCGCCAGCCGACGCTGCCAGGCGGCGCCGTCGGCCCAGTGGGTCAGGCGGGGGCCGTCGAGCTCACCGGCGAACTGCATCTGGGGCCACCGGTCGCAGATCACCACCATCCCGCGCGTCCGCGCCCTCATCACCTGGCGCAGCTTGCGGTTCTTCTCCGCCGCGAGCGTGACCGCCCACAGCGCCTTCGCCGCCGACATCGCGCCCGGGTGCGACGCGCCGACCTCGGCCTTCTTGGCGATGGTCCCCTTGTTGCGCGACGGCCCGAAGGCGACGTCACGGACGACCTTCATCGGCTTGCGCAGCAGGCTCGACGAGCCGTCGCCCGAACCGAGGTACATCGGGAAGACGTCGAGCTTCGGCGCCAGGAAGGCGCGGGTCTCGCCCACCATCGTCGACTTCCCGGAGCCGTCGCAGCCGACGAACGCGATCAGCAGCCCGCCTCCGGTGCCGCCGCGGCCCTTGAGCACCGGACGCGGGGCGACCTTGCGCGAGATCCCGCGCATCGCCCACGCCGCCTCGCGGTTCATCCGCCGCGTGAAGGCCGCCGGCCCACGCGAGCTCGCCTGGCTGCTCAGCTCCCGCAGCACCACGCGTCGCAGCCGGTGCAGCGCCGCCGTCGACGGACCGTGGTCCAGGACGTCGGCCACCGCCGGGACCGCGCGATCCCCGAGGAGCACGCGGGTCATGGCGATCACGTCGTCGCGATCGGTGCGCGCCATCAGGAACGCGAGCTCCGGCCTCGGGACCGCTCGAGCCGCGTACGACGTCGCGGCCGCGCAGCTTCAGCGCGTACCGCGTGAGGAGGAGCACGACCTCGACCGCCGGTGCGGTGACCCACACGCCCGTCTCGTCGCGGACACGCGTCTCGAGGACGGTCCGCTCCCACGGCAGGCGGAACCGCTTGTTGTGTCGCTCGCCGCCCGGGATCCGGTAGTGGACGTGGAAGTGCACCATGCGCCCGGACTCGTCGTCGACGCCCAGGAAGTCCTCGAGCCCGATGTCGTTGCGTGCGTTGGCGACCCGCCCCCGCCGGCAGGCGAGCTCGGCGAAGACCGCGTACACGTCGTCGATGCCGGCCGGGTCCACGAGGATGTCGAGATCGGTGTCGGCGCTCAGCGCGGCGGCGAGATGGTCGTTGCTCTTCCAGTGGCAGTACGCGACGCCGCGGTCGTCGAGCCGGCGCAGGACCTCCATGACGAGGCTCACGCGGTCACCTCCAGCGAGATGGGAGCGGGTGGGAACTCGTCGTCGTCGCTCGCCCGGGACTTGATCACTTCCACGATCCAGTCACCGTCGTCGCCGAGGGTCAGCCCGGGGGCGAGACGCCACGCCAGCAGCAGCGCGATCGTCGCCGCGAGCAGCGTCGCGAGGATCGTGACGATGTCGCTCGCGCCCGCCGACCGCATCCCGAACACCACGGGCACGCTCGGAACCGCGACGACGAGTCCGAGCCACAGGCCGCGGGTCTGGCGGACCGCGAAGTGCAACCAGCCGATCGGTGCGGTCCGGATGCTGAGGTCGGCCATGAGCAGGTAGTTCAGGAAGATGGCGACGCTGACCCCGACCGCGACCCACACCAGACCGAACGCGGTGCCGATGAGCGCGCCGACGATCACCGCGCCCGCGTAGACGGCCTGGCGCCAGGCGCGGCGGTAGACGGTGCCCATCGCGCGGGCGAGCGAGTCGCTGATCTTGTAGCTCGTGCGGAAGATGAGCCCGGCGGCGAAGATCTGGAACGGCACGATGGCGTCGTCCCACTTCTTGCCGCCTCCGAGCAGCACGTGGATCACCTCGGGGCCGAGCAGGACGACGACGATCGACGCCGGGACGGTGATCATCGCAACGAGCGCGATGCCGCGCAGGTACGCGTTGGCGACGCGTTCCTTGTTCTCCTGGAACCGGGAGAGCACCGGGAAGATCACGCGGTCCATCACCTGACCGAGGAGCTGGGCGGGGACGGCCGCGAGCTGGTAGGCGTTCTTGTACGCGCCGAGGTCGGCCACGCTCATCCGGTTGCCGACCACCGTGTTGTCGCCGTAGAGCGCCATGAAGTTGAACGCGCGTGCGGCGGTCATGCCGCCGGCGTACACGACGAGGTCGATCGACTCCTGCTTGTGCGGCAGCAGTGCCTTCGGGTGCGGCCGCCGGATGAGCATGATCGACGTGAGCAGCGCCGCCTGCGCAAGCTGCGCGGCGACGATCGACCACACCCCGGCGCCACTCATGGCGAGGATCACACCGACCGCGGCGAAGCCGGCGAAGTACGAGACGGTCTCGGCGATGGCGATCGACTTGAAGTCGAGGTCGCGCTGCAGGAGCGCCTCGGCGATCAGACCGGGTCCCTGCAGCATGAACGTGAAGGAGAGCCCTCGCATGACCGGCTCGATCGAGGGCTGGTGGAAGAAGGCGGCGGTGAGCGGCGCGGTCAGGTAGACCACGGTGGTCATCACCGCACCGGTCACGAGCGACCACGAGAACGCGCTCGTGATGTGCCGGTCGGTCAGGTCCTCACGCTGGACCACTGCGGCGGCGAAGCCCGAATCGGTGAAGAGCTGTCCGAGCGCGATCACGATCAGCGCCGCGGCGACCACACCGTTGTCGGACTTCGTGAGGTAGCGCGCGAAGACGATGACCACCAGGAACTGGCCGATGCCCTGCGAGCCGAAGCCGAGCGCCGACCACACCATGCCGCCGAGCGCGTGGCGCGCGGTGCGGCCGGGCGGGCGCGGCGCGGAGCCGTCCGGTGCCGTCATTCGAGCACCAGCTCCTGCACCGGGCGGCGGCGGCGTTCCTGCTCCGCCGACACGAGCGCGATCGCGAGGAAGATCCACAGGTGCCGGTAGTGCAGCGTCTCGCGGAAGATCTCACCGAACATGTAGGCGAGCACGATGGCGCGCGCCGCGCTCCCCGCAGGCGACATCTTCAGCAGCGCGTACCACAGCAGCAGCAGGCCGAAGAGGCCGATCACCCCTCGTTCGACCACGTACTGCAACGCCTCGTTGCTGATGTCGGGTCCCTGTGAGTTGAGCCCGAGCGCGCGCACGGAGCCGGGGCCCGCGCCCACGGCGTCTCCGGCAACCGGTCGATCGCCTCCTGCCACAGCTCGAAGCGGACGCCGCCGCTGCGGTTGAAGCGCGCCGAGTTGAACCCGGTCTGCGGCTGCCCGCTGCTCGGCTGTGACCCGAGCTGGCTGTACGCGTAGTAGCCCGCGAGCGCGATCAGGACCACGGGCAGCATCGCGGCGAGGCGGCGGCCCCGGACGAGCTCCTTCGCCTGGTCCATGTGGGTGATGCCCAGGTACCCCAGCCCGATCCCCAGCTGGATCATCGAGCCGAACGATCCCGCGGACAGGACGCCGAGGATCGCGACGCCGAAGACCGGCAGCTTCACCGACGTCCGGAACGGGGCGCCGGTCCAGCAGATGAGCCCCAGCGCGAGGAGGTTGCCGGCGACGTTGGGGTTCGGGAACGTGCCCGAGGCCCGCAGCTCGTTGCCGCTCGATGTGGCCAGCTGCAGCGAGCCGAGCACGATCGCGATGCCCACGGCGCCGTAACAGAGCCGCACCGCGCGTTCGCCGCCGCGCCGAAGGATGTCGACCGCGCACAGGAAGGTGAGCACCGCGGCGAGATCACGGAAGAGGGCGTTGATCGTGAACGACTTGAGCCCCGAGTAGAGCGCACCGATCAGCGAGCCGAGGATGATCAGCATGATCGGGACCGCGAGCTTGCGCCAGACGTCCCGCGCCAGCCAGTCGCCGCGCAGCACGTGGATGTAGGACGCGACGATCATCCCGCCGATCACGATGTCGGTGAGCGCGAAGCCACCGCTGTCGTTGCCCTTCGAGCTCTGCGCGCCGCCGAACCGCGGGAACAGGAACGCGACCAGGACCGTCGCGACCACGAGCAGCAGCGTGGGAACCGGCGTGTCGACGAAGTCGCGCCACCAGCGGCGTCGCGACGTCGTGGCGACGGGCTCAGCCAGCACGGCGCGACTCCTCGAGGACGTCGGCCACGAGGGAGCGGTACGACGCCGCGATCACGGTCGGGTCCCACGACGAGACGTCGACCCGCCGGCGGCGCGACGTCGGCGTGCGCAGGAACCGGATGAGCGCGGTCGCGGCACCTTCGACGTCGCCGAGCGGCACGACCTGCCCGACCGCGCCGAGGGCCACGACCTCGCGGCCGCCGTCCACGTCGTAGGTGACGAACGGCAGGCCGGCCGCCGCCGCCTGGATGAGCACCTGCGGCAGTCCTTCCGCGTTGCTCAACAGCACCAGCGCGTCCGCCCGCCACAGCAACGGCTCGACCGGCTTCACGAACCCGAGGAGCGCGACGTCGTCGGCGAGACCGGCGCGCGCGATCTCCGCGACGAGCTCGCCGGCCAACGGACCCTCGCCGGCGACGGCGAGGAACGCGTCGGGAACCTCGGCGCGCACCCGCTGGAGCAGCGGCACCAGGTCGAGGGGGTTCTTGCGGGCCTCGAGCGCGCCGAGACAGAGGACGACGGGCCGACCGTCGGGTACGCCGGGGACCTCGGGGACCGCGGCCGGTCGCGGATCCGGGAGCGTGGCCGCCGAACGCACGATCACGAGCTTGCGCGACGCGACGCCGGCGACCTCGAACCGGTGGGCCAGATCCGCACCGACCACCACGTACCGCGCGGTCAGCGGTGCGAGGGCACGCTCGACCACCCGGAACACGGCGCTCTCGGCGCGGCCGTAGCCGGGGCCGAAGCTGGCCATGGACAGCGAGTGCACCACGGGGATCCCACCGGCGAGCCGGGCCGAGACGCGCCCGACGACACCCGCCTTCGACTGATGGGTCACGACGAGGTCCACCGGATCCCGCCGCAGGCGCGCGGTGAGCACGCGCACCGCGCGGAGGTCGCGGTCGAAGCGGGGCGCGCGGACGAGGAACGGCTCGTGCTCGACCGGCACGCCCAGGTGGCTGAACGCGAGGTCCGCATCCGAGTCGTCGCCGACGACCACCACGTGCTCGTGATCGTCCAGCGCGGCCACGAAGTCGCGGACCCGCTGCTCGGAGCCGCCGCGCCGGTAGCGCGTCACGACGTGGAGCACGCGCAGAGGGCGCGGTGATGCGGACACGGAGATCAGCCGGCCGAGACTCCGGTGGCTCGGGGAACGTATGCCGCGCTCGCTGCTCCGGGCTTCGCCGGATCCGAGAGAACGCCGAGCACCGCGCGACCGACCCGCCGCAGTCGGGTTCCGGCCCGCTCCGCGTCGCGGAACTTGGTCTCACCGTGCTGGGCGATCATCACGGTGGCGTCAGCGAGCTCCGCGAGCACGAGCGTGGCCGGCTCCACCGTCGGCGACTGCGCCGCGATGACGACGTACTCGCACTGCTCGGTGAGGCGGCGCAGCACCGTCCGGGCACGGGCCACCGTGAGCTCGGAGACGGCGATGCCGTCGTCGAGCACGCGGAGGCGACCGCCGGTCTGCTGCTCGTGGACCACGGACAGCCGTGCACGCGGAACGGGAGCTTCGAACTCTTCGTCGTTGCCGGTGTCGGCCACGCCGCGGCAGCCGGCGAACACGACCCGGGCGCCGGACTCGGCGATCGACTGCGCGATACGACGGGCGGTCTCCTCGGGCGCCGGACCGTCGACGCCGCAGAGCAGCACGACGTTCGGCTTCCCGCGCCCGAGCAGGTGCACCAGCTGCAGCCCGACCTCGTCGACCGTCGTCCCTGCACCGGTGACGACGCCACGCGGCAACGTGCCGTTGCGCAGCGGCAACACGCCGAGTACGCGGGCTCCGGCCCGACGCGACTCGCTCGCGTCACCGGTGTGGAAGCGACCGACGAGCTCTTCGCGGCCGTACACGACGCCCATCGCCACCAGCAGGATCGCGAGCGACCCCAGGATCGCCCAGCTCGTGGGCTTCGGGAAGTCCGCGTCCACCGGTCGGATCGCGTCCTCGTAGACCTCGAGGCCGCCGTCGGCGATCAGCGCGTCGTCGTGGGCCTGCTCGGCGGCGACTCGCGTCGCGGCCAGTGACTGGTCCAACGCGGTCTGCTGCGCGACCAGTGCGGGGCGGTCGGGCGAGCTCGCCGGCAGCGGGGCGATGGCGCCGCTGACGCCGTTGAGCTTGGCGACGAGGCCGTTCTGCGGGTCGTTGATCGCGGTGTCGAGCTTGGTCGCGTCGGCGGCGAGCTGCGTCTGCACCTTCGTCTGTCGATCGGCGACGGCGTATTTCGCCGCCGCCTGCGCGGCGCGCTCGGCGACCGCGGGCGACGTCGCGGAGGAGTCGACGCGGATGAGCGGCGATGCCTCGAGCCCGGTGGCGAGCACCGACTTGACGTCCTTGAACTGCGGCCCGAGCTCCTTCTTCAGGGCGGCGCTGAGGAGCGGCGACTCGAGCGTGAGGACGACCGCCTTCTGCTCCTTGGTCACGTCGACCGAGCTGCCGGGCTTGTCGAAGAGGTTCTGGCTCTGGTCGGTGATCTTGATCCACGCGACGGAGGAGTACCGCTTCGGCAGCTGGCTGCTGAAGGCGTAGATCGCGGCGAAGGCAACCGCGAAGATCAGCAGGAGCAGCAGACCTCGACGGCGCAGCACGCGAGCGACGCCGCCGAGCCCGAGCTCGAGCCGACTCGAGCCGCCGAGGGACTCGAGCGTGCGGTCGTGCCGACTCGGGGCGGGTCCAGGCTCGCCCGAAGGCATCAGATGGTCGTCGATCACCTCAGTATGCCCCACCGCGTGAGGGCATCAGCACGCGTCGGACGGTGCGGGCGAGGATCGAGAGATCACCGCCGAGGCTCTGCCCGAAGGCGTACTGGACGTCGAGCGCGACCCGTGTGGCGTAGGACACGTCGTTGCGTCCCGACACCTGCCACAGGCCGGTCATGCCGGGACGAGCGGAGAGCACGATCGGCATGTACTGGCCGTACCGCCGCATCTCCTCCTCGGTGATCGGCCGGGGCCCCACGAGGCTCATCTCGCCCCGCAGCACGTTCACCAGCTGCGGCAGCTCGTCGAGCGAGGTCCGGCGGAGGACGTGACCCAGGCGCGTCACGCGCGGGTCCTTCTTCAGCTTGAAGGTGAGCGCGAACTCCTCGGCGAGGGCGGGGTCCGATGCGAGCAGCTCGGCGAGCCGGGCGTCGGCGTCGAGCACCATCGTCCGCAGCTTCAGGCACCCGATGGACCGCCCGGACCGACCCACGCGCTCGTGCCGGTAGAAGGCGGGGCCACGCGAGGTGAGCCGCACCAGGCCGGCGAGCATCAGGACGGCGGTGCCCCACAGGGGCGCGGTGACGGTCACGACGGTCACATCGAACACGCGCTTGGCCCGGTTGCGGGCGACGCGGGGGACGACGGTCACCGCCGGCGGTGGGTCCTCGCGGAGCGTCTCGGTGACGAGGTCGATCGAGCGGGCCCGCTCCTCGATGGTGCGCAGGTCGATCAGCACCTCGCCCGACGCAGCGGTCGACGGAGATGACACCGGGCAGCTCGGGCTCGACGGTCTCGGACGGCTCGCGCAGCGCGACGCCGCTCAGCAGCCCCACGCCGCCCCGCCCGCGCACACGACGGCGCCGCGCGCGCTCGGTGAGCCGAAGATCCAGCTCGGGATACACCCCGCTCGCCATTGGAGCCTCCCCGCCCCTTTCGTCTAGAATCAGCCGCTCTCGCCGCGCCCAGCGCCCGGTACCCGGAAAAGAACGCGGGAACTCAAGCTGGCATTGCGAAGACCAGTCGATCGCCTCGGTTTTCCGGGCCTTCTTGCCCTCCCGGAAGGATGCTGAACCTACCATCCGAAATGGAACACGACAACCAATACCGACCGGATTGAGTCGCCCGACCCATTCAAGAGGTCGGGCGCCGAGCGCCGATAGGTGGGTCCAACGACCTACTCGGGCGACCCCGTGACCACGGAGAGCGAGATCCGTCGTCGTGGCCCGACCGACCCAAGGAGCCGTCACCGATGCTCTGGAAGCACCGATCCCGAATCCTGGCCGCGCTCGGCGTGGCCGCCGCGATCGTCATCACCCCCCAGCTCGCCGAGGCGGGCTCGGGCACCGGGTCGCCGGCCTCGACGCTCGTGCGGACCGTCCGAGCGCACGAGCGGAACGAGCATCGTCACCACCACCACCACCACCACCGTCACCACCACCGCCCGCCGGTCCCGGTGATCCCACCGCCGAAGCCGGTTCCCGTCCCGACCCCGACGCCGCACCCGGTGCCGACCCCGACGCCCACGCCCGCTCCGACGCCGACGCCGGTCCCGACGCCGGTGCCGACGCCGACACCCGCGCCGACGCCGACTCCCACGCCGACGCCGACCCCGACGCCGACGCCGACCCCGACGCCGACACCGACACCGACGCCGACCCCGAGCCGACCGCCCGCCGCGAGCGTGTGTCTGCCGCAGGCGCACTCGACCGTCGCCGGCGCGCAGAGCTCGCAGTACCGGCCGTCCGTCTCCGGCCACCTGGCGGTCGACGCCCGCAGCGCGACCTGGACGCAGGCGGACGACTGGCCCGTGTCGGTCTACGGCAGCGGATCGGTCTGCTGGGACGGCGGCACCATCGTGGGCACGTGGGGCGCGTCCACGCCGTGGGCGACGTTCCACCACACCGGTGGGTTCAGCTTCCAGACCCCCGACTCGGTCGTCGAGAACGTCCGCGTCCAGAACTACGGCGACGCCATCAACGTCCGCGACGGCGCGTCCAACTGGACCGTGCGCGGTGCGCACACCTCGATGATCCACGACGACTGCCTGCAGGACGACTACCTCAACACAGGCGTGATCGACGGCTCGCTGTTCGACGGTTGCTACGTCGGCATCTCGACGCGGCCGTCGTCGAACGACTCGAGCTCGGACGGTCGCACGAAGACGTTGACCCTGCGCAACTCGCTCCTGCGGCTGCAGCCGATGCCGACCGTCTACAAGGGCCCGGCGCCGGGCCACGGCGGCTTCTTCAAGTGGGACGACACGGGCCGCTCGCCGAAGCTCGCGCTGTTCGGCAACGTGTTCCGCGTGGACCAGCTGCCGAACCACGGCTCGCTCGGTCTGCCCGACGGCTACTCCGTGACCTGCGCGAACAACACGATCGTGTGGCTCGGTCACGGTGCCTTCCCCGAGGCCGCGTCGTGGCTCGCCAAGTGCCCCGACACGAAGATCGTCACCACCGGATCCACGTGGGACGCGGCGGTCGCGATGTGGGAGGCGACGCACTAGTCACGACGAGTCACGTCCCCGAACGTCACGCGAATGCGCTCCGGTGTCGGACCTCGACGCCGGGGCGCACTCGCGCGCTTCGACACGCTCCGCGCGCGGCGTAGGTCGATGAACTCATTCGTGATGTTCACCCGCACCTGACCGTTTCGCCCGGTTTACAATCGCCGCTTCCCGACGCAGGACGGAAGCGATGCGCGACTCAGTCCCGACCGCCACCAACCTCGATCCGTCGCCGTCGCGACGGGTCGTCGTCACCGGTGCCGGTGGCTTCGTCGGCAGTCATCTCGTCGACACGCTCCTCTCCCGCGGCGACACGGTGGTGGGCATCGACTCCTTCACGCCGTACTACGACCCGGACACGAAGCGGCAGAACCTGGACGGCGCGCGCGACCACGACGCGTTCACGCTCGTGGATGCCGACCTCCGGTCGACGGACCTCATGCCGATCCTCGAGGGCGTCGACACGATCTTCCACCAGGCTGCGCAGCCGGGTGTCCGGCTCTCGTGGTCGGACGGCTTCGGCGAGTACGCCAGCCACAACGTGCTGGCCACCCAGCGGCTGCTCGAGGCCGCACGCGACTGCGAGGTCCGTCGCGTCGTCTACGCATCGTCGTCGTCGGTCTACGGCAACCAGGCCCGTTACCCGACGGTCGAGACCGACCTCCCGCGCCCGTACAGCCCGTACGGCGTGACGAAGCTCGCCGCCGAGCACCTCTGCGGCCTGTACGCCGAGAACTGGGGCCTGCACACGGTGGCGCTGCGCTACTTCACGGTCTTCGGACCCCGCCAGCGCCCGGACATGTCGATCCACCGGCTGTGCGAGGCCGCGCTCACCGGTGCGTCGTTCCCGCGCTTCGGCGACGGCGAGCAGATCCGCGAGTTCACCTACGTCGCCGACATCGTCGCCGCGAACCTGTGCGCGGCCGACGCCGACGTGGAGCCCGCGACGGTCGTCAACATCGCCGGCGGCGGCGAGATCACGCTCAACGGCCTCATCGGCACCGTGGGCGAGCTCGCGGGATCCGCAGTGACGATCGAGGACCACCCGGCGCAGGCCGGCGACGCTCGACGCAACGGCGGCTCCACCGATCGGGCGCGTGCGTTGCTCGGCTGGGAGCCGGTGGTGGGTCTGCGGGACGGGATCGCGTCCCAGCTGGCCTGGCACGCCGACCGTCGCCTGCTGGTCTGATCATCTGCCGACGAGTGGCCGGGACCGGCGTCGATCCGGTGACCTCGCGCTTTTCAGGCGCGCGCTCTGCCAACTGAGCTACCCGGCCGGGGGACGTGGACGACGCCCGGCGGTCCTGACGGGATTTGAACCCGCGGCCTCCGCCTTGACAGGGCGGCGTGCACTCCAAACTGCACCACAGGACCGTGGCTGATCACCGGAACCCGGTGGATCGTGCCCCCAGGGGAGTTCGAATCCCCGTTACCGCCTTGAAAGGGCGGCGTCCTAGGCCACTAGACGATGGGGGCTCGCTCTCTCCCGAGAGGGGAGGACTCTAGCAGCGGGCCCCGCGTCGACCTCCGCTCGATCCCGACGGGCGCGGCCCGCCGGTGAGCGTCAGAGGTCCTGGTGCTCTTCGACCTTCTCGAGGAACTGGCGGATCTCCGACGCACGGAAGCGGCGGTGACCGCCGAGCGTCCGGATCGCCGAGATCTTGCCGGCGCGTGCCCACCGGGTGACCGTCTTCGGGTTCACGCGGAACATCGCCGCGACCTCGGACGGAGTGAGGAGCGCGTCGTCGTCGGGGTGGCCCTGCATGTTCTGCCTCCGGTATGGGCGAGGAGGTCCGGATGGAGCGTCCGGTTCGTTCACGGGAGCGTACTTGGTCCGTTCCGTCGCGTCGCGGATCCTGTTCGATCCGTCCGGCGACGGGCGGGAGCGTAGCCCCGCCGAACCGTCCGTGGGTCGATCGTCTGCGGGTCGGTCGGCACCGGCCCGGCCCGGCGATGCCGGGGGACCGCCCGTACACTCGGGCCGCCATGACGGTCATCGCGGTCGCGAACCAGAAGGGCGGCGTCGGCAAGACGACGACGACGCACAGCCTCGGCGAGGCGCTCGCGGCCGACGGCGCCCGCGTCCTGCTCGTGGATCTCGATCCGCAGGCCTGCCTCACGTATGCGGCCGGGCTCGATCCCGAGTCGATCCAGCCGTCGCTCCACGACGTGCTGCTCGGGCGCGCCGAAGCGGCCCACGTCGTCACTCCCGCGGGACGGTGCTCGCTGCTCCCCGCGTCCATCGACCTCGCCGGCTCCGAGGTGGTGCTCGCGACCAAGGTCGGTCGGGAGCACGCGCTCGCCGCGCGCTCGCACCGGTGAAGAGCAGCTTCGACCTCGTGCTCGTCGACTGTCCGCCGTCGCTCGGCATCCTCACGATCAACGGGCTGACCGCCGCCGACGCCGTGGTGATCCCGCTGCAGTGCGAGACCTTGAGTCACCGTGGTGTGGGCCAGCTGCTCGAGACGGTCGCCGACGTGCGCGCGTACACGAAGCCGGACCTCGCGGTGCTCGGCGCGGTCGCGACGATGTTCGACGCCCGCAGCCGTCACCCGCGCGAGATCGCCGCCGACGTCGCCGACCGCTACGGGCTCGCGGTGCTCGAGCCACTCGTCCCGCGCAGCATCCGGTTCGCGGAGGCACCGGCGACCGGCCGCTCGATCCTCGACCACGCGCCGAAGTCGGCGGGGGCCACCGCCTACCGCGCCCTCGCCGTCCGCGTGCGCGAGGCCCTCGCGGCGTAGGACCGTGCCCGACGACGGCCGGCGGCCCTCCCTCTCTCGCCCGCCGCGGCGCTCTTCTCGGCTGCGTCGCGCAAGCCGGGCACGCTCGTCGTGGAGTGCGGCTCGTGCCACGCACGGGCCCGCGTCGGCTACCTCGACCTCGCGCGCCGGAGCCTGCCGATCGCGCTGTGGGCCCCGTGGCGGAGGCACTCCCGCCTGGCGCGGTGTCCGGCGTGCGAGCAGCGCACCTGGCTCGCCGCCCGCTGGTTCGACTGACGCGGCGCGAGCCGCCCGACTCGGACCGGTCCGCGCACCACCGGTGCCGAACCGGCGACGTGGGAGGCGGCTCGGGCGTCAGTCGCGGCCGATCAGCACTCGGCCGGCGCCCGGTCCGATCTCGCCGATGACCCACGCGTCGAGGCCGGCACCCTCCACCACCTCGATCGCGCGGGCCGCGTCCGACGCCGGGACCGCGGCCACCATGCCGACACCCAGGTTGAACACCGCTTCCATCTCCGCGTCGGCGACGTCGCCGGCCCGTTGCACCTCGGCGAAGATCCGCGGCTCGGGCCACCGCCCGCGTGCGATCCGCGCGTCGCCGTCTGCGGGGAGGATGCGGTTGACGTTGCCGGGGAGCCCGCCGCCGGTGATGTGCGCGAACGCGTGCACGTCGACCGCGTCCCGCACCGCCGCGAGCGTCGGCGCGTAGATCACGCTCGGACGCAACAGCTCGTCGGCGAGCGTGACGTCGGCGCCCGGCCACGCGGGCTCGTCGAGGGACCGCGCCGCGCGGTCGAGCAGCGCGCGTCGCGCCAGCGTGTAGCCGTTGCAGCGCAGCCCCGGGCTCTCGATGCCGACGAGCACGTCGCCGACCGCGACGTCGCGCGGCAGCACCCGGGCGCGCTCGGCCGCGCCGACCACGAAGCCGACGAGGTCGAACTCGCCCTCGGCCATCAGCTGCGGGTGCTCGGACATCTCGCCCCCGAGCAGCGCCGCGCCCGCCCGGCGGCAGCCGTCGGCCACGCCCCCGACGATCGTGGCGGCGATGTCGGGGTCGAGCCGGCCCATCGAGAGGTAGTCGAAGAAGAAGAGCGGATCCGCGCCCTGCGCGGCGACGTCGTCGGCCGTGCCCACGAGGTCGATGCCGATCGTGTCGTACCGGCCCGTCGACCACGCGACGACCGATTTCGTGCCGACACCGTCGGTCGACGACACGAGGACCGGGTCGGTGTACGCGAGCGCCTGCAGGTCGAACAGGCCGCCGAAGCCGCCGATCGCACCCAGGACGCCGGGCCGGTCGGTGGACCGCGCGTGCGCCTTGATCAGCTCGACCGCGTGCTCGCCCGCCTCGATGTCGACACCCGCGTCGGCGTAGGTCAGGCCGTCGCTCGTCGTCGCTCACGCGGTGCTCACCGCGACGGTGACGTGAGATCCACGAGCGGACCCTCGAGCACGAGCTTGGCGTCGCGGGTCGTGAGCTCGACCGGAACGGGGTACTCGTTCGAGAGACACGCCGTGCAGAACGACGTCGCCGGCGCGTGCGTAGCGCGCGTGAGGCGGTCGAGGTCGAGGTACGCGATCGAGTCGACACCGAGATAGTCGCGGATCTCGCCGACCGAGAGATCGGCCGCGAGCAGCTCGCCGCGCCGACCGGTGTCCATCCCGTAGAAGCACGGGTAGCGGTACGGGGGCGACGACACGCGGAAGTGCACCTCGGCCGCCCCCGCCTCGCGCAGCATCGCGACGACCTGGCGCGTGGTGGTGCCGCGCACGATCGAGTCGTCGACGACCACCAGCCGCTTGCCGCGGATGTTCTCGGGCAGCGGGTTGAGCTTCATGCGCACGCCGACACCGCGCTGCTTCTGACTCGGCTGGATGAACGTGCGGCCGACGTAGCGGTTCTTCACGAGGCCGTCGCCGTACGGGATGCCCGACGCCCGGGCGTAGCCCTGTGCGGCCGGGATACCGGACTCGGGGACCGGCATCACCATGTCGGCCTCGACCGGCGCCTGCTGCGCGAGCTCCTCGCCCATGCGTTGGCGCGCCGCGTGCACGCTCTGGCCGTAGAGCCGGGTGTCGGGGCGCGAGAAGTACACGAACTCGAACAGGCACAGGCGGGGATCCGGCGTCGCGTACTGCACCTCCCGCCGCAGTCCCGACGCGTCGATCACCACCATCTCGCCCGGCTGCACGTCGCGCACGTAGTGCGCGCCGATGATGTCGAGCGCGGCCGACTCGCTGGCCAGCACCCATCCGCCCCCTTCGAGTCGGCCGAGCACGAGTGGCCAGAAGCCGTGCGGGTCGCGGACGCCGATCACCCGACTGTCGTCCATCAGCACGAACGAGAAGCCGCCCTGGAGGCGGGGCAGCACCTGCTCGAGCGCGAGCTCGAGGTCGCATCCGTCCGAACGAGGCTCGTCGGGCCACGCGCGTGCGATGAGCTCGGCGACGAGCGCGGAGTCGGTGGTGGAGTCGAACTCCGTCTCCGCCGCGGTCATCCCCGGCAGCATCCCGAGCGACGACGCGAGCTCCGCGGTGTTCGTGAGGTTGCCGTTGTGTCCGAGCGCGAACCCCGCGTCGCCGACCGAGCGGTACACCGGCTGCGCGTTCTGCCACGAGGACGACCCGGTGGTCGAGTACCGGTTGTGGCCGATGGCGAGGTGCCCGGACAGCGACGCGAGCTGGCGCTCGTCGAAGACCTGGGTGACGAGGCCCATGTCCTTCATCACGGTGATGGTCTCGCCGTCGCTCACCGCGATGCCCGCCGACTCCTGGCCGCGGTGCTGCAGCGCGAAGAGGCCGAGGTACGTGAGGTGGGCCACGGGTTGGCCGGGTCCGTAGATCCCGAAGACCCCGCAGGCGTGGCCGATCGATGGTCCGGTGGAGTCCGCCGTGAGCATCCTCACCAGTATCGCAGAGCCGCGACCGGTACCCCGACTCCCGCCGCGGTCCCGTCCGGGCCCACACGGCGCGGGCCGGCGGTCAGACCTGCACCGCCTCCATGAGGGTCGGCAACGCGTCGCGATGGGCGTGCGTCGCGGTGGCGAGATCCACCGCGAAGGCACCCCGGGCCACGAGCCTGTCGCCCCCTGCGGTCCCGACGACCGCGACCGGGACGCCGGCGTCGGCCGCCCGCGCGACCACGGCGTCGGCGCGGTCCGGCGCCACCGACAGCACGCACGCGTGATGCCGACTCCGAGAAGCAGGCGACCGCGTCCCCGATCTCCACGTCGAAGCCGGTGCCGGCCGTGGATCGCCATCTCGGCCAGGGCGACCGCGAGCCCGCCGTCGGAACAGTCGTGCACCCCAGCGGGAACGCGATCGCGCACGAGCTCGGCGACGAGCGCGTGGAGCGACGCGGCGGCGTCGAGGTCGGCGGCGGGCGGCGTGCCGTCGCGCAGTCCGTGCACGGTGGCCCACGACGAGCCGCCGAGCTCCGGCCCGGTGGACCCGAGCACCAGGATGGCGTCGCCGTCGCGGAGACGGGCCGGCGGCGGGACGTCGGTGAGCTCGTCGATCAGCCCGATGACGCCCACGACCGGCGTCGGGTCGATGTCGGCACCGCGACTCTCGTTGTAGAAGCTCACGTTGCCGCCGATGACCGGCAGGCCGAGGGCCCGGCACGCCTCGCTCATGCCGTCGACGACCTCGGAGAACTGCCACATCACCTCGGGGTGCTCCGGATTGCCGAAGTTCAGGCAGTTCACGAGCGCCTTCGGTGCCGCACCCGCGCACGCGACGTTGCGGGCCGCCTCGAGCACGGCCAGCCGGCCACCGGTCCGCGGCTCGAGCGCGGAGAACCGCGCGTTGCCGTCGACCGAGAGCGCGAGCGCCTGCGGCGGGGCGTCGCGCAGCCGCAGCACGCTGGCGTCGCCGCCCGGGCCGACGACGGTGTTCAGGAACAGCTGGTGGTCGTACTGGCGGTACACCCACGACGGATCGGCGATGTTCGGCGAGCCGAGCAGCGCGAGCAGCTCGCCGCCGACGTCGGTGCCGGCGGGGAACCGCGCGCCGAGGTCGGCGGCGGGATCACGCGCGAGCCGTGCTTCGTGGTCGGCCGGGCGGGCCAGGGGCCGGTGGTACACGGGACCGTCGCCGAGGCTGCCGATCGGGACGTCGGCGATCGGGGTGCGGTCCGAGGAGACCTCCGGGGCCTCGTCGCCGATCGGCGGCGGCGGGTTCGCGCCGGGCACGCCGACGGCGTCGAAGAGGCCGTCGTACACCCGGAAGCGTCCGGAGTCGGTGACGCGCCCGATGACCGACGCGCGGATCTCCCAGCGCTCGCACAGCGCGAGCACCTCGTCGAGGTGATCGGGCGTCACGATCGCCAGCATCCGCTCCTGGCTCTCGGACGTGAGCATCTCCACCGGGTTCATGCCCGGCTCGCGATGGGGCGCACGGGCGACGTCGACGTCCATGCCGGCGCCGGTCTTGGCCGCGGTCTCGGACGCCGCGCACGAGATGCCGGCGGCTCCGAGGTCCTGCACCCCGATCGCGAGCCCCGCGTCGAGCAGCGCGAGGCACGCCTCGATGAGCTTCTTCTCCTCGAACGGATCGCCGACCTGCACGGACGGTCGCTTGGCCTCGCTGCCCTCCTCGAAGCCGGCCGACGCGAGGACGCTCGCGCCACCGATGCCGTCGCGCCCGGTCGACGCGCCGAGCAGCACCGCGAGGTTGCCGACGCCCTCGGCGCGCGCGAGCACGAGCCGGTCGATGGGGAGCGTGCCGAGGCAGAAGACGTTGACGAGCGGGTTGTCGCGGTAGCACTCGTCGAAGACGAGCTCGCCGCCGACGGTGGGCACGCCGACCGCGTTGCCGTAGCCGCTGATCCCGCTCACGACGCCCTCGAAGAGGTAACGCGTCCGCGGGTCGTCGAGCGGGCCGAAACGCAGCGGGTCCATGAGCGCGATCGGCCGGGCCCCCATCGAGAAGATGTCGCGGATGATCCCGCCGACGCCGGTCGCCGCGCCCTGGTACGGCTCCACCGCGGACGGATGGTTGTGACTCTCGATCCGCACGGCGACCGCGACGCCGTCGCCGACGTCGATGACCCCCGCGCCCTCACCCGGCCCGACGAGGACCCACGGCGCCTCGGTCGGGAAGCGCCCGAGGTGGGATCGGGACGACTTGTACGAGCAGTGCTCCGACCACATCACCGAGTACATCGCCAGCTCGAGGTGGGTCGGCTCGCGACCGAGCTCGTCGATCACCGCCGGCGAGCTCGTCGTCGGTCATGCCGAGCTGCCGGTGCAGGGGGGTCTCCGCCATTCCCGCCGAGACTACCGACGGGCGCCGAGCGTTCCGGGACCGTTCGTGCGGCGTCCGCGACGGCCCGTCGACCCCTGCATCAGGACGAAATCGCGTCTATGCGGAGGGCCGATTCACGAGCACATGACCCGCCGTGGTTATCCTGAATGGCTGTGCCAGGATTGCGAAAATGCAATGGGCATCATCGAGCATCATCATCGAGCATGATCATCGAGCATAAGGAGCCAGCATGCCGGGGCGGAAGACGAAGATGACCGACGAGCACAAGCAGGCCCTCGCCGAAGGGCGCGAGCTCGGGAAAGCCGTGCGCGACTACCTCGAGGCACTCGAGCAGAACAAGCCCAAGCGGGGTCGCAAGCGGACGCCGGATTCGGTGAAGAAACGCCTCGCGGCGATCGAGTCTGCGTTGCCGGACGCCTCGCCCATCAAGAAGGTCGAGCTCATCCAGGAGCGCAGCGACCTCACGGTCGAGCTGGCCACGATGGGGACCAAGGTCGATCTCTCCGGCTTGGAGAAGGGTTTCGTGAAGTCGGCGAAGACCTATTCCGAGCGCAAGGGCATCACGTATTCCACGTGGCGCGAGGTGGGCGTCCCCGCCGACGTGCTCAAGCGGGCCGGCATCACCCGGGCCGGGTAGCCGGGCCGCACCGCCCGCGGGTCCGAGCCGGAGTCTCGGGTCGGGGTGGTGCGCGCGACCGCCACGTCCCGGCGGCCCGAGGGGCCGGGCCGCTCCCCCGGGCTGCGAGCCGGAGTCTCGGTCGGGGTGGGCCGCAGAGCCGCACTCCGGCGCCGGGAGGGGCTCGGGCCCTCCGCCCGCGGCTGCGAGGTCGGAGTCTCGGGTCGGGGTGGTGCGCGCAGCAGCCGCCACGTCCCGCGGCCCGAGGTGGCCGGGCCGCTCCGATCGCGGGTCCGGAGCCGGAGTCTCGGGTCGGGGTGGTGCGCGCAGCAGCCGCCACGTCCCGGCGGCCCGGGAGGTGACGGCTCTAGCTGCCGAACTCGTAGCCGAGGTCGGGCGCGCCGAGCACCGGGCAGTAGGGGATGCCCGTCGCCGCGAGCTCGGCGCCGAGCTCGCCGCCACGGTCGAGCAGGAGCGACACCGCGACGATCGGGCAGCCGAGCTCGGCGACCGCGGGCAGCGCCTCGAGCAGCGAGCCGCCGCTCGTCGCGGTGTCCTCGACGACGAGCACCCGCTGACCGGCCTCGAGGACGCCGGCGATCCGTCCGCCGACGCCGTGGTCCTTCGCCTCCTTGCGGATCGCGAACTCGGCTTGCCGGTGACCAGCGCGACGGCGAGCGCGACCGGGCATCGCGCCCGACCACCGGACCGCCGACCGCGTCGTAGTCGCATCGGCGGCGACTCCGGCGACGGCCAGCGCGTCGACGATCGCGTCGCCGACGATCTGCGATGCAGTCACCGCGGAAGCTGACCTGGCGACCGTCGAGGTACCAGCGCGACGTGCGTCCCGACGCCAGCGTGAACTCGCCCTCGCGGATCGCGTGCTCGCGCAGCACGCGCGGCGAGCGCCTCCTGGGACGGTCGCAGCGTCACGCGGCCGGGACGACCGTGGCCGACGCGAGCAGCGAGCGCAGCATCACGAGCCCGTCGGTCGAGCCGAGCAGCGCGTCCGACGCGCGCTCGGGGTGGGGCATGAGCCCGACGACGTTGCGGCCCTCGTTGCAGATGCCCGCGATGTCGTCGAGCGCGCCGTTCGGGTTCTCGACGTACCGCACCACGACCCGCTCCTCCGCCCGGAGCGCGTCGAGGGTGCGGTCGTCGCAGACGTAGTTGCCCTCGAAATGGTTGACGGGGATCCGCAGGATCTGACCGACCGTCGCCTGGTTGGTGAGCACCGTGGTCACGGTCTCCACCCGGAGGTCGACCGGCCGGCACAGGAACTTGAGCCCCGCGTTCTTCTGGAGCGCGCCGGGAAGCAGCCCGGCCTCGGTGAGCACCTGGAAGCCGTTGCAGATCCCGACGACCGGGCCGCCGGCGCCGCGCGTGCTCGGCGACCGCGTCCATGACCGGTGAGAACCGCGCGATGGCACCGGCGCGCAGGTAGTCGCCGTGGGCGAAGCCGCCCGGCACGACCACGGCGTCGACGCCCGCGCACGGTGGCGTCGGCGTGGAAGAGCAGCTCGGCCTCGGCGCCGAGGGCCTCGACCGCGTGCAGCACGTCGAGCTCGCAGTTCGTGCCCGGGAACTGGACGACGCCGATCCTCATCGACGAGTCTCAGGCCGACTCCAGCGAGATCTCGAACGCCTCGATCACCGGGTTGGCGAGCAGGCGGTGGCACATCTCGTCGACCTGGGTGCGGGCGGCGGCCTCGGAGTCGGCGTCGAGCACGAGGCGGATCGTCTTGCCGACCTTCACCTGGCTGACGTTCCCGTAGCCCAGCGCCGGGCAGGGCCCGGTCGATCGTGGCGCCCTGCGGGTCGAGGATGCCGGGGAGGTGGGTGATGTCGACGGTGGCGGCGTAGCGCGGCATCGGCGTCGACCCTACCCCGCGTCGCCGTCGGATCTCGGGCCGTACCAGTCGGCGAACGCGCGGCCGCGTGATCCGCTCGTACGCCTCGACGTAGCGCGCCCGCGTCCGGCGATGACCTCGGCCGGCACCGCCGGCGCGGGCGGCGTCTGGTCCCAGCCGATGCGCGAGGTAGTGGTCGCGGACGTACTGCTTGTCGAAGCTCGGCGGCGAGCCGCCCGGGGCGTACGCCTCGGCCGGCCAGTAGCGCGACGAGTCGGGCGTCATGCACCTCGTCGATGAGCAGCAGCTCGCCGTCGGCCGTGGTGCCGAACTCGAACTTCGTGTCGGCGAGGATGATCCCGCGGTCCGCGGCGTGCTCGGCCCCGCGGGCGTAGATCGCGAGCGCGGCGTCGCGCAGGCGGCGCGAACGCGTCGGCGCCGACGAGCGCCACCGCCTCGTCGTCGGTCATCGGCAGGTCGTGGCCCTCGTCGGCCTTCGTCGTCGGCGTGAAGAGCGGCTCGGGGAGCGCCTCCGCCTCCTGCATCCCGGTCGGCATCGGCCGGCCCTGCACCGTGCCCGCCGTCGCGGTACTCCTTCCACGCGCTGCCGAAGAGGTAGCCGCGGGCGATGCACTCCATCGGCACCGGCTCGGTGCGGCGCACGAGCATCGCCCGGCCGTCGGCGTCGGGACGGGCCGTGGCGGGGAGGTCGGCCGGGTCGACGCTGATGCACGTGGTTCGGGAGGAGGTCGGCGGTGAGGTCGAACCAGAACGACGACATGGCGGTGAGCACCCGGCCCTTGTCGGGGATCAGCGTCCGGGCAGCACGACGTCGAAGACCGAGACGCGGTCCGACGCGACCAGGAGGATGCGGTCGTCGCCGGCGTCGTAGAGGTCGCGGACCTTGCCGGAGTAGAGGTGGGGCAGGTCGATGGTCACGGTCACGCTCCCGCGTCGAGGACGTCGAAGGTGCGGCCGATGTTGGCGACCGCGCGTTTGAGGTCGAAGCACGCCTCCAGCGTCGCCGGCGCCAACGCCGCGGTGACCTCGTCGTCCTCGCGCAGCACGTCGAGGAACGGGCGCCGCTCCTCCCACGTCCTCATCGCGTTCCGCTGCACCATGCGGTACGCGTCGTCGCGCGACCGACCCGCCTCGACGAGCGCCAACAGGACGGGCTGGCTGAACACGAGCCCGTACGACGCGTCGAGGTTCTCGAGCATGCGGTCCGGATACACGACCATGCCCTCGACGATCGCGCGCATCTTCACGAGCACGTAGTGCGCGAGCAGGCACGCGTCGGGCAGGATCACCCGCTCGACCGACGAGTGCGAGATGTCGCGCTCGTGCCAGAGCGCCACGTTCTCCAGGCCGGCCACGAGGTCGGCGCGCAGGACCCGCGCCAGCCCGCACAGCTGCTCGCTCTTCACCGGGTTCCGCTTGTGCGGCATCGCGGAGGAGCCCTTCTGCTTCCCGGCCCGGAACGGCTCCTCCACCTCGCGCACCTCGGTGCGCTGGAGGTGGCGGATCTCGAGGGCGCACTGCTCGACCGTGGCGCCGGCCGACGCGCACGCGTAGAGCAGCTCGGCGTGCCGGTCGCGCGCGAGCACCTGGGTCGCCGGCACCGGCTCGAGGCCGAGGGCGGCGCACACGTGCTGCTCCACGAACGGGTCGACGTTCGAGTAGGTGCCGACCGCCCCCGAGAGCTTCCCGACCGCGATGCCGGCCCGGGCGCGCCGCAGCCGCTCGACGTCGCGCCGTACCTGGAGCGCCCAGAGGGCGAGCTTCACCCCGAAGGTGGTCGGCTCGGCGTGGATCCCGTGCGTGCGCCCCACCATCGGCGTGTCGCGGAACTCGTGGGCCCGGGCGGTGATCGCCCGGTCGAGGGCCTCGGCCGCCTCGATCAGCAGATCGGCCGCCCGCGTGAGCTGGAGCGCGAGGGCGGTGTCGACGACGTCGCTCGAGGTCAGGCCGTAGTGGACCCACGCGCCCTCGGGTTGACCCACCCGCTCCTGCACGACGTCGACGAAGGCGGCGACGTCGTGCTCGGTGACGAGCTCGCGCTCGTCGATGGCGGCGACGTCGAAGCCGCCTCGCTCGCGCACCGCGACCGCGGCCTCCTTCGGCACCACGCCGAGCTCGGCCCACGCCTCCGTCGCGAGGATCTCGACCTCGAGCCACGCGCCGAACTTCGCCTCGTCGGTGAACAGGGCGGCCATCTCGGGGAGCGAGTAGCGCGGGATCACGGGGCCTCCAGGGGTCAGGTCGAGGGTGCGGCGGCGATGTCGCGCCGGCAGTACTTGCCGCGCCACGAGATCGTGTCGGCGGCGGTGTAGGCCTTGGCGCGCGCGGCGGCGACGTCGGCGCCGAGCGCGGTCACCGCGAGCACGCGCCCACCCGCGGTCACCAGCCCCGCGTCGGTCCGGGCGGTCCCGGCGTGGAACACGAGCACGTCGTCGTCGACCGCGTCGAGACCGGTGACGACGTCGCCGGTGCGCGGGTCGGTCGGGTAGCCCTCGCTCGCGAGCACGACGGTCACGCAGGCGTCGTCGCGGAACTCGACCGGTGTCTCCAACCGACCGGTCGCAGCCTCGGCACAGTGCACGGCCAGGTCGCTCGCGAGCCGCGGCACCACCACCTCGCACTCCGGGTCGCCGAAGCGGACGTTGTACTCGATGATCTTCGGACCGTCCGGGGTGAGCATGAGACCGGCGTAGAGCACGCCCCGGTACTCGACGTCGAACGACGCGAGCCGGGCGAGCGTGGGCGTGACCGCCCGCTCCATGATCTGTTGCACCAGCGCGTCGGTCGCCACCGGGACCGGCGAGTACGCGCCGATGCCGCCGGTGTTGGGCCCGAGGTCGCCGTCGCCGAACCGCTTGAAGTCCTGCGCCGGCGCGAGCGGCACGCCGTCGAGGCTGCCGTCGCAGAGCACGAGGAGCGACAGCTCGGGGCCGGTGAGGCCCTCCTCGATCACCACGGTGCGGCCCGCGTCGCCGAACGCCCGACCGGCGAGGTACTCGCGCACCCCGTCACGGGCCTCGGCGAGCGACTCGGTGACGAGGACGCCCTTCCCGGCGGCGAGCCCATCGGTCTTGACGACGTAGAGCCCGGGCAGCGTCTCGAGGTACGCGAGCGCGACGTCCTCCTGCTCCGCGGTGAACGTCGCGTGCCGGGCGGTGGGGATCTCGGCCCCCGCCAGCAGCTCCTTCATCCACGCCTTGGACCCCTCCAGCCGCGCGGCGGCCGCCGACGGTCCGAAGACCGCGACGCCGCGACCGCGGAGCTCGTCGGCCAGGCCGTCGACGAGGGGCGCCTCGGGCCCGACCACCACGAGGTCCACCGTCTCGAGACTCTCCATCGCGTCGTCGAGGGGCAGGCACGTGGCCACCTCGGCGATCCCCGGGTTCCCGGGCGCGGCGAGGACCGCGTCGACCACCGGCGAGCGCGACAGTCCCCACGCGAGGGCGTGCTCACGCGCGCCGCTCCCGACGACGAGGACCTGCATCTAGGCTCCCGACCGAAGCGAGGAACGAGCGGAGGTGAGCAGCCGCGGAGCGTCCCGACGCACATCGACGTGCCTCGCCCCAGCGGAGCGGCCGACGGGCGCACGGCGCGACGACGGTCTGGTCGCGTGCGGGACCGACGGACACGAACGACACGTGGACCCCGGTGTAGCTCTCGATGAACTGCACGTAGTCGCGCGCGGCGCGCGGGAGGTCGTCGAGGCGCTCGGCCCGCTCGATGTCGCACTGCCAGCCGGGGAACGTCTCGTAGATCGGCGTCACCTTGTGGATCACCGACTGGTGGTACGGCACGTGGTCGTACCGGGTGCCGTCCTCACCGCGGTAGCCCACGCAGACCTTGAGCTCGGGCAACGGGGAGAGCACATCGAGCTTCGTGATCGCGAGCTCGGTGCACGTGTTGAGCCGGCACGCGTGCTTGACCATCACGAGGTCGAGCCAGCCCGTCCGGCGCCGCCGCTTCGTATTGGTGCCGAACTCCGCGCCCCGGTCCACGAGCAGGTCGCCGACGACGTCGCCCTCGTGGAGCTCGGCCGGGAACGGTCCCGCGCCGACGCGAGTCGTGTACGCCTTCACCACGCCCACCACGCGCTCGATGTCGAGCGGGCCGACACCGGCGCCGGCCGTGACCGCACCTGAGACCGGATTGCTCGACGTGACGAACGGATACGTCCCGTGGTCGAGGTCGAGGAACGTCGCCTGGGCGCCTTCGAAGAGCACCCACTGTTGGGCGTCGAGCGCCTCGTGGACCAGGTGCACGGTGTCGTCGATGAGGGGCGCGAGCTTCGGCACCAGATCGAGGTACTGCTTCGCGAGGGCGTCGGCGTCGACGGGCAGCCGGTTGTAGACCTTGGTGAGCACGCCGTTCTTCTCGCGCAGCGCCAGGTCGAGCTTCTCGCGGAAGATCTTCGGGTCGAGCAGGTCCTGGACCCGCAGGCCGACCCGCATCGCCTTGTCGGCGTACGCCGGGCCGATGCCGCGCTTGGTGGTCCCGAGCTTGGCGTTGCCGAGGTAGCGCTCGTTCAGGCGGTCGAGCTCCTGGTGGTACGGCATGATCAGGTGCGCGTTGCCCGACAGGCGCAGGCGACGCGAGTCGATGCCGCGGGCCTCCAGCGCCTCCAGCTCGTCGAGCAGGACCCGCGGGTCCACGACGACCCCGTTGCCGATGACGGGTACCACCCAGGGGTAGAGGACGCCGCTCGGCACGAGCTGGAGCTTGAACACCTCGCCGTCGACCACGAGCGTGTGGCCGGCGTTGTGGCCGCCCTGGTAGCGAACGCAGAGCGACGCCTCCTTGGCGAGGTAGTCGGTGAACCGGCCCTTGCCCTCGTCACCCCACTGGGTGCCGACGATCACTGCTCCCGGCACGACCGCTCCCCACCCGACACCACGAAGTTCGTTGCGCGAATAGGACCGGCTCCGAGATCGGTGCCGGTCCTCGACGTGACTGCACTCACGTTGGGAGCAGGTTAGTGGAACGTCACGGCTCCGGGCGACCCCGCTCGGTCTCGCCAGCACGGCCGACGAGTCGCGCGAGCGTCCCGACGGCCCGACCGCTACGCCCGGCGGAGCGCCGAGTCGGAGGCGAGCCGCGTCGGAGCGTCCCGACCGATGTGCGGTCAAGCCGTCGGAGCGGAGACGCCGAAGTGGTGGAACACGAGACCGTCGGGGCTCGCGTCCACCTGGATCACGTCGCCGTCGCGATAGTTGCCCTGGAGCAGCTCCAGCGCGATCGGATCCGCGACCTCCTTCTGCAGCACCCGCTTGAGCGGGCGGGCGCCGTAGTCGGGGTCGTAGCCGACCCGTGCGACGTGGTCGCGTGCCGCCGCCGTGAGCTCGAGGCCGAGGCCCCGCCCCTCGAGGCGCTCACGCAGCAGGTCCACCTGGAGGTCGACGATGCGGGCGATGTGCGACTCGTCGAGACGGTGGAAGACCACGATCTCGTCGACGCGGTTCACGAACTCGGGCTTGAAGTGGCTGCGGACCGCCGCCATCACGAGCGCGTCGTCACCGCCGGCGCCGAGGTTGCTCGTCATGATGAGCACGGTGTTGCTGAAGTCGACGGTGCGACCCTGACCGTCGGTGAGGCGGCCGTCGTCCATGAGCGCGAGCAGCACGTTGAAGACGTCCGGGTGGGCCTTCTCGACCTCGTCGAGCAGGATCACCGCGTACGGCCGGCGCCGCACCGCCTCGGTGAGCTGGCCGCCCTCCTCGTAGCCGACGTAGCCCGGGGGCGCGCCGACGAGGCGCGACACGGAGTGCTTCTCCATGTACTCGCTCATGTCGATGCGGACCATGGCCCGCTCGTCGTCGAACAGGAAGTCGGCGAGCGCACGGGCGAGCTCGGTCTTGCCGACGCCGGTGGGGCCGAGGAACAGGAACGAGCCGATCGGGCGGTGCGGGTCCGACAGGCCGGCGCGCGAGCGGCGGATCGCATTCGCGACCGCGGTCACGGCGTCGTCCTGACCGACGACACGAGCGTGGAGCTCGTCCTCCATGCGCACGAGCTTCGCCATCTCGCCCTCCATGAGGCGCGAGACGGGCACACCCGTCCACTTGGCGACGATCTCGGCGACGTCCTCCTCGTCGACCTCCTCCTTGAGCATGACGTGGCCGCGCCTGGAGCTCGTCGAGGCGGGTGGTGCGCGTCTCGATGTCTGCCTCGAGGTCGCGCATCGTGCCGTAGCGCAGCTCCGCGGCCCGCTGGAGGTCGCCGTCGCGCTCGGCCTTCTCGGCGTCGGTGCGGGCCGCCTCGAGCGCCTCCTTGCGCTCCCGGATCGCGGCGATGGCCTCCTTCTCCAGCTGCCACTGCGCGGTCATGCCGTCGCGCTCCTCGTCCAGACCCGCGAGCTCGGCCTCGAGCGCCGCGAGCCGCTGCTTCGACGCCTCGTCGGTCTCCTTGGCGAGCGCCGCCTTCTCGATCTCGAGCTGGCGGATCCGGCGCTCGACGACGTCGAGCTCGTTCGGCATCGAGTCGATCTCGATGCGCAGACGCGACGCGGCCTCGTCGACGAGGTCGATCGCCTTGTCCGGGAGCTGACGGGCGGGGATGTACCGGTCCGAGAGCACCGCCGCCGCGACCAGCGCCGCGTCCTGGATGCGCACACCGTGGTGGACCTCGTAGCGCTCCTTGAGCCCGCGCAGGATGGCGACCGTGTCCTCGACCGACGGCTCACCCACGTAGACCTGCTGGAACCGGCGCTCGAGCGCGGGATCCTTCTCGACGTACTTGCGGTACTCGTCGAGCGTGGTCGCGCCGATCATGCGCAGCTCGCCGCGGGCGAGCATGGGCTTGATCATGTTGCCCGCGTCGACCGCGCCTTCGGCACCACCCGCCCCGACGATGGTGTGGAGCTCGTCGATGAACGTGACGATCTCGCCGTCGGAGTCGACGATCTCCTTGAGGACGGCCTTGAGCCGCTCCTCGAACTCGCCGCGGTACTTCGCACCGGCGACCATCGAGCCGATGTCGAGCGAGATCAGCCGCTTGTCGCGCAGGCTCTCGGGAACGTCGCCCTCGACGATGCGGCGGGCGAGGCCCTCGGCGATCGCGGTCTTGCCGACGCCGGGCTCACCGATGAGCACCGGGTTGTTCTTCGTCCGGCGCGAGAGCACCTGGATGACGCGTCGGATCTCCTCGTCGCGTCCGATGACCGGGTCGAGCTTGCCCTTGCGCGCCTCCTCGGTGAGGTCGCGACCGAATCGCTCGAGCGCCTGGTACTGCTCCTCGGGGTTCTCCGACGTCACGCGGTGCGAGCCCCGCACCTGCTTCAGCGCGTCGAGCACCGCCTCGGTGGTGACGCCGAGGTTGCGGAGCAGGTCGCCGACACCGCCGGCCACCTTCGTCATCGCGAGGAGCACGTGCTCCGTGGAGAGGTAGTCGTCACCGAGGTCGGCGCGCTCTGCGTCCGCGGCCTCGAGCAGGCGGTACGCGTCCTGGGCGACCTGCGGCGCCTGGGCGGTGGAGCCGTAGACCTGCGGCTGCTTGGCGAGAGCCGCGTCCACCGCGTCCTTCACCGCCTTGGGCGCCACCCCGACCCGCTCGAGGACCGGAAGGACCACGCCCTCGGGCTGACCGACGAGCGCGGCCAGCAGGTGCTCGGGGGTCACCTGACTGTGGTTGCGCTCCCGCGCCAGACCCTGCGAGGCGCCGATGGCCTCCTGGGTCTTGCGGGTCAGCTTGTTCGGGTCGAGTGCCATTTCCCACCTCGGGCGTGCTCGTGCGGCTGGTCGAAAGTTGACAACGGGATTGTCAAGTCTTGCATTCCCGGGGCGGTGGGGGGGGGGGTGGTGGGGGGGTAGTGGTGGGGAGGGGGAGGGGAAGTAGGGAACCGCTGGGG
The DNA here is from genome assembly GCA_963756815.1 of uncultured Acidimicrobiia bacterium. Lineage (GTDB taxonomy): Bacteria > Actinomycetota > Acidimicrobiia > IMCC26256 > JAENVU01 > JAENVU01. The sequence goes on from CAVWPR010000024.1 coordinate 151,545, forward strand.
ATGGCGGGGGGAGGAAGTAAGTAGAGCGGTGGGGATGTGGTGAGAGGGTTGAGCGTAGACTGCGGGTAGAAGTAGAGGGAGGTTGTGGTGATGTTGAGGGAGGGTAAGGTGGTGAACGCAGCACCGACTGTGGGTTCAGACAGGCCCATGCGAGCGCGGCTGCACGAGGATGCGGTGGACGAGGCGCTGGCAGTGATGAGCGCGGGCAGCGACGACACGAGCAAGGGAATGGTGTGGTATGAACGAGGCCCGAAGCGTATCAGCCCACCAGGTGCGACGAGGCCAGAGACCGCGAGCCAGGTAGCGACGGCACCGAGGCCTGCGGCGCCGATCACGGCTCGGTTTGGCGAGCGGCCCCGCACGCGAGGAAGGCGCCCACCGGCGCCAACGGCAGCAGGGCTGAATATCACCAGGCCCCGGCTCGGACTCACGAGATCCCTCGGGGTCGGGGGTTATAGAGCGGTTGCGGTATAAGGCGCGAGGGCATTGCCGAACGTCGAGAGGTAACGCCAGGAGCACAGATGACTGCGCGGCGCCGGCCAGCATCCACGCGGTCGCACAGAGCGACGGGTAACGACAAGAGGAACAGCAGTACGGCTGCTGGCAGCAATGGCGGAGAGAGACGGCTGCGGCGGCAAGGGTGGTCCCTGCCACCAATGACCACCGGCGGGTCAGGCGCGGCGGCATCGCCGCCTCGAGCCGGAGAATAGCGAGGAGTGCGAGCGCGATGTAAGAGCATTGCGGGCCCGTGCTGCAGAGCGCGGCTCGCCGTCGACCACACCGTCGTTGTGAGTGCCGTCGCCAGCGAGGTGCCGATCGCCCACGGAACCGGCGCGCCGTATCCAAGGTCAGCATCGCCTCGACGACGAAGGACAGCACCAGCGTCGCGAGCGAGCACGCCAGTGCGGCGCTGACGAGCGACACCACCCAGGTGCGCTTCCCGTTCAGGACCTCATAGGCACCGGGTCAGACCCCAACAGCGTGTGCGGCATCCAGCGTGACGACCGCCGGGATCGCCCAGAGTGCCGTCGGCCACGGGAAGAAGTCGTAGCGGTGTCCCTCGAAGACGGCGACCCCGTAGTGGTGGCGGATCTGCTTGCTGTCGAACTCGTCGACGGCGAGCGTCCGGTGGTGCACAATCGAGTACGCGGTGGGCGCGGCAAGGAGCGAGTCGCCGTTCTGGACGACCGGGCTCACGCAGAAGACGACGAACACCCCGAACGTGAGGGCAACACGGATCCACCGCTGACACGACCGGCGTCGGTGCCCCGACCCGGCGTCTGCGGGGGTGTCGAGACCATCGTCATCGATCGTCTCGGAACACAGGAGCTTGCCCATAAAGAGTAATTGTTGCAGCAGCAGATGCGGAAGGCAGGGCACTGAGGGAGAGGGTGGGTGTCCGATGGCAGCAGGCGTCAGCCGGTACGGCGGCGCGCCACCGGGACGAGGTCGCGCCGCAGCTCGCGGCGGGCCCGCTCGGTCGCGGCCGCCGCCTCGTGGCGGAGGCGTCGGAGCTCACGCTCCATCGCCTCGACGCGGTCCTCCAGCTCGAGGATGCGGCGCACGCCGGCGAGACCGACGCCCTCGTTCGTGAGCTCCTGGATGCGGCGGAGGAGCGCGATGTCGCGCTCGGAGTACCGCCGGCTCCGGCCTTCCGTGCGCGCGGGCTCGATGAGCCCCTTGCGCTCGTAGATGCGCAGCGTCTGCGGGTGCACGCCCGCGAGATCCGCCGCCACCGAGATGATGTACAGCGCGCGCTCGTCGTTCGGCACGTCACACCTCCTGTCCGGCCACCGGCAGATCCGCACGCGGATCGTCGGTGAACGCAGCGGTGAGTGCCTCGACCGCCGCCTTCTGCTCCTTGTTCAACTTCGTCGGCACCGCGACGTCGAACGTCACGTAGAGGTCGCCGGCGTGGCCGTCGCTCCCGGCGATGCCCCGGCCCTTCACCTTCTGGGTGGTGCCGGGCTGGGTGCCGGCCTTCACCTTGAGCGTCACCGGCTCGCCGAGGGTCGGCACCCGCACCTGCGCGCCCAGCGCAGCCTCGGGGAACGAGACCGGCACGTGGACCGTGAGGTCGCGGTTGCCGCGGCGCCCGAAGACGGGATGCGGCCGGACGTGCACGACGACGTAGAGGTCGCCGGGCGGTCCGCCGTTGCGACCGGCCGCGCCGCGCTTGGCGACCTTGATCCGCTGGCCGTCCTTCACCCCGGCAGGGATCTTGACCTTCACGTCGCGCCGCCGGACCTCGGTGCCTCCGCCGTGACAACGCGGGCAGGGGTCCGGGATCACCACGCCGCGGCCGTGACACACCGGGCACACCTGCGCGGTGGAGAAGAACCCCTGGTTCATCGCGATCTCGCCCGAGCCACCGCACTCGGTGCACACCTGGGGCGACGTGCCGGGCCGGGCGCCGCTGCCGTGACACTCCGAGCACGCGGCCTCGGCCGTGAACGACACCGACGTCGTGATGCCGTGCACCGCGTCGAGGAAGTCGACGGTCAGCTCGGACTCGAGGTCCGAGCCGCGCTGGGGCGCGTGGCGCTGCGCCCGGCGACCACCACCGAAGCCGCGCGCCTGGCCGCCGGCGCCGCCGCGGTTGAAGAGGCCGCCGAGGAGGTCACCGAGGTCGACGGTGTCGTCGAACTGGAAGCCGCCCGCGCTCCACCGGGGTTGAAGCCGAAGCCGCCCGGGCCGCCGGGACCACCCGGTCCGCCGGCGTACGCGCCCGACGCGACCATGCGCCGGACCTCGTCGTACTCCTTGCGCTTCTCGGCGTCCGAGAGCACGTCGTTGGCGGCGGACACCTCCTTGAAGCGCTCCTCCGCCTCCTTGTTCCCCGGGTTCGCGTCGGGGTGGTACTGCTTGGCGAGCTTGCGGTAGGCGCGCGTGATGTCCTTGTCGGACGCGTCCGACGCCACGCCGAGCACGGCGTAGTAGTCGGTGTCGAACCACTCGCGTTGGGGAGCCATCGTGCCTACTTGGTCACCTTCACCATCGCGGGCCGGAGCACGCGTCCCTTGAGCCGGTAGCCGGCGCGCATCGTCTCGGCGACGGTCGGCTCACCGTCGCCCTCCTCGTGCATCACCGCCTCGTGCTCGTTCGGGTCGAACGGCGCGCCGTCGGCCTCGATGCGCTCGAGGCCGGCGGACTCGAGGACGCCGACGAGCTGGGTGAACACCAGCTCGACGCCCTTGCGCACGCCGGCGTCGGTCTCGTCGGACAGCTGCGCGAGCGCGGCGTCGAAGCTGTCGAGCACCGGCAGCAGCTTCTCGACGAGCGACTCGCTCGCGCGCTCGACGATCGCGGTCTCCCGCTTCATCGCCTGCTTGCGGTAGTTCTCGAAGTCGGCCTGGATCTGCTGGGCGAGCGCACGCATCTCGTTGCGTTCGCCCAACAGACGGTCGAGGTCACCCTCGACGACCGCGGCGGCGTCCGGCTCGGTGTCGACGACGCCGTTGTCGTCGACACCGCCAGCCGGTTCGGGGCGCCTCTGCGTCGGACGTCACGAGCCCGTCGCCTCACCGGGCTCGTCGACGATCTCCGCCTCGGCGACCTCGTCGTCGTCAACGGCGTTGGCCGCCGGCGGCGTTCCCGTCGCCACCGCCCGCGGCCTCGGCGTTGGCGCTGCTGCGGCCGACGCGGCGTAGAGGCGCTGGGCGAACTCCTGGCTCGCGTTGATGAGCGCCTCGTGCGCGGCGCGGACCGCGTCGACGTCGGTACCGGCGAGCGCCTCCTTCAAGGACGTCAGCGCGCCCTCGATCTTCTCGCGCTCGGCGGGCTCGACCTTGTCGCCCGAGTCCTTGAGCAGCTTGTCGGTCTGGAAGACGAGGTTGTCGGCGTTGTTCCGGACCTCGGCCTCCTCACGACGGAGACGGTCCTCCTCGGCGTGCGCCTCGGCCTCCTTCATCATCCGGTCGATCTCGTCCTTGCCGAGCGCGGTGCCACCGGTGATGGTCATCGCCTGCTCCTTGCCGGTCCCGAGATCCTTCGCGGTGACGTTCACGATGCCGTTGGCGTCGATGTCGAAGCTCACCTCGACCTGCGGGATGCCGCGCGGTGCCGGCGGGATGCCGACGAGCTGGAACGTGCCGAGCGTCTTGTTGCGGTAGGCCATGTCCGACTCGCCCTGGAGCACCTTGATCTCCACCGACGACTGGTTGTCGTCCGCGGTCGTGAAGACCTCCGACCGCTTCGTGGGGATCGTGGTGTTGCGCTCGATGAGCTTGGTCATGATCTGACCCTTGGTCTCGATGCCGAGCGACAGCGGCGTCACGTCGAGGAGCAGCACGTCCTTGACGTCGCCCTTGAGCACGCCGGCCTGGATCGCGGCGCCGACCGCGACGGCCTCGTCGGGGTTGATGCCCTTGTCGCCCTCCTTGCCGGTGAGCTCCTTCACGAGGTCCGGGATCGCCGGCATGCGGGTCGAGCCGCCGACGAGCAGCACGCGCTGGATCTCGCTCTTGGAGAGCCCGGCGTCGCGGATGGCCTGCTCGAACGGGCCGCGGCACGCCTCGAGGAGGTCGTGCGGTGAGCTCCTGGAACTTGGAGCGGCTGAGGCTCAGCTCGAGGTGCAGCGGACCCTCGGCCGTCGCGGTGATGAACGGCAGGTTGATCGACGTCTCCTGGAGGGACGACAGCTCGATCTTCGCCTTCTCCGCCGCCTCCTTGAGGCGCTGCGCGGCCATCTTGTCGGCGCCGAGGTCGACACCGTGCGCGTTCTTGAACTCGGCGACCATCCAGTCGATGACGCGCTGGTCCCAGTCGTCACCACCGAGGTGCGTGTTCCCCGCGGTCGACTTGACCTCGAACACGCCCTCGCCGAGCTCGAGCACCGACACGTCGAACGTGCCGCCGCCGAGGTCGAAGACGAGGATCGTGACGTCGTGGTCCTTCTCGAGCCCGTACGCGAGCGCGGCCGCGGTCGGCTCGTTGATGATGCGCAGGACCTCGAGGCCCGCGATCTCGCCGGCCTCCTTCGTGGCCTGGCGCTCGGCGTCGCCGAAGTACGCGGGGACGGTGACGACGGCCTGGGTGACCGTGTCACCGAGGTAGGCCTCGGCGTCGCGCTTGAGCTTCTGCAGGATGCGCGCCGAGATCTCCTGGCTCGAATACGCCTTGCCGTCGATGTCGATCGACCAGTTCGTGCCGATGTGGCGCTTCACCGACCGGATGGTGCGGTCGGGGTTGGTGATCGCCTGACGCTTCGCGACCTCCCCGACCAGGACCTCGCCGGTCTTGGAGAACGCGACGACCGACGGCGTGGTGCGCGAGCCCTCGGCGTTGGGGATCACGGCCGGCTCGCCGGCCTCCAGGGTCGAGACGACCGAGTTGGTGGTGCCGAGGTCGATGCCGACGGCCTTGGACATGGGACTCCTCCAGGGATGTGCAGTGGTGGTCCGGGGGGACCGGTTCGGTTGGGGGGAAGATGTGCCTCAAGAATCTTGAGTCGAGCGTTGACAACTTTCTAGTCCGGGGCGATATTCCCGGCCGAATCGTCGACACTTTCGCCCGGCGACCCGCTGGGCCTAGATTCCCGGCCCATGCCGCGCAACGACGCCTTTCTCGGGCACCTCTCGGAGGTTCCCCTGTTCTCCGCCCTCTCCCGCAAGGAGCTCGCCCTCGTCGCCCGTCGGGCCGAGGACGTGCAGGTCGACGCCGGCCGGGTGCTCGTGAGCGAGGGGGCCACGGGCGCGGAGTTCTTCGTGATCCTCTCGGGCACCGCCAAGGTCTCGCGTCGGGGCCGCAAGGTCGCGACGCTCGGCCCGGGCGCGGCCTTCGGTGAGCTCGCCCTGCTCGACAAGGCGCCGCGCAACGCGACCGTCACCGCCGAGACGCCGATGGAGCTCGTCGTGCTCGGTCAGCGCGAGTTCGGCGGCGTGCTCGACGAGGTGCCCGGGGTGGCGCGCAAGCTGCTCACCGGGATGGCGCGCCGGTTGCGCGAGGCCGACGCGCACTCCGTCCAGTAGCCGGCGCGTGCCCGGCACGCGCCCCGTCGTCGACCGACCGATCCGCGTCGGCGTCGTCGGTCTCGGTCAGATCGCCGAGCTGATGCTCCCCGCGTACCTCGCGCGGGACGACGTGACGATCGTCGGCGCGTGCGACCGCGATCCCGAGCGCCTCACGCGGTGGCGACCCGATCTGCCCGACGCCGTGCTCGCGAGCGAGGTCTCCGACGTCCTCGCCGCCGCGCCCGACGTCGTCGACGTGCTCGTGCCGACCCCGCTGCACACCGAGGTCGCACTCCCGATCATCGAGGCCGGCTTCGCCGTCCAGCTGCAGAAGCCCGTCGCGCGCTCGCTCGAGGACTGCCGGCGGCTCACGGACGCGGCGCGTGCGAGCGGCGCGACGCTGCGCATCCTCGAGGACTACGTGTACTTCCCGCCGCTCGTGCAACTTCGCGAGGTGGTGCGGTCGGGTGAGATCGGCGATCCCGTCGGCGTGCACATGAAGATCGTGAACACCGGGCGTGGTGGCTGGGACGTCCTCCCGCAGAGCTACGTGTGGCAGTTCGAGCAGACCCGCGACGGGCGCGGCATGCTCGTCTTCGACCACGGGTGGCACCAGCTGGCCGTCGCGATCTGGCTCTTCGGTCCGATCACGCGCATCTTCGGCTGGATCGGCGCGACCGAGGTGGCGCCGGGCTACGCCCTCGACGCGCCCGCGTCGCTCGTCTGGGAGCACGCGACCGGGCTGCGGGGCGGGCTCGACCTCACCCTCGCGCCCGACACGTACTTCCGGTCCGACTTCTACTCGTGCGACGAACGGGTCGAGGTGACCGGCGCGCGTGGCTCGGTGCGGTGCAACCGCATCTCCGCGGCGGGACGCCAGGAACCGTCGGTCGTGGTGTACCGCGACGGCGAGACCCGCGAGCTCCATGCCCTGCCCGACCGCGGTGACGCCGGGTTCGCGGCCTCGGCCGCCGCGATGGTGGCGCACCTCCGCGGTGACGCACCGGTCCCCGATCTCGACGTCGACACGACCGAATCCGTCATGCGGGCCCTCATCGGCGCGCTCGACTCGGCCCGCCTCGGCCGTCCGGTCACACTCTGAGCCGCCCGGACGTTCCGGAGGAGATCGCGCACCGCCCGGACCCGAGACTCCGGCTCCGGACCGCGGGCGCTCCGGCTCAGCCTCGTTCCGGACACGTGGCCTTCGCGCTGGGTTCCACTAACTTGCGCGCCGTGAACTGGCGCCGGATGGTCCCCAAGCCACACCAAGTCGTGCTCGTCATCGGCGTGCTCGCCGCCCTGGGCACGCTCGCGTCGGGCCTCGCGCCCGAGATCACCGGATGGCACGACGACTCCACCGTCGCCCGTGAGGTCTTCCTCAACATCCCGTCGGGACTCGAGGTCGCGTTCTACCTGACGGTGGCGACGGGGCTGTTCGTCGTCGCCTGGCTCACGTCGCTCCGGGTCCGCAACTACGAGCGCGGCAAGCCCGACAACCGTCGCACCAACCGCGGCAACGTCCACCGGCGCATGCGGGACTTCCGGCGCGGCGTCTGGATGCGCACGCTGCTCCGGGACCCGGCCGCGGGCGTCATGCACTCGATGATCTACTTCGGCTTCCTCGTGCTGTTCATCGTCACGGTGATCCTCGAGATCGACCACCAGCTGCCGGACTCGCTCAAGTTCCTGCACGGCCGCACCTACCAGGCGTACGCGTTCACGGCCGACCTGTTCGGCGTGGTCTTCCTCGTCGGCATCGGCTGGGCGTTCGTGCGGCGCTACGCGCAGCGCCCGTACCGAATCCGCATCAAGACCAAGCCCGAGCACCTCGTGATCCTCACGACGTTCGCGATCATCGGGGTGTCCGGGTTCGTCACCGAGGGCTTCCGCATCGCCGCGCTGCGCGGCGCCGCCGGCCCGGGCGCGAACTTCGAGAAGTGGTCCTTCGTCGGCTGGGCCTTCTCGTCGCTCTTCGACGGCTGGCACGTCCAGACGCTGCTCGACCTGCACCGCTGGGCGTGGACCGCGCACGTCATCGCGTTCCTCGCGTTCCTCGTCATCCTGCCCACCACGATGCTGCGGCACATGATCACGAGCCCGATGAACATGTACCTGAAGGACCGGCCGCGCCCGAAGGGCGCGATGCGCGAGATGCCGAACCTGATGGAGACCGAGCTCGAGACGTTCGGCGCCTCGACCGTCGAGGACTTCACGTGGAAGCAGCTCTTCGACACCGACGCGTGCACCATCTGCGGGCGCTGCACGTCGGTGTGCCCTGCGCACGCCACCGGCAAGCCGCTCGACCCGCGCGAGATCGTGAACAAGACGGGCGAGGTGATGGCGCTCACCGGCACGCCGCCGGTGTCGCCCCCGATCGGGATCGACCGCGAGATCACCGTGACCGCCGACAGCCTCTTCGAGCGGATCACCGCCGAGGAGCTGTGGTCGTGCACCTCGTGCAAGGCCTGTGACGAGATCTGCCCGGTCAACATCGAGATCCTCGACAAGATCCTCGACATGCGCCGGTACCTCTCGCTGATGGAGAGCAACTTCCCGGCGAGCCTCGGCAACGTGTACCGCTCGATGGAGAACAGCGGGAACGTCTACGGCATGAACCAGGGCGAGCGCGGCGACTGGGCCGAGCGCTCGAGGGCGTCGACATCGTGGAGCCGGGCGGGGCCTTCGACCACGAGTACCTGTACTGGGTCGGCTGCGCGGGCAGCTTCGACGACCGCAACAAGAAGACGAGTCGCGCCATGGCCAAGCTGCTCCAGCGCGCCGGGATCGACTTCGCCATCCTCGGTCCGAGCGAGATGTGCACCGGCGACAGCGCCCGCCGCTCGGGCAACGAGTACATCTTCCAGATGCTGGCGATGCAGAACATCGAGACGCTCGACGGCCTCGGCGTGCAAGAAGATCATCACGCAGTGCCCGCACTGCTTCAACACGCTGAAGAACGAGTACCCCCAGCTCGACGGGCACTACGAGGTGATCCACCACTCGGAGCTCCTGATGCAGCTGATCTCCGACGGCCGCCTGTCGATGGCCGGGGCCTCGCTCGCGGAGCGGGTCACGTACCACGACTCCTGCTACCTCGGTCGCCACAACGACGTGTACCTCGCGCCGCGCAACGTGATCGGCTCGCTCGCCGGCATCGACATCGTCGAGATGCCGCGCAACGGCACGCGGGGCATGTGCTGCGGCGCCGGTGGCGCGCGCATGTGGATGGAGGAGACCATCGGCAAGAAGGTCAACACCGAGCGCGCCCAGGAGGCCATCGCCACCGGCGCCGAGCGCATCGCGGTCGCGTGCCCCTTCTGCTACGTGATGATGGACGACGGCGTGAAGGGCGAGGGCAAGGACGAGGAGGTGATGGTCTCGGACATCGCCGAGGTCGTCCTCGAGGCCCTCGAGCGCGAGCCGCGAGGCCCCCGCCCCGGTCACCGCCGAACTTCCCCGGCGGCGTCTGACGTCCGCCGATCGCGGCGTGATCAGCCGCGCGAGCTCGGCGTGGCGGAAGCAGTCGACGGTGTGGTCGTTCACCATGCCCATCGCCTGCATCAGCGCGTACATCGTGGTCGGGCCGACGAAGCGGAAACCGCGGCGCTTGAGGTCCTTGCTCAGCGCGGTCGAGAGGTCGGTCGTCGCCGGGAGGTCGCGCCATCCGGCGCCGGCGGTGCTGACGATCGGCACGACCGTCGACGAACGACCAGAGGTAGTCGGCGAAGTCGCCCCGCCCTCGCCTGCCCGCTCACGCTCGAGCCCGAGCAGCGCCTGCGCGTTGTCGACCACCGACGTGACCTTGGCGCGGTTGCGCACGATGCGCGGGTCGAGCAGGAGCTTCTCCACTCGGGCATCGGTGAACCGCGCGACCTTCGCCGGGTCGAAGCCGGCGAAGCAGGCGCGGTAGCCCTCGCGCTTGTTCAGGATCGTGCGCCACGAGAGCCCGGCCTGCGCGCCCTCGAGGCTCAGCTTCTCGAAGAGGCGCACGCGGTCGTGCTGGGGCACGCCCCACTCGGCGTCGTGGTAGGCGACCATGACCGGGTCCTCGCCCGCCCAGGCGCACCGCCGGGGCGCGACCCGGCCCACCTCACGCCTCGTCGCGGAAGTTGAGGTAGTAGCGACTCGGCGTCGGGCCGCGCTGGCCCTGGTACTTCGAGCCCTTCTCGGTGCTCCCGTACGGGTGCTCGGCGGCCGTGGTCATCTCGAAGAAGCTGATCTGGCCGATCTTCATGCCGGGATAGAGCGCGATCGGCAGGTTCGCGACGTTGCTCAGCTCGAGCGTGAGGTGGCCGTCCCAGCCGGCGTCGACGAATCCCGCGGTCGAGTGGATCAGCAGACCGAGCCGACCCGAGGCTCGACTTCCCCTCGAGCCGGGCGACGAGGTCGTCCGGCAACCCCACCCGCTCGAGCGTCGAGCCGAGGACGAACTCGCCCGGGTGCAGGATGAACGCACCGCCCTCGCCGACCTCGACGATCTCGGTGAGGTCCTCCTGCGGCTCCTTCGGATCGATGTAGGGCGTGGTGTCGTTGCGGAACACGCGGAAGTACCGGTCGATCCGCAGGTCGACCGAGGACGGCTGCACGGCGCGGTCGTCGAGCGGGTCGACGACGATGCGACCCGGAGGCGAGCGCGTCGCGGATGGACCGATCGGACAGGATCACGGCGGCGCACTCTAGCGACGCGGTTCGCGACGCCGCGGGTGACGCAGTCCGTGCCACGAACGCGTCGTCGTAGGGCGCGCGACTCATTGTGGGCATTGCGGCGAGAAATGCCGCTTCCCGCCTAGAAGGGCCCCTCCGCCGTCCGCGAAACTGCGATCGCATGGTGGCGAACGTCGAGATCGCGTGCGGGACGACACCGACCGCGCGAATTTCCCAGACGTTTGCCACGAGTCGTGGCAGGTACTGCTCCAATTGCGCTAGATTGTCCGCTTCGTCCGATCCGGTCCCACCGGGTCGGACCTCGGGGCACACGGGAGGCACACAGTGAAGCGAGTTCGCACGCGGTTCGGCGCCGCGCTGGCGGCGATGACCATCGGCGCATCCGCGCTGGTCGCCATGGGAGGCACGGCCCACGCCGTCACGAGCAACCCGCCGAACCCCCAGCTGACCTTCGCCGGCACGCAGACGTCGCACCCGTTCCCCGGCGCGCCCGGGACCGCGAGCGACATCGAGGGCCTCGGCTACGTCCCGAGCGACACCTCGATGTGGGTCGCCGACGACAACGCCGACCGGGTCTGGGAGATCAACCCCACGACCGGCGCGTACAGGAGCCAGCTCAGGGGCGGCAGCGGCGGCACCGACTTCCTCGACCGCGACCAACGAGAGCTCCGGCCTCACCTGCGGCGCCACGGTCGACCCGACCTACCTCGCTGCCGACGGCGTGACCCCGATCGACACCGCGGCGCTCGAGTGCCTCAGCCGCACCGATGACTTCGAGTCGGTCGTCTACGACCCGAGCGGCGACGTGCTCTACGTGACCTCCGGGAACTGCTGCAACGCGGGCCTGCCGACGGTCTACTACTGGGACAACTCCGGGCCGCCGCCGGTCCTGAAGTCGAAGGCCTACCCCTTCAACCCGACGGTGTGGAAGCTCACCCGAGTCGGGGGACACTTCACGCCCACCAGCTGGCAGGCGCTGCCCGAGGGCGAGGACCCGACCGCCGCGGGCTGGCGGCCGGGCACCGGGATGTACTACGGCAAGAACGGCTACCTGCGCACGTACGACTTCGCCACGAACGCGCATCGGCTCGAAGATCACCTCGGGGTTGCCCAGCAACATCGTCGGCGTCGACTTCACCGACGCGAGCACTGCGTTCATCACCACCGCCACGAAGGACACGTCGACGGGCCGCACCACCGCGACCTCCGACTCGACGGTCCAGCAAGTACACCGTTCGACGGCAGCAGACGTTCACGCGCGTGACCGGACTGGACGTTCCCGCTCAAGAGCGTCGGCAATCCGGCGAACATCGACCAGGCCGGCATGATCGACGCCCGGGACCTCGCCGTCGTCGGCGACACGTTCTACGTGAGCGACGGCTACGACTTCCGCGCCAGCGGTGACCACCCGATCTACGTGTACACGCTGGGCTCGGCACCGACGGTCGCGTCCTTCACCTCGCTCCAGCAGCCCGCGCCGGCCCTGTACACGGTGCAGTTCACCGACACGACCGTGCCGGCCGGTGTCTCGACCACCCCGCCGACCAGTTGGGCGTGGGACTTCGACGACAACGGCACCACCGACGCCACGACCCCGAACCCGGTCCACGCGTTCAACGCGCCGGGCACGTACCACGGTCAAGCTCACGGTCACGAACGCCGCGGGTCCGCTCTCGGTCACCGCAGCCGGTCGTCGGTGACCGGCCCGAAGCTGGAGCCTTCGAGACGCTGCAACGCGGCGAGCCAGTTCGGCGGCGGCAACGCGCTGATGCCGTACGGCGCGCAGATCCAGGCCTTCTACGCCGACAGCGCCCACGGCTCGCTCGGGCACTCCTGGCGGGACGGCACCCGCTGGAACGTCGAGGTCCTGGACGGCGCCGGGAAGAACACCAACGACTCGGTCGGCAAGTTCGTCACCGCCATCCAGTACGGCGCCCAGATCCAGCTGCTCTACTCGGACGCCACGACCCACACGTTGCGGCACGCCTGGTGGGACGGCATCCGCTGGAACTTCGAGACGCTCGACGGTGCCGGCGGCGCCAACGGCCGGACCACCCACGCGGTCGGCGGCGGGACGATCTCGTTCCGTCAGTCGGCGCCCAGGTGCAGACGTTCTACTCCGACGACACCGACCCACACGCTGCGCCACGCCTGGTGGGACGGCATCCGCTGGAACTTCGAGAACCTCACCGGCGCATCGACGCCTGCCGTCGTCCGGTACCTACGTCGCATCCACCCAGGTGGGCTCGACGCTGCACGTCGCTCTACAAGACCGTCCGCCGGTGACCTCGAGCGCTCCTGGTACGACGGCGCCGCTGGCACAACCAGACCGTCGACGGCGCCGGTGGCGTCGGCGGCCACACGAGCCACGCGGTCGGCGACTACGTCGTCGCTCATCCCGTCGGGCACGGGGCTCGACGCGTTCTACCGGGACGCGGACAGCTCGTCGCTCCGGCACGCGAAGCTGAGCGGCAGCACCTGGAGCTTCGAGACGCTCGACGGCACGGGCGGCAGCATCTCCGGCCACACGAACAACGACGTCGGCACGCAGATCGCCGCGATCGGCTACGGCGGTGGCCTGCACGTGATCTACCACGACAGCACGACGGGCGCGCGTCCAGCGTCACGCGTGGTTCGACACCGCCGGCTGGCACGTCGAGGTGCTCGACGGCGTCGGCTCGCTCAAGCCCGGTGCGTCCTCGAGCAGCGAACACCGGCCTGTCCAACGCCATGATGGTGTTCAACGGTCAGCTGCACGTCACGTACTTCGATGCGGCCAACGGCGGCCAGTTCCGCCACTCGTTCTTCGCCTGAGCCGCTGATCCGACTGCGCTTCGGACGACACGACCCCGGGCCCGGCCCGGGGTCGTGTCGCGTCCGGTCCCGCACCGGAGCGTCTCGACGGTCGCCGCGTATGCTCACGGGTCCCGCGGGTGTAGTTCAGAGGCAGAACATCAGCTTCCCAAGCTGAGAACGCGAGTTCGATTCTCGTCACCCGCTCCACGTCCGGCCACCGGCGCGAGACTCCGACGATGGCATGGGCACCCGACCGCGACGCCCTGCGCGGACGCGTGGCGGTCGTCGCGGGCGCGACCCGCGGTGCAGGGCGGGGCATCGCCGCTGCCCTCGGGGAAGCGGGCGCGACCGTGATCTGCACCGGCCGGTCCAGCGCGACCGGGACCCTGCGCTCCGACTACGACCGGCCCGAGACGATCGAGGAGACCGCGGCGCTCGTGACCGATCTCGGCGGGACGGGGGTCGCGGTTCCCGTCGACCACCTCGAGCCCGACCAGGTCGCCGACCTCGCGGCGCGCGTGGAGGCCGACCACGGCCGCCTCGACGTCCTCGTGAACGACATCTGGGGCGGCGAGGTCCTGAAGGGCGGCCCCGCCGACTGGAACACGCCGATCTGGGAGCACGACCTCGACGCGGGCCTGCGCATCCTGCGCCTGGCCGTCGAGACGCACCTCGTCACGTCGCACCACCTGCTGCCGTTGCTGATCCGGCGACCGGGCGGCCTCGTCGTCGAGGTCACCGACGGCACCACCGCCCACAACGCGGCCCGGTACCGGATCTCGGTCTTCTACGACCTCGCCAAGGTGGCCGTGAACCGGCTCGCCTTCTCGCAGGGTCACGAGCTCGCGCCGCACGGCGCCACGGCCGTCGCCATCACCCCCGGTTGGCTCCGGTCGGAGATGATGCTGGAGGCGTTCGGGACGACGGAGGCCGACTGGCGCAACGCCGTCGGCGTGACCGCCCCGCCCGACTTCGCGCAGTCGGAGTCGCCGCGGTTCGTGGGCCGCGCGGTGGCTGCGCTCGCGGCCGACCCGGATCGGGCCCGCTGGAACGGGCGGTCGGTCGACTCGGGCTCGCTCGGTCGGGAGTACGGGTTCACCGACGTCGACGGCACGCAGCCCGACATCTGGCCGATCATCGAGGCGGCCGACCCTCCCGGCGCCTGACGGGCCGGGTCCTCAGGTGGTGAGGGAGGCGATCCCGGCGATCATCATCACGAACCCGAGCGAGCAGAACGCCACCGAGCGGGCGAGCGGGACCTGCACGAGCTCGCCCTCACGGGTCCGGCCGGCGGCGACCGCGCGGCTCGCGCCCTTGACCTTCGCGCTGCGCGCGCCCGCGGTGACGGCACGGCGGTCGGCGTCACGCTTGCGTCGCAGGAGTGCGAGCCCGTGGGCCACGAAGAGCGCCGCTCCCAGCGCGACCACCAGCTCCCGCAGCACCTCGTCGTAGAAGCTCACTGCGCCAGGGTACGGTCGCGATTCGGTCCGAACCCACCGCGCCGGCCCGCCCGGCGGGTCGCACGCGCGAACATCTGCCGTGCGCCTGATCGTCGCCCGTTGCTCGGTCACCTACGAAGGTCGCCTCGGCGCCCGGCTCGCCGAGGCGACGCGCCTCATCGTCCTGAAGGCCGACGGGAGCATCGCGGTGCACTCGGACGCCAAGGCGTACAAGCCGCTGAACTGGATGACCCCTCCGTGCACGATCCGCGTCGGTGACGACACGATCGTCGCCGAGACCTCCAAGGGCGAGCGGCTCGTCGTCGAGCTGCACGAGATCCTGCACGAGCACACCGTGGAGCTCGGGGACGATCCCGGCCTCGAGAAGGACGGCGTGGAGGCCGAGCTCCAGGCGCTGATCGCGATGCGGGTCGAGGCGCTGCGCGACGGGCTCACCCTCGTCCGGCGGGAGTACCCGACCGACATCGGGCCGATCGACTTCCTGTGCCGCGACGACGGCGGCCGGGCGGTGGCCGTCGAGGTCAAGCGCATCGGCGAGATCGCGGGCGTCGACCAGCTCATCCGGTACCAGGAGCGGCTCGACCGCGACGCGCGCCTCGCGCCGACCCGTGGCATGTTCGTGGCCACCCGCATCAAGCCCCAGGCCCGCGTCTACGCCGAGAGTCGTGGCATCGAGTGCGTCGAGATCGACCTCGACGAGCTCCGCACCCACGACGACCCCAAGCTGAAGCTGTTCTGACGAGAGGACGACCGTGCCCCACGACCGTGCCGAGATCGAAGCCACGATGGAGCGCTACCTGGACCTGCGCCGTCGGATCGACGCCGGCGAGGAGTCCGGGTGGACCGGGATCGCCGACTTCTTCACCGACGACTGCGTCTACATCGATCCCGCGTGGGGGCGCGTCGAGGGGATCGCGGAGCTGCGCGAGTTCCTCGACGAGTCGATGCGGGGGCTCGAGGACTGGACCTTCCCGGTGGAGTACGTCGCGATCGAGGGTGACCAGGTGGCGGTGAAGTGGACGCAGATCACGCCGCCGGGGCCCGACGGCACCCGCTACCGACAGTCGGGCTACTCGACGCTGCTGTACGCCGGTGACGGCAAGTTCTCCTACGAGGAGGACCTCCTCAACATGGCGCACGTGAACGAGGACCTCCGGGCGTCGGGGTGGCGACCCCGGCCCGGCTTCGTGATGCCGCCGGCTGCGCCGAACCGCGACTGGTCGCGCCCGTGAGCGACGGCCCCGGGGCCGACGCCAACGTCGACCAGCGCGACTACTGGAACACCGAGGGCGGATCGGTCTGGGTCGAGGACGAGGCGCGCTTCGACGAGATGCTCGCCCCGTTCGCGGCCGCGCTCCTCGACGCAGCCGAGCTCACTGCGACCACCACGGTGCTCGACCTCGGCTGTGGAACGGGCGCGACCACCATCGCGGCCGCGCGTCGCGCGGCATCGGCCACGGGTCTCGACATCTCGCAGCCGATGATCGACGCCGCCCGTCGGCGCGCCGAGCGCGACGGCGTGGAGAACGTGCGCTTCGACCTCGCCGACGCGCAGGTGGACCCGCTCCCTCCCGCCGACGTCGCCGTCAGTCGCTTCGGCGTGATGTTCTTCGAGGATCCCGTCGCCGCGTTCGCCAACATCCGGCGTGCGCTCGGCCCGAGCGGACGCCTCACGTTCGTGTGCTGGCAGGGTCTCCTCGTCAACGAGTGGATGACCCTGCCGACGTTCACCGCGGCGGAGCACGTGCCGTTGCCGGATCCGCCACCGCCGGGAGCCCCCGGTCCGTTCTCGCTCGGGGACGAGGATCACCTGCGCGCCGTGCTCACCAGCGCCCGGTTCACCGACGTCCGCGTCACGCCCTTCACGGCGTCCCTGCTCCTCGGCGGCGCCGGCACCGTGGAGGAGGCGGTCCCGTTCCTGGAGCGCACCGGCATGGGCCGCACGATGCTCCGCGACGCGCCACCCGAGGCGTTGACCCGCGTGCGGGAGGCCCTCGCCGAGGCGCTCGCCCCCCACCACGACGGCGACGGCGTGCGGCTCGGCGCCGCGACCTGGATCGTCACCTGCACATCCTGAGGCACCCGGACGTCCGTCGCTCAGGTCGACCAGCGGTCCGAGACTCCGGCCGCGAACCTGGAACAAGGTGCCTCAGCCACATCCTGAGGCACCCGGCTCGGCTGGAGTCAGAAGGCGTCCGAGCCCGGCCCGTCGTTGCCCGCCATGTTGGCGAACTTCACGATGTGGTCGAGGAAGGCCAGCTTGGCCACGCCGGTGGGGCCGTTGCGGTGCTTGCCGATGATGACCTCGGCGATGCCGCGCTGGTCCGACTCCGGGTTGTAGACGTCGTCGCGGTAGAGGAAGAGCACGACGTCGGCGTCCTGCTCGATCGATCCCGATTCACGGAGGTCGGCGAGCATCGGGCGCTTGTCCTGGCGGTACTCGAGCTGGCGGTTCAGCTGCGAGCCGACCATCACCGGGCAGTCGAGCTCGCGGGCGAGGATCTTGAGGCCGCGCGACATCTCCGAGACCTCCACCTGGCGGTTCTCCGCCCGCCGGGGCGAGCTCATCAGCTGGAGGTAGTCGACGACGATCAGCCCGAGGTCGCCGTAGCGGGCCTTGATGCGGCGGGCCTTCGCCCGCATCTCCATCACCGTGCAGTGCGCGTTGTCGTCGATGAAGAGCGGCGCCTCACCGAGGTGGCTGATCGCGGTGTTCAGACGGGTCCAGTCGCCGTCGGTGAGCTTGCCGGTCTGCAGCTTGCGCGCGTCGACGCGTGACTCCGACGCGAGCATGCGCTTCGTGAGCTCGACGGCGCCCATCTCCATCGAGAAGAACATCACCGGCCGGCGACTCTCCATGGCGACGTTGGCCGCGGCGCCGAGCATGAAGGCGGTCTTTCCGGCGCCGGGGCGGGCGGCGACGATGTTCAGCGTCGACGGCTGGAGGCCGAGCAGCTGGCGGTCCAGGTCGTGGTAGCCCGTGGCGACGCCGGTGAGCGCGCTCTCGTCGCCGTACATGTGCTCGAGCTGGTCGACGGTCTCGGTGACGGAGTCGAACAGCTTCACGAGCGACTCGGAGATGCGCTTCTCGGCGACGTCGAAGACCATCGCCTCCGCCCGGTCGATCGTCTCGGTGACGTCGTCCGGTTGGCCGTAGGCGCTCTCCGCGATCTCGCCCGACACCGTGATGAGGCGCCGGAGCAGCGCGAGGTCGCCGACGATCCGCGCGTAGTGCGCGGCGTTCGCCGACGCAGGCGTGGCGGCCTGGATCTGGAGGAGCGCGCCCTTGCCCCCGAGCGCCTCGAGCAGACCGGCGCGGCGCAGCTCCTCGGCGACGGTCACCGGGTCGACCGGCTCGCCCTGCTCGTAGAGCGACCACACGGCGTCGAAGATGTGGCCGTGCGCCGGCTTGTAGAAGTCCGCGGCGTCGACCCGGGCCTCGACGGCGGCCGTGATCGCGTCCCGCGAGATCAGCATCGCGCCGACCAGCGACTCCTCGGCCTCGAGGTTGTGCGGCGGGATACGTCCGGGCGCGACCGGGCGCACCACGTCACTCGACTGGACCACGCCTCCCCTTCCCGCCTCCGACAGCTCCCTGTCGCATCGTCACACCCCGGCCCTGTGGGTTGGAAGTGGACAACCCCCGGAACCTGT
The DNA here is from genome assembly GCA_963756815.1 of uncultured Acidimicrobiia bacterium. Taxonomy (GTDB): domain Bacteria; phylum Actinomycetota; class Acidimicrobiia; order IMCC26256; family JAENVU01; genus JAENVU01. The sequence goes on from CAVWPR010000024.1 coordinate 170,071, forward strand.
GTGAATTGCCTGGGGACAGAGGGGCCCGCTCGTCAACAGGGCTGTGGACATCCACGCGCGGACAGTCTGGTCGGAGCGTGTGACCACGCCTCGGACCCGTTCGGACCCGCACCGGCCCAACCGCGCGAAAACGACCCGCCCCGGAACCGCGGCGGGTCGCTTCCGAGCGTCGGTCGGGCCGTCAGCTCGGGACGACCTCGACGGTCACCGTGATCCGGACGTCGGGGTGCAACGTGACCTCGACGTCGGCCGGACCCACCGCCTTGAGCGGCTCGTCCAACGCGATCTTGCGGCGATCGACGGTCACGCCCGTGGCGCCCTCGATCGCGCTCGCGATGTCGGCACTGGTGACCGAGCCGAAGAGCTTGCCGCCCTCGCCCGCCGCGGGGACCTGCACCGGCGCCGCGACGAGCTTCGCCGCCGCGCCCTGGGCCTGCTCGCGCTCACGCGAGTCGCGCACGTCGCGGTTGCGGCGCATGGCCGCGGCCTGCTTCTCCGCGCCCCTGCTCGCGACGATGGCGAGGCCGCGCGGGACCAGGTAGTTGCGCGCGTAGCCGGGCGCGACCTCGAGGAGGTCGCCCTTCTTGCCCAGCTGCTCGACGTCGGTCCGTAGCACGATCTTCACGGCTCAGCCCTCCTCGCCGTCGCCGGCCGCGGGGGCTTCGGCGGCCACCGCTGCCGGCGCAGCCGTCTCTTCGAGCGCGTCCATCGACACGCCCTCGGGCAGCTCGTTCTCGTCCTCGCCCTCGGCCGCGATCGGTGGCGGCGCGTCCGGCGTCGGCATCGGCGCGTTCGGGTCCAGCCGATCACGGTCCCGCCGGCCACTGCGGCTGCGCTGGGTCACCTGGCGGACGCTGTACGGCAGCAGCGCCATCTCACGGGCGATGCGGATCGCGCGTGCGATCTCCCGCTGCTGCTGCTGATTGTTGCCGGTCACCCGGCGGGCGCGGATCTTCGCCCGCTCGGACATGAACCGGCGGAGCAGGTTCACGTCCTTGTAGTCGACGTAGTCGATCTTGTCCTGGGTGAGGATCGACACCTTCTTCTTCTGGACCCGGCGGCGGTCGTTGGCCGCGCCCTTGCGCCGGTCGTTGCGGTCTCGTGCCATCTGCTCGTCTCCTAGAAGGGCTCTTCGTCGTAGCCGTAGTCGCCGCCACCGCCACCGGAGCCGCCACCACCCTGATTGCCACCGCCACCGTTGCTCTGGCCGCCGCCCGAGGGACGACCACCGCCGCCCGCCGCCGCCGCCGCCGCCGCCGAAGTCGCCGCCGCCGCCCTGGGGCGCACCCCCGCCACCGCGACGCTCGGAGCGCTTCACCTCGGCCGTGGCCCAACGCAGGCTCGGGCCGATCTCGTCGGCGACGACCTCCACCACGCTGCGCTTCTCACCCTGGTCGGTCTCCCACGAGCGCTGCTCGAGGCGGCCGTTCACGATGACCCGGTTGCCCTTGCCCAGCGTGTCGCTGATGTTCTCGGCCATGTCGCCCCAGGCCACGACGTTGAAGAAGCTCGTGCGCTCCTCCCACTCGTTGGTCTGACGGTTCTGCCAGCGCCGGCTCACCGCGATGCCGAGGCGGGCGTTCGCCTGGCCCGACGCGGTGTAGCGGATCTCGGGGTCCCGGGTCAGGTTGCCCACGATGGTGATCGAGTTGTCTGCCATGGTCGTGCCTCCAGTTGCCGCTCGCGCGGGCCTCGTCGAGTCGTTCGACGCCGCCGGTCGGATCCTCCGACCGTGCGGATCCGCCTACTCGTCGTCCTCGGTCGGCTCCTCCTCCGAGGTGGCGGCCGTGTTCGACTCCGGCGTCCCGCCGAGCTGTCCGTAGACGTGCTCGGGGATCCGCAGGATCTTGTGACGGATGACGTCGTCCGAGAGGGAGAGTGACCGGTGCAGCTCGTCCATCGCGACGGGCTCCGCCTTCGCCTGCAGGACCACGTAGTAGCCCTCCCAGCGGTGCTTCACCTCGTACGCGAGGCGTCGCTTGCCCCACCAGTCGACGGGACCGCGGGTGGCGCCCTTCGACTCGATGAGCGAGAGCGATCGCTCGACGGCGGACCGGATGGTCTCCTCTTCCAGGTCCGCGTCGAAGATGACCATGACCTCGTACGGTCGCATGGACCGGTACCTCCTTCGGACCGCCGGGCGCCGTGGCCCCGACGGGCCCCCGGGTCGCAGGCGGTCGGTGACCGCAACGCCGAGGGGCAGGGTGGACATGAGGGAAGCCCGTGGGCCTCCGATGTGAAGCGGGCGAACCTAGCAGGCGCCCCGCACCACGGACCTATCGGTGTCGAACCTAGACCGAGGGTGTGACCATCATCTCGGGTGCTCCGCCACTTCGGGTCCTCCGCTCGGATGCGTCCGGCGCGATCGCGTCGGGACGCTCCGGACCGGTTCGCCTCCGCTTCGCTCCGGCTCGGGAGCTCGACCCGTTCCCGACGCTCGCCGTTCCCGGGCGGTCAGGCCTCGGAGAGTTGCGACGGAGACGTGGGGGTGGACGTGGCGTCGGGGTCGGTGGCGCCGTCGCCGGCGAGGTCGAGCGGGCCCATGTCGATGGCGCCCTCGAGCTGGTCGGTCATGTGGTACGTCTCGTCGCTCGACGGGAACGTCCCGGCCCGCACGTCCGCCACGAAGTGCGCGACCGCGTCGGTGGCCACCGCGCCGAGCTCGGCGTAGCGCCGCACGAAGCGCGGCCGCATGCGGTCCTCGAACCCGAGCAGGTCGTGGTACACGAGCACCTGACCGTCGCAGTGCCGCCCGGCGCCGATCCCGATCGTGGGGACATCGACCGCGTCGGTCACCATGCGGGCGACGCCGTCGGGGACGCACTCGAGCACGATCCCGAAGCACCCGGCCTCGGCCAGGGCGACCGCGTCGTCGACGATCCGCCGGGCGGCGTCGAGCTGCTTGCCCTGCACCTTGAAGCCGCCCATCGCGTGGATCGACTGCGGGGTGAGACCGAGGTGACCCATCACCGGGATCTCGGTGTCGAGGATCGCCGAGATCGCGTCGAGCCGCTTGCGACCGCCCTCGAGCTTCACCGCGCCGGCGCCGGCGCGGATCAGCGTCGCCGCGTTGCGCACCGTCTCCTCGCGTGACACGTGGTAGCTCATCCACGGGAGGTCGCCGACCACGAGCGCGCGCGGCTTGGTGCGGGCCACCGCGCCGACGTGGTGCGCCATGTCCTCGGTGGTGACCTTGAGCGTGTCGTCGTAGCCGAGCACGACCATCGCGAGCGTGTCGCCCACGAGGATCATGTCGACCCCGGCACCGTCGACGACCCGCGCGCTCGGCGCGTCGTACGCGGTGACCATGACGAGGGGATCGCCGCCCTTGGCCGCGACGATGTCCGGCGCGGTGATGGGACGCGACCCGTTGGGCCCAGCAGCCATCTCGTGACCTCCGCCGTCCAGGGCACCCACGGCTCCCGGCAGCACCGGAAGTGTAGGCCGGTCCCGTGCCGTTCCCGCCAGGCGCGGCGGGTGCCAGCACACCCCGGACACGGGCGCTGCCCGGCTGTCGGCGAGACGACGGACGGGGCACGATGACCCCGTGGCGAGCGAATTCCCGACCCGACGCAGCGGCGCGGCGCGCTTCTGGGCCCGTCACGAGGTGGCCACCCGGTGGCGCGCGCTGCTGCTCCTCGGGATCCTCGCCGGCGCGGCCGGTGGCGTCGCCATCGCCGCCGGGGCCGGTGCCCGGCGGACCGACACCGCCTTCGCCCGGTTCAAGGCCGCGACCGGCTCACCCGACGCGATCGTCTTCGGCACGCAGGTCGGCGCCCACGCCGTGGACTACACCCCGGTCGAGCGGCTGCCGGAGGTCGCCGGCAGCGGGTTGTTCGCCCTGGCCGCGATCGGCTCCAAGGAGCACCCCGGGCTCTCGGGGCTGGCACCGGCCGACGACCACCTGTACCGCACGGTCGCCCGCCCGCTGCTCGTCGCGGGGCGACTGCCCGACCCGCACCGGGTCGACGAGGTGCTGGTGAACCGGCGCGCCGCATCGCGGTACCACCTCCGTGTCGGTGACCCGTTCACGATCGTGACGTCCAACGACATCAACGCGTTCTACGGGCAGGCGCCGATGCAGGGCGGGCCGACGATCCACGCCCACGTGGTCGGGATCGGCGACGGAACGATGGATCAGCTCTTCTCGCCCGACGACCCCGGCTTCACGCCGAGTGCGGCGCTCCTCGCCCGGTACGGCGTCCGGAACGGATACGTCCGCTCGGACGGCGCCCCCGCGACGGTGCCCCGGGGCCGGATCGAGATGGCGACCAACCTCGTCGTGCGGCTCCGGCCGGGGACCGACGCCGCGCGCTTCCACCGTGACGTCGCGTCGGCGCTCGGCTCGGTGATCTCGGACGAGAGCGGGAACCGGGTGGTGCCGGCGTCGCAGATCCCGATCCGGGACCTCGCCGAGGACGACAAGCGAGTGATCCACGCCACCGACCTCGAGCAGATCGGCCTGCTCCTGTTCGCCGCGGCGGCCGCGCTCGCGAGCGCGGTCCTGGTCGGCCAGGCGGTCGCGCGGTTCGTCTACGCCCAGGCCCAGGACGCTCCGACGCTGCGGGGCCTCGGGCTGCGCCGGTCCGAGACCGTGCGTGGTCTCGTCGGACCGCACCTCGTGGTCGCCGGGGTCGGGACGGTCGTCGCGACCGTGGTCGCGGTGGCGCTCTCGCCCCTCTTCCCGGTCGGGCTCGCGGGGCGCCTCGATCCCCACAAGGGCGTGCATCTCGACGCTGCCGTCGTCGTGACCGGCGCGCTCCTGGTCGCGCTGCTCGTGCTGGCGACCGCGGCGTACGCAGGCGGGCGGGCCAGTAGCGCCGGACGGGAGCGGCGGGCGCGCCGACCGTCGGCGCTCGGGCGCGCCGCGCGCGCGGTGCTGCCGGTACCGGTGGGACTCGGCGCGGGCCTCGCGGTCGAACGCGGCAGCGGTCCGCGGGCGCTGCCGACCCGACCGGCGATCGTGGGCGCCGTCGCCGCGGTGACGGGCCTCGTCGGGTGCTTCGGCCTGCTCCACGGCATCGACGACGCGCTCCGCACCCCGGCGCGCTCGGGGCAGGTCTGGGACGCGGCGGCGTTCATCACGAGCAACCACGACTTCGACGCGACGCGCACCGCGGTCGCGCACGACCGCAATGTCGTCGCGGCCGGCATCCTGGAGCGCGCCGACGCGGTCGTCGACGGCAAGCAGATCCCTCTGTACGCCCTCGCGCCCCTGCGGGGCCGCAATCCCTTCGCCGTCGTCAGCGGGCGGCTCCCCCGGTCCGCGCACGAGATCGCCATCGGACCGGCCACCGCGCGTGCGCTGCACCGCGGCCTCGGCGACACGGTGCGGGTGCGCCTGACCGAGGGCACGGACACGGTCACGGTGACCGGCCTGGCGCTGCTGCCCCAGACGCCGCACTCATCGTTCGACCAGGGCAGCGTCATGACGCCGGCCGGGCTCACGCCGCTCGCCGGAGCCCCGAAGGTCCGCTACGAGTCGAGCGTCGAGGAGGTCGACGTGGTCGCCCGCTTCCGCCGGAACCCGAAGGCGGCCGCGGCCGCGTTGCACCGCCGGACCGGCGTCGAGGTCGACCCGTCGACCACACCCCAGGACGTGCTGAACCTCGGGAACGTGCGCCCGCTCCCGCGCGCGCTGGCCGCGTTCCTGGTGATCCTGGGCGTCGCCGCGCTGGGGCACGCGCTCGTCACCAGCGTGCGGCGGCGGCGGCACGAGCTCGCGGTCCTGCGTGCGATCGGCTTCACCCCGCGCCAGACCGCCGTGGTGGTCGCCGCGCAGGCGGGCACGGTCGCGCTGATCGCCCTGGCGGTCGGGATCCCGTTGGGCATCGTGCTCGGTCGCGTCGCGTGGCGCTGGGTCGCGAACGCCACCCCGCTCGTGTTCCAGGCCCCGGTCGCGGTCGCGGTGGTCCTGCTCGCCGTTCCCGCCACGATCGTGGTCGCGAACCTCCTGGCGGCGGCACCGGCACGTCACGCGGCGCGGATCAGACCGGCCGTCGCCCTGCGCGCCGAGTGATCGCTAGCGTGCGCGCGATGGCCACCTGCGACAACTGCGCGCGCGACGAGGCCGGGCTCCTTCCCGTCCACCGCGTCTACGTCGTCCCGGAGTCGTGGGACGAGCCCAGCTCGGAGACGGTCGTCGACGACGTCGAGCAGTGGTGCGTGTCCTGCTGCACCCAGTACCCGCACGTGCGGGCCTGACGGCGGGATCGCCTACCCGACCTTCTTGCCGTGCAGCTCACGGCGGCCGAGGTAGTTCCAGTGGCATTCGGTGCAGACCTCGACGACGTAGCGGTCGAACTCGTCGTGCTGCTTCGAGAGCTTCTTCAACTCGTCGGGCTGTGAGAGCGCCCGCCCGTTGGCGGCACGGAGCCGGTCGCCGTAGACGTACGACACGGCGTAGAGGTTCCGGCTCTTGCAGACCGGGCACGGCTTGGGGACCTTCTCGCCGACGTTGCGTGCGGCCCGCAGGAGCTCGGGGTGCGCGTCGCACACGTCGGCACGACTGACGCGACCGGCCGCGAGATCGCGCAGCACGGCGCGGCGGGCGAGCTCGTAGTCGGTACCTCGGACCACGGCGACGAGTGTAGGAGCCCGGCCGGGCCACGGCTCCCCGGTCGGCACGAGCGCCCGGCGCCGGGACGAGCGGCCCGGCCATCGACGGATCGGGGACCATCGACGGATCGGGGCCATCGACGCCCGTGGCCACGGGACGGCGGGGACACCCGCACCACTAGGGTGCGCCGCCGTGGCGGACGACTTCGAACTCGCACGACTGCTCGGCGACGTCGCGCACAAGCGCGTCCTCGAGCTGGGCTGCGGTGACGGCGCCCGCGCGGTGGACCTCGCCCGACGCGGCGCGAACGTGATCGCGGTGGACCCGAGCACCGAGGCGGGGATCGCGACGCGCAAGCGCGCCGAGGCGGCCGAGGTCCGCATCGAGCTGCGTACCGGCGATCTCGCCGATCTCGCGTTCCTGCGCGGCGACTCCGTCGACGTCGCGTTCGCCGCGGGCTCGCTCGCGACGCTCACCGACCTCGGCCGCGTGCTGCGCCAGGTGCAGCGCGTGCTGCGGGCCGGTGCCTGGTTCGCGTTCTCGCTCCCGCACCCGGTGGCCGCGTGCGTGACGAGCGAGCCCGAGCCGGACGGGTCGCTGCCCCTCGCCCGGCCCTTCGTCGAGCGGTCGTACTTCGACGACGAGGTGCCCTACGGATCCGGGGTCCACCCGCACCGCATCGCGGACGTCTTCGCGCAGCTCGGTCGGGTCGGATTCAGGGTCGACACGCTGCTCGAGCCGGAACCGCCGGCGACTGCCCGTGGCCGGGCGCTGCTGCCCGAGACCGTGATCTGGCGGGCCCGCAAGGTCGGCAGTTAGGTAGTTCGGGGCGCTTCGATCGCGGCCCGGAGCCGGAGTGTCAGGTCGGGGTGGTGCGCGGAGCCGTCGCGGAGCCCCGGCGCCCCGTCAGATACCGCGTTCGTCGGCCCACTTCCGGAGGCGGCGGTACGCCTCCTCCTCGGTGATCGGACCCTCGTCGAGGCGGATCTCCAGGAGGAACGCCAGCGCCTCGCCCACGATCGGGCCGGGGGGCACGCCGAGGAACTCCATCACCTGCTTCCCGTCGAGCGGCGGCTTGATCGCCTTCAGCTCCTCCTGCGCCGCCAGCGCGGCGATGCGCTCCTCCAGCTCGTCCATCCGCCGCCCGAGCGTGCGGGCCTTGCGCTCGTTGCGCGTCGTGCAGTCGCACCGCTGCAGCTCGTTGAGGAGGTCGAGGAGATCGCCGGCGTCGCGCACGTATCGTCGCACCGCGGCATCGGTCCACCCCATCGCGTAGGTGTGGATGCGCAGGTGCAGGTAGACGAGCTGGGTCACCGACTCGACGATCTCGGTCGGGTAGCGCAGGGCGGTCAGCCGGTCACGGGTCATGCGCGCGCCCACCACCTCGTGGTGGTGGAACGTGGCCCGACCGCGCTCGAACGAGCGCGTCTTCGGCTTGCCGACGTCGTGCATCAACGCCGCGAGCCGGAGCACGAGCTGCGGACTCGTCTTGGCGACCACGGCGATCGTGTGCGCCAGGACGTCCTTGTGATGGTGGATCGGATCCTGCTCGAGCTCCATCTGGTTGAGCTCGGGCAGGAAGTGGTCGGCCAGGCCGGTGGACGCGAGGAACCAGAGTCCGGCCGACGGGTCCTCCACGACCAACAGCTTCGACAGCTCGTCGCGGACGCGCTCGACGCTCACGATCGCGAGCCGGTCGCCGAGCGCGGCCACCGCCGCGACCAGCTCCGGATCCGGGACGAAGCCGAAGCGGGCGACGAACCGCGCTGCCCGCAGCATGCGCAGCGGATCGTCGTTGAACGAGATCTCGGGCGACAGCGGGGTGCGGAGACGGCCGCGCGCGAGATCGGCCGCACCGTCGTACGGGTCCACGAGGAGAGCATCCGGCAGCCGCAGCGCCATCGCGTTCACCGTGAAGTCGCGGCGCGAGAGGTCCTGGTCGATGGAGTCGCCGAACGAGACCTCGGGCTTGCGGGAGTCGGGGCGGTACACGTCGGCGCGGTAGGTCGTGACCTCGCACGGGACGCCGGCCACCTGCGCGCCGACCGTGCCGAACCGCTTGCCCTGGAGCCAGACGTGATCCGCGATCGGCCCGAGCAGCGCCTCGATGCGATCGGGACGGGCATCGGTGGCGAAGTCGAACTCCACCGGCACGTCGTCGATCAGCGCGTCCCGGACGCTCCCGCCGACGAGGTAGCAGTCGTGACCGGCGTCGACGAGCGCGCGAGCGACCCGCTGGACCGGCGCGTCCGGCTCGAGCAGGGGCGCGAGGCGCGGCGGGACCGACATGCGCCGCCATTGTCACCCATGGACGGCCTCGGACCTCCGACCGTTGCGAACACCGCGCCGGCGCGGAGTCGCACTCCGACCGAGCCGGAGCGAGGAACGAGCGGAGGCGGGCAGCTCGGGAGCGTCCCGGCCCACTCAGGCCCGACCCCTCCGAGCGGACGAGCCATCAAGACGTCGAGCGGACGAGCAGTCAGGCCGAGTGGGCGAGGGCGGGGACCTGCGTCGCCGCCTGCTCCATGGTCATCTCGTACTGCTCCATCTTGAGGCGCAGGTCGTGCGGGTTCGACGCCGTCGACAGCGCGTCGCGGCGCGACACCACCCGGTCCGCGTAGAGGTGCAGGAGGCTCTGGTCGAAGGTCTGCATCCCGTAGTACTCGCCGTCGGCGATGATCTCCTCGAGCTCGTGCGTCTGCGTGGCATCGGCGATCTTGTCGAAGACGCGGCCCGTGGAGACCAGCACCTCCATCGCGGGCACCCGCCCGTCGCGATCGCAGCGCTGCACGAGTCGCTGCGACACGATCCCCTTCAGCGCGCCGGCGAGCGACATCCGCACCTGCTGCTGCTGGTACGGCGGGAAGAAGTCGATGACGCGGTTGATCGTCTCGGCCGCGCCCATGGTGTGCAGCGTGGAGAACACGAGGTGACCGGTCTCGGCCGCGGACAGCGCGGCCCACACGGTCTCCGGGTCCCGCATCTCGCCGATGAGGATGACGTCGGGATCCTGGCGCAACGCACGCTTGAGCGCGCCGAGGAAGTCGGTCGTGTCCGCGCCGACCTCGCGCTGGTTGATGATCGACTTCTTGTCGGGGTGGAGCACCTCGATGGGGTCCTCGATCGTGACGATGTGACGCGCCTCGGTCTCGTTGATGTGGTCGATCATCGCGGCGAGGGTGGTCGTCTTGCCCGAACCGGTCGGACCGGTGACGAGCACGAGGCCGCGCTTCTCCTCCGCGAGACGACGACAGACGGGCGGCAGGCCGAGCTCCTCCATCGGCGGGATGCCGGGGAGGATGTGGCGCAGCACCATCGCCACGGAGCCGCGCTGACGGAACACGTTCACGCGGAACCGGCCGACGCCGCTGAGCGCGTAGGCGAAGTCGGCCTCGTTCGTGGCGATGAACTCCTCGGCGCGGATCTTGGGCATCACCGCGAAGGCGACGCGCTCGGTGTCGGCGGCCTGGACCTGCTCGTCCGAGACCGGCACCAGCTCTCCGTCGAGACGAATGTGCGGCGGCGAGCCCACCTTGATGTGGATGTCGGACGCGCCGCGTTCCACGGCCCCTCGCAACACCTGGTCGAGATCGAGCACCGCGACGTCCTCCCGCGCCTGGGCCGGCGGAGAAGATCTGCCGGGCCATCGCGGGTATCGGCCTCCCGGAGGGGGCCCTGTAGGGACGTTTGGCCCAACCGGGCCAGGATCGCCCGCCCCCGGCGGGATCAGCCGGTGCGGCGATGCTGCCAGAGCTCGCCGACCGCGGTCACCACCCGGTCGCCCGGGCCGCCGCTCGTGGCCTCCTCGCCCTCCGGGACCGTCGCGTCGCCGCCGGCGAGCACCGGGATGCACGCGGCGATCGAGTCCCGCAGGCCGGCGAGCGAGTAGCCGCCCTCCAGGAAGGTGACGACCCGGCCCCGGGGCACGGTGCCGACGAGACGGGCGGTGAGGGCGGCGTAGTCGGCCGCGCTGAGCCCCAGACCGGTGATCGGATCGTCGCGGTGGGCGTCGAACCCGGCGGAGATCAGGAGCCACGTGGGTGCGAAGTCCTCGAGCAGCGGCGCCACGATCTCGTCCATGCCGCGCAGGTACACGTCGCCGGTCGCGCCGGCGGGCAGCGGCACGTTGCACGTCGTGCCCGTGCCCGCACCGGTGCCGATCTCGTCGTGCCGTCCGGTCCCCGGGTACAGCGGCCACTCGTGGAACGACACGTAGAGGACGTCGGGGTCGGCGTAGAAGATCTCCTGCGTGCCGTTGCCGTGATGCGCGTCGATGTCGACGATCGCCACCCGCTCACCGCGCGCCCGGAGCTCGGCCGCGGTGATCGCGACGTTGTTCAGGAGGCAGAACCCCATGGCCTGGGAGGGACGTGCATGGTGGCCGGGCGGCCGGATGGCGAGGAACGCGCCCGCGCGCGTCGCTCGCGGTCAGCGCGTCGACCGCGGCGAGCCCGGCCCCGGCCGCGGTGAGCGCGGCCGGCCACGAGCCCTCGGACGCCGGGGTGTCGGCGTCGAAGTGGCCGCCGCGGGCACAGATCGCCTCGAGGTCGTCGAGGTGGGCGGCGGGGTGGACCCGCTCCAGCTCGGCGCGGGTGGCCTCCCGGCGCGCCAGCGCGACGAGGTCGGTGCCGAGATCGGCCACGACCAGCCCGGCGTCGACCGCCTGCAGCCGGGCGGCCCGTTCGGGGTGACCGGGACCGGTGTCGTGCTCGGCGAAGCGACGGTCGGTGGCGAGCAGGAGCACCGTGGAACGGTACCTGCCGTCCGCTCGTGCGCCTCCGTCGCCGACCGCTCCGGCCCGGGCGCTCGACCGCTTCGGGGGCATCGCCGCGTACGCTGACCCGGCGATGCCCGACGACACGCTGCGGTGGCCCGGCGGCTGGGCACGGCTCGGACCCTGGCGGGGCGAGCGCGAAGTTGCGTACCTCGCCGTCGGGGCCCAACGCCCACCCTCCGCCGAGGTGTTGGACCGCTGCCTGCACACCCTGCGCGGTCGCGGCTACCAGCGCGTCCTCACGAACGCCCTCGCGCCCGCGGAAGCGCTCCCGTTCGTCGACGCCGGCTTCGCCGTGCACGAGCGCCTGCACCTGCTCGCCCACGACCTCGCCGACGTCCCCGGGGCCGATCACGACACCCGGCGCGCCCGGCCCGACGACCACCCGGCCGTCCTCGGTCTCGACCAGCGGGCGTTCCGGCCCTTCTGGCGGCTCGACCGCGACGGGCTCGACCAGGCCCTCGACGCCACGCCGTCGACACGGTTCCGGGTCGTCGAGGGCCCCGACGGCCTCGTCGGCTACGCGGTCACCGGCCGGGCCGACCGGCGCGGTTACCTCCAACGGGTGGGCGTCGACCCGTCGGCGCAGGGTTCCGGCGTGGGGCGCGCGCTGGTGGCCGACGCGTTGCGCTGGCTCCGCCGCCATCGGGCCCACGACGCGGTCGTGAACACCCAGCTCGACAACGTCGCCGCACTCGCGCTGTACCGCTCGTGCGGCTTCCGTGAGCTCCCGAGCGGGCTGTGCGTCATGAGCCGAGCCCTGTGAGACGAGCCGCGGCGCTCGCCGCGATCGTGCTGACGCTCGTCGCGGTCACGCTCGTCGCACCCGCGGCCGCCGAGCGCCGCGCCCCCACGGGCCTCGTGGTGCTCCGAGGCCAGCCCGCGTGGTCGAGCCTCGGCGACGACGTCCAGCTGCGGCTGGGCATCCGGAGCGCCGATCCGACGGTGGAGGTCAACGCCGTCGTCCACGGCGCCGTCTCGAGCCGCATCGCGTTCGAGCGCACGATCAACGGCGAGCGGCTCGGCTCGACGATCACGTCCTTCGTGCAACCGGTGGCGACCCTGCCCGTGGTCGGCGCGGACCGCATCCTCACGCTGCCGCTCCAGGACCCCGCCGCGCCACGTGACCCGAACCGGATCCGCCTCACGATCCCGGGATCGGGGCCCGGGGCCGTCTTCCCGGTCGAGATCGAGCTGCGGGCCGCCGACTCCGGTGCCGTCCTCTCCAGCTTCGTCACCCACCTGGTCGCGGTCAGCCCGGCCCCGGCCGGGAGCGCTCCGTCACCGACGCGTCTCCAGGTGGCGTGGCTCTGGCGCGTCGCGGCCTCGCCCTCGACCACCGCGTCCGCGGCACCGTCCTCCACCTTCGCGGCATCGCTCGCGCCCGTCGGCCGGCTGGGCCACGTCACCGCGTCGACCGCGCTGATCGGCGACGTGCCGATCACCCTGGTCCCCAATCCGGAGACGCTCGCCGGCGCGCTGGCGCTCACGGCCAACGAATCTGCCGTCGCCTTCGTCGCGGGCCTGCGGGACGCGGCGGCGACCTCGTCGACGTTGGCCGGGACGTACACGACCGTCGACGGCCCCGCGCTCCTCCACGACGGGCTCGACGAGGCGTTGGGCGCCCAGCTGGCGCAGGGCCGCGAGACCCTGGAGCGGGGACTCGACGCCGCGGTCGACCACACCATCGCCGCGCCGCAGCCCCTCGACGCCGCGATGCTCGCCCGCCTCCGGGCCGACGCCGGCACCACCCGCCTGGTGGTCGATCCCTCCACCCTGAGCGACGCCGAGCCGGCCGACCAGTTCACCCCGGCCCGGCCCTTCCGCCTCGACAGCGCGGCCGGATCCTTCGACGCGCTCGAGGTGAACCGCACCACGTCGTCGCTGCTCGTCCGACCAGGACCGGACGCGCTGCGCGCGCAGCAGGTGCTCGCCGGCCTCGCGGTGGTCGCGCTCGAACAGCCGAACCGGAGTCGCGGTGTGGTCATCGACACACCCACGCTGTGGGACCCGCGGCCCGGTCGCGTCGGGCCCGTCCTCGCCGGCCTGCGCGACAACCCGCTGCTCACCGGCGCGCGGCTCACCGACATCTTCGACTCCGTCCAGGCCGCGACCGTCGGCGCCAAGCCCTACGTGCGGAGCCTCGCTCCCGCGCCGGCGGGCTCCGCGCCGGTGACACCGGCCGGCTATCGCCGCGCCCGCACCCAGGTCGACGCGCTCGCGTCGATGATCGGTGTCGAGGACCCACTCGTCGCGAAGGTCCGTCACGAGCTCGCCCTGACGCCGGCGAGCGGTGTGCCCCACACCGGCCCGGCGGTCAGCACGGTGCGCCTGCGGACCATCGCGTCCGACGTCGCGACGGTCACGAGCCGGATCATCGCCCCGCCGAGCCGGACGTTCCGACTCACGTCGCGGCGGGCATCGGTGCCCCTCAGCATCGAGAACAGCACGGAGCAGCGGGTCCGCGTCCGGATCCGGCTCACGAGCCAGAAGCTCGAGTTCCCCGAGGGCGCCGAGCGGATCGTCGTGCTGCCGCCGGGGAACACCACGACCCAGTTCGACGTCGAGTCCCGTACGTCGGGCACGTTCCCGGTGCTCGTCACCGTGAGCTCGCCGGACGGCGGCCTCGCCCTGCAGCGGTCCCGCTACACCATCCGCTCGGCGTTCGTGAGCGGGGTCGGCGTGTTCCTCGCGGTCGGGGCGGGCCTGTTCCTCGCCATCTGGTGGTTGACGCACTGGCGCCGGAGCCGCCGCGCCGGCACGCCTGCGCTCGCCTCGTGAGCGACGCGAGCGAGGTGCACGAGGTGAACGACGTCGCGGACGACGTCGCCTCCAACCGGAAGCTGGCCCGGAACAGCGCGGTCATCGGGGTCGGCACCCTGCTCTCGCGCATCACGGGGTTCCTGCGCGTCTCGGCGCTCGCCGCGCTCGGGTTCGCGCGCCTCACCGACGTCTACAACCTCGCGAACTCCACGCCCAACATCGTCTACGAGCTCCTGGTCGGCGGGATCCTCACCGCGACCCTCGTCCCGCTCTTCGTCGAGTCGCACGACCGCGACGACCCGGTCGCGTCCGACGCGATCGTCACCATCGCCCTCGTCCTGCTCGCGATCGGCACGGCGATCGGGACGCTGGCGGCACCGTGGATCATCGACGCGTACTCGGGCCTCGCCGGCGTCGCGCAGGGCGCCGGGCACGGCGCGCAGCAGGCGCTCGCCACCGACCTGCTGCGTTGGTTCATGCCGCAGATGTTCTTCTACGGCGTCACCGCGCTGGCCACGGCGATGCTGAACGCGCGCCGACGCTTCGCCGCGGCCGCCTTCGCGCCGGTCCTGAACAACGTGGTGGTGATCGCGATGCTGCTGGCGGTCGTGCGCATCGCCGGCAGCACCCCAACGGTGCAGTCGGTCCTCGACGACCCAGTGCTGGTGCTGCTCCTCGGGCTGGGGACGACCGCCGGCGTCGTGGCCATGGCGCTCGTGCTGGTCCCCGCGGTCGGGCGAGCCGGTGCCACCTACCACTGGCACTGGGAGCCGCGGCACCCCGCGGTGCGCAAGCTGGCGCGGCTCTCCGGCTGGACCGTGGGGTACGTGGCCGCGAACCAGGTGGCGTTCTTCGTCGTGCTGGTCCTGGCGTACCGCACGAAGGCGGACGTGTCGATCTACCTGGCCGCCTTCACGTTCTTCCAGCTCCCGCACGGGCTGCTGGCGGTCAGCGTCATGACCGCGCTCGCCCCGGAGCTCGCGGCCCGCCACCAGGCCCACGACGTCGACGGTCTGCGCGACCGCTTCGGCACCGGACTGCGCATGCTCGTGCTCACGATGATCCCGGCCGGCGTCGGCATGGCCCTCCTGGCGCAACCACTGATCCGCGCGTTGCTCGGGCACGGGGACTTCCAGGCCTCCGCGGTCGCACCCACTGCGGATGCGCTCCGTGCGTTCGCGATCGGACTCGTCTTCTTCTCCGTGTACCTCTTCGTGATCCGTGCGTTCGCCTCGATGCAGGACACGCGCACGCCGTTCCTGCTGAACGTCCTCGAGAACGGCGTGAACGTGGTCACGGCGTTCGCGTTCTACGAATGGCGCGGCGTCGAGGGCCTCGCGTGGTCGTGGTCCCTCGCCTACGCGGTGGGGGCGGTCGTCGCGCTCGGCGTCCTCCGACGCCGGCTCGGACGGCTCGACGGACGCGCGCTGCTCGGGACGACGGTGCGCGTGGTGGTCGCGCTCGTACCGGCCGGGGTGGTCGTCGTCCTCATCGACCGCGCGATCGGCGATGCGACGTTCGCGTCGTCGGCGGCCGTGCTCGTCGCGGCGGCGATCGCGGGGACCGCGGTGTTCGCCGGCGCGATGCAGCTCCTGGGAATCCCCCTGATCCGGATGATCCGGGACATTCTGCGCCGCGATGGCGCGGCGATCGGCGCGCGCGCGTAACCATTGACCGGAGTGGCGGGTCTACCGGCCACCACCGTCGTGTCCCGGGAGGTCTCGTGGGCGTACGCATCGTGACCGACAGCGCCTGCGATCTCCCGCAGGCTCGCGCCGACGCGCTCGGCATCGAGATCGTGCCGCTCACGATCCGGTTCGGTGACGAGGAGCTCGTCGACCGCGTCGAGCTCTCCAACGACGAGTTCTGGCGCAAGGTCGCGACGTCACCGGTCCTGCCCGAGACGGCGGCACCGTCACCCGGCGCCTTCGAGGAGCGGTTCCGGGCGCTCGCCGCCGCGGGTGCCGACGGCATCGTGTGCATCGACCTCTCGTCCCGGCTCTCCGGCACGATGCAGTCGGCGCAGGTCGCGGCCAAGTCGCTCGAGGGCGAGCTGCCGGTGGCGGTCGTCGACTCGATGAGCGTGTCGATGGGCCTCGGCAACCAGTGCATCTCCGCGTGCCGGATGGCCGAGGACGGCGCGGACGTCGCCACCATCGTCGAGCGGGCGAACCGGATCGCCCAGCGGACCCGCCTGTTCGGTGCGCTCGACACGCTCGAGCACCTCCGTCGGGGCGGCCGGATCGGCGGCGCGCAGGCGATGCTCGGCAGCATGCTCTCGATCAAGCCCGTCATCGAGGTGCGCGACGGCGTGGTGGCCGAGTCCGGCAAGGTGCGCACCCGCAGCAAGAGCCTCGCCCACCTGGCCGAGAAGCTCGCGGCGGCACCGGACCCGCGTGACGTGTACGTGTTCCACGCCCAGGCCCCCGACATCGACGAATTCCTCGAGCGCGTCTGCACGATCGTGCCGCGCGAAAGGATCGAGCTCGGCGAGATCGGTCCGGTGATCGGCGCCCACGCCGGCCCCCGCACGATCGGCCTCGGCTGGGTCGACGGCGAGTAGCGCACACCCACCCGACCCGCTGCCGAACGCCGCGTTTCGCGCGAGACCGACGGGTAGCGTCGACCCCGTGGTTCGTTCCGTCGCGCCCGGGCGCGTCCTCGGTGGTCGCTACCGGCTCGACGCCGAGATCGCACGCGGGGGCATGGCCACGGTCTGGCGCGGGGAGGACCCGCTGCTGGCCCGCCCGGTGGCGGTGAAGACACTGGACCCGACGCTGGCCGAGGACGAGGCGCTGCGCACCCGCTTCCGTCGGGAGGCCGTGGCCGCCGCCGCCGTCGCGCACCCGAACATCGTCGCCACCTACGACACCGGCGAGGACGACGGCGTCGCCTACATCGTGATGGAGCTGGTCGAGGGGGCGACCCTGCGCCAGGCCATCGACCTGCACGGCCCGCTGCCGCCCGCGCGCGCGGCCGACATCGCCGCGCAGGTCGCCGACGCGCTCGCCGCCGCGCACGGGCGCGGTCTGGTCCACCGCGACGTGAAGCCGAGCAACGTCCTCGTCCAGCTCGACGGTCGCGTCAAGGTCACCGACTTCGGCATCGCCAAGGCCGCGGACCAGGGCGCCGAGGACCTCACGCGTGCCGGGAACGTGATGGGAACCGCGCGGTACCTCGCGCCCGAGCAGCTCGAGGGTCACACCGTCGACGAGCGCGCCGACGTGTACTCCCTCGGGCTCGTGCTCTACGAGATGCTCACGGGCAACGCGCCGTTCGGCGCCGACACGGAGATCGGCACGGCGGTCGCGCGCCTCACGAGCGCGGCCCCCCGGATCGGCGACGTGCGCGCGGGAATCCCGCCGGGGCTCGCCCACGTGGTGGAGCGGGCGCTCGAGCGCGACCCCGCGCTCCGGTGGCCGAACGCGGCGTCGATGCGGGACGCGCTGACACCGTTCCGCGTCGCCGCGCCGGACCGGACGGTCGATGCCACCATGCCGGTCGCCCTCCCCCAGCGACCCCGAGAGGATCCGGCGACATCGATCCCGGCGATCATCGACGACGGCATGAGCGTCGGGGCGCGTGTGCTGATCTGGGTGCTGGCGCTCGCACTCGGCTTCGGCGGCGGCTACCTCGGCTACGTGCTCGCCACCAACGACTCGTCGTCACCCAAGGCGGCCCCGGCCGCGGGCGCCCAGACGCTCCCGATCCAGACCGTCACCTCGTTCGATCCGGACACCACTGACACCGTCAAGGACGAGAACCCCGAAGAGACGGGGAATGCCGTCGACGGAAACCCGGCCACCTACTGGACCACTGCGTCGTATTTCCAGCCCAACGTGGGCGGCAAGCCCGGAGTCGGGCTCATCCTGGGACTGTCCGGCCCCGGTCACGTCTCGGCCGTGCATCTGACCGCCGACCCCGGCATGAACGTCGAGATCTACACGTCCAACACGTCGGGCTCGACGCTCGAGGCCTGGGGGAATCCGAGGGGGTCGGGGAACGACCTCGGCGCCTCGGCAACGATCCCGGTCCAGGGCGCACCCATTGCGCGATACGTCCTCGTGTGGCTCACGCGCTTGCCCCGGGCACCCACCTCGCCCGACGGTTCGGCCCGCTACGTCGGCCGGATCGCCGAGGTCTCGGTCCGTGGCACCCCGGCCTGACCGCGCCTCCGACGACGACCTCGTCCGCGCCGCCGTCAGCGGCGACCGCGACGCGCTCGACGTCCTCCTCACCCGCCACGTCGACCGCCTCCACGCGGTCTGTCGGCGCATCTGCGGACCCGACGCGGCGTTCGACGCGACGCAGCAGGCGCTCATCGCGATCGCGCGCGCCATCGACCGCTTCGACGGGCGGGCCGCGTTCACCACGTGGTCGCACCGCATCGCCGTGAACGCCGCGGTCGACGAGGTACGCCGGGCGCGCCGGCGCGCCGTCCCTGCGTCCGACCGGCTGGCGCGCCACGAGACGACCGCGCCGCACGCGACCGGACCCGAGCGGGTCGTCGACCGGCTCGACCTCGAGACCGCGCTCGCCGCCCTCCCGGAGGAGTTCCGCGCCGCGGTCGTGCTGCGCGACGTCGCGGACCTCGACTACGCCGCGATCGCCGCCACGCTCGACGTCCCGATCGGGACCGTGCGCTCCCGCATCGCACGCGGCCGGGCCGCGCTCGCCGCCGCGCTCGGGAACTCCGACGCCACCTCCGACGTCCAAGGCATCGACCATGGCTGACCCCACCGCCCACCCCGACTTCGATCTCGACACCGCGCTGAGCGCCGACCTCGACGGCGAGCTCGACGGCTACGCCTCCGACCTCGGGCTCCCGGTCGACGACGTCCGTGCCGCGCTCACCGGTCCGACCGCCGACGCCCGCCGAGCCGCGCTCGTCGCGGCGCGCGACACGTTCCGTGACGCGCCCGACGCCCCGGTCCCGCTCGACGACGTCACCCGCCGGCGCCTGCTCGCGGGCGCCGGGGTGGGGAGCGCCGCACGGTCC
Source organism: uncultured Acidimicrobiia bacterium (assembly GCA_963756815.1). Lineage (GTDB taxonomy): Bacteria > Actinomycetota > Acidimicrobiia > IMCC26256 > JAENVU01 > JAENVU01. The sequence continues at coordinate 189,166 of CAVWPR010000024.1, forward strand.
GCGCCCCGCCGGGACCGCGGTCGCCTCCTCCGACCGGCCGCGGCGGCCGCGATCACGCTGCTCGTGCTCGGCGGCCTCTACGCGATCTTCCACGATTCGGACGGATCGGGTGGATCAGGTGGATCGGCCGCGAAGTCCGGGGCCGGGGGTGGACGGGTCACCGCCGTCGCCGTGCGCGGGGACCTCGGCGACGTCGGCACGATCGACGCGGGCCAGGTCGCGGGGTTCCTCAGGGGCCGAGTCGCCCGGGGCGCGGCCGAGACGGCGCCGAATGCGGACCGGGCGGCGTCGAGCGCCGCCGGCTCGTTCGCGGCGGCGAGCCCGCGCGCCGTCGACGGCTGCGTGAACCAGTACGCCTCGGAGGGGTCGATCCGCTTCCGTGGCTCGGGCAGCTACCAGGGCCGCCCGGCCGTCGTGCTCGGCATCGACGCCGGCCCGCGCACCATCGTGTTCGTGGTCGCCGCCGACGACTGCGCCCGGGTCCTGTACAGCGCGAGCCGCTGAGCCCGGTGGCGCCCGTCCGGCCCGGGTGTCGGGTGGGCGCGCCGGGTAACCTCCGCCGCCAGACCCGACCCCGACCGACCGCCGCGGCCCGACCCACCGGTTCGCGCCCCGGCCCGGCCCGGGACCACGGCCGAGGACACGCACCGGCGGACCACGAGGACGATCGATGAGCGAGTGGACGAGCCAGGCGGCGGACACGATCGAGAAGACGGTCGTCGCCGTCCGGGACCGCACGGTGGAACCCGCCACCCGGGCCGCCAACTACATGGTCTACGGCGTCTTCGCCGCCTGCTGCGTGCTCACCGCGCTGCTGCTGAGCACCATCGTCCTGTTCCGGGTCCTGACCTACGCCATGCCCGTCTGGGCCGCGTGGATGCTGCTCGGCGGAATCTTCGTCCTCGGCGGATTGTTCTGCTGGACCCGTCGTACCGGAGGTCCGAGTGTCTGAGCACCACGAGGTCGTCATCGTCGGATCCGGTCCGGCCGGTCTGACCGCAGCCGTCTACACCGCCCGAGCCAACCTCGCCCCCGTCGTGGTCGAGGGTCTCGCCGCCGGTGGGCAGCTGATGCTCACGACCGACGTCGAGAACTACCCGGGGTTCCCTGACGGCATCATGGGTCCCGAGCTGATGACGAGGTTCCGCGAGCAGGCCGAGCGCTTCGGCACGCGGTTCATCACCGCCGACGCCGACGCCGTCGACCTCTCCACGCGCCCGTACCGCGTCACCGTGGGCGACCTCGAGCTCACCGCCGACGCCGTCATCATCTCGACCGGCGCGTCGGCCCGGATGCTCGGGATCGAGAGCGAGGGCCGACTCCTCGGCCACGGGGTCTCCACCTGTGCCACGTGCGACGGCTTCTTCTTCCGCGACCACGAGATCGCCGTCGTCGGCGGCGGCGACACCGCGATCGAGGAGGCCAACTTCCTCACGAAGTTCGCCAGCAAGGTGACGTTGATCCACCGTCGCGACGAGCTCCGCGCGTCGAAGGTCATGCAGGAGCGCGCGTTCGCGAATCCGAAGATCGAGTTCCGCTGGAACAGCGAGGTCGTCGCCGCGCTCGGCGACGGCAAGCTCACCGGGGTCCGCCTGCGCGACACCGTGAACGGCGAGGAGTCCGAGCTCTCGGTGACCGGCCTGTTCGTCGCCATCGGGCACATCCCGAACACGGCGCTCTTCGCCGGTCAGCTCGACGTGGACGCGAACGGCTACATCCTCACGGAGGCCGATTCCACCCGGACGTCGATCGACGGCGTGTTCGCGTGCGGCGACGTCCAGGACCACACCTACCGCCAGGCCATCACCGCTGCGGGCAGCGGCTGCATGGCGGCCATCGAGACCGAGCGTCACCTCGAGGCGCTGCGACACGCCGCGCTCCATTCCTGATCGCGCGACTCGGGAATGGCGCTCCCCGGGGACGCGTTGGCCTCGTCAGTAGAATCCCGAAGACTTCGATCCCCCGAAAGGACGGCTGCCGTGGCCGAGCACATCGTCACACTCTCCGACGCGACCTTCGACGAGAGTGTCGGCAGCGCCGAGACCCCGATCGTCGTCGACTTCTGGGCCGAGTGGTGCGGTCCCTGCAAGATGATCGCACCCGCCCTGGAAGAAATTGCCAGTGAGCAGTCGGGGCGGATCCGGATCGCGAAGCTCAACGTCGACGACAACCCCGACACCGCACGCCGGTTCGACGTCATGAGCATCCCGACGCTCCTCGTGTTCCAGGACGGCCAGCCGGTGAAGCGGCTCGTCGGCGCGAAGGGCAAGGGCCAGCTCCTCCAGGACCTGTCCGAGTTCATCGGTTGAGGCCCGCGCGTCCAGCCGCGTGAGCGACGCGCCCATCCTGCGCGCGGGTGACGAAGGCGACGCCGTCCGCGACCTCCAGCACCGGCTGGGTGGTGCCGGCCACGTGGTCGTGCCGACCGAGATCGGGACCTTCGGAGACAACACCCAGGCCGCGGTGCGCGCGTTCCAGACGTCGCGCCAGATCCGCATCGACGGGATCGTCGGACCCGAGACGTGGTCGGCGCTGGTCGAGAGTGGCTTCGTGCTCGGCGACCGACTGCTCTACCTGCAGTCGCCGAACCTGCGCGGCGACGACGTCGTCGCGCTCCAGCACACCCTCAACCGACTCGGCTTCGACGCCGGTCGTGAGGACGGCATCCTCGGACCCACGACGGCGACGGCGTTGCGCGAGTTCCAACGCAACGCCGGCCTGACCGTCGACGGCATCGCCGGGCCGGCAACCCTCGACGCGTTCCACCGGGTGGAGCGCATGGCCGGCGGCTCGGTTGCCGCCGTGCGCGAGCGCGACGAGCTGCGCCGGCCGGCCGGGCTCGCCGGGCGGCGCATCTACCTGGCGGTTGCCCTCGGGTTCGACCAGATCGGCACACCACTGCGCCAGGGACTCGAGCGCTTCCGGGCGCAGGTGATGCACGACGTCTCGGGTGCCGACGACCACGCGCTCGCCGGGCGGGCCAACCGGTGGGGCGCCGACCTCTTCCTCGCCGTGCGCGCGGGCGACGCCGCCACCTGGGAGGTGGCCTGGTTCGAGTCGGGGAGCTTCCGGTCCGAGCGCGGGTGCCACGCCGCCCACACCGTGGCGGACGCGCTCCGCCGCGTCCGGGCCGGCATCGAGATCGCCACCGCGGGTCGCGCCTACACGGTGCTGCGCGAGACGCGCATGGCCGCCGTCGTGTGCTCCTTCGCGGGCGGCGACGCGCCCGACCTGGCACGGGCCCTCGCCCGCTCGGCCGAGCTGGGCGCCGCCATCACCGAGGGCACCCGGCGCGCGTTCGAGGAAGCGAGGGTCTCGGACCCGACCGGCTGATCCGCGCCGGCTCGCGTCGGGCTCAGCCGGAGATGGTCTTGTAGATCCGCTCGAGGTCCTCGAGATCCGAGAACTCGATCGTGATCTTGCCGCGCTTGGCACCCATCGCGATCGCCACGCGGGTGTCGAGATGGTCGCCGAGCAGACCCTCGAGCTCCGCGAGTCCCGGTGGCCGCAACGCCTTGGTCGCACCCGACGCGTCGGCGGCGGCACTCCGGCCGCCCCCCGCGGGAGCCGGCTCGCGGACAGCCTGCTCGATCGCCCGGACCGACCACCCGTCCTTCACCGCCTGGGCCGCGAGGCGCTCCTGGAGCGCGCGGTCCGGGGTGCCGAGCAGCGCGCGGGCGTGACCCATCGAGAGGGCGCCGTCCCGCACCTGTCGCTGGACCGACGGCGGCAGCTGGAGGAGCCGCAACGTGTTCGTCACCGCCGTCCGGCTCCGACCGACACGCGTCGCGACCGCCTCGTGGGTGAGCGAGAAGTCCTCGATCAGCTGTTGGTAGGCGGCCGCCTCCTCGAGCGCGTTGAGATCGGCGCGGTGGACGTTCTCCACGAGCGCCTGCTCGAGCGCGGCGACATCGTCGCTCTCGCGGACGAGCGCGGGCATCCGGCCGATACCGAGACGCCGCGCCGCGCGCCAGCGGCGCTCGCCCGCGATGAGCTCGAACTCGTCGCCGACCGGGCGTACCAGGACCGGCTGGAGGATGCCGACCTCGCGGATCGACTCGGTCAGCTCGTTGAGCTGCTCCTCGTCGAAGCGCTCACGAGGTTGGTAGGGGTTCGGGCGGATCGACGCGGTGTCGATCTCGCGCAGCCCACCGGTCGCCTCCGCACCGGGTCCGGTCGGGATGAGCGCCCCGAGCCCTTTACCCAGTCCGCCGCGTCGCGCCACTGCTCACCTCCTTGGCCAACTCGCGATACGCCACGGCGCCACGCGAGGTGGGGTCGAACAGGATGATCGGTTGACCGAACGAAGGCGCCTCCGAGAGCCGCACCGTCCTCGGCACCACCGTTTGATACACCGTCCGGCCGAAGTGTTTGCGGACCTCCTGCTCGACCTGGTCGGCGAGCTTGGTCCGGGCGTCGTACATGGTGAGCACGATGCCGCGCACCGCGAGGGACGGGTTGAGGTTCTTCTGCACGAGCGAGACGTTCCGGATCAGCTGGCTCAGACCCTCGAGCGCGTAGTACTCGCACTGGATCGGCACGATGACGTCGTCGGCCGCCGCCAGGCCGTTCACCGTCAGCAACCCGAGCGACGGGGGGCAGTCGATGAGCATGAAGTCGTAGTCGTCGCGGATCTCGTGGAGCGCCCTGCGGAGCTTGAGCTCGCGGCTGAAGGCGGGAACGAGCTCGATCTCGGCGCCGGCGAGATCGATCGTCGCCGGGGCCACGAAGAGGTTCTTCAGGCTCGTCGGCTCGACGCAGTCCTCGACGGGGGCGTCGTTCATGATCACGTCGTAGATCGACCCGCCCAGCTCTCGCGCGTTCACACCGAGCCCGGTCGTCGCGTTCCCCTGGGGATCGAGGTCGACCACCAGCACCCGGAACCCCATCTCGGCCAGCGCGGCGCCGAGGTTCACGGAGGTCGTCGTCTTGCCGACCCCACCCTTCTGGTTGGCGATCGCCATGATGCGCGGCAGCTCATAGGTCTCGGGCTCGTCGTCCGCGGCGGGCTCGTCCGCGGCCTCGACCTCGGAGTCGTCGCCCTCACCGTCTGCCGACGGTGCCGCGTCCGTCGGCTCGGTCGCGGTCTCGGGCGCGGCGACGGCGCCGGTCGCTCCCTCGGGCGGTCCGTCGAGATCGACCTGGTGCTCCGGACCGGGCTCGGGCTCCGAGGCCGTGGCGCCTGCGGTGGCGGCCATCGAGGGTGCGGGCGAGGTGGCTGCCGGCGCGGACGTGTCGGCTCGGGATCCGGTGTCGGCGTCGCGGTGACGGACTCCGTCCGCGGTGGAGCGTCCGCCCCGGCGCGGCGTCCGGGTTCACCGCCCGGATCCACGCCTTGGTCCTCGACCTTCGCCGGCGCATCCGCGGACGTCGGAGATCCGTCGGCGCTCGTCGGCGGAGCCGCTCCGTCGGAGTCGCCGGCTGCGCCGTGCGGAGCGTCGATCTCCGGCTCGGATCGCTCTGCGAATGCCGGGGCGTCCGGCATCGTCGACGTGGGCGATTCGTTCATCTCGGCCTCCGCGGCATGCTCGTGCCGGCGTCGCCCACCGAACAGGCGTCGTCCGCGGCGCTTTGGATCGACGGGATCCATGCCACCCCTTCAGCCCGGCATCACCGGGCGATGTTCCACGTGAAACGTCCCAGCCGCCAGGTCCGGATGTTCCACGTGAAACGTCACGGCCAGAGCGGGCTCTTCAGGGGAAGATTGCGCCGACGGGGGAACTCGTCCTCCAGTGGCGCGTGCTTGCCGAGGATAACGAACGAGGCGGTGGGCTGCACGACTTCGGTCGACATTTCGAGTCCGACCCTTCGCAAGCCCTCGACCGACCAGCGATCGGGGGCGCCACCGGGGGGCTCGGAGACGCTCAGGGTGCCGGCGACGGCCACGAAGCCACTCCCGATCTCCGCCGTGACCGACGGGGGCCCGAAGCCGCGGGCGACCACGAGCGGGAACATCTCCCGGTACGCAGAGTGGTGCGCCAGATCCTCGGCCCGACCCTCGATGACCTCGACCCTGTCGGTGAGGCCGAGTCTGGCGACGGCGGTCCGGAGCCAGGCGGTGCGCCGGAGCTGACCGTCCAGGAGCGCGCCGCGAACGTCGGGCCACACGCTCGCGAACACGAGGCCGGGGACCCCGGCGCCGCTCCCGAGATCGAGGAACGGTGCAGGGTCGAGGGCGCTCGCCCACACTCGACCGTGGGCGACGTGACGCTCGACCGGGTCCGGCCCCAGGAGGCCGATCCGTCGAGCGTCATCGAGGACCGCCTCGAGCGGCTCGGGGCTCACCCCGGATTCAGGACGGGCGGATCACCACGTAGCGACGCGGGTCCTCACCCTCGGACGTCGTCTCGACACCGTCGATGTCGTTCACCGTGTCGTGCACGGTCTTGCGGTCGATCGAGCCCATCGGCTCCATCGCACGCTCCTCACCGGAGTCGAGCACCTCGTCGACCACCTTGCGGGTGAAGGCCTCGAGCGCGACCCGACGCTTGGCGCGGTACCCGGCGACGTCGACCCGCACTCGGGCGGCCTGGCCGCCCGCTTCGCGCTGGACCACCGCCCGGGTCAGCTCCTCGATCGCCGAGAGCGTGGCGCCCTTGGGACCGACGAGCAGGCCCAGCTCCGAACCCTCGACCCGCACCTCGATGGCGTCGTCGTCGACGCTGGACTCCACGTCCCCGGACAAGCCGATGGCCGCGACCAGACCGGCGACGAACTCCTCGGCCGCCTCCGCCTGCTCCTCGACCGGAACCTCTTCGTGCTCCACCGCAGGGGCCTCCTCGCCTCTGTCATGCTCGGCCGTACGGGCCGGCTTCTCGGGTCCGCGTCGGGCTCCGCCGCGCCCCTTGGGACGACCGCCGCCTTCGTGGCGCCGGCCTCCTCCACCCTTGCTCCGTCCCCGGCGACGGTCCTGCGGCTTCTCCCGGGAGATCGGCTTCAGCCGGACGCGGATACGCGCCTCGCTGCCGCCGAACCGTCCGAGGAATCCCGCCTTCGGCTCCTCGAGGACCTCGACCTCGACGTCCTCGGCATGCACACCGAGCTCGTCGAGCGCGGCATCGACCGCCTCGTCGACGGTCCGTCCGGTTGTCTGGATCCACTCCATCTATCGCTTCCGCTTCCGGTTGCTCCGAGCGCCACCTGCCGGACGCGACTGCCCGCCGCCGTTCTTCGAACCGTTGGTACCGCCCTTGCCCCCTGCGGGGTCCGCCTTGTTGGCCGGTTTCCCACCGGCCCCCCCACTCGGCTTGCCCGTGCCCGCCCGCGTCGCCCCGCCCTTGCCGGTCTGCTTCCCGCTTCCGGACTTCGCGCCGCCGGCTCTCGTGCCCTCGGTCTTGGCGCCGTCGGTGACCTCCCGACTCTTCGTCGTGATCGCCGCCCCACCGCCCTTCGGTGAACCCTCGATCTCGCCTCGACCCTTCTTGGGCGGCGGACCGTTCACGCCGCCGATCGTCCGGTAGACGACCTCCTGCTGGCCGATCTGCCAGAGGTTCGAGGTCGCGAAGTACAGACCGACACCCGAGGGCAGCCCCCACGAGATGAAGGCGAACACCACCGGGAACACCTTGCTGATGATCGCCATCTGCGGGTTGGCCTGGGTCTGGTTCCGCATCGTCTGGCGCTGCTGGATGAAACCGGTGACCACCACGATGCCGACCAGGACGAGGTACGGCCACACCACCGAGAACCCGCTCGACGCGGCCTTGCTCGCCGAGGTGGTGAGGTTCATGCCGGCGAAGTGCATGTCCGGTGTGCACTTCGCCGGGACCGTCTTGCCGCAGATGTCGTGGTACATCGCCGAGTTCACCGGGATGAACTTCTGGATGTCGCGCAGGGTCTGGTAGAGCGCGATGAAGACCGGCATCTGCAGGAGAAGGGGCAGACACCCGCCGAGCGGGTTGATCTGGTTCTCCTTGTAGAACTTCATCATCTCTTCGTTGAGCTTCTGGCGATCGTTCTTGTACTTCGCCTGGAGCTTCTTGATCTCGGGTTGCACCCGCTGCATGGCGATCATCGACTTCGCCTGCTTCGCCGTCAGCGGGAACAGGACGAGTCGGACCGCAACCGTCAGCAGGATGATCGCGACCCCGGAGTTCGGGATGATGGAGTAGAAGAACGCGAGGACCGATCCCAGCCCCTGCCGGATCGAGTCCCAGATTGCGACGGCGATCATGCCGACGTGCCTCCCCATATCGAACTGGTGTTCGATTCCGTGTCGGTGTCACCGGGCGTCGTCTGGGTGCCCGGCACCGGGTCGAACCCGCCGGGGTGCCACGGGTGGCAGCGGCCGACCCGCTTGACCCCCATCCACACGCCTCGCCCGAACCCGTGGACCTCGATCGCCTCGCGCGTGTACTCGGAGCACGACGGTGCGAAGCGGCACCGCGACACCGTGCCGGCCATCACCACCTGGTAGCCGCGGATCGCGCGCACACCCAGGCGCGCGGCCACCGACGGTCGGGGAGTCATGCCGCGGCCCGGAGACAGTCGGCCAGCTCGCGGCGCAGCTCGTCGAACGACGCGCCGGCCGCAGCCGGCGTCGCGCCCACGAGGTACGCGGAGTCGGCCCGCACCACGTCGACCTGTTCGCGCAGCGCCGCGCGCAGACGGCGGCGGACCCGGTTGCGGACGACGGCGTTGCCCACGCGGCGACTCACCGCGAATCCCACCTGGGGCCCGGGCGGCACGACCGGGACGCGTCGGACCCAGACCAGCTCACGTCGACAGGAGCGGGCGCGGGCCAGGAGAGCGAAGGTCGCACGGTGGCGGATGCGGAAGATCAGGCCGAGAGGCGCGCGCGCCCACGGGAGCGCCGCGCCTTCAGCACGGCGCGTCCGGCGCGGGTGCGCATCCGGCCACGGAACCCGTGCTTCTTCTTGCGCTTCCGGTTGTTCGGCTGGAAGGTCCGCTTCACGCATGGCCTCCTCGGGAGGGAGTGATCGCTCGCAACGCCGGGCGAAGGAGGTCCCGGACTCGGAATGCGGCGTAAGCGCGTGGAGTGTATTGGCGCGACGACCGGCCTCGCAATGCGGGCGACGCCATGACAGGATCGTCGGCCGACGGAACGTCGGTCCGCGGCCGCTCGGCCCCGAGCCCGCGCGTGCCCACCCCGTCGAGCACGCGGACACGCTCCGCGCGAACGGGGGACGACTCCCTCACCACCCGCGCGCAAGGGCGCCGAGCCTGGGGACAACGCCACCTTTTGCCAGGAATTACAGTCGTGAAACTCGGGACTGCTCCCTTGAGTGGTCGGGGGTCGGCTGCTAGGTTCGCCCTCCCCGTCCGGTCGCCCACGGCCTCGATCGGCACGGTTGGCACCACCCGGATCGGCGGACCCGAGGAAGGCCGACGGCGGAGATCACGGCCCCACGGTGGGTCCAACGGTTCTCCACATCTGTGGATGGGGCTGTGGAAATTCCTGACTGGCGTCTGACTGCCGCCGCCCAACTCTGGGGATCTGCGACCACCGCGTTGCAGGAGCAGCTGTCCGAGGCCACCTGGAACACCTGGTTCCGGGACGTCCGGGCGACCGATCTCGACGGCGAGCACCTCCGCCTCGCGACCCCCAACGCCGTGGTGTGCGAGCGCATCCGCTCGAACTACAGCAGCCTGATCACGGCCGTGGTCCACCAGGTCGCGGGCGACGACGTCGTCATCGACCTCACGGTCGAGACCGCCCCGCGCTTCGACGAGCCCGTGCACGTCACGGTCCCTGCCGTCCCGGCGGCACGCAACGACCACGCATCCCCGGCGAGCCCGGCACCGACCGCTGCGCCCGAGCCGGCGGCGGTGGCCTGGACCGCGTTGAACCCTCGCTACACGTTCGAGCACTTCGTCATCGGCGCGTCGAACCGCTTCGCGCACGCCGCCGCGCTCGCGGTGGCCGAGACCCCCGCCCGCTCGTACAACCCGCTGTTCATCTACGGGCCGGCCGGACTGGGCAAGACCCACCTGTTGCACGCGATCGGCAATTACGTGCGCGATGTGCACCAACTCAGTCGGGTCAGGTACGTCTCGACCGAGACGCTCATGAACGAGTTCGTGGACGCGATCCGGAACAATGCGGCCAACTCGTTCCGCCGGCGCTACCGCGAGGTCGACGTCCTCCTCGTGGACGACATCCAGTTCCTGGAACGCTCGCAGCAGCTCCAGGAGGAGTTCTTCCACACCTTCAACTCCCTGCACGGCGCCGGCGGGCAGATCGTCCTGTCATCGGACCGGCCGCCCAAGCAGATCCCTCGCCTCGAGGACCGGCTCCGCACCCGGCTGGAGTGGGGGCTCATCACCGACGTCCAGCCCCCCGAGTTCGAGACGCGGCTCGCGATCCTCCGCATGAAGGCGGAGTCCGAGCGGCTCGAGAACCTGCCCGACGACGTCCTGGCCTTCATCGCCTCGAACATCAGCGACAACGTCCGCGAGCTCGAGGGCGCCCTGATCCGCATCGCGGCCTACTCGAGCCTGCACCGCACGACGCTCGACGAGACCGTCGCGAAGCAGGTCCTCGCCGACCTGCTGCCGCCGAGCCAGCCCCGGGTCGTCACCCCCGAGCTGATCCTCGACGAGACGGCCAAGATGTTCGGCTTCACCGTCGAGGACCTCTGCGGCAAGAGCCGGCGGCGGCCGCTCGTCATCGCCCGCCAGATCGGGATGTACGTGTTCCGCGAGCTGACCGACTTCTCCTACCCGCGGATCGCCGAGCAGTTCGGCGGCCGTGACCACACGACGGTCATCCACGCGGTGGAGAAGATCAAGGCGCTCATGACCGAGCGCCACCAGGTGTTCGACCAGGTCAACGAGCTGATGAGCCGAGTGCGGCTCGGCACCGGTGGATAACCCTGTGGATGCCTGGGGATATCGCGCCGAACCCGTGGGAAACCCTGGAAAATCCCAAGGTTGGGATTCGCGAACGGTGGAAACGGGTGATGACCGTGTGGATACCCACAGACCATCCCACCTGCGACAACGGCCCATGATCCACAATCCACAGGCCCTACTACCGGTACTACCAATTCAATTCTCTTCGTATCCCGGAGGTGGACAGTGAAGTTCCGCTGCGAGCGCGACACCCTCGCCGAGGCGATCGGCACCGCCCAACGTGCGGTGGCGGTCCGTAGCGGCGCGCTCCCGGTGCTCTCCGGCATCCAGGTGACGGCCAAGGACCACGCGGTGGAGCTGGTCGGCTCCGATCTCGATCTCACGATCCGGGTCACGATCCCGGCCCAGGTCGACGACGCCGGCGAGGCCGTGGTCCCGGCGAAGCTGTTCGACGGGCTCACCACGCGCCTGAAGCCGGGAACCGTGACCTTCGAGATCGAAGGCGACGACGCGACGGATCTCGGCGGGTCCGGCGCGTGCCGGCGTGCGGCTCCTGCCGGCCGACGAGTTCCCCCGGGTGAGCGACCCCGAGGGAACCACGGTGACGCTCGATGCCGAGCCGCTGGCCCAGGCCCTGCGTCAGGTGATCCCCGCGGCGTCACGCGACGACGCCCGACCGATCCTCACCGGCGTCCTGCTGGCCGCGACCGCGGCGGGCATGCGCCTCGTGGCCACCGACTCGTACCGCCTCGCCGTCCGCGACCTCGAAGGGCTGGGGATGCTGACGGAGGGGCAGAAGGTGCTCGTCGGCGCGCGCGGCCTCAACGAGGTCCAGCGAGTGTTCTCCTCGGGCACCATCGAGGTGACGCTCGGTGAGCGCGAGGTGCGGTTCAGCAACGAGTCGCGTTCGGTCACCACCCGCCTGATCGAAGGCGACTTCCCCAACTACGAGCAGCTGATCCCGAGCGGGTACCCGAACAAGCTCGTGGTGACGCGCAGCGCGCTCGAAGAGGCGGTCCGGCTCATGCAGATCGTGGGCGAGGGCAGGGAGGGCACGCCGGTCCGGCTCGCGATGACCGTGTCGGGACTCGAGCTGTCGGCAACCGCGCAGGAGCGCGCCGACGCGGTCGAGGCCCTCGACGCGAAGTTCGAGGGCACCGACGTCACCGTCGCGTTCAACCCGCAGTTCCTGCTCGACGGCCTGCTCGCGATCGAGGGCGAGGAAGCCGTGCTCGAGACCATGGATCCCCTCAAGCCCGCGACGCTCAAGGGCAGCGACCAGCCGGAGTTCCTGTACCTGCTCATGCCCGTGCGCATCAGCTGACGCGCGTGGAGCGCCGCGCCGTTCGATGACGCGCCTCGACCGTCTCTGGCTGACCGACTTCCGCTGCTACGAGTACGTCGAGCTCGCGCTCGACGCGGGCTGCACCGTCGTCACCGGCAGCAACGGGCAGGGCAAGACGAGCCTGCTCGAGGCGGTCGCGTGGTTGGCCACCGGCCGGTCGCTGCGCGGCGTTCCCGACCGCGTCCTGGTGCGCACCGGCGCCGACGAGGCCATCGTGCGCGCCGAGATCGCGCACGACGACCGGGAGGTCCTCGTCGAGGCCGCGATCCGCAGTCGGGGCCGCAACCGCATCATGGCGAACAAGCAGGCCGTGACCCGGCGCCGTGACCTCGCCGAGCACCTGCGGGTCACCGTGTTCGCGCCCGACGACCTCGCGCTCGTGAAGGGCGCGCCGGCGGGGCGCCGCGACTTCGTGGACGACCTGCTCGTGGCGTCGACGCCGCGCCTCGCCGGGGTCATCACCGACTACGAGCGCGTGCTCAAGCAGCGCAATGCGTTGTTGCGCGCCGGCATCCGAGGCGCCGAGGACCGCACCACACGCGACGTGCTCGACGCGCGCCTCGTCGCGTCCGGGGCCGCGTTGCTCGACGCGCGCCTCGAGCTGATCGAGCGACTGACCCCGGTGGTGCGCGACGCCTACGCGTCCCTCGCCGGCGACGCGCCGGGATTCGCGACCGTCTACGAGACGGAGTGGAGTCCGGACGCGCTCGAACGCGGCTCGACGGAGCCGGCGCTGCGCGACGCTCTCGCACGGATGGCCCGGCGGGAGGAGGACCGCGGGATCACCCTGGTCGGTCCGCACCGCGACGACTGGACCTTCGTGCTCGACGGCATGGACGCGCGCCACCACGCGTCGCAGGGCGAGCAGCGGACCCTCGCGTTGGGTCTGCGGCTCGCCGGCCACCGCATCGTCGCCGACGTCGTCGGCGTGGAGCCGCTCCTCCTGCTCGACGACGTGTTCAGCGAGCTCGACGCGCGTCGCGCGGCCGCGCTCGTCGCGCACCTGCCCGCGACGCAGACGCTCGTGACGACTGCCGGCGCGCTGCCGGAGGGCATCGCGGCTGCGGCCTGGGTCCGCATCGAGGGGGGACGGGTCGTTGGCTGACGAGCCGCGTCCCGTCGGCGACGCGCTCCGTGCCGTCCGGCGTCAGCTGGGCACGCCCGCCCCGAGCGTCCTCGAGCGGGTGCGCGTGCGCGTGGCCGGAGGTCGCGGGCGAGGCCCTCGCCCGACACAGCGTGCCGCTGCACCTGCGGCGGGGCGTGCTGCGGGTGCGGGTCGACGACCCGGCATGGGGTGGTCAGTTCCGCTACCTCGGCGACGCCCTCGTGCAAGCCCTCGCCGAGCGGGTTCCGGAAGCCGCGATCAGGGAGATCTCGGTCACCGGCCGGGACCCCGGCGCAGGGGTCGGGGAGGGGGCGGTACCGACCCCCGACGAGTGGTCCGACGGCGGCGGCGAACCGGCCTGAATCGCGCCGCCGGAGCCACGGGTCGGTCACCGGTCCGTGGTACACTTCCAGGGCCCGAAACAGCCCGTCCGACCAGGACTTTCGCGCCTCCGTCGCCCTGGTCGGCGGCGCCCGCCCGGGCCTCGTCCGCGGACCCCCACCCGGCTCCGGAATCGCCCGAGTGTGACGCCCCGCGGTCCACCGGATGTCGGCCCCGCCGACCCCGGAGCAACCGAGTTCTCCGACGAGATGCATCCGACCCACGAGAGGTACGGCGCGAGTGGCCTACGGCGCAAAAGACATCACGGTGCTCAAGGGCCTCGAGCCCGTCCGCGAGCGCCCCGGGATGTACATCGGTTCGACCGGTCTGTCCGGTCTGCACCACCTGGTCTACGAGGTGGTCGACAACGCGGTCGACGAGGCGATGGCCGGCCACGCCACCCGCATCCTCGTCACGCTGCTCGCCGACGGCGGCTGCCGCGTCGACGACAACGGGCGCGGCATCCCCGTCGACAACCACGCCGACTACAAGAACAAGTCCGCGGCCGAGGTCGTGCTCACCGTCCTGCACGCCGGCGGGAAGTTCGGCGGCGAGGGCTACAAGATCTCCGGCGGTCTCCACGGCGTCGGCGTGTCGGTCGTGAACGCGCTGTCGAGCAGGCTCGACCTCGAGATCCACCGCGACGGCAGCAAGTGGGAGATGAGCTTCGCCAAGGGCGGCAAGCCGCAGGGCAAGCTCGAGAAGAAGGCCCCGTCGAAGCGGACCGGCACCATCGTCACGTTCTGGCCGGACCCCACGATCTTCGAGGAGACCGAGTTCCGCGCGCAGACGCTGCTCGAGCGCCTCCGCGAGATGGCGTTCCTCAACAAGGGTCTCGAGATCCGCTTCCGTGACGAGCGGCCGCGAGGAGCCCGTCGAGCAGACGTTCCGGTTCGCCGGCGGCATCACCGACTTCGTGAAGCACCTCAACGCGTCGAAGGAGCCGATCTTCAAGCGCGTCGTCGCGTTCGAGGACCGCAACCGACGACTCCGAGGTCGACGTCGCGCTGCAGTGGAACACCGGCTACCACGAGGGCATCCACTCGTTCGCGAACAACATCGCCACCACCGAGGGCGGCATGCACGAGGAGGGCTTCAAGAAGGCCCTCACCAACGTCGTGAACAAGTACGGCCGCGGCAAGAACCTGCTGAAGGAGAAGGAGGACAACCTCCTCGGCGAGGACATCCGCGAGGGGCTCACCGCGATCCTCTCGGTGAAGCTGCGCAACCCCCAGTTCGAGGGTCAGACCAAGACCAAGCTCGGCAACACCGAGATGCGCTCGATGGTCGAGAAGGTCACGAACGAGAAGCTGGCCGAGTGGCTCGAGGAGCACCCGGCCGAGGCGAAGCAGGTGATCGCGAAGTCCATGCAGGCGCCAGCGCGCCCGGGTCGCGGCCCGCCAGGCGCGCGACCTCACGCGGCGCAAGAGCCTGCTCGAGTCGTCCGCCATGCCGGGCAAGCTCGCCGACTGCTCGTCGAAGAACCCGGCCGACTGCGAGCTGTTCATCGTCGAGGGTGACAGCGCCGGCGGCTCGGCGAAGAAGGCCCGCAACCCGGAGTACCAGGCGATCCTGCCGATCCGCGGGCAAGATCCTGAACGTCGAGCGTTCCCGCATCGACAAGATGCTGAAGAACGAAGAGGTGCAGGCGCTCATCACCGCCGCGGGCACGAGCATCGGCGAGGAGTTCGACGTCGAGAAGCTCCGCTACCACAAGATCATCCTGATGAGCGACGCCGACGTCGACGGCTCGCACATCCGCACGTTGCTCCTCACGTTCTTCTACCGGCAGATGAAGGAGCTCGTGCAGGCCGGCTACGTGTACGTCGCGCAGCCGCCGCTGTTCCGCGCCGACGTCGGCAAGGACCGCACGTACCTGAAGGACGAGGCCGCGCTCCGCGCGTTCGAGGGTGAGCACGAGAACCGCAAGATCGAGGTCAGTCGCTTCAAGGGTCTCGGCGAGATGGACTGGCAGGAGCTCGGCGAGACGACGATGAACCGCGACACGCGCTCGCTGTTGCAGGTGTCGGTCGAGGAGGCCGCGATCGCCGACGAGGTGTTCTCCACCCTCATGGGCGACGACGTCGAGTCGCGCAAGCACTTCATCCAGCAGAACGCCAAGGACGTCCGCTTCCTCGACATCTAGCAGCACCGGCTCCCGCCCCAACCACCCCCGGAGGAGGTCGGCGTGCCCGACGGCACCCAGCCCCAGCTCGAATCCAACATCGAACCGATCGAGATCCAGGAGGAGATGGAACGCTCCTTCCTCGATTACGCGATGTCGGTCATCACGTCGCGCGCGCTGCCCGACGCGCGCGACGGCCTGAAGCCCGTCCAGCGCCGGATCCTCTACGGCATGTACGAGGGCGGGCTGCGCCCGGAGCGCAACTACAAGAAGTGCGCGTCCGCGGTCGGCGACGTGATGGGCAAGTACCACCCGCACGGTGACCAGTCGATCTACGACGCGCTCGCCGCGCATGGCACAGGACTTCTCGCTGCGGTACCCGCTCGTCGACGGTCACGGGAACTTCGGCTCCCCCGACCCCAACGACCGCCCGGCGGCGATGCGCTACTGCATCTCGGGCGACTCGCGCGTGTTGACCGGCGCCGGAACCGTGCGGATCGATGCGATCGCCGACGCCGAGCCGAGCTCGGAGACACCGATCGACCTGAAGGTGCTCGACCGCGACGGCAACCCGGTGCGGGCGACGAAGTTCTTCCACTCGGGGGATCACCCGACGCGGCGGCTGCGCACCCGCGAGGGATACGAGTTGACGGGCACGCACAACCACCCCGTGCTGTGCCTCGAGCGCGATCGCCGGCGTGCCGGTGCTCCAGTGGAAGCTGCTCGAGGAGATCGAGCCGGGCACCGTGGTCGTCATCGCGCGTCATCTCGACGGACGACCAACGCGACGCCACCGCGGCGGATCTCGAGGCCGCGTTCCTGGCCGGGGCGATGGTGGCGGAGGGATGGGCGTCGACCGCCCGTGCCGGCTTCAACAACGTCGACGTCGAGTACTTCGACGCCGTGGTCGCGGCCTGGGACACGGTGGTGGGCGGTCGTCGGTATCTCAACGACCGACGACTCGCGTCGGGTCGCCGGATCCACGAGCTCGACGTGCACGACACGAGCGATCTCGCCGCGTCGCCGCTCGGCCGAGCTCGTCGGCCTGAAGAGCGCGGAGAAGCGCGTCCCCGAGTTCGTGTGGCGCGCGCCGCGCGACGCGAAGCAGGTCTTCCTCCAGGCGCTCTACGAAGGTGACGGATCCTGCTCGGACCTGGGCGCAACTCGGTGCAGGTGTCGTACTCCACGCGCAGCGCACAACTCGCCCGCGATGTGCAGCGGCTCCTGCTCGAGTTCGGCGTGATCTCGCGGCAGTGCCGCTACGAGAACGGCGAGATCAAGGTGGTCATCGGCAACCGGCGAGATGCGGCGCGCTTCGCTCACCGGGTCGGGTTCTGGGGCGCGAAGCAGCACAAGCTCGAGGCGCTCATCGCGGCGCTTCCCGGCACGACGACCACGCGCACGCACGATCGAGTGCCGTTCCTCGCCGAGTACCTGCGGGCCGAGAGTGGCTCGCGCGGCGACGACCGGAAGTGGCTGGAGAAGCACGACATCGCGGCGATGGAGCGCTGGGACCGTGGCCGGGGCCGCGAGGTGCTGGACCGGATCCGGAACCCCGAGGTCGAGCGCGTGATCGCGCCGCTCGTGAGCGGCGGCTGGTACTACGCCGAGGTCGCATCGGTCGACGACGCCGGCGTGCAGCCCGTGTACTCCGTGCGCGTCGACTCCGAGGACCACTCGTTCCTCGCCGACGGGTTCGTCAATCACAACACCGAGTCGAAGCTGGCGCCGCTCGCGATGCAGCTGCTCGGCGAGATCGACGAGGACACCGTCGACTTCGAGGAGACCTACGACGGCAACAACGAGGAGCCGAAGGTCCTCCCGGCGCGATTCCCGAACCTGCTCGTCAACGGCGGCGGTGGCATCGCGGTCGGGATGGCCACGAACATCCCGCCACACAACCTCGCCGAGGTCGTGGACGCGGTGTTGCACCTCATCGACAACCCCGAGTCCACGAGCGACGACCTGATGCAGTTCGTGAAGGCGCCCGACTTCCCGACCGGCGCGCTCATCCTCGGCCAGGCCGGCGCGCGCGACGCGTACCGGACCGGGCGCGGGTCCATCAAGATGCGCGCCGTTGCCGAGATCGACGAGGGTCGCAAGGGCGAGCAGCGCATCGTCGTCAGTCAGGTGCCGTACCAGACCTCGGTCGAGGTGATCGGCTCCAAGATCGCCGACCTCGTGAACGAACGCAAGATCGAGGGCATCCGCGACGTGCGCAACGAGTCGGCCGGTGACTCGGTCCGCCTCGTCGTCGAGCTCAAGCGCGACGCGAACGCGCAGGTCGTGCTGAACCAGCTCTACAAGCACACGCCCATGCAGACGAACTTCGCGGTGCACATGCTCGCGTTGGTCGACGGTGCACCGCGCCTGCTGAACCTGCGCGACGCGCTGCAGGTGTACATCGACCACCAGGTCGAGATCATCACCCGCCGCACCCAGCACCGGTTGCAGAAGGCGCAGGACCGAGCGCACATCGTCGAGGGCCTGCTCAAGGCGATCGACCGGATCGACGACATCATCGCCCTCATCCGGGCCTCCGAGAGCGCCGACGCAGCGCGCCAGGAGCTGATGAGCGAGCGCTACGGCTTCAGCGAGATCCAGGCCAACCACATCCTCGACCTGCAGCTGCGCCGCCTCGCGCAGCTCGAGCACCAGAAGCTGAAGGACGAGTTCGACGAGCTCCAGAAGACGATCAAGGAGCTGCGAGTCGATCCTTGCGAGCGACGCGAAGCTCCGCACGGTCATCAAGGACGAGCTCGCCGACGTGCGCGAGAAGTACGCCGAGGGCCGGCGGACCGAGATCACGCTCGACACCGGCGACATCGCCGACCTCGACCTCATCGAGGACGAGGAGGTCGTGGTCGTCCTGTCGGCGAAGGGCTACGTGAAGACCGTCGCGTCCGACGCGTTCCGCAAGCAGGGCCGCGGCGGCAAGGGCGTGCGCGGCTCGAGCCTCAAGGACGAGGACTACGTCGCGCACCTCCTCACCACCACGATGCACTCGTACCTGCTGTTCTTCTCGAACCGTGGTCGCGTGTACCGGCTGCGCGCGCACGAGATCCCGATGAAGGAGCGCACCGCGCGCGGGACCGCGATCGTGAACCTGCTCGCGCTCGGGCCCGAGGAGACCATCGAGGCGATCATCGACACGCGCACCTACGAGGACGGCGCGTACCTCTTCTTCGCGACGAAGCTCGGTCAGGTCAAGAAGACGAAGATGGGCGAGTACGACTCGTCGCTGCGCACCGGTCTCATCGCGATCAACCTCAAGGAGAACGACGAGCTCGTCCGGGTGATCCAGACGACCGGGGACGCCGACATCTTCATGGTCTCGCGCAACGGGATGACGATCCGCTTCAGTGAGGCCGACGTCCGGCCGATGGGACGGGCAGCCGCGGGCGTCCGCGGGATGAAGCTGAAGAACGCGGAGGACGGCGTGGTGTCCTGCGACCTGGCGAAGGACGACGCGGTCATGCTGTTCGTGAGCGCGAGCGGGCACGGGAAGCGCACCAAGCTCGACAAGTTCAACCGTCAGGGCCGGGGTGGTCAGGGCGTGCGGGGCATGAAGGTGACCGCGAGCCGGGTGGGCATCGTCGCGGCGTTCATGGTGCAGCCCGACGACGAGGTCCTCGTCTTCTCCTCCGCCGGCAATATCATTCGGACCGGCGTTCGTGACATCTCCTCACAGGGCCGTGACGCCACCGGCGTCAAGGTCGCCGCCCTCGGCAAGGGGGAGAGTGTGGTCGCCGTCGCCCCCGTGCTCGAGGGTGGTGAAGGGGAGGAATAGGGATGGATCCCGCGGTGACGGTCACGGGACACGCCACCGGACCCGGTCCGGTCGCGGCCGTCCCCGGCGACA